>CAVTCR010000073.1:0-254839 GCA_963733195.1 uncultured delta proteobacterium
GTGCTGGCTTGAGCTCAGTTGCGTATTGCGAGCTCGAATGGTCGAACCTTGGACCCATCACGTACAATCAGTCAATGGCTTTCGGCATGCACTATGTCACTGCCGGTTCAGGTTATCCCTTGGTGTTTCTCCATGGCTGGCCGCAGACGTGGCACAGAGTGGCGGAAGGTTATTCCTACACTGGCTTGAACGCTTCACGATCATTGCGCCGGACCTGCGTGGACTCGGGGATAGTGAGAAACCGCTCATCAGGTTACGACAAACGCACGCTTGCTGATGATGTCTATCAACTTGTCCGCAGCTTGGGGTTCGACAAAATCGGTCTGACTGGTCATGATTGGGGCGGAACAGTAGCGTATTATTTGGCGTATGATCATCCTGAGTTAGTCGAGCGACTGCTGATTCTGGAATCAACGCCCGGACTTGCACGGGAAGGTGAGCAGATTCCGCTGAGTGGCATCCGTCGACTCTGGCACGTTTTCTTTCACGGCGGTCATCCTGATCTTGCCGAACTGTTAGTGAAAGATCATGTCGAACTCTACCTCGATCGCATGTGTAATGTAGCCTGCTATACGCCAGGGTTTTTCAATCGAGAGGAACTGGCTGAATATGTGCGGAGCTATCTCGCAACCTGGCGCGTTGCGAGCAGAGATTCATTATTATCGCGCCGCATTAGAAGAAGATGTGGTGAACTTCACTGGTTGTACCAAAAAGCTGACGATGCCTGTGCGTGCCTGGGGTGGCGGGCGGCTTCATGGGCAATCTTATACCGTTATGGAAGCAAGTTGCTAATGATGTGCAAGGTGGAGTCGTCGAACGTTGCGGTCATTTAGTTCTAAAAACAAGCCTGACTTTGTGTTACAACAGGTGCAAGAGTTTTTTGGTTTGTTGGCTGGTTGAAGGGCGAACTTGGCCCGCCCTGCTAATGAGAACTGACAACTTATTATAATCAAGCTTGAGCACTTCCACCCTCAATCCAAATCACTTGCCCGGTCACAAAGCTGGTTGTATCGGATGCAAGGTAGACAATCGCGTCGCTGATTTCGTCCGGTTGACCAAGCGTTTGTTGGGGATATAGCGTGCCAGTTGCTGTTTGATTTGTTCGTTGGCAATCATACCCATGCCCTCAGTCCAGCCCGCACCAATTGCATTGACGGTGATGCCATTACGTGCCCATTCGAGGGCAAGAGCACAGAGGGTGAGATTCAAAACTCCCGCCTGAGCAGCAGTTATGGGCAGTTCCGTTCGCCATACCGCGTTCTCCCAATACAGACACGATGTTGATAATCCGCCCATTTCCTTCGGGCTAGCATAGGAACGCTCGCCCGCACGACAGGTGAGATAGGTTCCTGTAGGTTGACTGCCAACACTCGCTGCCACTCAGCGAGTGATACCTCCAGTAAAGGTTTAGCAAAGGGAGAATGGAGGCGCATTGACGAGAATATCTAGTCGACCCAAATCGGTCACTGTTGTTCCGCCGGTGATGCAACATCTCATCGTTCGTTACATCGAGCTTGCGTGCGAAGCTCTTACAGTTGAGGGCTTGGATCGCCGTTGGCCAGTGCCATTAATACCCGCCTTCTTCCTGTGTGGTTGATAAAGCTGTCGCGACGGCGACATCGGCACTGGCTTCGGCCAACGCGAGAGCGGCAGCACGTCCGATCGATGTTTCTGCGCCAACCGCCAGCACCACTTCCCATGAAGGGGGAATTTCTCCCAATCCCATTATTTCGCTCCTTCTGGCAATGGAACAATCGGTGCAAAGCCCGTTGGCACTTCACCGCCAGCCAAGCCGCCACCTTCAAGCGCGATGAGTTCCCCCCATTCATATAGTTCGATAAGTCCGAGGCGAGAAATACACATGCCGGGCCGAGTTTTCGTTATCTTTACCAGGGCGACCGACAGGGATAAATTTCCCACCTTGCCAGAAAGCCAGGTCATTGGGGATCGTCATGAGGAAAAATGCCTGGGAGGATCAATGTTGCCTGGATGTTCTTGTCAGCGTAATTCATCGCCAAAGCACGAGTGAAGTTAATCATTCCAGCTTTCGCCGTAGAATACATAAAATTGTAGCGCGATGCTCGTACACCTAAGCCGGAAGTGACATTGATAATCTTCCCATTCCCTTGCGCAATCATGTGCGGAAGCACCGCCCGACAACAATAGAAAGTGCTAGTGATGTTGAGGCTGATACCAGCGTGCCATTGCTCGTCGGTAATGGTTTCGAGAGGTTTATTCCAGCCTCGCGTTGTTCCGCCAGCATTATTCACGAGAATGTCGATCCGACCAAGCTCAGTCAGTGTTGCTTCAACCATATGATTGACTGAACAGGAGTCACTGACATCAGTCTGGACCGTCAAACAACGACGACCCTTAGCACGCGCAGGGTATAGATTTCGTCAATTTGCGCCTGCGTCCGTGCGGCTGCGACGATATCAGCTCCAGCGTCCGCCAAGGCCAATGCCCATCTCTTCGCCCAGACACGAGCACTTGCGCCAGGTCAGACGATGGCAACTTTTCCGTCGAGGCGTAATCTGTCTAAGACCCCCATAAATTTGCTCTCCATAGTTGTGTAGTTGCTGAGATCTCGTCCAGCCTACTGTTCCGTCAAGAGTCAGAGTTTCTTAACTAACTCTCAATCGAAACACCTCACATTGGCACATTCGGGGTAGCGGGTGCTCCGCCTAAACTTCCGGCACGCCATGATTCTCGTGCGTATGGTACACGCTACGGACTCCCGGTTCACGAGTTGAAGTGTATCAATCTTCTGTCTTCTGTCGGACCGATTCCGAGCGACGACGCCTCACCGCTCCCCACGCGGCGCCGGGGTCTATCAAGCGAGCGTAGCGGATCTCAAAGCTACACAGAACAACATCTTGTTCAATGGTGCAGTCGAGGCGTGTGATGGGAACCTGTCGAACATGATACGCTACCGCTCTCGATCACCCAGATTGGTATCTGCCTGGTGTCGTATGCCGGTGAGCAAGGGACCTGGGTTCAACGGCTGTTTCGGCGGGACTTGCGCGTGCGTGGCATGGACCCGGTCGAAGAGGCGCTGGCTGTCCTGGAGAAACGTGCCGAACGCTCAGGACTTGGGCAGTCCGGCAGACGCGATCAACTCAGTGAACTAGGACGCCGGGGAATCATGGCCTACGCCGAACGCGCCGTCTTATTGAAAAGATCGCAGGCTCCCTGGCGTATGGGACATGGTAATCCCGCGCCATACGAGTTGCTCACTGGGTCCGGCAGTATGGACCTACTCCTCGCCGGTTTGGATCTGCTCAGCGAACTGATTCTAGGGCACAAACGTTTCGTCTACGTTCCCAGTGCTCCCAATGAAAGGGTATTTTCAACCATCGGTTACGCCCTGCGTCCGTTGGAGTTTGCCGTCATTGATACGATGGAAGATCGCATGGCACCGATTATTGCTGACGGCCATTTACGCGGCGCATATAGAGAACGCGCGGAAGAGTTTTATCATCAGACTGCCCCGCACATTCTCACCGGTGTCTACCGAACGACGAGCACCGCGCCGCCACAGATTTTTTATGCCCATGCCGACTTTGTCCAAGAGGCCGCGCTGATCGCCATGGCTGATAGTGTGCTCCAGGAACATCGTGGGTTTCCCATGTTGATCGACCTTGCGGACACTGTGTGCCGCAGCACCTGCGGAGCTGAGGCGTTCACTGCTACCGTCCAGTCAGTCTATGCCCGTCAGGGGCGACCCTTCCGCTACCTGGCCGAGCGCGCCACCCGACATTAATGTGCGTGTCGCACTTGCTGTGTTGGTGGGGAATACAAGGGGAAAGGAAACCATGTCTATGGCAAACACATTGCACCAAGCGACTGAGAGTTTGTTTGATTCTCCTCCGCCTGAATTCGCCCCGCGTCCAGTGTCGACCGCTGCTCGGAAGAGCGTCGATGCAGTGGCAGAAGAAGTGGGTGGTGCGTATCACTCTTTGCCTGCCACTGAAGGAGCTGTGGCCTTCACGCATTTCGACACGCCGGCGAGTGAAGATAACACAGTGACAATCTTGCTCACGAAAGAAAACATGGATCGACTGCCGTCGCAGACCTTGGTGCGGATCATCAGCTTGACAGACGACGGCGCAACGGACCGTGCGTACATTGGCGCGGTCGTCGCCGGGCCGTTCGCTGAGCCCGACGGTCTGCGGGCGGATTCACCGATTGTCGTGACCACGACGGTGCAAGGACGCATCTTCTTGCCGCGCTATCATGGGCGTGCCTCACTGCAAATTCTGGGCGAAGAAACTGACTCGCAACTTATTCCGCCGCGCTACCGCCCACGACCTAACAGCCCAGTCTTTCCTCTGTCCGCCGAGGAAACTGCGAGGATATTGAAGGTAGGTGGCAACGCGCGGTCTGGGCATCGTGGTGGGGCAGGAAGAGATCAGTGTGAGTATTCCTACTGATAAGAAGTCCGTCCTGCCTCGGCACTTAGGTATTCTCGGTACAACTGGTGGCGGCAAATCGACCACTGTGGCCACTCTCGTCCAATCAATTGCAACAAGCCGGAGTCGCCACCATTCTCATCGACATCGAAGGGGAATACACGGAGATGGACTTGCCTACCGATGATCCGCCGATGCTCGCAGCGTTGCAGCGACGTGGACTTCACCCTGCTGGCACCAAGGGCTTGCGCGTTTTCCACCTTATTGGGCGGGAGACCAGCCGTGAAGCTGCCGGCGGCTTCGTCAAATCGTTCTGTTTGCGGTTCTCGGACCTGTCGCCTTACGCTGTAATGGAGATTCTTGATCTTCCGCCTGCACAGCAAGAGCGCTTCTTGAAAGCCTACGACACGCTGAAACTCGTCTTGAAGGACCTGAACATTTTTCCCCAGAGAGGGGAGGAACAGTTAGCGCTGGAGGTTGACGAACTGGAGACCGGCACTCCGCGCATGACGTTGCTGCAATTGATCGACGTGGCCGGAGTATTCGCCGAGATGGCTGCCAATACCAAAGAGGAAAGAGGAAAAACCAAAGGACACGAAGCCGATGAGTCCTTGCGGGCCTTTGCTCTGGTCTCGCCTGAGCTTCGCGGCAAGGAGCAGTACATTAAACAGCGGGCGGCGGCGACCCCAATGCTGGGGAACGCCATTAGTTGGCGCGGCCTGTTGGGCAAACTGTGGCGGGTGCAGCGGCTACAGGTATTCGATAATCCCAAAGCACCCAAACTCGATCATGCCGAGTTTGCTGCAACCAGGGAGTGTCTCGGTGGTTGACCTTTCTGACACTGACTCACCACAAGTGAACAATCTGGTCATTGCTGATCTGCTGCGTGGGGTGCAAAAACAGCAAGAAGAACTTTGTCACAAAGCGGAAGCTGAACAGCGACGACCAACGCCGGTGGTCGTTATCATCGAGGAAGCGCACGAGTTTCTTTCCGCTCATCGTGTTCAGCAGATGCCGGTGCTGTTTCAGCAAGTGGCCAAAATTGCCAAACGTGGGCGGAAGCGCTGGCTAGTACCGTGTCTCATAAATACGTTAGCACACGACTTGGAAGGTTACGTGGCAATAGAGCGTGGAACGAGGTAAAGAGGGGCACATAGTAAGAGGAAGAGGATGAATGCGTCATGCTACCAATGGTGGGAGTGCCAGAAGCGGTGCGAAAAGGACTGCGTCCGTACCGGGATTTATTTCGGCGGGCCGAAGGCTTTGAGTATGTGAGTCGGTATGTGACGGGGTTGTTGGTCAATCCGAACAAGACCTTGCAAGGGATTTATGCGAATCAAGTGTGGCCCGAGCAGAAGCCAAGTCGGCGGGCGATGCACGAGGCGGTATTTGAAGCGGAGTGGAAAGCGGACGAATTACTGCCCCGCCATCGGGCGCTGATTGCGCCGGAGCATCGGAATCGCGGGCGCGAAGTGATTTCGTTGGATTGGACGTTGGTCCATCATGAGCGCGGCCCCCAGATTTACGGGGTGACCAAGAGTGATGATTATGTGGAACGGCGGATGGCGCGATTTCAGACGACGGTCACGGCAGTAATTGCGAATCGACAGCTGATTGATGGGATCGATGTGCAAATTCAGGAGCCCGGGGTCTGTAAGGAAGAGGAAACATATTTGAAAGCGACTGTACAAGCGAGTTATGAACAGATGGAGCAGGCCCGGACCCGCATCTTGGAATTACTCCATCATCTGGAACATCGGCTCGCGTACAAGAAGCGCACAGAGATAGTAGTAGAGATGGTGGCGCAAGTAGAAGAGGAAGGAAAGTTTCCCCAAGCCGACTATGCCTTTGATAATGGGGTGCTCACGGTAGAGTTGACGCGGTTGATTGAGAGCAAAGGCAAACATTGGGTGAGTGAGTTAGAAAGTTCGCGCCATATTCTCTGGCACGACCAGTGGCGACGGATAGAGGAGGTAGCGACGGAGTTACGGCAGAAACATTCGGAGACTTTCCGCCCCGTGTCCGTGCGATGTCGGAATGGGGAGCGGAAAGAGTTTTGGGCGTTCACGAAGAGTGTCCGACTCAAACGGTATGGGCGCAAACGGATCGCGATGGTCCATGAACGGGCCGAGCTGACAGACAAGCCCCGCTTTTTAGTGGCTGATGCCTTACATTGGGAGAGTGGGCGCATCATCGAGACGTGGAGTTTTCGCTGGGCAGCCGAAGTGTTTCACGAGTTCAGCAAACAAGGGACGGGCTTGGAAGCGGCTCAGGTGCGCAATGAGGAGGCGGTCAAACGCCACCTCCATTTAAGTTGCCTCGCGCAGTCGCTCCTGCAGCGTGCGCCTACGGTTGCGTCGACCTCGGAACAATTCGCGTTTGCCAAAGGGGAGAAAACCTTTGGGCAACGCTGCCGCACGATTACGCGGGAAGTGTTCCACTCTCTCTTAGCCTTCGCCCAACGGCTCTTTGCGGGCGGGTCCTCGTGTGCCCAAGTCCTGGAGGCCTTGATGCCAGCTTGATTCACTACAGTGCGACTTGGTTTCGCGTGAAACCTTCCAAGTCGTGTTAGCAGATCATGCGGCGAGTAACTCGTAGTGCTGAGGAGCGACGGCGAGAGGTTTGCCGCTATATGTCCAATCAAAGGGATGAGCAAAGTGGGTGTTCCACGTCTTAATGAAGCGATGAATGAGGGGCGAAGTCTTGGGTGGAGCGAACATGGCCCGGCGCAAGCACTTGCGGCTCAAGATCGAGAACCAGATCTCCACTTGGTTGAGCCACGAGCCATGGGCGGGCAACCAGTGGAGAGTGACCTTGGGTCGTTGCGCCGCGCACCAGTCCAACACGGCTTGTTTCTTATGATAGCCTGCATTATCCACAATCAGGTGCCAGCGGCTCTCGGGGTCACGGGCGCGCAGCGCCCGCAAGAAGTGACGAAACTCCCGATTGGTATGGCGTTGATAGCACTGGGCGAAGACCTCCCCGGTGCCAACATCAAAGGCGGCAAAGAGATCGACGGTGCCATGGCGAACATACTCAAACTCTTGGCATTCGACCAAGCCCGGACGCAAGGGCAAAGTTGGATGCAAGCGTTCCAGGGCTTGGATGTGAGTCTTCTCATCGAGACAGAGAATCCGACAGCGGCGCGGGGGATGCAGATAGAGATCGAGAATCTCGGCCATCTTCTCCTCGAACAACGGGTCCGTGCGGGTCAAGAAGTAGCGCAGGCGATGGGGCTTGAGCACCAACGCTGCCAAAATCCGTTGGACCGTGGCAGGACTCATGGTCAGAATTTCTCCGCGTCCAGCGACCAGCCGCGCCAAGTCCCGGACGCTGTAGTGCGAAAAGCCCCCAAACTCGCGCTCCTCAACGCCTTGGCAGGCGACGGCGATGACCGTGCGCCGCGCCAGCGGGGGAAAAATCCGGCGGACGACCCGACCGGGGCAAATCCGCCAGCGCGCCCAAGCGCGCTACCGGATCGACTTTTTCCTCCACCATCAGCGGCGGCGGTTCATACCGGGCAAAGCGTTTGCGCCATTTCTGTACCAAATTGCGGGAGGTCCCGGTTTGGTCTGCAATCGCTTGATTGGAGAACCCCTCGTGCGCCAGCAGGAGAATGCTCACCCGCCGCACCGTCTGTTGCGGTGTTTTCCCCGCCCGCTGCAAGGCGGCCAACGCCTGCTGTTCGGCAGCACTTAGGTGAATCTCATAATGGGGCAGAAGCATACGCACCTCGCCACGGGGAACGTTGCCTACAGTATACCGCTAATGAACTTGCGAGACACGGTACTAGGGCTGGTCTTCGTCACGCAACTGCCCCAACACTTACCGGACGAAGTGCTCGGCCTCATCAACAATGTGGTGTTGCACAAAATTGCTGACAGCGCAGTGGTGGATCGTTTACGCAAATCCGTGAGTGGCATCGACAAGGGACAGTGGGGCATGATTCCGGGACTCGCGCCCGGTCAGGCGCTGGTTTCCCTGACCAGCCTGACGCGCCCATTGCTCGTGGCCATCGATCCTGCGCCCTGTAGGCTCAGGCTGACGGAATAATCCTATGACTCCTGCCGCACTCCAGACTGACCTCATCCCCGTCCGTGCCCTCAACCAGGTGTCGTACTGCCCCGCCTTTATTGGCTACAGTATGTCGAAGGGTTGATGACCGTCAACGAATACGTTGAGGACGGCACGGTCAAACACCGTCGTGTCAATGATCCGAAGACCGCTGGCCGACCGCGTACTGAGCGCGACGTGATTCACACCCGCAGTGTGTCCCTTGCCTCTGAAAGCCTGGGCCTAAGCGGTAAGCTCGATCTCGTCGAAGAAAAGGGCCAAGCCATGTACCCGGTCGAGTACAAACGCTCCGCCGCGCCGACTGACGAACGCGGTCAAGCGACCTACTGGGAGAACGATGCCCTGCAGCTCTGCGCCCAAGGGTTGCTCCTGGAAGAACATCTAGGACGGCCAGTGCCCTCTGCGGTGTTGTACTACATTGGCTCAAAAGCCCGCGTCCGCGTGCCGCTCGATGCAGACCTCCGTCAGAAGACCCACGATGCTATTGCTCGCATCCGCGCCATTGCCGCCGCCGAACACGCACCGCCGCCATTCCCCCAGAGCTTGCCTATCGTTGCAATGGCTGTTCGCTCCTCACTATCTGTCAGCCTGAAGAGACGCGCTTTCTGCGAGCAGGTGGAGAAACTGTTACTCAGAAGCAGGGTCCACGACCATTTCGCGCGTCTTGCCGGAGTTGGATGATGGCGCTGTGCTCTATTTGCAAGAGCAGGGCGCGCGTATCGGCAAGCGCAGCGAGCACCTGATCGTGACCCTGGAAAGGAAAGAGATCAACCGCATACCATTGGCGGCGGTGCGGCAGGTGGTGCTCTTCGGCAATGTTCAAGTTTCAACGCAAGCATTGGAAACATTGCTCCAGCGGGAAATTCCACCGTGTTGCTGACCCGCTACGGGCGTTTTCTCGGAGCGGTGATGCCCGCGCCTTCCAAGAACATCATGCTGCGGGTCCAACAGTACCGCGCTTTTGCTGATCCGACCAAAGCGCTCGCCTTAGCCAAGGCGGCTGTCAAAGCTAAGATCACCAACCAACGAGCGCTTCTCATGCGTTCCTTGCGGGCAAGAGCATTGGATGATGAGGAATCACTCCGTGGCAGTGATGACCCTGCCGCTGTCGAAATGGTGCGCATGGTGGCTCGTCTTGATGACGCGCCGGATACGGACGTCCTGCTCGGATTGGAAGGACAGGCGGCCAGCGCCTATTTTGGCGCATTTGGTCGCATGCTGCACGCAACCGTACCGGGCAGCGGGTTCGACTTTCGCACTCGCAACCGCCGACCCCGCGCGATCCGGTGAACGCACTCTTGTCCTTCGGCTATGCGATGTTGGCCAAAGATGCCTTTTCAGCAGTACTCACGGTAGGATTCGATCCTTACCTCGGCTTCTATCACGGCGGCAAGCATGGTCGGCCTTCATTGGCGTTAGACTTGATGGAAGAGTTTCGCGCCGTCATTGCTGACTCGGTAGTGCTGACACTGGTCAATAACGGGATGCTCACCACTGCCGACTTTGTTGAGTGGGGCGGCGCGTGTCAACTGACGGATGCTGGCCGCCGCGTATTTTTGAAGTCTACGAGCGGCGTAAGGCAACCGTGGTAACTCATCCATTGTTTGGCTACAAAATGAGCTACGGTCGAATGCTGGAAGTGCAGGCACGTTTGTTGGCCGCTTACATTCGCGGCGACGTGCCTGCGTATCAAGGGTTCACGTGCGTTAGACAAAGGGCTAGGGAAGCCGAACGGATTCTAGAGGAAGATAATTCGAGGCGTCATCCCTCGCGGAAGCAGGGATCCAGGGTGGAAAGGAGTATTTGCAAGAAAGAGAGGAATGATGGAAACCCACATCGTCGCCTATGACATTCGCCATCCCAAGCGCCTACGGCGGGTCGCCAAGACCTGCCAGGATTTCGGTGGCCGCCGGCAACTGTCTATTTTCCTGTGCCGTATTTCTGCGTTGGATCTGGTGCGCTTAAAGGCACGACTGGAGGAGATCATTGACCCCATGCAAGATCAAGTGATCTTCATGCGACTGTGCGCCAACTGCGCGGTACAGATTGAAGCGCTGGGACTGCCGACCGCAGCCCATGACGCGCAGGATGTGGTGATTGTGAGTTGACGTATTTTTTATCAAGCCTTCATTGCAAGGAATAATCGTGAAGAACTCTCGTTTAACAAACACAAACAGTTGGCTTCACTCAAAGACGTCTATAAACCTCGCGTCGATGAGCGACTCTATACACACGAACCAGTTGTGCTTTGTCATCTACGGTATAGAGGATGCGATAGTCACCCTTGCGGATGCGATAACCCTCCTGACCAACAAGGCGCTTTGCTCCGGGCGGGCGCGGGTTGGTTTGCAGATCATCAATGGCGTCCGAGATTCTTTCCTGTATGTCAGCCGGCAGTCTGAGGAACTCCCGTCTCGCTCGGGTTTCCAACTCGACCTTATAATTCACCGGCGTGTTCTCTTGCGTGCTGCAGCCTTGACCTCTCCCCAAGCATGGAACCCTGTTGCCTCTTGCATTGCTTCACGAAGGTCTTCGGCATCAAGGAGATCTTCGATTTTCTCCCGGAGCGCTGTTTCAAGCACGAAACTCTTTCGGAGCCCCAGTCGTTTGCACACTGCATCTAGTGTCTCAGTCAGGTCAACGGGAAGCTTCGCGGTAAGTGTGTGTGTCTTCACAGAGCAGGTCCTTTCCCATGAAGTTATACCTTGTCGTATTCCAGCTTGCAGCAGAGGATTCTACCATGCCTGAATTGGTTCTCCATGGTTATACATCCAGAATCTCTAAGGAACTTTACTATTGGCTGGGCCACAACGCAGCGTGTGACGTACAGGATGTAGTGACTGTAAGTTGACGTATTTTTTACCAAGCCTGATGCAGATACGTTCTTCCCGCGAAAGCCTGTCCTGAGCCTGACGAAGGGCGGGAATCCAGGCAGTCAGGAAAGATAAGCATTAGAGTGAGGGAATCAGAGATGCCAGGGGACTTCGATACATTCTTCAACCAAGCAACCGGAAACGCCCCTTTTCCCTACCAACGTAGGTTCGCAACAGGAGAATCACTCCCACAATTGATCAACGTGCCAACCGGTGCCGGAAAGACAGCGACCACCATTCTTGGTTGGCTCTGGCGTCGACGTTTTGCGGACGAAGCCACGCGGAAAGCAACGCCTCGTCGCCTGGTCTACTGCCTTCCTATGCGCGTCTTGGTCGAGCAGACCGTGGAAGCTGCGGAGCGATGGCTCAGCAATCTGCCTCTTCAAGACAAAGTCCGCGTACATATCCTCATGGGCGGCGAAAAAGCCGAAGACTGGGATGTGCATCCCGAACGCGATGCCATTCTCATCGGCACACAAGACATGCTGCTCTCCCGCG
The DNA here is from genome assembly GCA_963733195.1 of uncultured delta proteobacterium. Taxonomy (GTDB): domain Bacteria; phylum Desulfobacterota; class Binatia; order Bin18; family Bin18; genus VGTJ01. Next base: position 11,858 of record CAVTCR010000073.1, read on the forward strand.
CTCTCAATCGCGGCTACGGCATGAGCCGCTATCGTTGGCCGATGCATTTTGGTCTGCTCAACAATGACTGTCTATGGGTCTTCGACGAGATGCAACTCATGGGCAGCGGCTTAGCGACGACAACCAGTTGCAAGCGTTTCGCGAAAAGCTTCGAAGTTTGGGGGCACGGTCCAGACGATCTGGATGTCCGCCACGCTTGCGGCGCGATTGGCTAGCGACGGTCGATTTTAAGGACAAGGTCCCTGACCTTTCATGTCGGAACTCGGAGAGGGAGACCGAGAGGATGAACGACTCAGAGAAACGGTTACAAGCGAAGAAGACTCATTTCACCAGCTAGATGTCTCCGCAGAGGAAACAGAAAAGCATTGCCTCCCTGATCAAGCACAAACATCAGCCAGGAACACTCACTCTCGTTGTGATCAACACCGTAGACCGGGCACGGAAATTATACGATGCCATTCGCCCTTCTGAGAGAAAACTACTGGTGACTAAACGAGGGGAGAGGCCGAAAGTGGTTAATCACTGTCTCTCCGCAGAGTGCGCCGCTCACACCACTCCTTCTTCATTCTCCGTTTCCGCCCGTATGAACGGCAAATGCTCAGCCGAAAGTTGACGCTCGCTGACAAAGCGTTAGGCGGTGAACCACTTCCGTGTAAAGCGATGAAGAGAAAGCTTGGATTGCCCTGGTGCAGCAAGAGGGCCTTATCGTTATCGCAACTCAAGTTGTCGAAGCTGGGGTGGATATCTCAGCAAAGACGCTTTTCACCGAACTTCGCCCCTGGCCCAGTCTTGTCCAGCGTTCGGGCGCTGCAATCGTTTTGGTGAACACGAGGCGGCGCAGAGTTTTCTGGATCAACGTCTCACTGGAAATATTGAGCCGAGGCTCTTCCATATAACGACAAGGAATTAGAATGCATGCTCGGAGCACACTAGAAAATCTGAACCCTCCGGATGTTGGCCCATTTTCACTGGAAAAGTACGCAGAGAGAGAGGCCCAGTTTCCCTACGATCCTGGTCATGTCGTTCGGCAGCATGATTTACACGGTTTATTTACGACTGAACCCGACCTTGCTGGTGGTTTCACCGACATCTCCGCATTTGTTCGCGACCGAGAACGCAACGCTGATGTGTATGTCTTTTGGCGACAGTTTGAAGGAAACAAACCTGGTCAGAGACCAGCCCTTGATGAATCGCGATGAGCTGTGTCACGTGCCGCTCTACGATCTGCAATCTTTTCTCGGAGAGAAAGCGGCACGCTCGGGAATGGATGGTGAGAGCGGAGTGGGAAAGGCGGACGGCAAAGACATACGTCAGGAAGACATTCTCCGCCATGTCGATCAGGGTGGGTATCAAAGGAGTCTGGCTGGACAGGGCGCTCCACGCAATCCTACTGCATACGGACGAGGGGAGGAAGAGGCACCACGGAGTGAAAAGCGAACCGCAATCCAAGAGAGGCTAACGGGACGAACCCGAGAGATGTTGAGGCCGAAGCGAAGAGATTAAAGAACAACTGTCACAACCGCAGCAGGGAAAGCCATCGAGCGAGCAGCACGGTGGCACGATGTCGGTAAATGCCATGAGCGATGGCAAGACCCAATAAAAGAACATGCCCCGGAAGAAGAATGTGGTCCATGGGCAAAGTTTCAAGGTGTGAGAAGTTTTCGGCCTGGCCTGCGCCACGAGGCGGCCAGTGCACTGGCCGCGTGGCAACAGTGGCGAGATAAGCATGATGGATGGACAGCTCTTGCTGTATATCTTGTGGCTGCCCATCACGGCAAGGATCGCAGGAGCTGAGAAGTACGTACTCAGGCGATGATGTGTTTGGCATCAAACCAGGTGACTCATTTCCTTCGTTGACCGGCTGGCTCTCGGCTGAACTTCAGATCGATCTCAGGCCCAAAACATTTGGGGCAGTGGGAGAATGGGATGAATCCTAGACTACTTTCATGCTTGCTGCGCCGAGTTGGGTCAGTATGGTGGCTGAACTGCTCGGGCCAGAACTACCTGAGGACCCTGTACCGTACGAGACAATTTTGCAAGATGAGCCGCGCAGATCTGGTCCCTTTCTCCTGGCGTTTCTTGAGACATTGGTGCGCGTGGCAGATGCACGTGCAAGTCGTATTCCAGGAAAAGGGGAAAGAGCATGAGTACGACCTTCAATGCTCTCCATTGTGAAGGCATCCGTTCGGATACCCTGGGTCACTACTTGGCCGGGTTAGGTCTTCTTGCTGCTACCTCACGGAAATGGGCGGGCGTCAGAGGATGGTGGCAGAAAGGTTATTTCGCGCTGTTAGGTCAGGAACTCGATCCAGGCAAGTGGAAAGATTACTCGTGGAGGGATGGGGCCAGTAGAATATCAGGATCGTGGGGGAAAAACAAAAAGCAGACAAAAGGCGAACCTTGATCGCAAATCCAGAAAATGCGGGCAGAGAAGACAACCCAAAAGTACGCCTGCTTGATTGCCATATTGTCGGGAGTGCACGTAACCAAATCAACCAGTCTAAGAACTGGTGGGAAATAGGCAAGCGCGATCTCGCAAAATCTTAAGATGCTCAGGCACTTATAAAGACCGTCGTGCAGTTAATGTTAAGAATTGGCTTCGCTCTACTCTTTTCGGAAATTCAGAGGAGTCCATTGCCTAACCTTAATTCTGCTGGAACTTGGTTTGTCTATGCAAACAAGACCTTCAATAGCGGACAAGACTGGTACCGCGAGGGACAGATCTCACCGTGGTCGTTCTTGCTCGCCCTCGAAGGGGCGTTGTTGCTTATTGGAAGTGTTGGGCGTCGGCTGGGGTCTCGTGCGCACCCATATGCTGTTTTCCCGTTTGTTACAGACAGACCTTCGCCTACTTCAAGTGACGAAGTTGGTCTTGCCAGGGCTGAATTTTGGGCACCACTGTGGATACAGCCTGCCAATTTGGTGGAAATTCGTACCTTGTTGCAACGTGGCTTGGCACGCATTGGTCAACGGGTCGCTCAAGCACCTCACGAATTTGCTATCGCTGCCTTAGCTGCTGGCGTTGATACTGGTATCGAGACTTTTGTACGATTCGTTCTGCGCCAGACTACGAGCAGCCAAGTATATGAGGCCCTGCCACGCGAGAGAATCAAAGTCAGGGAAGCGAGGAACCGTGAGTCCCGATATGATCGTTCCTCTCTTGCCTTGGTTGGAGCGGCTTCCTTACGAACCGCGTGATAGTAAGCAGAAAGGAAAGTTTAAGGGACTGCGTGGTCCTCTCGAAGAGGCCATCATCCGAGTGTCCGAGCGACCGGATGAACAAGAGTCATGGCAATATCTGCTTCTCGGTCTGGCTGAGGTGCAGAGCCGTGTTGACCGTAGCAAGGAATTGCGTGGGCGGCTGCGAGCGTTGCCTTTCCTGGACCCAGCTTGGTTTGAAAAAGCCTGGCTATCCCCTCCTGACGAGATACTTATAGCGCGTGCTATCGCTTCAATTGGGATAGGCACTGAGTCAACCACTGCAAGATTAATATCTACGGAGTGGAAACAGATAGGAGAGGTTCGACGTTGCTTTTGAGCGACCTACGCCGACAGAGAGTAGTCTGGCATTCAGGTGCCCCACTGCGTGTGATGGCGGATGTCCTGGAGCGTCGGCTCATCGACACCGATGCCATAGCTTCTCTACCTCTAGATGGCTCCTGTTTCTGTGAGGGAAATACAGTAGCAGCTTTCCTAGCTGGCTCTCTGGATTTTGAAGAAATCGTTCGATGGGTACCACCCTTATCACTTATTCGTTGGCGAGAAATCCGCGAACATTCAAGCAATGCCTCAGTCTCCGCTCCTCAGGATGGTGCATACCTTCTGCATGCGCTGTTTCGCCCCTTGTTCCACCCCCATAAAGTCTTCATCAACGGAAGCACCTTGTTTCCGGATAATATGCGCCCTCGGGTAGCAATTGCCCGGCGTCTCTTAAATTTGATTCGTGCTGAAGCCTGGGATGAAGCTATCCGTTTGGCTCGGGATCGTTACCTCGCCGCTGGCCGTATGACCATTACACCGTCGCTTGGGATTCGCGTCAATGGCGAGCATGTAGCGGCAGCCTTTTTGATTCCCATGTTAAGTAGTGATTGCCTGCTGGCATCCGACGCTGGCTAGAACCAACCAAGAAAACTAATTGGTAGAAGAGGAGGACAAATGGCAAATCTTGCACTCGAAAAGTTACTCCAGATAGATGGCCCAACGTGTTTGATTATTAGAGCGAGTCTGGAACCTGTAGGCGGCGTCGCCCGATTCCAACCTGCAGGTTTCCCAGAAGTCGGTCACGTTTTATACGATGCGCCACGAGGAAATAACACTGTCAGAGAAAGTCTGTATTATCGACAGCCCCGCAAGTATGGCGAACCATCTCGAAGCGGTGTGTATGACTGATGGTACCGAACTTCACCCAGACCTTACTGGCTTGCCGTACGTTATGTGTGTTACAGACCGGTCGTACACTCAGGGCGAAGATAAACTTACTCTCAACTCTCAAGATCCACGTGACAAGGTGGTCGTCACTAGTCTAACAGAGGGACACCGTATCGCTTCGGATTATTTTCTGGATGGCTTGATTGATCCTCAATGGAAAGAAGAGGAAAAAAAGAAGACCAAAAAGAAAGATGGCAAAGAACAAGAGAGTACGATTCCAGCCCATTGGGAGGGAGGAACATTTCGTAACAGGCTCCGCAAGGATTTTGGCATTACCGAAATCAAAAAAGATAAGACATATTTTGTTCACCCTGAGGATTGGTGGACGATTTACCAGACTATTTTTAGATGCGATCCCAACTCTTTGGTCCATGGTGTCATGTTCGCCAGAGAGCAGATCAAAATCAGCCGTTTCTTGACTGCCCATTTGGAGGCATTCGGTGCGGCGCGTGTCGGTCGCTCCGGTGTCAAATTCGACCGGCTCGACAAAACAACATCTGGACAGCCCATTTTTTCTGTTGATGAAGAAACGGCACGGGAGATCCGCGCGACCTTTATTCTCGACCTCGCTCTCCTTCGGTCGTACGGTCGTGGGGATAAAGGGCTCAACGAAACACAGAAACGGTTACTATAGGTTTCCTAAATCATTTGTGGAAAGCGCCGTTCATGCTTCGACTTTACCCTCCGGGTTACGCTCAGCACGAACGGGTCTGCAACCCGCTCATCCTGAGCGTAGCGCAGCGAAGTCGAAGGGCGAGCGCGCAGTACAATGACACATCTCATTTAGGCTCCCTATATTAGAATTAGCACTCTGGAAGATCCAACGGCTCCTCAAGCAACCATTCCGCTACCGCACTCAGTGTCAACTTGCATGCTCACATATTGAGATCAACACGGAGAAGGAAACAGTTGCGTGAGTGTTTACCTACTCTTAATGTCAAGACGCGTGCTCGATCAGATGTGATTTGAAGCAATCGAGCTATTAGAGTGTATTATCCGGCAGACGAACTTTTCAAGTTTGGGAAGGATGAGGAAGACAACGCAGAGGCTGTCGGATGGCACTGGAGCTGAGGAATCAAGGGAGGACTGACATGGCCTTGGTGATCGAGCAACGATTTCCTTTAGGTCGGTTTCATGCGACCCGCTGGAATCAGAATCCTTTCGAGGACCCGTACGGTGAGTGGCCTCCTTCACCTTGGCGATTATTACGTACCCTTGCCGCTCGCTGGTTTCAGTATAACGCGAGAGACGGGCGAACGATGAAGAGCAAATGCGAGACTGGCCTTCTTCAGGTTCTGGCCTCGATCGCTTACCGGCATTTTTGCTTACCAATGCTTACTTGGCGTAGGCACGGCGATCAAGACAATACCAACCGACCGAGGTTACTTGGACCAGATAAAGAGATCAAAAAGCCAAAAGCAGCTTATCGGGCTACAAGCACAAAAGATCGGCAGAACTCTAGTCGAAGATCACTATCGTGTTCTGCCCTCGGATGAGTCGATTTATCTGGTATTGGAAGGATATTGAGTTAATGGATGATCCCACAACGGAGCTATTAGATAGGCTGCTAGAACGCATTCTCTACTTTGGTCGAGCTGAAACTTTCTGCCGCATGCGTCGTCTTGCTGCTCTCCCTGACGGAGTTCAACCGAATACAATTCTTACTGAGAAAGATAGAGGGGGAATGAATACCTGTTCTTGTTTCATGGCCTACATCGGGATCTCGATCTTAAAGCGCTTGCTGGCAACCACTGATAGTGAGACCCTGAAAGGAAGGTCTATGCCTTCAGGAACAGCGTGGCACTACGCTGCGCTTCCCCAAGCGACCTACTGTTACGCGTGCTGTTGCAATATGCCTCCGCGCTTTCCAGATGACCTGAACTGCGTCCAGTTCGCTGTAGGAGGACGTGTGTATCCACCACTAGCCCGGTGGGTGAAAGTGACCGAACGCTTTCGTGGGCGTGTACTCAAACAGTTAAGCGTTCAGATCACAGGTGATCATCGGACCCACTACGACCTCTTAACGTCTGAGCAGAAAGAAGAGCTTGCTTTACTCTCGGGAAAGGACGGAGAAGGACATCCCATTCAGGGACATCTGCCACGCATTTTTCGCACTTTGGCCGAGCGAGACTGGTATTCCGAACCGTCTTGTGGTCTGGCGCCGACAACCCTTTACGTCAAGGGAAATCCAAGCGTTGCTAGCTGCTTCAGAGCATCCCATTTCATGGTCAAACGGTGCGCCTGACTGGTCCGTACGCTTGGTTCCTCTTCCTTTTGAAACGCCTCCACCTCGTGGACTTACCTCCGAGGCGCGTGTATGGCAAAGTGCAGTGCCATTCGTTCCACCATCAGGGCGGCACCGCTTTCGGAAAAATGGACGCCCACGACCAGGAGAGACTCCTACGCGACTTCTTGGTAGATTACTCCAGGCAGGTGGGAAGCCGTTGCCCAGTAAGGTTATAGTATTCGACAACCAAGAGCGAATAGACTGGATAAGTCTTCATGAAACACGGGAACAGCGGCGACAGCGAGCAGAATTGCGTACTCCTTGGGTTCGACCGGGATATTGGTTGCAAATTGAGTTCAAAGAGCCGATTAGCGGACCATTGATTCTCGGTGACTCCTGCCACTTCGGGCTGGGGTTGTTTGTCGCCTGTTCAGGCTTGAAGACCATGAAGCTGGTGAGTTGACGATTCAAAGCCCAAGGCGTAAGTGTATAGTGATAGTGACCAGGAATGCCGATGAAAACGAAGGTGAAGAGCATGGAAACAAAGGCCATTACTATTCGTGTCAGCCCTGAAGCAGCGTCTGCTTATGAGACAGCGTCCTGCCGAACAACAGCGCAAGCTCGATGCCTTGCTCAGCCTGAAACTCTCTGAAGTGACGCGAGCGAAACGCCCCTTGGAAGTCATCATGAGCGAGATGAGCCGTAAAGCCCAGGAGCGTGGTCTGACTCCAGAAATTCTGGAATCCATTTTGAATGAGCAATAGTGCGCGTTACGTCTTCGACACGAATACCCTGGTGAGCGCCATATTATTTGAGCATTCAACCCCAGGGCAAGCGTTGCGTCGCGCCCTGAAGCAGGGAGAGATTCTCGTATCGTCCGTAAGCTCTTTGACAAGAAGATATACAGAGCTTTTGTTGCAAATACTGCCGCGAGCGGTTCGGTGCTGGCGATTCATGGGGAGCCGCTCGCAAGCAGAAGGATCTTGTTTTTCAAAGATTTGCAACCCATGAGAGAGATACGATCGAAAGAGTGACGATGAAAAAAGCAGAGGCGCTCGCAAAGGCCCACTTAACTTATTGTTATTGCAAGAGTTGGGCACGGGCCGTTTCCACATCCATTAGTGATGTGGCCCCATTGAAGCTGAGTACTGCGGTTCGCCAGAAGCCTGGACGCGTGTCCACGTTTCCACATCCATTAGTGATGTGGCCCCATTGAAGCCGTACGCTTGGCCATTGCACTGATACGCTCGTACTGCCGTTTCCACATCCATTAGTGATGTGGCCCCATTGAAGCATGTCCCATAGCGTTTGCCATGAAGCACGCAGGCTGTTCTCGTTTCCACATCCATTAGTGATGTGGCCCCATTGAAGCCGATCGTCTGCGACATTAACGTGCGAAATCGTATACGTGGTTTCCACATCCATTAGTGATGTGGCCCCATTGAAGCCAGTCGATGCCTCATGACGTCCATGTGCTTATGAATCGAGTTTCCACATCCATTAGTGATGTGGCCCCATTGAAGCCATGTGTCACGTCTAAAACTTTAATTCGACATATTCACTAGCTTGAATCCGATTGAGGGTATTTTTTATTTCGGTTGCATGTAGGCGAATTGTTGGCCAATGTGCGGGGCGTAATACCACAATTGCGAGGCGGAATTGACGTAAGTTCTAAGCTGCTCGCGCCATTTAACGTGTCCGTCGTAACAATGGCAGCAAATCCTGCTTGCTCCGCTGCGCGGAGTAAATCACCATTCTTGATGGTCTCTGGCCAGCCCATTTGCTCGATGAGCGTTACGGCATGAGGTCGGAGTGAGCGTCGGGGCGGATGAGGGGTGCCTTTATCAAACAACACATTCATGGGTGTTGACGTAGGTATTGCTGTGCGTAGGCAAGGACCGTATCAATGGCCTTACGATCCGTAAAGCCAAACCAATCCATAAATTCCGCAATCGTGCTCCTACCCGCCAAATGCTCAAACAGCACATACAAACCTAACCGGGTATTGGCAAACGTTGGTGCGCCATGTACCCGCTCAGGGTCCTGGTCGACCACCGGACAACCAGACCAGTCGACACGTTCTACGACGTCGGGGGGAAAATGATAAGCGGTTGGGGCGTCTTCGCGTAACGTCGAGGGGTTCACTTTTTTGACCTCCTTATCGCCATACTACATCTTTATAATTGTGCTACTATAGACGTAGTTTCATCTAGCGTCGGGGTTGCATCAAGAGTTAGGAGATCAGAAGGAGGGTCATTATGAATCTTGCAGATGTAGAATCAACTGCTTGTACACCTTGGCCCATTGAGGGAGTCACCCGTGTTCCTTATCGTGCTTTTTTCGATCCTCCTATTTATGCCCAAGAACAAGAACGGATCTTTCGCGGCCAAACCTGGAATTATGTTGGCCTGGAAGCAGAGGTTCCGAACACCGCGGACTTCAAGGCGACCTTCATCGGCGACACACCGATTGTGATTACTCGAGACAAGAACGGCGAGGTACACGGCTTTGTCAATCGCTGTGCGCATCGCGGCGCGATTGTCTGCCGCGAGCCGCGCGGAAATCGGGTGCGTCATCAGTGTGTGTATCACCAGTGGACCTATGATCTACAAGGCAATCTGGTTGGGGTTCCCTTCCGTGGTGGGATTGAGGGGAAGGGGGGGTACTCTGCCGATTTTCAACCCTCGGAACACTCGCTTCGGAAGTTGAAAGTGGAGACATATAAAGGACTGATTTTCGCCTCATTTGCCGACAAGATCGAAACGCTCGAGGAATATCTCGGCCCGGCCATGTGCCAATGGCTTGATCGCATCTTCAACCGTCCCCTGCAAGTCCTTGGCTATGCGCGTCAGTACATCCATGCAAACTGGAAGTTATACGCAGAGAATACGCGTGATCCGTATCATGCCAGTTTGCTCCACCTCTTTCACACGACCTTCGGGATTTACCGGTCCTCTATGGGGGGTGGCGTGATTATGGATGATACGAAACGCCATGATATGTTGCGGGCGTATAAACGACCCGAGCCGCAGGAAACTGCTGCGTATCGGGGGAAAGATATCCGTACCTACCAAGAACAATATACTCTTGCTGACCCATCGTTACTGACCACGCGCAAGGAGTTCGAGGTTGAACTGACCAATCACATCCAGGCGATTTTTCCCAGCCTTGTTGTCCAGCAGATTCAAAACACGCTTGCGACACGCCATATTCTGCCGAAAAAGCCGGACGAGTTTGAGCTGGTATTTACCTTTTTTGGTTATGAAGATGATGATGCTGAGATGCGCGCCATCCGTATTAAGCAGGCGAATCTCGTGGGCCCAGCAGGATATATCTCGATGGAGGACGGACACGCAACGGAATTAGTCCAACAAGCCATTGTCCATGACCAGGAGTCGGCTTCGTTTATCGAATTCGGTGGACGAGGTATGGAGAGCGAAGAAAATCTCCTGACTGAAAGTGGGATTCGCGGGTTCTGGAAGTATTACCGGGAAGTGATGCACGTGTAGCGGGATGGAGGCAGACTATGGTCACTCCAGAAATTCGCCAAGCAATCGAAGACCTCGTTCACGACTACGTGCATTGTATCGACGACGATGACTTGGAAAATTGGCCGACGTTGTTTGCGTCGCAGTGTCTGTACAAAGTCGTGCCGCGCGAGAATGCTGACCTGAACTTGCCGATTGCGATCATGTACTGCGACAGTCAAGGAATGCTACAGGATCGCGTGACGGCACATCGCAAGGCTAATTTGTTTGCGGCTCACTTTTATCGCCACTTGGTGAGTAGCATCCGCATCACCGGAGAAGATGGTAGCGAGTACTTCGTACGCTCAAATTACGTCGTGTTCCGCACGGCGGCAGATGCCGTACAATATGGTGCGACGGAGATTTACAGTGCTGGCACATATCACGACAAGATTATTTTTGAGAACGGTGTGGCGAAGTTTAGGGAAAAGGTCGTGATTGCCGATACGTGTAAGATTTCTTCGCTGTTAGTGACGCCACTGTAGAGATAAATCGCCGTGCTTCGGGGCGTCTCTGCGGGCTATTGTTTTCCCTCCCGTGCACCACTAGATTGCTTCCCCGAGTTGAGGGAAGACAGTGGTTGAGTGTGAGGTTGTGGTGTCGGCCCTTTGTCCGTTTCCTCTTGCGCTTTGTTGTTCATCGCTTCTTTTGCTGGATCTGTCGCTCCTTCTTTGTCGGCCTTCTGCGCAGCAGCATTCTTGTCTGTTTTTCCATCGGCTGAGGATGCTGCTCCATTAATTTCGATAATGGGGCGATACTGGGATTTCTCGTTCTGCTTACGGAAAAGTGAGCTCAGTGTAAAACCATCCTTCACTGGCTGTTTGATAATACCGAACAGCCCAGCGATGTCATGCCACACGTGAGTGCGGACCTGGCGGAAAAAGTCGGTGTTCTCAAATTCTTTTCCGAGTGTTGCAGACGTAGCCTTGGCAAAGAGTTTTTGCATCCATGCGTCGTACTGCAGGGGGGAGAGGAAGGAAAACGCTTTGAGTTTCCCGACGGTATCAATAAGATCTGCGCTTGCTTTGTTCGCTAAGAAATAACTGCGAGATCGTCGCTGTAGCCGTTTGTTCAGGTCGGAAATCTCCAGTAGCAGATTCAAGGCGGTTCGCCAGCTAATATCGTCCTCTTCCAGCAGAATAAGGTTGACGTCGCTCAGCGTGGCGGCAGCGAGACTCAGGCTTCCTGGTCCCGCTTGCGTATCAATGATGATGTAGTGGAGGTTCAACGAGTCCGCTGCAGTAGCCAGGAGCTTCTGCAACTTAGTACTAACGACATCGAAATCGAGATGGGTAAATTGTGTCCAATCCGGGCGTTCACTGTCAGTCGAGAACGGAATAGCAAAGACGTTCTCCAGCCGACGATAGAGTGCATAAAGGGGACCGGCATGCCCGTCACTGGTAACGGCTTTGTGTAATGCGTCAAACAAATCTTTCTCAACCGTTTCACCACCGTCGAGATACTCGGCGAACGACAACGGAACATGGTCCAACTCGTACTTATTCTGAAACAAGAGTAGCGTTAGCCCCTGTACTGACGGATCCAGGTCCAGTAACAAGACATTCGCGTGCTCTTCTTGCTGAATAATCCGCGCAAGGCACGAGGCGAGTACAGTTTTACCCACCCCACCTTTCCCGCTGCATAGGGTAATAGTTTTTGTCATTTGCCCCTCCACAATACCATCCTGAAACAGGTCTATCGAAATAGTGAGGAACTTCTAATACCTTTTTTGAGATTTCAGCAAGGTACCCGAACTCTGCCTCATTTTAGAAGGGAGACCTTTCCTGTTTTAGTGGGAAAGTGCAATAGTGCAAAACTCGTGAGGGAGTATGAGTCAAATTCCTCCTCAGCAAACTTTACCGCCACAGCCTTGGTCCGAATTCATTGATGGGCCACTCTACACGGATATAGAGGCTCCCTGGCGTGATGACCCTGCGTTTGCCTCGTTATGTGAATTTCCTGGGCTGCGCGATTGTATCGGGGGGCGTATCGCTGCATCTCTCATGCAAGCTGTAGGTCTAGTGAAAGCGATGACGCAGGTTGATCTGCTGTCCATTGTGCATACCAGTTCATACCCTCAAGGACTCTGTTTGGGTTTCGGGATGAATGCTCTGGAACCCTATGACCTCCTTCAGGTGTTTTCCCTTGCACAGGTGCATGCCTACGAATGGATCGGCGAGCATGTTGTTGAAGCTGCGCAAACACTGGTCGCGTTGACCAAGGGAGATCGCACCTTGCCGGAGCGGGTTCGCTTGCATCATGGAACTATCAGCGATCTCGGCGTGTTGGCCGATCGCTCCATCCAAGTGGCGTATGTTGGAAACGTCTTTATGCACGAAATTCCGATGACGCAGGAGACGTTTGTCCGCGCAGTGAGAGAGATTTTGCGAGTTTTAGATGACGGCGGTGTGCTCCTTAGTCGTGGGTCGTCGGGAGGATTGGAGACCGCGCTGAGTCCAGCCGGAAAACTGTTACTGCACAACCCACTCATCTCCGTATTTCAGCGACAGACAGGAGCGACATCCTCATGATTTGCCTTGATCATGTTCTCATTTTTCGTAGGTGAAATCCGCTGGCGAGTGGATGATAGAGAAGGGCGGAGAAGGAGAGAACGGTTAGGTTTCACGGGCAGAAACGACTTGGTACACTTGTAATGGCGTAGTGATCCCTTTGAGGGAATGGATACCGAGACTTTTGTACTCGAACTGTTCTTGCACGAGACGCTGCGTAGTCGCACCAATGACGAGGGTATTCGCATCGGCGAGGGCTAACAAACGGGCGGCGATATTGGGCGTTTCTCCCAATGCCATCGACTCTGAGTAATCTTTGTTTCCCATCTCTCCGACCACGGCGACGCCGGTATGAATCCCAACCCGCACTTGCAGAGGTGAGGCAAGACGCGGCATAGGTGCGTTCTGCAAACGTGCGTTCAGGTTTGGCAGCGCGGCAATGAGTGCGAGTCCTGCACGTATGGCGTGCTGAGGGGCATCTTCATGGGCTACTGGGTATCCAAAGTAGACCAACAACGCATCCCCAACCTGGCGGGCGACGTACCCAGAGAAGCGACGGACAATGCCTGAGCAGGTTTCCTGGTACATGGTGATGAGGTCATGGAAGTCTTCTGGGTCAAGTTGCTCTGAGAGCGATGTTGCACTGATCACCTCACAAAACATGACCGTCAAGTGGCGACGTTCGGCGCCGGCAAGGGGGATCCCACATTTCCCGCAGAAGTGAAACTGAGAAGGATTATCAAAGTGGCAGTTTACACAGCGCATGGGAAAGCCCTTGGTTTATTTGCTGTGATGGTGACGCCAGTGATTCGATACCGAGGCTTGTCTCCAGGAGGATAGGGCTCTTTATCGTCCGAAATGATTAAGAAAGCAAGGGGAAGTTTCTGCGACGACCATTTTGCGCCTCCGCTAGAAAACAGCTACAACCGCAGTCTCAGGAACACTGAGAAGGAGGAACAACCGTTCATGGGTAACCTACCACTGGAAGGGCTGAAAGTTGTTGACGCTGCTATCCTCTTTGCCTCGCCAACGATCTCGCAAAACATGGGAGACTTTGGTGCTGAGGTTATCAAGGTTGAGCATCCGAAATTGGGTGACAGTCTGCGTTCGCTCGGGGCGACAAAGGACGGTATCCCACTGTGGTGGAAGATCACCAACCGCAACAAGAAATGTGTGACGCTCGATCTCGGTAAGCCAGAAGGGGCGGAGATTTTTAAGAAACTTGTGGCCGATGCAGACGTGGTGACCGAAAACTTTCGTCCAGGGACACTCGAACGTTGGGGGCTTGGGTGGGATGTGTTACATGCATTGAATCCACGGATGATTCTCGCGCGGGTGTCGGGCTTTGGGCAAACCGGGCCGTATAGAGAGAAACCTGGATTTGGCACGCTCGCTGAGGCAATGAGCGGCTTTGCCCATATTACTGGTCCATCCGATGGGCCACCGACATTGCCGGGAACTGGCTTGGCTGATGCCGTTGCTGGTCAATTCGGTACTTGGTCAGTCATGTTTGCATTGTATGAGCGCGACCACAAAAGTGGCAAAGGACAGTACATCGACCTTAGTGTGTTGGAACCGATCTTTACGATCCTCGGCGATCAAGCCATTACCTATGATCAACTTGGTGTGATTCAGCAGCGCACTGGTAATCGCGTACCTTCCATTGGTGCTCCGCGTAATATTTACAAGACGAAAGACGGAAAGTGGATTGCGCTTTCCGCCAACGCACAAGCAATGGGTGCGCGAGTTTTTAATGCGATTGGGCAACCTGACCTGATCAACGATCCACGTTTCAAAGACAATCGTGCTCGCATTGCGCATATCGATGAAGTCGATGCCATTGTTGGTGGCTGGATTAGTAAGCATACGGCAGAAGATGCGCTTAGGATATTTGATGAACATGAGTGCGCTGCAGCGCCGGTGTACGATATTGCGGGAATTTTTGCCGACCCCCATTTCCAAGCCCGTGAAACGGTAACGACAGTGCACGATGCTGACCTTGGCCCAGTGAAGATGCAGAATGTCATTCCGAAACTCTCACGGACGCCAGGAAAGATTCGCTGGCCAGCTCCAACTCGTATGGGCGAACATAACGAAGAAATCTATTGCGAGAAGCTCGGACTATCGCGAGAGCGGTTAGCGGAGTTGAAAGAAAAGGGGATAATCTAATCTGAAAAGAGATCCTCGCCGCAGAACGATCATGGCAATACGACTCACCGACGTGGACCTTCACGATCATCTGAAAGCACGGATGGCTCAGCGAGGAATCATTACGGAAGAAGTTGAACAGGCGTTAAACGAAGGATGGGAAGCTACAGATGCGAAGCAAGGGACATTAGGGAAGGTAAAGATTTTTCTGTATATGCGCGACTGGGAAGGAACATTCTACAAAGAAAAAGAAGTGTCTGTATACTACAAGATAGTGGAAGGAGTCTTTGTACTGCTAACCGTCAAAGCAAGATATGGTCAAGGCTTTCCAAGAAGGGATATGCCATGAAAATCGAATACGACCCAAAGCGAGACCTCCTCTACATTTGGTTCGGAACAGTAGGGACAAAAGCCGCGCAGACGGCGACGATAACTGCTGGTGTGCATGCAGACTTTAGTGCAGAGGGTAAACTCATTGGCCTGGAGGTTCTTGATGCGACCGAGGTGCTTGGCCATAACGTGCAGTTTGAGGTGGCTTTGCCATCCGTGGCTGACGGCGCGTCGTGAAGACCCCACTAGTGAGAATTGCAAAAGGAGACCAAACCATGGCACGCCTACGTCGTAGCCTTTTGTTCGTTCCTGCCAGTAGTGAAAAGTTCTTTGCCAAAGCCAAAGAGTCACACGCTGATACATTGATCTTTGACCTTGAAGACGCGGTCGCTCCGGACCGCAAGCCCGCGGCACGGGAAACAATGAAAGGCGTGCTGCGCGATACAGGCTTCGATCGCTTCGAGCGGACCGTGCGCATCAACGCTCTGGACACGCCGTGGTTCCTGGATGATGTGCTCGCAATGGTTGAGGCTGGAGCGGATGGACTGGTTGTTCCCAAGACCAATAGTGTTGATAGTATCCTCTTTGTCGATCGTTTGGTGACATTGGCAGAACGGCGTGCCGGGCGATCGATCGGTTCAGTTGCTTTGATCCCGCTCTTTGAGCAGCCCGAGGCGATCGGCAATGCTTTCGCCATCGCAAAGGCAACACCACGCATTGCGGCGATTGCCTTTGGCCATGGGGATTTCTCGCTAGCCATGGGGATCAAAGCCGCACCGTCTACCGCAGGAATTGTTTTTCATGCGCGTTGTCAGGTGGTAATGGCGGCGAAGGCAGCGGGAATCACGCCTATCGATAATGTCTTCCTTGATATTCCAAACCTGGACGAGTTAAAGGCCGAAACACGCCAAGGCCAACAACTCGGCTATGAAGGAAAAGCGTGTATCCACCCGAGTCAAGTTGATCCGGTGAATGAAGTCTACACACCGACGCTAGAGGAAGTGACCTATGCACGCGAGCTGGTTGCAGCCTTTGAGCAAGCGGTTGCCGAAGGGAAGGGCGCTGTCGCCTTTCGTGGACGGATGATCGACGGCCCGATCGCTGACATCGAACGCATCGTCTTGGAACGGGCGCGGAAGGCGGGGATCGCTATTAATTGAGAAAGAAGAGTGAAGAACGAAAAATGAGGGATATGCCTTCTTCGAGCTTCAACGAGAGGAATGACCAGAGCCGTTGTTGTGGTAATCCAACTCTCCAGCTTCAATGCGCACGGTCAACCGATTGTCCTTGGATGGTAAGGGACAGGTAGTAAAGGGATTGTACGCACACGGGGGATTGACCGCCTTATTGAAATCCAACGGGACTTGGCCGTTCTGTGGCCCGTCTGTGGTCAGGAACCGAGCCGCGCCATAGGTCTCTTTGCCACTCGTCCCGTCCCGAAAGATGAAGAACAAGCGGTCTGATCCTGAGGAGACTGGCTCCAAGCGTAGTTTCTGTCCGTGGAGTGTGAACTCGACGACACCTGGACTGGTGTAGTGTTCGCGGTCGCCCAGGACGTTGGCCATGATCACCGCTTTTGGCTGCGCGTGTGGTACGAAACGGGCAGTGACACGGTACGTCGGATCAATCGGGAACCAACGACACCCGGTGAAGTTCTTACGAAGCTCGCTGGTCGTATCACGTAAGCGAATAGCAGAACGTTCTCCACTTTTATGCATCCATAATGTGAGTTCACCCATCGTGAGGGCGTCGTCCGGGGCGGCACCGGTTCCAGGGCCGGGTGCCAGTGTCGCGGTGCGTATACTTTTCCCGCGCTGTGTCACTGCCACTGTTGTTGCGGCCTCGAACATAATCTTTCCGGGCTGCACGGTAAAAACGCCGACATGTGCCGGTGCTGAGTCAGCAGGCAGAATGATGTCATTAGTCGGCCCGGTGCCGACGGTATTCTCTCCGTCGTTGAGCCAATACAATCCCGCGATCGTGAGCCACCCGTCGTCAGCTTTCAGGCGCGTGTCACGTTCCTGTCGCCAGGTTTCGATTTCCTTACGATATGTGGTTTCTTCAGCAAAGGAGATCGGTGTCAGTCCCAGTCCATAGAGGATCAGCCCACAACCGATCCACGAGTGTCGCCACTGCATATCGAGATCGCCCCTCTCTTCGTGGTTTCTTTTGCTCTCGTAATTTGTGAAGGATTATGCCAGGCTTGCCGTATGCCAGCAAATGTAAGAGTGGGAGGCGAAGGGTTGTTTCCACGATGATGCCTGCGCTAAGGACGTAAGGTATGACCTTTGATGAGATTACGGAACAAGTTCGCGCACTGTTGCAGAGTAAGAGACGGATCGCCTACCGTGCCCTGAAACGTCGCTTTGACCTGGATGATGAGTACATCGAAGACCTCAAGGCCGAACTCATCGATGCTGACCGGGTGGCGGTGGATGAAGATGGGAAGGTGCTGGTGTGGGTCGGGGAGAGGGGAAATGGGGAAACAGGAAAACGGCGAAACGAGGAAACGGCAACCTGGAGGGCGAAATGGGGAAATGGCGAAGAGGAAGGAACCCCCGGACAGTGGACGCCTCACCATCTGGCCGAGCGGATTCGTGCGGCAACGTTAACAGAAGGAGAACGCAAAACTATTACCGCTCTGTTTGCCGATCTCAAAGGCTCGACGGCGCTGATCGAAGGCCTTGACCCTGAAGAAGCGCAGGCGATCATCGACCCGGCTCTGCAAGTGATGATGGACGCCGTGCATCGGTATGAAGGTTATGTAGCGCAGGCGTTGGGTGATGGCATCTTTGCCTTGTTTGGGGCACCGATCGCGCATGAAGATCATTCCCAGCGGGCACTGTATGCCGCGCTGTGCATGCAAGACGAGATGCGCCGTTACGGTGATCAGATACGACTCAAGCACGGGGTGCCACTCGCAATGCGCGTGGGCATCAATACGGGCGAAGTCGTGGTGCGCTCGATCCGCAAAGATGATCTGCATACGGATTATGTCCCGGTCGGTCACTCGACGAACCTGGCAGCACGAATGGAGCAGATGGCGATGCCGGGGTCGATTCTGGTGACGGCGTACACATACAAACTTACCGAGGGATATTTTGCTTTCAAAGATTTGGGCCAGACCCAAATCAAAGGTGTCGAAGAGCCGCTCAACATCTACGAAGTGCTCGGGGCAGGGCCATTACGGACACGCTTACAGGTCGCAGCGCGACGTGGCCTCACGCGCTTTGTCGGGCGGCAGAGTGAGTTAGAGCAGTTGCACAAAGCGTTGGATCAGGCCAAAGCCGGGCATGGCCAAATCGTCGGCGTCATGGGCGAGCCGGGATTGGGGAAATCGCGGTTATTCTATGAATTCAAGTTATTATCACATGCTGGATGTCTCATCCTGGAAGCGTACTCAGTCTCGCACAGCAAAGCCTCCCCGTATCTGCCGGTAATGGAACTGCTCAAGAATTACTTTGACATTCAGCCCCAAGATGACGAGCGAAAGCGGCGGGAAAAAGTGGCCGGCAAAGTAGTGATGCTCGACCGGACCTTAGAAGACACTTTACCCTATCTCTTTGCCTTGCTCGGCATAGAAGAGCAGCCGTCACCGTTACAGCAGATGGATCCACAGATACGGCGCAAACGGACGTTTGAGGCACTCAAGAAAGTATTCTTACGCGAGAGTCTCAATCAGCCGCTGATCCTGATTTTCGAGGACTTGCACTGGATCGACAGTGAGACGCAGGGGTTTCTTGATCTGCTCAGTGAGAGTGTAGCCTCGGCTAATATCCTCTTGCTGGTGAGCTATCGGCCCGAGTATCGGCACGAGTGGGGGCAGAAGACGTATTACACGCAGATACGATTAGCGCCCTTCGGGAAGGCTGAGGCCGAGGAATTTCTTGACGAGCTGCTGGGCGAAAACAGGTCCCCTCTCCCTGCCAGGGAGAGGGACGGGTGAGGGGGATGGAGAATGATCTTCAACGCCTCAAACAACTCATCCTGGAGAAGACCGAAGGCACGCCGTTCTTCATGGAAGAGGTGGTGCAAGAATTGTTTGAACAGGGAGTGCTGGTGCGCGACGCCGTAGGGGCACGGCATGCCATGCCTCTACCAAAGGATTTGCATATCCCGTCCACGGTGCAAGGGATTCTGGCCGCCCGTATCGATCGCCTCGCACCTGACGAAAAAGCCCTACTCCAACAGTTGGCAGTGATTGGCCGCGAGTTCTCACTGAGCCTTGTGCGCCAAGTCATCACTCAACCCGAGGATGAGATCTATCGCTTGCTTTCTTCCCTCCAGCACAGGGAGTTTCTCTACGAACAGCCTGCGTTCCCGGAAGTAGAGTACATTTTTAAGCATGCCCTCACGCAGGAGGTCGCCTACGGCACAGTATTGCAAGAGCAGCGCAAACTGTTACACGAGCGCACCGGCCGAGCGTTGGAAGCGCTATATGCTGCGACACTCCAGGAACACTACGACGACTTAGCCCATCACTACAGTCGCAGTGGCGATGCCGCAAAGGCCGTGGAATATCTCGGCCTGGCGGGACAGCAAGCCGCCCATCGGTCCGCCCATGCAGACGCGAACCGTCATCTTAGCACTGCCATTGCGTTGCTCAGTACGCTACCGGACACTGCTGAACGCACCCAACAAGAACTCACGCTGCACATCGCTTTGGGCGTGTCCCTCATGGCGACCAAAGGCTTTGCTGCCCCCGAGGTGGAAAGCACTTATACCCGGGCGCAAGTGCTTTGCCAGCAGATCGGTGAGCCCTCTCAGCTCTTCCCCGTGCTGTACGGGCTGTGGTCAGTATCTATCGTGCGAGGAACACTGCGGTCAGCGTCCGAATTGTCGGCGCACCTGTTTCGCCTCGCCCAGCACCGGAATGATCCAGCCCTTCTCATCGGGGCGCACAGTGCGCAGGGACAAACCTTGCTCGACCTGGGAGAGTTGATCCTTGCCCGCACGCACTTGGAACAGGGACTGATGCTCTACGATCCTCAGCAACACCGGCACTTAACCGATTGGTACGGAGAGGACCCAGGGGTCATACAACTCGCCAGTATCGCTATGGCGCTCTGGTATCTTGGCTATCCGGATCAAGCGATGCAGCGAGTCCATGAGCTGCTGACCCTGGCCCGGGCACTCGCTCATCCGTTCAGCGAGGCCGAAGCGCAGAACTTTACGGCGTTGATCTATCAATATCGCCGGGAGCCGTACGCAGTCCACCAGCACGCTGAGGCGCTCGTGACGGTATCAGTGGAGCAGGGGTTCGCCTTGTGGGGAGCGGCGGGAATGATGATGCGGGGCTGGGCACTGATCGAGCAGGGGCAAGGAGAAGAAGGCATCAGGCAGATCGTCCAAGGTCTCGACGCCTTCCAGACTACCGGAGCAAAGCAGGGATTGCCGTACTACCTTGCTTTGCTGGCGCAGGCGTACGGAAGGGCCGGACAGGTCGAGCAGGGACTAGCCACGCTTGGGGAGGCGCAGACGGTAATGGATGCGACTGGGGAACGGTACTTCGAGGCCGAGCTATATCGGATCAAAGGGCAATTCGTCTTAGCGTCCAGCGTCCGGAGTCCGGCGTCCGAAAACCCCAGCCCCCAGCCCCTAACACCCGGCACCCAAGAAGAGGCGGAAGCCGAAGCATGTTTCCTCAAAGCCATTGACATCGCCCGTCAGCAACAAGCCAAATCCTGGGAGCTGCGCGCCGTCATGAGTCTCGTTCGACTACGACAACAGCAAGCGACGCAGTCCGAATCAGGTCCCACGCAACACGAAACACGTGCCAGACTCGACGAAGCACACAAGATGTTATCCGGGATTTTCAACTGGTTCACCGAAGGGTTCAACACAAAGGACTTGCAAGAGGCGAAGGCACTGATTGACGAATTGAGGCATTGATCCTTATGGATGAATCCTGGAAACACGGCTTTGCCCACGTAAATGGCGTTCGTCTCCATTATGTCACACAAGGAGAAGGCCCTTTGTTTGTTCTCCTCCATGGCTTTCCAGAGTTTTGGTACTCCTGGCGGCACCAGATTCCAGTGCTCGCGCAGCATTTCAAAGTCGTTGCTCCAGACCTTCGTGGCTACAACGACAGTGATAAGCCGGTCGGAGTTGCGAATTATCGTGTCGATACACTCACAGCTGACGTGATGGGTCTGATTCGTGCGTTTGGTGAAGAAAAGGCGGTCATCGTTGGTCATGACTGGGGAGGTGGCATTGCGTGGGTATTCGCGGCGGACTATCCGCAAGCGACCGAGCGACTCATTGTGATGAATTGCCCGCATCCCATGGCATTTCAGAAGCACCTGCGCACCAATCGCCGCCAACTGCGACGCAGTTGGTACATGTTCTTTTTTCAGATTCCCTGGCTACCGGAGATCGGCTTGCGGTTCACCGCGAAGCGATTTATTGAGCAGGCGTTCCGAGGGATGGCGATTCGTAAAGAAGCATTTCCAGATGAAGAACTCCGCCGCTATGTCGAGGCGATACAAAAACCAGGCGCAGCGACGGCAGCAATCAACTATTATCGTGCCGCTTTTCGTGAGTCTGTCCGCAAAGGAGAACGACAGTTCGCCAAAATTACCTGCCCAACATTGCTCATCTGGGGTGAAGAAGATATCGCCCTCGGCAAAGAACTTACCTACGATATGGAGCAGTACTTCACTGATCGTTTCGAGATCAAATACATTCCGCGCTGTAGTCACTGGGTGCAACAAGAACAGCCTGAGTTAGTGAATCAGTACATGCTGGAATTCTTAGCGGATCTGATAGAGACGAAATGAGAGTGTTCCGCTTCGTTCGCAGTAACTACCCTCGGGGTCATTGCGAAGAGCCCTTCGACTTCGTTGCACTACGCTCAGGACAGGCTCCGCGACGAAGCAATCTCGTCGACATGATATCCTCCCACAGAGATTGCTTCGCGCAGTTTATCCTGAGCTTGACGAAGGGCTCGCAATGACAACCCCTCATCTTCACGTGGACGGAGTACTAGTCCGGCCGCCGGGTGCTTTTCTGATAGGCGCGGAGAAATTCGTCCCATTTGGTCTTCTTAGTGAAGTCGAGCGTTGCATAGAGAGGGGAGATACTTCTCTCTGGAAAGTAAATGGACACTCCATGTGAGTTTGCCATTTTTTCTCCTTTGTGGGCATTCCTCAATGACAAACTTATTTGTTGAGATTATCTCTTTCACCTGCCGACAGGCGGATTGGATTCCGGCATTTTGGCTTTGGCTCCCAGTAAATCGCAGAGATCATACAGATCGATATACTCTATGGTGTCATAGGACTGAACTTGGCGGCGCACCTGCAGCAGCGCGGCTTTCTCGGCGCTATTCGTCAACTGAGTTAGTCAGCGTTTTTGCTAGACTGTTGACCGCTTCAGCCATCGTGTGGCTTTACCCAGATCACAGGCTGATTGTGTTACGTCATACCCTGATCCGTATGAGACGATGTACTTCTTGACGATCGTACTGGCGAGCTCTTGTGCGGTCATCGTCGGCTTTTTGACCAAGGTACTCAGTACCGTGTCATAAGGCCAGCCGTCGCCAGGCTCAAGTTCTTCGGAACCGACAGTGATTCCCACACTCCCACGGACCTGATACCCGACCTCTAACATGCTCATCAAACATGCATCCATCCCGAGGATGTCGATCTTGCGTCCGAGGGCTTTTGTGGTCGAAGCGAGAATCTTCTTGATTTCGATATTGTCGAGAAAATCTTTGGAGGTGTCGTCAAATGCGATCGCTCGGTTTTGTTTGCCTGGACTTACTGCTTTCTCGATAGAGGAGCGAAACAGCGCACGCCGAAAGCGCTTACTGCCTACGATTCGAACTCGACGAAGCGAGATCGCACCTCTTGCCGTCCCCTGTGCCGGTACGACCGTAGTGCCACGCCGTTTATATTGAGATGCAAAGATTGGCGTACTACACGATAAATATCGGTGTCATCCCATCCTGATCCATGATTCCACAACACCAGCATGTAACGTTTGGCAGGGTATGTCTTTATTCCCCATTGAACAAAACTTTCCAACACCTTGGGGTCACCCATGTTGGTTTCGCCCAAGTTGCCACCACATCTTTAGCGGGCGTCCCACCTTTACGAATATAGTAACGCTTTGTCGCGACATTCGCGCCTGAACGGTCGAACTGCGCCAAAATATTGACGTGATCTGTCGAGCCTACCTTCTTCATTTCCTCTAGATCCGTCACTCCAGCGCCATCAAGATTATTGTCTCCGGCGAGATACACCATGATCGTCCATTGTTTTTCCGTCGATGCACTTGCCATACCTCTTCCTCCTTATGCTTTTTGTCTCTGCAATCTCCTGAATAAGATCTGCAATCCTGTCTTACCTTAAGCAGAAAAAATGCCATATCTTTTGGTGCCTGAGGTAATTCTATACGGACGGGTAAAAGTAAGAGAACAAGGTAAACCGGGCAGTAAAACAGGACAAAGCGACTGAAGTGAGGGCAATCCCTATTTTCTCAATAAGAACGTCGCGAAAAATCCGTTGTTCAGATGTCAACAAAAGTTGACATCTGAACATGGTGGTACATTATGCCTCGCGAAAAGCAAACTGTGGATCCGCCGCCCGAACGTAAGCTTCAGGCAATCCCAGTTCTTTCCGCACGATATTAGTGCCTTGGACTAGAGCAACGCATTTATAAAAGGCAATGCGACGCGAGAGTCCTTCGCGGCCAAATCCGCAGTCAGCGGTGATGATCAACCGCTCCGGGGGAACGTACTCTAACGCTTTACGAATGAGATCGGCAATCATCTGCGGCGGCTCGACCGTAGTCATGGTGTGATTGATGACGCCGATGGCGATCTTTTTGTCCGTCTTGTGATGTTTGAGTAATGGTAAGTCGCGTCCGTGATTGCTGGAACATTCCAGTGTGAGTACGTCAGCATTGAGGGCGAGCAGATAGGGAAGGGACCGTTCATAGCTTGGTCGCTCCCAGTAAAAGCTCTGTTGGTTCGGATTACCCCAACACGTGTGTGCCCAGATTTCGGTGTTGACGCCCTCAATCTCACGGTTGAAGGCTTTGGTGTAGAATTCCAGGTCTTTATCCGTTGCCGGAGGAGTCGCACAGCATGCGAAATGATGTGGTGGTTCCTCGACTTGAATCAATGGACAACCTGCAGCCGCGAGTTCACGCAGCTCTTCGTTCAGCGCTGTAGCTAAATCCATCACCAGGTCTTGGTCATTCTTATAATGTTCGTCCCACAGCATTATCGGTAGACAGGTCGCGCTAATCGAGCCGAATTTCACCGGTCGGTCGGTCATCTTCTGCGCTGTTTTCCATACCGCAGCAAAATGCAGTGGTCCACGTGTGATTTTCCCGGTCACAGCTGGCGGGTGATACGCTTCTTGCACTTCGTACAAGATGTGGCCAGGCTTAATATCGGCTAATTCAAGGAAGTGAGAGGAATCCCGAAATCCGCCGATGCCGTTCAAGCGCTCGATAGTATAGAAAAACCATGAGCGTCCACCAACCTCCAAGTCAAAGCGTGAGTCACCATCGGTGAGAATATCGAGTCCCGCACGTTCCTGTTCGTTGATATAACATGCCACTGCGTCCATATACTGCTCACGATAGAGTGAATCGCCAAGGGCAACTTTGAACGGACGCCCACGGAGACTTTCGGTAAACCATGATGGACGAGGGAATGAGCCGACCATTGCTGTTGGTAGTATTTTGTCTTTCGTTGCGACAAACATCACTTGCCCTCCTTTCGTAGCGTGAAGAATCATACACTAAAGAAGGTAAGAGACAGAGAGAGGAGACTTGAGACAGGGATAGAGCAGGAACACGTGAAGCGTGAAACGTGATAGGTAAAACGTGAGGCGTGAGGTGTGATGGTGAGGCGTGAAACGTGATAGGTAAAAAGGAGGTCCCTTGGACTTCGGACTTTGCCTTCTTGTTCCCTATTCATCATTCTGCATTCCGCATTCACCATTTTTTTGACCTTAGACTTTGAACCCTGGACTTGGTAAGAGTTACAAATCAGAACCCTGAAAAATAAGGAGCGCGTTATGCTGCGTGGCGTATTCTCAGCGATGATCACCCCGTTCGATAAGAACGAGAACATAGACGAGAAAGGCGTTGAGACGTTGATCAACTGGTCAATCAGCAAAGGGATCAACGGCGTCTTCATGGCGGCGAGTACGGGTGAGTCGTGGGCGTTGAGCTTCGAGGAAAAAGTTCGTCTGTTTCAACTCGCGGTAGCAATAGTGAAGAAGCGAGTATCCGTTATTGCGGGCGTCGGGGTGCCATCAACCCGTGAAGCAATTCACCTCGCTGAAGCCGCGCAAGCAGCCGGAGTCGATTACCTGTGTGCCGTGCCGCCGAGTTTCGTCAAACCAACCCAGGATGAGATAATTACGCACTACAGCGCGCTTTTACAAGCGACCTCGGTTCCGATGATTCTCTACAATATTCCGATGTTGGTCGGGAACGTGCTTGGAACACCAGCCGTGAGAATGTTGGCTGAGCGATTTCCCCAGATCGTTGGGATCAAAGAGAGTAGCGGTGATCTTACGTTGCTGAATGATCTGATGTTGCAACGCCGCCCAGATTTTAGCGTGCTGCCGGGAATTGATACATTAGTACTTCCCGGTTTGTTTGCTGGCAGTCAAGGAGCGATTCTCGGCAGCGCGAATGTCTGTCCGGAACTCGCGCTTGAGATTGTGAAATTATTCGATGCCGGGCGTTATCAAGAAGCCTGGGCTGGGCAAAATCGTCTCACCCGGTTCTGGATTGCAACCGGCCTTGGTTCATTTCCTGCAGCAGTGAAAGCTGGGGTTGAACTGCTTGGCCTTCCGGCGGGACCACCGCGACGACCTGTAGCACCGCTTGCTGCTGACAAGCGTGAAGCATTGCGACAAGAGTTGCGAGCGATGGGAGTGCGTAGAATGTAGTGCTGAATACGTGAATTGAGAGAGGGCAGAGTGTCAGTGTACGAAAGAGAGCGTTCCATTCGGACATCGCTTGCGCGATTCATGGTTACTGATAACTGTCCACTCGTTTGCCTGCTTGCGATAAGCGGAGTGCGTTAGCTGATGGGTATGACAAACAAAAAAGCCGACCCATACGTCAACCTCGGAGAATTTATTCGCCGTCAGCGGGAGTTAGCGCAACTGTCTATTCGCCAACTGGCAGACATATGTGGGATCTCGAATCCGTATCTCAGCCAGATTGAGCGCGGGCTACGCACGCCGAGCAGTATGATTCTGCAATCGATCTCCAAAGGGCTCCGCCTCTCTGCTGAAACACTGTACGCCCAAGCCGGGATTCTCGATCCCGAAGAGGTTGAAGAGAGCGATGTGATCAAATCGGTCATGCGCGATCCCTACCTGTCTGCGCGCCAGCGTGAGATGATGATCGATATGTATCGCTCGTTCCGCAAGGTCAATGAAACGACTGAACCCTCCTAATTCTGCCGAATTGGTCACCTGGGTGACAGAAATTGTCGGTTTGAATGCTTGCAAAAGTTAGCGTTGTGAGTTAGCATACTCTTCTGACGGTAGCGACTATCAGCTATCGAAAAATCAGAGGAGGACGAATCTATGACAGCAAGCACCAAAATCAACAATCCGTTCGAGAAACTGTTCGACAACGCTGCAAATAACCCGTTTATTAAGTTGCTAAGCGAAGTGAACGCTCCGCTGTGCAGTTCGTGGAAAGAAACTGCAGCACAGTACCTTAATGCCAGCGAAGAGTGGGCTGAGAAAGCGTTGGAGTGGAACACTAAGGCCACTGCCTGGGCCAAAGAGACCCCGCTCGCCTCGGTGTTTGAGACACAGCGTAACCTGACCTCGCAAGCGGTGGAAAACTCGCTGACCCTGGCACGCCGCTTCTGGAAGATTGATGAGAAAAGTGAAAAGAAGGCTGCGTAGTTGAAGAAAGACTACGGGAGTCAGCATTTCTAGCACGCCTTGCTTGTCTCCCGTACTACCGCAGAAGCATTTCCGCTCACCCTGAGCATAGCCGCTGTGGTGGCGAAGGCGAAGATCTCAAACCGAGCACTAACGGTGCTGTCGGTTGTACTGCACGCGTGAGAGTGCCCTGTTTCCCCCTGGCTTCTGAATGGCGGTTCTCCCTTATAGCTTGATTCCTACTATTTCTTGTAATCGCTCTGTAACGACAATGAGCCGACGGCCATCGCGGAGGATAGCCTCTTGCCGTTCGAGATCCTTCAAGTGCTCCGTCACTTTTTGTCGAGAGGCCCCCACCAAGTTGGCAAGATCTTCATGGGTCAGTTGAAGGATTACGATGGTTCCCCGTGCATCTTGGACGCCAAACTTGCGAGCTAACTCCAGCAGGGCGAATGCCAATCGTTGCGGAAGGTTGAGACCCTGAAAGTGAGTGTAGCGATAGAGGAGGTCCTCCCACCGACTGACCGTGCTGCCCATCAAGGCGCTGAAATCGCTAAACGAGATCCCGAGAAGCGTGCTCACAAACTTATCGGTAGGTATTGTTGCTATCCAACACTCGCTGAACGCTTGACATTGGAATCCACGAGTCATTCCAGACATGAGTGACGAGATTCCGAAAAACTCGCCCGGCGCGATCAGACTGACAAGCACTTCTTCTCCGCCCCCGCTTGGCCGCGAGAGTTTTGCTGCTCCTGCAATTAAGAGATACAGAGATTTTGAGGCTTCACCTTCACTGAACAGCAACATCTGACGTTCAACATGCTGAAGGGAGAAGTAGGGGAGTAATTGTTCGAGCTGGTGATCGGTGGCCCAAGGGAGCGCTTTCAAACGGCGGAGGGTCGTGACGTTTAAAACCGGAGTACGAGCCATACGCTGTGCAATTCGTTAACCAGTGTCTGGTTCTTTTGTCACGAAGATGGCAACAATGCAAATGTTTGTCCAGTAACCAAGAGATTAGTTCTGTTGTCGGGCTTCGGCAAGAGCAAACGTAGACCTGGCTTTGCTTTCATTGTAAAATCCCTCGCCGTAAGCCGGATTATCTTGTGATGCGTGGTTTAGACAACACAACTAAATGGAGGATTGGCATGTTTAAGGTGAGGTCTGCTTTCCCATTACTATGGACGATAGTTTTGAGTTGTGCCCTGACGTGGGGCTGTGGCAAGGACGCGACGATCGAAGCGAAAGAGAAACAGGCTATTCAACTGGTCCAAGCTTCCAAAGTCTCTACCGATGCTTTCAGTGTCATCTCGAATATCCAGAAGAAAACCGACGAAGACAATCGAGCAGGAAACAAATGGGAGAGCGACAAATGGGAGGCTGGCCTTCCTTCACAGAAAGACCTGATGATGGAGAAGCTCAGTCAATACTTCAATGTGTTCCGACCCTCTGGCGATTACTGGGTGAAGTTTGCCTATAAAGATAAAGACGGCATGCACGAAGGGATGTGGGATGTGAACATCTACTCCAAGAAAGTCACGCCTAAAAATGAGCTTGCGCAGCAGTTGGCGAAGGGATCGTAAGTTGCTCGTTTCCCCATGCGAGATGAAATACGGAGCAGAGCAATGTTCTGTTCCGTTTCCTCCGGCGTTACCCCTTGACGGTCATCGATCTACCGCAGTGATGAAGGATATCCTGTTCTCCACAGGTTGGTCCCATCCAACATACCAGTTTTTCTTTGTTGTCAACCTTGTCTTTATGCATCGGCTGACCGCAGTGGAACGGCATGGGAAGTTTTTGTCCGCACTTCATACAATAGGGGGATGCCATGCGTCTTCCCCTGAGCGACGGTTCGGGCGTCGACTTGATTTTTTTACTTCTGGGGCAGGTACGGCAAGAAGGTCCGCGAGGATACGATACACTGCAGGATTCACAATCAAGCTAACGTGTCGCCCAGAAACCTCGAGGTTTGCGCCTTGTGGGTCAATGCAGGCCCGCCAATCGATAACTTCGTCCTGCTTAGTGAAAATTGACGTGAACTTCCGTCCTGTAGGGAGCGCAGCCGAAACTGTCCGAGCAAACTGACAGCTACACTGCTGACTACCACAGGTTGGGGGTGTTGCTTTACGCCGCATACGAACGCTTTGCAAAACGCGAAAAGTGGACAGGACAAACGGATTCACTCGTAGTGTTCCATCGATGGGTGAGCCGATGGCAACAGCCTGACTCACATGCTCAGGAAAATTAACGCTGAGGGAGCGCGCGAGCATGCCACCTAAACTGTGGCCGATGACGGTGATTGGGTGCTCGGTTTCTTGCGCGATCTGATCGAGGCGCCACCCCAATAGCTCTGAGGTAAGGTTTGGACAATCGACATTCCAGTTGATGCCTGAAAAGTACGCGCGATAGCCAAGACGATTCAACCATCCGGCCATGAGCGTCATCATCCAGTCACCAGTAAAAAAGCCTGGAATAAGCAGGACGGGTTGCCCGTTCCCGCGTTGCACCTGTCTCCCATGATACACCGGACTACACAGGAGGGTACTAAGTTGGCAGAGATAATCTGGATATGCCGTCGTGAGTCTGAGGAACATCAGGGTTGCCCTTTCTACCGAGGAGGGTTGATGATGATACGGTAAGTCCCGCACCTAGGAGGAAAAACGAAAGGGGGAACGAAAAGTTGCAGCTGGGCCTGCTCGAAGATGGCGTTACTGCAGTGTTGGGGAAGGGACTCGCTTCCAACCTGTTGCTGTGTCATAACCTCTGCCTTAATAGAGAGAACCTCTCTATTCTCAAACTAACAAATTTTCCTCTGCTAGCAATAGGCGGTAACTTTTGCAAGCGGGGTACGTAAGGAAGGAGCAGTATGATGATTACTGTATACGGCGCGAATATCTCTCCCTTTGTCAGAAAGGTCCGCGTGTTTCTAGCGGAGAAGGGCATTACTTATAAACTGGAGCCGGTGAACCCTTTCGCCGCAGGCCCGGAGTACAAGAAGATCAGCCCGCTGGGCAGGATCCCTGCATTTCAAGACGGCAACGTCACGTTGGCGGATTCCTCCGTCATCTGTGCGTACGTTGAGAAGACCAATCCGCAGCCGGCATTAATTCCGACTGCGCCTGCCGACTACGCGCAAGCACTGTGGTTTGAAGAGTACGGTGACGGTGGACTTGCACCTATATTTGGTGCAGAGATTTTTCGTCAGCGCGTGGTGATGCCGTTGTTCTTCAAACAACAGGGGGATGAAGCGGCTGCGCAAAAGGCTATTGCTGAGAAGCTGCCACCCTTGTTTGACTATCTCGAAGGCTCATTGGGTGATCGGACGACGTTGGTTGGTAATAGTTTCACTTTAGGTGATATTGGTGTAGCAACGCAGTTCGTCAATCTACGTCATGCTGGAGTGACTGTTGATGCACAACGATGGCCGAAACTCGCGCGCTATATCGCGGCGATCCACGGTCGTCCCTCGTTCAAAGCAGTTATTGAAGAGGAAGAGGCCGGACTGAAGAAGGCGAGGGGATAACAGAGCTTCCGGGGACGATGGTTATTCTCTCCCTCACCCGCATCCACTGACGCATCTGCTGCCTTCTCCCTTAGGGAGAGGACAGGGTGAGGGCGTCGATATTCTGGAAACTATGGGAAATGGATCACCAACTGCCCTCTATTGCAATACCGCGCTTTCGGCGATTGTAGTCACTGTTACCGGCACAGTCGCGTCGGCGAGGCATTTGTCGGTCGCGTTCCTTAAGCCACGTAGCGACCTGCGGCCAGAGCTTCTTGTGCGCACTGCTACTAACGATCACGCCAAGGTGACCCGCAGGGAAAACCAGCGATTGCTTGTCATGGCTGCCGGTTGCATCAGTAAGAGGGAGGCTTGCGTGCGGGTGAACCACGTCATCGTATTCGCCGATCACGTTGAGCACCGGGCAGCGGATGTTTTTTACATCGACGAGGCGGCCACCCACTTTGAATTGACCTTGGGCGAGTAGATTCTTCTGAAAGACTTCCTTAGCCAACTCGCGAAAGATCTGTCCAGCGAGCGGTACGTCACTGTTCATCCAGCGCTCGAAGAGTGCAAATGTTTCTGCATAGCCTGTGCGATCTTTATTCCGATACAATCCAACATGCTTGTTCAGGAAGTGGTGAACCGGTGACATTGACGTGAAGTTGAGCTTCATCATCCATGCTGGACAATTCCCGAAGGCGTTCACCACGAGTTCTGGATCGACCTGCGCGGTGAAATGCGAGAGCGGGATGTCTTGCTTGCTCATGTCGAATGGCACTGTCAGCGCGATGAAGTTCTTAACGGTCTCCGGATGCAAAGCCGCATAGAGGGTACTGAGCAGTCCGCCGAAGCAATAGCCCAGCAACGAAACTTTTTTCGCTCTACTATGAGCCTGTACCGCATGCATGGTATTGAGAAGGTCGTGGTTGACATAGGCGTCAAAGCCACGCCAGGAATCAGCTCGTGTCGGGGGCAGCCAATCGACTAAATAGACCTCGAACCCCTGCTTTGTCAGTGTTTCGACTAAACTTGAGCCGGATTGCAAATCAAGAATGTAGGGTCGTTTAATCAGGGCATAGACAATGAGTAGCGGCGTCGCTTGCGGCGTCCCGACCGCGCGATAGTAACGCAGCCGCGCTTTCCCGTTTTCTGCGATGACTTCATACGGTGTGACACCAGGTGGGTCTTCTTGCACGGGATAGGGTTCAAGCATGCCGCGACGTAAGCCGTCGAGGACAAGGGTTGAGCTATTAAGCCATGAAGTGGAAACCTCTTGGAAAAGATCCAACATATACATAACTCCTAACCGAAAAGGGGGTGTGAAGGGGCGACTCGTCTCTATGGGACGATGCCGCCAACACCTGTCTGTCCTAGTTCTAGATTTGGTAACGAGTTGACTTTATCTGTTTTCCACGGGTGCGCAGGTGGCTGTGGAGATGCAGATGTTCGCTTGGAACAGATCAACAGAGAAGACCGCTAGGCAGCGATCTGCAGGCCATCTTCTTGATGATGAAGCGGAGATGTGGGTGTCTGTGCAGGTTCCTGGGTGCGGGTTCTTCGTTTCCGAGAACGGCGGAGCGCTGGTGCTTGCGTTCGTACTGGCATTGTCTTGCTGAGGCGAGTATCCAGCGCTTGTACCGGTGCTGCCAGTGTTTGTGCATCCGAAGTCGCGGGCAGCGCGAGGGGTCTCCACAGGCTGGTCGCGAAAAAGCTACTTGCGGCGTTACTTAGCTGTTGGACACGTAGCATCTGGTTGACCGTATTTCCGACAATCTCACTAAGGGATTGCGAGCGATACAACGAATCAATTGTGGACGTTGCCAAGCGGACTCCAGCATCGTACCCTTTCCAGACTGCGATCGTTGACTCTTTATCGTTTGCCGACCCGAAGGCCCAGCGCATGCTGACCAGTGGTAAATCAAACGTGAGCGTTTTATACACTTGTAACAGGTCTTCAGACCTCTGACTCATCCCTTTTTCCTCCAACCGTGTTGTTGTTTCTTTTGTCATTGTTCACCTCCTTGTACGCTAAAGCAGCCGCCTGGAGGACACAAGCGAAACTGCGTGTTTTGCTGTCACCTACGTGACGAAAGGATCGCTTTTATCCACAATATCTGTGGTTTTTGTCCTCTTGGTGACAAGGCTGTGAAATCTTACTTACAGTCGGTAGAGCAAGAGTGGGACCAGGTAACGAAGCCTGCCCTGCTTTTGACCAAAGTCATTGTTTCTTCAGCTCTTAGACGTTCTGAAGGAAAAGGCAGAGTCTTAATGCTGCTGCCTAGGGAGCAATCGATGCTTTATTTTGCAGCAGTTTGAAGGATAGGACTCAATCCCTGGTCAGCACGTTGTCATCTTGCTCGCAGATGAGGAATTTTTCCCCGTCTACAGTGTCGGTTTTCTTATGCGAGCAATTTTGCCCCTACCCATGTGGTACTGTTCCGCGTACAATCCGCGACCAAAGGAGGGGGAAATGGAGACACGGACACGCTGGACCATCTTATGGTTCCTGGTGTTGATCAGTGTGGTGCGCAGTATGGACGCGGTCAACTTCTCGGTCGCGGCCAAGCAGATCATGCCTGAGTACGGTTTCACCAATGTACAGATGGGGATGTTGTACACCGTATTCACTGCTGGATATGCCCTGTTCCATATTCCTGGAGGTTGGTTGGCGGACACGGTCGGACCCCGTCGCATTTTGACGCTCGCGATTCTCTGGTGGTCGGTCTTTACTGCGCTTACCGCTGTCGCTGGAGAATGGTGGCTTGCTAGTATCTTTGGTCCGCTGACCTCATTTATGATCATCCGCTTTCTCATCGGTATGGGCGAAGGCGCGGCCTATCCGAATTCCAATCGCACGGTTGCCAGTTGGATGGCCCCAAATGAACGGGCGAGAGCCGCAGGGTTGGTGTTGGCTGGTGTTGGGGTTGGTTACGGCTTAGCTCCGCCAGTGGTGTCGTGGATTATGTTATCCTACGGCTGGCGTGTAGCCTTTTACGTTTTTGGCTTAGTGGGGCTCGTTCTTGCGGTGATGTGGTATCGCTTCGCTACTGATCGCCCAGAGGACCATCCCCGTGTATCTGCGACAGAACTCGCGCTCATCCGCAGCGGTGGCGAACGAACAGATCGAGTGCCGACGCCATGGCGCGCAATCTTAACCCACCCTAACGTGTGGCTATTAATGCTTGCCAATTTTGGTTTTGGCTATGGCATCTACATTTTCCAGTCCTGGTTCTATTTGTATTTGGTCGATGTGCGTAAATTTTCCATCATGCAAGGAGGAATACTTACTACAGGGCCCTTTATTGCAGTGTCACTGTTAGGACCGATTGGTGGGGTGTGTTCGGATGCGCTGGTGAAACGCTATGGTCTTACGATAGGGCGTCGCGCGATTGCGATGAGCGGGTTTCTGCTTGCTGCTTTTTGTATGTATGCGGGAGCCCAGGCGGAGAATGCGTATACTGCTGTTGTCTTGCTTTCGTTGGGAGATGGTTTCTTATACTTCGGTGCGGCCGCTATTGTTGGGACGAACATCGACATCGCTGGCCCACATTCGGGGACGGTGTATGGATTGACCGCGACACCCTTGCAGATTGGTGGAGCGATTGCGCCGACGCTGACGCCGATCATCGCCAACCGTTTTGGTTGGGAGGCGGCACTCCAGTTTGCCGCACTTTTGGCGGTATTTTCTGCGTTCCTGTGGTTGTTTATTGATGCAGCAAATAAGATTGTCCCGCTCGAAGAGCAGCAGCTCAAAGCAGAACCGCTGCCAGTGGCACGATAAAACGACGAACCGGAGAATCGGGAAACGGAGAAAGGAGCACAGGTATGAAGCTGGAAGAAATGGTGCAGGAGCTATGGGATCGGGAGAAAATCAAAGAATTGACCTATCAGTATGGCCTGGCAATCGAGGCACAAGATGTTGAGCGGATGGCGAATCTCTTTACCGAGGATGGCTCGGTCGATTTTAGCTCACTTGGTCGAGGGGTGATCAAAGGACATTCGAATCTCAAAGAGTTCTACCGTGGGACGTGGCCGCTCAAAGTGAAACCGTTCTTTACCAATCATGTGATTCAGATTAACGGCAATCGAGCGACCGGCATTTGCTCACTCGAAAACCGTGCCACCCGTGGAGAGGAAAGTCTCATTGGTGCGGGACGGTTACACGACGAATACGAGAAAATTAACGGCGAGTGGAAATTCAAATCGCGCCGCGTTGAAATGTTTTACTTCGTGCCCCTGTCCGAAGGCTGGGGCAAAGCTGCGGGGCCGGGGAAGTTGTAAGAATAGAAGAGAACCAAGATATGACTGATATCGCCTTCTGGTCTGCTACCGCACTAGTTGCCATCATTCGAGATCGTGAAGTCAGTAGCCGGGAACTATTAGAGCACTATCTCAGACGTGTTGAACGCTACAATCCGCAGCTTAACGCCATCGTCACGCTTGATGTATCGTTGTGGATGCTGACATGCTAACACTTGTTGCGACCTATCGGCGCATAATCCACGCCTCACTCGAACGCATCTGGGAAAACGTACTCGACTGGGAACATCTGCCATGGTTGCATCGCAAGTCTTTTGCTGCGATTCAATTGATTGACCAAACGCCTGAGGGGTGGCGTGCGCGGGTTACGCTTGCGCCTGCGGAGAAGAAACGGGAAGCCGTCATTGCGATTGAGACGGATAAGCCAAACCTACGCTACTGGAGCCGTACAGTCGAAGGGCAGGGGGCTGGGAATGAAGTCCTCACTTGTCTGAGCCCGGTGAGCCAATATGTCACCGACCTTGTCGTCGAGTTTCGTGCTCCGTCGCTCCCTCCAGACAAAGCGCAGGCATTAGGAGATGCATACCTGCGCCTCTACGAGCAGTTGTGGGATGAAGATGAGCGGATGATGCAGCGACGCCAAGCGTTGTTAGATCGTGGCTGGAAGCAAGGACAAAAAAGAGAGTGACTTGTAAGGCGGAAGTGAGAAAGAGGGAGCGGCAGCTTGAGAAAGTTTGTAGATATAGATATGCGAAAAGTATCTACTACTAGTAGATATATTGAAATTTATATATGTAGATACTGATATCTACTATTAGACGGAGGACTGAGTCGTGGCCATCTACGCCGTGTTTGGCATCGGTGTCGGAAATCTCGGGCGAGGCCGGGCACCCCGTCGCCCAATGCCGAGGTGGGTCGAGATGCTCAACGGACATCTACCCGAAGGAAGCCCGACTGCGCGGATCATAGGATTCTTCGGACATACGGGCAACTTTTTGGCTGATTCGCCGTCGACCGAGCTCGAGGCAGTCACTGCCCGATTCAACAGTCTGCTCGATATCGAATGGGTCGTACGCCCAATCGACGACGTTCGCGCCGCCTTGTCGGCGCTGGCTGACGCTCCTGAACCGGAGGCCGAGGATGGTATCCGGTGGACGCTTGGTCTCGCGTTTCACGGGCTAAACGGCACCGAGGGCAGCTATATCTCAACAACGCCGCGAGCCATCCTCTGGAAGATCTCGCCCTGCACCATAGGTGTGTGGAAGCGCGACAATCTCGGTGCGGACAAGACGCTCGACAAAGACCGGCGAGGTGGTGGCTGGGGGCACATTTCCGACGATGTTGAAAAACAACTCGGTGGTCGCTGGACGGCGCGAAGCCGTCGGACAGTTGACGGACTCGTCCGGAGGACGGCGAAGGCTGAAAGGCATGTGGCCAATAACCCCGTCTAACCCCGCAGTCGAGCAGACCACTGGTTCGCATTCGCTCGCTGCGGCCGCTCACCGCGAGCGTGAGGCCGCTTAGTAAGGGAGATCATCATGAAGGCGAGGCGATCGATCGTGGATCGATTGATCCAGCTTGTGAGGCCCCGGCTGGTGAGCAGCTTCGCGCCGCCTCCCACGCAGATCGCTGCGGATCTCTGGTCGCTCGAGCGTCGTCTTCGCATGCCGAGCGGTCCCGGTCTTCCAGCTCGCACAACCGTGATTCGTTTACGCTCCGACACGCTCCTGGTTGTATCGCCGCCGCCGGTCGAGGCAGGGGGACTCGAAGGCGTGGAGGCTCTCGGATCCGTCGAGGAGGTTCTTGTTCCCAACAGCTTTCACTACCTGAACGTGCCTGGGTTTCTCGCGCGGTATCCACAGGCGACTCTTCGGGTGGTGCCAGGGCTCTACGAGCGGGTCCCTGGGTTACCCCGCGGCCAGGAGCTGCCGGAGCTACCTCCCCTGTCTTGGCGCGGGGAGATCGAGCACCGTGTACTTGGGCCGGTCCGCGGCGTTTCCGAGGTGGCCCTCTTCCATCGCCCGAGCGCGACCCTGATTCTCACCGATCTGGCGTTTCACATGCTGCAGTTCGAGAATCGTCTTGCGCGAGTAGTCTGGCGGTTGGCAGGCGTGCCGAGGGGGTTTGGTCCAAGCCGCACCGCTCGGCTCTTGCTCCTGGGTGATCGGGTCGCGGCAGCTGGGTTTCTCGAGCGCGTGCTCACTTGGCCGTTTCAGCGTGTGCTGGTCGCGCACGGGGAGCCGCTTGAGGCGAACGCGGTCGATGTGTTTCGGCGGGCCTTCGCACCGTATCTCGCCCGGACGGACGCGGCCTAACCCCAATGGTGAGCCGGCAGAGCCAAGCGGTTGGGGCTGACTTGATTTCGGTTGCTGGTCACAGCCTGGGAAGTGCCGGAACTGTTGTAACGTTCTTGTTTTTCCGGAGTTTGGATTGAACGAGCGTGTCGAACATCATCGACTCAGCCATCGCCCCTGGCCACTACCTTCGAAGCCGTGGGCGATGGCACAGGTGTGGCACGATTTGCTGTTTGCGCACTGGCCCGTTTCTGTTGCTCAACTCCGTCCGTTGATTCCCGCAGGGTTGCAGATTGATACGTATGAAGGGCAAGCATGGATCGGGGTCGTTCCGTTTCGTATGAGCGGTATTCGCCCGCGATTACTTCCGGCGGTTCCGTGGTTGTCAGCTTTTCCTGAACTGAATGTGAGGACCTATGTTGTTGCTGACGAGAAGCCTGGCGTGTGGTTCTTCAGCCTCGACGCCGCCAACGTGGTAGCTGTAGCGATTGCGCGCCGATGGTATCTGCTACCCTATTTTCACGCCCGGATGTCGTGTCGAGCGGACGGTGATAGCATTATTTACTCCAGCCAGCGCATCCATCGCGCGGCTCCGTCTGCGACCTTCGTCGGACAGTACCACCCAACGAGTGATATCTTTCATGCACAAAAGGGATCGCTTGAGTATTGGCTCACTGAACGTTACTGTCTCTACGTGGCAGGCGCCCAGCAACACCTCTATCGTGGCGAAATCGACCATCGCCCGTGGCCCTTACAATTGGCCACGGCTACGATCAGAGAAAATACGATGACGCTTTCCCTTGGTATTCAGCTACCTGAAGTGCCGCCTTTGCTACACTTCGCTCGACGGCAAGATGTCGTCGTCTGGCAACTCGCTCCTGTCAATCGGTAATTTCTACCACACCTCCCTTTGACAGATGGAGCAAAACCCTTTAAATTGACAGGGCATCTCACCGATCCTCATTCTTGAGCTACCTGTATTGCTGTAACCTGCGAGCACGATGCAGAGGAGGGCTTATGGGGGTGTTGTATTATCTAGCCCTAGTCCTCGGGTTGTTTGGTGGATGTTGGGTGATGGTGGGGGAGTACACAGCCCGTTGGCTATTCATGACGGTGCACTTCGGTTGTGCAATGGCAATTCTACTCTTGTACATGAGAGAATTGCTGAGCCGTCGTCTAGCAGAAGCGCAGAGCATCGAAACCACGACTTCTTCTCGTCAACTCCATTCCTGATGTAGTGCGCAAGTGAACGGACACCAGGGACGATCACCTTGTCCCTCTGTTCGTTATTCAATATGAGCAAGCAGCTCTAATAATCGCTCGATTACTAGATCTGCAGTCACGTTCCACGTCGGCGTTTTCCCATTGGTCAATAATGCCGTCATGGCTCCGGCAGCTTTGCCTGCGTCGGTATCGTGTCGATAATCACCAACCATTAAGAGTTGGTCAATCGGCACCGTGAGTCTCTCTGCTGTGTAGTGCAGGCACGCTGGGTGAGGTTTCGGTGGGGCATCCTCGCGGGCGACTAACTGGTCAACCGCAACATCAAGCCGCTTACACACTGCCAGCAGTGACGCTCGGCTGTTGCGCGTGACGATTGCCATTGGCAATCCCATGTTACGCACGGCTGTTACAGTTTCCTGTGCGCCATCATTCCAAGTAACGTTCTCAACGCCATCTTGTTCAAACGCGTCGATGATCTGGGCAGCGCGGAAACGTTCTTGGGGAGATAAACCATCGAGCCACTGTAAGATATCACCTTCCGGAAGATTGAGCTGTTTCCGTAGGCGAGTAAAGTCCAAGTATGGTCGGGTGAGCGTACTATCGAGGTCAAAGGCGATAGCCCGTAGCGGGCGGCTCTCACCCTGTAAACGAAGAGCGCGTTGGTGTTTCATGTTCACTTGGTATCTCGGTTGGCTGTTTTACTTCGTTGGCGATAGTTGTCAACATGATTCTGCTCCAAATGCGTGAAACGTAAAACGTGATGTGTAAAGCGTGAAAGTAGCGTGATGCGTAAAACGAAAAAGAATCCTCCTCTTCTTACGTATTACGTGAGTTTATCACGTCGCTCGGGTTCTTGATTCGTCTCGAAGGTACGATGCGAAACGCTAGACGAGCCCCGAGCGATACGTCGGATATACAGGCGACCATGCCAAAGCATCTTTGATTCGCTGATTACTGGCCGCGAATGAAGGCAAGAATTCGGAGCCACCAGGAGTTGGTACTGGGCCGCCAACCAGTGTGGCTAGAGTAGAGAGAAAGTCCCGGTAGGTGACTGGTAGGTCGTCAACAACATGATAGAGGCTGCGAGGAGGCGCTTTCTCGGTTGCCAACACGGTAGCTGTTGCCATATCGACTTGATGAATGAGCGAGAGTCGGCTATCGCCAGTACCGGGAAGTTGGAGTGACCCCTGTCGAGCTGTCACTCTCCAGGCGTCTTCAAAGGTATTGGGGCCGTAGAAGAATCCTCCGCGCAGGATGCACCATTCAAGAGAAGAAGCTTGAACTAATGCTTCCATGTCGAGCGTGGATTGTAGAAATGGATTCGGTTGGAGCGGCGTTGATTCATCAGCAAGTGTTGTTCCCGTGTCCCCACAGAGAAACGCTGTACTTTGTTGAACGTACCGGCGAACACCAGCCTGCTGACACGCCGCAAGCAGATGCTGGGTGCCTTCGCGACGGATACGATCGTTTAATCCCCAGTCCTGTGCGCCTCCAGGTTTCGGGATCGCCGTGGCGAGATGCAACGCCGCATCACAGCTAGCCACGGAGGCAGCGACACTCACCGCATCGAGAATATCACCAAGTCGCGCATCGACTCCCAACTGCTGAAATGTAGTAGCTTGTGTGGGTTGCCGCACAACGACGCGCACTTGGTGTCCACGTTCGACGAGGCGTGGAACGACATGTCTACCGAGGACTCCAGTTGCACCAAAAATAACAACTCGCATATTGCTCTTTCCGCTTCATTATGACTACTGCTTCTCCAGTGCTATCTCTCGTCGTAACAGTTCGGGAACGGTTTCGTCGCTGACCTCCAAGCCAGTGGCGAACTGGAGTTCGTTCATCGTCTTTTCGGTTTGGACCATACTGGTGACGACTTGGTCGACTTGACCGGAGATGAAATCGGGTTCTTGGCGATTAATAGCTAACTCACTTAGAGATTGAATCTTGTTTTCGAGTCGGTCGATTTCTAAACGCACGATTTCCCGATTGTCGCGGGCTTTTTGTAGATTCGCCAAACGCGCTTTGCTCGTTGCCAAATGATCTTCGAGGGTTTTACGAATTTTCTGTTGCTGTGGGTCCTCGCTGTTGCTTGGGACACCATTAAGTTGCACTTCTAATCGGGTAATGTCTTTCTGAATCTGGTCGTCGCTTGTGCGCATGAGAAAGCGATCAAGCGCATATTGCGAAAACAGCAAACGCAAATAGATCCATAACAAACGATCGAGTCCAGCGAATTGCATCTCTTCCAGTGGATTATCGGTTTGCAGGGTCGGGGTAGCACCAGGCGATTTCACCAGCGTCGGGTCCTTGATCTCCATCGCGATCTGTCGCAACTCCAGACAACGTCGGCGCAGTGTTTCAAACCGTTGACGCATGTTGTCTGGCAAGGCGTTCATAAGTCGCTGAAGCGTCTGATCCGCGCTCACTGCTCCCTGCTCACGAGTGGCCTTGGCTGCTTGTGCATCAACGTAGCGCTGGAACTTCGAGTTGGCACCGAGCAATCCGACATACGTTAGCTCTCCCGCGAGCACGAGGGGAATGAAAACGTCCGGTGCTCCACTCAGCCAGGCAAAACCCAGCGAGCCAAAGAGCGCGAGCAGGTTCCAGCGATTTTTGAAAGCTGCTTTAAGATACCGACCGAATCCCACAACATACTCCGTATGCGAGCGACTATGTCGCTGCTCGACGACTCTCTTCTAACTGACTGATCAGGTCACGGAGGTGATATACCGTCTCCTGAAACTTAGGATCACGCTGCATCTCCTTCGATGGTCGATCAGAAGGCTGAATTGTCAGTTCCTGGAGAATCGTTCCTGGCGAATTGCTCATGACATACGCGCGATCGCCAAGAAAGACTGCTTCCTCAATCGAATGGGTAATAAAGAACACCGTGGCTTGTACATCGTGCCACAAGGCAAGTAACAAGTCCTGCATGTTCATGCGGGTTTGTGGGTCAAGCGCGCCAAACGGTTCATCCATGAGAATAATCCGCGGTCGTAGAATCAACGTTCGGGCAATTGCCACACGTTGACGCATGCCACCCGAGAGTTCGTGTGGGTACTTATTGTGATCGGTGTTGACGTTGAGCCCCACCCGTTGAATCCATTCTTTCCCAAGCTCTTCGCGCTGTTTACGAGGGAGACCTTGGCATTCCAAACCAAAAGTGACGTTTTCAAGGACGGTGCGATGATCGAAGCTGGTATAATCTTGAAAGACCATGCCACGATCAGCGCCTGGTCCTATGACCGGCTGTTCCTGAACCAGCACGTCACCAATGGTCGCGGGATGCTGTGGCTCTAGTCCGGCGATGAGACGTAGGATAGTGCTCTTGCCGCAGCCGCTGGGTCCGAGAATGCAGATAAATTCACCTTTCTCGTGGAAGTCTTCGACGACGAATGAGACATTCTTGATAGCTGTGAACGCATTCGGTTGGTCGATATTGTAGATCTTGGTCACGCCACGAAACTCGACGATGGTCGGTCGTGCGATTTCTGCCGGGGTGCGGACATGCTCCAATACCTGCCCTACACCAACTGGCTGAGCTGGAGGGGATGCGGTTTGAGGAGCCGGTGCAGTTTCGCTCTGACTCATGACTTTGCTACCGGAGGATTGGTTGGCTGTGATGTTACCGAAACAGGCGCCGGGTGCCTACGAAAGGCCGCAGTAATGTCTTCCCAGGTATGAAGTACATTCCGAAGCATTCGGTTCAGTACCCCAGTGCCACCATAGCGATGGGGAAACAATTCCTTTTGTATCCAGAACAACAGCCGGTCGATGAGCAGAGCGACGATCGGAATGATAATGAGTATTAACAGAATGTGTTCACGTGGACCCCGACGCATCGAGAGATTAATAAGATGTCCCAGGCCTCCCGTGTCGCCAATCGTCACTAACTCGCCCAACATGATGTAACCGAAAGCGAGGCCGAACAACAAACGGAGCGAGTTGAAAACACTCGGCATGGCTAACGGCACTAACACCTTCAAAACAGTCTGCCAACGACTGGCACCGAGCGTGTAGGCAGTATCGATGTACTGGTTACTCACGTCCATGATTGCACGCGCTGTGTCAGAAAAGACAAAGGCGACGCAGGCAATAAAAATGAACATCACTTTCTGAAATTCGCCAATACCGAACAGTGAGAAGGTGAGAGGGATTAATGCCGCAACTGGAATGTTACGCCCGAAGACAGACAAGGGGGCGAAAAAGGCGTTGATACGCGAGAAGCAGCCGCATAGCACGCCCAGCGGAACACCAATGAGAGCGGCAAGTCCAAATCCCAGTAGTACGCGCCACAGTGTCGCCAGGAGGTTGCGCGTCAGCGCGCGATCGAACCAGAGAGCTGGAGAATGATGCTAATGTTTCTCCCGGACTGGGCAAGACTGCGTAACTCAAAATTCGTTCTTCCGACTCACCTCGGGTGACAAACCACCAAATGCCAATGCACAAAGTGAGGCATATCGCTCCAAACAGCCACGCTTGCCACTGGGGGGCTTCTTTGCGTAGAGCGAACAAGGAAAAAGAGGAGAGCGGGTCGGTTTTCATCGCGTTTCAACGGCTCACGATATAGAGATCCCGTCTGAAATGTTTAGCGGGCTCAGGATTTTTGTAGAGACGCCCCGGCGAGGCGTCTCTACCCCATTCATAAACAGGCTGTTTTATTGTTTCTCCGCCGAAAAAATCCGCACCTCTACGCGGCGGTTTTTAGCGTGGTTCTCTGCATCGTTGCGGTCGATAGGCCGGTCCCAGCCCACACCATCAACCGCAAATTGGTTGGGATTTAACTTGAACTTGCGTACCAGCGCTTCTTTGACGGCGTTGGCACGATTCATCGACAATTCTTTTACCACCGACGCAGGAACCTGGCCTTTCATTGAACTATCGGTATGGCCTTCGATAATGATCCGTGCCGCCCCGAATTGTCCGACTAATCGTCCGACTTCTTCCAGCACAAAATCCACCCGAGGGTCGTAGAGTTCTTCGACTTTCTTGCCATCTACTTCTTTGGTGACCTTCTTCAACAAATCCCAACTATTGGGATAGAAATGAATGATGATCGTGTTGGTCAGAATTTCATCTGATTCCCCACGAATATCACTCACCGTCGCTGGCGCGAGTTTGATCTGGTACTCATCTTTTTGTGCGGCATACTTCGGCTCTTTGCCCAGTTTATCGATAATTGAGAAATCCATCACCTGATCAAACGGTACAGGCTGGTGGGTGATCGCTCTAATACGTCGATACAGATAGTACGCCTGATTCCAAATCCTCTCAAAGTTGGTCGGGTTGTTTTGGTTCAGAAAGAACTGATGATTCTCTCCCCAGTTGGTATTGTGCGCATCTCCGAGCATACTCAGCGCTTCGGTTGCTGGGATGTTGTACCCCTGCGCCATCAATTCCGCTAACCGCTTCTTTGCATCCTCGCTCTTCAAATCCTGCATGGCGTCGAAAATGCCGCGCACGAGCCCCTCAATAATGCCAGGATTATCTTTGGCGAAGTCTGCGCGTGCAAACCATACATCGGCAATCAGTTTGTTGGCAGTAGAGGTGTTGACCAACATTCGGTTGCCACGAATCTTTTCCAGATTGTAAATATCGGGTGCCCACGAGACCACGCCAGCCAGATCTTTCTGCGCGTTAAAGGCAGCCGCAGCCTGGAAAGCATCCTCGGTAAAGACCATCTGTACTTCGGCTGGCTGGACACCGCCCGAGACACAGCATGTTCAACGCGAAGTAATGTGAGGGTGAATTTTGTGCGAGCACTAACTTTTTCCCGCGGAGGTCGGCAACCGTTTTGATGTTTTCACGAACGACAATCCCGTCACCGCCGCTAGACCAGTCGATTTGCTGATAAATGCGGGGCATGACACGACTGTCGCGTGGCTTACCAGTTGAATCGACAAAGCCTTCCATGAACAATGGGACCATATCGAGTGTGGCCCAACCGATGTGGACCTCACCAACGGCGTAGGCGTCTCGCATTGCCACCGGATTATCGATCAGGACGAGTTCGACTTTGAAGTCTTTCCCATCGGGTGTTTTCCACACCTTGCCTGACTTAAAGCCGTTGTTGGCGAGAATGATTGGACCCCAACCGGCCCACACATTCAGGGCGAAGCGTACGGTGTTATCGGCGAGCGGCTTGTACCCGGCAGTCCCTTTTACTTCAGGCAAACGTTCGCT
Organism: uncultured delta proteobacterium; assembly: GCA_963733195.1. Classification (GTDB taxonomy): domain Bacteria; phylum Desulfobacterota; class Binatia; order Bin18; family Bin18; genus VGTJ01. Next base: position 56,370 of record CAVTCR010000073.1, read on the forward strand.
GGGTCGGAAACTATACTCTTTGACGGTGGTGACGCTAGCCGAATCTGCAGCCTCTGGGCCTGCATCAGCAGGAGACGAAGGCATAGGAGTGACACCAGGAGTGACGGTTGGGGTTGTCAGTTCCTAGATCGGCAGGTTGATTTTCTTGCGTTCCTTTCGGCGCCAGTAGGTCACTCCGGTTCATAGCGAAATACACCAAGCCGCCGACGACCAATAAGAGGGCAATATAAAACGGTGCTTTTGGTCCCCCACCCATATGTGTTGTCTCCCGTCAGATATTTGGTTGTGTTTTCGTTATCGTAGGGGCGTATAGCTATACGCCCCTATACGTTATCCATGGAAAGTAGTTTTCGGTCGTGCTTGCTCCATCGCATATAACATCTGCATGATGGCATACGCTGTCAACTCGCACAGCAGTTGTGTGACCTTTGCGTGCAATGCATCGTCGAGTTGCGGGTCGATCTCTTTCAGTAGTTTGACGACCAGTTTTTCTTGACTTTGTATCTCAGCTTCGTCAACCCGACCATCCGCCATTGTCGAAATAAACGATTCGAGCTGGCGTGCATGGTCATCAATCAGCGGGGTTTGCGTCAATTCGTCAACCCAGCTTGGGCGGTTAGGCGAGACGGTAGGTTTCTGGACGGGCTTTCTTGCCGGTACAGCTTTACGGGTGAGAACCTTTGGTTTTACGAGTTTACGTGTGGCGGGTTTCTTGACTGCTTTCTTCATGGCGACTTTTTTTGCGACAGATTTCTTCACCAGTTTTTTCACGACCTTCTTCTTTGCCGCGAGTTTTTTTGCTGCTGCTTTTTTCTTCGTCGCTGTGGCTTTTTTCACGGGACGGGGAGATGTTCGCGTTTTTACTTTTTTTGCTGCCATGCCCTCTCCTTATCGTGGGACGTTTCACTGCTCGTTCAGTAACTGACGGATAGCGACGAAGCGTTCCTGTATCTGAGTGCGACCACCAGGTTGTGCGACCTTGGCACGGAGGTCAGGTGGAAGGAAATTGAGTTGGGTGCATTCGAGCACCGCCGCGAGTTCTTGTAATTCTTTCTCTAACCCTTGTGCCGACGGAATGAAATCGCGCACCGCTTCTTCGAGGTCTGCTTTTTGCAATTCGGTGCGCCCAGCCGCGAGGACGTGTCGTTTCGCACCCAAGACGATACTCTCAATATCTGCACCGCTGAGGTGGCGGTCGGCGCTGACCGCAGGAATGTCCTCTGGTGCGAGTTTGATTTTATTTTTGCGTGCCATGACTGCAAACATCTCACGGATTTCTGCATCATCATGCGGATAGAACATGGGAATATGCACTTCGGCTCGCCCTTGCCGCTTGATGTCAATCGGTAAGAGGTCAGGCCGAGAGGTGAGCAGCATCCAGACAATCTTGCCGCGATAACGGGTGTCGCCCATCTGGCTGGCGATCATGGAGAACACGCGACTCGAGGTGCCAGAATCGCCCTCGCTTTGGCGATTGCCAAGCGCAGCATCAGCTTCATCAATTAGGACAACCACTGGACCAAGAGAACGAAGGACGGTGAGGACTTGCTCGAGATTGCCTTCGGTTTCACCTACGTATTTCGAGCGGAAGTTGCGCAGTTTGACACAGGGAATACCAATCGACCCAGCGTAGCATTCTGCCAGGAACGACTTACCTGTACCCACCGGACCGCACAACAAATACCCCATCGGAGCGGCATCCAGTTGTCCGCTGGCAATCAGCGCTGCATCCTCGCGCAAGCGATCTTTGGCTGCTTGCTGGCCGACCACTAAGTCAAGCGTGTGAAAAGGTTCAATAAATTCCAACAGGTTCTGACATTGACGTTCGATTAGTGTTTTCTTGAGTTCGCCGAACTGCCGATCATCGACGCGACGGGCCGAATGTTTAGCTTGGGAGAGGAGCACATTCAAATTGACCAAGCTAAGACCGTTCGCTCGGTCTGCGAGTTGTTCGGGAGTGAAATCGGTCAGTTGGGAAAAGTTCTGCGTACGACCGATCCACCGTGAAAACTGCTCTCGTTCCACCTTTCCCGGCAGGGGCACTTCGATGGTTGCGACATGTGGATTCTGCACTAGTCGTGAGTTGATCTCTGAAAGCTTCTCGGCGATCAGGCAAAATGCAATGTTTACTCGTTTGATGTAGGGATTCTGCGCCCAGCCGAGAAAGCGGACTAAATTGGTTCCTGGTCCACGACCTAACAGACTGAGATCTCCAGCAGGAACTAAGTGTGAAGCATACTCAAACAGGAGACCGACACTTTTCCGCTGCGCGGTGTCTGGCTCTAAGAGGTTACGTTCAAGGAAGCGATCCAATAACAAGAGGACATTTTCAGGATCGCGCGGCCAGGAGCCAGCCTCACCAAGACGAGTGGTCAGTGTCTGAGCCATCATCTGTTGACGTTTGCTATTCCCTCCAGCAAACGGGCGTAACCCGCGTCCGAGGTCATAGTGTACGACCAGATCCCAAGCACCAAACACTTGTGTGGCAAGAAATTCACTCAGCGTAGTGTAGGTATCTTCCTCTTCTGGGGTCGTTGCCGGACAGCGAACCAGATCATGAATATTGCCGTGCAGAACAAAGACACAGGTTGTGCCAGAAAAATACAGATCCGCGAGCTCACGTGCCCAACTTGGATACCATGAAGGAAGGGCGGGAACACCGGTCGGTCTCTGAGGCGACAACGGTTCTGGAGTAGTCGTGAAAGCCACACGCAACCCCTATGAACTCTGCTTGAGCGTTTCGGCCTGTGCTGGTCCGAGTTCTTTCTGGCTTGCCGCTACGCCAGCACTCTCCGGGGTGACCATGCCCATTTGCGTTTCAAATTCACGCAAGGCTTGCTCGGCTATGTTTCTCTCCACGGCTTCTTCGCGTTTGATATCGGCCACACCTTCGCTGGAGAGATCGGCGGCGACTCGCGACTTGGCACGGTTAAGGTTGATCTTGTCATGAATGACCTGTTCAATTTGCCCGAAATCGGTTGTCACATCGAAGTTGAACGTATTTGCCAACTCCGCCATCTCAGCTTCGGCACGACTCATCTTCAACTCAGCATCATACTTGGTGATCTTGTCGCGGATGTCAGCGAGTTTTTTCCCGGCGTGTTTAATCTTGGCGAGATTATTATTATAGGCCTCCTCATGCAGCGTGAGATTATTTTCATTTTCTGCCAGTTGGTTTTTGGCTTTTTGCAAATCGAGAGCATGTTTGGCTGCTGTCTCACGATCCCCGGCCTGCAGATAGGCTTTGATCCGTGCTTCGAGTGAAGACACTTGAGTTTTATCGTTGGCGACTCGGCGCATAACTTGTTCGACTAACGCCCGGTATTGTGCCAACCCTTCACGCCCACCTTTGAGTTCTTCGACCGCCTGATCATACTCATACTGCATCTGTGCGATCGGGTCTGAGGCCCAAAAAAAGTTGGCGAGTTTATTGAGTTGAGCTTGGAGCGTGACCCACAATTTTTCGAAGATCATGTTTGCCTCCCCTTCGCGGATGGGTGCTAACTGCCCGTCATCTTTATAGTGTTACTGAAGTGTAGCCGCCAGTCTAGCACAGGAAAGAGCGCCAATGTATGACCTCAGACCCTCGGCGGCGACAAAAAACAGCGAAAGAGCGATTTGTCAAGAGATGTGCCCATTTCAACTAAAATTCCTGCTCCTGTAGTCGATAACAACTAGAGACAATCTCAAGAGAATACTGATGTCGTGGAGTGAAACTAAATCGAAACACAGTAGATTCGTATACTTGATCTTTTGACAGCCTCTCCGCTCGGACGAGCAGTTCTGGTTGACCGTGTCAAGAATTTGAGGTCAGAGAATTCATGAAACAACTATCTGTCGTCGCAAAATATACCTTTGCAGGGGTACTGTTCGGTTGTTGTTTGCCGCTTGGGGCGACGATACTGGACCTATCAGTCCAAGGCCGATCCTTTACCCTTATCGACATTATTGCGGTGCAACGTTTACAGCCGTTCCACTGGGTTATTGATACAACACCGTTTTTTCTTGGACTTCTCGCTGCCCTGGTCGGGAAACGTGCACAAGCAGCTCAATACTATCAGCCCTTCTTTTCGCTGTCGCTCGATGTGCTGTGTATCGCTGGGTTTGACGGTACCTTTAAGCAAGTGAACCCCGCTGTGGAAAAGATCCTGGGGTACACCGCGGGCGAAATGATTGATCATCCGTTTCTCGAGTTTGCTCATCCAGACGACCATATAGCAACCATTGAGGTGACGAAAAACCTTGCGAATGGAAACGATGAGATTGACTTTGAGAATCGCTACCGTTGCAAGGACGGTTCCTACCGGTGGCTCTCATGGCGAGCGAGGTCCGTGCTGGACCAACAACAGATCTACGCAATTGGTGTGGATGTGACTGATCAGAAACGGATGGAAGAAAAGCTTCATAAACAAATCGCGGAGATTAACAGCGGAGTTCAAACGTTAGCTTCTTCGGTGAATCAAATCGTCGGTTCAATGGCACAACTGCTGGCTGCGACCTCAGAGACAGCGACGACCGTTGCTCAAACGGCGACGACGATCGAGGAAGTCAAACAAACGGCGTCTGTGTCGAGCCAGAAGGCACAGGAGATATCTGCCAGTGCCCAGCAGGCAGTGCAGGTTGCTCAGGCCGGCGAGCAGGTGGTGGAACTGGCACGCTCTGGGCTTGCCCGCGCCCGAGATCAGATTCGTTCGATTGCTGACAGTGTGTTGCAACTCGGCACACAAACCCAAGCGATCAGTGAGATTATTGCCTCGGTGAACGAACTCGCTGAGCAGTCAAACTTACTGGCCGTCAATGCGGCCATCGAAGCTGCGAACGCCGGTGAACACGGCAAGGGATTTGCCATCGTCGCCCGTGAGGTGAAACGGTTAGCCGAACAATCAAAACAGGCGACCTCGCAGGTACGGTTGCTGCTGAGTGAGATTAAAAAGGCGAGCACAGCTGCAGTATTGGTTACCGAGCAGGGAGCAAAAGCCGTCGAGGCAGGAGTACAGCAATCCCTGGAAGCAGGCGAATCGATTCGCACACTCAGTCAGGGTATTGCCGAAGCCTCGTATTCTGTCACCCAGATTGCCGTTTCCAGCCAAGAACAACTAGTAGGTATCGATCAAGTGTCGACCGCAATCTCCAGCATTCGCATCGCCAGTCAGCAGAATACTGTCGGCATCAGGCAAGTCGAAGAAGCTGTGCGAAACCTACAACAAGTAGGGCGGTCGTTGCAGTTATTAGCCGAGCAGTCAACGCTGGCATCGACCACGAGACTGGGCGGAGTAAGCCTTTCTTCGACTCAGGTGTAGGAACCTGTCAGAGCCGCTTCTTTAGATTTGTTCTGAGGTGATGTGAACAAGGGGCTTAAAGCCCCTTGTTTTTCTCGTCCTGAAAAGAATACGTAGTCAACACACTCAGGCCCATGTCTCAAGATCCGACCGGAAAACGCGTACCCGCTGGAGAATTCCCTCGCGCTGGGTGTTGAACCACGTCATCGCACCAGCAAGGAGCGCGGCAAGTGTCAACAGGATCACTGCCTGGCTCAAGCGTTGTTCAGGGAACAGCATGATGAGTTGCCAGCCGATGTTCCACACGAGACTGGCGACTCCAGTATAGAGAAACGCGCGAACACGGATAGCAATCCCAAGGAAGACACCAGCCAGGCTGAGAGCCAGCGCAACGATAAACACTCCCAATCCTTGGTGAAGGAAGACATCTGAGGTTGCACTGACATACAGTGTGGTTGTTGCTGCTAAGCGAATGGTATTCAACACCTGAGGCTTAAGTTCATGGCGGTGGAGATGTGCGAGGAGGAGGACACTCAGAGCAATTGGAGTCACATATAGTTGGACAATGTGGTACTGCTCCGCCCACATGGGAATCCATAAATATACTGCCGCATTGAAAGCCGCGAGCGCTAGATAGAGAGGTAGTGACCGCTCGGTTTCACGGTACGTGAGAAGGTACAGTGCACTCGCGGCAATGAAAGCAGTACCAGCATGAGTAGATGCAAGGTGAAATGGAATCGTTGCGAAGAGGAGGAACGGTATCACCATCACGACATGGAAAAGTGGCTCAAGTCGCACGAAATGATAAAGTGCGAACAAAGCGTAGGTAGCAATCATCAGTGCCGTTGTATCCCATGCTGATGCGGGAGCGAGACCGACGAGAATGAGGCGAATATAGAAACCCACTGCTCCGGCAAATAGTGCAGTGCCATAGGTCCACTGTGACGTTTGTGAGTGCCACGCTTGTCGTGCCCCCAAAGCAAGTAGCAACCCTGCTGCACCAAAGGCAGCGATCTTATCTGAGCCTTCACTGAGCCACTGTGGGGTGCTACCGGCAGCAAGCGCAGTGAAGAGAGAGAATGCATGCAAGAGCCATTCAATAACAGCTAAACCAGCGGCGATCTGCCATGCCCACGACAGTAGTGGTGTGAGTATGCCCGATGAAGGGGGTAGGGTGTCTAGCGAATCTTCTGTCGGTTCCGCGTGGTTCTTTTGTAGTTTCCAGTCTGCCCACATAAAGAAACAGGCGATGACGGCGAGTTGTAGCGAATACCACGGCCATAAGAGATGGATCTGCGCGAACGGTATCCACAGGAGGGGCCAATCGTGGAGCACCACCAAGATCATAGCACCGGAGGCAAGTAGCCAACGCCGTTGCTGTCGCTGCCACCCGAGAACGGCCGCGGTGTCGATCAACACGAGTAGTGCAAGGAGTTGCTCATTGAACGGGGTCGGAAGCAGCACCAATGCAGTTATCGCAGCAACAAGACTGGGCTCGACCCATTGCGTCAGTATACTTCCGTAGAGGCTCAGTTCGTTCGCCTCCCCATTGGCGTTTCTCCCAGAGAAAATGCGAAGCACACACGGTGGCGCTCCATAAAGCGACAAAGAACGGGAAGTGGAAGACTGCGGAAACATACCCGAGCCAGGCAACGAGGGCCGTGCAACTAAGTGCGACGAACAAGGCGTGACCTTCCCACGCCTGTTTATGTCGCCACCACAGGTGCAGGAACGAAAACGCCAACGTTCCGGTGAAAACAAGCAACTCAAGCCACTGTACGTCACTTGCAGGAAACAAACTGTCTACATTGTTGCTACAAAGGAGAAATACGAAGTGGCAGAGCCGTACAAGAAAAAACCCTGCGGGAAGGAGCAAGAACGGATGTGGGAGGTTATGCCTTTGCCAACTTAAGCGTGCAGTCAGTGCCTCTCCGTACAGGTGCCACCAGGGAACGACGAGCAGCAGCAAGTTGAGCCAGACCAACTCACTGATGGGAGGACTAATTGGAAGCAGAAGTAGAGGCGAACTCGTCGCAAAGAGGGGTGGATCAGCCCACCATGCGGAGGTGAGAGTGGTGCCAACCCTGGTCAGAAGAAATACTGCAATCCATGAGAATCCGCTCCAATTGCTGTTGCGCAGCATCAGAAATAAATACGCCGCGCTAGCGATGAGATAACCGGCATGTTGGAGAAGAGCGATGCGAGACAGGTGAAGCGTATCAAGAGACGAGAGCAAAAGGCAAAAACTGACAGTGAACAACCCAAACCACGGCCAGGTATCGGGCGCAATTGTCCACTGTGATTGCCGTGCATTCCACAGCGGCAGCGCGAAGTTTGCTGCTGCCCAGAGTGTGAACCCCCAGAGTACAGCAACTACGTTGACCTGATGCGTGAGTCCAAGCAGTGGGAGTATGCTGCTTAGGAAGGCAGTACCAAGCAGAGGAAGTGCGAACCCACGGATCGTACTAGCTTCTGCTAGCCGCTGGACGAGTGGAAACAGACCGACCATAAAGACAAGGAACGTCAGTGACACACAGAGGTCTGCACGGAATGGGGCACTAGCGAAGAACATCACTGCGCCACACAACGCCCAGAAATAGACTATCGCCGCGGCCCAGCTAATTGGCCGTACATACAATTGTCGTTCAGGTCGTTGACGAAGATGGTAAGCAAGCAGAGCAAGACCAGTGGCTACGAGCGATACAGTTAACCATTGATCTGCGGCGGCTGCTCCGCCAGGCCATAAGGTGAACCTCGTCTTTGGGTGAACAAGTAACGCCTCTCCCCACAAAGTCGCAAGCACAGCGGCAAGTACCCCGGCGATCTGCAATGACGTGTGCCGCAGCGTAGAACTTGCGGCAAAGAGCACTGTACCGGCAAAGAAGAGTGTCACTGTTGCGAGGATGTCGACGCTCTGTGGTGCATCAACCCATGCCAAGGCGAGTGCCTGATTTATTGCGAACACTGCGAGCAGAAGCGCGGCATGACACAGCGGATCATGATAGAGCCAGCTTACATGTGGGATTGGTCCTGCGCTGAGGCGATCTTTTTGCACAGAGAGTTCCCACGCGAGCGTCCACCAGGTTAGCCCGATAACGCTTGCAAGAAGTCCTACGCCTTGATCACGGAACAGCGTGTAAATGCTCACATGGAGTGGGAGGACGATCCAACTGTAGCTTATGAGGGCAGTCAGAATAGCGACTCCTAATACCAGATAACTATGCACTTGACGCTGATACCGCCACCCGGCGATGCTCAGAAATATCGCAACGCTAACTGGCGTACAGAAAAGTCCCACACTCGGAGTGAATATACCAACAAGTACTAAGGGAACCGCCACACACAACAGACTGCTGACTACGGTAGCCCAGTGTACGAACGTTTCAATCGTGCTTCGTTTGCCACCCAGATGGAAGAGGACAGCGAGGTGTGGAGTCCGGGAGTGTTTGAGCACGACAATGCTCAGACTCCACATTAGGAATGAATAGAGCGCGCCAGCAAAGCCCAGAGTAGGGACACCAAAGGCACTAAGTCGAAACACTGAGAGCCAAGCACCAAGCCCTAACACGATTGCCATCGGGAATAACAATGGCAGTCGAAAGTAGCCGGCTCCTATCGCTGCTCCTAACGCCCCGAGGCCAGCCGAACACATCCATCCCCAACCTACCGTGCCTTCGAGTAGCCGCATGGTGAGATGCCACAAGCCAATGACCCACAATACGACCATGGTCTGTTGCAACGGAGCACGAAGCATCGTGGTATACGTAGCATTGCTAGAGACAGGGTATTGCCCCAGCAAAGTGAGCGGCACTCGCTCTTGTGCACGAATAGTGAGATATTCTTGATGTAAGGCAAGACTCTCCTCTGATTCGTGTTCCAGCCACCATAAAACGATCCACGCGCTCAGCGCTATGAGCATCTCGATCGTGCCAGCGCTAGGCTGAGGGAAATAGGTCAGCTTCAGGACGAGACCAGCGGTCCCCCATAAAGCCAGCACGCCATAAAAGAGGCCACGAATCCGTAGAGTCAGGCTCATGCCCAACAGGACGCTTCCTATTGCTGCCAACAGTAAGGGGAGAAGCCGATGGTAGGTAATATCAGGCAACGCTAGTGTTGCCGTCAGTGCCAGGGAGAAACCAAGGTTTACGAGTGTGCTGTTGAGCAGGACTTCAGCCTGACGAGCGTTGGTTGACGAGGCTCTATAGTGGAGTCGTGACCCTAGCGCAAGCCAGAGCCCAGCAAGAACAATAATGCCGATAGCAGTCTGACCGACCCAGGTGGTGAGTGGCCACTGTGGCGCGTAGGCAACAGCGATACTTCCGAGCAGCATGACAGCATACAGCCATGAGCTTTGGCACAAGTCGGTGCATACCGCGTCGGCTGTTTGTTCACTCGCTGTTATTGGAGCAGAACGTAAACCATAGAAGACCAATCCCATTGTCGCCAAAGTAGTGGTCATCGCGCCTAGGCTCGGGTAGGCGTGTAACAAACTCCAAGCACAGACTGCGAATGTGGTTCCTAACCACACCCAATAACATGTCGAGGCTAATGTAGTCGCCCGATGTCGTTGGAGCCAGCGACTGGCAGCCAGGAGACCGACGAGACCTGGAAGACTCGCAAGAAAATGCCACTGTGGCAGCAAATGTTGAAGAACCAACGTCTGATACAGCCAGCCGACACAGATGAGCAAAAGTGCCAGCGGAATGACAGTCACATACTGCCAAACGACAACGCTGTATACTGCGATGGCTAAGCATAACGTGAGTAGTCGCGCACCCGATGCCTCAACACTAAGAAGTAAGGCCAGTACCGAGAGTCCATAAAGAAAAAAGCTTACGCGCGAGAGAAAGGCGTACTGCTTCGTCCAACGCTTCAAATGCGCGTCGACATAGAAGAGGAGCCCGCACACCGCCATGAGGAAGGGACCATAATAACCAGCAGGTAAGGTCACCGGATTGGCGTGGCCCCAGGTAAGATGTACGAAAGAAACGGCGGCCGCGTAGACAAACGTCCCCACGGCGTAAAAGGCGACCTTACGGCGTTCGGCGAGAATCGACTGAAGCCATTCGTGGGTAAATTGTCGTAGGCCATAGGCAAGAACTCCAAGTAAAGCACAGTGAGTGATAGCTAAAAAAATCCAGGATGGGTATCTGGCGAGTAGCGGGACCGTAATTTGCGCCGTTGCAAGGGCGAGGAAGAGCTGAGGATGTCGACCTTGGAGGGATCGGTCCATGACGCCGGAGACCAACATAGCGACATAGTAAAAGCCCAGCACCTCCACTGCGGTAAGAAATAGACCAATGGCTATCCAAGGAGTGGCTTGAGCGGTGGTGATCAGTCGAACTGCAGAGGCGATATTCAAGGGAATGAGGAGGAGACCAAGGGCAAGCAAAACGTGTCCTGAAGTGAGCTCGGGCCGGATGCGACATAAGCGATATCCTAGCCATAGAAGGAATCCGCTATAGGCGAGGAGAACCCCGGAAACAGCCAGTGCATTCGTCTGTCCACTGGTTGAAGAGATCAAGAACGTTGAGCCAGCAACGAAGCATAATCCGCAAATAAACCACAGAATATTCTGGGCCAGGAACGGAACAAGCAGTGCTGGCCAGCGAGAGACGGTCTGGAGCGTACGCTCTAAGGCACTTGGGGCGGCTGGCACCCAAGCTTCATCAGGAGAAACAGAGCGGGAGACAGAGTTGGAGATAGAGATGGAAGAGGGTAAGTCTTCCTGCGACGGAGGTGAAACACTTGCTGTTAGTACTGGGGAGACCACCGGAGCTTGTTTGAGTAATACGGCTGACTCGCTTGGCAGTGGAGATAGAGTGGCTGTTGGTGGAACCTGAGTGGGTGAAGTCACCGCTTCGAGAGCAACGGATTGCTGAATTTCTTCTGTAAGGTGACTATAAGCTCGTGGCTGCAACGGAAGCGCGAGTTGCTGCGGTATTTCGCCAGAACGCCTCGTAGTGAGCTCCATCTCTCGCCAGGGGGATGGCCCAGGAGCAACGATCTGCTGGGAGACCAGGAGCTTCCAAGCTGCCTCGCGCCCCTCGCGCCAGCGTTGACTGTCAGGTGTGATATGGAGGTCAACGAGGGAATTGTCACAAAGTGAATTGATTTCTTTGATTATTCCCTTGAAGAATACAGAATCGATTTTCCCTGCAGCACATTGACGCGCAAGTTCATTACGCAAAATCAACAAGTCAATCAGCGTGCGGTTTGCGACGTTGATCGAGGACGATTCACGAGACTCAGGAGGTTGGAGCGAGGACGCCTGAGGTGCTGGTGTCAGGGAAGTTTGGGCTCGGCGGCGGCGATACAGCCAGACTCCTCCACACAACAAGAGAAAGAAGAGAAACTGGTGGTGAGCAAAAAACCTGAGGAGAGGGGAGAGAACCCACCAGGCGATGAGGGTAATAAGAAAATCCATGTGTACTCTTTTGTGTAAAATCGGAAGTTGTCCAGTCGGATATGTCACTCAATGCCGAACACTCACTTTTGTCATTCTGAGGCCGAAGGCCGAAGAATCTCTTTTTTAGAGAGATCCTTCGCTCCACTCAGGATGACATGCCTTGTGAGGTTCAGTCCGAAAGCGCTCTGATGTGGTCCGTCGCCCCCAGTCACACAAAGTTAAGATTACTTCAACTTACGCTGTCTGATCGCCAACGACTTTCTTCTTCAACGCTGCCAGCTCGTTATCTAATTCCCACTCCACTTCCATAGCTAAGACCTCTTTTTCGACACGAGAAGTGTGGCTGTTGACTTCATCCATCGCCTCGGCTCGGGCTTCCATTTCCGCCACTCGGTCTTCCATACGTGTAAAATTGGCATGCGCATCGAGCCCAGCTTTGAAATGCGACAGCGTGTCACCCATATACTCCCGCGCTTGTGCCGCACGCTGCCGGGCAATCAGCATGCTGCGTTTACGTTTGGCTTCTTCAAGTTTCGCCTCTAGCGCATGTAACTGTTTTTTCAGATGTTCACTAGTGGCTTTTGCCGATTCCCACGCCGGTTCTAGTGACTGAATGATGCTGTCATACTCTTTCTTTCGCAGCAGTGCCGCTCGCGCGAGATCTTCTCTGTTAGCATGGAGTGCATCCTCCGCCTTTTTCATCCATTCAACGGATTGGCGACGATGGAGATCGAGGTCCTTCTGCAGTTGTTTCTCGCTGGCGATGGCATCGATTACGCCTTCCTTGGCCCGAGCGATGTTCTCTTCCATTTCGCGAATCATCTGTTTGATCATCCGTTCCGGATCTTCGACACGATCAATCAAATCATTGATATTGGCGGTGATAATGTCGTTAATACGCTTGAAGAGGTTTGACATAAGGAGGTCCTTTCTGGCTCGTTGAAGCAGGAGCCTGTGTTGAAAAATATCGGTACTTCGAGCTCAATGATTAGGATTGCAAGGCGGTATCTGAGGTGGCCAATGTCAGTGCGGCTACTCGTGCTGCGCGAAGATCGATCTTGCCGGTTCCCAGGACAGGCAGCGTGTCAACGGCAAAGATATGTTCGCGCTTAGGAACCCACAACTTTGGGAGGTCTGTTTGATTTAGATGGGTCCAAAGGACGTCGGCAGTAAACTTAGGGTGAGCGTAGAGGACAACCAATCGTTCACCTTTCTGTTCGTCCGGGATAGCCGTTACTACGCATGACGTATCGCCCAGGATTTGGTGAACGGCTTCTTCAATGCGGAGGTGCGGCACCATCTCTCCACCGATTTTGCTGAAACGGGAAAGGCGGTCGGTGAGATAGATGAACCCATCGTCGTCAATCTTGGCAATATCACCGGTGACATACCAACCGTCACGGATCACCTCGCGAGTTTTCTCTGGTTGGCCGAGATAGCCGAGCATTCGATTTGGGCCTTTGACGAGGAGGAGTCCTTCTTGCCCACAGGGAAGTGGAGCACCTGTTTCACGATCAACTACTTTAGCGACTACACCTGGGATCGGATGGCCGACACTTCCTGGCTTGAGTCCGATCTGGCGCTGAGTTCCCTCTTTGATATCAGGCACATTGACAGCAATAGCCGGTGCCATTTCTGTGCAACCATACCCTTCGAGGAGGTCGATGCCATACTTCTCGCGAAACTCTTGGGCGAGTGCTGGTCGTAGCTTCTCGGCACCTGCAATCGCGTAGCGTAATGAAGCGAATTCCTCGGCAGAGCATTTGCGTAGATAGGCAGGCGTAGAAAGTGGGCGTACTGATCAAGACGGTCGCACGATACGTACGGATCATCTCCCCCAGTGTTTTGGCATCAAGCGGGTTCGGATGATAAACGACCTGCCATCCGGCGACGAGCGGGAGCCACAGGGTGCCGGTGAAGCCGAATGAGTGGAAGAATGGGAGTGCACCCATGACGCAGTCTTGCGAGGTCGTGGTGAAAATCTGCTGCATTGCCTCGACGTTGGAGAGGATGTTGTGATGCGATAACATCACTCCCTTTGGGGTACCGGTGCTGCCGCTGGAGAAGATGATCGTAGCGAGGGAGTTTGGATTTTGTTGTGGACGATTCCACAGCCGCTGCAGCAGACGAGTCGGGGTGAGAAAAGCGACAACCGCAGTCCACACTCGCTGTGCTGAAGAAATATCCTTCAACAAATCTTCGACAAACACCATGCCTTTGTGTTCGTCGATCTTCGCTTTGGCAAGGAACGTCCGTGACGTCAGAATAGTGTGAAGGTTACTTTGTTCGATAGCGAGGTCCATCGCCTCACGCCCCGTGGTGAAGTTCAGATTAACTGGCACCTTTCCTGCGAGCAGCGTAGCGATATTGGCGAGTGCACCACCTACCGAGGCCGGGAGAATGAGGCCGATGTTTTCTTCTTGTGGTCGATGGCTTTTCAACCAACGCGCCAGCAAAAGGCTGCCGATCAGTGTTTTGCCATAGGTCAGTTTCCTACCGGTTGAATCAGCCATACAGAAGGAGAACCAACGACGTTTGGCGGTGTCAATGAAACGTAGGTGAAGCAGATCACGCTTGGTACGACGATGATCAACTGCTGCGCTGCCCAGATCCGCAATAGTATAACGTACGTGTTCAGCCGTAGCAGTAGAGGGGAGGGGAGAACCGAAGGAGACCGTGACCGGGTAGGGAAACCGTTTCGGCCATTTCCAGAAGAAGCGGCCATTGTCGAAACTAAAGATACTGCCCCATAATCGGTCCAGGTGCACGGGAATGATCGGGACATTGTCGAGTCCTTGCATGATTCTTTCGAACCCACGCTTGAGGGGAAGAAGATTCCCAGTGCGACTGATCGCGCCTTCAGCGAAAATGCAGACAACATGGCCTTGGCGGAGTTGCTCACGTGCACGTTCGAGCGACTCCAACACGACCTTACGGTTACCGCTTTCCACCGGAATGGCATTCATGAGTCGCATGAACCAGTGAAGCGCCTTCTGTTCGTAGATTGGTTTGTAGACAAGGAAACGAATGAAGCGTTGAACGCAACCGCCAACCAGCAGGCCGTCGACGAACGACATGTGATTACATATCAACAAGGCAGGGCCACGAAGCGGAACATTTTCTTGGCCAACAATGCGGATACGATAGATCGTGTGGGTCAGCAACCATAAGCTAAAACGTACAAAGAATTCCGGCACAAGCGTAAAAATATAGACTGCGACCAGTGCATTGAAGATCGCTGCGACGAGAAGAAGTTGCGGAATCGTCAGTCCTGTTTTGAGAAGGACGACCGCGAGGACCGCCGAGAAGACCATGAACAGAGCGTTGATGATGTTGTTGCCAGCGATGATGCGCGAACGGTGCATTGCGTCACTGCGAAACTGAATGAGTGCATACAATGGAACAATGAAGAAACCGCCGAAGAGACCAAGGAGAAATAAGTCGGCTGCGATACGCCAGCCTGTGAAGGTCTGAAGGAACGCAACAGCGCCGATGACGCTCTCAGCCTTGATGGGCGGAGTGGCGAAGAAGAGATCAACCCCGAATAACGTTAAGCCAATTGCACCAAACGGTACGAGTCCCATTTCTACTTTGTGGCCCGAGAGTCGCTCACACAACAACGACCCGATACCAATACCGAGCGAGAAGCAGGTCAAAAAAAGAGTCACAATCTGTTCGTTACCACCCAAGACCTCTTTGCTGTAGTTCGGGAACTGGGACAAGAAAAGGGAACCGTAACACCAGAACCATGAGATACCTAAGATGGAGAGAAATACCGTTCGATCCTGGCGAGTCAGTTGAAGAATGCGCCACGTTTCACTGGCAACATTCCAGTTGATGGTTAGGGTTGGATCTGGGGCGGGCGAGTGTGGGATCTGACGACTCATGAGCCAGCCGCTGCATGCGACGCCAATCGTCGTCAGCGACACGAGCATGGTGCCCCACGGTTGCACGCTAATGAGAATGCCACCGAGGATTGTGCCCAGTAGAATCGCCACGAAGGTGCCCATTTCTACTAAGCCGTTGCCCCCGACGAGTTCTTCAGAGCGCAGATGTTGGGGAAGAATGGCGTACTTCACTGGGCCAAAGAGTGTCGATTGCACACCACCGAGGAACAGAGAGACTAGAAGGATAGTGAGACTCTGCAAATAAAATCCTACCGCGCCAAGGAGCATCAGCACGATCTCTAACGCGACCGTGTATTGGATGAGCTTGGCCTTCTCGTACTTGTCGGCGATTTGTCCACAGGTGGCAGAGAACAGGAAAAAGGGCAGGATAAATAAGCCTGCGCTGAGGTTGATGAGTGTGTCGGAATCGATCGTGGTCAGAGCCGCGCCCTGAAATGCGAACAGGATAACAAGCGCGTTTTTGTATACGTTATCGTTAAATGCCCCGAGGAATTGCGTCCAGAAAAACGGTGCGAACCGTCGTTGTTGCAGTAAGGAGAATTGGTTTCCGTTACTCATTGTTCCTTTGCCCTCCTAAGAGCGACGAATCACTCCTAGCGCAACCCCCATGCCAAGCGTACTCCTGTTCATATTACCTTGGCAAATCGGAAGCTTGCGCCAGAATCACACGTAAATGATACTTCTTGTGTGGTTTGCTTTAGACATTTTTTGCCTGTCTCTGTACATTAAATGTCAATAACGGAAACAGCGATATGGATTTTATGAACGACGATGATAGTCACAGCGCGAATACATTGACAACGTCTGCTCGTCTCTCCATGATCCACAGCGCGCAGAGTCGTCTTCTCGGATAGATGGTCCGCTGTTTCGCACGCAAGGAGTAAAAAACATGTACGGACTCGAAGGAGTGAAAGTCCTTGAGCTGGGCACGATGGTGTCAGCTGCATACGCGACCAAACTGATGGCCGATCTTGGCGCGGATGTGATCAAAGTCGAAGAACCGAACGGTGATCCGGCGCGTTTGCGTGGCCCGTTTCCTGGCGGAGTGGTCGATCCGGAGAAAAGTGGACTCTTTCTCTATCTCAACACCAACAAACGCGGAGTGACCCTTGATCTGAACCGCCAACATGAAGAACTCCTCCGCCTGGTCGCGTGGGCTGATCTTCTGGTTCACAACTATTCTCCTAGCGATATGGCGACGCGAGGCATCGCCTACGATACTTTTTGTGAGATCAACTCACGACTGGTGATGTGCTCGATCACACCCTTTGGGTTGACAGGGCCGCATAAGGACTACAAAGCGCACGACCTGACACTTTCGCATGCTGGTGGTTGGGCGTGGTTGAGTCCGGGCGCTCTAGAACGCGCGGATCTTCCGCCGCTTAAAGCATTTGGCCAGCAATGTGACTTTCAAGGAGGGCTCGCTGCCGCCACCGCTGCTCTTGCCGCGTACACCCGGGCATTGGACACAGGGACTGGGGAGCATATTGATCTCTCCGTTCAAGCCTTCATTGCCTCATTCCTTGAGCAAGCCTTCGTCTACTATAGCTACCTCGGTCGTATCGCCTCACGCTTAGGGCAACGGTACATGTATCCGTGGGGCATGTATGAGTGCCAGGATGGTCTCATCTTTATTGTGATCCCAGAAGAGGACCAGTGGGAACGCCTCGTGGAATTCATGGGCAACCCGGAGTGGACCAGGTGGGAGATTTTTGCCGATCGGACCGGCCGCATCAAGAATCAGGATGCGCTCAAAATTTACGTAGAAGAATGGACCCGACAATGGAAGGTCGAGGATCTATTTCATGCCGGTCAGACGCGGCGGCTCTGTTTTGCCCCGGTGTTGACGATGGCAGGACTGGCGCGACAAGAACAGTTGCGCGCCCGTAATTTCTTTGTCGAGGTATTCCATCCCCGTGCTGGAAAATTGGTACATTTGGGCCCACCCTACCAGTTGCAGGACCCGTGGTGGCAGATGCGCCGACCCGCGCCCTTGCTCGGAGAACACAATGAAGAAGTCAGGGCAAGTCTCGGGCAAGTCGAAACAAGTCGCGGGCGAGTCAAGGTAGAGCCTGCTGAGGGACTTCAGACGCTGGACGCCAGACGCCGGACTTCTCCGTTTCCGCTAGACGGCATTCGCGTCGCAGATTTTTCCTGGGTCTGGGCAGGGCCGTATTGCGCGATGCATCTGGCCTACCTCGGCGCTGAGGTCATTAAAATCGAATCGCGGGCGCATCTCGATCTGATGCGACGGTTGCCGATTGCTCCGCGAGGTATAAAGCCTGGGATTGATAGTTCTGGCCCTTTCAACCAGTGGAACCAGGGCAAGAAGAGCATGCAGCTGAATCTGAGTAAAGCTGAAGGCATAGCGCTGGCCAAAGAACTTATTCAGCAGTGTGATGTGGTCATTGAAAACTTTGCCACCGGTGTGATGGACACCTTGGGGCTAGGCTACGAGGAACTCAAGAAGCTTAAGCCTGATCTGATTATGGTCTCGATCTCTGGCTACGGGCATACCGGTCCACTCAAAGACTACATGGGGTACGGTCCAGCGATACCGCCACTAACCGGGTTGTCGGCGTTAACGGGCTATCAGGGCGACTCACCACGAGAAATTGGTGTGTCCATCGGCGATCCCAATGCCGGTATATCTGCCGCAGGAGCCGTCTGCGCGGCCCTTGCGGCTCGTAAGCGGACAGGACGAGGGCAATACATCGACGTGTCGCTCTGGAGTGCAGCGGCTGTTTTGGCGGCAGAAGGCTGGATGGAATATGCCATGAACGGCGGCGAACCGCCGCGTCAGGGAAACCGCGATACCGTGATGGCGCCACATAATTGTTTTCGTTGTCTCGGGGAGGATACGTGGGTGACGATTGCCTGCGGCACCGAAGAAGAATGGCAGGCGCTGTGTCGCGCGATGGGCTACAGGCACTTGATAGAGGACCCACGTTTCCGCACTGCACGTGATCGCAAAGCGCACGAAGACGAATTGGAACAGTTGATCACGGTCTGGACAGAACAGCATGACCGCTGGGAGATCACACGTATATTACAGGCTGTTGGCGTTGCCGCGTTTCCCTCGATGAGTAGCAAGGATCTCGCGGAAGATGTGCAATTGAACGCACGCGGTTTTTTTGCGCGACTCCCGCATCCGGAAGTTGGGGCACAGACGCACACAGGGATTCCGTGGATACTGACCAACGCACCCAATGGCGTAAGATCCGCTGCTCCCTTGCTCGGGCAACATACGGACGAAGTGCTAAGCAATATATTGGGCTATACAAATGAGGACATCGCACAGCTGAGGGAACAGCAGGTGTTGTATTAGAGTAGGTTTCGATTGCCTGAGTTTTAATCGGCATGCTGCGCACGCCCTACATCATTTCCGTTTCGCCCAGCGTGGCGGGCGTTTCTCCAAAAAGGCGGACACTCCTTCAACAAAATCCGGCTCGGTCGCCATCCGTTCCAGTTGTTCTGTCGCATGAGTGACAGCGGCACGGACATCGCGATGCAAATCCGAATAAATCTGCCGTTTCGTCTCTCGCAGTGATCCTGGCGACACGGTCGTGATCAACTTGCGGACATAATTGTAGGTGTAGGGCATCAACTCGTCCGGCGGGAGGACGGCGTTGACCAATCCCATCGTCAACGCTTCTTCTGCGAGAACCACACGACTTGTTAGTAGGAGATCGTTGGCACGCGTCAAGCCGATCATCCTCGGCAGTATCCACGACAAACCGTATTCAGCAGGAAGGTTCAGTTTTCCATGGGAGGTCGTTAGTTTTGCTCCAGCCGCGGCAAAACGCAGGTCAGCATAACAGGCGAGAATCAGTCCGCCGCCAGCCGCAGCGCCGTTGATTGCGGCAATCACCGGTTTCGTCAATCCAAAGTGATATGCGTAATCGGCATCAAACTCAGGTCGCACGCCGTAGCCAGGTTTCGCGAGTTCATCGGGCGTTCCCGGATCATAACGACCTTTGGCAATATGTCCTTCCAGCGCTCGCGAATCCGCACCTGCACAGAATGCTCGCCCCGCGCCGGTAATCACAATTGCACGTACTTCCGGATCACGTTCCGCCTCGGCAAGGAGCCAGCGGTACTCCGTGTGCATTCTGCCCGTCCATGCGTTCATCCGTTGTGGGCGGTTGAGGGTAATGGTGGCGATTTCGTCTGCGACAGCGTATTGCGTGACTTTGAGTTCCATAGGGCTTGGATGCTATGCCCGTGGCGTGACGAGAGCAAGATCGTGTGGATGACGCGAAGTGGATGTGTGCGCGGGCATGGCGAGCAAGAGATTCTGATACACTGTGCTCTTGATAGTTACGGCAGGAACGTAAAGCTTTTTCTTGTGAGGAGGGAGCGGTATGGCCTTCGTGAACGGTAATGAACAGGCGCTTCTGCAAGCGGTGTCCAAACTCGGGTACTGCAACCCGTTTCTCCCTGAGCGAATTAGCTACGAACGTGAAGTATTGGGTGCAGATTTTGTCGAAGGAGAAGCGGTGTGGAGTCTACGCGTGGATGATCCGAGTGCGCCGCGCGCGAACAATACCGCTATTGCTGAACGTGTTGCTGGGCTAGTGGAGAAGCTTCGTGAGCGTCTGAGTAGCGGCACCCACGCAATAGCGAAGGACCTCGAGTTGTATGAAGACGCGGTGCTGTTTCTCCTCTTTCATCGTACTCAAGTGCATTTCTATTCGCTCATCATGCAGAGCCAGCAGCAGCGGCCAGTCACGAAGCGCTTGGGATTCTACAATGAGTTCCTCCACGACTGGGAACACTTCTTTACTATTCCGACCGTAACCTTGCCGGTGGTGTACGATGCGCCCCATTCCTTTGCCTGTTTCTTCCAGGTACGACGTGCATTTCACCATATCATCGAATCGATCATAGGAAGTTCGCTGGCTGCTGCCCGTTTACGCGCTGCTGTGTGGCAGTCGATTTTCACCCACGATATGCGGCGATATCGACGCACGCTTTTCGATCGCATGGGTGATTTCACCACACTTATTCGCGGACCTTCGGGAACAGGGAAGGAGCTTGTGGCACGAGCGATTGGGTTATCACGGTACGTGCCCTTCGATCCCAAGACCCTGTCCTTTACTGAGGATTACCACGGTTCGTTCTATGCGATTAATCTTTCTGCGCTGCCCGCGACGCTGATCGAGTCCGAACTGTTTGGCCATCGTCGTGGGGCGTTCACCGGTGCGTTACAGGATCGTAAAGGCTGGCTTGAGGTGTGTCCTGCTCTAGGGACAGTTTTTCTCGATGAGATTGGCGACCTGGAAACCACGATTCAGGTCAAATTGCTACGGGTGCTGCAAACCCGCATTTTCCAGCCTTTAGGCGATACGAACGACCGTCATTTTCGCGGGAAGCTGATTGCAGCGACCAATCGTGATCTTCTGACAGCAATTCAAGCGCGACATTTTCGTGAGGATTTCTACTATCGTCTTTGCTCTGATTTGGTGACGACACCGTCTTTGCATGAACAATTACGAGAATCACCCGCAGTGTTACGCGAATTACTGCTCTTTATTTCCCGTCGTATCGCCGGAGATGAGGGTGACGTGTTAGCGCAGGAGGTTGAGGCGTGGATCGTTCAACATCTTGGGCGAGAGTATCCGTGGCCTGGCAATATTCGCGAACTCGAACAATGCGCGCGTAACGTTTTGGTGCGCAAAGAGTATCTGCCAGCACCAGTGCAGAAACAGACGCCGACAAATGAACTTGTCGACGCCTTCAATGCTGGGGCGCTGACGGCAGACGAGGTCATCCGTCGGTACAGTACGATTGTATATGCTCAGACTGGGAGTTATGAAGAGACGGCTCGCCGTTTGCATCTCGATCGGCGTACAGTGAAGAGTAAGATTGACTTCGAACAACTCGAACAGCTTCGAACCGCGAAAAAGTCGTGAGGCACGGCTGATATGCCTCTCTGAGGTGCCACGTTGACTGGGACCGGTACACAGTGGGCATGAGCTAAATCAGACCACATAACATTGGCACACTAATAGTATTTGTCCAGCCTGTAAAAAAATGGTTTGAACCGCCGATAGCAGAGCTGAAGTATTCTGCATCGAGAGGTTCGCCGCATGCTCTTGTATAAACCGGTCCGGCGATTCCGTTGTGATGTTGATTCGCAGGAACTCTTTCGCCTGTTTCTTGTCAATGTGCTGTACAATATTCTCACGCTCGGTGTGTATCGCTTTTGGGGTAAAACACGTGTGCGTCACTACGTATGGAGTCAAGCAAGTTTTGATGGTGAACGCTTCGAGTATACCGGCCAGGGGAAGGAACTTTTTCGTGGCTTTCTTCGTGCACTCACAGTGACTGGTGGGCTGATCGCAATAGCTCAACTCACCGCTTACTCTCTTGCTGTCGTTGATCCTTACCTCGAACGTATCGTGCGAATTGTCTTCACGTACATCATGTACATCCTTATAGGAGTTGGGATGTATAGTGCTCGTCACTATCTTCTTAGTCGCACGCGGTGGCGTAGCATACGTTTCGCTCAGACTGGTTCGGCTATGACCTATGCAAAAATTTGGGTAAGCACCCAAGGGCTTACCATTCTCACTCTGGGGCTTTACACGCCATTCATGCGTCATCACCTCTTTAGCTATATCCTCAATAACGCGTGGTTTGGCAGCGAGCAGGTTAGCTACGATGGGAACGGAAGGGATCTGTTTGCCTATTTCTTGAAACCGTACCTCTTGCTGATCCCGACATTCGGTCTGAGTTGGTTTTGGTACCAAGCGGCGGAGTATCGTTATATTGCTGAGCACACCCAATTACAAAGCGTGCGGTTTCGTACGACCATTTCAGGCGGAGAATTACTGCGACTCACTATAGGGAACTGGCTGTTACTCATCGCGACGTTAGGATTGGCATACCCACTCACTGTCGTACGTTCTGCCAAGGTGTTTTCCACTCATACGCGGTTGAATGGAGATTTCGATTATACACGGATAACCCAGCACGACCAGGAAGTCCCAACAACCGGAGAAGGACTCGTGGGGGTCTTCGGGATGAGCAGTATCTAAGTCATTATGATTTTTGTTTGTTTTCTCACCGATGGGCACACTGCCGAGCGTCGCTCCATTCGCATTGCTCTTGGATCCCATCACCTGCGACTCTTTGACGAACAAGGCACGCTCATCGACGAGTGGTCATATGCCGGGCTGCGATTCGTTGACATCTTGTACTGTGGACAGTCGGTACGACTCTCTCACGGTGATCGAAGTGCAGCCTGTCTGACCGTAGAGGATCAACGTTTCCTCCCACTCTTTGCGGCTGCTGTTCCTCGTCTTTGTAGAAGACGGCGAATGCAACGCAGCACAACCACGCGCTTGCTGTGCTGGGGAATGGCAGTGATCGTTACTATCCTTGGCTTGCTTTGGGGGATGCCTCGCCTCGCCGATCCGGTCGCACGTGGGGTGCCGATGAAATGGGAAGAAGCACTAGGGCGGCATATTACCGAGAACTTTGTGCGACACGCTCCGGTGTGTAACGGTATGACTGGACACGCTGCCCTTCAGGCTCTGACTGAACGGCTAGTGACTCCTGCGCTGGCACAAGTTCCCTTCAAGTTTGAGGTGCGCAAAGCTCAAGTGGTCAACGCCTTCGCGCTTCCTGGCGGGCATATTGTGGTGTTTGATGGGTTAGTACGTGCTGCACGATCGCCCGAAGAAGTAGCTGGGGTGCTAGCGCACGAAATGGCGCACCAAATCCAGCATCATCCGATGCGGAGTTTAGTCCGCTCTCTGGGATTACGACTGATCAGTGGTGCGGTGATAGGTGGGTTCTCGGTGACTGCTGCTTCTGGAGCACGCTTTGGAGAGACGCTGTTTAGTCTGTCATATAATCGCGAGGATGAAACCGAAGCTGATCGTATCGGGGTCGCGATGCTGAACAACGCTAATATACGCGGTGACGGGCTCATCGATTTCTTTACTCGCTATCAAACTGGGGGTGAGACGAAAGTCTTTCGTTCGAAAGGGGAGTCTTCAACCCAGGAACACCTGATGTCGTTTCTTTCGACCCATCCTCCTGGCCAGGAGCGTATTGCGACCATCCGTTCGCTAGTACGTGGCAAACAAGACGCTCTGACGAAAGAACAATGGAAAGCGTTACAGGCGATCTGCGAAGAAACTCCAATTAAGAATTAAAAATGGAGAATAAGCAGAATGAAAGAGGTCATGTCGTTTTTTACTCATTCTTCATTTTTAACTCTTAATTTTTCATTTCCTAAATCAGCCCTCCACCACTCATATTGAGAATTTGCCCGGTGATATACCCCGCATGCTCGCTGGCAAAGTAGGCGCAGGCCTCAGCAATCTCGTTTGGTTTCCCAATCCGTCCGAGAGGGATTTGCTTGGTGAAATTGGCAAGTTCTGCTTCAGTCATATTGACGAGAATCGGCGTATCGACCAGACCTGGGGCGATGACATTCACCGTGATGCCATAGCGAGCGACTTCTGGGGCGAGCGCCTTGACGAAGCCGTGCGTTCCGGTTTTCGCTGCGGCGATATGGGTCATATTGGGATAGCCAGTCAGACCTGAGATTGCAGTAATGCAGATAATCCGCCCCCACTTTTGGGCGATCATCGATTCAATGACCGCACGGCAACAGTTGAACGTCCCTTTGAGGTCAACATCCAGCACCTCATCCCATTCTTCTTCGGTCATCTGCAAAAACATTTGATGATGAAAAACACCGGCATTGCTGACGAGGATATCAAGGTGGCCGAACTCTTTTATCGTGCGGTCGACCATCGCCTGCACTTCAGTTGTATGCCCGACGTTGGCACGAATCCCTAAGGCGCGACGGCCTAGGGTTTCGACTTCGCGAACAACCAAGGCGATTTTTTTCTCATCTCGCCCGTTGATGACTACATCCGCACCTTCGCGAGCGAACAAGACGGCGGTCGCACGACCAATACCTGAACTTGAACCGGTGATCAGTGCTGTCTTTCCTTGGAACCGCATAGCCCCTCCTTGTTTCACGTCTGGCTCTTGATGAAGAGTGTCCGAGGTGGTCTGGCGCGAGCATACCTGAAACCATACAAAGGGAAACGGGAAAGAGACGAAAAGGGAAATGGATAAAAGGATAGAGGATAAGGGACATGCGTTTTACGCGTTACGTTGTACGTTGAGCACTCTGTTTATGACACTTATAGTGACGCAATCGACCCAGGCCGCAGTTAATCACAGCCCGTGGAATACGCTTCTGCACCGTTATGTCGACCAAAACGGACGAGTGGCATATCGCGACCTGCAGAAGCGAGATAGCATGTTGTTTGTAGAGTACCTGAACACACTAGCGCAGGCTCAAGTTGAAGGTTTGTCTGAAGCTGAAGAAAAGGCCTTCTGGATCAATGCCTACAACGCTATCATCGTGCAGGGCGTCCTCAATGGCTATACGGCTGAGAGCTTCATCTCGCGCAAACGATTTTTTAGCTGGTATGCGCTGCCGATTGCAGGCAAAGAACGTACGCCCGATGAAATCGAGCATCAGATTCTGCGTAAGAAATTTCGTGATCCGCGTATTCACTTCGCCATTGTCTGTGCCTCGACCAGCTGTCCGAAGCTGCGGGCAGAAGCCTACGTATCTGCGCGGCTTGATCAGCAGCTCGATGATGCAGCCCGTGTATTCGTGAACGATCCAACACGAAATCTCATTGAGCCGGCACAGGTCGTCGTGTCGCAGATCTTTCAGTGGTTTGCCCAGGATTTTATCGATCAGGCTGGAACAATTCCCACCTTTCTCCTCCGCTTTGTCGACGACGAGAAAAAAGCTATTCTGGCGACCTTTACAAGAGAGTTGCGATACCTTGAATACAACTGGACGCTTAATGCTCAAGACGGGCAACGGGTGTCATAAAAGAGGAGACGATGACACTATGGAAAAAGGGTCGCATCAAAAAAAGTAATCAGTAGCCACCATGAAAGCCTTTTTGTCAGACATAAGTACCGCTGAAATCCAACACGAGAAAAACCGCGCCCGTGAACTGCGCCGTTCGGAGTGGTGGAAACGCAAACGTGCATCAGGTATCTGCCATTACTGCCAACATCGATTCCCGCCAACAGAACTTACGATGGATCACCTCGTACCGCTTGCGCGGGGTGGGAAGTCCACCAAAGGCAACATTGTTCCCGCTTGCAAAGAGTGTAACACGAAGAAGAAGTATGCCCTGCCGTGGGAGGAGGAACTCGAGGGGAAGGAGGAATGAGTGCTGAAGACTGAGTAATGAAAGACAGAAGAATGCAGATTTTTCAAAGCAACTATTCGCCGACTGGTTGCTAAGAGGTTTAAATGTCTTAGCCAGCTCGGGACGAAATTTATAAGTAGAAAAGTAGACAGGGGGTGTATTCTCTCATATCGGACTTTTAACCCCCCAATCCCTAATTCCCGACCCCCGCTCTCCATTATGCCGCGGGAAATCCATACAACCGCACACAATTGTCGTGCACCATCTTGCGCGTATCTGTGTCAGGAATCGACGCGAAGTTATGCGCGACTTTCTTACGTGAGAATGGCCACACACCTTCAGTGTGTGGATAGTCTGAGCCCCACATGAGGTTCTCGACTCCCATCAGTTCGCGTGTGAGCACTCCGGCCCGATCGTCCTCAAAGGTAGCGTAGAACTGTCGGTGAAAATAGGTGCTTGGTGTTTCCGGCAGACGTGGGTCCATCCACCCTTTGTGGTCATCCCACCAGTGGTCCATGAACTCTAGGGTCGCACCGATCCAGCCAATACCGCTTTCGACCAACGCCCATTTGAGTTTGGGGAATCGCACCGGCGCGCCACCCCAAATGATACGCTGCAAGGTGTCGTTCATCTCGAACTTGACAATACCAATGATGATGCCGCCTGCACCTGGACCATGGGCGCGACCAAATGGGTCACGCCCACCGATATGCATACTGGCGACGACACCCATATCTTGCATTGCAGCCCAGAGTGGGTCCCAATCGGGCAGGTTGTATGGCCGATCATCAACCCAGGCTGGCAGCATGACACTGACTAACCCAAGCTTGGCGCAGCGTTCAGTTTCGGCAACTGCCCACTCAATCGGCCCACGGCACGGCAGCATGCCGACACCTTTGATTCGGTCAGGATACGGTTTGCAATACTCAGCTAACCAGTCGTTATATGTACGGCAGCACGCATAGAGATACTCTGCGTCCGGCGCGCGCACCAGGGTCAAGCCGACGCCAGGATAGATCACCTCGCCGGAGACGCCGTCTATGTCCTGGTCTTTCAAGCGTTCATGCGGGTCCCATGTCCCAGGGCGGTTATCCGAATAGCGGTAGCCCTTGGGGGAAGGGATCTCCATACCTTGGGCTTTCAAGTCTTGCATCGGTCCCTCGAACGCCAGTGGGCGAGGGCGGAGACCGTCGATAACAATGTAATCTCCAGTTTCGTCTAGCATTTCGATACGTGGGGCTCTGTCGCGCCACTTTTTGTCCATTCGTGTGAGCCATAAATCTGCCGGCTCAACAATATGTGAGTCCGACGATAGCAAACGGCCCGTGTACTGCTCGGCCATGAGTCCTCCTTCGGAGAATGAAGATGAATGAAGAATTGAAGAATGAAAAGAAGTTTTTCATTCTTAATTCTTCATTATTCTCTAATTCTTTCTCGCATAGCGACCTTGTTACAGGTACACGAGCCGACTTGATGAAGCTCAATGACATTACCGAACGGGTCTTGCACGAAAACTTGATCGGAATTGGGACCGACCAGTCCTTTGATCTGCCAATGCCAGAGACCGCGATCTTCAAGTTCTTTCTTGGCTTCTTGGATATTTTCGACAGCGAGGGCAACGTGCGGTAGCGTCGGATCTTCTTTGTCACTGCGAGCCATTGGCGATCGCCCCTGCGCGCCCATGAGATGAATCTGCGTAGTCTGCTCACCCTGGCCGATGTACATCCAGAAGCCGGGAATCGAAGGAATGTTGGGGCGGTGCGAATCGGTATGTAGACCTAACACGTCGGTGTAGAACATGCGGGCTTTCTCGACATCTTCTGGTGACGTACCGATGCGGATACCGTGATGGTGTAGTTCAACGACTTTTATAGACATAACACCCTCCTTAACGGGATTAGATTGTCAGCGCGAATACCTTTGCTATAGCACAGGATTCCGTCACCAGAGAAGGGTCAACGGTTCCTTTTGTAAGGTTGTTCGCTGCCTACATTCGTGGTACAGGCGAGCAATTGCTGTCACTCTTCTAAGGAGGATTGGTATGAGCACGACCCAGGCAACAAGTGGTCCAGAGGACCTGTTGGTGCGGTGTAAAGATTTGCCGTGGCATGAACTTGGTCCGGGAACCCACTTCAAGTTACTACGCGTGAGCCCAGAAACTGGTGTGTGGACTTCGCTCATTAGGATGGAATCCGGCTCACGGTTTTCTGCGCATAAACACCTCGGTGCCGCTGAGTTCTTCGTTGTCAAAGGATCATTTGACTATCGTGGCGGGACAGCTCGAGCTGGAGACTATGGCTACGAGCCACTTGGGGCGGTCCATGGAGCGACGACCTGTACTGAGGAGTCGGAGTATATCATCACGACCTATGGTCCGATCGCATTTCTCAATGAAGATGGATCAATCCAAATGGTATACGACTTTGAAGCAGCGAAACGCTTGTGGGATGAACAGCAGTCGGGCCAGTCAGGCAGCCTAAAGCTGAGTGTGGACGTGCAACCTGGGCGGCGGGGGCACTGACCTAAGCGTCTAGAGTCGAGACAAGTCTAGGGCGAGTCTTGGATCAGTCCCAAACAAGTCGCGGACAAGTCAAAGGCAAGTCTCTCCTGACAGCTAAAACTGACTGTCTTCGATCTGCCCCAGAGTTGCTTAAGACTTGTCTTTGACTGGCCTAAGACCTGTTTGCGACTTGCTGTTGATAATAAGGAGGGGAAATGCCTAGGCCGGTCCGCTACCGTATCGTCGGACTCATCTTTCTACTTGCGCTCATCAACCATATCGATCGTGCGAATATCTCGATTGCTGCTCCGGTGATGATGCGTGAGCTGGGCTGGAGTGAAGCCCTTTTCGGCGTGATCTTCTCTGCCTTTTTGTGGGGCTATACCGTCATCCAACTTCCTGGCGGATATATCGCTGATCGTTTCGGCGGTAAGTTGATTCCCTATTTGTGTCTTGGCTGGTCAATCGCGACGTTTCTCACTCCGCTCGGTGCCACTTCATTTTATCTCATGCTAGCGTTGCGGTTTTTGGTCGGGGCCTTTGAAGCGCCGATTGTTCCAGCGATGAGTATCACTAATGCAGCATGGGTCCCACGACACGAACTCGCCCGTGCGCAGACAATCATTCCTGCCGCGTTAAACGCAGGCATTATGATTGGCTATCCATTAGTGACGAGCGTAACGGCAGCATTTGGCTGGCCAGCGGTCTTTTATCTTTGTGGTGGTATTGGCATCGTCTGGGCGTTTATCTGGATGTGGGACGGTCGTGGTACACCAGAGGAACATCCGTCAGTGACATCAGAGGAACTTGTCTATATTCAAGCCGGACGTGTGAAACCAGCATCTGAACATCATGGATGGGGACCAGTGTTGCGTTCTCCACGAGTGTGGACGTTGGCGATATCTTACACACTTTGGGTCTACAACATGTGGCTGATGGCCTCATGGCTTCCTTCATACTTGGTGAAGGGAAGGGGATTCTCAGTGAATGAGATGGGAGTACTTGGTGGAGCAATCACCGGGGCCGCACTAGTTGGCACGGTAGCCGGTGGATGGTTGTCGGATATGCTGTTGCGTCGTGGTTTTAGTGCGAATACGGCACGGAAAACCTTTCCCGATAATTTGCATGCTCACTGGCGCCCCGCTAATGGTACTCGGCGTGAGTGTTGAGTCTCCATGGTTATGTGTTGCGTTCCTCATGGGAGCACGACTGTTCAACGATTCTGCTCTCGCAGGATATATGAGCTTACCCACTGAGATGAGTCCGCGGCATTTAGGAGCGATATGGGGATGTATGAGCACATTCGGCAGTTTGGCGGGGATGGTTGCGGCGATGCTGGCTGGGTATCAAGTGACAGCGACCGGAAACTGGGCGTTACCTTTTTACACCGCAGCGGCTGGAATCATGGCTGCGGCGGCGGTGATGGCCTTAGGCGTTTCGGCTCAGCCGCTCGTGCTCGACGAACCGAAACGCGTTTCTGCGATTCGGCCGGAACCGGCGAAGGGGTGATGAAGAATAGTATCAAAAAATGAGGTAGGAGAATCAATCCTCAGCGCCGTGTCGCGACGAGAATCCCGCTCAGGACGATCACGCCACCGATAAGGTGAGGGATGGTGATGGTCTCATTGAGGAACACATAGGCGATTCCAATCGCCATCACTGGTACTAAATTGAGAAAGATTCCCGCGCGACTTGGGCCGAGAGTCGAGACTGCATCATAGAACCAAAAGTGTGCAAATGTTCCCAGGACTGTCTGATAAGCAATAGCGATCCACGACGCCCAAGTTGTTTCTGCGAAATTCCACTGCTGTCGTTCCAGAAACCAACACGCGACGATCAGCCAGAGTGCACCAGCCATATAAGCATACGTCGTCGCTGCCAGGGGCGAGATGCGAAGCATGAGCTGACGTCCATAAATGGTGTAAGCTCCCCAGCTCACTTGCGTCCCTAAGAGAATCAAGTCACCAAGGTTGTACTGACTGCTAGTAACAACCTCCCACGATCCACGGGTGACGATGACGCTTACGCCAATGACGGAGAGAACGATACCAGCAACTGCTCGTTGCGCGAGTCGTTCTTTCAAGAAAACAAACGAGAGGATTGCTAGCGTGACAGGCGATGCTGCGTTCAATAACGCGGCGTTCGTCACGGTGGTCAATTGCAAACCGTAATAACTGCAGCCTACTCCAACGAGATAACCTGCTGCCCCAAGGAGAAGAAAACTGCCAACGAAGGAAGGAGTCCACTCCACACGATGAGCGGGATTCCGTCCCATATACAACAACAACAGACCGGTGCCGAGTGTCAAGCGAATCGCGCCGATGGTCAGTGGTGGGACACTTTGCAACGCGATTTTCCCCGTCGGCATCAGCCCTGCCCAGACGAAGGTGACGAGCGTGAGGAGCAAAAACGCCCGAGTTTCACGTGATTTTTGCATAAGGAGGGGCAATGTAGCAGAACAAGAGCGGAGCAGGCAGAGGAGATGGCCAAAATGCTGGAGTAATGAACCGGAAAATCACAATCAAAGGTCAAAGGCACGAGAAAGTGACATTAGCAACTTTGTCAGTATTTGCTATTTGACTCTGGACTTCAGACGCTGGACTCTCTTTTTGACTTTGTGATCTACCAGTATTGCCACTGCTGTGTCGTTAAGACATAGACCCCTAACAGAAAGTTTGTCACAGCATGGGCGACGATACATGAGAATAATGACTTTGTCCGATACAACAGCAGTGTGTAGAGCAGCCCTGCAACCATTCCGGCAAACCACTGATTATGCTCGACCCCGAATAATGCCACCGAAATTGCTAGTGCTGATGCGGTGAATGTCCCCAGCGGGACTTGACGGAAGTCTGGGTTGACCAGATACCGCAACAGAAAAGAGCGCCAGAACAGTTCTTCCATCACCGGCACGACAATTGATGATCCAAGCAAGCGAATCGCAATCCACGGCAGCGCCAACGATCCGGCCAATTCGTAAGGATTCACAATCTCCGGTTCACTCATCAACAGATACCCACCATAGAGTGGGATCCACAACAAAAACACGACGATGCCAACTGTGATAGCAAGCAAAGAGAACTCAGGTTTGATTTCACTATAGGTTTTCCTGAACCATAAGAGGAGACCACCAGCGACAATAGTCTTGAGCGGATACACCCACAGGAGACTATTCGGAACCCAACGCGCGAGTTCAGTGAGGAGCAGAAAAACTGCAAATGGAAGAACGTATGGGACGGCTGGATGCGAGAGTAGTGAAGGCATAAGGATCAGTCTGGAGTTAAGAGCTCGTGAAATTCCAAATCGCATTCAATCAACAGCGGGTAAGTGATACGCTTGCGGAAGTAATCGGCATCGTTGCACGAATCATTAAACCGCTTGGGTTTTTAAGCACTTACGAAAAATGACCAAAGACACTAAGTCTGTGAAAAGATTAGATTTCAAATATTCATGCAACCAAGCTGAAGTAATCCATAAAGAGAAGAGAGTGCATGAGTAATGATGAAAGGGTGTGTCGGCCCCTTGTTCGTTATGGGGAGATCGTTTCCGTATTTGGAATTCACTCGCTTTTGTCTGTCGGTGAGCTTCCTACTAGATGTTCAGTACTAGGGAGACGGATTTGGTGATCGATAGAAGCCGTCTCAAGTTTGAACCTTCGTCAACGAAACGGTTGCGTCTAAATATGGTGAGTAGAAACAAAAGACGGTTAGACCCAAAAGGGCGGAAGGTTGTGAGGAGAGAGGATCTCAGCAAAGGGGAAAGGGATGTCTGATCAATAGGGGTCCGCGGGAGCAATTCTATGCTCTTCTTCTCTTCCCTTAGCTTGTGCCCCCTGCGTACGGACCCCACCAGGAACACAAGAGGCTATGTGTGTATTTACGAGTGGTAGATCATTAGACATTATGCGGAATAACTTTCGCTCATGTTCGCAGCCGCCGTTTGCGGTACCGTACGCGGAGATTGTGTAACCGAGAGGCGACAACCATTACCAAGTCTGAGAAGTCCTCTTTGGTATTGTGAAGACTCCTTCACGATCCGGGAGCGTTTCACGCCTGCTAGGGCATGCTCCACGCGGACCCGGACGCGCGACAGTTTGCGGTTGTGGCGCTTTTGCCCACGGGTTAACGTGCCCTTGCGCGGCTTTTTTTCGGTTGGTGGGTCTGCTGCACTTTGGGTTCATACCCCTGAAAGCCGGTGTCCTGATACAGGATCGTTCCCGGAGGATAGCGAAGCGGTTCAGTATCGACGATCTTTTTGTCATGCATTTTCCCGGCATACGTCTGACTCAAATAGCCCACGCGCTTGGTCTTGGCATTGACCACCACGATGTTCTTGTCACTATGCGTTTTCTGCTTGCCGCTGTAGTGCAAGGCCTGTTTTGCCGGGTTTTTCGGGCGCTGACGCCGCCGATCGGTGCCGTCGATAATCAGCTCCGCCGTTTCCTGGTGGCGGTGTTCATGGGGAGCAAACTTGTCAGGCTCGCGAGTCGGCAAGCACGCCCAACTCGTCCAGCGCTTGCTGCAGAATCGGCAGCAACCGATGGATCCACCGGTTCACGCGTGACTGGCTCAGTCCAAAGACCTCGCCCAGCAGCGCCTGCAGAGGATAGGTCTTCTGATACACCAGGCTAAACAGCAGTTTCTGCTCTGTCGTCCTCAGCTGCCCTTTGCGACCGCCTCCCGCCTGTCGCTTGCGGACTACTGCCGTCCGCAGTTTTGTCCTCCGGGTATACGGTCGCATAGGCGGTGCGAAACGCCTGATGCAACACGACAAACTCTTTGCGTGTCAGCCCCGTCAACGCCAACAATCGTCGTCGGTCTTTTTTCAATCGGTTATATTCAAGCACCAACCCATTGTAGCTTATTTCGCATAATGTCTATTGTATACCCACAAGCTACCAAGATTATAGGGAGAAAGAAAATCTCCCGTTCGATAGACAAGAGAGTACTAATTCTTAGCTCAATTCTCGGCTGGAGTAGCCGAGAATCCGGCGGGCGATGATTAACAAATTGATTTGCTGTGTTCCTTCGAAAATGTCGTTGATTTTCGCGTCGCGCATCCACTTTTCTAGTAACACTTTGCGCGAATACCCCAGGGGACCAAGCAGCTCGACTGCTTTTTGGGTGACACGGGTGACCATGAGACCGGCTTTGGCCTTGGCCATCGAAGCTTCCAGATTATTGCGCATTCCTTGGTCAATCATCCACGCGGCCCGCCATGTCAGCAGCCGCGCGGCTTGTAAGTCCGCCTCCATTTCCATGAAGTCTCGTTCGAGGGTCGTAAGCTTGGTCGGCGGCACATGATAGCGGATCGTGACCCCTTCTTGAGTAAGACTTTCGCGTACCAAGTCAACCGCGGCTCGGGCAATACCTAGGGCGCTTGCGGCCACAAGTGGCCGGGTGGCGTCGAATGTTGCCATCACGCCTTTAAAGCCTTCGGTTGACTGTTGAACCTCAGGGCTACCCAAAATGTTATCGAGAGGAATGCGACAGTCTTCAAAAACAAGCATGGCGGTATCCGATGCGCGGATCCCCATCTTGTTTTCCACCTTAGCAACAGTCATCCCCGGTGTGTGATGATCGACCACAAACGCTTTGATCCCGGCGCGACCAGCCGATTTATCAACCGTAGCCCAGACTACGACGAACCCTTCTGATTTTTCAACGGCCATGAGCCCGCTGGTACAGAAGATTTTCGTACCATTTAACACCCAGTGATCTCCATCCCGCACCGCCGTAGTCGTGATTGCCGCCGAGTCTGACCCACATCCGGGCTCAGTGATTGCCATCGCGCCCCACTTTGGCTCGCCGTCGCGGAATCGAGCCAAGAAGCGTTCTTTCTGTTCTGGCGTCCCGGCGGCCATGACCGCTGCTCCGCCAAGTCCGGAGTTCGGAATGCTCAAATAGAGCCCAGCGTCTCCCCACGAGAGTTCTTCGATCAAGACTACCGCACGTAGGGTACGCTCAGAAGGCTTTCTTTCACTTTTTGTCGACTTTTTCTCGCTCTCTCCGAAACTGATCATGCTCTTGGAGCCGTTCCACATCATCGTGAGCCATTCCATCGGTTTTTCGTGTTCATGTTCATCATACTCACGTGAGATCGGTCGCATCGTTGAATCTGCAACCAGATGGATCATCTGTTGGGTGTTGGCAATTTCGGGAGAGAGGGTGAAGTCAATCATTAGACCTCCAAAAAAAGTAAGAAGTGCTGAGGATTAAGTTAAAAAGGCAGAAGTCGAAATGTAAGAGACAGAAAAGAAAATGAGGAATATCGCCATCTTTTTTATACTGAATTCCGGCTCCTCATTTCTTTTTACTCAGTCCTCGTCACTCATAACTTAAATCATTGCTATTCCTTCAAACGTTGCGAATCCGCGTGCATTACGTAGCCAGAGTTCAACGAAATGGTCGCGAATATAGCCATGCCCGCCTAAGACTTGCAGGGCATTATCAGTCACTTTTAGTGCCATGTTGGCGGCATAGTTCTTGGCCAAACAGGCTTCTCGTGTCGCTACTGAGAGGAGTCCGGTTGGGACATCCTGACCGGCATCGATTTTCCAGGCTGCTTCCCAGGCTAACAGACGTGCAGCGTCTATCTCTACTGCCATCTCTGCCAACATGAAGGCAATTGCCTGTTTCTGGGCGATTGCTGAACCAAAGGCACGGCGTTCCTTGGCATACGTAGTTGCGTATTCAAACGCTGCACGGGCGACACCCACAGCCAACGAAGCTAGAGCCACGCGTGAGCGATTTAGCAGAGGAGATAGGTTACCAACAAGACGAGTGCTCGCTGGTACGCGACAGTTATCCAGAGTCAGTTCATATGTTGCGATGGCCTTCAGGCCCATATTCTTTTCTCGCTCGTTGATGGTGAGTCCAGGAGTGCCAGGCGGGACAACAAAAACACTCAAACCTTCGGCGTCGCGAGCATAGACCAACACATGCTGCGCGTCGGTAGCGAGTGGGACGAAGCACTTGGTACCATTCAGTAGAATATCTCCATTAGCGGCTGTAGCGGTTGTAGTGAGTTCGTTGATATCAAAGCCAAAGCGTGGTTCAATGACCGCTGCTGTTCCTGCGGTAAAATCACTTCCAGTGTATGTACGAAGCATCTGCTGTTGGGTCTCGTTGCCCAGGGCAATCAGCGGTTGTGTGACCAAGTGAGGTGCGAGTACATGCAAAGCAATCGACAGATCTCCCCAGGCGAGTTCTTCGCAGACTAGTGAGCCGGTAATGGCAGATGGTGTTTCCCCGACGCCACCAAAGGCTTCAGGGATTGTGCTCTGAACGAGGCCAAGTTCCCAGGCTTGTTGGACAAGGGACGATGGAATTTGCCCATTTTCATCAGCTTCTCGTGCCACTGGACGAATCTGCTCACGAGCGAACGTGGCAACCGTGTCACGGATAAGTTGCTGTTCTTCTGTTGGTTGAAACCCTACCATAGTGGAAATCTCCTCCTGTTACCCTAGCGAATCGTTAAGGTGGGCGTCTAGTACGACCGACCTTCAGTACGATAACAAGGTCGCTTTTCTCGCTACAGACCGCATGGTAGGCTTCATTCCCGCCGATTGCTGGAAGGTGACACCAGTTCCTATTCTTGCTCTCCACCAATGTGGTGGACAGTCATACGGCGAAACGAACTTGCATTCTAAGAGGTGCAGTATGGATTTTACTTTCACACCAGAACAGGAAGCCTTTCGGGTGCATTTGCGCAACTCAACGGCAAAGTCCCTGGACCGGAAAGTTCGTTCGGTAAATTGCATGCGACCGAACTCAACCTGCGTGTCGCGATGTTTGCCGAAGAGTTACTTGGACCGTATAGCCAGTTAGAACGTGGATCGATTGGTAGTGTTGAAAATGGCCGCTGGCTCTATCGTGCCCTACGCGCTCGTGGACTCACCATTGCCGCCGGGTCAAGCGAAATTCAACACAACATCATCGGCGAGCGCGTGCTTAAGTTGCCGAAGGGGTAGAGAATCCGGCTCCACGTAGGTCAGTGAAATAATCACATGAATGCAAGTACCGCAGCATAGACGCCCTGAACAACCTGTGCCATTCGTTGATAGTCGAGTGTGTCAGGTGTGTCGTTCCGAGTATGGTAGTTCGCGTTACGATAGAAAGCAGTATCGGTGATCATTACTGCTTTGTAGCCCTCATCCCAATAATTGGAATGATCCGAAAGATCGATGCCAGGGACAATTCTTGGAGCGTTGATCGAGTACACTGGTAATGGTGAAGCGCTTTGCATTGCTTTCTTGACCCGACGAACTGTAAGCCCTTGTGTGAAATTACCGACAACCGCAATGAAATTGCCTTGCGAGGGATAAAATGCGGCCAGCAAAGAGAAGGGAAAACGCTGGCTGTGTGGCGCGTCGTTGAAATATCCGATCATCTCCAACGAGAACATGACGCGGACTGTCAGACCTCGCGCTTTTAACGATCGAGCATGCAGGGCACTTCCCATCAGCGAGGTACGGAAGAATGGTTGTTCTTCAAGGGTGAACCCGACCAACTCGATGCAGGTCTGGGGAGGATTTTTGCTTATGAGGTATGCAAGCTCAATAAGACCGGCGACGCCGCTGGCGTTGTCATCCGCTGCTGGTAGCGTCCCTGCTGCATCATAGTGAGCCCCTACTACGATACAGTCCTTCGCATGAGGACCAAACCGTGCAACGACATTCCGGTAGGTGATACTTCCTATCGGAAAAGGCTGCTCAGTAATGTATCCTCCTGCTTCCTCGAACTGTTGACGAATGTAGGCTGCGGCGCGATCTAAAGTGTCTGGCGTTCCCGCATCTCGCGGAAAGAATGTTTCAGAGAGTTGCCGGACGTGGGTTTGCAGACGGGAAGGGCTCACCGCTATCACGTGACGTTCTCCTGGGTCGAGTATCACAGGTTGTGTAACCCACCCCCAAAGAATGAAGAGGAAGAGAAACCCCCAAATAAGTAGGAACAGCCCTCTGCGCAGCAAGCGAGATAAGACTTCCATTCTTATCGCAACTTAACACTGGTTATCGTGTCTCGCGATCCTATCGAAAAATTCTGACAGTATAGTTGTGATCTTCCCGACACGAAGTTCAGGAGGCGGTGGAAGCGTCACGCGAGTTAGGCTT
Organism: uncultured delta proteobacterium; assembly: GCA_963733195.1. Lineage (GTDB taxonomy): Bacteria > Desulfobacterota > Binatia > Bin18 > Bin18 > VGTJ01. Next base: position 93,789 of record CAVTCR010000073.1, read on the forward strand.
ATGATGCGGCCGCCGCTACTGGACAGCCCACCCTACGGTACCGATTCTGAGCTGACTGTGTTATTGCTCTCGTTGCGTTCTGCCTCACTATTCGCCGGGTCGAGCACAGCGATGACAAAAAGCCCCGAAGCATTGCTGCCAGTTGGCAGAGTCACTTTTAATTTCTTCTTTTTCGTCTTTCCTATTTTGATACTGCTCGTCGTTGTGCTTGCCAGCGAGGTATCGCCAGCCTCAAAAGTCGAGTTCGCAGAGAGATAGAACTGTAGGGAGGCTGAGGACGCCTTTTGATTGCCTTGGTTCTTTACGATAAACGTTCCCTTGAGCTTACACTTCTGCGTTGCTCCCGAGCCTTTACAGCTTTGTGTGAAACTTTGCCAAGTGCCGGTGAAGTCTGGACCGTCGGCTGGCGGCTGCGGTGATGGAGGACTAGAGGAAACGGTGGTGACAGCGGTGGCAGTGTCGTTTTCAGCAGTTGAGTCGGCGGTGCTCCCTGACACATTGACAGAGAGGCTGAGTCCTCCGCTCGCGGTTGGTTTGACGGTCAGCGTGACCGTTGCTTTGCTACCACTGGCAAGGGTGTTGAGTTGACAATTCACCATCGTCGTTCCGGTACACGACCCTTGTGACGCAGAGGCAGAAACAAACGTCACACTTGCCGGTAACAAGGTGCTCATTTGTGTGCCAGTAGCTGATTCTGGCCCATTGTTGGTAATCGTGACCGTGTAGGTAAGTTCGTTATCGACAGTCACCGGGTCAGGCGTTTCGGTAACGGAGATTGCTAAATCCGCACCAGAAGGGGCATTAGGATCGGTGACGCGATAGATATCCCCATTGCCGAGATCCGCTAGATACACTTCTCCAGCCTCATCCTCACCAAAGGTGCTGACAGAATAGGACGTATCGAGGAGACGCCCATTCTGAACCGTCGTACCTGTGCCCTTCAGCCCCCAAATGGTGCCACTGCAGTAATCACCATAGAAGTAGACGCCTTGCAAACGTGAGTACTGTTGGCCGCGGTAGACCACTCCACCAGTGACGGAGCATCCTTCTGAGTGGCTGTACTCGGCGATGGGAAGGACAAGGCCGGATTGGTTGCATGAACTATTATTGAAGCAATGCTTGCCTTCCATAATGTTCCAGCCGTAATTCTCGCCGCCAAAGCTGGCGCGTGGCTGAAAATCGATTTCTTCGTATGTTCCTTGACCGACATCGCCGATATAGAGATCGCCAGTTTGTCGATCAAACGAAAACCGCCAGGGATTGCGCAATCCCAGTGCCCAGATTTCACTGCGATAAAAGCGGCTCTGGACGAAGGGGTTATTCACCGGGACGGCGTACGGTCGTACACCTGACTCTACATCGATGCGCAGTAATTTACCCAACAGCGTCTCTGGTCGTTGTCCGTTCCCTTGCGGATCGCCGCGAGAGCCACCGTCACCCATGCCGATGTAGAAGTACCCATCGGGACCGAAAGCGAGTTGACCGCCATTATGATTGGAGAACGGCTGCTCAACGGTCAGAATAATTTCTTCGCTATTGGGATTGGCAACATCGGGATCTGAGGTGACACGATAGCGAGCGACAACCGTATCTCCATCGTTGTTGGTATAGTTGACGTAGAAGTAGCCTTTGTTGGCGTAGTTCGGAGGAAAGGCCACACTGAGGAGCCCACGTTCGCCACAACAACTGACGCGCACAGCAATGTCGAGAAACGGTGTGCCGAGGAGGGTCTGATTCTTGACAATACGAATACGTCCCTCTTGTTCGACAACAAAGAGCCGCTGGCTGCCATCATCAGCATGGGTGATATGGACGGGATTATCAAAGCCGCCCAGGTAATGGGTGAGTGTAATAGTTGGAATCTGAGATTGGTCATTGCCTTGCGCGTAGAGTGAAGATTTTGTACTCCACGGCAGCAAAAGGAGAATAGTCAACTCGAGACACAAACGAGTGAGCGTAGTCCGCATACCAACCTCCATACCCAGTTTTTGAGACTGGGAGCCATGTCTCTTTTGTAGCATGCACGGAGAGGACTATCCTAGCGTTGGAGGCGATCCCAGGTTCGGATTTCAGCCGACGAGCACTGCTCGGATGCAGAGAACAACTACTCACATTTTCTATGAGCGCTGTCTTTATACGAGGCAGGGAGATAGGTGGCAGTTAATACGTGGAACGTCTAACCCTTTCTCAGTCACGAGATGCTGTGAACAGCAGTACATAGGCAAGGCAGAGAATCCCAAAAGACAATGCTAGATCCCACCATTCCATACGTGACTCCTTCCGAACTCATAATGAGTATCGGTCTGTTATCAGCAAACTGCATGCCTTGTCGTCTTTTGGATGTATGATGCACGATGTGGTCGTACTCGTTTCTCTTAAGAAGGAAAATAAAGAAAAAATGAGATCAGAAGTGATAGCGATGTGGGGAAGCAAGCGTTGATATCGTCACGAGAGAAAACAAATGTAAGATTTTTTTGACACTCAATAGGCGAGGAGCGGTTCTACTCGTCCGTTATCCCAACTCTGATTTAGTGACGTACAAAAAGCGTCCTGCATTGGTCGTGCAAGACGAACAGATAGAGACGGGACTCACGCAACGGCTCGTGGCGATGATTACCTCAAATCTTGTCCGTACGGGTGAGACGCGCGTCCTGATTCAGAAAGACTCCTCTGTCGGGCGCGCGATGGGGCTGATTACCGACTCGGTCATCATGGCGGATAACATTTTGTTATCTATAGTATATGGCAATTTTATCTATGGTGTATTCTCCCCCATTCTACCTATTGTGTACTCCACCCTTTATTGAAGGGGTGTTAGCACCGTAGTGAGCGCAAAGAAACACGAAATGATAGTCGTTAGTGCCTTGAGCGGTGATTCTATCTTTGCCCACCTCGCACTCACGCAGAGCCTACCGCACCTCCACCCATCCCATAAACTGCCAGCCGCCTCGCCAGTAGTGACGATGACGGCAGCCAGTCCAATCTGAGAAGCAGGGGAGAGGTATGACGCATGCCGTTGGGTGTCGTCAAAGGGAAAGAGGTCCTATTTCCCAGCGAAAAAACAGACCTCACAGTGAGCAACTAACGCTTGACGGTCAACTGCGGACAGGCGCATAGTTGTGTCTACTAGAGCTACCTATGCTAGAGCCACCACTGCTTGCTACCTACTTCTTGCTTGTCGGTCTCTCGCTGCACGTCCTCGCCTTCTTGCTCTATCGCCACGATCCTCATGATCCTAAGCTGCGTTTCGTTACTGTGGTCACGGTTTTATTGGGAGTCGTCTCACTGGCCGTCGCGCTGCTGCTGTGGGTAGGAGACAGCCCGGCTACGAAGGCAGCGTTCACCTCATGCGTTCGCGCGGACACTGAAGCGCACCGGTGGACACCGGCAGAGGAACTGGGAGAGAGGGACTGAGTCTCATACCTTGATGTCGCTCTCACTACCACCCACTCTGCACCGTGTGTATCTTTCCGTCTTTGTAGTATCGACCGTGCGAGAAAGGAGCCTGTGTGTAGAGTCTCTGAGTACGCCAAAGCTCGAATGGAAAAAGACCACGGCAATGAGTACCCCAATGAGAATATCCGGCCACGCTGAAGTGGTGAGCGCGACTCCCACCGCAGCCAGTACAACCCCCAGATTAGCAAGGACATCATTCCGTGAGCAGAGCCAGGTCGAGCGCATATCGAGCTCCCCCGTACGGAACCGCAGGAGCAGAAGGGCACAGGTGGTATTGGCGAGCAGCGCCAGCAGACCAAACGTACTCATGAGCGATGCAGTCGGCACGACACCAGTGCTCACTTTCTGCAGAACCTCCACCAGGACGATGCCACCAAATCCGGCCATGAGCAGCCCTTTCAAGAGCGCAGCTCTCGCTTGCCAGCGCTCCCCTTTATGTAACCCATATAGGCTCACTGCGTAGACAGTGGCATCACCGAACATATCGAGGGAATCGGCGAGTAGCGCGGTCGAACGAGCGACAAGCCCGCCGCCAAACTCAATACAGAACATTACTATGTTAATCGCGAGGACAAGCCTCAAGACATGCCCATAGCGAGTACGCAGCGCACTGATTTCGTGGGATTTAGCTTCACAACATGCATCCATAGCGATCCTTCGCGGGTCGTTTTATCTACAATACAACACCCGACCAATCAGGACAGCACCCAGCAACAATGATGCGGCTGGCGCACGGGGGGAATCCGGTCTCTTACACGCTAGCCCCATGGAAGTCTCGCCTTGCTCCTCACTAGGGGCACAGGCGTCCGACCGAGAGGGTTGCCCCTTACGAAAGAGCTTCCCCTCACTGACCAGGTTCTCGTTCTACTCCTCATCCTGACTGAATAATGTTCAGTGCTCCTCCTGCGCCCCTTCCTACACACTCCTGTAAGGGGAAACATCCCCCTCCTCACTCCGGCGGCTCCTCCTCCAAGCCCGCTGCTGACTGAATGATATTTAGCGTCTCGTGTGAAGCTGAAAGAGAAAAAGATAGCACCGATCGATGGGCGGGTGTTTACCTGGAAGGGAAAGGCCATCGCTGAAGGGTGGAGGACAGCTTTTGTTGCGGCTTGTCGCCGGGCGGGGCTCACGGACTTGCACTTTCATGATCTCCGTCATACCTTTGTTACTCGAAAGGTACGGGAAGGATGGGATTACAAGCGGATCATGGCGATCACTGGCCACAAGACGTTTGCGGTCTTTCAACGCTACAACAATCCGAGCGAGGAAGACATCAAAGCAGTCGTGCTTGCCGATCCTCCCAGGAAGGCGATGGGGTAGGGACCATGCAAAATTTTCCCACATGGTGGCACACATGAAATCGAGGTTCTGCAGCGACCCTTCTAAGTACCTGATTTCACTCTGCGCGCCCGTAGCTCAACAGGATAGAGCGCCGGGCTTCGAACCCGTAGGCTGGGGGTTCAAATCCCTCCGGGCGCGCTTTCTTTGACAACAAATCTCTCACACTCCATGAAACGTTTCTTCGAGCGCTTTCGTAACCGAATCGCCGCAAATATAACGAACGGTTGGGAACCAAGCAGATTGAATTCAAAAGTCTGGTACCGCATTTGTTCCTGCCGACTCTCCTCAAACAGAAGCTTGGCTATCGTACGCATGCGTTTGTCTCTCTTCCGGTATTGAACCCTGCCACGCCGATCAACCGCGACTTCGATACTTTTACCCTCATGCCAAAACACAACGATATGGCAGCGATGATCGATCGAATGACGTTCTCTCCGAATCAGCCTTCGTTCTACCTCCTCAACGTGGGAGAAACCCATTATCCATATGCCCTACCTGGTGAACCGGAGAGCGAGTGGCCGCGGATTCATGGCGTCCACGAGGGTCTTCAAACATCTCGACGATTTGGTGGTCGGTGGAAAACTTGTTGAAGATGAGGATGCGGTTCCGCAATTCTTCGATCAGGAAAAATTGGATCAGCTCCGTGAGCGTCAGCTTCAAGCCGTGCACTATCTCGATGACGTCTTCGTGTGGTTATTTGATAGTGTCCCACCGAATACATATGTTACCATGACAGCTGATCACGGTGAGTTATTTGGTGAGGAAGGATACTTTGGGCACGGACCGATCAGCCACGAGAAAGTCTATGAAGTTCCATTTGTCGAAAGGAAGATCCGCTAACCGACTTGTCCCGCGGGCTCAAGGAGTACGGTGAAACGCTTCCAAGTCTTGCTGGGGATAGCGATTAGCCTAGGGTGTGGGTACTACGCCTTCCACGATGTGGAATGGGAAAAAGTCAAAGCAGCTTTTTCTCGTATCGATGCGATCGGCTTCCTCCCGGCACTTGTGGTGCTGACGCTGCTTCTGCTGTTCCGTGCGTATCGGTGGCAATTGTTTGTGAGTCCGATTCAGCCAGTTCCCCTACGACATTTTTGGTCTGCAACGTTAATCGGCTTTATGGCGAACGATCTCTTGCCACTACGAGCGGGAGAGGTTGTTCGAGCGTATGCACTTTCCCATCTCGCCTCGGTCCGTATGAGTACTGCCGTGGCCACTACTGTTCTTGAGCGTGTGTGGGATGCGGTGGCGGTCGCAATTGTACTTGCCGCGACGCTCTCAGGTTTTCCATTGCCAGGTTGGTTGCGTCATGCGAACTTCATCCTCTTGGGACTGTGTGCCGTTGTCCTGGTTGGTGGATGGTTCTTGGTTCAGCGAGGGGAAACTGCGTTTGCTCGATTTTCTCCGCGAATTGCGGGCCTGGCCCGACCTTTTATCAGCGGGTTCACCATGCTACGAAGTGTCCCATTAGTGTTGTGGGTTCTTTCGGTTTCTTTATTGATCTGGCTTACGTTAACCGGATTCTATTGGGTATTGTTACGAACCTGCGGTTTCAATCTTCCTCTTCAGGCAGCGTTTGTGGTGATGATTTTTACTGTGTTTGCCGCGGCGATTCCTGCGGCGCCAGGGTATTTGGGAACGTTTCAAGTCGCGATGGAACTTGCACTCCAATTCTATTCCATTCCGAAAGAAGAGGCCCTCGGCTTTTCGCTGGTCGCGCATGCGGTGCAATACTTCCCGGTTGTGATCGTCGGTTTAATTGAGCTCTTCCGAGTGCGACTACCACTGTGGCCTTCACAGTTGGGGAAGGTGGCGCCAGAGCACTCACATTCTTGATATGGGTCTGTAGAAGTCTTTGCTTGCCGACAACTATGGAGCGAGGGCTCATGCTGAAAGAGAGATGAGGAGTGCTTGCGCTTCCCGAAAATCTGCCGTGTTTTGTCCTGCGCTGAATCGCTCATAAAGAGGCCTGAGTGTTTGTCGGGCAAGATCATCCCTTACCTTGTTGCTGCCACAATCGACAGAGACGGAGCGTGGCTCGTAGCTCAAGAGCTTTTGACTGCTGCGTTCGCGCAATTTCGATGGATTTGAGAAAACACACTTCGGCTTCGCCTACGGGGTCAAGGGTCGGGGGTCGGGAATCGGTAATTTTAGACTTTGACCTCTTGAACTTTAAACCCTCTTCCTTTGACTCTGGACCTTGGACCTTGGACTCTGGGCGATCCTTAACTTCGGACTTCGGACTTCGGACCTCGGATAGCAGTAATACTTCCCCTTTTATCCGATACAGATTTGCCTCAGGAAGAAGCTGCCCTCGTGTTTGGGCAAGTGTCATCCCTTCCGTCAGTGTCCGGAGGCAATCCGCAGTTTGTCCTGCTACCAATTGCGCCTCGGCCAGGAGCGCGAGAAAATATGCTTGCCACAAGACTGCACCGGTCGCTTGGTAGGCAGCAACTCCTTGGTGGATCTGTTCGATTCCCTCACGCCCATCGGTCAGCATGGCACGGGCCCAGCCATGCTGAATAGTACTGCAGGCGAGACAATACGGAAAACCTTTTTCGACCGAGATCGCCATCCCTGCTGCTGCCATTCCTTGAGTGGCGAGGAAATCTCGGTTCACCTGGTGGAGTGCTGCCACATGGCATCGTGCCAGCGCGAGACTGTAGTGATGCTCTTGCTCTTGGGCTAATGTCAATGCTTTGTCCGCATAGGCATGCGCTTGGGCAATATTGCCAAAATGAGAAAAGATGACAGACAGTGACGATAACACAATCACGCTGGGATTATCGACAAAATCCGTTGACGCAATGGGGGCCGGATCGTTCAGGGCGAGACTGTGTTCGTAGTGCTGTTGTGCTGCAATTAAATTGCTTTGCCAAAAGAATGTGGAGCCCAGGGCATTGTGCGCAAGAGACAAATGGAGTGGATCCTGCGCAGTGCTCGCCAAGTCTAACAACTGGTGGCCCAACGCTAATGCGGTCGGTAGTTCAGCTCGAACAATAGCGAATCCCCAGAGACCGAGCAGAATCGGGAAGGGCTGGTAGACACTGCCAGCTTGCTGCCAAAGGGTGTGGGCGCGAGCGTATATCCGTTCGACTACGATCGACGCATAGCCTTCGGTCGCAGTCAAAGCGGTTCCTAAGGCAGTGCAAAGCGCGATTTCTTGTTGCACTCGTTCAGCAGAATCTGGAACTGCTTTGAGCAATTCCAGGCCGATCGTAAAATGCTCGATAGCTTCGCGGTAGGCGTAGCGTTGAAGGGCCGTCTCGGCTGCATTGCGGCGATACTGGATTGCGCGGTCGAAGTCACGCCCACGCTCGAAGTGTATGGCCAGTTTCACAGCAATCTGCTTGGCTTGGACTCCGTATGCCAGCTCTTTTTGCTGACCAATACGCGAGTGCAGATGCACACGTTTCCCGGCTGGGATACGTTGATAGAGGATATTTTGGTAGAGCGAATGAATAAACGCATATTGCTGCGCAACCGTCCCGTCGGGCCATTCACTAGCTCCGAGGGACCGTAAAAAATGGAACCGGCGAGCTAACTTCGTATACTGCTCTTCGACAGTCGGAATTGGGAGCGCTATCGCCGCAGCCACAGCAGCCGCTGAGAACTCGATACCGGCAACGCTCGCGACTTCAAGAATCTGCAGCTCGTCCGGAGAAAGACGGTCAAGCTGCATGTCAATCAATTGCTGTACATTCGTTGGGACTATGGTGTGAATGTCTGCAATCTTGGCGTGGAGTTGCCACTGTCCGTGTTCTTGGCGAAGGAACCCTTGGGCGATGAGATATTCAACGACATTGACCATGAAAAGAGGATTGCCGTCCGTCCGTTGATACAGCGCCTGTGCGAGCGCTGGAAGAAATGCACTTGAAGGAAAACGGGTCGTCACGTAGGCAAGGACTGCTTCCTCATCCAAGAATCCCAATGGAATCGTGTGACATTGTCCATGGGTAGAGAGCTCACGTATCAAGCGTGGTAACGGATGGTCACTTTCTATGATGAAATCAGAGCGATAGGTGCCTAGGAAGAGAAGGCGGGATTGATGGTGACGACGAGTGAGGAACGAAAGTAGGTCAAGGGTAGCCAAGTCGCTCCAATGCAAGTCTTCGATAATGAGGATCAACGGCTTTTCCGCCGTCAGGCGAGTAAGAGCTTCGGCAAACTCACGCAACATACGGTCGGGCGTTGTGCCTTGGAGAGTCCGGCGGAGCCGCTTTCGATCGACGGAAGAAATGAGCGAGGGCATTTGCACAAGCCACATCGGGGCATGCTGCCGGAGAATGGTGGTGAGTTGCTCATTGCCTGGGAGACGGCAGAGGCGCTCTAGCGCCTCAAGAATAGGGAGATACGGTTCTCCAGTCCCATAGTGTTCGATGCATTGCCCTGACACGACCCAAAACCGTGCATCGGCAGACACACGTGCGAGAAACGTGTCAACGACCGCGGTCTTTCCTATCCCTGGTTCTCCGCTGAGAAATACGGTTTGCTGTTTCCCTTGGAGGAGAGAAAGTAACAAGGAGTGAATTTGTGATAGAATGGTATCGCGTCCAACCACAGGCATTGCCGATTGGGGATTGGGGATTGGAGATCGGAGATTGGCAACTGAGAACTGACTAGTTTCTTTCGCTTTTGGACGTTGGGCTTTGGACGTTGGGCTTTGAACGTTGGACTTTAGATTTGAGATTTTTACGGACTTCCGAGGGGTGAGGATTGCTGATTGGTTTCCCTCTCCTGATAACAGGTTACTCATGGCACCAATAAAGCGATAGCCTCGCCACGGAATCGTTTCAATGAAGCGTGGGACCTGTGACTCATCTCCCAGGGTCTGTCGTAACCGACGAATGCACACTTTTAGTGCTGCGTCACTGACGTACACCTCCGGCCAGGCCGCATTCAATAATTCCTCCTTGGTAGCGAGTTGACCGGGACGATCCATCAAACAGCGGAGCACGAGGAAGGCTTTCGGCGTGAGGGTGATGCTGCGGGTTCCGAGCCAGAGGCACTGGTTAACGGTGTCAAGGCGAAGAGAGGACGATGGTGATGGTTTCTCTGATTTCATTTTCACGTGTTACCGAAATGTAACCACAAATTTACCGTTTTGTTATGACTTCTACTCGTAACTATGAAAATTGCCCTTTGGGCACACGCAGGAACTGTGAGCAGGGGGTCTTATAACACAGTGTACGACAAAAAGTGAAGTCGGCGTGAGAAAAAAGAAATTTGGCAGACCTCAGCGGCCAAGATGCTGACTGAGGGAGCAAGGAGGGCCAATTATGTGGAGGAGTCGATACGGTATTCTGGGCGGACTGCTAACATGGGTGATCTTGGGATGCCTGTCCGCAAGTACGGCATGGGGGTATTTCTTTGATGACCGACGGGAGATGAGCTTATCAGGCTTTGCCTATACGCGCGGGACCATGGCCTTGTGCATGACGACATGGCGGCGGGCAAAGGGCTCTATAAGCCGGCAACTTGGTGCCAGCATCGAAACTTTCTGACCTTCGAATGGCGCCATAACATCAGCCGCCTCGCGCGCCGGGTCCCCGACGATTGGGCCGGTGATGGAGTTCCTGAACTTTGACGCCTTTGACTACTACCTCAACATGCGGAAGAGTATGAAGGGGTGTGGGACTATGGCCCCAAGGCGCATCAGGAAGCAGATGAAGGGGGGACGGCGGCGCCACCTTTTGGGACAAGTATTATGGGCGGCAGCTGCCGAAGTATCCCTCAGCAGTTCGTGCGGGTCGAAGAACTTTGCCTATGATCTACTCAATATCAACTTTGCCGAGAAACAGGTCAATCAGATCTCCTTGTTTGAATGGTATTTCAACATTACCAAAGGGCCGTTATTCATTCGCATTGGGCGGCAGAACCTGTCGTGGGGCGAGACGGATGCCTTTCGCCTGCTTGACCAGATCAACCCGTTGGATAACTTTTTTGGTGGGTTTTTGGTGCCTTTAGATGAGCGGCGGGTGCCGCTGAGCATGATGCGGGCGCAGTGGAGTTTTGGGACGATCGGGCCGGTCAGTGACCTGACGTTAGAAGGGTTTGTATCACCGGATCGGCGCACGTCGGCCTACTACGGGTTGACGCCCAATTTTTGGACGCCGTACACGGTGACGTCGCCGGTGTATGGTGGGGCGCATGCCGTGTGGGGGGCCAGTCTTTGGGCGCCAGAGTCCGGGGCCGAAGCAGGGGGATGAGCCGGGGCGTTTGGCGAGCCGTGCAGTTTTCGGGCGCCAGGGCCGCACTCTAACCTCAGCGACAGTCGTGGCGGGGGGCGCCTAGTGGGCACGATCCATGATTTCACGTTCTCGATCGCGCACTACTACACATGGCAAGATGGGCCAGTGTCGGGCGCCGGGGTCATCTCGCCTACGACCGCGCACTTAGCGTGGGATATCGATGCCACGGGGAATTTATTCAGGTATATCACGGGGAAGAACGCCTTAGAGAAGAATTCGTCGGGGCAGTATGTGAATAACCCGCTGGGGGATCGATGATCCGGTGGTCAGTGGCGCAAACGGAAAGGGTGGGCCGGGAGCGAGTACCGGCGTGCCGGCGGTGCAAGAGCGCAACACTGGCGTGCCGATTCGGGAGAAGCGGATTCAGATCACGGGGGCGTCCCTCTCCTTTCCGGTCAACGCCTTGACCGGGATGTTTGTCGGCTCTGACAACCCGCTGTACTATCTCTACACCACTTTTCGGGGGGAAGTGGCGTATTTTCGCAATGTCGGGATTCGCTCCAATATTAATGATGGCTCGGTGAGTTACGGGGATGTCAATGGGAACGGGTCGCGCGGTGGCAGCGGTTTTTGACGTTGCCGTTAGAACAGGCGGCGCAGAGAGCGGAGCAGGCGGGGAATTTCGCTGAAGCGGCAACGATTCGGAAGAATGCGAACTATAATCCGGTATTTTTACCGGGGGGGTCGCATGCGAGTCAGGGGAATTGTACGGATGGGGCGGGGGTGAGAGGCTGTCGCACTCGGGCATTTCAAGAGCCGCGACATGTGGGCATTTAGCATTGGATTGGATCATAACCAATGGTTCAGGTGGTTCAACCCCGCCAATAGCTTTGTGTTTTCGGCCCAATTTTTCGTGCGGCATGTATTGGGCAACAAGCGAGAGTTTGATCGCGGGAGACCGATTGGGTATGAACAACGACCAACTCGGCACGGGGCTAACGTATCGGAAGATCGCGACGGTGGGAGGTCGGGCCAAGCCACCCACTATCGCCCAACGGCCGGGCGGGCCGGGCGACCGGGGGTTCGCGTGTATCCAGCCTGGGCAGACAGGAGCGCCGACTGCGCCGCAGTTTGCCCCATGTGAGGAGCGGCGGCTCTACGGGCTGCAAAGCTGGGACATGGTCAACACCCTGTCGATTTCGACTTCGTACTTGGGTGGGAATCTGCGACCGAGCTTTGTCTTCTTCTATGATTGGAATGGGTCGTGGTTAGTCCAGCCCGGATTTGACTGGAAGTTCTGGGACCCGTTCGCGATGAGCATGCGGTACAACTGGATTGATGGCAACTATGGTCCTGCGATTGGGGCGTTCAAGACCAAAGACAGTATCTGGTTAGAGTTCCAGTATCAGTTGTACTAGGAGTGTTGGAGGAGAGGAGCCAAGAGGAGGATAGGGCGGGCACTGCCCGCCCTATGGCACTGTTGGTGAGGGAAGTTGATGCCAATTGCTCCTTTTTCTATTGAGAGAGGGAGAGAAGGCGCATGTTATTTTTTTCTCTTACTTCTCAAGAGCGACAACTGCTCGAAGAATTCGTCTCACGTACAGTTTTAAGCAATGAAGCACGGCGCGCCCAAGCACTCTTATGGCTTGATGCTGGAGAAAGCTCGCAAGCCGTAGCTGAACGTTTGCGAGCAAGTCGGCAAACGGTTTACAACTGGGCTGCGCGCTTTCAACGGCGACGAGGCGAAAGCGATATGTGCATTCGCCTGGCCGACGGGAAACGCAGCGGTCGCCCCTCGACCATCGCCCTGCGGATCGACCCTATTCTGGAAAAAATCCTCGACCACAGCCCGCGCCAGTTTGGCTACAACACCGATAGGTGGACGATGACTTTACTGATTCGTCATTTAAGTGAAGTCCACCGACTTGTGGTGAACCGTGCGAACGTCTCCGCTGCTCTACAACGGTTGGGGAAAACCCGACAGTCGTTACATGTATTTGTCGATGAGTTTGAGTTGGATGGGGTGACTGGCTGATACAAAAAAGGCTATAGGCTGAAGGGGGCTGATGAAAATTAGCGATATTGGGGAGGCTTTTCTCGCGTCGCTGTGTCCCGTTTTTGTTCCCTAGACTTCTCGTTCCCAGGCTTTGCCTGGGAACGCAACGGCAGAGCCTAGCCCGCAGTGCGTACTGAGGCGGAGCCTCGGTACGAGAGGATCGCTGCGGAACAAATCAGGATCAGCTTAAACTGACTACATACGAGGATTTCCTCATCCCAGGCTGACGCATACTTCGACTTCGCCTTTCAGGTTACGCTCAGCACGAGCGGTTTCAGTCGAGAGTACCAATGTGGTGTGATCCAATTTAGCAAAAATTTTCTTTTTCTCCATTTCCCCGTTTATCCCTCATCCTTTATCCCTTATCCTGAGTGAATGAATTTTTATCGCCTCCGGAATCGTGTCTTCGCTCTGTTCTTCAGCCGGTTTCCTGGACTAACGAAGCGCTGGCTTGAAGGACAGCAATTGGATGATTATGGACCTCCGCCGTGGACTCCTCTACGGAAACCGCTCGCGACATGTACGGTGGCCTTGGTAACCACCGCGGGAGTGCATCTGAAGACTGATGAGCCATTTGATATGGCGGACAAAGATGGAGATCCTAGCTTTCGTGTCATACCGCGAGAAACCACACTTAGACAATTGAGGATTACGCATGATTACTATGACCACCGCGATGCCGATAAAGACCTCAACATCGTCCTGCCGTTGACGCGTCTGGAGGAACTCGCCCACGAGGGAGTCATCGGTGGGATTGCACCGTTTCATTATAGTTTCATGGGTCACATCGATGGTAGTCACATTCAGCAATTGTTAACGGTGACTGCACCGGAAGTTGCACGACGACTCAAACGAGAACTAGTGGATGCTGTTGTGCTGACGCCTACGTGAGGATTGTGTAACCGGTCCGTCGGACTGGTCGCTAGAGAAATTGAACGGCACGGGATACCAACGGTGTCGGTGAGCATCCAGCGAGAATTGACAGAGAAAACTCGGCCTCCACGTGCAGTGTTCCTGCGTTGGCCGTTTGGACATCCGCTTGGCGAGCCATTCAATGTGGCCCAACAGCGCTGGGTGTTGTTAGATGCTTTGCGGGCGTTGCTCGATATTCATACACCTGGGACTATTATTGATCTGCCGTATTTATGGCGGAGACCAGGGCCGTGGGACAAGAATGAAGAGTTAAGAATGAAGAATGCAAAATGAAGAATGGAAAACAAAAAAATTCCAAGCAAGGCCAAAATTGCGGAATTCTCAATTCTTCATTTTTAATTTTTAATTCTTAATTTTCGTAATGCCATGCGCATCTCGATCATCATCCCCACACTCAATGAAGCTCCCTCGATCGTGCAGACGCTCGCGCGTGTACGACAGGAAGGCGAGTGTGAGTTGATTGTCGTTGACGGAGGCAGTGACGATAGTACGCTGGAGCTTGCGCGTTCACACGCAGATCTTGTGGTCACTGCGCCGCGCGGACGTGCACAACAAATGAACACTGGCGCGCGTGAAGCGAACGGTGAGGTGTTGCTGTTCCTCCATGCCGATACGAGACTTCCGTCGGGATTCCTCCAGCTTCTTACGCAAGCGCTCAATGATCCTCAAGTGGTAGGAGGTCGGTTCGATGTCCGTCTTGACGCAGATGGATGGCCCTTCCGTATGATCGAAACGATGATGAACCTGCGTTCTCGGTTGACAAGAATCTCAACTGGGGACCAAGCGATCTTTGTCCGCCGACAGGTGTTCCAGAAGATCGGCGGGTATCCCGATCTTGCCTTGATGGAAGATGTAGAATTTAGCCGCAAACTGAAACGAGAGGGAAAGATTGCGTGCTTACACGAGCGAGTAGTGACCTCAGCCCGACGTTGGCAGCGGGACGGTGTATTCCACACGATCGTGCGGATGTGGGTCTTACGGTTGTGTCACTTTTGGGGAGTGCCCGCGTCTCGATTGCGAGAGTTTTATGCGGATACGCGATGAAGGCAGGCTTCAGGATTTGGGATCTAGGATTTAGAGGGGATATGTTTTGCTTTCGTAGGGGCACGGCGCGCCGTGCCCTGTATTCTTTTCCGTAAAGCCCAAAGCCTATATCCCAAAGTCTACTTCACTTCCCCAGCATAAATCTGCATGCACGTGCGTAAGAAGGATAACGCTTCTCCTTGTTGTCGTTGGAAGGAGTTGCGACCAATGATTGAGCCAAAACCACCACCATCACGGATCGCGCGTACTTCGTTAAAGAAGGCTTCGTCATTGTCACTCTTCGCGCCACCCGAGAAAATCACAATACGTTTGCCGTTGAAGGAACTTTGTACGACGTGGCTAACGCGCTGCGACAAGGTTTCAATCGGAATGTGATGCTTCTGATAGACTTTCTTCGCCTCGCCTAACTCGATATGCGCACTCGGTAACTTGACCTTGACGATGTGAGCACCGAGCTGACAGGCAATCTGTGCAGCATAGGTGACGACATCGACGGCGGTTTCGCCTTCCTTGCTAAGATCGGACCCGCGGGGATACGACCAGAGCACCATCGCAAGCCCTTTTGACTTTGCTTCCTTTGTAATCTCCCGTGCCTGTTCGTACATGGTCTGGGCTTGGGAGGAACCGGGGTAGATCGTGAAACCAACTGCTACGCAGCCTAGGCGGAGCGCATCATCAACACTCGCTGTGACAGAAGACAGGGGGTCTTTCTCGTCGTGTAGTGTGTCGTGATTGTTGAGTTTGAGAATCAGCGGGATCTCACCGAGAAATTTGGTGACTCCGGCTTCGATGAACCCGAGGGGAGCCGCGTAGGCGTTACAACCTGCCGCAAGGGCAAGCTGGTAATGATAATCTGGGTCGTATCCTGCTGGGTTGGGTGCGAAACTGCGAGCGGGACCATGCTCAAATCCTTGATCGACGGGGAGAATCACTAGTTTCCCAGTGCCGCCAAGCCGACCGTGGTTGAGCAGGCGCGCAATGTTGGTTCGTGTTCCTGGGTTATCACTCTCATACCAGCTCAGAATTTCACGGACACGTTCTGTCATAGGGCTCCTCCTTAAATGATAGAGCAGTGAAGCAGGCTGCTGCTATGGTAACCTGAATGGCTAACGATTTTCAACGTGTTACCTGTAAAAGGATTCTGCCTGCAAAACATCTTCAGCGCTGCCGATCAACAACGGTACACGCTGGTGCAAACTCGTGGGTGTCACATCAAGAATTCGCTGCGTGCCATTGCTGGCTTTTCCTCCTGCGTGCTCTGTAACCATTGCTAAGGGATTGGCTTCATACATCAAGCGAAGTTTACCATTGATATTCTTTGGGTCTGAAGGATAGAGAAAAATCCCACCTTTCAATAACGTGCGGTGATAATCAGCGACGAGTGAGCCAACGTATCGCGCTCCGTATGGGCGTCCGGTGGCTTTGTCCTTTTGCTGAACGTAGTCAATGTATCCTTTGGTTGGCGCATTCCATTCCAAGCGCCGTCCTTCGTTAATACTATAAGTCGAGCCGCGTTTTGGAATACGGATGTTTTCGTGAGAAAGCAAAAATTCTCCAAGCCCTGGCTCAAGGGTAAAACCGTGGACACCGTTACCAGTGGTGAACACAAGCATCGTGCTAGACCCGTATAACGCATACCCCGCAGCGATCTGTTGATTGCCAGGAAGATGGAGCGCTTTGACGAGGTCTGCTCCTGCCACTTCTCGTGGCCGGCGATGGACGGAGAAGATTGAACCAACAGTGACATTGACATCGATATTCGAGGAACCATCCAAAGGATCAACAAAGACGACATACTTCCCTTTGTCGTTACCGAGGATCTGGGCTGGCTGCGCCATTTCCTCAGAGACGACTTCGCCAACTAACTCACCGTACTCAAAAGCCCTCAGAAATGCATCGTTGGCGAGGATGTCCAGCTTCTGGACGATCTCGCCTTGGACGTTCACTTCCTCGGTTGCTCCTAAAATACCGAGGAGACCTGCGCGCCCGAGTTCGTACGCAATCTGCCTGGCTGCCCAGGAAATTTGCGACATGAGGATTGAAAACTCTCCGGTTGCACCAACGTGTGTCTGTTGTTGTTGCAGAAGATAGCGTGGAAGGGTAACAGCTGTATTCTTCATAATTCCCTCTTTACGAAGATTGAATTTACCCGTTTGCGGTGCAGGGGTACGCTACCTTTTCTTGTATCATAGAGATGTCTAATGAAGAACTATCAGGAGCGAGGAATGCGAGGAGAGGGGTGGATCGACAGGGAAGGGGCTGTGGGGGTGGTGGGGGTGGTGGAGGTGCCGCCTTCCCTGCCGCGTCCGTAAATATAGAACGGCAAAGGACAAAAAAACTTAAGAGGAAACGCCGAGAAAAGAAATAACGCAGCATGCTGCACTCTATGTAGTTCTTTCGTTCTTTTTGTCATGTTAACTACTGATGTGATTATGTTGCTTCTGTTTCATCGTTAACGTTGTAAAAATTGCGAGACAAGTTCTGCGGCCCGTTGAGGTTGTTCGAGCAACAGGCTATGTCCTGCGCCGGGGACGCGCGCGACTTCTGCATGCGCTAATCCTTGCGCAAACACTTCAGCTAGCCCGACTGGAGCTAAACGATCGTCTTCCGCCCAGACGAGTAGGGTTGGTGTGGGAATACGAAAGAGACGGTCCTTTAATCGCGGATTGTGGAGATAGGGTGGCTTCCAGCCAAGTCGTGCAGCGACCATTTGGGCCTTATAGAAGAGCATTGTCATCTCAGGGGACATCTGATCAGGAATGGCACCCATTGCTAACTCTGAATGTTGGTCGTGGAAGAGCAATTCTCGGACTTCCTGCTGTCCCCCTTCTGCCTTTGGCGTGACGGTATAAAAGAAGTTGCCAATGCGTGCGTGTGGGACTGAGATACCGAGAGGATTAATGAGGACGAGTTTGTGCAACCGATGTGCGTAACGGGTAGCGAATTCGGTAGCAATCCACCCTCCTAATGAAACGCCCACGACATGTACCTTGTCGAGCTGCAAGGCGTCGAGAACGTCCCGACAAAAGAACACGGCATCTTCGACGGTTTCAAGATCATCAAAACCCTCGCTATCGGCATATCCAGGAAGCGCAGGAGCATACATAGAAAACGTCGACGCAAGTGTATCATGAAAGGCAGTAAACCCTGCATTACTTGGGAGACTGTGAACGTCGGCAACGATTCCGTGTAAGTACAACACTGGAGTGCCGTTGCCACCACGGAGAAGCTGAACTTTCTTGTTACGAATAGTCAATGTCTCTAATTGGAGTGTCATTGCTTTGTCCTACAGAAATGGCGTACTTGACGTGGCGCACGAGCACGAGAATGCGGAGGTGCCACGTGCAACGCGAGAGTGATAAAAAACCACCCCTGCTATGCTGTAGACCTACGCGTGAGTGTCGTGTTGCGGTTGGGTTCTGACGCCAGGCAAGGAGGCGAACTCCAAATCGGCGTACTTGCGGACGTAAGGGAAAACCTCGGTCGCCAGCAGTTCCATGTTCTTGCGCGTCAAGTGATCAGGGAGGCTACCGAATTGAGGGAGCGCGAGCAGGTGGCCGACCTTGAACTCAAGTACATACTTCAGCAGTTGTTCGCGTACCTTTGCCGCACTGCCGATGAGCACAGATCCGCCGGCTTCGACGTCATCCCACGTGCGGGCGTGACCTAACTGCCAGTTTGACGCGCCACTCTCATTTCCGGGTGCACTAATTTCCTGTAAGCGTTGCAGCGATTTCAATGAAGTGTAACCCGGAGGCATCCAGGCTCGACCTTTACCGGCAAAGCCTTTGAGCAGTTTGTCAATGAAATACCATACATGCTCTTCTGCTTCAGCGCGGGCTTGCTGGTCTGTCTCGGCGACGTAGATTGGCACCAGCCATCCGAGTTGTTCAGGATTACACGGCTTATTCGCGCGTTCGACCGCGTGCCAAAAATAGGCGGCGTTTTGGCGGAACGAGTCGACATGAGCATAGGTGAGCGCAGCATAGATGAAGCCGCGCTCGGCCACGAAGTCCATAGTCTCAACGCTGCCTGCGCCAGGAATCCATACCGGAGGGTAGGGCTTTTGTACTGGTCGCGGCCACGGGTTAACGTACTGAAATTGATAATGTTTGCCATCCCATGAGAACGGTCCCGGGTCAGTCCACGCTTTGATGATCAGATCGGTAGCCTCACGGAAACGTTCGCGAGCAAAAGTAGGATTAATGTTGTACGAGTAGTATTCCGGTCCACCACCGACGACAAAGCCGGCGTCAAACTTGCCGCGGAACATGTTGTCGAGCATGGCAAATTCTTCAGCGATTTTGATCGGTACTTCGTAGAGCGGCAACCCATTGCCCAACACCATGACCCGTGCCCGCTGTATACGCTGTGATAATGCTGCGGCAATTAAATTGGGCGAGGGCATAATTCCGTAGGCGTTCTGATGATGCTCATTGATGACCACACCATCGAAGCCTAACTGGTCAGCGTAGACCAGTTGGTTGATATATTGATGGTACACATCTGGTCCGCGCTGCGGGTCAAACAAAGAGTTTGGGCACGTGACCCAAGCGGTGTCATATTTTTCCTCGAAGTCTTGAGGCAAATGCGGCCACGGCATTAAATGAAACATCCAAAATTTCATACATGCTCCCTCTGCATGAACAGTCAGCCCCGTCTACCATATCCTGAGGTCGCTTGCCAAGCGTCACCAGAAGGTCAAAAGCTACGTGTGGTGTGATGGGTGCGAGAACCGCTGCCCCTACCAATGCGGAAACGATCCGGGTAGAATCGCGCGGCTACATCAAAAAGGAGGAGAATCGTATGAGCCAAATTCCGGCTGATTTGCTTGAGTTTATGGAAACGTTACGACCGCCAAAAGGGGTCAACCCCGCTGACATGTTGCAGCGGAATGATGCGTTGATGAATGGTAATCCTCCCTCTGTAGGGGCCGTGCATGATGGGGTGCTTCTGCGTGAGGTTGCTGGCTGGCGGCTGACGGCAGATATTTCTGTCCCGCATGGTAGTGGCCCGCATCCAGTATTGGTGTATTTCCACGGTGGTGGTTGGACGATGGGAAGCCCGAAGACTCACTTGCGCGTAGGCCGAGAATTCGCTGCTGCGGGATATCTGACGATCAACATCGATTATCGTCGTGCACCGAAGCACCGGTTCCCAGCGGCGTTCGATGACTGTTTCTTCGCGACGCAGTGGGCGGTCGAGAATGCGGCGAAGTATGGTGGTGATGCTAAGCGCCTTGCTGTTGGTGGAGACTCCGCTGGCGGAAACCTTGCCGCTGCGGTGTTGGCAGAGAGCACGAAAAAAGGTGGACCAAAGATTAACGTCGGCGTGCTGATCTACGGTGTGTTTGATTATCACGACACAATGAAAGCTTTGGGGACACCCAAGCCAGAATCGCAGTTTTATCTTCCTGTCGAGCAGTATGAGACGTTACGCGGCGATCCTCGTGTGAGTCCGCTGAATAGCTGTGCGAAGTTCCCACCATGTTACGTTGGTGTGGGGACAAAAGACCCAATTTACGCCGAGTCAATCAAGATTGCAGCAGCGTTGAAAGCTGCCGGGATTGATCATGATCTGCACGTGATCGAAGGTGCTCCTCACGGCTTTTTTCAACTGACGCCGTTACCTGCTTACGCTGAAGGGTATAAACGCGCGATTGGATTTATGGACCGGTACCTCAAGAAGTAATGCTCGCTTTATGCTTCGACCCCGCTGCTGTAGCTACGCTGCTCAGAAACAAACTCTCAGGCAGTGTCCGATTGGGGGAGGAGCGTGAAGCCCAAGTGGGTAGCGGTGCGTTTGAGCTGGCGAATCGCCCGTTGACGCAGGTGCTCATCATAGGTCTCCTGACTCTGGGGCTGATAGGGCGTGTGATGTTTGAGGACCTGGTAGAGGATCCGGGCCAACTTATGTGCGGTGGCGGTGATTGCCGACGCCGGGCCTTTACGTGCCCGCAGGCGGCGATAAGAACTGCCCAAGGCGGTTTGCGTGCGGCCCAGGGTTTGCGCGGCCAAGCGCAACACTTGTGCCGCCCGGCGATTGCCTTTGAGGGGCTTACTGCGCAAGACCTTTCCGCCTGAGATGTCGTTGTGGGGCGCCAAGCCCAGCCAGGAAGCGAAGTGCTTCTCGGTGGGCCACTTGCTCATATCCGTGGATCTGTCGCAAGTTTTCGCCTCAAGAGCGTTCTGCTATGCTCCTCAACTAACGGTGAGGGGAGGAGCGGTGGGATGATCGACTTCAAAGGAAGCCAGTTTGAGCGGGAGATCATCATGTGGGGCGTGAGATGGCGCGTCGGATACCTGGTGCACGGATAGTTACTATCACTGGTACTGGCCACGTGAGCTACATCGAACGACCAGAAGCCTTCAACGAGGTCGTATTGCACTTTCTTAACGGCGTTGACCAAGACGGAGCAGTGCAGTAACACGGACGTTGAAGCAATCGACTGCACCAAGGATAGCCTACGTGGGGAGTGGATCAACCGGTCCAGGCAAGGAGGCAACTACCATGAAGACCGTTATGAGTGACAGGCGGTGGGCGAAGGCCTATCCGGAGTTAGGGACTGGCCCTGTTCCAGCCGAACCCTGTATTTCGTCGGCGTACTTCGAGCTTGAACGCGAGCGGGTCTTCCGCCGGGTGTGGTTGAATGTAGGCAGGGTCGAGGAGATTCCTAAGCCGGGAGATTATGTGGTGAGAGATCTCGCCGTCTGCAACGCGTCAATTCTACTCATGCGGGGGGATGACGGAGTCGTGCGAGGATTTCACAATGTCTGTTCCCATCGTGGGAATCAAGTAGTCGGGAACAAGAAAGGATCGTGTCGGGGAGGGCTGACGTGCAATTTTCATAGCTGGTCGTATGACAGCAAGGGGCAACTCGAAGTGGGTGCCGGACGAGGAGAATTTTTTTGGCCTGCAGAAAAGCGAGTACGGGCTGACGCCAGTTGCCACCGACATCTGGGAAGGGTTTATCTTCATCAACCTGGATCCGCGTCCGCGGGAGAGTCTCACCGCCTACCTTGGAGGAGTCGCCGAGCAGCTCGGCGGCGGTCGCTTTGAGCGACTGACGTTAGCCCACACCTATAAGGTAGACGAACGGGCCAATTGGAAGGTGGCGCTCGATGCCCAGAATGAGGTGTATCATTTACCCTTCCAACACCGGTACTCGTTCCCGGATGTCTTTGCGCTCAAAGAGAATCGTTATACCCGGCTCCTGGATGTCAAATTCTTTCGTGAGCACAGTGTGTACTCGTGCGAGATCAATCCTGCACATAAAGTGAGTGTCAGCGAGGCGCTCATGGCTCGCCTGGACACCTCCACCACGGAGTGTCGGCTGCCGCTGATCGGAGACTTTGACTTCTATACGATTTTTCCGAACTTTGTCGTGCTGCTCTTTCGGGGTCTGACGAAGGACTACTTCATGACGTACAACTTCTGGCCGCTCGCGGTGGATCACACCATTTGGGAAGTCAATGTGTACTTTCCCCCGGCAGACAACGTGGGACAACGGATCGGGCAAGAATACATGACGTGCCGCCTTCGCAATGTGCTCCAGGAAGATGCCACCGCCCATGAAACCGTGCACGCTGGTCTGGCATCGAGGGCAAAGACCCACGTGCTCCTGCAGGATGACGAGATTCAGATCCGGCACTTTCACAAAACGCTGGAAGACCACGTCGGATTCTACACAGGAGCGTGAAGGCCTATGGAACAAGAGAGAACGACCGCATCTCAGGGGATCCTGCCGGCGCCGTTTCGCAGCCTGGAACTTTTCGGCGCATGGGCACTGGCGACGGAAAGTGAACGTATCCACAAACGCCTCGCGAGCTCGATCGAAGAGCTGCGGGTGTTTTACGGTGCCATGCTGCCGCAGATGGAAACGATCGTGCCGTATCTCAATCAGTTCCCCCTTGAAGGCATGCCAGAGGATGTGCAACGCCTGTTCTTGCTCACACTCTCATTCGTGGAAGTCACGAGTGCGGTCGAGTTATACGGGCAACCAGGAGTGATAAACGGCTTTGACCCTGCGCGTTTTCTTCCTGTGGAATGACAATCCTGCTGCTGGTATGACTCTTCAGCGTGACGAGCGTCACGCGAGACCCAGAGAGAGAGGAAGGTGAGTTGTGGCAGGTCGACTAGATCAGAAAGTCAGCGTTGGTGACCGGAGGCGCCTCGGGTATTGGACGAGCCGCAGCTCTGGCCTTTGCTCGGGAAGGAGCCAGGGTTGTCGTTTCCGATGTAACTGTTGTCGGAGGCGAAGAGACTGTGCAGATGATTCAGGCCACCGGCGGCACGGCCATGTTTGTGAAGGCGGATGTCTCTCAGGGGAACGAAGTTGAGAGAATGGTCAAGCTGGCGGTGGAGACCTATGGTCGGCTGGACTGTGCGTTTAACAATGCCGGCATCCAGGGGGATCTGGCGCAGACGGCCGAATGTAGCGAAGAGAATTGGCAACGCATCATCGCCATCAACCTGACCGGAGTGTGGCTCTGTATGAAACATGCAATCCCGTTCATGGTGCAGCGAGGCTCCGGCGCCATTGTCAATACGGCCTCAAACTTTGGCTTGGTGGGGTCGAACGGGATGCCAGCCTATGCGGCAAGCAAGCACGGAGTCTTGGGACTCACCAAAACAGCGGCCCTAGAGTATGCCAAGGCGGGAATCCGTATTAACGCCGTCTGTCCCGGACCAACCCAGACCCCGTTGGTGGACAACGTCTTACGCCAGCAGCCCCAGCGTGCAGAACCAAATAGTCGCAGCAATTCTAGCCAGGGAGCCCGTGGGGCGGATGGGGCGGCCCGAAGAGATTGCCGAAGCCGTGGTGTGGCTTTGTTCGGAGGCCGCTTCTTTTGTGACTGGCATCGCCCTGGCCGTGGACGGCGGCTATGTGGCGCAATAGGCAATAGGGCAAAGGAGGAATTATGAAACCGGACTGTCCCGCGCAGTTTCACGGAATTGATCACGTGGTGCTCCAAGTAACCGATAGTGAACGGGCCCTCCATTTTTACACCCAGATCCTGGGGCTCACGGTTGAGCGAGTCATTGAAGACCTGCAGATTTACCAGCTCCGTTGTGGCCGGAATCTCATTGACTTGCGTGTGTTGCCACAGGGCAAGACGCTGGCGGCGAAGGAGGAACGGGGCATAGACCATCTCTGCCTTATGCTGCAAGAGGGCGTCGACGCCATCGTCAACTATCTCAAGGAGCACGACGTACCGATCATGTTTGGCCCCGTCGAATCGTACGGCGCCACGGGGTTCGGCACCTCCGTGTACGTCTTGGACCCGGACGGGCACACACTCGAATTGAAGGCTGCCTACGCCCAGTATCCCATGCGGACCACCGCCAAAGAAGCAATGGCGGGTCTAACCCGGCCCGGGACAAAGCCATAGCCCGACGGTAGGCGTTGTCAACGTGTTAGCCGTTTCCCTAAGTGATCACTTGCCGGTTCGGGTACAGAGGCCATGGCGGCGGCCCGGAAAGGAGACTTTTACTATGCCCTATCGTGTTGAGCGTATCGACCCGCAACGCACTGCCCTGATCGTGGTGGACATGGAGAATGATTTCGTCGCGCCAGGCGCCCCTATGGAAACGCCTGCCGGGCGCGCCATGCTGCCCACGCTCAAGCGCGCTCTTACCTGTTGTCGCAAGCAAGGTATCCAGATCATCTACACCACTCACGCCCATCGACGCGATGGCTGCGACATGGGCCGCTTCGCCGACCTGTGGCTGCCGATCAGGCACGGGACTGGTCTGGTGGACGGTGAGCCTGGCATCGAGATCTATCCTGAGATTGCGCCCCAGGCTGAGGAGTTCATCATCAAGAAGCGCCGCTATAGCGCCTTTTATGGCACCGATCTAGAGATCATCCTCCGCGGCCTGGGTATAAACACCGTGGTCATCTCCGGCGTTACCACCGAGAACTGCTGCCACGCCACCGCTCGTGACGCCTTGTTCCGCGACTACAAAGTCGTATTCCTCTCCGACGCCACCGCGACCTTCGACTACCCAGATGTGGGTCAAGGGGAAATGGCGGCCGCAGAGGTACACCGCGTCACGTTTGGTGATCCTCTCGGTCTCCACTGCCCATGTGATGACCACCGATGAGTTCATTGCTCGCACCGTGGTCGCCCGGCCTGTGGCTGCGGTCGGTTGAGGTTGTCGGCTGCACTTGTCTCCTTTCAAGAACCGTTCCACCGGATTGAGCTCCAGGCTATAGGGCGGGAGGCGGCGCGGCGCGACATGGCGGGGTCACGCCACCTGCTGGCTGACATGACTGGGACTGTTGTCCAAAACAGCGCCAAGATGGGCTTTGTCAACTTGTTAGGTACTATATGGTATGGCAAATTTGCAACATGAATACCCTGTCTGATGCAAAGAAACAGAAAAATCATCGGTTTCCCGTCGAAATCATCAACCACGCGACAGCGTGACTGACACATGCATGAGGCATGGTAATCGCATAGGAATCCGAGGCAGAGCAGTATGAGCCACAAGCAACGCGCACATGCATCTCGCAGGTTTTCTGATCGCCGGGCCGGTGGCGCATAGTCATGCGCTCTGGCGCCATCCGGCGCACGCCGTGCCGTTTCTGTCGGTAGACTATTACGTCGAGATTGCGCAACTGCTCGAACGGGGTCGCTTTGATCTGCTCTTCTTTGCCGATCGCCTCGCCATCGCCGACCGCTATGGCAGCGATAAAACTGTCGGCCTACGCTATGGCGATCAAGATGCGACGCGACTCGATCCCATGCCTATTCTCGGCGCACTGGCCGCCACGACTGGACATATCGGTTTGGGAGCCACGCGGTCGACAACCTACGAGCAACCCTATCATCTCGCACGCGAATTCCGCACGCTCGATCATCTTTCACAGGGCCGAGCGGCGTGGAATGTGGTGACCTCAATGAACGACGGTGAGGCGCTCAATTTCGGTCGCAGCTGAACACCTCAGTCATAACGAGCGCTATGACCGAGCGGACGAATTCATGGAGCTGATAGGTAAGCTATGGGAGAGCTGGGAGCAGGACGCTCTCATCCTCGATCGCGCTCAGGGTCTTTACGCGGACCCGGACAAAGTCCACTACGTCTAGCTTGCAGGTCGCTATTTCACCTCGCGTGGTCCGTTGAATATTCCTCACAGTCCCCAGGGACGTCCGGTAATTATCCAAGCGGGTGCCTCAGCGCGCGGTCAGACCTTCGCAGCCAAATGGGCAGAGGTCATCTTTCAGATCGCCCCGACCCGCACGCACATGCGGCGTGCGACCGCAGGCATCCGGGAAGCAGTCGCGCAACTCGGACGGAAATCTGAAGACTGTAAAGTCTTAACGGCGGTGATGCCGTTTATCGGCCGCACCGAGCGGGAAGCGCAGGACACCCGCGATCAGATCAATGCACTAGTCAATCCCTTGGTCGGGCTGTCGACGCTCTCTGCCCATGCCAATGTGGATCTGGCCACGGTCGCTCTCGATGCACAGGTGGAAGACCTGCGCGAAGTTACGGCACACAGAGCTTGATTGCCCTGGCAGCGCAGCACGCCAAGGAGCACGGGCTCACAATGCGTGACCTTGGCCAACACTACGGCGAAAGCATTCTTGTGCCACAACTCTGCGGGACGGCTACTCAGATTGCGGAGCAGTTAACCGAGATGTTTACGTCGGGTGACGCTGACGGCTTCGTCATTTCGCCCGCGCTACTACCGGACTCGTTTGCAGCCTTTGTCGAAGGACGGTTGTCCCGGAGCTGCAGCGCATGGGAGTGTTCCGGGAGGAGTATGCAGCAACGACGCTCCGCGGTAATTTATGCACGCCATAAGGACGAACACGGCGGATCGTAAAGCAGGAGCACAGGGCAAGACAGGAGACGGATGACATGGCCGACGTGGTCGCTCCACACCGAACGAGGTGCGTTGCAGGAGATACGGAACATCGACAGCGGTTGTACCATTGGTAGCGCTGTTCGTTTCCTTTCATACCATCACCGCCAGTGAATATCCTCACTGTGAAGACCGCTTTCATGTCCATTGACGAGGGGACAACAGTGCGGTGGGAACGGCCTGCCGCACGAGTTCATGCTGATGTCGCAGCGAGGAGACGTTGCACTTCGTGCACCACCCAGTCGACACGATCTTTACCCCAAAACCGTTTCCCATTGACAACCTAGGTTGGTACTCCCGACACCTCATCGCGGTCAAAGGCGGCCAGCGCCAGATTAGGCATGGGGACCGGACCAAAGCTCGTGTGTACGATGCTCTGCCATTGCCCTTTGCTTAGAGATGTTTCCGTCCACACGCGGCGCAGTGGCGGTGCTGGGCAAGATAGGTTGTTGTCTGCTGCTCGACCGCATTTCGTCTGTACGTTTGCCACAAGTTCTTTGCCCTCGGCAAGAGTTAAGCCCAACGTCTCCATGGTGGGTGCGTCTTTGCTCACGGCCAGCCCTTCCCAGCGTTGCTGGGTCCCGTAATCCCCTATGCAGATCACTTCAATACAGAAGTTCATCGCCACCACCTCCGCTGCTGCATGAGAGACGCTAACCGTTCATTAGCTTCCTTGCGACTGAACCGTGTTGGTGTCAGTGGCCCAGTACGTGCGAGCCGTTCCTCGACACTTTTCCAACCAGTTGTGACGGCTTCTTCAAAAACCGGCCAGTCAACGTCAGATTCATCACTATAAACCTGGGCTAAGAGTTTCATCGACCCGGCGATGGTGGCTGGGTCGCTGATCTGCGGGCTTGCCGCCTGCTGCTTGAGCATCAGCCGATAACCACGTGGTCCGCCGCAGCTTTCTGGTGGTGCGAATCCTCGCCCCTCTAAACATTCCGGATCGCGTTTGTCTGGACTCCCGTCTTGCACGTCCAAGACTCGGATCTCTCATTCCCAGAGATCAAGCGTATTACAGATGTAGAGCAATTTCTCTTGCCGACGCAACTGAAAATCACGCAGTCGCTTGTCACGGAAGCGTCGTTGGTAGCTATTGAACTCCTGCCCATACACCCGAATGATGAAACCCAGCTCGTGCTGCCAGCCTAGCATGCTGAGGAACACGTCATGGAGTTCGGTAATTTCGACATCATCGGAGATCGCGAACACCCGCGCCACAATCGGGTTCACGTCATTTAATACCGCACGCAAAATGCAATAGCTTAAAGGGAGGGGGAATGGTATTTCTCATACCCCCAGCTTACTCCCTAACCGCTTCCTTACGGTACTGTCGCAAAGTTGATAGTAACACTCTGTTATCTACAATTAGTGGTGTTTTTCACACTAGCGCATTTCAAGATATGGTATAGTCGGTAAACTTTGCGACAGTACCCTGCGCCTCGGGATAGTGCTGGGTGAGCAACGGCTGCATGAATTGGGCATAGTCACTGGCGGTGCGGCATTCGCGGACCTCGACATAGCGAAAGCCGGTATGGGGCTCAAACGCGAGGGACACAGAACATGAGCCGTTCTTTCTGGTATTCATAATGATACCGTTTCGCTTTGCCGGGACTCATGGGCAGAATCCCGCCGACCTCCTCAATCAGAAAGCAGGGCCGTTCATCGAAGCAGAGTAACGGATGGCGAACGTCGTAAGGGAGCTGATAGTGATGAAGGATATCTTCCATATGCCACACGTAAGCGCCGGTAATGTCGCCCATACACCACTGCTCACTCAACCACGGCTTGAGTTTATTTTTTTTAGTACGCGCCGCACGCTCTCATGGGAAATCGACTCCGTCACCGCAAGTTCCACCACCTTGTCGGCCATCAACTGCAACGTCCAGCGACCCCGGCCCGTTGGGGGTGTACTGCAGGCAATCATCGCGACCTTGGCTTCCACCCGACTATCCGGCGTAATCGGACGCCCACTGCGGGGCGCGTCGTGGAGCAGCTCGAGAATAGGGGCCTGCCCCTTCTGCTGATATTTCTTGCGCACGTTGTACACTGTCCCCCGCGATACTCCCAAGATGCTCGGTCAGATCTTGTTCTTTCCGTCCTTCGTCCAACAACAGTAACATCCGCACTCGGGTAATCGCGCGCGCACTGTTTTTCCCGTGGCCGACAAAGTCCTCCAAGGCTTTGCGTTTCCCTTTGGGTTAATGTGACGACTCGTGGTTTCGTAGGCATCCTTCCCTCCTGCTGATGGCGGGAGGATATGAAACTCGCCCTTCTTGCTCAAAATCTTTTGTGAAAGACCACTTAACGGAAAATTCGGCAAGTAGAAAACTCGCGACAAAACCCAGATGTGCGCCTCTCTCCCTTGTTTCACACGCTCACGCCACTAACCCTCCAAGTCGTGGATATAGCAAGATGAACGAATCTGAACAGCAAGACGAACAGTTTGGGGCTCAAGGCGAACCAATTGTGTGAAGTAGAATGCGGTCCTGTACAGGAAGATGCAGGGGTGTAGCCCCAGAGACGCAAACGAATGTAACGATTTCCATTGAAATGACAAATACTTGGGAACACCATTCCGAGGGTTTGGTCTCAACGTCCTTAAGGGCAGAAGTTGGTCAGCAGTAAGGACATAGGGTGGCGCCAAGGGTGTTCAATCCTGCACTCGAGGGGAAAAGAGGAAGGAGCAGATATGGAACTACATGACGAGTCCCAAGAGCTCATCACATTGGCTGATCTGGTCCCGGTCCAGCTCAGTGATCCGATTGCCGTACGGCTGCGGATGAAGGGAGAATTTCGCCTGTTGTGGGCGGTGCTCGAAGATGGGATCGAGTGCTACCTGCGCTATGGTGACCATCCTTCTGCGGTGCTGCGGGAACTCTTCCAGGAGGCGAACGACTGGATTGAAGCTAAAGAAGGAGAAGGCCTCTGTAGTTTTATTGGCATCTGTGGGGCATTTCAGATTGATCCTAGTTATCTCCGGCGTGGTCTCCGGCGTCGGTTACGAGACAATCCGCCAGCACCAGACGCTGGGTCCGCTCAAACAGGCGGCGTAACCAAAGCGGGGGCACGGAAGGAAGACATTTTTTGGATCTGTCGCAAAGTTTACGAACTATACCATATAGTGAAATGTTCGAGCGTGAAAAACACTCCCGATTGTAGATAACAGAGTGTTACTATCAACTTTGTGACAGAGCCGTTTTTCTTCCCCCAGGTGGGTTGTCGCTGTCCGTCCTCTGCGTGACTGTGTGGACAGTCCCCTGGGGCAGAGTGCCACGAAAGGGATGAAGTCATGACCGAACCCCCGCTTGACCCGCAGCGTGCCTATGAAGCCTTAGCGGAGGCCCTCCGACTCTTCTATGCGCAACCGCCCACTGATCAGGCCCTTACCGCAGTGCGGGATGCGGTTACACATGCGACGGAGGTGTGGCAGAGGTGCGAGTTGCACCGCGCCACCAGCACGAAGGAGTTTCGCGCTCACGTGGTCAGACTCAAATTGCTCTTGGCCGGCGTGTACCAGACCCTCGACGTCCTCCCTGGTGTGCCCTGCCAGGCGGCCTCACCGTCCTCTCCCGCGGTCAGCCCCTCTATTCGACATGAGAAACACTGAAGAGTTGGCGGGCGTACCGGAGAGCGCGGACCGTTCTCCCCTGCCCAATTTTGCCACAGACGAAAGCCCGGCCGACGCCCTCCGCTGGAGTTTGCGAAGTTCTTTGGTGCTCTGCGGTCATGATGGTGTTGATAGGCGTGAGAATGCCCTGGAACGTCTATACAAGGGCGCGCAACTTGATGTCGCCTCGGCGCAACACGTGCAGGCCTTCAAAACCTTCCAGAAAGCGGTCGTGTTTCAGATGTGTTGATAACGGGCTACAAACTTCTGATTTTTAATGTCTTTTAAGAAAGCCAGCAACAATTCTGCGACACTACCCCGTTTGTCCCGCAGCAGAATATCGATGACTTGCTCATGTTGATCTACCGCACGATAGAGATAGTGCTTGTGTCCACCGCGGAAGCAGAACACTTCGTCTACGTACCACCGCCGCCCCTATCGTCTCCGGTAGTGATGGAGCGCCTTGGCTAATTGAGGTCCGAAGGTTTGCACCCACTTAAGCACCGTGCGCGCTGAGACATCGATATGGCGCTTAGCTAAGAGTTGCATGACGTGGGCGGCCGCCAGCGGGTAGCAGGCATACCAACGCATGGCGGTGAGGATCACGTCGGGCGGCCAGCGATAGCCCGAGAACATCGACGTGGAGGCAGCCGTAAAATCACGCTGGCAAGGACTGCAGCCATAGCGCTGTCGACCCCGTTGGTCATAGCCGTCTCGTTTCGTAGCTGGCCGTTGACAAAAAGGGCAATGTATCACGGATCCAGAGTGTACATGAGCACCAGCTAAATTCGCAAACTCCTAGTGACGGCTGTCTCCCTGCTACGGTCTGTGGTGCCTTCACAACATATATCGCTCCATGAAGCGATCCATCTCGATGTCCGGCACGTCAAGATTTTCAGACACAGGCCTCCACACGAAGGGCAAAGAGGGAAGCGGAGCAAATCAAGGTGTTGTTGCGATGCGCGGCGCGGCACACGAGCACGGAGTTCAGCACGGCACCGTCACCCCCACCGCGTGGTAGAAGGGAGGAGCTAAGGTGAGCCTGCCCTCGGCTCCCCGCTACTGCCGACCAGCCGCGCGCATGCTATGGTAGCGGACGACTCCACGCGGTACGGCGTGGAAGAGAAAGAGCAAGGCTATGGTGAACGACGTGTCGCCTTCTGACCGCCGTCAGCGGAGACAGGGGTTTCTCAATCCGCAGCTGGTGCCGTCTAGTCTTCAGAGAAGGTATTTTCGATGCGATTTATAAGCAATACTTCGGACATTTTTTTGAGCGATCGGGGTTAACAAGGAAGGCCACGAACTGCTTGAATATGAGTGTGCAACTCCCACTCAGGCGGTTCATGGCCTATGACAATTGTCAGTGACATACTGCAGCAGATGCCGGCAGTCCGTCAACCACAACGAAAGTTTCTTATGGTGTTGTTTGCTACGATCCTCGCTCTGCGCGAGCGCGTGACCGGACGCAATCTGAGTCGCTACTGCGACTACTCTGAGCGGACGATTGCGCGCCAGTTCCGAGCTTCTTTCGATTGGCCGGAGTTTCATCACCGTGATGATGACAGCGGCGCTCGATCCATGCTCAGAACTCATCTCGGTGCCGGATGCGTCGTTCATTCCGAAGAGCGGCAAACAGACGTTCGGCCTGGGGCACTTCTTCAACGGCTGCGCGAATCGGGCGGAACCGGGACTGGAGATTTCGACGCTGGCAGTGGTGGACGTTACCCGCCGCTGTGCGTTCACGCTTGCCGTGGCGCAGACCCCGCCCGGCAAGGCGGACACGACGGAAGGACAAGCGCGAGGAGGAGACGCGCATGGATTTCTATAAACAACAACTCCATGACCAGCGCCACCGGTTGCCCAGCAGGATCCGCTATCACTGCGTCGACGGCTACTTTGCCAAGCAGACGTACATAGATGAGGGAGTGGCACTGAATCTGCACCCCATCACCAAACTACGCCACGACGCCAACGGTTTGTTTCTCTATACCGGGCCACATCCCAAGCGGCGAGGGCGACGACGCAAGTATGACGGCAAGGTCAACTTTCACGACTTGTCCCGATTTGAAGTGCTTGGCACGCTAGAGGAGAAACCGCATATCCATTTATACACGGCGGTGGTGTGGCACGTCTCCCTCAAGCGCCAGCTGCGCGTGGTGGTCCTCGTCAATTGGAAAGATCCCACCAAACCGCGTACATTGTCTTGGCCTCCACGGATGTGGCGCTGGACGGGCGCAAGTTGGTGGAGTTATACATCGCCCGCTTCCAGATTGAGTTCCTCTTCCGCGACAGCAAACAGTTCACTGGCCTCACCGATTGTCAGGCGCGTGCTGCACCGGTCCTCGATTTTCATTTCAATGCCGCGCTGGCGACACTCAATCTGGCCCGGACCGAGGAATTGCAGGCCCAGACCGAGCCAAAGCCCCACGTCTTCTCGATGGCGAGTTGGAAACAACGGCATTTCAATGAACGATTGCTCGATGTCTTTATTGCAAACTTAGCGCTTGACCCCATGTGGGTGAAAAATCATCCCGGCTATGAGAAACTCAGAACTTACGGCGCTATTGCTGCCTGATTTTTGTCCGAACTATTGATAAGTAGAATCTTCAATAAGTAGACTCAAATACTTAGCTCAAAGTTTGTCCCGGAAGAGACTTAGTGTGGTATGGTATCACGAGGCCTGCAAAAAGTTTTACGAGAGCATGCTCGTCTGTTATTTGGCCCTCTAGGTGGAATTGGCATTCTTTGGATCGTCACTGAATGGGTAGACCGTGCAGATTTTTTTGCCGGCATTCTTAGTGGGGAATCGGGGGTGGAAAAGATGGTAGAATGGCTTGCTTACCACCCGTCACTATTTGTTGTTGGAATTCTAGCTTCTGGGCAGTTATAGTTCCCACCGCTCTCTGGCGGAACCACATTGAGGGGCTGCCTCGACAATTTAATGAGGGATGAGGGAGGGGACTGTGCGGCACAGACAAGTGCTCCGCGACCTTATTCATCCGGTCCACGCTAAGTGGACCGGTGCCCCCTCGTCATTTGTCACCGTAACTCGTTTTATTGAAAAGGCGGGATTTCCCCAGGGGCTCCCGCTTAAGAAGGGAGAGTTACGGCACTACGCGGAGCGCGCAGAAAAGCTGTGGTTTGGTGACCGTAAAGAGTTACTAGATTTCTGTAGGGCGATTTACCCGGCGCACGGTGAGTCGCCTTTGCTGACTCCAACCCAACGAACGCATCTCTACCTAGCGAGAACGTTGCTCGCGAAGTTTTGGGATGAATGGGGGAGGCGTTGCTACGACGAAGAAAGTATTAAGGAAGGGGTACTACTTCCGCGCTTGCAATCTTGGGAGTTGACGTTACTGACATACTTAGAAGTTGCGCTTGCTCTCCGCAACAATGAGAGATTAGAGGGGAAGCAAGGACTGTTTCGACTTGGCTACGAAGTAGCAAAAAAGAACAAATAGTGACAACGTGTTCATGCCATTACCCCCGAGTTTGGCAGCAAAATTCTCCTTATTTTTTGCTACTTTCGGTGACGTATCTCTCCTGTATCCTCTGACTCGTCCTCTCCCCAATCGTCTCGTACGCCCCAAGAGGGACGTCATTTTGAGGAGGCTACGCAATGAGACGCTTCAACGAGTCCCGAGCGAGCCATCTATTTCTACTGGCGCGTGGTCAGCGTCACCAAGATAAAGATCGTGGCTGTCAGTGCCCAAAAGAACAAGTTGAAAAGATTCCCAGCCAATACGTCGCATCATTGAGGAGCATCCGTATGCACATGAGACCTCCCGGAAAAGGGGCGACTTCGTGCCCCACCGGGTGCTCCCTCGAAAATAGTGGCTTAACCAGGCAACGCGAGGGAGCGCTCTTCTAGGCTTTGGACGGTCACGTGTAGCCCAAGGCGTTCGAGTCGCTTCAGGAGCATCCGTTTCCGGTGGTCGGCGTTGAGGCGGTCCACATAATCTGCACCCAATTCTCGGTCCGGCTGTTTGGCTTTGAGCCTATGATACACTATCCCCAAGATCGTATGGGCGACGGCGACAATCGCGCGCTTCTTCCCCTTACGGGCAGCGAGGCGACGGAACCGAGTCGCCAAGTAGGTGTCCTTGGTATGCGACGCCGCCCAAGCAGCTTGACAGAGACTACGCCGCAACCACGCGTTCCCCTTACGAGAGGTCCCCGACAAGCGCTTGCCAGCGCTCTCGTGATTGCCGGGACACAGACCCGCCCAGCTGGCCAAGTGCTGGGCAGAAGGAAACTGCTCCTTATTCACTCCGATCTCGGCCACCAGATTGGTGGCGGCGACCTCCTCAATGCCGGGAATCGTCGTACACAGGGTGATAGCGTCCTGGTACTCTGTGACATGCGCTTAAATCTGTTCGTCCAGCCTTGCAATCTGGGATTCCAGGAATGCCAATTGTTCCCACTGCGAGACGCAACCGCCAGCGATGGTGGTCTGTGAGGCGGCCGTGGAGCGCGAGCTGCAGGGCGGGAATCTTCTCCCGCAAACGGCCGCGGGCTAGGTCAGCGCGTGTGGCGACATCTTCTTCCCCGCCAGCAGTTGGGCGGGCATAGCGCGGCCCAGAAACCCCTAACCAGTCACTCGCCACCGAGGCCAGCTTGAGGTTAGCGTCCTCCAGGATCTTTTGCCTGCGCTTGGCGACCGCCGTGTGATCCTGACGCAGACTCGTTCGCAGCCGGGTGAGGTCCCGCAGCTCCCGTATCGGCGGTGGAGGCCAGAAGCTGCCCCGCAGCAACCCCTGCTGGAGTAAGTCCGCAATCCATTGATAGTCTTTCGGGGTCAGTTTTGCGGCCGGGGACCGCTTTGATGTGCTGAGCATTGATTAGCAACACCTCAAACTGTCCTTCCAGGATGTTCCAGACCGGCTGCCAATAAACCCCCGTGGATTCCATTGCCACATGAGTGACCTGCAGGCCGTGCAACCAGTCTGTCAACTCCAGCAGGTCGCGGGTCATGGTCCCGAACCGACGAATCTCCTGCTGGGTGGTACCGGCAGCGTCCCGCAGAAGAACACAGGTGGTGATCCTCTTCTTGTGCACGTCCAATCCACAACAGCGAGCATACCTGACGCACCTGCCTCCCTCCTTCCACGCGTCAAAAGCCGAGCGTCTACTCTCAGTAGACTCTCCCTCGCGTGCTCGCCACTGATAGCGGCGGCGACAATTCGTTATGCCTGCGGGCGCTCCGGTTACACTGGTGCGCGGGCTTCTACAGCGCCAGCACCCTTCAACCTCTCTGCTCTTGACGACGCACCCTCAAGAGAAGCACAGTCCGTCCTCATTTTCATCCTTCACTGTGAGCACTCAGCTCATCACCCACTGGTGCCATTCGCAAACCCAGGACGCGCGAGGGTAGGTGCGGAGGCACTGCTCAGGCAGCCAATACTGCCTCCCAGATCTGTGGAGTTCGTGCATGAGGGGAGCAGAGGACCGAGACATCAAATTGCCCTTTCTTCATCTGGTGAACGAGTTCGATGCCAGTGCTAGTAGTAGTCGTGTAATCAAAGCGCTTGCATCCCAGCATCGGTCGCACGCGCTGTTTCACTCGCCTGTGGTCCTGCGCAATCAGGGTGTTCACATAGCGGTTCGTCCGCCCACGGAGTGTTGTTGGTAAGAGGCCCTCTGCTTGGAGTTCGCCTACCGCGACATGCGAGGCGGTATAGCCGTCAAGGGCCATCTTCGGCTTTGTCGCAACTTTGCAGGTGAGAGTTGATCCGCTATGCTTCTTCCCTGATTGGGCGGTGGAAGAGGAGCGGGATGAGCGATTTCAAGGGGAGCCCATTTGAGCGAGAGATCATTATGTGGGCCGTACGGTGGTATGTTGCGTATCCCATCTCTTATCGACAGCTCGAGGAGAGGATGGGCGAGCGAGGGGTGGCTGTGGATCATTCCACCCTTAATCGGTGGGGCATTAAATACGCTCCCGAGTTTGAGAAGCAGTTCCGTTGCCGGCAGCGCGCCGTGGGAAAGAGCTGGCGGCTCGACGAGACCTACGTGAAAATCAGAGGGAAATGGGCGTATTTGTATCGCGCCGTCGATAAAGACGGCCACCCCATTGATTTTTTGCTGACCCCCCAGCGCGATCGGGACGCTGCAGAGACCTTCTTACGCAAAGCTATTCGTAGTCAGGGACTCCCAGAGAACATCACGATCGACCAGAGTGGCAGTAACACGGCAGCAATCACGCACTACAATAAGACGCAGAAGACCGCGCTTGTCATCTGCCACTCGAAATATCTCAATAACATCGTCGAGCAAGACCATCGGGCAGGGAAACGGCTGACGCGTCCCATGTTGGGTTTCCAATCCTTTTGGGCGGCCCGCTGTACGGTCGCCGGCATAGGGGTGAGGCATGCGATTCGCAAAGGCCAGCTGATATGCACTGGGAATGCACCTCAAACGCCGGCGGAGCAATGCTATGCTTTGGCCGCATAAGTCACTAAAAGTAAATACTACGCTCGTCTCCATTTTAACTTTGCGACGGAATCTTGCATAGTGCTGCTCAATGTACGTGTCGTATTCATGCACTTGGGTGGTGTAGAAATCATACAAGGCCAGCGCCTGCTTGAGGGCAAAGACGTGTTCGGGCCGGTAGTGGCCGCTCAGCGCTTTGGCAATCTCGGCGGCACTCGCATGGCAGCGCTCATGGCGTAGCTGGGCCAGGGCCTGCGG
The DNA here is from genome assembly GCA_963733195.1 of uncultured delta proteobacterium. Taxonomy (GTDB): domain Bacteria; phylum Desulfobacterota; class Binatia; order Bin18; family Bin18; genus VGTJ01. Next base: position 130,982 of record CAVTCR010000073.1, read on the forward strand.
ATCACGCTCGCCCGCGACGATCGCGCGAATCAGCCGCAGCCCGGTGAGACCCATAATGTCACTCACCACTTGCGTCAACTAGCACGTTCATCTGCTGCAACGCTTTCTGCATATGCTGGATATGCGTGGCGCGATTCTCGAGCAACATGGTCCGTTGCCGCAAATAGGTCCGCAACACCCGCATCTCTTCCGCCGGACGAAAAGACGCCGTGAGCAACCCATAGCTATGCAACTGCTGCAACCACTGACAATCTTGTACCCCGCTCTTGCGCCCCGGCACGTGCTTCAGATGGCGCGCATTGACCACCTAGACCTCCATCCCGCGTGCTTCCAACACTTCATAGAGCGGAATCCAATACACCCCTGTCGATTCCAGCGCCACGCTCGTCACCTGACACTGCCCCAACCAATCCGCCAACGCATACAAGTCTGGCGTAAACGTGCCAAAGGCCCGCACCGGCTGCGCCGCGCGCTCGGCGGGCACGCTGACCCACATCTCTTCCGCTCCAATGTCCACCCCCGCCGCCGCACGATTCTGTACTCCCAGCTTCGGGGGTACTACCGCTTGGGGCGCCCGCCGCTTGGGTCTCTGCATCGCCTTGTTCCTCCTGTCCCTGGTCTTCAGCCCCAGACCTGGACACCTCAGTCCCACCTACGCTGCTCAGCGGGGTCGCGGCTTGGTGCCAGCCTCGCCTCCATTCTTTGCTCCATTAGGGTCCAGAACCAGTCTCAGCATCGGGCTCCTGCAGCACCATTCGTAACGCCGGTCTTAGCTTGTCGGGGCAGGTCGCTGAGGATAGCACTCTCCCGTTTCTGTCTCCATGCTGAGCGCCCCGCGCTCTGGGGACTCAGCATGAACGGGTGTTCTGGTTTAAGGTGAGGATTATTCCGCTTGTCCTGAGCGTCGTCGCGTAAGCGACAAAGTCGAAGGGCGGAGAGAAAGGAGACGTTGCACGCGGGCAAATTTTCCTCTCCTTCTTCCGTTCCTCTATCGAAACAAATCCGCCTCTGCTGGACGAATTAGCTTCTTGCTGTCACCTTCAGCGGGAATAAACTGATAACCTCGGATGATAACTGCCGGGACTCCAGCTCCTTTTTCCATTAATAATCCTGCGGCGGCAGCAAGTTCATCAGCGACCGCGACAACCGTGTGATGCAGCTCGCGTCCCCGTAGGTCAGTGGCACCACGGAGATCGAGTAATGGCTCAAGTCCTGACACACCAAGCGCGAACTCGACCAGCCCATCACGCCATGGGCGACCAAATGTATCGGTGATGATAACACCCAGTGTGACTTTGCGCTGTTCTTGGAGGGCAAGCCGTAGCGCACGAGCTGATCCATCAATGTCCTTGGGAAGAAGAATAGCGATATCATCCCCAAGGCTGTTCGATTCATCCATCCCTGAGTTTGCGCACACCCAACCATGCTTGGTCTCGGTGATCACCACACCGTTCTTCATCCGCACGATACGGCTACTCTCACGCAGAACGACCTCTACTGCTCGTGGGTCTTTGTCCCATTGCGTGGCGATTTGCTGTGCGAAGGGTGAAGGCTCGACAGTTTTGAGATCGACGATCGCCCCTTCTGCCTTTGACACGATCTTCTGACAGAGAATAACCACATCGCCGTTTTGCAGGCCAATCTGTGCCTTATCGATAGCGCTTAGCAAAATCGCTGGGAGGTTGTCTCCTGGAGAAATTGCTGGGATACCGGGAATGGGAATGATTGAGATTGTATTCATAATATCCTAATGCATGATGCGTGAAACGTAATGCGTAAAGTGTGAAACGTAGAACGTAAACTCTGACGTTGTCGCGCGTTTACGTTCTACTCTTTATGTATTCTGAGGCAAGCAGCGTTTCTTGTGAGGATATTCTATAACGGCCTGTGCTAACGCAATCGATTTCTCCATATCGCTCATAATCGTGTCAGTGACGATCACCGATATGCCGAGTTGCTCTATCTGTTGCCTCTGTTGCTGGTCTTGTGAATCAATGACAAAAGTATTGAGGAAGTCCCGATAAAGACCAGCGACGCCGACCGCTGAGACATCGATTCCGAGACCACTGAGTAAGCGGTCTGCGGGTCCTTTGATTGGCTTGCCGGCAACGAGCGGGCTGATCGCAACGATTGGTGCGGCAGTTTCTCGCAATGCCGATCGCACGCCGGGGAGTGCCAGAATCGGACCAATACTTACAATCGGATTGCTCGGCGGAAAAATCACTAGATGTGCAGAACGAATCGCATCGCAGACGTCAGGAGCGGCAGTCGCGTCCTCGATGCCACGGAATTCGACATTATTCACAGTTCCCTCACTTCGGCGTTTAACAAAATATTCCTGAAACGGAAGTGCTCCAGCTTCGGTGTGAACAATAGTACGCACAGGATCGTTACTCATGGGAAGAATAGTGGCACGGACGTTCCATGATTGTGCGATGGCCTGAGTGATTTCGCTCAGTGACTTCCCCTGGCGCAATTGTTGGGTACGGAAGAGGTGCGTGGCAAGATCGGTATCCCCCAAACCGAACCAGTTCTCAGGATAGTAGCGACCTAATGCGTTGAGGCAGCGAAAGGTTTCTTCTGGAAGTCCCCAGCCCTTTCCCGTATCCACTGAGCCGGCGAGCGTATAAGTGATCGTATCGAGATCAGGGGAAACTGAGAGGCCAAAAAATTCGTCATCATCCCCAGTATTAACGATGACACACAATCGCACTGGATCTATGACGCGTACAAGGCCGCGTAAAAAACGTGCGGCGCCAACTCCTCCAGCCAGAGCAGTGACGGTGAGATCTGTGGGTATCGTCACGCGCGCTCCTGGCCTGCCCTTTTATTATTTCCCCGTTTCGCCTGTGGGGAGAGTAATGTGTGGCGAGGTTAATGTGATACTTGCTGCTTCTCGCGTTCAAACGGATGGACGTAGCGAAATTGGTCGGAGGCAGCAAGTCGTTTGTATGAACCAAAACGTTCGTCTGGATTCTCAACCAGATCAAGCGGACTCAATTCCTCATCATCACCCGTAAAGATTTTTCGCAAGGTGTACGTTGTCGTGCGTTCCGCTGGGGTGCGCCCGAGGTCGCGTGTCAACCGGCGTAATTCCTTAGGTGGGACGAGTTGTCCATATTGTGCGCCAGCCGAGGTGGAGATGCTTTCATTAATGAGCGTTCCACCAAGGTCATTGGCACCTACAGTCAATAGATATTGCGCCATCTTAGGGCCTTCTTTGACCCACGAAGCCTGAATGTTGCGGAACGTAGGTCCCAACATCAGCCGAGCAACTGCATGCATCTTGACGACTTCCGCGCCAGTCGCACCTTGTCGGACATTCTTGACGAGCTTGCGTTGGTACATCGGGGCTTCTTGATGAATCAACGAGAGTGGCACGAATTCCGTAAACCCACCGGTCTCTTTCTGAATATCACGTAGCAAGTTCATGTGCTTGACCCAGTGCACCGGAGTCTCGACATGGCCATACATGATAGTCGAGGTCGTCGGGATTCCGAGACTGTGAGCAGATGTGATGACCTCGATCCACTGTTGTACCGTCACACGGCCTGGGGCAATAATGTCACGAATATCCTGATCGAGAATTTCTGCCGAGGTTCCTGGCAGAGTGCCTAAGCCTGCTTCTTTCAACTCTTTGAGATACTGGATGACTGGAATGCCGGCACGAACAGAGCCGTAGTTCACCTCCTCCGGTGAAAACGCATGAACATGCAGATCAGGCAATACTTTCTTCACCGCTCGGGTCAGATCGATGTACAAGCGACCATCCATCTTTGGCGGTAAGCCTGCTTGCATGCAGACCTCAGTGGCCCCCATATCAACGGCTTCTTGTGCGCGCCGAATAATTTCTTCCATGGGCAGGAAGTAGCCTTGTTCTTCGCGATACTCGCGGCTGAACGCGCAGAAGGTGCAGTGTTTGATGCAGACGTTCGTGAAGTTGATGTTGCGATTGACAACGTACGTGACGACTTCACCGACGTGGCGGCGACGCATTTCATCAGCGACGAGGCCTACAGCTTGAAGGTCAAGACCGTTGGTGTCACACAGCCGTAGACCTTCGCTCCACGAAATCTCCTCACCATCGAGAGCACGATTAAGGATCGTGCTCACTTCACGATCAACATGTTCAAGGATAGCAGTCAGTCCGTTGGTTACCACGGTAAAACTCCTCAGGATTAAAACGTCAAACGTGATGCGTGAGAGTTGCTCACTCCCTAGGCTCGTTTTGCGCCTTAGTCATTACTCGTTACGTCTGTATTCTTAGCAAGCCGCCACTTGCTCTTGTAATTCTTGGGTGCGCGGGCGTAGTGCAGGTAAGAGAAATCCTGGACGTGTAATGTACTCTGGGTAAATCGCGAGCCGTTCCCGCAACGTGAATCCCTCCTCTTCACATGTCTGTGCGAGCGTTACCAGGTGAGGCCATGCCGCTTCGGGATTCACGTAATCTTTCGTTACTGGTGAAATACCGCCCCAGTCGTTAATTCCTGCACGCAGGATCAACTTATGATCATGTGGGCTGAGGTTGGGCGGCGCTTGCAGGTTCATCTTCCCACCCAAGAGCAGTCGTGCAACCGCGACTGTTTTCGCCATCTCCAGACTTTCGGGCTCTGGCGCATCAGCCATGCGCGTCTTCGGCTTGGCTCGAAAGTTCTGCACGATGACTTCCTGAATATGGCCGTACTCCCGGTGAATGTCCCGGATGGCGATAAGGCTATCGACACACTCTTCGCGCGTCTCGCCAATACCGATAAGGATGCCGGTTGTAAATGGAATCTCCAGCTCACCGGCTTCACGTAACATGCGCACACGTACGACAGGATCTTTGTCAGGTGCAGAGAAGTGGGCCATACCACGTTGGCGTAGGCGCGGGCTGATATTTTCCAGCATCAGACCAAGACTCACGTTCACTTCCTTGAGCCACTTCATTTCGTTGTAGCTCATCACCCCAGCGTTGGTATGTGGCAACAGTCCCTGCGTGAGTGCGATTTCGCATGCACGATAGATATACTCGGTGGTGTTCTGATGGCCAAATCCGGCGAGTGTGGCACGATAACCGCTGTACGCGAGCTCTGGTTTATCCCCTAAACACATCAACGCTTCTTTGCAGCCCTGGGCTCTGCCGCGCTTAACCCAGTCAAGAATCTCGTCTGGTGTCATAGTCCACGCATCAGGATCACGTGGATCTTTGCGGAACGTGCAATACGAACACCGGTCACGGCATAAATTGGTAACCGGGAGGAACACCTTACGCGAATATGTAACTGTCCTCCCCTTATGGCGATCACGAAGCTCCCCTGCAGCTGCCAACATGGCAGGGACATCTTCGTCGGCGCAGCTGATGAGCGTATAACCTTCCTCAGCGGAAAGCGACTTGTCCTGAAGGGCTTTGTTGAGAATCACTAAAAAGTGAGGTTGCACGGAGATCTCCTGCCAACGCTTGCCCGAGTATTAGTGGAGGGGGGTGGTAATGTCAACCAGGTTTTTGCCGAAATATCACTTTTCTGTGATATTACTAAACAATATTCTAGCGAAAAGTCTGAAATGATGAAGATTGTAGAGACACTCTCGCTCGCATCTCTACACAAAGGAGGAGAGATTACACGATTTTATTCAACGGATACTCGATAATTCCTTCAGCTCCGTTCTTGATGAGCTTGGGAATAAGTTCCCGAACTACTTCTTCGCTAATCACACTCTCTACTGCGAACCAATCACTGTGATAGAGCGGCGAGACGGTTGGTGCGTTGAGACTCGGCAGCATGTTCACAACGGTATCGAGTTTTGCTCTCGGTACATTCAGTTTAATGCCGACCTTGGCTTCCGCCATGAGCGCGCCTTTGAGCAACAGCGCAATTTGCTCAATCTTCTCGCGCTTTCCTGGATCTTTCCAGGCTTGCCGATTGGCAATGATCTGGGGATTCGAAGTAAACAGCTCCCACACAATCTTGAGTCCATGCGCACGAATAGTCGAGCCAGACTCGGTCACTTCTACAATCGCATCGACCAAGCCTTCAGCTGCTTTGGCTTCGGTTGCACCCCACGAGAACTCTACGTCGACTTTGACCTTACGTTCAGCAAAATAGCGGCGTGTATACTCGACTAACTCGGTGGCGATCCGTTTGCCTTGCAGATCTTCCGGCGTGCGGATGGGAGAATCATGGGGAACGGCAAGGACCCAGCGCGTCGGTTGAAAACTGGCTTTGGAATACACCAGGTCAGAGATGACCTCAACGTCGGCATCGTACTCCATGATCCAGTCTTTACCAGTAATGCCAGCTTCGAGCGTGCCAGACTCAATGTAGCGTGCTATCTCTTGGGCACGCACCAGCATGCAACGGATTGAGGGGTCGTCGATGCTGGGAAAATAACTACGAGAACTAGTTGTGATTTTCCATCCAGCCTTGCGAAATAATTCGATAGTAGAATTCTCAAGGCTTCCTTTGGGAATACCAAGCTTTAATGCATCCATACGGAAAAAGTTCCTAACATAGGGGTAGCGGGGTCGCAAGTTGGACGGTGTGAAGATTGTGTTACTGACCACCGCGCACGTGCTGCTCAAGCAGTTGGATATGGCGACGCAGCAGGAGGTCGCGATTGCGAAGGGCTTCGACTGCATCTTGAGTGAGTCCTGCGACCGCTTTGGGGTCACACGGCACGACATAGGTGACTTCTGGCAGGGCTGGCCCTGGAGGCAATGGCTGGACCCTCGTACTAAATGAGCAACCGGAGAAAACCAATCCTAATATAACCAACCCCTTCCTCATGATCTCCTCTTTCACACAAGTGCACACATAGTCGTCCCGAGTGGACTCTGCTACATATGGCACGCGTACGGCTTTGACAAGACACGCGAGGTGGAGGACAGGACGATGAAACTTGCCGAGATTGCCCAGCGACTTGGGTGTGAGCTGCGAGGAGACGGAGATGTCGAGATCGCTGGGATGAATAGCATCGATGAAGCGCAACCACATGAGATGACCTTTGTCGCGAACAAAAAATATCTGGCTAAACTGGCGACGACCAAAGCCGCCGCTGTCATTCTTGCTCCTACTGACCCAGACACAGCTCTCCCGTCCCTGCGAACGCCGGACCCCTATCTCGCTTTTGCCAGAGTACTTGAATGGTTTTATCCGCCCTATGTTCCTCCAGTTGGGATACATCAAACTGCGGTGATTGCACCGACTGCACGCATTGGTGTATCCGCTTTTGTCGGGCCATACGTGGTTATTGGTGAGAACGTTATGATTGGCGATCATGCGCGGATTTTTGCTCATGTTGTGATTTATCCAGACGTCCAGATTGGCCATTCGTTTACCGCACATGCTGGGGTAGTGGTTCGTGAGGGAACGAAAATCGGAGACCGTGTGGTCTTGCAAGGCGGAGTAGTGATTGGTGGTGATGGGTTTGGTTATGTACCGCTTCCGGACGGATCAGCCTATAAAATCCCGCAAACCGGGACCGTTACGCTCGCAGATGACGTTGAGATCGGTGCGAATACCACGATTGATCGTGCGGCGATGGGAACCACTATGATTCGTCGCGGTGCAAAGCTCGACAACCTCGTCATGATTGGTCATGGCTGTGATGTCGGAGAGGGAGCGCTTCTTGCTGCGCAAGTGGGACTCTCGGGGAGTACCAAACTAGAAGCTGGGGTACGTATGGGTGGGCAAGTCGGGGCTGCGGGCCATCTGACCGTGGGAAAAAATACGATGGTTGCAGCGCAAAGCGGTATTCCCCACGATGTACCGGCGAACTCAGTAGTCGGTGGATACCCTGCGGTTGATATTATGTTGTGGCGGCGCTATTCGGCAGCATTGCCGAAGTTGCCCGAGCTCATGCGCAGGATACGTCGACTTGAACAAGCGCTGCAAGGGAATGAAGAATTAAAAATAAAGAGTGAAAACCAATAAAAGACTCAGGAAAAATACGCAGCAATCCATATCCTACGATTACTCTGCATTCCCCATTTTCCATTCTTCATTTTGTTGGTGATGCTTGTGGCCCGCACAAAGAATCCATCTCCTCTACCCAACCGTAAAGAATCACAGGAGGATTGGATTCTGGATGACCAGGCCCTGGTGGCGGCGGTTGCACGTCAGGAACAGGAGGCCATCGAGCGTCTGTATGACCGATATCACATTATGGTGTACCACCTCGCCCGCAAAATCCTGAATGCTCCAGACCGTGCTGAGGAGGTCGTCTACGACGTATTTTGGCAAGTCTGGCGCGAGGCTGGACGTTACGATGGACAGCGCGGTAGCGTTGGTGCGTGGTTAACCACGCTCGCGCGTAGTCGAGCGATTGACGCGCTACGAGTACGAAAAGTTCAACCCTCGACAATAAACGACACAGAACTTGCGGAACGTTCCCTGCTCACTGACCCGACACCGAACCCAGAGGAACACACGGGCCTCGAGCAGCGAGCTGCCCTTGTGCGGATGGCAATAGAAACGCTACCGACTGAGCAGCGAGCCGCCCTGGAATTAGCCTTTTTCCGCGGATTGTCACACAGTGAAATCGCCGAACATCTAGACGAACCCGTTGGGACGGTCAAAACACGTATTCGCACAGCTATGCTACGGCTGCGAGACCGCTTACGTCCACTTCTTGGTGGTACCTCATGACGCATCAAGAGTTGAAAGACCTTCTGCCGCTCTACGTTGTGGGCGGGCTCGATTCGGAGTCCATCGCTGAGGTCGAATATCACCTTGACACTAACTGTGACTCATGTCCAGACGAGCTTCGCGAATGGCGAGAAGTCGCGGGTTTGATTCCTTTAGGAGCAACCCCAGAGGGCCCGAGCGCAGGAGTAAAAGAGCGACTATTGCAGCGTGTCAGACAAGAGAACGGTACCGCCAAGGTCATTCCCTTGCGACCACGGCGATGGCAGGCCTCGTGGATTACGTTGCCGTTGGCCGCTGCCGCTGCAATACTCTTAGTGATTGGCGGGCTGCGGTATCGTGGTCTGACGACGCTGGTTGCAACCCAAATGCAACGCATTGAAGAACTTACTGTTCGTACGGCAGAACAGGCGGCGCAGGCGGAAACAATTGGGTCACTGCTCAAACAAGAACAAGCGAAACTCGCGAGTCGCGATACGGAAATCCAACGGCTCACAGCCTCGCTTGCTGAATACCATTCCGCCAGCACAGGGAAATCGCAGCAAGTGATTACACTCGAAGCTGCGCTCGCGGAACAACAACAGCGGGTTGCTGCACGTGAGCAGGAGTTAGCTCGAGTGAAAGAGCAAGCTGTGGCGACGGAACGCGAACTTGCGCAGACGCGACGAACCAGCAAGGAGCGCCTGGAATACGCAACTGCGGCTACCGCTGCTCAACGTGAGATCCAACGTCTGAGGGTGGAACTTGCGCAGGCGCAAGAAGATGTCGCGACCAGCGAACGCGAAGTGCGAGATATGCGGGGCCAGATAGAACAACAGCGGACTTTGGTAGCAGTGAGTACACGCGAGCTTGACCACTTACGTGAGGCTGTTGCACGTCAACGCGGCGTGATCGAAGTACTGACTTCACCTGGAGTGCGGGTTGAGTATCTGCGTCACGCGATGCCTGGTCTTGAGACTGAAGGACATGTACTCTGGAATGAGCGGAAGAAAGCGTGGGTGTTCTACGCTTTTCGTATGCCACAGCCAGAACAGGGCAAAGAATATCAAGTTTGGTTTATGACTGAAAAAGAAGGCCCAGTCAGTGCGGGAGTATTCATGCCTGATCAGTCAGGGACTGGGCAGGTTCTTGCTGCTCCACCATCAAAGTTATTCGGCAAGATTACTGCGGTCGCAGTAACGTTGGAGCCGAAGGGTGGTCTGCCTAAACCGTCGGGGGCGATGTACCTTCGTGGATCGCTCTAGCAACACGGCGGAAGTTTGGGGTCTAGCACGGCTCGTAAGCGGCTCGGGTCGAGGTTAAGTCCAAGACAGATGTTCTCGAAGGAAAAAAGCCAGGTGTGATCGTGGCCTCGTATCCAACGTAAGGCGTCATGGTAGGTCGAACGGCTGCGGGCTCCATATGCATAGCGATAGCGTTCGATACACTCGACTGCATCTTTCAGTACTGCCAGCATCAACCGTTCCTCGCCACGGTCATAATAGAGTTCCTCAAGGGTGGACAGTAGGGAGGGGGCAGGAGCGCGATTAGAGACACGATAAGCCTCATGCAGATTCCGTGCGTGTATATTCATTCGTCAGCCTCCTTGTACCTCCTTTTACGACTGAGAAGCTGGGTTGGATGCAGAGGCGAGCCCTTGCCGAATGCTGAATTCTTTGTCACGGAAGCACAACAAGGGTATAAAGAAACTGGTCGCACTTGCAAAAGCAACGACAATACAGGCAAAATAAAGTTTCTCCCAGTAAATCCAAATCTGGTTCATTATCGTAGATTCACGGAGGGGAGTGTCTTTCGGGGGTAGGGCAACAACTCAAAAAGAGAGAGCTTCGTATAGAAAAGGAGTCTCTTTTTAGGCAAAGGAGGTAGGCATATGAGGAAACTATTCTTTGGGGGTTCGTTCAGAGCAATCGGTATTCTGACACTGGCATTGGGGTTCTGTTTGACCGCCGTTCCACGCGTGAATGCGGCTGACCACGGAGACGCGCCCATTGCTGGGAACAATCAGTCTACAGATATAGCGGACGTATTCGCATTTCTTGATCCGAACGATAACTCCAGGCTCGTTCTGGCCCTGACTCAGCGTGGGTTCATTGCGGCAGGTGAGAATGCCAACTTCGGCATCTTCGACCAGTTTCTGCAATATCGATTTTTATTGGAGACCACCGGTGACGCGGAGCCAGACCAGTTCATCAACATTACCTTTACCGCACCGGCAGGTTCGGGTGGACCGCAGACGGCGACTATCAAATTGTCCGGCGACCGGAGCTTTAGCGCTCCTACCACCCAATCCTCAACTGCCCCCGCCGCACCAACGCAAGTGGTGACAACCGACTCGGCGACTGGCATCTCGTTCTTTGCCGGTTTAGTTGACGATCCGTTCTTCTTTGATATCCCAGCCTTCGGTCGCTTCGTGGCCTCGGTGCGCGCTGGGGCACCTGATGCCACCCAGTTGCAGCGCGGACGAGACAGCTTTCGCTGGGTACAACATTATGGGGATCGCACTCAGTATTCCCTTGTCGTTCCTGCAAAGTCCCAGCTCCATTGGCGTAAGCGCGGCCATCCGGCGCAACGAGGAGACGCGCGTTCGCAACGACGAGTTCGACACCTCGGGGAAATTCCGCCAGGTTGAGCGCATGGGTAATCCCGCCGTCAACGTCGCACTTATTCCCTTTGCTCGCAAGGATGAGCACAACTTTGCGACTCCGGAAGACGATGCGGACGGGCAGTTCGCTAACGACATCGTGGCGACACTGACCGCGCTGGGCACCAATGCAACCAACATCGGTATCCTTGCCAGTGTGGCTGTGACCAACGGCGATTATCTGCGACTCAACACCCAAACTGCCAATGTGGGGCCGATGGGTGGCAACAATGCTGGAGCGGGATTTCCCAACGGACGGCGACTTGCCGATGATACCATTGATACGATCCTCTTCTTCGTCGCCAACCAGAATACCTTGGGGGACAATGTGAATGCGAGCGACGTTCCCCCTGGCAACACCTTTCCCTTCCTTGCGCTCTCGCAGCAACCGCGCGATCCTGGCGTAATTGACGACAACACGCGTAATTGATCGTTGGAAGAGACTGTTCAGAAAGGGGTAGAACAGTGTCATTGCGAGCTGCAGACGAAGCAATCTTTGTTTGAAAAGAGATTGCTTCATCGCTGGTGGCTCCTCGCAATGACTCATCTCTTTGGCTTTTCGGATAGTCTCTAACTATCTCGGTCGTCCGTAGGTTCCGGAAGAATGATCGCTCTCAGCTTTGTCTCTGTCTTCATGATTGCGTTCATATGGACTGGCTACAATGAGGAAACAGCAACGGCGGACCAATCATTTTCGCTCCCTCCTGCTACACCACTGGCATCGGACACGGATCAGGTAATCGCCACGATCCGGTCTCTTGAAGAGAAGGTCAAGAAAAACCCTGACGACTTCATTGCCTACACCAAGTTGGCAGGGTATTACCTCCAGCGGCAGCGCGAGACCGGCAGTAATGAATATCTCACGCTAGCTGGGCGTGCCGCCCGGGCCTCGCTTGCCGTTTTACCACCGGAACAAAACTACAGTGGTCTTGCCGTGCTCGCACAAACCGAATACGCGCTACACAATTTCGCCATTGCACGTGACCACGCTATGCGGTTGACTGAGCTGAGCCCGGTCAAAAGCATCGGATTTGAGATTCTCAGCGACGCGCTCCTCGAACTTGGTGAATACGACAGTGCCCGACGTGCGCTCAATCGAATGCAGGGTCTCAAAGAAAAAACTACCCGTACGCAGACTCGTCTCGGCAAATACGCGCTGTTGCGTGGCCACCCTCGGGATGCTGCACAGTATCTTTCAGAGGCTCTGGTGCTGGCGCTCGAACAGTCTCCCCCTCAGAGCGAGACCGTAGCCTGGTGCCGCTGGCAATTAGGTGAGATCGCGTTCTCGGTCGGTGATTACCAAACTGCTGAGCACCACTACCGTGAGGCATTGATTACCTTTCCTAATTTCTTTCGTGCGCGCGCAGCGCTGGCCCGTGTTTTGGCTGCTCGTAGGGATCTCTCAGGGGCGATCGCGTTGTACGAACCAGTTGTACAGTCCCTTCCAGATCTCAGCTTTGTTGCAGCTCTTGGGGACTTGTATCACCTTGTCGGGACGAGAGCAGGATGCTACGGCGCAATATGCACTGGTTGAACGGATCGCCCAACTCGAGACGGTTAACGGCTCTCTGTATAATCGCCAACTCGCGCTCTTTTACGCTGACCATGACCATAAGCCCGAAGAAGCCTACACCAACGCAGTGAAGGAATACGCCGTACGACGAGATATTTATGGAGCAGATGCGGTAGCGTGGACAGCGCTCAAAGCCAACAAAATTGCTGAAGCGAAAAGTGCTATCAAAGAAGCACTGCGGCTCGGCACTCAGGATGCACGAATCTTGTATCATGCTGGGATGATTGCTGCCGCGGCAGGAGAGCGTGTACGCGCTCGTGAATATCTGACTCAGGCATTGACCCTCAGCCCTGGGTTCGATCCGCTACAAGCGTCGATTGCGAGGAAAGCTTTAGCACTGCAGAAATGACATAGCAGGGACAAGAGCGGAGTCGTACTGTCCTTGGCCCGTAGACTAAATCAGACCGCAAGAGATTGGCACCCCGGTCATGTTACCCTGAACAAAGTGAAGGATGTCTCAGAGAGAGTTTTCGCTCGCTCAGAATGACAACAGTGAGCAGGCTCGTTGGAAAGCATAGGAATCTGATATGGTTCGATTGAGAAAATCTGATTACAGCAGCCTGCACGTATAGATCAGTAGAACTTGTGTAGTGGTGGCCTTGAAAGCAAAGACCGGGTGAACTGTAAAAGGTGAAGGCTCCTAATGTTGTCACAGTCCTTGGCCCCAATACAATTGGGAGAGCAGAAAATGAGCGCGAACAGACCACTTCCCTCATCGCCACTCGCGGTTCTTGTTTTTGTCGTGTTGCTCTTACTGCCGGGGCACTGCCTTGCCCACCCAATGGGGAATTTCAGTATTAATCATTTCTCCGCTATCGCTGTTTATCCGACGTTCGTTCGTGTGTCGTATGTCATTGACATGGCAGAGATTCCTACGTTCCAGGAGATACAAGACTCTGGGCTAGTTGCTCAACCAGATGACCCTTCAGCGACTCTGTATCGAGACCGCAAAGTAGAGGAGTGGCGACAAGGTCTTGTGTTGCGTGTCAGCGAGCAAACTCTGACTTTGTCTCCTCGTTCAAGTGAGCTGACTTTTCCCGCAGGTGCTGGGGGATTGCCGACCTTACGGCTTGCGGTCGTATATGAAGCACCCCTGCAATTCGAGAGTGGAACACTCGTGTATGAGGACCGCAATTATCCACAACGAGTCGGATGGAAGGAGGTCGTGGCACGTTCATACGATGGAGCGAAACTCACTCGCAGTTCAGTTCCTGGGGAAAGTAAGAGCCAGCAACTGACCAATTATGCGTCCGATCTCTTGCAAGCGCCACCACAAGATTTGCAGGCAGAGCTGATGTTTTCTATCCCAACGACTGCACATGCTCAAGCTTCGAGTACCCCGTCGGCGACAGAGATAGGTTCCGCAAACGTTCGAGAATCGCCAACTCCGCGGAGTTGGCTGACCGAACTCATTACCGTGCGACAACTCACGCCCGGTCTTATTGTCCTATCACTGTTAGTGGCAATGGGATTCGGAGCTTTGCATGCCCTTGAACCTGGACATGGCAAAACGCTTGTTGCTGCATATCTGGTGGGAGAACGTGGGACAGCCTGGCATGCGCTATTGCTTGGTCTCACAGTGACAGCAAGCCATACCATCGGAGTGTTTGCACTCGGTGCAGTGGCACTTTTTGCTTCACATTACATCGTCCCTGAGCAACTGTATCCCTGGCTTAACCTCGTTTCTGGGCTCCTCATCGCGGGTATGGGAGGGATACTGCTTCGTCAAGCCTGTCTGCGCTCCGTCGGCTATGCGCCCTCGCACCATCATCATTCTCACGATTCCGACCATCATCATGCCCATGATCATCACGATCACACGATCACCATCATCACGATCATACCCATACGCATAAGGATGCGTCCCGCCACCATCACGATGCTCACGATCCTAGCGCAAGCAATCACGTGTCGTATGGCACCCTACTCACGTTAGGCATTACGGGAGGCATGATTCCGTGTCCTGGGGCGTTGGTTGTGTTACTCAGTGCGGTGGCGTTGCAACGTATTGCCTTTGGCCTGCTCTTGATCGTAGCCTTCAGTGTTGGCTTGGCTGCCGTCCTCGTTAGCGTTGGTTTACTTCTCGTCTCTGCGCGTGGTTCACTCCAACGATGGAGTGGAGGAGGGGTATGGGTGACGTACCTCCCATTCTTATCTCCTCTGGTAATGACCCCAGTAGGCGTGCTGCTCGTTCTTCGTGCGCTCTCTGATACTGGTCTCCTGCCGCAATTCCTTTTCTAACAGAAAGTCTCACGTCTCTTCAATCGAATAAAAACCCCTGCTTACTCACAGGGATATCATCTCATCAACAGTAAAGGTTTTTCAATCGAGACCGATCTTGCTGTCAGGGTGCATGGTACGCCATTTGCCACCAATAGGCGCACGCAATAATTCCTCGAGCGTGCAAACCATTGGAACTATGTCGTGGCCCCTGGAGAGGAGTTGTTTATGTCTCGCTTTTCCCTAGCGAGCTTACGTTTTCGGTTGCTCTTACTCGTATTATTTGCTGTTATCCCGGCATTTCTGTTGACGGTGTTCACGAACTGGAACGAACGCCGACTCGCCGCATCAGAGGTTCGTGAAGAGGCGCTACGCCTCGCTCGACTGGCAGCAGCAGACCAAGAACAGTTAGTAGAGGGTGTACGTCAACTGCTGTTGACATTGGCTCGCATTCCCGAAGTTCAAGGTGGCGATGCTGCCCACTGCCGGGCTCTCTTGGCTGATCTTCTCAGACAACATCGCCGCTATACCAACCTTGGGGTGATTCAAGCCAATGGGGATGTGGTTTGTAGCGGTTCTCCTGTTGCGAAAGGGGATCTCAACACTGAGCAATCGCTCGTGGCGGCTGCTCGACAAACGATCGAAACCGGGGAGTTTATCGTCGGAGATTACCAAGCCGGGCGTACAACACGCGGTGAAGCCGTTGTTTCTTTCACTTATCCAGTGTTCAACGCCACTGGCGAGAGACATGCAGCAGTGTTCGCCACCCTCGATTTGACTTGGCTCAATCAATTTGCCGCGGAAATCGATTTACCGCAAGATTCCACACTGACAGTGATTGATCGTAAGGGGATTGTCTTGGCCCGCCATCCGGAGAGAGGAAAATGGGTTGGGCAAGTGGCCCCAGAAGCGGCGCTGATCCAGGGGTTAGCAGGAAACCTGGATGAAGATACTGCCCAGGTTGTTGGTGATGATAACGTCTCCCGACTCTATGCCTTTACTGTATTGCGTGCCGCTGGTGGTGCCGCTTATGTCAGCGTGGGCATTCCTACGGAAGTTGCTTTTGCTGCCTCTAATCGTGTGTTACGCGTCACCATGGCTGGGTTAGCACTGGCTGCGGCGTTCGTTCTGGCCTTAGCTTGGTTTGGTGCAGATCTTTTGATTCTTCGTCGGGTGAACCTCGTACTAGGTGCTACGGAGCGCTTGAGTCATGGCGACCTGAGTGTCCGTACTGGACTTCCACATGGTCCTGGCGAGCTTAACCTCTTAGGTTACGGTTTTGACCAAATGGCCGAAACTCTTCAGTTACGAGAAAAAGAGCGGACTGCTGCTGAGGAAGAAATCCGTACTCTCAATAGCGATCTCGAACTACGAGTGACGGAACGAACAACACAGCTAGAGTCAGCTAACAAGGAGTTAGAAGCGTTTTCGTACTCGGTATCGCACGACTTACGAGCGCCTCTACGTGGGATGGCTGGATTCGCACGCATCCTGATGGAAGATTACGCCGAACAACTTCCCGAAGATGCAGTACGCTCGCTGAAACGGATTCAGGATAACGCCCAAAAGATGGGAACATTGATTGATGATCTACTCGCTTTTTCTCGCCTTAGCCGTCAGGCTTTGAGCAAACAACCCATCAATCCTGGTGGCCTTGCACGCCAGATTTTCGAAGAACTGCGTGGAGACCAAGATGGTCGGAAGCTTGATATTGTCATTGAAGAGATGCCGCAATTCCAAGGTGACCCCGCGTTGTTTAAGCAGGTATATGTGAACTTGCTTGCCAATGCGCTGAAATTTACTCGCAAGCGTGAGCCTGGGCGTATCGCAATCGGCTGTCAGAACATTGATGGAGAAGACGTGTATTTCGTCAAAGATAACGGAGTCGGCTTCGATATGCGCTATGCCAATAAGCTCTTTGGCGTGTTTCAACGACTTCATGATGCAAAGGAGTATGAAGGTACCGGTGTTGGCCTTGCCATCGTCCAACGCGTTATCACACGACATGGTGGACGTTTGTGGGCCGACGCAGAGATTGAGAAAGGTGCTTCGTTTTACTTTACAGTTGGAGATGCACAGCAGGTTGAGCAGGACGATACGACAGGACAGAATAGCGTGGTGGTGAACGGGGTGGTACCGAATGGACAGTCGAACGGCCTTGATGCCCAACAGAGTAGTCACTCGTAGTGTGAGATTCTGACTTTGTTTGAGATGAGGAGGATACATAGCATGGCTGCACAAGGGGAAATTGCAATCCTATTGGTAGAAGATAACCCAGATGATGCGGACCTAGCGCTTCGCGCGCTCAAGAAAGTGAAAGTGGATAACGGTACCCTGCCCATTACGATTGAACATGTGATCGACGGGGCACAAGCAATCGACTTTCTTTTCTGTACTGGGGACTATACGACCCGGAATCGGCAGAACCGCCCTAAAGTAATTTTGCTTGATCTGAAGTTGCCAAAAGTTGATGGACTTGAAGTGCTCCAACGTATTAAGAAGGAAAGTGATACACGGACGATCCCTGTGGTGATGCTGACCTCATCACGTGAGGAACGTGACCTCGTCGAGAGCTATCAGTTGGGAGTGAATAGTTATATCGTCAAGCCGGTGGATTTTGAGCAATTCACTGAGGCGGTCAAACAGCTTGGCTCATACTGGTTACGACTCAATCAGCAGTCGGGACACTAACGTCATTGCGTCACCGTGCCACTCATCGCTCAGTGCACGTGTTTCCAGTACAGTCTCCTGCCTCGTTTTCGCTCGGGCCATGCTCTTCGACTACGCCGTCGTGGCGGCGTAGTTTCTCCTGAACTACAATGAAAGATTTGTGCGAACGGAAACATTTTCCGTTGTTGGACAGAAGGCTTCGGTTGCCTCCTGTCAGGTCCGCCTTCCTTCCTCATACCTGATCAGTGAACAACATATTGTGTTCGGCAGAAATGCTAGAGAAGACAATGACTGTTCCACTATTGTTGCCAGAGGTACGCATAAATTCCTTTGTCTTCTCGATCATCCCTTCTCGTGTCGTTATGTCCGGAGGTAGGAGAAGCGGAGTTACCCCACGAATAAGGGCAAGTCGCCGGTAGGTATCGACCCGCGGCGTGGCTGCAAGAATCGGTGTGCCGGGCGGTATTTGGCGACGAGTCGTGCGCTTGTTCCTTCGAAGGTAACGGTGACAATCGCTTCTAATCTGAGTGTAGAAGCAATGTGACAGGCGGCCTGGGCCATGAGATCAGCTTCCGACGGTGCAAATTCCTCCACTCGACGATCTCTAGTACCGGGAGATAGCTCTGTGTGTTCTGCTTCGCGCGCAATGTCCGCCATTGCCTGTACCGCTTGTACGGGATAGCGACCGATAGCGGTCTCTTCAGAAAGCATCAGCGCATCGGTGCCATCGATGACCGCATTGGCAACGTCCGCAGCCTCGGCGCGCGTTGGGCGAGGAGCGTTTACCATTGACCACAGCATTTGCGTGGCGGTAATCACTGGTTTTGCTTGTTGATTGGCCTTGGCAATGAGCTGTTTTTGCACGAGAGGGACGCGCGCAAAAGCTGTTTCAATGCCAAGATCACCGCGTGCGACCATAACACCATCGGCTGCAGCAATGATCTCATCAATGTGGCCGAGTGCGGCTTGTGTTTCAATTTTGGCGATGATGGGGATATTGCTCCCTCGTTGCGCAATTTCCGACCTGGCGATGCGGATGTCCTCAGCAGTGCGTACGAACGAAAGTCCGATATAGTCAATCTGGTGGTCGATCCCGAATTGAAGGTCGGAAAACAAATCTTTGAGGCTGAGGATTGGTAACTTGAACAGACCAGAGGGACAATTCACGCCCTTATGCGCACTGAGGTTGCCGCCTACAGTGACTTGGCAGTGAATATCCTCTGCAGTGACCTGCCGTACTTCGAGGGCAACTGCTCCATCTGCGAGAAGCAAAGTGTCTCCTGGCTTCACTTCTTGTGGGAGGTGAGCGTAGGAAACAGATACTACTTGTTGCGTGCCGACTATTGGCCGTGTGGTTAATGTGAATGACTCGCCAGCCCTGAGCGTAATGCTTCCGTTCGTGAAGGTACCGATCCGTACCTTTGGACCAGCAAGATCTTGTAGGATTGCGACCGGTACGTTGAGCTGCTCAGCAATGCGACGGGCGCGAGTAATTACCTGAGCATGTTCTTCCTGTGTCCCATGAGAGAAGTTGAGACGAAGAACATCTGCGCCTGCCTCAAGGAGCGCTCGGAGTTGCTCTTCAGATTGTGAAGCTGGACCGATCGTGCAAACAATCTTACTTTTCGGTTCTGCGCGCCAGGGAGCAGAGCTGAGAGCCATACGTGTTGTTCTCCTCTCACTTTAAAATCCCACCGACACTCCTACTGTAGCAAAAAATACTACCTGGTCCGACTCGCCGATACATAGGTCGCTTCCAAAGTCAGACAATTGACGGCTGATAATAAGCGATTGAAGAGGTCCGAGGAGGAAAGGCTCCTATACGAGCTAATCAAATAAGAACGAAAGAAAGGTGGGGTTAGCTAGAGGTAGAGGACAGAAAGCGTCACATATGAAGAAAACAAGGGTAAGGGAGTATTGAGAAAATCTGTCTGGCTCTGAGGCCGTTCTCTCCCATGTTCTGTTTCTTCTTGGCTATCCCTTACTGTCTGATGCCGAGGCTGTATCCAACTCGTGAAGTTTATTTTGTAGGGTCTTGATCAGTTCTTCATACGACGACTTGGTGAGAATCCGGTTAAATTGGTTGCGATAGTTCTGCACCATGCTCACGTTTTCGATCACCACATCGTAGACGAGCCATTTCCCGTTAACGTTATGCAAACGGTACCCAATCGAGAAGATTCTGTTCTGTACCGGATCAAGCACGCGTGTATCGACTTCAGAGAATTTGTCCTCGATACGCTCGTGGTCAAAGAAAAATTGGACACCGTTGTTGTAGCGGTCAAGATTGTGCGAGTATGTCTTCTCGACGAGAGCAATGAAAAGCTGGACAAACTCTTGCTGCTGCTGATCCGTGAGGCCTTTCCAATGCGTGCTCAGTGTCCGCTTCGCCAATTCTTGTGAATCGAACTGCGGTAAAACAACCTCTTTGACCTTCGCGAGGCGCTGTTGCTTGTGGTCTTGGCCCTGATAACTCGGGTCTTCCAAGACCGCGCGCGCTTGCTGGATTGTCGTGCGGATCGTCTCGATCGGCGAGTCGGCAGTTGCCCAGGCATTCACCGTCATCGTTATGAGAACAGCCCCAGCAATATTCAAGAGGACAGCAGATCGACTTCTCATGGTCTTCTCCTCCTTACCGCTGATAAACTATATAAGCCCATTACTCAGCAATTTGTTTTGCGCGTCTTTGTTGATAACCATCTTGCACTGCTCCGTACAGATCAACAGTATACCGATTCACATCTTCAAAGAGTTCAAGATTCAGGGACCGGTAGTTAATGGCACTTCCTACAGTCGTGCCACCACGGACGGCGATCAGTTGGAGAGTTGAGAGAAAATAGGTCATCGGGTTCATTGCTCCGTCTGCAACGAGTCCGACTGTGTCACGAATATTCGACGGGCCATAGAATGGCAACATCAGGTAAGGGCCTGAAGGAACACCATACACTGCCAAGGTCTGGCCAAAGTCTTCAGGGCTCTCCTTCCACCCAAGCCATTCATCAGCGACATCGAGAAATCCGACACCGCCGATTGTTGTATTGATGACAAAGCGACCGACTTCTCGTCCGGCCTGTGGGATTTTGCCCTGGAACAGGTTGTTGGCAAAGCGTTCCACGATTCCCAGGTTCTTAAAGAACCGCTGCACCCCACGTTGGGCGGCATTTGGCATGACTGCATCGTACGCAGTAGCGACTGGACGCAATGCATACTCATCGAGTTTGAGATTAAACTCGAACACTGGCTGGTTGAACCATTCCAATGTGTCTGGCGGAGGTGGGGAAAATAGTTCCTCTGCACCAAGTTTTGGACGTGGAGATGTCGTCTCCTCGTCTGTCGATGGTGTTTGCGCCTGGGCTGGCATCGGGAATATAATTCCGCTCAGAATACTAACACTCATGAGCGCTGCGAGTAGTATTCGTACCGTCACGGTATGCTCCTCTCTCGTCTACTGTTACTATCGTCCTTACCCTCGACTGTCTTTACTCCATTTCATTGGGTGTCTTGCGGTGAGGGGTTGGTTTCGACATTGCCGAAAATGAACTTTTGAATAATTTCCTGCAAATCAACAGGAGATTCAGTGTTACGAATATAGCCCCCTGGTGCAATCTGGTTAGCAGTGGTTCCCGGAAGAATCTCAACATAGCGCTCGCCGATGAGTCCGGCAGATTTGATGGCGGCTTTAGCATCTTCTTTTAATACGATCGTCGGTTTGAGATGGATGGTCACGTGGGCACGATAATCTGGTGTTAACTGGACGGCAACAACGCGGCCAATGTTTACACCTGCTAACTCTACAAGCGCACCGTCTTGTAACCCTCCAGCGTTGGTAAACTCGGCTTTTACGGCATACCCCTCGGCCGTGCCGAAGCCCACCTGGCCAAGGTGAAGAGACAGGTACACCAAGACCACGATGCCGCAGAGCAAGAGAAGGCCAACCAGCAATTCTGAATTACTCGTCTTCATAGCTAAGAGTTAGTTCGCCTCAATCGGGCCGTCACTGCGACCATGGATGAACTGTTGGACCAGCGGATTTGTCGAGGATTGGATGGTCACAGGGGTTCCAACGGCAACAATCGCCCCTTCGTGCAACATAGCGACCTGCGTGGCTAAGGAAAAGATCTCTGGAATCTCATGGCTGACAATGACCGCGGTGAAATGCAGCATTTCGTGGAGGTCGAGGATGAGTTGGTGAATCGCATTGACACGAATCGGATCAAGCCCTGTCGTAGGCTCGTCAAAGAGGAGAAACTCCGGTTCAGAAACCAGTGCGCGCGCCATGGCTACACGTTTCCGCATACCACCAGAAAGTTCAGCAGGAAATTTTTCGTCTACGCCTGCCAACCCGACTTGTGCCAAACGTTCGCGCACCTTTTCCCGGATAACCGTTTCTCGTAGACGGGTTTTTTCTCTCAGAGGAAACGCTACATTGTCATATACCGAAAGTGAGTCAAATAACGCTCCGCCTTGGAAGAGCATGCCGAAACGAGTACGTATGTCATTCAACGCCCGACCGCGCAAGTGACTCACTTCAATATCATCTACCCAGACTTCACCAGCATCGGGTTGCATTAAGCCAATGAGAAGCTTTAACAAACAGCTTTTGCCGGCACCGCTTCGGCCAATGATGGTATAGATAGAGCCGTCGGGGATCTCTAAATTCACACCAGCGAGGACACGTTGGCTGCCAAAGGCTTTGTGCAGGTTGACAACGCGAATCATGAGGATGCTACAAAATCGAAGTGAGGAAATAATCCCATACTAAGATGAGTACTGAGCACATAACAACAGCTTGCGTCGTAGCGTGACTGACCCCCTCTGCGCCGCGTGCAGCATAAAAGCCTTTAAAACAGCAAACCCACGCGACGATCACGCCAAACGAAAGAGATTTGTACAACCCGCCCCAAATGTCGTCGAGCGTAACGGCACTGCTCATCTGCGTGAAGTATGAACCCGCACTCACGCCAAGGAGTTGCACCCCAACGAGATAACCTCCATAGATACCAACGACAACAAACACCGCATTGAGTAAGGGAAAGGTAATGATGGCGGCAAGGAGAATGGGGACGACGAGATACTTGATCGGGTTGAGGGCCATCACTTCCAATGCATCAATCTGTTCGGAGATGCGCATGATCCCAAGTTCGGCGGTTAACGCCGATCCTGCCCGCCCAGTGATCATCAACGCCGAGAGCACTGGGCCTAACTCTCGTATCAAGCTGAGCCCGACGCCAGGCCCAAGAAAAGCCTCACCGCCAAAACGCCGTAGCGCGGTGTAGCCTTGGAAGGCCACAACCATACCGGTGAATGCTCCAGTGAAAATGATCAAAAGGAGAGATCGAGCACCAATGAAGTCAATGCGACGAAGGAGCTGATTCAGTTGGAGTGGGGGAACAAACAGATGTAAAAGGACTGAGGCAAGAAAGATTCCCATCTTGCCAGTTTCGTGGAGAAAACGATTGGTAACCCGTGCACTGAAACGTGCTAACGTCAACACTCGCGCAACCTCACCCTATAACCCTCGTCGCGGCACTGTTTGCTATACAATGAGGTATCGAAACTCAACGCCTCATATAAGCCGCATTGCGGTGGTAGCGCGAATGACCTACCACACGCACTCGGACCGCTCAAGAGAGCAGGCTATGATGAGATACTGGATGTTTTCTCGATCTATCGCAGCGATGCTCACTTCGCCAAAGCGTACCGCGAGTGTAGTCGTACGGGCGCGGTGTTCCGAGAACGTGGGGTTAGAACGGAACTAACTGCGCCGGCGAGTGAGCTTGTACGGCGAGTCCCAGACGTCGGGCTCGATATACGCAGGATTCAAGGTATCCCACCGAATCAGTTTACGACGGAAGTATTCGGCATTGAGATCAAGATGAACACAGATACTCTCAAAGCCAAACAACCATTCTGGGTTTGTATCCCAGAACCAGTCGCGAATCTCACGGAAGACCTCGCGACCGTAATCTGTTCGTGTATGCCGGTAACGGAACCAACAGGCGACAGCGTCTTGTAGCACTGCGAACATCAGTCTTCGTTCGCCGGTCCACGTCGCTGTCGATTGTTGACCTGCGGTAAAGAACTGTTCAGGAAGGAAGAGGAGGGGTTGTAAACGATGATGATCGGCAGGGGGAATGCCAAACACCTCTTGTTCAGGAAACGGGAGAGATTTTGCTGTATTTGTCTGTTCCATGCTGCTATTCCTTATCTGGGGAAGGGGAGATCTTAACTGCGCGTATGGGAGCAGAGTTGCAGCCCTGGGCTTATTCGATTTCTCGTGGGTCCCATATTTCAGCAATAAATAGGCCAAATATAAGGCCACTTCGAGTACGTAAATCTCTCCCTAATGAGGAGAGTTGCCTCATATAGTGTGTTTATGTCCCTTTTTGCCCCACTGTTGTACCTTTCGAAATATACGAATAACCCTACTTCCTATATATTTTCCCAGAGGATGCGAGAATTTAGCTGTAGATGCGATTGATGGCACAGCCATTGCGGGAATACAGACTACACATCATAACTACCTGCCCTCATTCCATTATTATTTCGATATTTAGTAGGTATCGAATTGAAATTTTAACAAGGATCCTCGCTCTTTAGTCTGATCATCGATGAAGAACCTGATGGTTCGTTCGTCACGCGGGGATTGAGAAGGAGATTAATTAATGGTGCAAGCGCAAAATCCGCAAGAGGCATATGAAAAAGGGTATATTGATGGATCGCGGATGGCGGAACAGATGCGATGGCAAGGAACGCCGATCGGCAACATGCTTAAAGGCTCTTGTTATGACCCAGATCGTCATTTTCATGCCGCCTACGACGATGGCTTTAAGCGTGCGATGGATGCTGCAAGCCGTGTGGAATGGTCTTTTCCCGAAGGAAAAACCTCGACTATTGAACATTTTGAGGTCTCTAGTCCCAATCGCTGGTTGTCTGCTGTATAAAAAATTGCCGCCAGTGGCAAAAAAATACCGATACGAATAGCGGCGAATGATCCGGAGGACAAGAATGACCGTGAGAGCTTTTCAGAGAGACGGATCGTGGACTGCGACGTTCTTGCAAAAGACTATTCGTGAAAAATTACAAGGGCGCCGCCTCGTGGTTGTATCAAACCGTGAACCGTATATGCACGAATATGGGAGAGACCTGCTGGTGTGTGAACGCCCTGCATCCGGTATGGTAAGTGCCATCGACCCAGTGTTACAGGCCTGCGGTGGATTATGGGTTGCGCACGGCAGTGGTTCAGCCGACCGTTTGGTTGTTGACGAACAAGACCGTATTGAGGTCCCTCCAGAGGCTCCACGTTATACTCTCAAGCGTGTGTGGCTCTCGAAACAAGAAGAGCAAGGGTATTATTACGGATTTGCAAACGAAGGACTCTGGCCACTTTGTCATGTGGTGTTTGCCCGTCCTCGCTTCGACCTCAGCGACTGGGCTACCTATGTCGATGTCAATCAAAAGTTTGCCTATGCGATTCTTGCCGAAATTCAAGATACGCCTGCGCTCATATGGATTCAGGATTATCACTTTGCATTGCTGCCACGTATGTTGAAGGAATCGCGGCCAGACGTGATGATCGCACAGTTTTGGCACATTCCATGGCCGAATCCTGAAGCCTTTCGTATTTGCCCCTGGAAGCACGAGATATTGTGGGGGCTGTTAGCGAACGACCTACTAGGCTTCCATATTCGTTATCATTGCGACAATTTTCTCGCGACAGTGAAGCGTGAACTGGAAGTGCGCGTTGATCATGAGCGCTCATCAGTATTTCACCATGATGGGATAGAGACTCTTATCCGACCCTTCCCTATTAGTACTGACTTCGCTGGGGTCTCTAAGCAAGCCGAGAGTGATGAGGTCAAGGCGGAAAGTCGGCGTTTACAGGCATTGCGCGAAATTCGTGGACGACGCGTATGTCTCGGTCTTGATCGTCTCGACTACACGAAGGGGATTCCTGAACGCCTGCGGGCGTTTGAACGACTCCTGTGTAAGTATCCGCATTTGCAACGGAAGGTCGTGTTCGTGCAAGTCGGTCCTGAAAGTCGTATGGCGATCCCACGTTATAAGGCTCTCAATGAAGAGATTGTTCGTTTGGTTTCTGAGCTCAACCGCAAGTATGGAAGTCCTGACTGGGTTCCGGTTGTCCTGTTGCGGCAGCATTTATCGCTCGCACGTGTATTGGCTTGGTACCGTCTTGCTGAGGTTTGCGTTGTCAGTTCTTTACACGACGGGATGAATCTCGTTGCCAAAGAGTATGTAGCGGCCAAGAACGACCGAGAGGGAGTGTTGGTGTTAAGCCGGTTTACCGGGGCGGCTCGCGAGCTAGATCAAGCGCTTCTGATTAATCCGTATGACACTGAAGCCTTTGCTGATATTCTAGCTACGGCTTTAGACATGGAGAATGAGGAGCGAGAAAACCGTATGCAGCGTTTGCGGGATACGGTGAAGAGCAATAATATCTATCGCTGGGCAGGAAAAATACTTACGACCTTAGCATCTCTGCATCAGAAGCCGCAGTCAAGCCAGCCTGTGTCTACTGTGTCGGTTGAAATTGCCGCCCTGGCCTCAGGGGCCTAGGCATGTTGGAGAGGATGCCCGTTTCTCTTTGGAAAAGCCCGTGGCCTGAGCGGTTGCGTTGTGCTTTGCCGCGCTTGTTGTTATGTCTTGATTATGATGGCACGCTTACTCCCATCGCTGAGCGTCCGGACGAGGCGCGTCCTCCTGCTGCATTGTTGACCCTTCTTTCCCGGCTTGTTGAGCACCCCCACATCGCCGTTGCTATCGTCAGTGGTCGAGCCCTTCCTGATCTGCGTG
Source organism: uncultured delta proteobacterium (assembly GCA_963733195.1). Classification (GTDB taxonomy): domain Bacteria; phylum Desulfobacterota; class Binatia; order Bin18; family Bin18; genus VGTJ01. The sequence goes on from CAVTCR010000073.1 coordinate 157,524, forward strand.
CGCTCCTGCCAATACCTGGACTTGTGTTCATCGGTACTCATGGGTGTGAGGTCGGAACCGCAGACGGAGGGACACGGTTACTTGTGCCGGGTGGGGTGGTTTCTTTAGCGATCACTCGCCTCCGTCAAGAGATTGCCCCTATGCTGTTCGACTCGCCAGGCCTCCTTTTGGAAGACAAACGCTACGCCCTTGCACTCCACTATCGCCTCGCGCGACCAGAGGACATGCGGGTCATTGAAGGATTTCTTGCTGCCGTACGGGAATATCAACGCAAAGGAATTACATTGGAAGTGATCCACGGAAAAAAAGTCGTCGAGGTTCGGCCAGTCGGTAGCAACAAAGGGAAGGCCGTGCAGTTTCTCCTCGCTGGAAAGTATACCAACACCCTCCCTATCTACATAGGAGACGATCTAACCGACGAGGAGGCGTTTGTGGCCCTTGGCGAGCGTGGGGTAACAATTATCGTGGCCGATCCACCTCGCGCCTCTGCAGCTCAGTGTTATCTGAAAGACCATCGAGAAGTTCTTCGCTTCCTATCTGGATTGGTGAGTTAATTGGCACCTCTTTTGAAAGAACAAAGAATATTGTGGAAAATCATCAAGGAAAACTTGTGACCATGTCTTTTCCTCTGTCGGGGTTCACGATAGAAACAGAGAAATGGGGGCTAGATGAGGCGTTGGGAGGAAACTTGTGGCATCTTGCCCCGGAGACTATGAGCCTAGGCAATAAACTTACCTGCTATCTCTTAGTTGGTGTCCTCTTGGTCATGGGAATCGACTTGTATCTTAGTGTCGAGCGGACACGTGCCAATCTCTTAGTCGATTTGCGGAGCGAAGTATCAACTCTTAGTCGCACTTTGCAACTTGCATTGGATACTGCGGGGGGAGATACGCCAGAGCGATACTTCGATCGCCTCGTCGTCGGGATCAGTGGATTTGAGAACGTACTTGGGGTGGCCTTCTATAATCGTAACGGTGATATCACCTCGCTTTCGGCCTCACTAGAGAATCGTAAACTACCGGATGTCGATGTTCGTGGGATTATTGATTCTCGCACTCCGGCCGAGGGATTGCTTACCGAAGGAAAGGCACAACGGTATTACCGCGTCGGGCCGATTGCAAACTCAGAGGGGGAAGGAATCGCTGCATTTTTGGTCATCGAAGATCTGCCACTATTCACCAATGAGTTTCGTGCACGAGCCTACCAAACGCTACTGACAACTGCTGGTTTAATGGGAGTGCTAGTTCTTATCGTTCCCGTAATGATTCGTCGTGGAGTTACGCAACCTCTCAACCGCTTCGCACAACAGATTGAAGTTATCGGTCAGGGGAGATTCGATCAACGTCTGGCAACGACGCGTCGCGATGAAATCGGTCGCCTCGCACAAGAATTTGATCGTATGTGCAGCCGGCTGGAATCTGCCCAGCATCGTCTGCTTGTCGAGAGCGAGGAAAAGTTGCGGTTGGAGCGAACTCTGCGCCATTCTGGGAAACTTGCGGCCTTAGGACAACTCGCTTCACGTCTCGCCCACGAGATTGGTACGCCACTCAATGTCATCCAAGGACGAGCAGAGCAGCTGTTACGACAAGAAGGATTGGTTGAGAAAGATCGTAATTTCATTCGGGTGATTATTTCTCAGATCGAACGTATCAGTGGATTCCTCCGTGAACTGTTAACCTTGGCACGACGACCAGAGCCGCGCTTACGGGTAGTGTCGGTCAATGACATCGTTCGTCACGTTCGCGAAGTGATTGGTGAGCAAGAGCAACAAGCTGGAGCTGAAGTCATCCTTGCCTTGGCATTAGAAGACGCGCTTCCGGCAGTGCAGGTCGACCCGGACCAACTCGAACAGGTTCTTCTCAATCTCACTGTGAATGCACTCCAAGCAGTAGGAACGGTGGGTTCGGTGACGTTGAAGACCCAACTTGTAGAACAGGGGCATAGCAACAGAGAGGCAACTGTTGACGTGATTGTTGCGGATACTGGTCCTGGGATTCATCCGGACGATCTTCCTCGTGTGTTTGAGCCGTTCTTTACGACAAAAGGATCGAGTGGGACCGGCCTAGGATTGGCAATCAGCCGCGAGATTGTTCTCAATCATCACGGGGAGATTCGCGTTGAGAGTGAGGCCGGACGCGGGGCACGATTCATCGTGTCGTTACCGGTTCAGAAAGATCTCGCGATTGGAGAACAATCAGTGACTATGATTGAGTCTAGGGGAGGAATTTCATGCTAACGGCGGAGCGTAGGGGCCGTGCGCGAGTTCTCGTACTGGATGATGAGCGAGAAATGGGGTCATTTCTCGTCGATCTCCTGAGTGATGAAGGCTACACCACAGAGGCGTACCAGAGAGGGACTGAGGTCGTCGCCGCACTAGAGAAAGAAGGCGCAGACTTACTCATCACGGATATGGTGATGGATGGCATGAAAGGCATGGAAGTCTTACGGGCTGCGAAACTCCGCGACCCGAGCATTGCAGTCGTGATGATTACTGCCTTTGGGACGATTGAGAGTGCCGTAGAAGCGATGCGCGGAGGAGCATTCTATTACCTCACCAAGCCGTTCAAAAGTGCGGACCTCCTGTTCATCGTACAAAAGGCTCTGGAAGAAAAACATCTGCGGACCGAGGTCCTGCGATTACAGAAGGAAGTCGAATCTCACTATCACTTCGACCAGATCATTGGCAAAAGTGCGGCTATGCAGCAGGTGTTTGAGTTGGTCGAGCGTGTCAAAGAAAGTCCGGTCAACATCCTGCTGACCGGTGAGAGTGGCACAGGAAAGGATCTGCTCGCGCGCACGCTACATTACCAGAGTGGACGGAAGCACTCTCCTTTTGTCCCAGTGAATTGCGCTGCGATCCCGGAACAGTTACTCGAAAGCGAACTGTTCGGCTATGTTCGTGGGGCGTTTACTGATGCCCGGAAGGATAAGAAAGGGCTGTTTGTTGAAGCCGACGGAGGGACCTTATTCCTCGATGAAGTAGGCGAATTGCCGTTGCTCCTGCAAGCGAAGCTGCTCCGCGTGATCGAAGACAAAGAAGTCCGCCCACTCGGTGCGACCAAGGTAGAAAAAGTTGATGTGCGGATTATTGCGGCGACTAATCGTGACATGCGTGGTACGGTCGAGCGAGGAGAATTTCGCCAAGATCTCTTCTATCGGCTGAGTGTCGTCGACATCCACATCCCGTCACTACGTGAGCGACCGGAAGATTTGCCATTACTGCTACAGCATTTCATCACTCGCTCGTCCCAAGCCTCGCAAGTACGACGATTGTCCGCTGATGCGCTACGCATTCTGTTGAATTATCCATGGCCGGGAAACGTCCGTGAATTGGAAAATACTATTGAGCGTGCCCTCGTATTATGTCGGGGGGAGGAGATTACACCTAACGATCTGCCAGCGCACCTCACTGCTAGTAAACCTCAAGTCTCCGGGCTAGAACACGCCCTCCTGCGACGTCGCTCCTTGGCTGACCTCGAACGGGAATATATTCGCCTCGCACTTGAGTTCACCGAAGGTAAAAAGAAAGAAGCTGCAGATATTCTTGGCATCGACCGCAAGACGTTGTATCGCAAGCTGGAGGAATACGACAAAGAAGACGGCGAGCCAACAAATGTGTCGACGAGTATGACGTCGATAATATGAACTGCCGATTGACCTGTCTGGTGTAAGAGCAACCCTCTGTGGTGGTCCTTTGTCATTATCAGGGAAGCGGAGCTGGACCAACATACTGCGCGCGTGGACGAATAAGTTGATCGAGTTGGTACTGTTCAATGGCGTGACCGATCCAGCCGATCGTGCGCCCTATAGCAAAGAGGGCTAGCGCTGCGCCAGACGGAAGCTGCAGTGCACTGCTCAGTGTTGTAAGCGCGAAGTCAATCGTTGGGGATTGTCCGATCGTTCGCTGTACTTGATCGATAACAGCTCTCCCGAGGGTGACTGCCGAAGCACGGGGATATGTCTGAGCGATCAATTCGAGTAATGCCTTACCGCGCGGGTCGCCGTCGGGGTACAGTGGATGGCCAAAACCAGGAAGCCACTCTCCACGTTTCAAACGGTTTGAGATGATTGTTCGCACCTGAGACGGTGTCTGTACTTCGCGTAAAAATGCCTCAACTTGATCGGTGTACCCACCGTGCTTTGCGCCTTGCAGTGCAGCTAAACCTGCGGTGACAACTGCGTACGGTGTTGAGTTTGCCGACGCCACACACCGAGCAGTGAATGCCGAGACATTGAGTTCATGATCTGCACACAGAATCAATGCAGCTCGTAAAAGTGCGGTCGCTTCGGGCTGCTGCGGGGCCCAGCCTTTTTGTAACGTCTGGGCAATGCCGTGGCTACTGTTCTGCTGGCCAACCCCGACGAGGGTTAGCAAGCGGAGAATACGTGCGCCAGTCTGGGCGACGGCCAACGGGCGGAAATCATACGCTGCCAAATCTTCGACTGCTGCCATCGGTAGCAATATCTGAAATAGTTCGACCGGAGCCAAGTCCGTCAGTATGTTGGATAGCCGTTTATGCATAGTTACACAGCGTGACGCAAGCTTTTGGTTCGTGGTGTCGAAAAGAGGTACGGGCTCGGTGACAAGATCCCCGAGCCAGAGTAACGCAGCAACCTCCTCAACGCTCCTAGTCATTGCGAGAGTCACTGCATCGTGCCCACGGTAATACAATCGTCCATCAGTGATAAGTGTGAGAGCCGACTCAAGCACTGGTGATCCTAAGTGCAAAGCTTTGGCCGCTACCTGCGCAGGGTTGCGACGTATTTCTTTGCGTTCTTTAAGATGCTCTACATCGTCCCGGTGATAGCGGTGCACCCGTTTGCTGCCGTCGGCAGCTTCGGAACGAATCAATCCTCGACTCACATACGCATACAGGGTTGCTGCACTCACTCCTAATGTCTCAGCTGCTTCCTGCGCGCTGAGATACTGCCCTTTTCCCATACGTCAGATCCTCCCTCAGAGACAGAGAAATATATTTTATATTGATCAATAAATCAATGTTGACAATATAAATATAATTCGTACACTCAGTGCAGAACTCCATCGTTTTCAGGACAATGAGAGAGAGAGGAGGTCTCCTATGGCAGTCAATCACTACGAAGTACATGACGTATCTGAGCCGAATTTGCTCCGCGACATCTTTCCCTACGACACAGTGCCGAAAGTGGTCTTTGATGGTGTCAACGAAGCACTCGATCCTGCACCGGAGTTTTTCATTACCGATACCACCTTCCGCGATGGGCAGCAGGCGCGGCCGCCGTATACAGTGCAACAGATCGTTGACCTCTACACGATGCTCCATCGTCTCGGTGGCCCACGAGGGGTGGTCCGCCAAGCCGAGTTCTTTCTCTACTCTGATGTGGACCGCGAGGCGGTGCAGAAGTGCCTCGAACGTGGATATCAGTTTCCGGAGGTAACCGGCTGGATTCGGGCGGTGAAATCCGACTTTCAACTTGTGAAAGCAGTAGGGTTAAAAGAGACAGGGATTCTCACTTCATGCTCGGACTACCACATCTTTCTGAAGCTCAAGAAAACTCGTCGCCAAGCGTACGAAGAATACCTGAATGTAGTGACAGCAGCACTCGATGCCGGGATTCAGATTCGTTGCCACCTTGAGGATGCGACGCGGGCGGATTTCTATGGGTTCGTGGTTCCGTTTGTGTCGCAGTTGATGCGGCTCCGCGAAGAAAGCGGGATTCCGATTAAGATCCGCGTGTGTGACACTATGGGGTTTGGCGTGCCGTTTCCTGGTGTAGCGTTACCACGGAGCGTGCCGAAACTGATCCAGGGGTTACGCCGCGAATGTGGTGTACCTCCAGCGTGTTTAGAATGGCATGGGCATAACGATTTTCACAAAGTGTTGGCGAATGCCACCGCGGCGTGGCTGTACGGCTGCATGTATGCTAACGGGACACTTTTAGGGTATGGCGAGCGCACAGGAAACCCGCCGCTTGAAGGCTTGGTAATGGACTATATTTCGCTCACCGGAGACACTAACGGCATAGATACATCCGTTATTACCGAGATCGCATATTACTTTGAACATGAGATTGGCTACCGTATTCCACCAAACTATCCCTTTGTTGGTCGAGATTTTAATGTGACACGTGCTGGCATTCATGCTGACGGCCTTTTGAAAGACGAAGAGATCTACAACATCTTTGATACCAACAAAGTCCTGCGGCGGCCGCCCCGAGTTGCGGTGGATAAAACCTCCGGCACAGCTGGCGTGTCGTGGTGGATCAATACCTATTTCAATCTTGCCAACGTCCGACGAGTCGAAAAAAGATCCGCAGCCGTGCAGAAAATTGCCGACTGGGTTGATGCCCAATATCGCCAGGAGCGTACGACCTCGATCTCTGACGAGGAGATGTTGATGCAGGTGCGACTCCACTGTCCAGAACTTCTGGCTCACTAATCGTCAGTATATGATAGGAGAGGCGAACGTTCGTTCCTCGTTTCTTATCGCCTCTTCTTTCTCACTGCTTCCCTCACCCTCCTGCTGGCACGCTACGGTGTCTTCAGTGTCTCAAGGCACGCAGGTAAGAAATCTCCTTAACAAAAGAATCTCCTTTTGTTTTCCTCTTTTCTTAGTGGAACACTTTACTTTCCTCTAAAGAATCCGCGCCTCTATCCGATTCTGCCTGTAGGAGGACAATCATCATGAAAAACTTCCGCTTCTTACTCTCCTATGGGGCTACGGCTGCTCTGGTAGCGTCGTTAGGGCTGGGAACCACGACTGCTCACGCTGGGAACTCCCCTACAGAGGTGCAAGCCGAGTCCACGACTTCATCTCCGATCGTCCTTGCGGGTATCGAGAGAGTTGCGAAACCGGCAACCGGAAATATAGCAAAGGCGGTCAAGAAGACCCAGGAGAAATTAGCCAAGGCCGAGGCGAAGCTTGCCAGGCTCCAGAATCAACTGAATGCACTTCAGCAAAAACTTGCCAATGGCGAAATTTCTCAAGCTGAGTTCGACGAAAAAAGCCGGAAACTCGAGAACAAGATTGCCGCTGCCGAGCAGAAGGTCGAAGTGGCAGAAGCAAGGATAGAGGTGGCAGAAGCAAGGCAGGCTGAGAAAGAGGCAAAACGGGCGCTGAAAGCAGCGAAAGAGGCTTTCAAAAAAGGCGAGATTTCCCAGGCTGCAATTAGAGGCAAAGAGGGTGGCGCTAGCAGAAGCGAAAAAAGACCTTGATGAAGCGAAACAGGAGCTAGCAGACACGAAAAGGGATGATCCTAAGCACAGTCCAAGTGCGTAAGCAGTGCAGAGAACGGTGGGGGAAAAGAATATGCGCTTTGCAGTAGGTCTTATCTCGATTGTGATGTTCATAGTCGCTCTCCTGGGGTGTACTCCGTCTTCGCGGCCAATCGGTGTCGTGCAGCCTGTTGGGACGACAACTCAGGTTAATTTAGAAAGTCCTGTAGTTTCTCCTAGCATTGGCCTGACGTCACCGGGGAATGTGAGGGAGTGGAACGTTGATCGCGAGTAACGACACCAATGACGCTGAGATGCTCACGAAGTTGTGGTACAAACGTACCCGTGAAGCAGCGCTTGCAGACTATCCTTTAGGCCCAGGCGATGTACTCGAAATCTCCGTGCCCAACTTGGATGAAATCCAGACCTTTAGTGCACGGATTACTGGGGACGGGACGATCACGCTCCCGCTGGTTGGGGTGATCCAAGCCGCAAACTTGACGGAAGCACAACTCCGTGACGAGATCCGTCGCCGCCTGGAAGCAAAATATATGAGACGATCCCCAGGTGAATGTCTTCGTGCGCGAGTATCGGAGCCGGCAAGTGGCAGTGACCGGTGCGGTGCAAAAACCTGGACTGTACAGCCTCACGAATGGGAGTAATACCGTTCTTGATCTGATTGGGTTGGCAGGAGGCATGACTCCAGAGTCTGCACCACGTGTGCTACTGTTTCCGTCCGAATCAACAACACAAGTCTCAAATGGTGCAGCGACTTCTCCAAGCGCGATGGTGGCTTTCAGTAATGGGCCGCATTCCCAGTTAGTTCCGAAGCCGGACCCCGTTGTGATTAATCTCCAGACCTTGTCTCAGGGAGGAAGTCAGATCCATCTGACTATGCCTGTCCGGCCGGGCGATGTGCTGATGATCCCTCCTGGTGGTGAGGTGCTCGTCGAAGGCTGGGTTGAGAAGCCAGGATCATACAAGATTACTCCTGGACTCACACTGCTGGGATCCATCGTGGCGGCGGGAGGGCCGCATTTTGCCGCGAATTCCTCAGCCGTCGAACTCATTCGTGCAAAGAGGGATGGGGGAAAAATTTCCTTTGTTGCCGACCTGGAGAAGATCAAACGGGGTGAAAGCCAAGATATCGCCGTCCAGGAAGGCGATATCATTGCCATGCCATCCTCACCACTTAAAGTGGGACCGTACGGGGTGTACTCAATCATTACCACTATGGTCCGAGTTGGGGCGTCTATCTACTAAGTTCAGTTTTTCAGTTGGGTACCGTGTATCCGGTGGTCGGTCGCACGAGAGCGATAGCGTGCGACACTTGTAGAGTACTGTCTATCGTGGGGGAACTTCTCATTATTTGCGAAACAAAAGGGCCTTTCTATGCGTGAACTATCTCCATACGTGCTGCAACCGAGCCCGACACCAGACCGGGGAGGGCCTATAGGTTTTCAAGAACCCGTAGTTGAGGAAGAACCGCATTTGCGCGATTACTGGCGTGTCCTGCACAAGCATAAGCAATTGATTGGAGCATGCGTGCTTGGCGTGGTCGGATTTGCAACTCTTGTGGTGTTCATGATGACGCCACAGTACACAGCAGAAACAACCTTGTTGGTGGAACGTAAGGCACCGCAGGCACTGAAAGTCGAAGGAGCACAGGCCGAGGCGCTCGGACCTGATGAATATGATTACTATAAGACTCAGTACGAACTTCTGAAGAGCCGTGCCCTCGCTGCTCAAGTGATTCAAGAACACAATCTTGAACAGCACGATTGGTTCGTGAAGAAAGAACAAAAGGGATTGTTTGCCGACGTCTGGGCGCAGGTCCGCAGTTGGCTCGGAAGAGCCTCAACAAAGACTCCAAGTGAGGATCAATCGACCGTTGATCCACGGGTGATGAAGACCTATCTGAACCAACTGCAGGTGAAACCATTCCCACGAACACGCTTAGTCAAGGTGCTATTCACTTCACCAGACCCGGCACTCTCAGCACGTCTCGTCAACGCGCATGCTACAGCGTATATGCATTACGGTGTCGAACTGCGGACGCGGGCGAATATCGAAGCGCAACAGTTTCTCGAAGAAAAGCTCGTCGAACTGAAAGAGCGAGTCGAAAAGTCGGAAGCTGCTCTCAACGACTACCGCCGTGACAAAGGGATTCTCTCCCTCGATGAAAAAGAAAATATTGTGGTCGATCGCTTGTCGGACCTGAACAAGCGCTTGACAGAAGCCGAGGCAGATCGCATCGAGTTAGAGGCTCAGGTGCGTCTTGTTCGTAAGCGTGATTATGCCTCCTTGCCGTCTGTACTCGAGAGCGAACTTATTCACCTGTTGAAAGGGCAATTGGCACCCATGGAGGCGGAATACGCCCAACTCTTGGCCCGCTTTAAACCCGACTATCCGAAGGTGGTCGAACTGAAAGCACAGATTGAAGAAACTCGGCAACGCATCAACGCTGAAATCACCCGAGTCGTGGCAGGGGTTGAATCTGCCTTTCTTGCAGCTGAAGGCAAGGAAACAAGCTTGCGCGAGAAAATGGAGGAGCAAAAAACTGCGACGTTGGGGCTCAAAGATGCGTCAGTCAATTATGCAATCCTGGCTCGTGAGGTTGATACCAACCGTCAGCTCTACGACAGCGTCTTGCAGCGGATGAAAGAGATGGGAGTAGCCGCTGAGTTGCGGAGTTCCAATGTGTCAGTGGTGGACAAGGGAGAGGTTCCGCAATCTCCTTCAAAACCACAAAAGGGAGTAGTTATACTTCTCAGCTCGTTGGTCGGATTACTTGGCGGGGTTGGGGTCGCATTCTTTCTTGAGTACATCGACAATACAATTAAAACACCAGAGGAAGTCCAACGTCATCTCGGACTTCCCAGTCTCGGGGTAGTGCCAGACTTCGCGACTATCGCTCATACTGCAGGAAGTGGACCGAAAGTACTTGAGGCTCCGGAGCAAGAGCAAGTTGAGGGTACTGAGCCGCAGGCTGTTTCTCGTGCACTCACGACATCCCCGCGGACGGAACTCGTGCTCTCTCACCATCCGCTCTCACTGATTGCTGAAGCCTATCGGACGTTGCGGACGGCGCTTTTTCTTTCCCGTGCAGGCGAAGCACCACGAACGCTGCTTTTTACCAGTGCAACGGAGAGAGAAGGGAAAACGCTCACGACTATCAACACGGCGGTGATCTTTGCCCAGATGGGGTTACGGGTAGCTGTGATTGATGCAGACTTGCGCCGCCCTCGTTGTCATAAAGTGCTCGGGGTAAGAAATTGGGCGGGGCTTACAGAGGTCTTGGCCGGGCAGCGTGAGCTACAGGAAGTTATCAAGCCCACCGCAACAGAGAACCTCTTTCTTTTACCGAGTGGCGCAGTGCCACCAAACCCAGCGGAACTTGTGGGCTCACGGAAGATGCAGGAGCTGATGGCCAATCTTCTGCAGCAGTTCGATTGCGTGATCGTCGACACGCCACCAGTGCTGCCTGTCAGTGATGCGCTCCTGATGACCCGGTTGGTCGATGGGGTTGTGTTGGTGGTCAACGGTCAGAAAACCCCTCGGCATCTGGTGAAGGAAGCACGTTCGCGGCTCTTATACGCTCGGGCCAAGATTCTGGGGGTGGTCCTCAATCGAGTTGACATGGTGAAAGGTGACTACGCCTATTACTATGGTCACTACTCGTCTTATTACCGCCGCAATAGTGAAGAGTGGAATGGAAGCCAGAGTGACAATTTCGACCAAAGAAAAATGTCGGCGTAACGGGGGCATGGGAGTCATCCTCCGAGGAGCATGACATGGGACGTTTTCGCCCGCATCTGTGCGTGCGTGTCATTCTGAGCCCCACTCCCCTTCGACAAGCTCAGGGTACGCTCAGGACAGGCTTCGCAAAGAATCTCTCAGAGAGACCCTTCACGGAGTTTATCTTGAGTGTCCTTCGACTTCGGTGCTGCGCACCTACGCTCAAGATGAGCGGACGCGAAAGGTTCAGGGTGATACCTCCCGTGTGCCAATCTCATGCCTTGTCGTTTAGGGTCGTTTCTTCCCTGATGAATAATCTATGGTTAAGCCCGTGAGTGCGACACCTTCGGTTCTTTTCCGTCTGTGCGACCGCCTTATCATCGGAGGCATTTGCTTCCTACTCCTTTTTACCCCGTTAGCCTTTGGTGCCGTCCACCATCAAGCCTACTCTCTTATGGAAGGCGTGGTGTTTTTTCTGATTGCGTTCTGGATGGGAAAACTAGTGGTGATGAAATGGCAGCAGGTCTCTCCTGCAGTGCAGTTGCCCGAGCATCTATCTTTAATTCGCCGTCTCTTTCTTCCTCTTTTTTTGTTTGTGGGACTTATCGGTTTGCAGCTTGTTCCGCTACCGCCTGAACTGTTGGCTCGACTCTCTCCGGCGACGTACACATTGTACCGTCACAGCTTACCAGGATGGCCTGAACAAAGTCCGTACTGGGAGTGGCTGAAGCAAGAAGAGGGAGAGACGAAGACGGAGATAGAGACAGAGAGACAAGGAGACGAGGCTAAGAGCAGTGTCAGTACGGCGGTCTCTGCCTCAAATCGCTGTCTCACCTGTATAGCTACAGTGGGAGAGTGGATGCCGTTATCTGTTGCGCCGGAATTGTCCCGCGCCGCCTTACTGCAGCTCCTTGCCTATGTCGGGTTCTTCGCTCTTTTACTTCTGTACCCTATGAGCGAGGACAACACGAAAAACGCCGAACGTCGATTCGTGCGCACGATTCTCGTTATCGTTCTGACCAGTGGAGCCCTCATTGCCACCATCGGGGTCATCCAACGCTTTTTCTGGAACGGCAAGATCTTGTGGTTCTTTGTTCCGGAACAGTGGGAAGGTGCTTTACCGGATATCACTCCCCGTGCGAGTGGTCCATTTGTCAATAGCGACCATTTTGCCAACTACCTTGTACTCATCTTTCCCCTACTGCTTGGTGGGATTTCGGCTCAGAGGTTTTTTGCTTCTCGCAAGCAGGAAAATGCCTTCAAGATCTTCTGTGTGTTTGCCTTGTTTGTTTCTTTCGTTGGCATACTGCTCAGTCTTTCGCGTGGTGGGTGGATTGGTACAAGCTTAGCGACTGCGTATTTTCCTGTGGTTACTACGCAGGATACCTCTCGAACAACAGCCTCAGATTTTTCTCGCAATTTGGCTTCTCACGACTTCGCCAGGTGGTTCTCGGCTGCGGTATCTTCGTCTTCCTTACGCTCCTATTTATCGGATCATCAGGGCGGAACCAGATCGACGAGCGATTAGAGGAAACCCTGGCGGTTAACTCCGGACTGAGTGATCGGTTGTTGGTGTGGCAGGATTCATTGGGCATGATCCGCGACTTCCCACTTCTTGGGGTGGGATTCGGAGCATGGCCAGAATTGTTTCCGCACTACCAACGTCCTCCGTGGGATCCTTTGCCATGGCGGGAAGCGCATAACGATTATCTTCAGTGTCTTGCGGAGACCGGCGTATTAGGCCTTGGTTTGTTGGTGTGGTTTTTCACCTCTGTTGTTATGCGGATGTGGAAAAAATTACAAACAGCGACCTCGCCATACATGTCACTTATCGCGGGCATCATAGCAGCACTCGCCGCGATGGCTTTTCACGAAGGGTTTGATTTTAGTCTACAAATACCGGCGAATGCCTTGCTTTTTGCTACCCTTATCGCTGTAGGGTTGCGGATGGTTGGAAGTCGGGACTCCGATCTTGGAGGTAAGAGCAGTCGTCGATGGCAAACTCCTCTCGCTGTGAGTGTGGGAATACTGGCTGTCGTTCTGGGTGTTGTAGCGCTCACGCAGGAGAAAGTTACTCGCCGAAACGATCCTGACGACTTCACTTCTATAGCTGAGGCTCGAGAAAATATTCTCGCCTTTCCCGCACGCTCTGACGGTCACGTTGCCTTCTTTGACCTCCAAGAAGAAAACGTGCCGCTTCCGGAGCGGATGAAAGAACTTGAGATTGCCCTGCGGTTGACTCCACTCAATCCAGAGATCCGCGATCAATATATCGTTGCGCTCCTTGAGCAAGGACAACAGGAAGCCGCTCTGAAAGAAGTCCAGCAGTCGGTTTTTAACTCTCCTCTTCTTGGCACGCATTTTTATCTGGCTTCCGAAGCAATTCCATCACTTGATCCGCCGGAACTGCGAGCGATCGAGGAGGGGATGGTGAAGGCAACAGACTGGCGGGATTTGCTAACTCGGGGATGGGGCTGTGGTGAGTTTTTATACTATACTGAATCGATTCTCAGAGGCTGGGGAGACCTATGGTAAAGGCGGCAGAGAAGGGGAAACAGCAGACCGTTATCGAGTTCGCCCCTTGTTTGAGGCGGCCCGAGCGTATGCGCGAGCCGGGGAGGGGAAGAAAGCAGAATCCTTTTTACGCCAGGTCTGCCAGCTTACTCCCACTGACCCTGTTCCTTATCAACTACTTGTGAATGAAGTGCTGGTTCCTAGAGGGGCAATCACTGAGGCAAAAGATATTGTGAACACGGGTATCAAGCAAGGAGCACCTCCGATGATATTACTCATGTCCCTTGCTGAGGCAGTACGGAGAGCCGGTAAGATGGACGAAGCCAAATCCATATTGCAAGAGGTGCTCAAACGTTACCCTCGGACTTTTGATGCACAGGTGCGATTCGGACGCTTGTTCCTACAAGAACAAAACTTTGATCGAGCTGTACTGACGCTACAGAAAGCGATCGAACTTCAGGGAAATTCTGTTTCTGCCCTTGACCTGCTTGGCCAGGCTGAAGAAGGACGGAAGCAATTCGGAGCAGCGGAAAAGGCATATGCAACGGTACTACACCTCGAACCCAACAATGCCTTAGTGCGACAGCGATACGTCGCTTTACAGCAGCGACTCAACGAAAATGATCTGCTCTCAAAAGGGGAAGAGGTAAAGCGTTACTACCGAAAGTTCAGTCCCGCTTCTATAAAGAGTCAGCAGGTCGCTGAACGTGACGACGGAGACGCATTTCCCCGAGGCGCATCTCAGAAAATCCCCATTGCTGGTAAAGTTTTCTCTTTTTCTGCCGAAAGCATCTTTGTCGGGGCGGTTCCTAGTTCCATCCAATTTTTAGATCAAAGCGAAATATGCGCAGACAGCAGTTGACAAAAGGCATCTCTCAATGCCCTTGCCGGTTCGCTCGATTATATCGGCGGTATGGTTGTCTCATTTGTCATTACCCCAGTATTGCTCGGGGGATTAGGGAGTTCTGTTTTTGGGTGTGGCAGGCGCTCCAGCGTTTCACTGGCGCGATTTCCGTGGCTGATGGACGATCGAGTCAGGTGTTGAAATGGGTCATTGCCAATCATCAAGATTCGACCGATGACGCACAAAAGCGACGCGATATTGGTGCTGCACTCTGGGCCTGGGGCTCTCCTGGGTTGCTTGTCTTCAGTAGTGTCGTGGTGTGGCTCTCTCCCTATGTGGCAAAAATCCCTCCTGAAATGTATCCGTCATGTACATGACGAGTGGATTGCTCGTCACAAATTTGCTCATTGCTGGGCTTGTCGAATTACCAGCATCTGCCTTGCGAGGAATGAACCTGGGTTACAGGCGAATGGGCCTCGGAGTAGGACTGACAGTAATGGGCGGGTTACTTTCAGCCCTTGTTGTGGCGCGGGGATGGGGACTCGTTGGATTGGCAGCAAGCAAGATCGCCGTCTGCGTTGGTGACTGGGGCTCCTATTCTGGCGAATTGCGTTTCAACACCTTTCCTGGTTTGGCATTGAGCGACCAACATGGAGTGAGGTGCAGCAAGATTCACTCAGAGTGGCTGGTTTCTGGCGTGGGCCTTAGTGGATAAGCTGTTGTTTACTTGTGATATTGTTCTCTTGCTTATCTGGGTTCGGCTTCTGCGGTCACCAATTTTCACCGTGACTGGATACGCCATTCAGATGCTTGCCGGCTTGACGACAATGGGTGTGGGCGTGACGAGCCCTGGGCTTGGCGGGTTAGTCGGACAAAACAACTCCCTAAAGTTGCTACCCTACGCCAGGAAATACTGCTCTATAGTTGGTTATTTACGACAGTGTGTGGAGCGATGGTATTGCTCTGGAATCGCTCTTTTGTCCATCTTTGGGTTGGGAACGAGCACTACGCTGGGGAGCTCACCAACTTTCTTCTCGTCCTACTTGCCATACAGTTGATTTTTATTCGGAATGAGGCAGGTATTCTCGATTTAACTTTGGATTCTGCGTAAAAAAGTGGCACTAGGTACAGTAGCTGCTGTGTTGTCGCTCGGACTTGCACTCGTACTAACCCCGAAGTTCGGCATGATTGGCCTTTGCCTCGGTCTGCTGGTCGGGCGCTTAGTCTTGACGATCTCGTATCCGTTACTTGTCAATGCATTTCTCCAGCACTCTACTGAGGCGCAACCCATTTCGTGGTGGCGGCCACTACTGGTAACGATGGCCTTGTTTGCCTTCTCAGCTCATGTCGGCCAAGAGACGCGTCGTAAAAGAGTGGACCTCATGGGGGGCTGCGGTTGGGACAAGCTTTCTCTTATTAATGGCTTGTTGCGTGACGCTGGGACTCTCCCCAAAACAAAAGCAGCAACTGTTCACTCGAGTAAAGGCTGTTCAACCACTTCCTGGAGTGTAAAGTCCTCATGAGGGGTACATCATTGCAACTCCAGACACGGGCGTCCTCAGTCAAACAAGATCAGAAGTGATGGCGTCTTTCGTTTCTCGACCACCCACGCCGGTGTTGTGGTTGCTCGGCGTTGCCCTCATGCTTTTCACGGTACAACCGTGGTCAGTCGAAGTTGCCGAGATTCCGCTCCAAGTCATCCTCATATGGATCCTCGCAGGGTGGTTGATACTGTTTCGGACTCAGCTCTTTGCGAGGACGCTTCTCCTCTTCTCACCTTTTCAGTGGAGTCTGATCGTGGTGTTGGGAGTCGCTATTTTCCTGCGGTCGGCCTTGGATGGGTGGGAGATGTTGCGATTTATCCAGTTCTTGACGGGACTCCTGATCGCATTCTGCAACTGTGCGCTGTTCAAGCATGAAAAAACACAGAAAGTGATATTTTATGCGCTTGCACTAGCAGGTGCCATTAGTGGCGCTGTCGCGGTCTTACAGCTTCCCGGCTATGCCTCTTGGACCTGGGAGAGAACTGTCTACATGACCCTCCACGGCGGTTGGAAAATTGGTGCACCAACAGGTTTGGAAGCATCTCCGGTAGCGTTTCCTTTCAGTATGTTGGGGATTGGGGTGGTTCTGCTCTTCTCTTGGATTATACAACGACGAACTGACATCGTATTGGTGCGTATTTCACCCCTTCCCGCTCTTGTCATGCTCTTTGCCATTTTTACCGGTCTGCTTGTGACGCAAAGTCGCTCTGGAATTTTGAGTGTTGTCGGTGGCATCTTATTGTTAATGGTAGGGACTCGGCGATTGTCTCTCAAGTTTCTTCCCATAGCCACCGTTCTTGCCGCAACCGTGTGCGTCGCCTACGCCCAGTTCGTGAAAGACGGCACTGGTCAAGATGCACGGTTGGGAGCGACATGGGCTGCATTGGGCCCGTACTATGGCATTTCCCATTCGGAAAACCTCAGGGATTCGAGAACCTCGATGCGTTGGATGCTGCGTCTTTGGGAATAGCCGACGAAAAGTATGGGCTGGCGATCGAACAAATCATGTTCAAGGGAAAAGCTATTGCTCCCCACAACTTCCTCTTGACTACTGGCGTAGAGTTGGTCCCGGCGCAGTCGCGTTAGCCCTCCTCTATGGTTCGGTGCTGCGGCAAGGAATGAAGAAACTACGACTGTTACAACGAACGAAGGATACGATACCTGCGTTGTGGCTCCTCGCTTTTTTGGCAGCGAATACGTGTCTCCTCATTCATTCGTGCTTTCATAATGCCAACTTGGCGACAGGAGAGATGCGAAACTGGCTGTGGCTCGGTCTGTTGCTCCTCGTGAGTCGGCCTCAGGCGGAACAGTGGCTGCGTCCGCAGGTTGAGTGGCAGGAGACGTACCAAGACTCTCTCTCTCGTGAGGAAATGTGGTGATGGAGAAGTACATTAAATTGACAGTAAATGTTCACTAATAGAGAGTGACTATGAAAACAGTAAGGAAGATATGTATTCCATCAGAACGCGGTGGAGTTGGCGGACCAGCCTCATTTCAAAAAAAGCTGACTTCCGGCCTCTTTGCAAAGCAGGTGGAGGTAACCCATGATTTCATGGATACCCCCTACGATGCGGTTCTCGTTATCAATGCCACCAAACATCTTGGTGCACTCTGGAGATGTAAGAAAAGAGGGATTCATAATCAGCGTCTCGGTGGTCTCAACTGGATGCACCGCCGTATGTCATTCGGTCTCCGGACTTCTTTCTTGGCAGAATTTCGTAACTTTACCATGGCGTTCGTACGCAGGCACCTTGCTGATCATATCGTGTACCAAAGTCAATTCGTTGCCGACTGGTGGGCGAAAAGCTTCGGTCGAAGCACGAAGAAGGAGCACCTGATCTATAACGGAGTTGATCTCTCTCAGTTTGGCCATCAAGGAGATACTAGTCGGAAGCGGATGTCTGTGTGATCAGTGTAGAGGGAACTCAAGGGATAACGATCACTCGATACAGCTAGAACTGGCTCGTGAACTCTGCGAGCGCGGACTCAAGAGTGAGGTGCTCATGTTTGGAAGTCTCTGGTCGGGGGTGCAGCGTGAGGCTGTGGTGAAGTATCCCTTCGTTCATTTTCGTGGCGCTATTCCCAATGCTGAACTGCCATACTTCTATCGCGGAGCCAAACTATACGTCTCTACTGATGTACTCGCAGCATGTCCAAATAGTGTGATTGAGGCATTAGCCGTGGGACGCCGGACTAGGATTCATGCCGGTGTGCTGCCAGAGATGGTTGCAAGAACAGCAGGCCGTTGTGTTCAGCCAGTCGGAAACCCGTGGCAATGTGAAACACTTGGTAACCTCAATGGTCTCTGCGAGGCAGCGCTCGAAGTCTGCGACAACTGGTCACACTTTCATCGCAATGCGCGAGGATTAGCAGAAGAACGTTACAGTTTGGACCGCATGGTCAATGCCTATTGGGGAATCTTGCTCAATGAAAAGCTACGTCCTGCTTCTTCGTAAAAATCGAAAAGAGAACCGCTCAAAAGTCATACAGGTATGAACGGTCCCTTGCCTCCGCCAGATATTAGCTTGAGGTGAGCAACTCATTACTTTGAGACAAGAATCACTTGAATCGAGGCTGGTTGTCTATGCGGAAGCCTAACGTCCTTATCGTCCAACGAGTACTGCCACCGTATCGACTACCATTATTCCAGCGATTGGCGGCATCATCAGATTTTTCGTTGACAATGGCGTATGGTGACGCAGTTGCCGGTTCAGCATTGGAAAGCTTGTCACAACCCGGCGGACTACACGTTACACAGTTAGACAATATCTATGTCGGCGGAGCAGAGCGTATGGTATGTCAGCGAGGGATATTGTCGCTCCTGCGGTCTGGCAAGTATGAGGTCGTCATTGCTGAGTTTAATCCCCGAATTATTTCCAGTGTACTCGCCTGTCTTTATGCCAAACAGAAAACTGTGAAGTGGATCTGGTGGGGGCAAGGAATGGGCCCCTTTGCAACTGCACTAAGTGTGCGTCTGCGTTTGCACTTAGCCCAGGTCGCCGACGCGCTCATCTTCTACGATGATGAGCAACAAGAACGATTTGTTTCACTAGGAGTGCCACAAGCAAAGGCCTTCGTGGCACGCAATTCTATCGAGACTGAGGGCATAGAGTTACTTCGGCAGCCACGGCCACGGAGTGAAAGAAACTATGTCCTTTATATTGGCCGTCTAACTAAACGGAAGAAAGTTGACTGCCTCATTCGAGGGTTTTACGAGAGTTCTATCCCCAGTTGCCTCCAGAGACACAGCTGGTCCTTATCGGCGATGGTCCGGAGCGAAATGCTTTAGTACAACTTGTGACACAGCTTGCCCTGACTGAACGGGTGCAGTTTCTTGGTGCGCTCTATGATCAAAAGGAACTGGCGCCGTGGTTTAATGCGGCGTGGGCCTCAATTTCCCTGGGGCAATCGGGTTAAGTGCAATTCACAGTCTAGCCTACGGTGTGCCGCTCGTTGTCGCTCGCAGTGAAGCTCATGGCCCTGAAATCGGAGCTATGGAGAATGGTACGAATGGTTTGTTTTTCACCTCAGATGATGTCGCAGACCTGAGTCAAAAGCTCTGGACGCTTTCCAGTAACCCTCAACGATGGGAATGTATGGCAAAGGCCGCATACTGTACAGTCCAAGATCGTTTCAGCCTAGAGAAAATGGTTCGTACTTTTGAGTGCGCGGTCAAATATGTGCAAAGAACCTAAGGCACAGGGGGACCTCTCTCGTTATAGGAGAAGGAGAGTACGGTCACGCATTGGGGAAACGGTATCAGCAGTGACAAATGATATCTCAGAGTTTCGGAGGATCACAGTGAAATTACTCGACATCGCACGCTTTATCATCAATCATCCGTTAAGCACTGGCAAAAAGTTCACTGCTCTCAGTCGCTTTGCCCAATGGCAACTAAGTAGTCGGGTTTTTCCGAGCCCTATCGTAGTTTCGTTTGTCAACGATTCGCGTCTGTTGATGAAGCGAGGAATGACTGGTGCGACTGCCAATCTGTATGCTGGACTGCATGAGTTTGCCGATATGGCGTTCGTGTTACACGTACTCAGAAAGACTGACGTCTTTGTTGACGTTGGTGCGAATATTGGCTCCTATACGGTACTTGCGGCAAAAGTAGTTGGCTCGAAGAGCATTGCTATTGAGCCTGTTCCGGTGACGTTTTCCCATCTGTTGGACAACATTAATCTAAATCGGATCTATGAGCATGTTGTAGCACTGAATATTGGGCTTGCGAGCAGTAATGGGACACTCGCATTCACCTCGGCGCTCGATTCGACAAATCATGTCGTCCCAAACGGTAGCAAAGATGCCGCAACCGTTGAAGTCTCGGTTAAAAAACTTGATGACGTGCTGACAGAAGCAGAGCCTTTTCTCATGAAAATAGACGTTGAAGGCTATGAGTCTGAGGTTGTCACCGGTGGAGAGAAGGCGTTTAGGAGAAGCTCGCTGAATGCTGTGGTTATGGAGCTCAGAGGTTACGGGAGGCGTTATGGGCAGGACGATTCAGCGGTACACCAGAAAATGCTTGATTATGGGTTTACTCCTTGTGCTTATTTGCCCTTGAAGCGAGAAGTGGTTTCCCTCGGGAATAAAATCTCATCTTCTGGGAATACGCTTTACCTCAGAGATATTGAAGAGGCTGGACATCGGGTGCGAACTGCACCGGGATTCGCAGTCAACGGAAAAGTCATTTGAGAACGTATCACTCGTAGACACGCAAGCTGCCATTGTTCGATCTGAGTCTCTTCCATCTGGTGCAGATTAGTTGGAGTCTCGTCGATTAGCACGGTCTAAAGAGGATAGCATCTGGGACCGTATCGATGTGCCCTGTCATGCTTCATCCTAAGTCAGGAAGTTTGGATACGGCCTAAAGTTTCTCGTCACTTTGCCGAAGACATGTGATACCGGGAACAACTCAGCCTTCAGTACGCATTCTGCGTGAATACATAGCTCAATGCAGGGGGATGCATGAGGACTTTTGAGGAGTCTGCTGATGAAGCTCTGTTTTCTTGCTGATGCCCGTAGTCCGATCGCGCAGAACTGGATTCGCTATCTGCTTCGTGCTGGGCATGAGGTCCATCTCGTTTCCTCGTATCCTTGCGATCCTGCCATGTTGCCGGTGCTTCGCTGCATGTTGTACCCATCGCATTTCGTGGTTTGGCTCTCAACCAATACGAAACACCAGTAGGAGGGAGGACGACCAAGAACGATTCCCTCACTGGACAACTGTGACCAAGAGGCATTTATGCCCCTTTTTTCGCATGTGCGTCATTGGCTCGGTCCACTGGATGTCTATCGCTATGTTGGTCAAATCCGCCAGCTCCTGACTCAACTGCAGCCGGAGCTGTCCACGCGATGCGCATTCCGTTTGAAGGGATTCTTGCTGCCGAAGCACTGCAAGGACAGAACGATCCCTCTGTTAGTCTCAGTCTGGGGAAACGACTTTACATTGCATGCACACGGGTCGCCTCTGATCGGTTACCTGACTAAACGGGTTATCACGTGCGAATGGGCTGCATCCAGATTGTCATCGTGACCTCCTCCTGGCGCAGGCAATGGGGGTTTGCCAGAGACAAAACCCAGCGGCCGTTCTTCCGAGCGCGAGGAGGTATTCAGACCGACTTGTTTCATCCAGGACCAGCAGATCGACAGTTGGTAGAGCGTTTGCGGATTCCTGTCGACGCTCCCGTGGTGCTCAATCCGCGCGGCATTCGCGGCTACGTGCGAAACGATACTTTTTTTCAGGCCATCCCGTTAGTCCTAAGAAGAAAACCGAACGTGATATTTCTCGGTTTAGCGATGCACGGCAGTCCGGTTGCAGAGAAATGGGTTGAGCGCCTTCACCTTGGACATGCTGTCCGCCTGCTTCCGCCAGTATCTCGTAGTGAGGTAGCTGATCTCTTTCGTTTGGCAGATGTAGCAGTTTCACCGAGTGAACATGACGGCACTCCGAATACTCTTCTTGAGGCAATGGCATGTGGCTGCATTTCCTGTCGCCGGGAATATCGAGTCGGTCCGAGAGTGGATTGATGATGGAGAAAATGGACTCCTGTGCGATCCCGCAAACCCAGAATCGCTAGCCGCAGCTATTGTCCGTGCCCTCGATGATGCAGAGCTGCGCCGAAAAGCAAAGGTGCGCAATCAACAACTTGTAGCTGAGCGAGCGGATTATCAAACAGTGATGGCACAAGCTGAGGCGTTCTATGCGGATCTCATTCGCAATGCCACGCCCATGAATTCTGTGTTTCAGAAAGTAGCCTAGTTATGAAACAACTGATGCAATCAGTCCGTACTGGAGAGACGCTCGTCGCCGACTTGCCTGCTCCGCAAGTGCAGGCCGCGACAGTGTTGATACAAACTGCGGTCTCCCTCGTTTCCGCTGGCACGGAACGTATGGTAGTGGAGTTTGCGAACAAAGGGTTATTAGCCAAAGCACGGAGCCGTCCGGACCTAGTGCGTCAGGTGTTCGATAAAGCGAAGCGCGAGGGTATCCTCAGCACCTTGGAGGCCGTCCGCAATCGTCTCGATCAGCCGATGGCTCTCGGCTACAGCAGTGCCGGTGTCGTTGTCGAGGTTGGTAAGAACGTTGAAGGCTTTCACGTTGGTGACCGTGTTGCATGTGCCGGTGGTGGATACGCGGCGCATGCAGAAGTCGTCAACGTTCCCAAGAATCTGGTTGCCAAACTCCCTGCCGAGGTTGAGTTTGAAGCGGCTGCGTTCGCCACGCTTGGTGCCATCGCGTTACAGGGAATTCGCTTAGCTGAGGTCAAACTCGGTGAAGTTGTTGCGGTGATCGGCCTCGGTCTGCTTGGACAACTAACCGTTCAGATGCTCAAGGCGGCAGGATGCGTAGTTGTAGGGATGGACATCAAGTCACAGCGTGCGGAGCTTGCTCACCAGTTCGGTGCCGATGCAGTGGCGATCACTGCGGAGCAATGTCATGCGCTGTGTAGTCAACTTTCCGTTGGTCATGGCGCCGATGCTGTGCTTATTACTGCTGACACCAAAGAAAATCTTCCCGTCGAGCTGGCTGGCCAAGTGGCACGCAACAAAGGCATTGTCGTCGCTGTAGGTGCGGTGGGTATGAACATCCCACGCAAAACGTATTACGAAAAAGAGCTTGACTTCCGCATCTCACGCTCCTACGGTCCTGGCCGCTACGACGCCGAGTACGAGGAGAAGGGACACGACTACCCCATCGGCTATGTGCGCTGGACGGAGAACCGCAATATCCAAGCCTTCGTGCGCTTGCTTGCCGAAGGCAGAGTCAATGTGAAACCACTGATCACACACCGGTTCGCCATCGAGCAGGCAGCTCAAGCATACGACGTAGTTTTGGGTAAAACTGGCGAGCCATTCATGGGCGTTCTGTTAACCTACCCTGAGCAGCCGAATCTCTCTCGGCATGTTGCTTTACGTGTCATCCATCCCCGTCCTGAGGAGCACCGGCTTCTTTCTAATCAACTCACTGTTGGTTTTCTCGGTGCAGGAAACTTTGCTACAGCGACTTTGCTACCAGCCATGAAAGACCTTCCCAGCTTAACGCTGACAGGGGTGTGTACTGCGACTGGCATGACAAGTCGGACTGTTGGCGAAAAGTTTGGCTTCAATTTTTGCACGACGGCTGAGGATGAACTTTTCCACAACCCTGAGATCAACACGGTCGTCATTACGACCCGCCACCATCTCCATGCTCGACAAGTGTTGGCTGCGCTCTGCAGCCGGAAAACGCGTGTTCTGCGAAAAACCTCTGTGTCTGAACGCTGATGAGCTACAGACGATAACTCAGGCGTACGAAGGGCACAGCAATCCCTTTGTGATGGTAGGTTACAATCGTCGCTTTGCGCCGATGGCGCGACAATTGAAAACGTTTCTCGCCACCGTGCAGGAACCGTTGGTGATGCAGTACCGCGTGAATGCAGGGTACATTCCACTGGAACACTGGGTGCACGATCCTCAGCAAGGCGGAGGGCGGATCATTGGTGAAGTGTGTCATTTCGTCGATTTCCTTTCATTTCTGACCGGCTCACTTCCTATGCAAGTGTATGCCTCGGCGTTACCAAATAGTGGCCGCTACTGTGGCGATAACATTGCGGTAACACTCACTTTCGCCAATGGCTCGATCGGGACGATTACCTACGTTGCCAGTGGTGACAAATCTTTTCCTAAGGAACGAATCGAGATATTCGGCGGAGAGTCGGTCGCTGTGCTTGACGATTTTCGTAGCCTCGAACTCATCCGCAATGGAGACCGCCAGGTCCACAAGGCTCGACTCCGACAAGATAAGGGGCATCGTAGTGAATGGGAGGCGATCGTAGCGGCGGTACAAAGTGGCGGGCCGGAGCCGATTCCTTTCAGCTGAAAGTGTGGCAACCGCGCAAGCGACGTTTGCGATCATCGAATCGCTCCGAACGGGTAAGGCGGTCGAGCTAAGGGCATAGGAGAGACGTGGTGCTGTCCTGGTTGTTGACTCGACGATCTCTGTTGAAATTTGGCGGACTAGTGACCCTGCATGCCTGTGGCCTGAGACTAGGATTTGCAGCCGAGGAAGCAGCCAAGTTATGTGTATTCGAACATGGAAGCTGGCGTGCGGTGGTGTGTTGTGAGGCACAGGCGAGCCCACAGGTTCGTGCTGCAACAGAGCTGCTCGCACGTTACTGTCAGCAGAGCACTGGTGTGGCGGTCAGTGTGGTAGAACACCCCGTGGAAGGACAGCTCTGCATACAGGTTGGTGCGAGCAAAGACTTCGCGTCTCCAAGTGAATTGCACTCTCTTGATGCTGATAGCTTCGTTATCGACTTTCCCGACGCCAAGACGATACGTATTCTGGGCGGGACTGACTGGGGAACCGAGTTCGGTGTGTATGAGTTTCTCGAACGCTATCTTGGCGTGCGTTGGTTGTTGCCAGGACCAAAGGGAGAGTATGTGCCGCAACTCCAAACGATTACGATACTCCCTGACCCGATTCGTCAGCAACCGACTTTTACGTCACGGTTGCTGAGCGGGTTACGTGGCGAGGAACAAGAGATCTGGGCACGCCGACAACGTCAGCATGGACAGATCGAATTTCATCATAATCTCCTCAAGCTGTTCCCGCCAGAACAATATACCAAGACGCATCCGCAGTTTTTTCCTATCCTCAAGGGACAGCGGTATTTGCCGGCGACAAACCGGACAGATGGCTGGCAACCCTGCTTCTCTGCCGAGGGAATTGTTGAAGAGGCGGTCAAGAATATCTGCGTATACTTTGCTCAGCATCCGGAGGCTACATCATATTCACTCGGAGTGAACGATGGGAATGGCTACTGTGAATGTGACGCATGTAAAGAAAGGACGGGCGAACGAAAGAACTTCCTCGGGCTTCCTGACACTTCTGAAGCATATTTTACCTGGGCAAACGCGGTCGTGACCGGCGTATTGGAACGCTACCCGGACAAATGGTTCGGCTGTCTTGCATATCGTGCCGTTGCGCAGCCGCCTCCCCAGACAAAGATTCATCCTCGCATCGTTCCGTTTCTGACCTACGACCGTATGAAGTGGGTTGACGCGACAATTGCTGCTGACGGAAAGCGAGTCACCGAGCAGTGGCAGAAAGCGGCTTCGCGGCTCGGATGGTACGATTATATTTATGGGACACCCTACTGTGTGCCACGTGTCTACTTTCACACTATGGCTGACTACTATCGCTACGGGGCACAGCATGGTGTCTCTGCTCTGTATGCTGAAGCCTACCCGAACTGGGGTGAAGGTCCGAAACTGTATATCGCGCTGAAACTACAGTGGGACCCGACACTCGATGTGGATGTGCTGCTCCGTGAATGGTGCGAAAAGGCTGTCGGTGAAGACGCGGCTGGAGATCTCCTGGCCTACTACAAATTGTGGGAGCATTTCTGGACGCAGACTATTGTAGCGTCGCCCTGGTTTACCACGAAGAACAACGAGTATCTGTTCTTTGGCCGCCCCGAGTACCTCGAGATCATTACCGATGAAATCTCGCGCAGCCGCTCGTTGCTTGAAGCTGTAGTGGGTAAGGTCAAGACAGCGGAACAAAAGGCGCGTGCAGACATCCTGTTCCGCGCATTTTCTTACTATGAAGCATCGGCGCTTTCGTATGGAGGGATCAAGAAGAAGGGAGCTGTTGTTCCTGGACCACCTGAGATCATCGCCTCAGAAGAAACCAAAAACCACGAATACTACAGCCAACTCGCAGCGAAAAGGCAGGCATTGACCGAAGAGTTTCAGCACGATCCGGTCTTGGTCCACCCGCTGCCGTTTAACCGGTATCGTACATTACGGTGGTGATGTGATGACACGCACAGTGCGACATGCGCTACAGATGGGGAAAGTGTTCGGTCCGGCATGGCTCGCCTATCGACTCGGCTATGCTCTCCGGTTACGAACCGGTGCGTTCCGTTATCAGTTACCAGCAACAAGTTGGACTGCACAACCGCTGACAAATTTCCTGCGTGATTCCGCACTTGCTGATCCAGAACGCTACTTGGCCTATCGGCGCGAACAATGCCCGCAGTTCTTCTTCGCTGCGACGGATCGTCTCTGCTATCAGCCGTTGCTGAAAATGTGGGATCAGGACGAGGAGAGTGCAGTCGCCACTGCTGACAAGCTCTCACAGGGGGTGTGTACCTATTTTGCTCATACACCTGTGGCGACAGGTTATCCACCTGACTGGCATCAGAGTCCCTTTTCTGAGGATACGCCTGCACGGGATCGTCACTGGAGCGAGATCGATGACTTTGCCGCTGGTGACATCAAACTGATCTGGGAACCGAATCGCTTTAGTTTTGTGTACACTTTAGTCCGAGCGTATTGGCGTACAGGTGATGAACACTACGCCGAATTGTTCTGGCAGCTTGTCGAAGACTGGCGACAGCATAACCCTCCGCAGCAAGGTGTCAATTGGAAGTGTGGCCAAGAAATCAGCTTTCGCGTTATGGCATGGTGCTTCGGGCTCTATGGAGTCCTCGACGCACAAGCGACGACTCCAGAGCGAGTTGCAATGCTGGCACAAATGATTGCCATCTCCGGCCAGCGCATTAACGCTAATCTGTCCTACGCCCTAAGCCAGAACAACAATCACGGCATTAGTGAAGGTGTGGGGTTATGGACAATCGGTCTCCTCTTTCCTGAACTCCGTGCAGCGCAGACATGGCGGGATACAGGACGACAGGTATTAGAGACGCAAGGCAAAAGGCTCATCTATGACGATGGGGCATTCTCGCAGCATTCGGTGAACTATCACCGGGTGATGTTGCACGACTACATCTGGTGTTTACGTCTTGCCCAGTTACACGGACGTCGTCTGCATGAAGACCTCTGTAAGAGGGTGAGCAAAGCGACGGATTGGTTGTATCAGATTCAAGACGAGACCAGTGGCCGTGTCCCATATTACGGACAGAACGATGGTGCCTTGGTCCTACCATTGAGCAACTGCGACTATCAAGACTTTCGTCCTGTCATCCAAGCGGCACATTATCTCGCGAACAAAACTCGCTGTTATGAGAGTGGACCGTGGGATGAAGATTTGCTCTGGCTCTTTGGTGTTGATGCAGTTCAGGCGCCAGTTGTCTCTTCTGAACGTACAGACCTGCAAGCCAAAGACGGAGGCTACTATACAATCCGCTCCTCGCAGAGTTTCGCTTTTGTACGTTGCGGTTCATTTCACCACCGCCCAGGGCAAGCTGACATGTTGCACGTTGATCTCTGGTGGCAAGGACAGAACATTGCCCGTGATGCTGGAACCTACAGCTACAATGCCGCGCCGCCGTGGGACAATCCTCTAGCGCATTCGGTCTACCATAATACAGTCACCGTCGATGGCATGGACCAAATGGAACGCGTCGACAAATTTCTCTGGCTTCCGTGGGTACGTGGAAAGGTACGATGTTCAGCATTGTCTAATCAGAAGAACATTGCCTATTGGGAGGGCGAGCATGATGGGTATGGGCGTCTTCCGATGCCAGTCACGTATCGCCGCGGTATTGTCCGCTTAGGCGAAGAATGGTGGGTGGTGTGTGATGAACTACGCAGCGCAGGGCCGCACCAATATCGACTGCACTGGTTGTTTCCTGATTATCCGTATGCGTGGAACGAAGACACGGGGTCCCTAACCCTGTTTACACCTGCCGGACCGTATCACATGCAAACGATGGTCTCGTCGAACGAGGTGAAGACTTCACTGGTGCGAGCCGATTCCAAAAGTCCACGTGGATGGTGTGCCCCATATTATTTCTCCCGCGAACCTGCCTTATCAATTGACTTGACAGCTATTGTTGACTCCTCGACATTCTGGACCGTTTTTGGCCCTCAGGCGGGCATGATCCATCAGCGTGAGTCTACACTCAAGATCGTCACAGAAAGTTGGCAAGCCGTGATGCAGGGAGAGACCAGGACTAACTCACAGCTTCCCCTCATGAGCGCAATCACACTAACGGGAATGATGAACGACCAATTGGAGATTTCCTCATGCATATCCTCTTAATTCACCAAGCTTTTGTCGGTCCCAACGAAGCAGGAGGGACACGGCACTACGAACTTGCTCAGCATGCCATCAAGAACGGCCATCGCTGTTCGATTGTCGCGAGTGATATTAGCTATCTCACCGGTCAGGTAGCGATACAGAAAACCGGACTGGTGAGTGAGCAGGATTGCAATGGGGTACGAGTGCTCCGTGCGTATACGTATCCAGCACTGCATCGGAGCTTCATCTGGCGGATTGTGTCATTTCTCAGTTTTATGTGTACTTCAGTGTGGGCTGGGTTGCGAGCCGGACCAGTCGATCTTGTCATGGGAACGTCGCCACCTATTTTCCAAGCGGTGTCTGCTTGGCTTGTTGCACTACTCCGTAGAAAGCCGTTTCTCTTGGAGATTCGCGATTTGTGGCCGGAATTCGCCATTGACATGGGAGTGCTGAAGAATCCTGTACTCATCTGGCTGTCGCGGTGGTTAGAGCAATTCCTCTATGCACGAGCAACCCATCTGTTAGTGAATTCTCCAGCGTACCGCGAATATCTCATCAGCAAAGGTATTCCCGCGACGAAAATCAGCCTCATTGCTAACGGTGTTGATCCGGACATGTTCACTCCTGATACGGAGGGGAGCGAGATCCGGCAACGATGGAATCTCACAGATCACTTTGTTGTGACCTATGCCGGGGCGTTGGGATTGGCAAATGATATTCCCGTCATCTTGCAAGCTGCTGCACAGCTACAAGATCACGATCAGATTCGATTCCTCATTGTTGGTGATGGCAAAGAGCGTGCCGCGCTTGAAGCCCAAGCCCAACAGATGACGACTCACCAATGTGATCTTTACTGGATCACAACCGAAAGTCTGAGATGCCAGCAATTCTGGCGGCATCCGACGTCTGCATCGCCATTCTCCAGAATATCCCGCTCTTTCGTACAACCTATCCAAACAAAGTGTTTGATTATATGGCAGCAGGACGCCCGACCTTGCTCGCAATCGATGGAGTAATCCGCGAAGTGGTCGAAGCTGCAAATGGCGGAGTATTTGTTCCCCCTGGCGACGCAAGTGCTTTGGCGCAAGCGGTACTATCACTGAGCTATGACCGAGAGAAAGCGCGAAGCATGGGAAAATCGGCTCGCGCTTATGTGGTCGAGCATTTCAATCGTCACTACCAAGCCGAGCAGTTTGTGACCCTTCTGCAAGAAGTCGCTCTTACAGCGATACAATCGAGATCAGAGAGGCAGCTTGTGAAACGTGCGTTTGACCTTGCAGTAACGATTCCCGCCGTGCTTCTTCTTTTACCGCTTCTTGCCATTGTCGCTGTCTTGGTACGGTACAAACTTGGGACGCCGGTGCTCTTTCGTCAGCAACGACCGGGACTGCATGGAAAGCCATTCACTATTTACAAATTTCGTACGATGACTGATGCACGAGATACACAAGGCATGCTTCTCCCAGATAGTGAACGCCTTACCCCATTTGGCCGTTTCTTACGCTGTACCAGTCTCGACGAACTGCCGGAACTCTTCAACGTATTGAAAGGGGACATGAGTGTAGTCGGACCGCGTCCGTTGCTTATGCACTACCTCGGACGCTACACGCCCGAGCAAATGCGCCGTCACGATGTTAAGCCAGGTATTACTGGTTGGGCGCAGATCAATGGGCGAAACGCGCTTACGTGGGAAGAAAAATTTTCCTTAGATGTCTGGTATGTAAATAATGCAACCCTGTGGCTAGACCTGAAAATTCTTGGGTTCACGATAGGAACAATCTTTCGTCGTGAAGGCATCAACCAACCTGGACACGCCACAGCGCAGGAGTTTCTCGGAAATTCCTAGATCATCGCTCTCTAAAGTTCCCTTACGCGTGGTCGATATTCTAAACAATATCCAAATCCTTCCTTGTATCAGTCTTGTCACGAGCAAAAAGCTCTGAACATAAGGAACAAGAGAGCCATGCGTATACTAATTATTGGGGCAGGGGGACACGCACAAGTCGTTGCCGATATTCTCCTCCAACGACAAGAACAAGACGACCTCACCCAGCCAGTGGGGTATGTCGATGATTGTCTCTCTCTCCGCGGACAGCATCTCCTCGGACTGCCAGTGTTCGGGACACTCAACGATATTCCTCAGATTCCTCACGATGCCATTGTGATCGCGATCGGGGACAATGCCACTCGCGCACGGCTTTTTGCCTCACTACGTGCACGAGGAGAAAAACTGGTGAACGCAATTCACCCGAGTGCTGTGATCTCCCGAGACGTGCATCTTGGCATAGGGGTCATGTTCTGTGCTGGGACAGTAGTGAACTCGGGGACGGTGATTGGAGATAATGTCATTGTCAATACCAATTCCAGTGTCGATCATCATAATTATGTTGATGACCATGTGCATATCGCTCCTGGGGTTCACCTCGGAGGAAACGTGCACGTCGAGACTGGAGGATTTGTTGGCATCGGCGCTGCTGTGATTCCTGGGCGCACAGTTGGGAACTGGGCGATTGTTGGGGCAGGAGCAGTGGTGACTGAGGATATCCCTGCGTGGACGACCAGCGTCGGTGTTCCAGCCCGAGTGATCAAATGTCGTGACACACACGAGAAGATTGCTGCATAAGGAATGTGTTGAAACGACAGAGAGCTGTCTTGTTGCACGCACCAAAGACATGACCATATCTAAAGTTGGGTAGACGTTTGCCGATAGTATAAGCACACACAGTGACACAAGTGGTTTTTCTCGGCTTGTGTGAGACCGTGCGTGTCCTGGGGGACTTGTCGCAGCCAGTAAAAACGAAACCAAACCTCTCAGTGAGA
Organism: uncultured delta proteobacterium; assembly: GCA_963733195.1. Lineage (GTDB taxonomy): Bacteria > Desulfobacterota > Binatia > Bin18 > Bin18 > VGTJ01. The sequence goes on from CAVTCR010000073.1 coordinate 188,651, forward strand.
GATACTTCTCTCCTGCATTCAGACACTTCTGGGGGATGCGATGATGAATCAGTCGACGTTGAATAAAACCCTTTCGATTATTTATCCTACCCTGCCATCACTGACGGCAATTGAAGAGGTCGTCCGGAAAAGTTGGGAGTCGGGTATTGTTACCGTGGGTCCGACCGTCCGTGCTTTTGAAGAAGAAACCTGTCGCTACACTGGGGTGCGCCATACGATTGCGTTCTCTTCATGTACCGCTGGGCTTATGCTCGTGCCTCGCGCGATGAATCTTCCTCCTGGTGGCGAAGTTATTGTCCCGTCGTTTACCTTCGCAGCCACTGCACAAGCGCTAGTATGGAACGGGCTGATTCCGGTATTCACAGATTGCCTTCCGGGGACGTGTACATTGGACCCTGAAGATGTAGAGCGGAATATCACGTCGAAAACCGTGGCGATCTGCCCAGTATACATCTACGGGTTACCACCGGACATTGAACCACTTTTGGAAATAGGCAAACGCAAAAATATTCCAGTGTATTTCGACAGTGCACAAGGCTTAGGCTCGACCTATCGTGGCGTAACGGCAGGCAGTTTTGGTGCCTGTGAAGTATTTTCTTTGAGTCCGACAAAAGTCGTTACAGCGATGGAAGGCGGTCTCATCACCACGAATGATGATGCCCTTGCTGCCCGCCTGCGCTCTCTGCGGGACTATGGCAAAGACCCAGAGAACGGCGAAGATATGATTCACTTTGGCCTCTCGGCACGAATGGGCGAGATCAATGCTGCGGTGGGGATGTTGTCATTAAGAAATATTGAACAGCTTGTGAATCCACGTTTGCACTGGATCTCAGCATACCGCGAACGTCTTGGTCGTTTGCCTGGATGTTGGGTGCAGAGCTTTCCAGCGGACCGAACAACCAGTGGCAACTACTTTGTCCTGTTCGTTTCCGACAAAGCCCGACGAACGCGCGATGAAATGTATCATCGGCTTAAGGATGCTGGTATTCAGACCAAACGTTATTTTTACCCCCCTGTCCATATGCAGACCGCGTTTCAACGGGTGCCGATTCGTGTCAGTTCGCGCATCAGCAACACAATTAAAGCCGGCTATGAAGGACTTGCCTTACCTCTGTACTCGCACATGATGGAGGAGCAATTCGAGCGTGTCTGTCGTCAAGTAGAGGATCTCTTACTTGTGACCACCAACGACGCTCAGCGGAACGCACGAGGCGGTCGTCTTGCCGCATAACTGACTAAATCAGACCACAAAAGATTGGCACACGAGTTCTGTCACCCTGAGTGCAACGAAGGGTCTTTCAGGGAGATTCTTCGCGCTGCTCAGAATGATACGAGCGAGAGGTCGCGTTGGTACGTGTACGAATATCATGTGGTTCGATTGAGAAGCCCAGCAACCGTACGTGTTGGTCTCCCTACAACATAACTCGCCATGGTTTATCTGAATCGAATACTTCGTCATTTTCTGCTCGTCAGTACGCAGATTACGCTCGTATTGCTTGCACAGTACTTCGCGTTTCTTGTACGTTTTGATGGGGTAGTTCCGCCGTACTATAGACACATGTACGAGCACGGACTTCTATGGCTGCTTCTCACTCGTGGTGTGATCTTTTTCCCCTTCCATCTATACGGCAGCTTTTGGCGCTACGCGGGTATTTGGGACCTGCGAAATATTATTGCGGCAGTTGTGACGAGCTCATTCGTGTTTGCCTTGGTGGCTGGAATTGGGTTGGAGGTGCATTATCCTCGCTCAGTGTTGATCATTGATAGCGTCTTTCTCATCTGTTTGCTTGGGGGGTTACGCTTAGCGTTGCGAATGTTCGCTGAATGGCAACGGGAGGATGGACAGAAGCGAGTGCTGATTTACGGGGCGGGAGATGCGGGTGAACGCGTTGCTTCTGATATGCAGAAAAGACGATTGCGGGCGTATGCGCCCATTGGCTTTATTGACGATGATACCGAGAAGACCGGCATGTGGATTCACGGCCTCCCAGTGTTTGGGGCTGCTAAGGACCTTGCGCAAATTATTGCGCGTGAGAAACCTGACGAAGTATTAGTAGCGATGCCGAGTGAGACTCCGGCCCGTATTCGTGCTGTGGTCAAAACGCTTGAACCATTCAAGATGCCCATTAAGACACTGCCAAATTTAGCAGACATCATCGATGGCAGAGCAACGGTGAGTCAAATTCGTGACCTTGCGATCGAGGACTTACTCGATCGTCCTCCAGTACAAATGGACCTTGCGCCAGTTCGTCACTTTGTCAAAGGGAAGCGGGTGTTAGTGACTGGTGCCGGAGGCTCGATCGGGTCTGAACTGTGTCGCCAACTGGCCCAGTGTGAACCCGACATGCTCTTGATGTTGGATAAGGCAGAGAGTGCGCTCTACGACATTGACATGGAGTTGCGACAGAAGGCTCCCGCCTGTCCTCGCATGACACTCCTTGTTGATATTACCAATGCTGGTCGGTTGCATGATGTCTTCATGCGTCATGCACCACAGATTGTGTTCCATGCGGCAGCGTACAAGCACGTGCCGATGATGGAGATGCATCCGAGCGAAGCCGTCCTCAACAATATTATTGGTACCCGCCGCCTGTGCGAGATTGCCGCCCAGCGGGGAGTAGAAACCTTCGTACAGATCTCGACTGACAAAGCAGTCAACCCCACCAATGTGATGGGTGCCACGAAGCGTGTTGGTGAGTTGTTTGTGCAAGCCGTGGCACGGCAAGCAGAGGTACAGAGCCAGACGACGTTTTGTGCCGTTCGGTTTGGAAACGTCCTTGGTAGTAACGGTAGTGTGGTTCCGCTATTTCTCCAGCAAATCCATCAAGGTGGACCAGTGACAGTAACCCATCCCGACATTACACGCTATTTCATGACTATTCCCGAGGCTTCTCAGTTGGTGTTGCGCGCGGCAACTTTAGCAAAAGGCGGAGAGATCTTTGTCTTAGATATGGGGGAGCAGATTCGTGTTCTTGATATGGCACGACATCTGATCCGTCTTGCTGGTTTCGTGCCGGAAGAAGAAATTCCCATTACATTCACCGGACTTCGTCCTGGAGAGAAGTTGTACGAAGAGCTAGTCGGTACAGACGAGGCTGCCGAACCGTCTAGAGAGATGAAGATCAATCGTGTCTGTCCGCAGTGGCAACCGGATCTTGATCGGTTAATAACGGACTTGCGCGAACTCGAATGGCTTGCCGAGCAAGGGCGTACAAAGGCAATTATCGCATTACTCCGTGAGATCGTACCGACCTTTCGTTTGCCCGAAGCTGAGGTAAAAGCGGAGATCCATACGTCGCTACGTGGTATGGCTGATCCTCCTAGCCTTGCTGTGGCAGCATAAACAGTCTTCTTTCATCCTACTTATTAGTACTCGTGCTCATACGCGCTCCCTACTTTCACAAAAGGGCAGCCTGCGAGTGTGTTGCCCGCCCTTTGCTTTTGTGTTGATTGTATCGATAATAAAGAAAATTTTTCTTGAGGAGTTGGAATGTCGCTGCGAGCCATCTTCGCGTTGCTCTTATCGTTATTGGCATTGGTCTTTGCTCTACAAAATACCGATCCGATTAATCTACACTTCCTTCTCTGGGATTTTCCCATGAAAGTGGGATTTGCAGTCGGGGCACCTTTCCTCATTGGGGTATTCGTTGGGCTTTTATTGTCGTGGCGACGGCAGAAGAAGGTGGAGAAAACGCAGCAACTACCTGAACCTGGTTCGCCAGCTGCATTATTGGCAAATGTGAATGCCACGTCTGGAAAAAAGAAAGCTGCGAGCTGGTGGTGGTAGCAGGCTAATGCAGAATAGTGAATGCGGAATGATGAATGAGGACTGTCTCATGGGTGATTTACGGATGAAGCTTTAGATTACTGTGCTCGGCCCCCAGACCTCAGTCCTCATGACTTGTCTTTCAGCTCAAGGAAGGGGAGGAAGGGGTGAACTCGCAGTTGCGTATCCTGTTTGTAACAGCAGAAGTATTTCCTTTTGCCCGTACCGGTGGATTGGGAGATGTCTGTGGAACACTACCGCTAGGGTTTAGATATCTCGGCGAAATGATCGTCCGTGGCGAATTGTTGCTGGGTGGTGAAGAGAGTGGAGGCTTGTCGATCCGGGGGCATGTCCCAGAAAAAGATGGGATCCTGGCTTGTCTATTGGTTGTTGAGATGGTGGCGCGTACAGGGAAAAGTCTCAAGGTCCTTTTGCATGACCTCTTCTCTCGCGTTGGTGAACTCTATCCCCTCCGTGAGGATGTGCACCTGTCTGTTGCGCAGCAAAGCCGGTTACGGGCCGCATTGGCGGCTCCACCGATGAGTATTGCGAGCATACGTGTCGAGCGTGTGAGCACCCTAGATGGGTTGAAACTCTACCTCCATGGAGGTAGTTGGTTGCTGGTACGTGCCTCTGGTACGGAACCTGTGGTACGATTGTATGCTGAGGCTGGACGTGAGGAGATGACACGGGTGCTCCTTGCAGAGGCGCAGGACGTATTCCTGACCTAACAGGAGAGAATCATGGCGAGACTCCGCATTCTTGGTATGATTATGGCAGGTGGAAAAGGCGACCGTTTGTTTCCGCTCACCAAAGCGCGGAGTAAGCCGGCCGCCCCCTTTGCCGGGAAACATCGCATCATTGATTTCGTGCTGTCGAACTTTATCAATTCTGGTGTCTACGCTATCTATCTGTTAGTGCAGTACAAGTCGCAATCATTGATCGAACATTCGCGCTCAACCTGGCGGTGGCGTATTGGAGGGGGATTGAAAGATACCTTTATCACCGCCGTTCCGCCGCAAATGCGGCAAGGCGAGACGTGGTATCAAGGGACTGCCGACGCGGTATATCAGAATATCAACGTGATTCGTGATTTTCATCCAGACCTGATTGCCGTTTTCGGCGCAGACCACATTTACCGCATGGATCTCGAACAGATGGTCAAGTTTCATCGGGAGAATCGTGCACATGTGACGATCGCAGCACTGCCAGTGCCGCTGGATGCCGCGCCTGGATTCGGGATCATTGAAGTCGATCGTACCCAACGGATCATGGGGTTTGAAGAAAAGCCGAAGAACCCGAAACCGATGCCGACAGACACGAGCCGGGCCTACGCTTCGATGGGAAATTATCTCTTTGAAACAGAACTGCTGATCGATGCACTCCAAGAAGATGCCCAACGCGATACTGCCCATGATTTTGGCCGGACAATTATTCCGCAGCTCTTCACCAAGCGGCGAGTTTTTGCCTATGACTTTTTGACCAACGACATCCCTGGGATTAAGCCATACGAAGAACGTGGGTACTGGCGTGATGTCGGAACGCTACCAGCGTACTGGCAAGCGCATCTGGATTTGCTCGGCGCGACACCGGCTTTTGATCTTCACAACGCGCAGTGGCCGATCTTTGGCCCGGTCTACGATGGACCCCCAGCACGGTTCATCAGTGGGGAGATCGACAACAGTCTGATTGGGGAAGGCTGCTGCATTGACGGAGGAACAGTCAAACGTTCTGTCTTGGGCAGAGGCGTACGGGTCGGCAAGGATGCGGAGATTCAGGAATCCATAGTGATGGACTATGCCGAGATTGCTCCAGGGGTCAAACTCAAAGGTGTGATCGTTGACCGTTATAATGTCATTCCTGCGGGTAGTGAAATCGGGACCGGCTCTGGAGAGGGAGAAGAACGCTACTTTCGTGAACCGTCTGGGTTGTTTGTCCTTGAGCGTGGAGAGACCCGCTCGCCCATGTAAGCGAGCACCTAATGAAGAATGAAAAATGAATAATGAAGAATACAAATGAAGCCTCCCCCTTTCAATTGGTCATTCTTCATTCTTAATTCTCAATTCTTCATTGTATGAAGTACCTCTGCATCCACGGTCATTTCTACCAACCGCCGCGTGAGAACCCGTGGCTCGACACTATCGAGGTGCAGGATTCGGCATCTCCCAGCCACGATTGGAATGCGCGTATTACTGCTGAATGTTATTGGCCCAATGCTGCTGCGCATCGTCTAGGTGCTGACAATCGCATTACTGCCATTGCCAATAATTATGCGTCGATGAGCTTTAACTTTGGGCCGACGTTAACTGCGTGGCTGGCGCGGAACGAACCTGAGCTGCTAACCCACATTGTCGAAGCCGATCGCGTAAGTTGTGAGCAACATGCGGGATATGGAAATGCAATTGCTCAGGCCTATGGGCATGCGATCCTTCCTTTGGCAAATCCACACGATAAGCTGACGCAGGTCTATTGGGGCATTCGTGATTTTGTGTATCGTTTCGGACGACTCCCACACGGCATGTGGCTGCCGGAGACCGCCGTCGATACCCCCACGCTTGAGGCGTTGGCTGCTCATAATCTCACGTACACGATCCTTGCCCCGCATCAGGCCAAGCGTATTCGTCGGCTAGGCCAAACGGTATGGGAAGGCGTAAACGAGGAGACGCTCGACACGCGTCGCCCGTACGTTTGTCGTCTTCCGAGCGGAAAACAGATTGTGTTGTTCTTTTACGATGCACGAATTGCGCGGGGCGTGGCATTCGAGCATCTGCTGGATAGTGGAGAACGTTTTGTTGAGCGGCTGGTGGCTGCCTTTCAATCGGACACTAAAGAGCCACAACTGGTCCACGTGGCGACCGATGGCGAGACCTATGGCCATCATCATCGCTTTGGTGAAATGGCGTTCACCTTTGCCATTCACGAGCTTGAGCGCCGGGGACTCGTGCATGTTACGAACTACGGTGAATATCTTGCCCTGCATCCTCCCCAGTGGGAGGTGGAGATCGTTGAGAATAGCTCCTGGAGCTGTGCCCACGGAGTTGAGCGATGGCGGGCAGACTGTGGATGTCAGATAGGAAGTTTACCTGGCTGGACGCAACAATGGCGCGCGCCACTACGAGCAGCTCTGGATTGGCTGCGAGCGGAAATCGATGTGCTCTTTGAGCGTCAGGCTGGGGTCTTTTTACGAGATCCCTGGGCAGCGCGGGACGCCTATATCGAGGTTGTCCTTGATCGCTCACCGCAGCGCGTTGACGAATTCTGTATGCAACATGCCGGACGAGTGCTTGTGCCGGCAGAGCAGCAATCCGTCCTGAAATTGCTCGAATTGCAACGTCATCGGCTATTGATGTTCACTAGCTGTGGTTGGTTCTTCGATGAGTTGTCGGGGTTAGAGGGAACACAGATCCTCCGCTATGCTGCGCGGGCAGTCGAATTGGCGAAAGAAAATGGAGTCTCGCTCGAAGCAGAATTCGTTGAGCGACTCCGCCGCGCGCCAAGTAACCTTCCTGAGATAGGCGATGGTGGTCAACTCTATCTGCGTACGGTGAGGCCCGCCCGCATCGATTTCTCCCAGGGTTGTCGCCAATCTTGCTATGGGTCAGATTTTAGAGCCCAAGTTGCTGCATGAGGCGCCCCCAGCATTCGCTGTGCAACGGCAGGACTATGAAGAAGAAAGTTACGGGGCGACTGCGCTCGGAGTAGGGCGTATGCAGGTTGAATCATGCTTTACGCAAGAGGCGCGCGCGCTTGTCTTTGCCGTGCTGAAGCTGAGCATGCATGACGTTCACTGTGTCGTCCGTGAGAACATGACAGACTCTGACTATCAACAGCTGAAAACGACGTTGATCAAAACCTTTGCACGACACTCGTTATCAGAGGTCGTGCGGAGTCTCGATCGCACGTTTGGCGAGAACTATTACACAGCCAAAGACCTCTTTCTTGATGATCGCCGCCGAGTGCTAGCGCAGATCGGTGAAGGAATGTTGGACCGGCTTGAAGAAACCTATCGTCAGCTCTATCACGAGAACCGTCGCTTGATGGAGTATCTGCATGAGCTCAACGTGCCACTCCCGCAGGGATTTTCGCTTGCAGCCGAGTTTCTTGTGAATCGCACCTTTAGTCGCGTCATGGTGAACGTGATCGAGAAAGGGCAGAACGATGACGAGGTAGAGGAAGTGTTGAGGGAAGCGCGCAAATGGCAGGTCCCGTTGGCGACAAAAGAGTCAGAACACCTCGTCTGTCGAGCAATTGAAGGACATATTGCTACGATGCTTACCGATCCCTTGAGTAACGGCGTGACGATTGCTTCTCGGCTGTTGCAAGTTGCTGAACATGTGAATCTGAGACTTCATTTGTGGCGTGCACAAATGCTCTTTGTTCAAGTCTGTCGCCGGCATCTTCACGACTTGTTGAGCCGTCGAGGTGACGACAAAATGGTTGCGCGTCAGCTCACTGTGCTCCGTCAGCTTAGGGGAGCAATTACACTTTGCTGTAGTCGAAAATATTTCTCTTGATGCCTGGGAAGCAACCTGAGGCCGAGGGCTCAGGTAAGGAACTGGAACAACCCCTACTTATACCCCGCTCGCCCTGAGCGTACTCTGAGCTTGTCGAAAGGGAAGTCGAAGGATAGGGGACATTAAACGCACAACTTTCAGACATAAGCCGACTAGGGTTGCCCATGTAGTTGGTCCGCCGTTTTTCCTGTACTAGAGGGAAAATAACAAGGGGGTATGTATGACCTGGATCAAGACGCAATCACCAGCAGAGAACCACGCCGTGAGTGAGGTCCTAGAGAAATTACAGGTGCTCTATCCTAAAGAATATGACGCTTCCCGTCGTCATGAACGGCTACTGCCTGATCTCGTGAAAAACGACAGCATTATGCTGTCGCACTCGTTGATTCCACAAGCGATGTATCATGCATTTGCGACGTACGGTGCGGCGATGGACCCGAGCCTGCCTTTGACGCGCCGTCAGCATGAGATGATTGCAACGGTCGTCTCGACGCTCAATCGTTGTTTCTATTGAATTGAATCGCACGCAGAGTTTCTGCGGAGTGTCAGCCTTGATACAGAGCTCGCCGAGGCACTGAAGCGGGATTGGCGCGAGACACAACTGGATATGCGCGATCACGCTATGTTGGAGTATGTTGAAAAGATCACCAAAAACCCGCCTTCCATCTGGCGTGACGATATGGACGCGCTTCGGAAAGTTGGGTTCGATGACACGGGGATTCTCCAGATCACGCTGATTGCCTCGTTCTTCAACTACATCAATCGCATCGCTGATGCATTGGGAGTGGGGCGAGAGTAAGAGTTTTCCCATCACTCCCTTTATGCTACCTTCCCAAGGCCGCACTCAGCGTGGCGAACGAGACTACAATAAATACAAGGAGAGTCGTCCATGGCCGAGCATGTGGAAAAGGTGCCAACCTACGACATTCCCGCAGCGATTAAGGGGACTACAGCCATTACGCCTGAGCTGTATGCACAGCTCTATCAACGCTCAATTCAAGATCCAGAGAACTTTTGGGCCGAACAGGCCGACAAATTTGTCACATGGTTCAAGAAGTGGGATAAAATCCTGGAGTGGGATTTTCATCAAGCCAACATTAAGTGGTTTATTGGTGGAAAACTAAATGTTTCCTATAATTGCTTAGATCGCCACGTGGAAGCCGGAGCCGGTGGACAGACCGCGATTATCTGGCAAGGTAACGATGCCGGTGAGTCGCGGAAACTTACTTACGCTGAACTGCTAGGAGAAGTCTGTCAATTCGCTAATGCTTTGAAGTCTTTAGGAGTGAAGAGGGGTGACCGCGTCTGTATCTATATGCAGATGGTGCCAGAACTTGCAGTAGCGATGCTCGCCTGTACGCGCATTGGGGCAGTCCACTCTGTTGTGTTTGGCGCGTTTTCTGCCGAGTCACTACGGGATCGCATCCAGGATTCAACCTGTAAAGTGCTGATTACCCAAGACACCGCGTTGCGCGGAGCCAAGAACGATATCCCCATGAAAGCCAATGCTGATGATGCTCTTGAACACTGCCCATCGATCGAGAAGGTGGTAGTTGTGCGTCGGACCGGTCACTCGATTACGATGAAGTCCGGGCGCGATGTGTGGTGGCATGATCTTGTGTCGCAGCAATCCTCAACTTGCGTGCCGGAACAGATGGATGCCGAAGACCCGCTGTTCATTCTCTATACATCAGGATCAACCGGTAAACCGAAAGGCGTGCTGCATACCACCGGTGGATATCTTACTCATGTGTCTATCACTCATAAATACGTTTTTGATTATCGTCCGGGTGACATTTATTGGTGCACAGCAGATTGCGGGTGGGTGACGGGGCATAGCTATGTGGTCTATGGCCCGTTATCGAATCGGGCTACCACGATCATGTTCGAGGGTGTGCCCAACTACCCCGACTTTGGCCGCTTCTGGCAGGTGGTTGAACAACACAAAGTGAACATCATTTACACCGCACCAACGGCACTGCGGGCGCTGATGAAAGAGGGGGATTCCTGGCCTAATAAGTACGATCTCTCCAGCCTGCGCATACTTGGCACTGTTGGTGAGCCGATCAAAAGTCCGGAATGGCATTGGTATTTTCAGGTCATCGGCAAAGAACGTGCGCCAGTCGTGGATACATGGTGGCAGACAGAAACCGGTGGCATTCTCATTACCCCACAACCCGGAGCAATCAAAACGAAGCCAGGCTCAGCGACCTTACCGTTTTTTGGTGTCCAGCCGTGTCTAGTGGACGAACAAGGCAATGAGCTGAATGGCAATGACGTGACCGGTAACCTGTGCATCAAGTTCCCGTGGCCGGGAATTATGCGTACGGTGTACGGCGATCATGAGCGGTTCCGTCAAACCTACTTTGCCATGTATCCCGGCAAGTATTTCACTGGTGATGGTTGTCGCCGCGATGAAGATGGATATTACTGGATCACAGGTCGTGTTGATGACGTGATTAATGTTTCCGGCCATCGCATCGGCACAGCAGAAATTGAAGGGGCGATTGGTCGCCATTCCTCTGTTGCCGAAGCTGCGGTTGTTGGCATGCCGCACGATCTCAAAGGGCAGGGGATCTACGCCTTTGTCACGTTGAAAACTGGGCAGCATGTGACTCCGGGTTTAACCAAGGAAATCAACGATACCGTGCGCCACGAGATCGGCCCACATGCGACGCCGGATAAAATTCAGTTCACCGACGGATTACCGAAAACTCGTAGTGGTAAGATCATGCGCCGCATTTTGCGCAAGATCGGCGAAGGGGCGATTGATCAACTTGGTGATACTTCGACACTCGCTGATCCGTCTGTCGTGGATCAATTGGTGACGGGAAGACAATAGGCTGAGTTAAAAGTTAAGAATTAAGAGTGAAGAATGAAAGATGGGGAATAAAATCTTCATTAATTGTTTTTTCTTCTGTAATTCTTAACTCTTTATTCTTCATTCTTCATTATTTTTATGTTGCATTTCTACAACACTCTTACTGGAAAAGACGAACAATTCACCCCGTTCACACCCGGCAAAGTACGGATGTACGTGTGCGGAGTGACGGTCTATGACCGTTCGCACATCGGTCACGCGCGAGCCTTGGTTACGTTTGACGTCGTCTATCGCTATCTGAAGTTCCTTGGTTACGAGGTTACTTTCATACGTAACTTTACTGATGTGGATGACAAGATCATCAATCGCGCCAATGAACGCGGCATTTCCTCGCAAGAATTGTCTGAGCAATATATTCGGGAATTTACCGAAGACATGACGGCACTGCGTTGCTTACCACCTACGTACGAACCGCGCGCGACGCAGCATATTCCTGAGATGATCGCCATTATTCAGGAACTAGAGGCTAAAGGACTCGCGTATTCCACTGATGGTGATGTGTACTTCGCGGTCGACAAGTTTCCGACCTACGGCAAACTCTCGCATCGTCGCCTTGACGATATGATGGCTGGTGCGCGTATCGAGATCGATGAACGTAAACATCACCCAATGGATTTTGCCTTGTGGAAAAGTAGTAAACCGGGAGAGCCGACGTGGGACAGCCCATGGGGTAAAGGCCGACCAGGCTGGCACATTGAGTGCTCAGCGATGTGCAGCAAGTATCTTGGTCAGCCATTTGATATTCACGGTGGTGGCTCAGACCTGATCTTTCCGCACCATGAGAACGAAATTGCCCAGTCCGAAGGAGCGAAAGGAACCGAACTTGCACGTTACTGGCTGCACAACGGCATGGTCACCGTTGAGCAAGAAAAGATGTCCAAATCGTTGGGCAACTTTCTGACGATCAAAGATGCATTAACGAAAACCACACCAGAAGTGTTACGTTTCGTGTTGCTTTCGACTCATTACCGTATGCCTCTCGACTTCTCGATGCAGAAAGTCGAAGAGGCAGAGAAGGGGCTCACCCGTATCTACGAGACTCTCGCGCGAGTTGATGCGGCACTTGGGGGTTCTTCTTCTTGGACTAAGGAACTCCGAACTCCGAACTCCGAACTCCGAACTCGGTTTTGCGAAGCAATGGATGACGACTGCAACACCGCGCGTGTGCTTGGTGTGGTCTTCGAGACAGTGCGTGAAATGAATCGTGTGCTGGATGCTGGACAAACCACCGACTTGGCAGCCACGCGAGCCGATCTTGCGGCCATTGCGTCAGTCCTCGGCATCATGAACGAAGTTCCGGCGCAGTTCCTCGAAGCGCAAAAACAACGTGGCCTGGCGCAATCACAGTTGACACCAGAAAAGATCGAGCAGCTCATTGCCGAACGCGCTGCTGCCCGTAAAGCAAAAGACTTCAAGCGCGGGGATACGATTCGCGATCAACTTGCCGAACAAGGCGTGATCCTCAAAGATAGTCCAACCGGCACGACCTGGACGATAGAAGGTGGGCGGAAGGGGTAGCCTCATTTTTATCGGAGCACGGTGTGTTTCACGCGCTACGAGTGCGATGCCCAGAAGCTTGCTTCGTTCCCAGGATCCTATAGAATCGGTGCCCCGCAGCAAGCTATGAAGTTCTTTACTCCTTTTTTCTGCCGTTCCGTTAAGTCGAAGGAAACCAACTGCTTGTATATATCCACAGGTGAAACGAGCCCTCCCTAATCGTCGTGTTCCCATGTTCGCTCAGCTCATGTTGCGTTGGCCCTTGCGCCTATTGCGCTGGCTTTGTTTCGTTGTTTTTTGCTTTTATGGGCTGTGTCTAGTGGCGTTGTTCTACCTCAAGTGGTTGCCGCCACTTTCGACTACTGTCCAGATGCAACGTCGTATCGAAGCATTTTTTCTGGCAGAACCGTACACCAAGCGATATGATTTCGTTCCACTTACAGAGCTGCCTCTTCATCTTGCCCGTGCTGCTGTTGCTACTGAGGATGCCCGCTTTTTCGATCACAATGGTGTCGACTGGCGCGAGTTAGACGCCCTGCTCGATAAGGCGAAACATCGCGGTCACTTGACTCGTGGTGGCTCAACGATCACACAACAATTGGTGAAGAACCTTTTTCTCACGACGCATCGTTCGCTGTGGCGGAAGGTGTTGGAGTTTACGCTCATTCCCCTAGCTGAGCTGCTGCTGACGAAAGAGCGAATTCTGGAGCTATATTTGAATGTCGTCGAATGGGGGCCTGGAATGTATGGAGCCGAGGCCGCGGCGCAATTTCATTATGGTATCTCGGCAAAACGCCTGACTCGTGATCAAGCTGCACGACTAGTGGATCGCTTCACAAGTGTCTCACCCAGCTAAACCGTTAGTGGCCGCCCTGTATAAGTCCACTTGAATGGTTTCGCGAGTGTCGCATTGAAGTATGCGATGAACTCCAGAATTCTCTGGCGCAGTTCGGCCGTTGATTTGCATGATGCGCGTTTGAGTAAACGACGCACCAGAATGCTGAACCACAGTTCGATCTGATTGAGCCACGAGCAATGCTTGGGCGTGTAGACAAACCGGAGGCGATGTTCCGTGCAGAAAAGAAACTCGGCGCGAGTGGGCATGGATTTCAGGATGCCGGCTTTGCCTTTCTCCCCCAGATCGCCCGTCTCACCGATGGTGTTCGCAACCCATTGGACCAGCGATTCCGATTGATGGGTGTTGAGTTGATCGGTGATGAAGATCCATCGATCATCCGGAGCGGTCGCGACTGTCCGTGCAATATGGGCAACGAAGTCTTGTTCCGTGCGCGTCGCACCAAGGCTGGGAGCGAGCTGTTTTCCGGTCGCCACCTCGAAATTGGCAGTCAGGCATTGCGTGCCGTGACGAACGTATTCGTATTCCTGCCGTTCGGTCTTGCCCGCTTGGCCGGCGACGCCCGGGTGCATCGGCTTTGTGGGCGCGGCGCGTTCAAGTGCTTGAATCCCAGTCTTTTCGTCTGTGCTCACGAGATGAACGCCTTGGGCATGCAGAGCGGCAGCCTGGTGGGAAAGCTCGCACACTGTTTTGACTTGCTCGCGAAACTCTTCCGTGTTTCGGTCCGGTGCGTTGAGCCAGTACTCAATCCGATGCGGTTTGAGATCGGCCTGATTTTAAAAAACGCTCGACACTTGACGGGGAGATGCTTGCGACGAGTTTGCGTTTGATAACCTCGTCGGCCAACTCCGCTGGCGTCCAGTGACTGATGGGGCGCTCGCTCTTGGCCGGTTCTTCGCACGCGACCGCGATGATCTGCACGATCTGCTCAGCCGTGAAGGTCGGTGGCGTTCCACTCCGCGGCAGATCACTCAAGCCAGTCAGGACCAAGGCACGCAAATCTTCGTCGCTGATCTCGGCGGCTTCGGCGCTTGTCAGTTTCGGGCTCACCTCGATCCAGCGTGCGCGCCAATAACGAACGGTTCCGCGATCCAGATTTTGCGTGCGCACCAATTCGTGATTGCCGGCTCCATCGGACATCGCCAGAATCAACGAGGCGCGAACAACCAACCGGTATTCCGTGCTGCGTTGCCGAGCCATTTCTTCAATGATCTTCCGAACTCTTGCGGTGAGTTCGATCTTCGGAGCGGCTCTATACGGCATCTGTTACTCCTGATAGAGGGATAACTTCCTGCCGCAATTTTATCACCCTTCAATATTGGGTGGAGAATTTTTAGAAGGCTCCACTAGTGGCGTGTTTGCCAGCTCCGTTGGAGCGGCGACCTCAGAATATGGATGAACGTGCGGTGGACATCGTTGAGCGTATGCGGGATATGGGGTGGTAATTTAGTAGAAGGAGAGCCTATGAAACTCGGACTTATCTTTCCTGGCGGTGGCATGAAAATCCGCGATATGGTCACGATCGGTAAAGAAGCCAGAAGGTGCGGGGTTTGATTCACTCTATGTCACCGAGGCCTGGCGTAGTGGATTCGTGCCATTGACAGCTCTTGCGATGGCCACACAGCGTGTGCGCCTTGGGCCGTATGTCCTAAACGCGTATCGGGCGCAGCCCGTTGCTTACCGGGATGAGTGCAATTGATCTCGATGAACTCTCGGGCGGACGGCTCTTACTTGGCGTTGGGAGTGGGAATCGCCATATCAATGAGGATTGGCAAGGCGTACCCCACGTCGAGCCGTACCAAAAGATGAAAGAGTACATTGAATGTCTCAAACAGATCGTGCGGACCCGTATTGGTACACCAATGACATACGAGGGCAAGATTCATCGTATGCGTTGGACGCCTGCGGTTGATCCGTTGCGGGAGAGTATCCCCATTTATCTGTCGGCTATCTTCCCCCGTATGATCAAGGTTGCGGGACAGGTAGCGGACGGTGTCGCGATTGGTGCGATGGGTTCAGCGGAGTACCTTCACACGGTTCTGCAGCCGCGCGTGCGAGAAGCTGCTACTCAGGCCGGTCGTGACCCACAGTCCCTGGGATATGTCATGGCAATCTTTGTCTCAGTCGAGTGATGAACGCGAACAAGCTCGGCAAGCCGCGCGCGAAGCGATTTGTCGCTTGTTCTCACCTTTGCCACATCCATACTACGACTTCCTGTTGCGTGAGCAAGGGTTTTCTGCGGCTGCCGATGCGGCCCAGAAACTGGTGCCTGCGGGTAAACTCAAGCAGGCGGCAGACACTATTCCAGACGAAGCGATCGACCGTCTGACCATTGCCGGAACCCCGGCAGAATGTCGCAAACGCATCGCGCAATACGAAGGTATTGTCGAAGAGGTGATCTGCGTGAACGTTTCTTATGCAACTCCGCAAATGTCTGACCCGCTCGGATCGTATCGCAGCATTATCAATCTGCGGTGGGCCAAGGTCAATGGTTTCCTCTCTCCGCGAGAGAGAGGAAAGCCTGGGGGACATTCGTAAAGAGCGCAAAGAACCGTTCTTGTACTCTTTGCTGTTCTGCTTCATTTGGTTGTCTGACCAGTGTGACCGTGACGGAGACGAGTCCATTCAACACAAACGAGGCCAATCCTGCATCGAGTACACCGATGTGATTCCAGCCTGTGAGTACCATTCCTAGGAGGCTTAGCGTACCGGCTGCGAGTCCTGAGAGTGCAGCCGCGCGTGTGAATCGCGGCCAGTACAACCCCAATATCATGGGTAAATAGAGCTGCATCAAAAACTCAAATTTGATGACGGTTAGTTGCCACAGAGTGGTAATAGGATGCAGCGAAAGGAGAGTGACAACCACAAGGATGGCAGCCGTGAACACTCGTCCGACCGTCGCGATCTCATTCTCGCTGGCATGTGGCCTCACAAACTGTCGATATAAGTCATGTGTGACCATTGAAGACAGTGTCAACAACACTCCTGCGGCGGTCGACATAATGGCTGCTGCGGCGCCCAAAAAGACGAGAATTACAATCCAGTAGGCACTCTCTGCTCGCTGACCAAGTAGTAGGGCGAGGACTTGGTCTGCCTCAATCGTTTTGAGGTCCTGTAAGCGAATAATTCCTACCAAGCCGATCAAAACGACGGCGAGCATGACAATGAAATAATTGGGAATCATCATCGCTAATCCGTGCCGCAGCGCTTTCTCGCTCTTGGCGGCGTAGACACTCTGAATGATTTGGGGGTACATCGACCCGCCCATGCCGAACACTAAGGCAAGGAGGAGGTAGGATCGTGTGAGTGTTTCGAGTGAACCTGGAACAGCGACTTTTTCTGGAGCGATCGTCACTGCTCGTTGAATAACGGTTGCTAAACCACCTTCCCAATGCACGAGGACAACAGCAGCAACGACAATGGCAAGCCAGAGTAGTGCGCCTTGCAATACTTCAGCCCAGACGACACCACGCCAGCCACTGAGCAGGACATAAATGAGCATGCCGGCGAAGATGTAAATCACTCCAGTGGCGAACGAATAGCGTCCGCCTGTGAAGCCAACAAACGCATGGCCCATCGCTGCGGTTTGGATCATCAAGTAGGGAATGACGGTAATGATCAGAAACAATGCCGTCCAAAAGCGCAGCACACGACTATCGAAACGATCAGCGTAGTAATCCGATGGCGTGAGATAGTCATACTTTTTCGACAAGACATAGAGGCGCGGAGCGTAGGTCAGAAAACCGAGTGAGATTGCGATGGTAAAGGGAATCAGCGTGACAGCTATCAAACCAACTCGATACGATTGCCCTGGTAGGCCAAAAAATGTGTTGCCACTAAACTTGGTGGCGAGCATGGCGAAGAAGAGCACGAGTGCGCCGGTACTCTTGCCGCCGAGAAAATAATCTCGTGCCGTCCAGGTTTCTCCAGAGCGATAGGCAAAGTAGCCGATGAAGATGTTACTCAGTAGGTACAGAGAGAGAATGAGCAGAGCATCAAAGCCGAGTCCAGCGGAAGGTGACATATTTGGAATAGTGAAGGGTTAAGAAGGAGGAGTGAAGAATGGGAGGTAGTGCGTGTTGCGTGAAACTTTGAGCTTTAAACTTTAAACGTAATTAGCCCTCTTCCTCTCCTAAGGTTGTTGCCGCCAGTCGCCACTGCCGCAACACGATATACACAGTAAATGCGGTAAGCGCGAGGGCCGCGATGAGAACAGTGAGAAACCACAACGGAACGCCAAACACCAAAGGTTCATACGTGCCGATAAAGAAGTACGGAACACAGAAGAAGATCAGCAGAAAAACGATCGTCCAAATCCACAGTTGGGCGGGCTCTTTAGGCGGCATTATCATTTTTTGCGCTCAGAAATTTGGTGGTTGCGCGTGTTACGGCGGGGATTCTTCCCCAACTTTTGGCTCGTTCTTCACGGTTGTCTTTTTTACTGGCGGAGCCTTTGCTTTCGTCATGTCCTGCTTTGCCTTCTGCGGGTCTTTTGTGGATTCTTTAGTCACAACCTTCTTTGCCACTTTTGCTTCGCGCAACCCCCATTGCCCAGTATCGTAGAAGAGATCAGCGGTGACCTTGTTTTCTTCATTGATGCGCAAGCTGCGAATGAAATCGTTGCTCTCTTGCGCGAGCGTTTTTGGCCAGGTGGCTTTTGGATCGTCTTCTTTGGGGAAAATAATCCGGAAATGCACCCGTAGTGCAGCTGTGACACCGAAGCGGTCTACCACTGTATACGGTGGATTGGCCTCGTGAACATGAGAGACAACCGTACGCCACAAATCGCCATCAGCCTGATCAGCAACAACAGTACCAGCCGGATACTTCCGTGGCAGTTTACTGTTGCTGAAATCGGTAAGAGACAATTTATCCGCATTCGGCTCTGCAACCACAATAGCACTAGTCGTGCGAGAAGCGTTATCGGAAGAAGGAAGAGGAATCACAAACTGTAGAGCTTCTAGCTTACCACGGCTAGATGTTTGCGGCTTTGCCCAGCGCCGCGGCGCGCTGTAGCTAATCTTGCTTCCGAGAAGTGCGAGTTTCGGTTTTTTGCCTTGGTCAGGTTTCTTTACGCGCTCTGATTTTTTCTTCGCTCCAGCCTCTGTCTCGCTTTGAACAGCATTGTTTTCATTCGTGCTCGTCTGTGCAAATACCAACGTAGTCAGAAGACTAGCAGCGATAAGAATGACACTGAACAACAAACGCGGATGCAAAAAGACTGTACGGTGCATAGAGTCTCATACTTAGCAGACTGCGACCTGTTCTTTAAGGGGCAATGAATCTCTCCTAGATTCCCGCTCCTGGTAGAACTTGGGACAGCCTGTACGGGAATGGTGAAACCTCCCTGCTGTCATTCTCGCGAGCGACGCAAGACCCGGAATCCAGAAGGCTCTCGTTAGTGCTCCACAGTTACCACGCTTAGCATCTAAGCATTGGCATCTCCCATACCGTTGCCCTCCTTAAGAAACTTCTGCACCTGCGACTCAACGGCGGTCCCTTTGAAGAAGTTCGGGTTCATGCTGGTCCACAAGCGAATCGGATTGGCGAAAACAAAATCACGGAAATCTTCTTCAGTAAGGATGCCGTCTTCGACTCCCTCGTATGCTTCAGGGAGAACGTGTGTCATATCCGGCACGTCGAAATGGCCAATGTCGGAACCAAAAATTGCGTTGATCCGTGCACCGTATGGATTCACATTACTCTTGAACGCCCAAGCATTCGCCGGATCATCGGCTTCACAGCCAAAATAAAAATGAGGCACAAACAGATCGCGAATGTCAGATGCTTGTTTGATGCCACAGGCTTCGAAGTCATCGAGTTGTTCAGGGCGCTCCATTAACAAACCGATGCCAGGCGCAAGCTGGTCAATCACGTTGAGAAACGCTTTGGAGCCGTAGCGTTGCACGTAATCAACCAACATCTCACGATTGAGGTTAGCAGGATTCACTTCATCCAGCGCATCGGCATTACGTTTCTTCCAATGGCCGATGAGATCGCTATACAGACTGCACGCCCAACCCACACCGCCTTCGAGGAAGGTAAATTTCAGTTTAGGGAACCGGCGAGTAACACCGCCAATAAATAGGGCTTTACACACTGCCTCTCCCGCCTGTCCGAAATGGCCGATGTGGTTGTAGACGAAATTAGAAATCGAGGTCCGTAGCCCAATGCCTGACGATGCGGAATGAAAGGCTGGGGAGACCCCAAGCTCTACGCATTTAGCCCACACGGGGTCGTAGTCATATTCACTGTCCAACCCAAGCACATCGTGCCAGATGGCGTACCGGCTCGCGTCTGGAGTTGCTTTGGCAACCGCCGCTACAGGACGCCGCACAAGACTGCTCAGCATGACAATTTTGAATCCGAGCGTTTTGACTGCAAATTCGAGTTCCTCAAGCGCTTCTTGCGGAGTGTACATCGGTACGACAGCTGCTGGAGCGAGACGATCGCCTAACCCAGCGAACTGATCTGCAGTATACATATTGAATGCACGACAGGCCGCGCGCCGCACTTCTTCATCGCGTAGAAACGGAGCAAAGAGTGCACCCGAGGTTGGGTAGATGGCAGAAAAATCGAATCCCAGTTCTCCCATACGTTCATGCAAAAGTTTAGGGAGCATGGCTGTCGCACGGTCACGCGTGTTCTTGGTCGGTACACCCCACCAGCCTGGTTGCAACATGCGACGCTCGCGTCGTTCTGGTGCCGGTGTCTGTGCCCATTTTTTATTGCCAAATTGGTTAGCGACCTTCTTGTAACGTTCGACGATCTTGTCGCCACCGACTTTGTGAAGATATTCCATTGCCGCTGGTTCAAACTCGATCCAGTGACCATCGGCATCAAGCACTGGGTGTGCGAGGCGTGCGTGAATCGCTTCGGCGGTGTGATGTGCTGACATAATTTCCCTCCGTTATCGTACTTGGATGATACGTGGAAGAATTTGCCCTGGTATGCGACAGAATGCAAGCAGAATAGTTTAGGAGTCTGGGTGTCTGGGGTCGAGAGTCAGGAAAAAGAAAACAGCGAAAGGACAGACACGAGTTTTTATCCATTTCGCCTCCCCATTTACCTTTGCCCAATGGTGTGGCTCAATCTGAGGGTCCTTCGCCCGAAGCTCAGGACAGTCTCCGTAGCGACATCTCCCAAGGATTGACAACTCCCCGCCATGAACATATTGCCTTTTCGCTCTTGACCATAGTATTTCGACAATGGTAGCGGAGAAGGACAATCCAGACGGGGAGGGGATCTATGGAATTTGGCGTTGTCCTACCACATGTTGGTCCGCAAGCACGCGAGAATGTTGTCGAACGCATTCAATCGATTTCTCGTCATGCCGAAACACTTGGATATCACTCATTATGGGTCGCAGATCACGTTGTCATTCCTACAGTGATTGAATCGAAATATCCGTATCACCCAGAAGGTAAGTTTCCCATTGATCCCGCGGACGATTTCCTCGATCCATTGACAGTCTTGGGCTATGTCGCTGCATGTACGACGCGCGTTCGTCTTGGCACCGGCGTGTTGATTATTCCGTACCGCCATCCAGTGGTGACCGCGAAGATGATCGCCACGCTTGATGTCTTATCGCGCGGACGGATTATTCTTGGTGCAGGCGTGGGATGGATGGCAGAAGAATTCGCTTATCTCGATTCACCCTATCGGCAGCGAGGGGCACGGACCGATGAATACCTTAAAGCGATGAAAGCCTTGTGGACTCAAGCCGAGCCACACTTCGAGGGCAAGTTCGTCAATTTCTCTAAACTGAAATGTGAACCCAAACCCGTGCAGAAACCACATCCACCAATTTGGATTGGTGGGCATAGTGAAGCCGCGCTGCGACGAACGGGAACGCTAGCTGACGGGTGGTACGGCCATGTACTGTGGCGTAATCCTGATGCCTTGCCACGAGAAATTCAGACAATCAGAAAATATGCTGAAGAAGCAGGACGTGATCCAAACAAACTCACTTATGCCGCGCCATCCTACGAGCGGACGTTTGAAGATGTCCTCCGCAACCTTCCCATGTATGAGAAGGCCGGACTAGATCACGTAGTGTTAGCTTTCTTTATGTGG
Source organism: uncultured delta proteobacterium (assembly GCA_963733195.1). Classification (GTDB taxonomy): domain Bacteria; phylum Desulfobacterota; class Binatia; order Bin18; family Bin18; genus VGTJ01. The sequence goes on from CAVTCR010000073.1 coordinate 210,241, forward strand.
ACACCAGGCTTTGACGAAGTGCTCACGTTGATGGAGCGATTCGCACGCGAAGCGGGGTTGAAGGCCGCAAGGTAATCGCGCATGATTTGGCTAATTTCAAAAATGGTTTATTTTGCAGGTACGAGAACGTTTGCCGGCTTGCATTGGGCCAGCTAGCATGTGTTCGACATCATAAGGAAGCACCGTGAATCCTTGGCGACCAGCTACCCAGCGAGAGGTCGAGCAATTGCTCGAAGAAGCGTTTGATGACCTGTATCCGCAGCATCAAATCCAGTTTAACGCAATGAGAGTTCCCATCCGACCGATATCGGTCGCAGATACTCCAGGCGAGTTTGTATTCATCGTGGCCGAGCACAACCATGCCGTTCTGTACTGGTCAGACATAGAGGCAGGCTGGGAGATTGAGCGGCTCAACGCTACGGGTGGGATCAACACCCGCGGCTCAAGCCAGTTTGAGCTCCATCATATTATGCACCAATTGTTAGGAGACCCTGAACGACTGTCTTAAGTCGTAGCGCCGTAGGGTGGGTGAAGCGAAAGCGAAATCCGACGAAGTACCGTGGATAGAAAGGCGCGAAATCTGAGATATTCTTCCCCAGATTGCGTCCGGGCTACAAGACCGCGACTCTAGACGGGAGCAGAAGTTCCTTCGTTATTACGCTATAATAAACGCAGCTATGGAACCCACTTCTTCTCGCAAAAACATCACAAGCCGTGTGATCCGCAAAGGTGACCCTCTCCCTGAAGAACAGGAGTGGGATAGTTCGACACCAGAAGAACGGATTAATGCCGTGTGGGAGCTGACTCTTTTGTGTCTTGCCTGGCAGAGGGACCAAGCTAGTGAACCGCGACTTCAGAGATCTGTTAGCCGAATTCAACGCGCAAGGCGTTGAGTATTTGCTGGTCGGGGCGCATGCATTAGCTGCTCACGGACATGTCCGTGCCACCAAAGACCTTGATGTGTGGATCCGGCCTGACGCTGAGAATGCGAAGCGAGTCATCACGGCGTTACTGGCGTTTGGTGCTCCTTTACATGACCTAACAGAAGCAGACCTCACGACTCCGGGTCTGATTTTCCAGATCGGAGTGCCTCCTGTGCGTATTGATGTGCTGACGGAAATTGATGGCGTGGACTTTGCGGAAGCCTGGACTGCCCGGTTACTCACACAGTTTGCCGATCAACCTATCTCAGTCTTGTCGAAGGAGCATTTGATTAAGAATAAGCGTGCTGCCGGACGAATGCAGGATCTCGCCGATGTCGAAAGATTGGAGCCTAAAAGCAAAAAACCTCGACAAGGTAACGGTAAGAGGAGGGGGAACCGCTGTTCAACAAAGGCTCGCTATTTTTTTATCGCCTCACGTGAGAAACTCTTCGCCAAAGGGCACGTACGGCTCGTTCATCGCCAGGCTGAGCATCAATCGCATCCGTGCCTTGCGAGGAGATAGCCAGTTCTCAATCCTCACGCCTGCGTTCCGCAAGTCATCGTAGGCATGCGGATAATAATATTCCTCTGCTGTCCAACCACTTGTCGCGCTTGAGCACAGGACGATCGGCAAACCTTGCTCAGCAAGCCGCAGAATTCGTTTTCTCGCTGCAGGCGGCACACTTCCCGTTGCCATTCCCGCAATGATGAGTCCTTGCATTGACACAATAGAGTTCGCGTCAAGCATACAACCGTCATCAGCAACCCCCATCATGAGGATGGGAATGGACGGTGGGAGCGATACCGGAATCTTCCCGATCCGTGTCCGTGGGACTGGCTGCCAGGTAAAACTCACTCGATCTCCGGTAATACACCCGTACGGTGCTCCACGACGTGCAACAAATGCGTCTCTTGCCCCAGTGTCACTCTTGTACGCACTCCAGGCTTCAAAGATGGCATCGTTCATGGTTACCAACACTCCGTATTCACGCGGGATCGTCGTGGCAACGCGAAAAGCATTTTCCAGATTCTTGATGCCGTCATAGTCAACTGCCCAACTTGGACGCATCGCACCGGTGAACACAACAGGGATGGGAGCGGAAATCATTTCGTCGATGCAGTAGGCAACTTCCTCTAAAGTATCCGTCCCATGCGTGACAACAATGCCATCGACCTGGCTGCCCGCCTCTTCCCGGACGCAGCGAGCCAAGGAGAGGAGATGATCTCCCATCTCGGTGTCCCAGGTTAGGTCGATCACGCGTACTGTGAGGGTTGACGCAAAAGGTGAGCGTGCTACTAACTCCGCACCTGTCAGCGCTGGAATACTCCTACCTTGCTCTACTTCGCGGACCATACTGATGGTCCCTCCTGTCGTAACCAGTAGAATGGCAGGCGTTCGGTTGCTCGCCCTCATTGGTTATCCCTCTAGCGGCTTGCCGGCGAAGCGAAACAAGGCAACCATAAACCACTCATTTGCATCGAACCACAAGGCACGTCGCTGGAATCCACACAACGCAAGCTGTGTGCAAACCTCAGTCGGCGAAAACTTCCGCGAGATCTCGGTATGAATTGTTTCCTCCGTGCGAAAGGACACCTGGAGGTCGAGATCAGCAATCATCACTTCGTGTTTTTCCTCACTCTGCAGATGCATTTCGATTTGGTGCAGTGGCTGATTATAAAAAGCCAGGTGAGAGAACCGGGAAAGGTCAAATTCCGCTGATAATTCACGATTCATCCGCTGGAGTAAATTCAAATTAAACGCAGCCGTTACTCCTGCCGCATCATTATAGGCAGACTCAAGAATAGTGACCGGCTTTCGCAGATCACAACCCAACAAGAAGAAATCTCCCGGCTGCAAGGTCTGAGTCAAGTGAGTAAAGAGGCGAGCTTGTTCTTCTGGGGAAAAGTTACCAAGATTGCTCCCCAAAAAAATCACCAAGCGAGGCGTATCATTCGGCAAGGCGGTGAGGCCATTGAAATAATCGGTTGCGAGTGCGTCAATAACAAGTCCTGGATACTCGTTCACCAAGGCGTTTGCTGTCACCTCCAGCATCGACGCACTAATGTCAATTGGCACGTAATGCAACTGTAAGTGACGCCGCTGCCCTTCATCGAGGAGCAGACGGGTTTTGACCGAGCTACCGCTTCCCAATTCGACGATGGTACATTTTCCTACTTCATCCCAAATATCTGTGACGTGCGCCCGCAAAATGCTTGCTTCGGTGCGTGTGAGATAATACTCGGGCTGTTGGCAAATCTGTTCAAACAGGAGGGACCCACGGTGGTCGTAAAAATACTTCGGTGGAATCGCCTTTTGTGAGCGCTGCAGTCCCACCGCAACGTCTGCGCCGAAATGAGAATGAATCTCTACAGGTGTAGTGATGTGAAGGCGGCGGACTTCGGTGTGTTGTGTGTTCATTGTCACTTTGTGCTTCCTTTCCCTATAATAGCTACGACGAGAGAGAAGGATGAGGAGGGAGTTCCGTTTTCATGAGTCAATCTACATCTTTTGCGCAGCGGAACCCAGAAAATATAGCCCGCATCCCTGGATGATACCAATTACGAAACGTTGGACGTCGTACGTGTTCTCGTGTCACCCATGACCCCCCACGTAAGACGCGGTGGTGCTGGTCGAAGTACGGCACTGAATAACCCTCGTAGGGATGTGCACGAAAGCCCGGATAGGGGTGAAACCATGTTGTGGTCCACTCCCATGCGTGACCTACGCCACTCAGCCTGTCACTGACTGCTGCATACTCCCATTCTGTCTCGGTTGGCAGTCGCTTCCCGACCCAACGAGCATACGCATCAGCCTCATACCAACTTACACACCGTACCGGCTGCTCTAACGCCAACGGGTACGCCTGGGCAAAGTCTAGTTCAACCCAGTGTCCAACGGTGATCTCTCGCCAGTACAGCGGATGACGAATCGCCTGCTGTTGGCACCATTGCCAGCCGTCCGCACTCCAGCATGATGGATCTTCATATCCCCCCCTCTCGATGAAACGAAGAAATTCACCGTTAGTGACCGGCCAGCGATCGATACTGAACGCCGGCACTCTCACTTCATGTCGAGGGTGTTCATTATCCAATGTCTCTCCGATATCGTCGCTGCCCATGAAGGTAATTCCTTCGGACAAGCGACTCATCTCCCTTGAAGATTGAATCCCCACAATTCGACAAGCGGCCGGAGAATATTGCTGACGGATGTGTTCGCCCCACATCGTATCATCAGCGAAGCGACGGGCAGACTCGTAATGGGCTGCGCCAAGGAGTTGAAGGATCACCAGCATCGTTTCAAGATGTTGCTCTTCGTGCTGCAAAAGCATAGAGAAGATATTGCCGTCGCGCAGCAATGGATGTTCGGTGTGAAAAGTGGTTTGCGCTAGAAACCGCAAAGTTTGTTCCCGTACAGTGTTCAGATACGTCAGCAGCTCTTCCCGCGCGGGCAGCTGACTTCGTTCCGCCTTCGGATTCTCTGTTGGCGTAAAAAAGAAGTCGTAGGCAGGAGACAGCGAGGGTTGCCGTTGACACTGTTGGCGGACCCAGAACGACTCGACGACGCCGATATGCCCAAGATGCCAGCCGAGCGGACTAAAATCGGAGTGCATTTGCCGGCGAAAGTCATGGTCATCGACGACAGCAATGAGATGCAGGGTGTGGGTTCGCGCCTCTTCCAACGCGTGTGTGTATTCCATCGGAGTCCGCATGTCGTTTCTGCTCACGATACGGTTAACGGTGCCATCTGCATGTGCAAATCGGCAGTGAACGCCACGATGCAGTTCTCCGGCACCGCACTCCACTGCACATGCTGAGACAATCGTTCCGATGCAACCACTGCCGCGTCGGGAAACATTGCCGAGCGCTGTTGATAGTAAAGAGAGGGGGCAGGAACAGACGACGAGAAACGCGAGACGATAAGACATTCGCCATTTGTCACTGCCAGGTTCAGTGCGACGTGTAACCGTTGAGGCTCTGTCCACGCGTTTAATTGTTGAATGGTCGCGCGAAGCGCATCACTCATGGTTTGGGTTGTGACTGGTTGTGCATGCAAAAAATTGAGAAACAAGGCAAAGATATGCTCTGAGTCAGTGACTCCCCCAATGGCACTGTAGTACTCGTCGTGCAAAGCCTCACGGATACGGCGCATGACGGTTACACGGAAATTTTCAATATAACCGTTATGCATGAAGAGAAAGCGCTGATAGACAAACGGCTGACAGTTACTTTGGTCAACCGCAAGGCCGGGCGTGGCGCTACGTACATTGGCAAAAATACAATCTGACGCAATGTGTTTGCTGAGTCCGGGCAGGTTCCGGTCGCTCCAGATGGGGGTGATATTGGTGTAGACACAAGGTGTCGGATCGAGCACACGATTGTACCAGCCCACGCCAAAGCCATCGGCATTGACCACCCCAGAGGTCATTTCTATGGGGCGATAGCTCTGCACGACCAAGGAGTGCTCAGGCTCGCTCACCACACGCGCCAGGGGAATAGCCTGGCCAAGATACGCAACAAATCGGCACATCACATCACCACGGTGAACAGTCAGGCCGTTTCAACAGCAAGCGACGGAGCCGTTCCGCTTCGGCGTGAATCTCTTCATAACTGCGGCCAAAGAGGTCGATTTGGGCCAGCACGGTCCCGAACTCACTGACCTGTTTGACTCGGTCGCCAGGCGACACATACAGTGACAATTGAGGTATTGTACGTACCTGCTCAAAGTCAAAAAGATGCTCGGCCCAATCTTCGCCAAAGGTAATAAAGTTGAATTGCCCACCGACAACTCCAGTAGCTGTCGAAGGTAAGACGAGCTGACGGCCACAGGCAAGCGCGAGACCAGCTTTGTACACACAAGACTCCAAACAGCGGCGATACAGGTTGTAAAAACAGGTAGCAGCACGTCCGTTAATTTCGGTCAACGTCACCGTGTCCCGATGACACCAGAATTCTATGTTGAAAAATCCGCTATTCAACCCCACGTTACTAATGGCCTCCATCGCTCGTTTCGCTAAGAGCGCCTGGGTCTGCGGTGGATGCTGCGACGGCAGCGAGAAATTATCGATCACACGCGAGCCAGCGTAGGTATTAGTATCGGTAATCGCCCAGATATACGGCTTGTTATCACTCACCCACCCTTCGACGGTCACTTGTGGTCCATCGACGAATTCCTCCACTAACATGATGTCACGTGCGGCGAGCGGATACTTCTGGGTATCAATGTACCGACGAAAGAACGGAAAGTAGAGCGGTGACCAGGCACCATACTCTCGTCGGGCAATGGTTAATGCCCGCTGCAGATCATCGGGAGATTCGAGCTTGAATCCCAGGATGCCGAGATTCAGCCACGGTGGTTTGATGTAGCAAGGGTAGGCGGGAACAGCAGGATTCTCGGCATGGAGATCGATAGCAGTGCAACGAACCGGTGACGACTCGGTCAGGCGTGAATAGTATTTATGCAAGCAAAGAAACACCGACTCTACACTCGGACCACGGAAGCCAAACTCTTCACACAGAACCGCGGCGACAATATCGGCGACATCGCGCGAGTAAAAAACCGCGTCAATATGATGCGTACGGACATATTCACGACACTGGTCAACATAGGCCAGCAGATCGAGTTCTGGGGAAGGTGTTCGCGGGTTGAGCTTGGCGTCGAGCAGATGAAAACGGTATCCTTCGATGGCTGCTAACGCGTTGCGGTCTCGCTGTGATGGACAGGTCACTAACACATCCATAGCATTCTCTTTCTTCATTCCCTTTTGCCTTTCCGCCTCCTACACGGTATACCCACGTATAGCAATTACCTTAACTCGTCCGGAGAAGGAGGACATTATGCTTCTGTATCTCGATACCAAACGCGCACCGAATCCCCGCAAGATGCGAGTATACCTCGCTGAGAAAGGCCTCCAGCTTCCCATCAAGGAACTTGATCTGCGTGCTGGGGAGCAGCGGACTCCCGAGTTTCGCCACAAGAATCCCTTCGCTGGCGTGCCAATCTTGGAATTAGACGACGGCACGGTGATCGCCGAATCACTCGCTATCATTGAATACTTGGAAGAGCTGTACCCAGAACCCCCATTACTGGGACACACACCGGTACAACGTGCCCTCGTTCGCATGTGGGACCGACGCTGTGAGATTGGGGTTTACCTTGCGGCGTCGCGCATGGTCTTGTCGCAAGGGGAAGTCTCAGCGCAAGCGCGGCAGACACTCTTGGCACGGCTCGCGTTGATCAATAATGGACTTCAGGGCAAGGAATGGCTCGTTGGTCCGCTCTCCCTGGCGGATATCACGCTATTCATCGGCCTTGAAACCGCCCATCACGGTGAGTTTACACTCGATCCAGCCTGGACCAATCTCCAGCGCTGGTATGCCGCTATGAAAGCACGTCCGAGTGCGTCAGCATAACGCTCTGCACGCGCGTTCGTTGCTTTCGTTCATGTTCTCTTTGCTTTCGACATCGCTTCCGGTGGGGCAACCTGACGTTCGACGACTTGCGTCGTTCTTCGGTGTTGCCTATTTCATCCAGGGTTTCGCCGATCTGTCTTCTGGTCTCACCCGTCAACCAGTGCAGTATCTGTTGAAAGAGCAACTCCAGCTCTCGGCTGTTGACTCAGGAGCCTTTTGGGCAATCGTCGGGCTTGGGTGGACGCTGAAACCCCTCTACGGCTTTCTCTCTGATAGTGTTCCTTTCGCTGGCTATCGTCGTAAAAGTTACCTCGTACTGATGGCGCTGGTCGGTACCTTCGGCTGGCTAATGCTTGCGCGTTTTTCTTCTTCATACACAACTTTATTGTGTGTTCTCACCCTGTGTGCAGCGTCCTTGGCGTTTACTGATGTCATAACCGACGCTTTGATGGTGGAAACTGGCCGCCCACTACGGCTCACCGGTAGTTTTCAGGCGATTCAATGGGCCTCGTTGAGTTTCGCACTGATTCTAGCGCAATTTCTCGGTGGGTATCTGGCCGCGTACGTGTCAGTGCAAAATGTGTTCTTGCTCACTGCTGGTTTTCCTCTCGCCCTTATAATTGTTACCTTCAGTCTGGTACATGAGCCGCCAGTTGCCAGCTCGCAAGTTACTTTTACTGATACGCTTTCCACCCTTCGTCATGCGACCCATACACGTATGCTCTGGACCAGCGTTGCGTTTCTCTTTCTGTGGAACTTCAGCCCATCGTTTGGTACTCCGTTGTTGTACTATGAAACCGATGTGCTCAAGTTTTCCAAAGTCTTTATTGGTACTCTGGGAGCAATTACACAGGTGGGAAGTGTCATTGGTGCTCTCCTTTTTTTGCTTTGTAGTCGTGCACTCCCGCTCCGTAAGTTACTGACCGTTGCTGTTGCACTTGGAGTGCTATCCACTCTCAGCTTCTTAGGCTTAGTTGGGCCACGTTCTGCAGTCGCTCTGTTTTTTTTCTCCGGCCTAATTAACCAGATCACGCACCTAGCAGTGCTGGACCTCGCCGCCCGTACGTGTCCAGTGCGCGCAGCAGGCACGGTGTTTGCGCTGCTAATGTCGACTCTGAATCTCGGGGCAAGTAGCGGCGGTGTCTTCGGCGGTTGGCTTTATGAGTCCGCAGGCTTCCCTCCGCTGATACTCATCAGCGCGCTGGGAACCGCACTGTGTTGGTTGATCGTTCCATTCGTGCGCGAGCCGCATAATGAGTTGCAGGGATAGAAGCGTCTCACTCAAGCTAAGCCAGAAAGCATGACATTCGTACACTTGACAATGCAACTCCCCAGCCATGTCATTCTGAGCCCTTCGACTTCGCTCAGGATGAGCTCCGCGAAGAATCGCCCTGAGAAACCCTTCACCTCGTTCAGGGGAACGACTCTAGTGTACCGATCTCTTGAAGTCTGATTTAGGAGGTCATCTAGTGTACTGCAGGTGGTTTGTTGTCGGAGGCATGCAATGTTTCCTGAGTGACCTGCTGACAGAGATGTAGTGCGGACTGATATCGGGATATACCGCCAGTGAGATGTATCACGATATCCCGCGGGCTGATATTTAGATATACCGCTAAATTGGCAGTGTTTCCTGTTGAGAAAAGGCTTGACACAATGGGTGAAACGAGAGGATATTGCGAGAGGTTTTCTGGGGAGAGGGAGACTTTCAATATCGGGATATACTGCTGGTGAGGTGGCAGTAAACTCACTAATTACTCAAAGTTGACAGGATGACCAACTGTGATTCTCTCGAAAGGCCGTTTTTTGCTGTCTAGACGGCCAACAGAGAACCGAAAACAGCGGTTACCGTATTGGGCTGATCTATCTTGTAAGCCTTTGAAAACAAATGAGAAACACACCGTCAATCGTCCCAACCTGTCAACTTTGAGTAATTAGACACTCAAACAAAAAGTGCAGAGTCCTTTGGTCACCTTATCAAATCTGTTTTGACAAGAATCAGCCCAGTGTGAGAAGGATTGACCAAAAACAAAAACCCTCTCGGACAGTAATCAATCGAAGAGCGTCAAGATGGCAGACAGAGAAGAATACGCGTTGTGGTTGAAGGTATTAACAACACTCAATGAGTCTCAGGCTCGGTGGTATGTAGCGCAAAAAGCAATTGAGTGGGGCTGGGGAGGAATTCGAAAAGCACAAGCGCTGACTGGAATGTCCCACAAGACGATTATGAGAGGAATGCAAGAATTAAAACGTTCGGAGAGCTTAGGCGATCCTGGACGGGTGCGTCTGCCAGGAGGTGGCCGCAAAATGGTGGAGGACAAGTTTCCAGGGATGGAGGCGGCTTTGGAACAGATGCTTGCCCATGAGATAGCGGGAGACCCGATGACCCACCAAAGATGGGTACGAAGCAGTTTGCGGCAACTGAGTGGAAAGCTAAAAGAAGCAGGTTATCAAGCAAGTACAATGACCGTGGGTCGACTGCTTAGGAAGCAGGGATTTTCCTTGAAGAAGAATAAGCGGAAGGAGTTTAGGCCAGAGTGCTCGGTGCGAGATGAGCAGTTTCAATATATCGCGTCGCAGCGACAAGCTTTTAGTGCCGCAGAGCTACCGATTGTGAGTGTTGATACGAAGAAGAAAGAACTAATCGGGAATTTTATGCGCGATGGCAAAACGTGGTGTAAGGAAGCTGTGGAAGTCCACGCGCACGATTTCCCGAGTTTGGCAGCCTGTCGAGCCGTTCCTTATGGCGTCTATGACGTGACAAGGAACGCGGGCTATGTATTTGTTGGTACCTCAGCAGACACGCCAGAGTTTGCAGTTGATGCTCTTGTCCGCTGGTGGAAGGACTATGGCTGTGTAGCCTACCCAGGAGCAGCGCAGTTGCTCATTCTCGCTGATGGTGGAGGTTGCAATGGGTATCGCTCGCGAGCCTGGAAACATCAACTTCAGGAAAAAGTCAGCGACCAATTGGGACTCACAGTAACCGTGTGTCATTATCCACCGGGATGCTCAAAGTGGAATCCTATCGAGCACCGATTGTTCAGCTACATCAGTCTTAATTGGGCAGGCAGACCGTTGAGAACCTTGGAAATCATGCTCGGGTATATACGAGGAACAACCACGGCAACGGGTCTGAGCGTCAAGGCTTTTTTACAGAGAGGATCTTACAAAAAGGGACAGAAAGTGACAGCAGAGAGTATGAACCGTCTTTCTCTTCGCGCTCACGCGACATGTCCCGATTGGAATTACACAATCAATCCTCGCAATGACTGAAGCGCTTTGGGAAAAGGATAGGACAGAAGAAAGATCAATTGAGAGGAGGTCCCGGAGTGAAGCGTCTAACCTTACGTTCCACCGCATCGCTGCCCGGTTGCGTTTCTGAATGAAGCCGAACAGTCGTGTCTTGGCGGCTCGCGTGAGTACGGACGTTAAGTCTTGTGGAATCATGTGCTACGAAGTGTACATATCTACTGATAGCTGGGAAGACTTGACCACTCGGAATTCTGAACTCTTACGGTTTAAGAGAGTAGCCGATCCCAGCACCGACCCCGCCATTCTTCTCCTCGATTTCCCGAACCGCTGGTATGTAGGTTCGAAATCTGAATGTAGTTGCACTTTCCGACACCTTTACTCTATTGAACTGGGGTTCGGAGAGCCCGTGGACTGGTATCCAGAAGAACAAGATGAACTTAATGCCACACGTGAACTCTACACAACCCTAACGTCTCTCCTGTCAGCCGGATACCATGTCGATCTGCTGGACCAGTGGCATGGTTCACAAGCTGAGGCCATCACGACGCTTGATGTATCACTGAGTGAGGTTTCAGAACAGGCCTTTCGGCTGTTCGAGAATCATAAATTCAGATTGAATCTCGGGCGCAACCCTTGACGACCGACCTCTAGACAGAGTAAGCCCTGCGAGCAAGTATTGATCTTACTGACGGAGGGGAACTCGCATGAAACTCTATCGTTCAATTTTATTCGTTCCTGGCAATCGTGCTGAGTGGATCGATAAAGCGCCTAAATACGGTCCCGATGCGCTGATCATCGACCTGGAAGATGCAGTGCCGATTGCCGAAAAAGCCGAGGCCCGCCCGATTGTTCGGGCTGGTATCGAACGCTCGCATAAGCGCGGTATGCCGATCGTCGTGCGTGTCAACGGTGTCGATACTGGTCTGACCGGTGAAGACATCGAAGCCGTCGTGGTTCCGGGGCTTGTTGCGGTTGCCGTGCCCAAACTGGAAAAAGTCGAAGAGATTCTTAAAGTCGATGCCTGGATTGAGCTCTTCGAACGGAAGGCTGGATTGCCGATTGGTTCGGTTGAAATCGTTGCCATCCCCGAGACCGCCAAAGGCATCATGAATGCGTATGAGCTGGTCAGTGCGTGTAAACGCATGGGCAATATCGTCGGTGGGGTCGGTGCACGCTCTGGTGATGTGACCAAAGCGATCGGTTATCGCTGGACACGGAGTGGTTTCGAGACATTCTATCTCGCATCACACGTTCTTCTTGGTGCCCGAGCGGCTGGCATTGAGTATCCGCTAGCAGCAGGATCACTTGAAGTGAGTGATACTGAACTGGTGCGTTCGCAACTGCAACGGGTGCGTGAAATTGGTTATCGCGGTTCATTGCTGATCCATCCCTCCGCCGTGCCGATTGCTAACGAAATCTTCGCCCCGTCCAAAGAAGAGATCGAGTGGAATAAAGGCGTGCTGAGAGCGATGGACGGAGCCGAGCGTGCTGGCAAGGCCGCGGTGACTTACGATGGTATGATGATCGATTACGCGCATGTCAGAAACGCGCTTGATCTGCTGCACCAAGCCGAATCATTCGGGCTTGAAGTGGGTGAGTATCCAAATGTGAAAGCGTTGTGAGGTAGGAGACGTGTTGCGTGATGCGTAACGCATGAGAGTTGAAATCGCCACCAGGAAAGAGGGGGGACGAGTGCCACGATTCCGTTTTGTTGTGATGGGAGCCGTTTGGCTGACGATGTTCTTTCTCTTTCTTGATCGGGTGAACATCTCGCTTGCTGCACCGTATCTCATGGATGGACTGAAACTCAATGGTGTGGAGATGGGTGTTGTCCTCAGTATGTATTACTGGGGATATATGGCAGGGCAGTTGGGCGGAGGTTTCGCCGCTGACCATTGGACAATCCGCATCTGGGCCTCAGTTATGTTCCTGGCGTGGTGTGTGCTCACCGTACTCACCGGAGTGTGCAACTCACTCTGGCAACTGGCGCTCGTACGTGGCCTGTTTGGCGCCTGCGAAGGTGCAGTCGCCAATCCCACGCATAAATTAGAAAATCACTGGGTGTTGCCAAATGAACGAGGGCGCGTTTATGGCATTGCAATCGGCTGTGGCTATCTGGGATTGATTCTTGGCACTCCCCTGGTGAGTTGGCTGATCGATGGCTGGGGATGGCGCGTTATGTTCTATGGTACTGGGGTACTCAGTGTCCTTGGTGCCATGTGTTTTTGGGTTCTGGTGTACGATCATCCGCGAGACCATCCCTGGATTTCGTTACAAGAACGAACGTTCCTGGAAGAGGAGCTTACCAAAGATCGGGTCACGTTCGATCCTACGCGCGGTGCTGTGCATACGCTCTCTTTTCGTGAAGCGTTTGCCTTCCTGTTGCATACTCCCGCTTATTGGGGGCTGTGTGCCGTGAGCTTCTTTGCGCTGGGAACGTTCTTTACGAACCTCAGCTGGCTCCCTGGATACCTGGTCAAAGATCGGGGCTACACGGTGATAAACAGCGGTCTCTATCTTATCTTACCGTACATCGCTGCTCTCGTGGGTTCTCTTACTGGTGGCTATGTGGGCGACCGTTTGGGAAGCCGCGGTGCTGTGGCGCTCTGTGCCAGCATTGTGACTGGACCGGCGATCATGGGACTGGTTGTGAGCCAAGACGTAACATCTGTTATCCTCTGGATGAGCATTGCACTATTTATGAATGCTGCGGCGGTGAATAGCCTGATCATATTGCTTTTTGACTTGCTTCCTGCAGAGGTGCTGGGCGTCTCGGTAGCGATCTTTTCAGGTGTGTGCGGTGGTTTAGGCGGAATCGTCGGGCCACTGATCATGGGGTATGCCTATGATCGCACCGGCACGTTTTGGTGGGGGTTTGCTAGCTTGGCAGCAGGAGCGGTAGCCGCAACACTAATTCTTCTGCCGATTACGATGTATGAAAAACGTGTGAAGCGCGAGAAACGAGAGAAGGCTGCGCAGTTTGTGATTGGTGTTCGTGAGGCGGCTGAGGCGTAATAGCAGAGAATAAGGAGTATGCTATGGCGAAGAAAGTCAGTTTTGGCTTGACGCTACCGAATCGGGGCGTTGTCCTCGGGATCACGACTGTTAAAGAAATGCTGGAGTTGAGTGTCGAGGCGGAAAAGTCCGGCGTGTTTGACTCCATCTGGGCGGGCGACAGTATTGCCGCCAAACCGCGACTCGAAGCAATCACGCTGCTTTCTGCCGTCGCTGCGCGCACTGAACGGGTCAAACTCGGGCCTGCTTGCTTTGCCAGTTTCCCGCTACGTCATCCGATTCTTCTTGCCTATCAATGGGCAAGTTTCGATGTTGTCTGCGAAGGACGCTCGATCATGGTTGCCTGTCAAGGCGGACGCGGACAAGGCGCGGGTGATTCGGAAATGGAATGGGAGGCGATGGGACTCGATCTCTCTGAGCGTGCACATCGCATGGAAGAGGGGATCGACATCTTACGAAAGCTCTGGGCCGGTAAGAATGTCAGTCATCAGGGGCGCTTCTATAAATTCACCAATCTGACGATCGAACCGCAACCAGTGCAGAAGCCGTGTCCGATCTGGATTGCCAATAACCCGCATATTTTTGGTGCCTCAGAAAAACTGCTCAATCATATTGCCCGTCGCGTCGCGCGTATGGCGGATGGTTGGCAGACGACCTTCACCACTCCAGAGGCATTCAAACTTGGTTGGCAACGCATCGAGCAGCAAGCCAAAGAAATCGGCAAAGATGTGAGCAAAATGCCGCGTTGTCTTGTATTACAACTGCCATATCAACGAAGACCGCAAAGCCGCGTTCCGTGAGTCAAAGGAATTTCTTGATGCCTATTACACGACTGACTTCAGCGAACAGCAGCTCAATGTATGGGTGGCGATGGGGAGTCCGCAGGAATGTATCGAGACGATCCAATCACATGTGAATGCCGGTGCCGACATCATTTGCGTTCGTTTTCCGGCACGGAACCAGACGCAGCAGCTCAATCGATTTATCAGCGAAGTGGCCCCCGCATTTCAGTAGGAAGTGACTTGACTAGGAACGAATAGCAGGCATAGAGTCAGTTTCGTCTTTACTAATTTCCTTAAGAATTGATCAAAGGAGGTACAGCATATGGGTGCAGCAGAAAACAAAAAACTGATTCAAGAGATGTTCGCCGAGCTGTCGAAAGGGAACTCGCAGGGGTTTCTCAACAATCTGGCTGACGATGTCCAGTTCACGATTATGGGCACGACGAAGTATTCGGTTACGTGCAATGGCAAGCAAGAACTGCTCAGTAAAGTCTTGGGGCCGTTGTCTGCGCAGCTCGAAGGTGGTTTGACCATCACTCCCGACAATTTCATCGCTGAAGGTGACTTTGTGGCAATGCAAGCACGTGGCAAATCAACTACGAAGACCGGTAAGCCGTATAACAACACCTATTGCCAAATCTTCCGCATCGTCAACGGCAAGGTACAGCAAGTGACAGAGTATTTGGATACCGAGTTAGTGACGGCGGCGTTTGGGAAGTAGGACCTTAGCCCCTGGATGCCAGCTTCCGCTGGAATGTTCATGAACCTGCGGTCCGTCCTTGTCCATGAAAATGCTAGCGGGTGCCACTGCTGGCTCGTCCAGCAGTGCATTCCTTTTTCGGGGGAATGACGACAACGGCGAGCCCGTCATTCCGGGCGAGCAACGCGAGACCCGGAATCCAGGAGGCATAATCGCGGGTTCGCACTTACTTCCCCTGGATGCCACTTTCGCTGGCATGACGGACGGGAGCGTTTCCGTGGTTGTTGCTCACATGCTGAGTGCGTAGCACTCTGGGCTCCTCGCAATAACCGCCTTCAATCCGCATTCTACAATCGCCAATCCGTAATCCTCAATCTCGAATCCGCGAACTCTTTCCCGTTGGCATTTACAGACCATTTCGCTGACGTACAATAGCGCCTGCATTTTTAGCAAGAGAGGCAGTTATGACTCCAGACCGGAAGACACTTATTGGTCGCGTATTTCCAGATGTGAAGTACCACATTAGCGAACAAGATATCAAAGATTATCTTCCGGTTGCTGAGGAAACTCACCCGTCGTTCTTGAACGATGCTGGTGCCCGCACAACTGGTTATGAACGTCGCGTGATTCCGCCATCGTTTGCGCCGTACATTTCAATTATCGGTCTGCTGCGTGCCTTTGATTGGAAAGACGATTTTTACCTCGACTACAAGACCGGTACCGCCATGTTTGGTGAGCAAGAGCTGGAATATCTGCGCCCGCTGTACGTTGGCGAGACGCTGACGATTCATAGCTCAGTCTCTGATGTGTACGAGAAGACCGGGAAACGAGCGTTCGATGTTGCACAAGTGGCGTTTACCGTGACAGATGAGCGTGGCGGGCTCGCACTGCGTGGCGCGCAGTCGTACATTCTCTTCAAGTGAGCAAGACAGACAGAGATAGAGGGAAGATTCATGGATACGCGGACAAAAATGTATTTTGATGAGATTCAGGAAGGGATGGCTATTCCAAGTGCCACCTACGGCCCGATGGATCGCTACAAACACATTCCCATTGCCATCATTCTGCGTGATACGAATCCTCTCCATCTCGATCGTGTATATGCCCAGGAGCGCGGTATGCCTGATGTGGTTCAGCAAGGACCATTGAATGAAACGTTCCTGTATCGCTTTCTCACAGATTGGTTGCATCGTCCGTGGGATCTACGCAAAACCAAGCTACGCTTTGCAGCGAATGTTTTTCCCGATGATCTGCTGACATGTGGTGGAACGGTGACACGGAAGTATCACGAGAACGGCGAGCCTCGGGTTGACTGTCAAATCTGGCAGCAGAACCAGAAAGGCGAAAAGATTTTGATGGGTGAGGCGACGTTTACGCTCCCAGAACGCAAGTAAAAGAAGGGTAAAAGGGGGAATGGGAAAAAGAGTCTAGGAGTCTGAGAGTCTAGGAGCCGAAAAAAGGCATTCTTCATTTCCCCGTTTCTCGATTTATCCTTATGCAACCAGAAAAGATCCATCTTCGCTCGTTGCTATTAAAAAAGCGTCGCCAGCTTTCCGCACAGGAAGTGAGTGACAAAAGCCAACGTGTTTTCATGCATCTCCGTGCATTTCCTCCTTTTCTTCTTGCACAGACGGTTGTTCTCTACAGCGCTGAAACTGACGAAGTGCAGACTGAGGCTATTTGGCAGGAGGCGGTGAGCCAAGGCAAAGCGGTGTACTATCCCCGTATCATCGCGGATCGCTCTAACTTGGAATTTGTTCGACGGCATTCTGACGCTCCCCTCATTCCAGGGATGTTCAACATTCCGATTCCGCCAGGCAATGACTTACTCTCTGAATTACAAACAACCGATGTGGTACTGACTCCTGGAGTAGGGTTTGACAGGAAAGGTGGGCGTTTAGGTCGAGGAAAAGGTTACTATGATCGGGCATTTCGCGGGGTTTTAGCCCCGGCTCGTCGAGTCGTGTTGGCTTATGAGTTTCAAATTCTACCAACGATTCCTACTAATCCGACAGACGAACGTGTGCACTACATTATTACCGAGACAGGGGTACACGACTGTTTCGTTTCTTCCTAAAGTTGAAGACCTTCAAGATTCTCTTTTTTCTCTGAAAGCCTCTAAAAAGTGCGATGTGAAATCCTGTCGTTAGGGAGAGAAGACAGGTAGGAGAATGAAATCTCCTGTTTTCCCCCTGGCAGGGAGTAGAAAACGGTAAGGAATTATGAGAAAGGAACTTCGGGCAGGCAGGGCTGATGGTAACGGTTCGATCGTCTCAATCCTATAATGTCGACGAATAGTGCGTCGTCAGCCTCTTAATTAAGGTGGTTCTGTAACGTCTTGCTGAGGGGGGAGCAAAAAGTGGGAGATCTTATAATCCAACCAACTGAATCTGACTTCTGTGTTTTTCAGATTAACCCTGCCGCACCGAGTTGTGATCTGATCCTCCCAGCAGAGCTTTGGACGTTGCCATATTCACATCCTAGAACAGGATGACGCCCGCCACTTTCCCTTCTAGAAGGTTTTTCCACCGCTGGTACGGTCAAGATTCTGTCTCCATGAGAAAACAGATAGTTAGATGCTGTATGAGAGCAGCAAAGGGGCGAGGGTCATGCCGAAGTATAGGGGCGGGGTTGGCAAGCGAACGAAAAAGTCTGCAAAAAAACTGGTTGCGGTTGCTGAGATTTTGGGAGAGGTTGTGCCGCGCTTCTCTGTCCAATTGGTGCGCGAAAAGCCGCCGACAATTTCTGTAGAAAAGTTAAGGTCTCTTCGCCACTTTCGACCTTCCTATATAAAAACGTTGCTTTCCAAGTTGTTGCTCGTCGGTGAAGGAAGATCGCGATTATCCTTTACTACGCCTGGCGAGGAGCGCCTCTCGCGGTGACGATCTGTCGACAGAAGGGGATGTGATGCGCTAGTGGGATTCCTTCACGAAAGAACATTTGATAACTGCTCAGTCTCATACTAAGACTAAACAGTATGAACTCGAACACTATCATATGAGTGAGTGAGAGGAGCTAAGCGCGATGGACATCCCAGAGAGAGCCGACCGGTCGCAATCTAATGCTCATCGGCGGATACCTTCTTGGCGATGGGAGAGCATAGCCATATCCACTGGGTGTGACGTGCCAATTCATTCTTACGAGAAGAATCGTTGAATTTCGTCTGGTAACGGCCAGGATGGCCGTCTACTTAGAAAAATTTTCATCACTGTTGTTGTTTTCGTCTCACTGCTCCTCCCGGTGCAATCTTGGAGTATCATCGCGTTGCGACCGGATCTCGAACTTGAGGGGTTTGTTCAAGCGCAGAACATCCTCCGTACTCCGAAATTCCAGGGTGCGAAATTTATTTTGCAACGCAACACTGCGCAGATCGAAGCCAAATATCACTTCCTCCAAGAAGGCCGAGCATTCGGATGGCTTTCAACCGGACCATGGGAAGATGCGTCACTGACAGTGATTGGTCGCGGCGTGTATGACTCGATCTACGACATTGGTGACGCGTTCAGCGAGAAGTTTACCCATCAGGAAAAAGAGAAACGCAAGTTTGAGTACAAACTGCGTGAGATCTACCTCGATACCGCAATTCCGCCTTTTGCGTTCCGGATTGGTCGTCAACAAGTTGTATGGGGTGAAACTGATAACTTCCGTGCGCTTGATGTTATCAATCCATTAGATTTACGCTGGCACTGGAGTCGCGAATCGTGGGAGGATATTCGCATCCCGTTGTGGATGGTGCGGGCGATTTACGACATCGGCAAAATCGGTCCTTAGAAGAATCGTTCGCTGAGGCGGTGTGGATTCCCTGGGATTTTCAGCGCACTAAGGTGACCAGTGATCCGCGCCGTCCGTGGGCGTTCATTGGTGGTGGTTTGCGCGCGAGTGCAAACTCGGCGGTGATTAATGGCGAACTGTACGATGTTCAGACGACCGTGCTCGATCGTAAGCCAGACCGCGCGATCGAGAGTAGCCAGGGAGGAATGCGCTTCAAAGGAATCTGGCGCGGAATCGACTTCAGCCTGAATTACTTCTTCACCTTTGCGGATACTGGGGTAAAAGTTCGGCGTGATAACGGGCAGTTCCGCATTGTTGATGGACCGACTCCCTCTGGAGCAGATGGGACGGTCTTTTCTACCATTAATCTGGTCAACACGCGCTCGCATGTGGCCGGCTTTGCGGCAAACTACTCCGAGGAAAAATACACGCAGTCAGTATTTCGTGTAGAGGCCGCGCTTTCTTCTGGCGTACCAGTGCGGTTACGAGCGGGAACGCCGCGACGGCTTGATGATGACAACGATAGTTTTGATAGTGCGAATCGTACGGTCATCATGCTCGCATTTGACCGACCGACGTGGATTCGACCACTGAATAAGATCCGCACGTTCTTTTTATCTGGCCAGTTCTTCTGGCGCCATTATCCCGATTACAATCGTTTCTTTCGCGGGGCACCGTCAGTGCGGCACGCCATAATCAATGATCGTGTCATCCCTGACCGCTATATTAGTGTGAACACGGACCGAATTAAGCAAAACGAGGTGGTTATGACCTTCTCCGCCTCAACGAGTTATGGACCAGGTGGCTTATGGCAACCACTCTTTGTGATAGCGTATGATCCTGGAGCTACGGCTGGTTATAATCGGCTGGCGATGGAGTATCTCTTTTCTAACCATCTTATTTTACGGCTACAGCAAGATTTCTATTGGGGCAAATCATACGAAGGGCCGTGGTCAATCGGCGACCGCTTTGGCCGCTCGCGTGACAGTCGCCATGAGACGATTTTTAGTGTGATATTTCAATTTTGAGTAAAACAGGCTGAAGAGATAGTTTCTTTTCCTTATATAGTGAACCTAAATGAGATGTCCCGTGCAGTTTTCCCCGCGCCCTTCGACTTCGCTCCGCTACGCTCAGGACGAGCGGTTTCCGACCCCTCGTGCTGAGTCCCGAGGGGGGGTAAGCGTGGAGGCAGAAGCCCCCTGGATTGTCTCGCGTCGCCCGGAATGACGGGCTTGTCGTCTTCGTATTCCAGCGAAATGGATCAATATGGACATTGTGTTTCCGAGACGTAACCCGAAGGTGAAGTCGAAGTATGACGCGCTCGCCACAAATGATTAGGATACCTATAGCCTACAGCCTAAAGCCTTGACTCTAGACTCCGTCTTAGTCCTATGGCACAGTCAATAAAAGGCTGAACGAACGTTCAATTTGCTAACAACTTAACAAGGTTTTGTAAGGAGGGCTATATGCCTACGTTCGATACAATTATTAAAGGCGGAACGATCGTTGATGGAACGCGGAGTCCGCGTTACCTCGGCGATGTTGGTATCAAAGATGGGAAAATTGCCGAAATGGGCAAGCTCAAAGCTAGCGATGCCAAGAAGACGCTGGACGCGCACGGACTGTATGTCGTGCCGGGCTTCGTCGATCTCCATACCCATTATGACGCCCAGATCAACTGGGACCCCTACTGTACAATCGGGAGCTGGCATGGAGTGACCTCGCTCGTGCTTGGTAACTGCGGGTTTGGTTTTGCGCCGTGCAAACCGGAGCTGCGTGACCGTGCCATGTTGACCATGTCGCGTGTCGAAGCGATTCCTTTCGAGTCGATGAAAGCGGGGATGAAGTGGGATTGGGTTACGTTCCCTGATTGGCTCAACTTCCTTGATCGCACCCCCAAAGGCGTCAACGTCCTAAGCTACGTGCCGCTGGCGCCGATCATGATTTGGGTGATGGGGCTGGAAGCTGCCAAAAGTCGTCCTGCTACCGAGAAAGAAAAACAGGAGATGTGCCGCATCCTCAATGAAGCGATGGATAATGGTGGCTGTGGCTTCTCGGCCCAGCGCCTCGGCAATGGATTCATCTCGGTACAGCGTGACTACGACGGCACGCCGATGGTCACAGATACGATGGCCGACGAGGATATGTTGGCGTTCGCCGAAGTTTTGGCCAAGCGCAAAGAAGGGTTTATTCAGCTCACCCAGGCCAGTGAGAACTTTGAGAAAGACATGCGCTTTTATGATCGGCTGGCCGAGGTATCGGGCCGACCGATTCTGTTCAATGCGACAGCCGTGCGCGACGACCGACCGAGTCTGCACCGGCGTACGATGCGCTGGATCGAAAAAACCAATAAGGAAGGGCGGCATATCTACAATCAGTGTGGAACCCTCCGCCAGGGATTCATCCTCACGTATGAAGATTGGAACCTGTTTGACGGCAGCGACGTGTGGCGCGAGGTGACGATGGGCACGCCGACCGAGCGGCTGCAGAAGTTCAAGAATCCTGCCCTCCGTCAGGCGCTGCGCGCGGAGTACGATGCTGGTCATACCCCGATCGTGACCGGGTCAATCAAGGACTTCACTATTGAGTCTGTGCATAACTCGAAGTTCGAGAAATATGTCGGCTTGACGGTCGAGAAGATCGCCGAGATGGAGAACAAACATCCAATCGATGCGATGATCGATTTGGCAATCGCGGATGACATGAAGACGGAATTTATCACTCCAGCCCGTAACCAGCGCGAGGATTACGCCACGGAACTGATGTCCTCTGAGTACAGCATCCCCGGCGTATCAGACGGTGGCGCGCACACGAAGTTCACCACGCTTGGCACCTATCCGACCGACCTGCTGACCTGGATGGTACGTGACGCTGGCTTCATGAGTCTGGAAGAGGCGCACTATCGGCTGAGTGCGTTGCCGGCCAAGTGCGCGGGCTTTCAAGACCGCGGTGTGTTACGCGAAGGCGCGCCGGCAGATGTGCTGGTCTACGATCTGGAGAACCTGAAAGTAACGCCGGAAAAAATGGCAGTTGTCCATGACTTCCCGGCTGGCGAATGGCGCCGCGTGCAATACGCTGAAGGCTATCGCTGGATTATGGTGAACGGTGACGTGACCTTTGAAGATGGCAAATGCACCAACGCCACTCCTGGCAAACTCCTCCGCCACGGGCGCGGGTAGAGATCACTGATTGTCATATTCCCTCTTCCACCGGGAGAGGGAAGGGTGAGGGTATTCCGAGCGGGGCTTGAGCAATCAAGCCCCGTTTTTTATGGGAAGACTTCTTGCTCTTCTGCATCAGCCGAAGAGAATTCCCACTCAGGAAGGACTGCTTCGTGAAGTTTGTCGTTCAACTTCACCTGGTAGGCTAAAGTCTTGCCTTCGTGTTTAATGTCGATTTCACACTCAACAGTGAATTCTCCCTTTATCACACTTAATACTTTTCCGTGTCACAGACTGTAATCTTATTCCTAAAAAGAGCTACATCTTCTGTCTTCTGCATGCTTTGTGGTGCACTCACTTCAGCCCCGCCTTGCGCAGGGCGGCAGCCCAACGCTCTATGACCGCTGGGTCTTTCTGGGGAACCATCCGCTTCCACTTCTCCACAGAGAAGTGCGGCATGATCCGCAGCATTTCTGCCCCCGCAGCCCGCGCTTCCTCCTCTCGCCCTAACTCACTATAGCTCACGGCCAATCCCCAATAGGCAAACCAGAGATTGGGATTGTAGGTAAGAACTTGCTTGAGCATCGGAATCGCCTCTTCATACTGCCCGGCATGTAACGTAGGCTTGGCCTAAGAGTGTTGAGGCATTGAACCTGACGAGGGTCAAGCCGCACTGCCTTCTTTGCCGCCTCCATGGCTTCCTCAGTTCGTCCCACAGACATCAACACATAGCTAGATTACCATAGCCAGTGGCCGAGTTGGGATCGAGAGCGAGGGCGCGCTCTATCTCAGCGGTGGCCTGCGCATACTGCTTTTGCCACAGCTTGAGAAAGCCCAATGCTGCATGGGCTCTCGGCAGCGACTCGTCCAGGACTATGGCCTGCTGGAGCATCTCCTCAGCGCGCGCGAGAGTTCTGAGGGGTCGGCATTCCATTGCGAGAACCACTCTATCCAGTACGTAGAGCCTAGCCCGGCGTATGCTCCGGCATACTGCGGGTCCAGCTCAAGAGCTTTCTCAAACATCTGCCGTGCCTGGATATTCGTCTCTTTGGTCGTGCGCCAGGAGAGCTGCCACCCGCGCAGGTAATAATCGTAGGCTTCCAGGTTGTTCGTGGGGGCAGTCTTAAACCGTGCTTGCTCTTCCGGCGTGAGCTTCACCTTCAGCGCGAACACGATCTGCTGGCGGATTTCGTCTTGCACGGCGAAAATATCTTGTAGCGGGCGGTCATAGCGCTCGCTCCACAGATGCTGCCCCTGAGTCGCATCAATCAACTGCGCCGTGATCCGGACTTGGTTGTCACTCCTCCGGACACTGCCTTCCAAGACGTATCGCACTCCCAACTCCCGGCTGACGTCCTGGACCTTCACGGCCTTGCCCTTATAGGTAAACGCCGAGTTGCGCGCGATGACAAAGAGACTGGCAATCTTGGAGAGGTCGGTCGTGATGTCTTCGGTGATGCCATCGCTGAAGTAGTCTTGCGAGGGATCATTGCTCATGTTGTCAAAGGGCAAGACGACAATGGAGGGTTTGTCGGGTAGGGCAGGGAAGGAAGGCCGGGCGGAGCAGGAAAAATACGCTGTGATAGTATGGCTCACTGCACTCACCAGTGCCAGCAACCCCACCACTGCTGCTACTCGATGGGCAGTCCCCACCCGACGAGAAAGCTTTAGGCGTTGGACTCGCAACGTCTCACGTAACCCTTTTGGCGGCGCGGAGAGCAACGCATAGACTGGCGAACCGCTCGGCAATGTTCTTGAGCTTGGGCTTCCCCAGCGATACCACCGTGCCCAAGTCCATTTCTTGGCCACATCGCGATAGACTACGTCCGAGATGCAAATCGTGTCCGGCTCGGCGAGAGTTTGTAGTCGTGACGCGATGTTCACGCCATCGCCAAACACGTCACTGTCACGCTGCACAATGTCGCCCAGATGAATGCCAATGCGGACGTGAATCTGTTCGGCTTTTTCTTTCCCGTCGTTATGAGTCCGGAACTGACGCTGAATCTGCTGGGCGCACTGGACAGCATGAACGACCGAGGGAAAATCCACCAGGAAGGCATCACCGACGGTTTTGATGACCGTCGCCGTGATGCTCGGTCACTGCCTGCTGGATGAGCTGATTATGGATGTCCAGCAGCCGCAGCATGCGGGCTTCGTCGCTGCCCATCTGGCGGCTGAAGCCGACGATGTCGGTGAACATGATCGCGGCCAGCCGTCGCGTCTCTGCGGGCCTCGTGCTAGCGCTGTCCTCTGCCATGGCAGCGATTATCGGGTACGTGGCCTACGATTGTCAAACCATGCTTGCCGGGTGCCACTGGTGGCTCGCCACCAGTGCTAAGTTCCCCCAGACGTTGAACACGGGCAGGTAAGCTGCCCGTGGCACAGCCATCGTGCCGTGGGTTGAAACTCACAGTACCACCATGGCATCGCGAGGTGATAAGGAAACTGCCGCGAAGCAAAGGAGTCTGGCCGTTCACGCCGAGATCGTTTACTGTGCGCTCTATCAACTCAGGCGACAGAAGAATAAGAAGGACGTATGGAAACAATCATTCCTATCTCCGAATTGCAGAGTCAGACCAAACAGATTGTGGAGCGGGTAAAAAATACCCGCGATACCGTGATCATCACCCAGCGAGGGAAACCTGCTGCGTTGTTGGTAAACTATGAAGACTACGAAGGAATGGTTGCGACGCTGGAGGAAATGAGTCAATCGGATTGGCGCGAGCGATTAGCAGAAGCAGAACGTGATTCTCGCGCTGGCAAAGGGATTGAACTAGCAGAGTTTAAAGCCAAACGGGCCAAGCGTGGTAAGACGAATTAAACTGCTACCACGAGCCGAAAAAGAGTTGGAGGCTCTGTCTCCTGCCATTCAAGGTCAGATTATCAACAAGCTCGAACTGCTGCGTGAGTTTCCTGAACTGGGACCGGCGATGTTTGACGCTTTTCAAGGATACCGCTCCCTCTTAGCCGCCAAGAATACCTATCGATTATGCGAAATAAGCTACAATGGGTGGGTGCTTGAATATAACCGACTGAAAAAAGACCGACGACGATTGTTGGCGTTGACGGGGCTGACACACAAAGAGTTTGTCGTGTTGCATCAGGCGTTTCGCACCGCCTATGCGACCGTGTACCCGGAGGACAAAACGGCGGACGGTAGTATCCGCAAGCGACAGGCGGGAGGCGGTCGCAAAGGGCAGCTGAGGACGACGGAGCAGAAACTGCTGTTTAGCTTGGTGTATCAGAAGACCTATCCGCTGCAGGTGGTGCTGGCCGAGATTTTTGGACTGAGCCAGTCACGCGTGAACCGGTGGCTCCAGCGGTTGCTGCCGATTCTGAAGCAAGCGCTGGACGAGTTGGGCGTCTTGCCGACTCGGGAGCCTGACAAGTTTGCACTCCATGAACGCCGCCACCAGGAAGCGGCGGAGCTGATTATTGACGGGACCGATCGGCGGCGGCAGCGTCCGAAAAACCCGGCCCAACAGGCCTTGCACTACAGCGGCAAGCAGAAAACGCATAGTGACAAGAACATCGTGGTGGTCAATGCCAAGACCAAGCGCGTGGGCTATTTGAGTCAGACGTATGCCGGGAAAATGCATGACAAAAAGATCGTCGATACCGAACCGCTTCGCTATCCACGGGGAACAATCCTGTATCAGGACACCGGCTTTCAGGGGTACGCCCCCAAAGTGCAGCAGACCCACCAGCCGAAAAAAAGCCGCGCAAGGGCGCGTTAACCCGTGGGCAAAAGCGCCACAACCGCAAACTGTCCCGCGTCCGGGTCCGCGTGGAGCATGCTTTGGCTGGCGTGAAACGCTCCCGGATCGTGAAGGACGTCTTGCGCAATACCAAAACGGACCTGTCAGATTTAGTAATGGTTGTCGCATGTGGGTTACACAATCTCCGCGTACGGTACCGCAAACGGCGGCTGCGAACATGAGCGAAAGTTATTCCGCATAATGTCGATCGTTTACCGGATTGTCCATGAGGATCTCATTGAGGTTGCGTATATCCGCCACTACGCCAGACAGACCCGTCTCCGTGTTATTAGAGAGAAAAAATAATCCAGGGAGAACGTCGGTGCCACTGGCGGCTGTTCTTGGGAGAAGTCAAAAGTCAAAGCGCCGGGTGCCACTGGTGGCAAGCCACCAGTGCTAATTTCCTCCGGACGTTGAACACGGGCAGCAAGCTGCCCGTGGCACACTTGCCGTGATCTGTCGAATTCCGTCGTGGGTTGAAACCCATAATTACCATCACCGCATCGCACAGCGATGAGGAGGTGCTGCGGACTGGAGTAAGATGCGTTCTTCGTATCATGCAATTGGCAACATGCTGTCGTTGACCCCAGGAAGTACGTCTTTAGGGGCTCATTTCTCTTGCCCCTTCACTTATCTCGCGCTATACGGTTGCGGCAATGGCAGAGAAGCGCACATTGACAGCATTCCCTCGCCCTGAAGACATTTTTGCGCGACTGGAGAAGTCGCCATTAGTGTCGCTGTACCTTTTCTACGGCGAGGAGCCGTATCTGATTGAACAAGCTGTTGATTGCGTTCGCCGTCGTATCGGGAAAGGGACTGCTGTTCGTACCTTTTCTGTAGGCGAAGATCCACTCGACCGGGTCCTTGATACCTGGGGAGTGCCGTCGTTATTTGCTTCTGCGAACCTCGTGGTACTAAAACGAGCTGACCGCCTCAAGGCTGCGGATCGTGAACGATTGGCACGCGAAGCAGAGTTGCGTGATGCGACCCAGCCGCTAGTTGTGTGCGCGCAGGGTCGTATTGATGTCACGCAGAAATTCTTTGATCGCTGCACGAAAGTGGGGTTTGTCGCGGAGTTTCGGTCACCCTTTGCGAACCAAATTCCTGCGTGGGCGCAACGCTTTGCGCGTGAACGGAAGGTCACCCTCACAGAGGAGGCCGCGGCTCTCTTGGCTGATCTGATCGGAGCTGATCTTTTTGCCTTAGCCAATGAAATCGATAAGCTTGCTGCGTTTGTGTTGCCGAAAGCGGAGATAGATGGGGACGCAGTCACAGCCTGTGTTGGTAATTTGCCAACTTCGACGGTTTTTGATCTCGCTGACGCTCTCGGGCAGCGTGATCAGCAAAAGGCACTAGCACTGCTTCGGCAAGTACTGATGGATGAACGTGAGGCACTGCCAGTGTTACAAGCCCTGGTCGGTCATTTTCGCCGTTTGTGGCGAGTCAAAGAATTGGTTGCCAGCGGCGCACCAGAGATGCAGATTGAGCGTGCGACTGGACTGCGAGGCATGCGTCTCCGCGCGTTGCTCAGCCAAAGTCGGTTGTTTTCTGCCGTCGATTTACGACGGCTGTTTCATCGTGCTGCAGAACTTGACCTCATGTTTAAATCTTCGCGAGTGTCTCCTGCGGCGCTGTTTGATGTGTTAATTATATCGATATGTGCCCGCCCTACGTCCTAGGAAAAGGAATCTGACGTGATACGGAAGGTTACGAAACCGTGGACCGAAGTTCAGCTCGGGTTCACCTTTTTATCTGATGAAGATGGTCCATCGCACTCTGTGCATGAACGTAAGACAACCAAACTGCAAAAGGCTCAGGAAGCGAAAGCCAAGCCGTACGATTTAGCGGACGCACTTTCTCTCGTGCAGAACCATTTGCTTGAAGCCTCGCTTGACGAGGTCTCTGCCCAGCTCTTGCCACTTTTAGAACTCTGCGAAGCGACGTTAACGCGAGCGCTTGATGTTGTTGCGCTCCGCGAAACCGAGCCGCTATTTTCTATTGAAGAACAGCGGAGCCTACGAGGCATTGGGCAAGCGCAGTGGCTTCTCACTGAAAAAATTGTCCGGCGAGGATCACAGTCGGAGGGGAGACGAGCACAGAAGAAGAGAACGCAGAACGAGGAATGAGGAACCGAGGAGCAAGGAAAGGGTTTCCATTTCGCATTCATCCCCCTACGGTCAGCGTTTTTCTTGCCGTGTTCCTGCAATCATCTTGCCGATCGCTTCCTTCAACGGCAACTTCGCCCGCAACGTGGCAAGCGCGTCGATAACGATTTCTATACCGGACAAGATCACCTCGCCATTTTCCGGGCATTCCAATGCCTCAGCCAGACGAACACCTGTCAGGGTAAAGAGAGGTCCAGGCTCTGGATCAGTTTTCCCGCTACTCAACGAAAAGAGTCCATACTGTATAGCTCGAGTGTTGTAGAGATGCAGGAGATCCGCTTGTGTTTCCTCCTGTTCGTCTTCATCTTCATCCGGGCACGCGGCTTGTACGAAGGCGGGAACGGTCGCGCCAACAAGGGCAGTCATGAACGCACTATGCAAGTCGGCTGCGGTCTGCTCTGCCACCGTGGCTCGAAACGCCGCGGATGCAATACGATCACAGCTATGCAGCAGGATGATGAGCAACTCTGCAATCGCGGCCTGTTGCTTTACAGATTCAGTAAAGGGGTCTTTGGCGAGTTCTTGTGTGACCTCGGTCGATTTTCTCAAGGTCTGCCACGAGGCGTTGGCAAGACTAAGGAGCTTTGTACTCAGCTCCTGCATTTCTGGCGAAAGTTGTTCACGAATATCTGTGAGTTTCATTGGTGGGTACTTTGTCCTTCATCGAGTTTCGCTAAGATGAACATGATGTTGCCGAAAAGGAAAAGAGAAAGCAACGCATTTAGGATGTATGCATGACAAATGTGACGGAGGTCAACGCGCGTCGCCAGAAATCATTGACCCGCCAGGTCCGCATCGGACGTTTTCTGATCATCACCCAGATGGTCGTACGGATTTACGGCGGATATAAACTCATCCAACTCTATGGTCGTTTCATCTCACAGCATGGATTGGACGAACGCTATGCGCGACATCATCGCCGCAGTGCGGAATTAGTTTATCGTACAGCGTTACGCCTCGAAGGCTGGTTGGTGAAAGCCTGCCAGTTCATCGGTACACGTGCGGATATTCTGCCGCCAGAGTATATTGAAGTACTCTCGCGCCTGCACGACAAAGTCCCGCCGCGTCCGTTTTCACTCATCAAGCAGCGTATCGAAGAGGAACTCAAAAAGCCGATCGAAGAAGGTCTTTCCCTCGTTTTCTACTGAGCCCATTGCCGCTGCCTCATTAGCGCAGGTTCACAAAGCATCCCTCAGTGATGGCCGCCAAGTTGCGGTGAAAGTGCAGTATCCTGATGTTGCGGCGCTTGTCGATCTGGATATGCAAAACATTGCCTTCTTCGTCGAATGGCTAGCGCGTCTGGAGCCGCGCTTCGATTTCCGTTTCGTCATCAAAGAACTGCGTCGCTATATTCCGCTGGAACTAGATTTTCTCAATGAAGGGAAGAACGCGGAAGCGGTCGGGAAAAACTTCGCCGCGCGGGGAGATGATGTGATCGTGCCGCGCATCTACTGGGAATACACGACGAAGAAACTCTTAGTGATGGAGTTTATGGACGGGATCAAGATCACTGAGGTCGGGAAGTTGCGGAGCGCCGGAATCGATACCCGAGCAGTGGCGCAAAAACTGACCGAGGCCTACTTGCAGCAGATCTTGTTGGACGGACTTTTTCACGCCGACCCACATCCGGGCAATCTTCTCGTCCAGTCTGGACCACGCCTGGTGTTTCTCGATTTTGGCTTGACCAAAGATTTGCCCGCGGAATTTCCTGCTGAGATGGCGCGATTGACGACCGCGATTGTGACGCAGAATTCCGCAGAGATCGTCGCCTCGTTCCGTCGCCTAGGGTTTGTGACGAAGAACGGTGGAGATGAGAGTTTACTGGTCCTAGGCGAAGCGATGCTTGGTCACTCAGTGAAAGAGAACAAGGCGTATGCTGATCCCGAGATGGTTGAACGCTTCAACAAAGAGATCGATGACGCGATGCGCAAAGATCCGCTTGTTGAAGCGCCGAGTGATTTGGTCCTGGTGGGTCGAGTGATGGGATTACTCAGTGGAGTTGGGAAGCAGCTGGGATCAGAGGTGAATTTGTTTTCGACGCTTATGCCGTACTTGATCGCAGAAAATAAGAATCCCGACAGTGTTACGCCGTAGGGGCGTCCCGCCGGTGAAAGCGGGCTGTCGGGATTCCGGCGGTGCCTGGATGCCTCCAGGGACCACCCATAAACATCAGGGTACGTCAGCCTAGGAGGCCACCACCTTACACCTCACCGTAATTGCTACCATGCTGGATCACCTCCTTCCTCAGCGCACCAACTGCGGGCCCAGAGTCCGCTCAGCCAGGAACCGATCGCCGAATTATCGGCCCGAGGCGCGGTCCGCTTGCGTCCTGCCGGATTGCAAGAGTCGCAGCGCAAGGGGTTTGTGTGAACCCGACCTATAAACTATATCACTTTATACTCTGAAATCGATGTAAGGTCTAGCCTCTTTAGCGAATCTTTGATCACTGCTGTCCGCTCTTGCGGGAAAAGAGACCGGCCTATATAGTCCGCCTCACTTTTATGGCGCATTTTCATATCACGGCGGTTTTTGAGACCCGAGGAGCCTCACAGGCTGAGGCTGAGCGCGTGGCTGCGGCAGCATTCCCTGCTCTGCGTCACCCGCGCATGCATTACTACGAGCACGATACGAGTGGCGGCTTGGGGCCGTATCCTCCGAGCCAGTCGCTGTACTTCACTACGATCGCTGAGTTCGATGTCGAAGCATACACAGAAGAGAAGGCTGTAGAATTAGCCGAGGATATGCTCGATCGATTCTCAACCGATACGATCCATTATCTTGGTCACGGCATTATCCCCGGAGACCGGCGTGTACAACCAGAAGACCGCCACAAATCCCACGAGGAAGAGCATCGACCCTCTTCTGAGCTAGACGACAAACAGGACGTACAGGAAGAGCAACGCGGCAAAGGCCGTCGCCCTCAGCGCGGACGTGGGCGCGGACGTAAGCCAGGCAGACGAGACAATGAGAGTGTCGTAGGTGTCGAGGAGCGAACATCAGAAACAGTGAGGGAAGCCACGAATGTGGCACCTGTCTCCGCTCTTACTGATACGACTCCTCTCGCGGGGGAATCTGCTGCTGTTCCGCCACCACAGGCGCGCATTGTACGTGAGGCGCCAGTCCCACTAGCTCCTCCTATTGTTGTTGAAGACACGACTCCTCCGCCTCCCCCGCCGCGTAGTTCGGCAGAAATGCGCGTAACCCTCACTGTTAATCTTCGTGCATCTGAGGTGATACAATCGCACGATCAAGGTGAATCAGGAGACGAGGAGCTAATTGCGTTAGCAGTTGCTGAGGCGCGCCGTCGTCACCCGAAGTTGCCAACAGACGTTGCTCCAGACTCCGTGACCTCTCCGTTGCCAGGGGGAGATCGCCTTATCGCGCTGACCTGGCACTACCAGTCTCCAGTCCCTTCTGCGACAGAGGTAGGATAAAGTACCACTCACGATTGTCATTCTGAGCAGCACGATACATCTTTCTGAGAGATCCTTCGTTGCACTCAGGATAACAACCCTAGTGTACCGATCCTTTACGGTCTAATTTCGCGCACTCTCCCCGAATAATTCTCCTCAATTGCTTTCACTGTCCGATACGCAACCTCAGTGTAAGGGACGGGAATTCCTAACCGTTGTCCTTCTTTGAAAACATAACCAACAGTTTCCTCGATTTCTGTTTGCTTACCCGCGAGAACGTCTTGCAACATAGACGGAATGATATGAGTCCGCCCACTGGTAGCGACTTGTCGTCCGACTTCGACCAATTTCCGTACTGCTTCGTCAAATGGCGCATCGCGCATCAACTTCATGTCAAACAAACTCCAGGCCGGATGTTCGGACAACGAGACGCCTTTGGCTCGTGCTACTGCTGCTACTTCGCGAAACATGTGTACCGACACTGCAGCAAGTTGTGGACTTAACCATACTAAGTGGACAGGGAGACGAGTGATGGCAGACAACGGAGCAAAGGGATTCTGGAATGCTTGCTTGGTCCATTCGATAGAGACAATATCATCAGCAGCGGCAGCTTTGAGACCAGAGCGAACGAACGCATCAACAATAAAGCTGACACGATCCGACTGATGTCTGCCGAGATCACCAAAAAAGGTGACGCCATCGAGTGTGTACTCGACCTCGCCATCACGCACGAGTGTAGCTCCGATCATCGTGGTCGACCCTATGACTGTATCTTGACCAAAGACGCGGGCGATCTGTTCATTCTTGACGACTCCGTTTTGCAGAGAGGCAACGCCGCCCACTCGCAAGTGTGCAACCCCTGCAAGTGCTCGCTCCATATCCTTTGTTTTAACGACGATGAGTAGGATGTCGGCTTCATGCAATGTGGCTGCATCCGCCAATGCTGGGACCTGGACTTGAAAATTGTCGAGCCCACGGAGCTGGAGTCCAGATTGCTGCACGGCAGCTGTATGGCTTGGCCGTGCGATCATGACAACGTCATACCCCGCTCGTGCCAGATAGCCAGCCACGACCGACCCTACACCTCCTGCTCCCAATACAATCACTCGCATACGGTTTTCCTCCTTTGTACGATGCGGAAAGGATTATTCCGTGCTCGACGAAGAGTTGTCAATGAACGAAGGAGGGATATCCTTGTGCCTCTGCTTAAAGACGTTGTGGAATAGCCCGATGAAGAGAGAATGGGGTACAAAAGACCAATCAGGCAACAAAAACTGCTTCTCACCGTCATGTTCAGTGTTCTCGGATTGCTATGCGACGGTGTTTTTTCTTCAAGTTTTGCAGTCCCGAATTCGGCGATTCGTAGCTTAGTAGGGGTGAAAGCCGTGCGCGTTGTTGCTGAAGACCTGACCGCAGCAATGCAGAAAACTGGATTGCGCAAAGAGCAGATCCAGGGCACAGCTGAGGAGGCACTACGAAAGAACAGATTTACCGTACTGAGTGCTCAAGAGGCAGGCAGGGTACCACTTGTTTACGTCCGGCTGAGCTCGGTCTTTGCCAACGCTACCGGAGATGGGCCAATCAGCTTTTATATTACTCTCCAAGTGAAACAGCACGCGACACTGATAAACGGGGGACAAACAACTATCCCTCAGGTTCAGTCTGGAGCTGAAGAACCTTCACTGATCGTTACCACCTGGGAAGGTGGTACGATGGCGATGGTAAACCCAGAGGAGTTGTTCTTCTATATTAAGCAAACCTTGCTGAACTTGGTTGGTGACTTGGCCCGTGACCACCAGGAGGCCAACTCAACACAAGTCAGTCGCTCACAATAAAAAAAGGGTTTTCTTTCCGTTGCGCGGTTATGCTTTTTCATCCCCGATCGAAGGAAGAATGACGTGGAATACCTGTGTCAGATGTACAAGCCATCCTTCTCCAGCTTTAAGCCGCACGATCTCTTCCGTACTCACTTTCCGACCGACCGCACGACCGAACGCATCGGCTGAATTTTCGGACTCTCGCAACAAGAGGACCGTATCGTACCGTCCGAAGACAAGCGCAGTGGGAGTTGCCAATACCTCCACAACAGTGGCTCCGGCTTTGAGGAAAAACTGAATTGTCCGTTCCCAGTCTGGAGTCTCTTCTATACAGTCAAAGAGAAGAAGCGGAGGAAGACGCCCTCCAGCTAAGCTACGACTGACGATACTGAGCGCATTCCTCGTCATCTCTGAGGACACTTCGCCAGAAACTGGGACTTGCAGATACTGTGCTCGCTGGCGCAACAATAGACGAAATTGCAGTTCTATTTGTTGATGACGGCGCGCATCAAGGCAAAAGATAGTACCTTGTTGCCGAGCTTGGCGAAGTGCTAACCCGACGAGGAGATTGCTTTTGTCACTAGCCGTGCCACCAAGCACGGCAACCCGACCCACCAGTTCAGGGAGAGGAGCTGGCGTTGACGGAGGAATCGATACTCCTGATTTTGCTGCCATGTGCCGCTGAATATACCCAGCGAGAACACGAGAGAAGGGCCTCCTCTTGTGGGGACAGGCAAAGTCTTTTAAGGAAGGGACATGACGACAGCAAATGTTCCTACTTCCAAGAAAAATGGTACCTGGTTGGTTGTTGGTCTCCTCGCGCTGGCGGTGCTAGCAGTGATCGTCTCGCGCGTGTTTTATTTCTCGTCCGATACTACGACTGAGGTGTTGCAACAAGAAGGTATTCCTGCCGCACGCCAGGGAATGGCGTTATCGCAGGAAGGGAAAAAACTCTTACCCTCAGAAGAGCAACGAGAGATGGATGCCATATATACTGAGGCATTTAAGTCTCTGTCTGTTGAAGAACGTCAGCGCTTTATGACCTTAGGGCAAAAAGGACCTGCGGCGACAGATGATGAAATTACCGAGACCGCTACGTTGCTTAATAAGGCCCTTCGTTCGCTTGCCCCAGAACGTGGCACCCGCCTGTGGGAGTTAGTCAGTAAAGCGGTCCAACTTGCGCAGCAGAAGGCAGTGCCTTCCTCACCATGAGGTCACAGTGTCCCAACCTTCACTGCCTCTGCCTGAAGCAACCAACGCGCAAGATGGTTCCGTGCTTGTTCACATTCCGTCGGGAGAGTTCAGTATGGGGAGTGAGGAGGGATTCCCTGCTGAGCGGCCAGTCCATCGGGTGAGGCTCGATAATTACTGGATCAGTAAGTCTCTTGTCACCAATGCACAATATGAACAGTTTGTGATGAGTACGGGTCATCACGTTCCTTTTATGGACGACCCACGTGCAGCCAATGATAACTGGGATGTGCAACAGCGGACGTACCCCACGGGACGCGCGCAGCACCCTGTCGTACTTGTGAGTTGGCACGATGCGCAGGCGTATTGCGCCTGGGCAGGGGGACGCCTGCCTACGGAAGCCGAATGGGAGCGTGCAGCTCGTGGAGGACTGGAAGGACGAGTATATCCGTGGGGCGATGAGATTGATCCGAGTCGTGCTAACTATGATAACCGTAATGGTACAACACCGGTTGGATCGTATGCCCCAAACGACTATGGTCTCTACGATGTAGCCGGGAATGTCTGGGAGTGGGTCGCTGACTGGTACGATCCAAAGTATTACCTCGCGTCACCTCCTGCGAATCCTACAGGGCCAACCCAAGGCTTTACTCGCGTGCTCCGTGGTGGGGCTTGGTTGCTCTTTCCTCAATTCTGCCGTGTGGCGTATCGTTTTCGCGAGGGGCCAGATTTTCGTTTCAATCTGATCGGCTTTCGCCTTGCACGTTCATTGTGAGCCTCACCTTTACATTCAGAGAGGTTCTGGTCCCATTTTTGCAGAAAATTTATGATGGGATAGGTAGGGTGGAAATCACAATCCAAGTCTCTTGTGCTTGAATTGCCGGTGCTTTCTTCTCAGTTTCCGCTTCTCCCTAGAACCTTTTTGGAAGATGTTTTGCCCGTCAAGAATCTGCCGAAACGTCAGATTCTTGACAGGTGATGGAGGTGAGGAGGTATTTATGGCAGGGGTAACGTCCGCGTGCGCGACTATACAAGCGAGTGGTGGGGAGACAAAAGACCCTTATATCCCGAAGAAGGTGATATTCGCGGGAAAGGACAGAACGCTTTCTTTGTCAGAGAAAGATAGTTCGTTTGCCGAATGCCCTCAGTGCGCAGAGAACCAGCAACGACAAGACAATCTGCGGTGGATTAGTCATTTTCTCAGTGCTGCCATTGATGCTCTGTCTGCCCATATCGTTGTTCTTGACAGTTCCGGAGTCATTGTGGCCTCCAACGCCGCATGGCGACGATTCGCGAAAGAGAATCAGGGTGATGAGCGAACGGGTGGTATAGGGAGCAATTACCTCTCTACTTGTCAGATTTCCGCCGAGCACGGGGTTGTAGAGGCTCGCGCTGTGGCAATGGGAATTCGTCAAGTACTCAGTCAGCAGCAAAAAGAATTCAGCTTAAACTACGTCTGCCATAGTCCAACCGAGGAACGATGGTTTACCGCTCGTGTCTCTGGTTTTGAACACGATGGAGCAATGTGGGCGGTCGTGGCGCATGAGGATGTAACCGCTCTCCAAAAAAGAGAACAGGTTGTGAAGCAGCATGAAGAGTGGTTTCGCTCGCTGAGTACCTCCTCTCCGATCGGCATCTTTCAAACGAACGCGGCTGGGCATTATGTGTATACAAATCCGTGGTGGCAGGAGATCTACGGACTGACATTCGCAGAAAGCCTGGGAAGTGGATGGAGCCGTGCAATCCACCCCAAAGATCGCCAGCAGGTACACGCAGCGTGGGAAGAGGCGATACGTGATGGGCACGAATTCTGTCGCGAGTTTCGTATCATTACTCCTACGTCCACTTCTTGCTGGGTGCGTGTTCGCTCTCAGCCGATGCGCGGAAGTGATGGAGAGATACTAGGGGCCGTTGGTACGACTGAAGACATCACTGCGAGCAAACAGGCGGAAGAAGCGTTACATCGTAGCGAGGAACGCTGGCAGCTTGCCCTTCAAGGTGCGAATGAAGGTATCTGGGATTGGAAGGTACAAAGCAACGATCTTTTTCTCTCTCCTCGCCTCAAAGAGATGATGGGCTTTGCGGAGCATGAAGTTCCGGACCGGTTCGACTATTGGATCGACCGAGTTCACCCTGATGACGTCGAGCACGTGATGCAAGAGATTCGTGATCACTTTAGCAAGAAGGTTCCTTTCTACGCGGTAGAATGTCGACTGCGCTGTCGAAATGACTCGTACTGCTGGGTTCTCGTCCGCGGCCAAGCCCTTTGGGATGAAACAGGGTATGCGGTTCGTATGGTCGGTTCGATCAGCGACATCACCGCGCGCAAACAGGTTGAAGAAGAGAAAGCGACTTTTGCCGAGAAGGTGATGGAAAGTAACCGAGCGTTGCAGGAGTTTGCCTCTGTCGCGTCGCATGATTTGCAGGAACCTTTGCGTAAAATCCAGGCGTTTGGTGAACAGCTGCGGAGCGGCCACAGTCGTGAGTTATCTGAAGAGGGACGAGACTATTTGCAGCGTCTGTTAACTGCGGCAGATCGTATGCGGACGCTGATTAACGATCTTTTAGCACTGTCGCAGGTCACAACCAAAGCGCGACCGATGGTGCCGATCGACTTAACCCAAGTTGCCCATGAAGTTGTTGCTGATCTCGAAGTGCGAGTGGCGCAGAGTGGGGGGTGCGTTGAGGTGGGTGAGTTGCCTACGATCGATGCCGACCCACTCCAGATGCGGCAGATGTTACAGAATCTGATTGGTAATGCGCTCAAGTTCCGTCGGAAAGAAGTAACAACGGTCGTCAAAATTAGCGGCAATCATATTGTGGGAACTCCCTCGTGTGAGATCCGGGTAGAAGATAATGGTATCGGGTTCGATATAAAATATCTTAGCCGTATTTTTGCGCCCTTCCAACGATTACATACTCGCCAACAGTATGAGGGTTCGGGAATGGGCCTGGCTATTTGCCGAAAGATCGTTGAGCGCCATAGAGGAAAAATTACTGCCTCGAGTGTGCCAGGGCAGAGTGCGATCTTCGTCATTACACTGCCAGTGAAACAGGGAGGCTCTACAGAGGTGCGGTAATGTGCTTCCTCGTTCGTGGGAAAGCTGACCGTCGTTACACGTATCCATTCTTGCAACTCCCACGGAAAGAAAGGTTCGAGATGGCAACCGAAATTGTCAAAGTTTTGCTTGTTGAGGATGATGAAGATGATTATCTCATTACTCGGAATCTGCTGAGAATGGTTGAAACTCCCAGATTTGTACTTGACTGGGTACAAACCTATGACGCTGGGTTAGCTGCGCTTACTAAGAACCAGCACGACGTGTGTATGCTCGACTATGGTCTCGGTGCCTGTACGGGTCTCAATCTTCTCCGTGAAGCAATGGCAGGTGGCTGTCGGGTGCCAATTATTATGTTGACCGGCCAGGAAGACCACACGGTTGACGTTGAGGCGACACAGATTGGTGCTACCGATTATCTCGTCAAAGGGCATGTCAATGCTGTTCTGCTGGAACGAGCCTTACGTTACGCGTTGGAACGGAAACGGACAGAGCAAGCGATGGCGCGGCAGCGGGCGGATTTTCTCGCTATGCTGACGCACGACATCAAGAATCCTTTGTCGGTCATTCTTGGCTACACAGATTTGCTCATCGATGACCTCAACGATGGAGATACAAAATCCCTCTCAAACATTCTTGAGCGCTTGAAAAGCAATGCGTTAACAGTGCATTCTTTGGTCACCAACTATCTGGATCTATCGATGATCGAAGCCGGGCATATCACGCTGAGTAAAAGGACAGTAGACCTGAATGCACTGTTACGAAAAATTGGTCAGCAGTATGATGCTGTCGCGCATTTACGACACTTGCATTTCGATTTCGCTCTTCAGCAGGAACTTCCGCCTATCGAGGGAGATGTGATTGCGCTAGAGCGAGTGTTTGCCAATCTCGTCTACAATGCGTTGAAGTTCACCCCAGCCTCTGGGCATATCACGCTTCGTTCTGAGGTACGGCACGGAATGGTCATTGCCGCTGTCGCCGACAATGGTCCAGGCATTGCCCGGACGGAGATTCCGCGACTCTTCGAGCAGCACAAAAAAATGAGGGCAGAAACGCAGCGAGAGGGGACCGGGCTCGGGCTGTGTATCGTCAAAGCGCTGGTCGAGGCGCACGGAGGCCACGTTGAAGTCGAGAGCACACTTGGTGATGGGAGCTGCTTCTCGGTGCTGCTTCCAGTTGCAGGAATCACTCATCCGGTTTCGGTGACATCAACAGAAACGAGAATCTCTTCCTGATACAAGCGAGCAAGGGTTTGTCTGACCGTTTCAGGTGGACAGTTCTTGCCTTCGGTGGTCGCGAGGTACTGTGTCATGATATCGCCCACTGCCGGTTGTTGACTCACAATGGTCAGCAATCTCGGAAGATGTACCTGCTGGAGCATTCGTATCCCGCGCGGGTAGATCGGTGCAACGACCACCTCGCGTAACTCAACGAACGGTCCTTCAATAACCGGGCGTTGCTCGATTGTCACTCCTGGTGCAATTCGCAGAGTCGAAACCCGCTGCGCATTGTGGACTACGGATTGCGGATTAGGGATTGGGGATTGGGTGGACCTTGGACCTCGGACCTCAGACCTCGGACCTGCTGGTGCCGTGCGTTTTCGCCAAAACGGCTGATTCGACCAGCGCTGTTCCTCGCCGTAGTAGCGAACCGACTGCCGGTAATGCGTTTCATAGGTCGTCTGTTGGCTTTCGTTATAAAACTGAATGGCGTAGGGAATCATTGCTGGCCGTTTGAGGATCGTGTTGATGACAATCGCGCCGGTGATGGCCGACGCCATTGCTTTGTGTACCCCTTCGGAGGAGAGCGGATCGATAAACAGCCCCGCGTCACCAACTAGTAAGAATTGCTCTCCAGCGAACATACTCGCTGTATACCACGTAGCGTCAAAAACCTGCGGTGGGCGAGATAACCGTGCCGAAGTGAGAAATCCCGAGAGATACGGTGCGTGTTGGAGTTCAGCGAGATAAAAGTCGGTGAGACTAGTACGACGAATCTTGGTTCCCTCGTACCAGTCAACTAGCAGCGTGACATTGCGTAACCCATTGTGAAGCGGGACGGACCATACGAGTCCGTTACGATAAGTTTCAAGCAAGGTGTTGGCGAAATCATCACCAGTGGGTCCAGTTGCGTCGCGCCAGTATCCCGTAAGTGCCAATGTCCGATACGTATCATCTCGCTGCCGGAGTTGTTGTCGGGCAAGGATGCCAGCATGTCCGCTAGCATCAACGAAGAAATCTGCGATGAGGTTGCCCTCGTGCGTACACACGGTGATTGGGTGGCCGACTTCTGTTGCCACACTATCAACCGCGACTCCTTCAAACGCTTGCACCCCAGCCTCACGAGCGTGCGTTAATAGAAGAGTATCAAAATCTTCCCGCCAGGCTTGAAAACCGTAGCGTGCGTGATCTGGACTATAGTACGAGGTGCGTGGCTGAGCGTTTCCCCAGCAGACCGTATGGCCAACCATACGCAGAAATCCGGCTTCTTCGACCTGTTGACGAATGCCCAGAAAGTCGAGAATCGGCAGAATTTGTGGCGTCAGCGACTCACCGATCTGATGACGGGGAAAGCGGCGCTTTTCCAGCAGCACAACGTGATAGCCGAACCTTGCGAGGAGACGGGCGATGGTTGTGCCAGCAGGTCCGCCGCCAGCAACGACGACATCGGCATGTTGAGGGAATTGGTTCTGCATCATCGTGAGTTATCGCAGGGACATTGTCTCAGCTAAAGGACTCTCGGCATACCCTGAAGGTGCGGCGAATTCTTCGTCTGTGAAATCTCGTTGCTGTACTTCGACGACCTCTTTAGTGACACGAGAAACGGCATTCACCGTTTTCAGTGGATACCCTTTCGTGACGAGATCCGTAAGTTCAGCAAGGACGGCCCCAGGTGGTGTTGTACGAGCCTGTTGCAGTTTACTCACAAATTCCTGGCGTTTCCGCCCATCGATCTCCTTCGTGACGTCAACAGTGGCCGCAATCCACGTTTCTTCGTATGGCTCACCATTACGGCGGACTTCGTATTTCTGCATCTGTTTTCCGAGAATCGTTGCTTGTTCAGGTGCCTGAGTTGTGGTGATCTCTAACGTCGGGATCAATGGGTCAAATGGATCAACGCGACTGAACGCCCGCAGACGTTGGCTCTGTTCGAGCGGCATGGTCTGGAGCATTTTTTCTGCTTTTTGCTGACTCTCCTGTAACTGGCTATTGAGCAACGCGAAGTACTCATCGACAGGACCTTCCCAATAGCGTTTGCGCGGGTGATTTGCGAGAACGATACGCTGAGTGTCAAGATGAACGATCAGCATCCACACGTTCGTAGTGTATTTGATGCGATTCTGTGAAATCACATTCACAAGCTGAGCGGGACGATTGGCAGAGACGGGCGTCTGTGCGGAAGTGGTCGTTGCAAGGAAATACCAACCAGCGACGGCAACAGTTGGAGAAGAGGCTAAGGAGCAACCCTGCTCCCAATACACTGCTGACATACCGCCGCGTTAAGTTTTTCATAGCTACTTCTTAACCGAGAAACTCGGAACTAGAAACTATTCTAGCCCTTCCAACAGCGCCTTGGCCTCTTGCAAGTCCTTGGTATCAAACCCCTCAGTAAACCAGTTGAAGGTCATAGAAGGTTGATCCTTGCTCCAGGTGTACTCGTGCTGTACTGAACTCTCCAGAGTAGAGAAAGATTTCGCCGATAAGGGCTGAAAGAGAGTATTGCTCTCCGGAGACTTCTGAGAGAGATTATCAGAACTATGACGAAGAGAGCAAAAAAATTAATCCGCGAAATAGTTCAGGGTGAGCCCTACGAGTATTACCCATTAGGGAAGTATATCGTTGCTGCCCCGGGGATTTGCGGCGGTCGTCCGACATTCAAGTATACCCGGATTGAGGTACAGGTTGTTTTCGATCTCCTTGCAGCGGGTGAACCGATTGAGCAGTTGATAGCAAACTTGCACGGGCGTGTTTCTCGGAAAGCGGTCATAGAAACACTACGACTAGCAACCGCCTTGTTGAAGCGCGAAGCTGAGGCTATCGCTGCATGATCGTTCTGGATGAGAATCTCCTCGTCCTTCGTCTGGGGAATCCTATTGCTGCGTGGTATCCAGGGCGTGTGTGCTCAATCATTGACCTTGATCCAGGAGCAGTCATTAAAGACGACGCTATTCCGACCTATTTGTGGCGAGGCAAGGGAGTAACGTTTATCACCACGAATGTTCCCGATTTTTGGCGACGTGTCCGTGCTGATGCGCGCTACTGCATTATCTGTTTTGCTTTACCAAACGAGCGCTTAAGAGAGCTGTCCGCGTTGCTCCGACGGCTGTTGCGCGTCCCGGAACTCGTTTAGGTACGTTGGAAGCTTATGATCTCAACAGCCGAATAAATCCAGCCTGCTCAAAATGTTCGTCGGTCGTGAGTACTTCAAGAAGACCGCGCTGCTTCATCACCACAAAACTTGCACAATCGACAAGACTCCACGCTTTATCTTGCCGTTG
This sequence comes from uncultured delta proteobacterium, assembly GCA_963733195.1. GTDB lineage: Bacteria > Desulfobacterota > Binatia > Bin18 > Bin18 > VGTJ01. The sequence goes on from CAVTCR010000073.1 coordinate 252,154, forward strand.
AGAGAGCAACTCCCAGGCTTGTTCATCCAGTGTTGCGTCAATATGAACGATCTCCACGTATGGAGAAGTTTTGAGGCTGTTGATGAAAGCAATGATTGCCGGGCGAGGAATACGGAGCGGGCTGGTCAGCAGGGCAACCAGTTCTGTGAGGATATAATTGGTTGTGATGAATTTTCGTCCCTGTTGTCTTCCTACACGATAGAGAGTCGCTGCCTGTACATGCTGCGCTTGGGTAGGATCAACCAAGTGCCCCCAACCAGCAGTATCAGCGAAAATGTCACTCATCAGCAACGTTTTCTGGCGTCTTCGTCTGTAGCGTATCGGCTACGACCTTCCCCAAATACTGGTCATGATGATCAGCCCAATTAGAACTTTGACCACGCAAAGCGCCGATAAATTGCTCAAGGGGATCATCGGTCAACTGCTGCACAGCCAGAGAGACCCATTGCGTAACGAGTGCTTCAGGTGACTGTCCACTTTGTGAGGCGGTCCTTTGCAAAGGCTCATAGACATTATCTGGCACTTCGATTGTGAGCGTATGACTCATCGTGTTCCTCCCCTGCACGCGCCGAATTTGCTGTACGAAGGTAACATGAAAGAAGGGCTGTGACGAGTTGAGCGCGCGGCTTGCTCCTTACCCTTGAGTTGGGTGTTGGACCGACATTTTGCAGAGCACAAGCTGATGTAGATCGGTCTCAGCTTGAAACCGTAGAAGAGTTTCCATTAAAAGACAAGATCGCTGATTTGCCTCGGGTGACAAAGGAGATTAAGCAGGATAGCTGTCTTTTGGCATCCGCGTACGGCGCGGCTTCAGTGAAGATTAACTGCTCTGACCTTCGTCAGGAAACAACCGCAAGAAATCCACTAACCGAACAATGGGGATCTTCTGAAATTTTTTGAGCTGACGGAGGTGCCGATCACCAGTGACAATAACATCTGCTTGAGCCGCCAAGGCGCACTCCAGAATGCGATTATCCGGCTCATCAGCTAAGACATGAAGATGAACAGGCGGCTTGAGCACCTTTGCTACATGGCTCATCAGTTTTAATGCCACTCTGATGTCAGAGTCTGATTGAGCGAATTTAGTACGAAATTTCTGCGCAGTCTCTGTCAGGATGGCAATCGACGTGTAAAGAGAGAACCGTTTACGACGAGCAAGAAGAAACGCTCGTTCGCCTTGACTACCGGGAATGAGGAACGCGGAAATAAACACGTTGGTATCAAACACGACCCGCATCAACGATTCTCGAAGACAACGCGTTCAACTTCCTGTTCGGTGAACACTCCTTTCTGTCGTGCTCTTCCAGCCATCTTCCGTTGCAGGCGAAAGAATTCCTCCTCTTCGAGTTTACCCTTATACGCTTCGATCATTCGACGAAACAATTCACTCTTATTGAGGCGCTGGCGGGTGGCTAACTGCTCGTATTCTTCGGCCAGCTCCGGAGCGACAGAAAATCCCATAACCTTCGTGCGACGGCTCATGCCTATTCCTTTCTCTGATTAAACTCAGTTAAACCGTAAGGCAGAGAATTGAAGAACACAAGACCTTTAAGACAAGAGGGTACATCAGACAACACTTTGTGAGCTTGCTTGGCCTTGCCTGCAAGATTAAACGCCCAGGCTAGGCTGAACGCGTGGGATAAGTCTTGAGCCAACGCCTGGGGTGCTTTCTTCACTGCCTGCTCAAAATGTTCGTCTGTCGTGAGCACTTCAAGAAGACCGCGCTGTTGTATAAGAACGAAGCTCGTGCAGCCTTGTCGGGTGGGTTAGATCTCTCCTCCTCAACTAAGGGCGTCGCTTGCCCTGTATAGTCTGGTGCGGTAACACTAGGGACGCAACAAATAGGGAGCCCTGCTATGCCTACCGTGCGTGTACCAGTTCAACTCACAGTCGAGCATCTGATTGCAGCGGTTAAGCAACTGCCTCCCGCCGATCTGCACGAATTCGAGCAAGCGTTCGCTAAATGGCAAAAGCGGAACGGCATACACACGGACGAAGAAGCAAAGCTCCTTGAGTGTATTAATAAAAATGCGCAACTTCCTGCTGCTGAACAGCGGCGCTACGAGCGCTTGCGCCGAAAACATGAGCGCACTAATCTGACTGAAAGTGAACGCGAGGAGTATCTGTCGCTCCTTCGGCAATTGGAAACTCGCAATGTCAAACGCCTTGAAGCCCTGCTCGCTCTCGCTCGGAAACGCGGCACGACATTGCGCGGCCTGATGAAGACGCTCGGTTTACCAGACATCAAAGATGCCGCGTGAAGCGATCACTACGGCGCTGCGTCGCCGAGTGCGGGAGCGGGCACACGGACTTTGCGAATATTGCCGTTTTCCTGCTCACTTTGCCAATGCTGCTTTTCACTGCGATCATGTCCAACCCCGCAAGTCTGGAGGCAAAGCTATTCTTGAAAATTTGGCATGGTCATGCTCTTGGTGCAACGCGTATAAGTCTACCAAGACCCACGCCTTTGATTCCAAGACCAAGAGGCTTGTCTTACTTTTCAATCCACGTCGTCAACGATGGTCACAACACTTTACCTGGAGTGACGATACCCTACTCATTGTCGGACGCACGACGATCGGACGTGCAACGATAGGAGCCTTGCAGTTAAACCGTACTGAGTTACTCAACCTACGCCGTGTCCTGTGGGCTGCTGGCGAGCATCCCCCCGTTGTTCATGACTGAC
>CAVTCR010000074.1:0-170550 GCA_963733195.1 uncultured delta proteobacterium
AAGATCAACCCGTGTTCTGAGAGATTTCCTTTCTTTTCCCTATAAGACCTGACTAAAAACGACAATTTTCTTATTTCTTGGTTTTTTTCTCCTTTCTCTACAGTAAATCACTTGACATTTTCCGTAATAATCTGTAGTGCTTGCCGCTATCCAGAGCCAACCTGTTGTCCTCCATCACAAAGTGAGGCAGGCATGCGTGAATACCAGGCGGTCCACCGGGCAAAAAGACGAATATTCACCTTTCCCAAGAATCACCTTCTATTATTATTTACAATACTACTTCCCCTCATCCCGTTGTTGCTTGATGTCCAGCTTCTGCTGCTGGGTCCACACACAACTATCCCTGCCGTCGAGGCTCACGGCAACGCCGCCCGTATCTTCACCATTGCTCCCTCCTGTGCGGGACCAGGCGATACCGTACAGATTACCGGCAACGGCTTTGGTGCGCACAATGTACGGATCTATGTCGGCGGCCAAGAGACAGGCCATGGGATCATTACCGGTGGTATCCAAGCGCAAGTGGTGAGCGCCACAGGTAACCGGGCCACGTTTATTGTCCCAGCGACTGCGACCCCAGGGGTCAGTATTGTCTGGGCGGTGAATCCTGGGAATCACGCGGGCTCGATCGCGTTCAGGGCGAAGCAAGGGGAGTTTGTGGCAATCAGATCGATGAGGATTGCGATGGGGTCATTGACGATGTTGATGCCATGTCAGCCGATCAATCACCCTCCGGTCAGCAACGCCGGCAGTGATCAAAACCTACCCTGTGGGTACACACGTCCAATTGGATGGCACAGGGCTCAAGCGATCCCGATGGTCAACCCCTAACCTTTGCCTGGACATGGTGAGCAAACCAGCCACCAGTATCGCGACCCTCAGTAATCCCAGCAGTGTGACGCCCAGCTTCACCATTGATATCGCTGGTGACTACATCGTGCAGCTCGATGGTGCACGATGGCACGGCGAACAGTGCGCCAGATACAGTGACGATCAGTACGCTCAACAGCCCGCCTGTCGCCAACGCGGGGGCCGACACGGGTGGGCAGGTCGGCACGACGGTCATCCTCGACGGCAGTGGCTCCTCAGACATTGATGGCGATGCGCTGACCTATCAGTGGAGTCTGGTGAGTAAACCGGCCACCAGTACCGCGACCCTCAGTGATCCCAGCAGTGTGACGCCCAGCTTCACCATTGATGTTTTTGGTGACTACGTCATGCAGCTCGTGGTGCACGATGGCATGGTGAACAGTGCGCCAGATACGATGACGATCAGTACGCTCAACAGTCCGCCCGTCGCCAACGCCGGGGCCGATCAGAGTGCGTACGTCAATGAGACCCGTCACGCTCGATGGCAGTGGGTCGAGTGATGTCGACGGCAACACGCTGTCCTACAGTTGGAGTCTGGTCAGCAAACCCAGTGGCAGCACGGCGAGTCTGAGCAACGCGAGCACGCCGACGCCGAATCTGACGATTGATCGGGCCGGGACCTATGTGGCGCAGTTAGTGGTCAATGACGGGCTTACCAGTAGTCAACCGGATACAGTGACGATCAGTACGCTCAATACCAAGCCCGTGGTCAATGCGGGCCCAGATCAGAGTGGCACGGTCGGCACGGTGATTCATCTCGATGGTAGCGCGTCTAGTGATGTCGATGGTGATCCCTTGACCTATCAGTGGAATCTGCTCAGTAAACCAGCAATCAGTACGACCACCTTGCAGAACCCGACGGCGGTCACTCCACAGTTCACGTTAGACAAAGCCGGGACGTATGTCGTACAGCTCATCGTCAACGACGGTACGGTGGAGAGTGACCCGGTCACCGTCATCGTCACCACCCTCAACTCTAAACCCGTGGCCGAGGCTGGAACCAATCAGAGTCATCCGGTCGGGACCACAGTCACCTTGAACGGGACCGCATCGAGTGATGTCGATGGCGATCCGCTCACCTATCTGTGGAGCCTGACCAGCAAGCCCACTGGCAGTACCGCTACACTCTCCGATCCCAGTGCCGTGCAGCCAACCTTTATCATTGACAAGCCAGGGAACTACACCGCGCAGTTGATCGTCAACGATGGCACGGTGAACAGTGACCCGGCGACGGTGACCATTAGCACGGTGAACTCCAAGCCCATTGCCAATCCTGGGCCGGATCAACATGGTGTGGTCAATGCCACGATCACACTCAACGGCAGTGGCTCCAGTGATGTTGACGGCGATCCATTGATCTATCAGTGGAGTCTGGTGAGCAAACCGGCAAATAGTACGGCGGCGTTACAGGCGTCGACAAATGTCACGACGAGTTTTGTGCTCGACAAGGCTGGCACCTACACCGTGCAACTGATTGTCAACGATGGCACGGTGGACAGTGATCCGGTGACAGTGACAATCACCACGTTGAACTCCAAACCCATCGCCGACGCCGGACCGGATCAGGAGGATTTTACTGGGCAGACAGTCCAGCTCAATGGCAGTGGATCGAGTGATGTCGATGGCCAAACACTGACCTACTTCTGGTCGTTCACGGCACGGCCCGAGAACAGTGCGGCCATGCTTAGTGGTGAGACGTTGGAGAATCCGACCTTTGCGCCCGATCTGCCGGGCACATATGTCGTGCAACTCATTGTCAACGATGGGCAGCTTGATAGTGATCCCGACACGGTGACGATCACGGTGAGTCCGGGGTCGACAGGGAACCAATTCCCTGTCGCCGACGCCGGATCAGATCAGACGGCACAAGTAGGTCAAACGGTTTTCCTCGATGGTAGTAACTCCAGCGATCCGGACGGAGATTCCCTCATCTATCAATGGATGCTGACAGACATTCCCTCAGGAAGCGCAGCGGACCTGACAGACGCAACCACTGCAACTCCAACCTTTGTTGCTGATGTTGCTGGATTGTACGTTGCACAGCTCACGATAAGTGACGGACGCGGCGGTAGCACTACAGCGAGCGTTACTGTGACTGTGACTCTGGGCAATCGACCGCCGACTGTGAGTATCGCTGCTACCGCTACTTCGGGGACAGTCCCCCTCAGCGTCACCCTAACAGCCACAGCAAGTGATCCTGACCAAGATCCGCTTATCTACACCTGGGACTTTGGCGATGGGACGACCACCAGCGGAGACGCAATCCAAGTCCACACCTATACGGTGGCCCGACGCTACGCCGCAACGGTGACGGTTTCAGATGGACAAGAGGTGGTCACCGCGCAATTGGACGTGATGGTCACGCCAACCCCTGATCCCCGCAGCCGTGTGAGTGGACGCACCATTGATCCTGCCGGCAACCTCGTGGTTGGCGCACGGGTGACGTGTGCGTCTGGCTCTGAGATCACTACTAATGATGGTACTTTCTCTATTGCCGGTCTCTCGACACGCTGCGGCACTGTGCAATGTACCGCGACGTTCATCACCACAGGGGGGAATACGATCACAGGAACATCGCTGAGTGTTCCGCCTGTCGTCGGCGGAATGACAAACGTCGGTGATATTGTTCTTCGTGACAGGACAGCACTCCACTACCCAGGGCTTCGCCTGCCGGTGGGAGTCTATCCCCAATCTATTGCCGTTGCTGACTTAAATGGGGATGGAAACCTTGATCTGGCCGTACCGAATCTCGGCTCGCTCATCCCAACTGAGGACGAGGATGCGACGAGAGGAGTCTCACTCCTGTTCGGCAACGCTGATGGCACGTTTCAACCTGAGCAACGTTTGGATGTTGGCGGCGAAGCGCACGGAGTTACGACCGCAGATATTAATCAGGACGGTGTAAGTGATCTGCTGGTCACGCGGGTACGATATCGTAGAACGGGAAACGAGCTCCTCGTTAACCCCGCTGAGGTCGCAGTGTTTTATGGTTACGGTAATGGCACCTTCCAGCCCCCTATTGCATCCGAAGTGTATCGTATGGGTCCGCTCGCAGTTGCAGATCTGAACGGTGATGGAAAATCTGACCTCGCAGTCGGACATGGCCGCTCTATTGGCCAGGCCAGCTTCAATCTTGGCAACGGGGACGGATCCTTCCAGCCGTGGCAGTTTTTCTTTTCTCCTTTGAATGATGATAGAAATGCAGAGGCGGTTGCCATTGCGGACGTCAATGGGGATCAGATTCTTGACGTGCTGACAGCAGGTAGCCAGCCTGAGGGAGTTGATGTCTACCTCGGCAATGGTAACGGCACCTTTCGTGCCCCGCTGTTGTTACCTGTGCACTTTGCTCCCCGGGCGATGATAGTTCAGGACCTGAACGGCGATGGCATTCTCGACATCGCAACTGCCAATATCAGCCCAGATGCGGTCTCTGTGCTTCTCGGGATTGGCAATGGTACCTTCCAGGCTGAGCGCCAGTTTCCTGTGGGGCGGACACCGCACTCGTTGGCAGCGGCGGATCTCAATCATGATGGCATCCCAGATCTCGTCGTCGGCAACGAGATCACCTTCTCTCGGGAGTACGTTGCAGGTGAACAGGGAGGCAATACGGATACCGTGTCCGTGCTCTTCGGAAACGGCGACGGCAGCTTTCAGTCGCGGACGACCTTCACGATTGGTGACGGGCCGCATGCGCTGGCAATTGCGGATTTCGATAAGGATAACAACCCTGACATCGTGGCGGTGAATTTTATCTCTGATAATGTTTCCGTACTGTTTGGTAAGGGAGACGGCACGTTTGCGACGCAAAAGCGTGTGCCAACGGGCAATGCCCCTTCATCAGTCGTGGTAGGAGACTTTAACGGAGACCGTATTCCCGATGCGATCACAAGTAACTCCTTCTTGAACGACTCCTCGATCTTACTGGGGAATGGGGACGGCAGCTTTCGCGCACCAGTATCTTTTCCTTCTGGGCCGCTGCCAGGGGCCGTGGTGGCCGATGTCACCGGGGACCAGGTCCTCGACCTCGTTGCACTGGACGGGGGTGCCCAGAGTGTTGCTGTCCTGCGTGGGAACGGCGATGGCACCTTCCAAGGGCGATCGTTATTCCCGGTCGGGAGCTTTCCAGGTATGGTCTCCGTGGGTGACATCAATGCGGATGGGAGTCCGGATCTGGTCACAGCGAACGCCGGTGGAGGTGGGCTCTATCATCTCTCACTGTTGGTGGCAGACGGAGACGGAGGATTCCAAGCCCCCGTACCCATTACTCTGGGAGCCGATCTGGACTTTAGCGAAGGGGGCGGTCCGCGGTGGGTGACCGTCGCCGACCTCAACCATGACTGTAAGATGGATTTGGCTGTGCTGACCAGCAGTTCGCCCGATGTCTTCATCCTCCTTGGCAATGGCGACGCGACGTTCGCTGCGCCCCAACGCTTCTCCACCGAAGACTTTCCGCAATTCCTCGCGATTGCCGATGTCAATACCGATGGTGTCCTCGACCTGGTGACCAGCAACGGGAACTCGCGTGATACGTCGATCTTACTGGGCAACGGGGACGGCACCTTCCAGACAGCACAACGAACAGCAGGCACTGGAGGGCGACTGTCTGTCGCCGACCTCAACGGTGACGGCTTTGTGGACCTGGCGTTTACCGACGAGTTCGGCGATGGGGTGATGGTGCGGTTTGGCAATGGCGATGGTACGTTTCAAGTTCCTCTACGCTACCACGCCGGCAAAGCACCCGTAGATATCGCAGTTGCGGACCTCAATCGCGACGGACTGCTGGATCTCACGGTGGCCAATGTGCAGTCTGACGATCTCTCGATCCTGCTTGCGCAAGCCAAAGATACGGCAGCGCCGCCAGTTGACACCTCACCTCCCCCGCCACCGGACTTGAGTAAGATCACCGTGAGTGGGGTCACCAATGGGCAAGTGACTATCACCGGGACCCAAGGCAGTGTGGAAGCAAGCGCGCAGGTGAAGGTCGTCAACGTCACCACTGGTGCGATGGCAACAGTCACTGCCAATATCGATGGAAGCTTTACCATTCTGTTGACTGCGCAAGAAGGCAATAGCCTGGCGATTACCGTGACTGATGCAGCGGGCAATGTCAGCCCAGTGCGGAGTACTCAGGTTGGGGCTGCGGTTCAAGTTGCGATTACTTATCCGGCGCAGGGAGCGATCATTGATCAGAACGAAACGGTGGTCCGGGGCACGGTGCAGGGACCGTTCAATACCGGGGTTACCGTGAACGGCGTTGTCGCCTTGGTGCATAATGGCAGTTTCGTGGCCGAGCACGTGCAAGTGGGCTTTGATGACCCGGTGGTTATTACCGCCGTAGCCACGACGCTGAGCGGGCAGACAGCACAGGCGGCGGTGACGATCCACGACGGGAGCCATTCTCCCGTCGTACTCGCAGTGAAGGTCTCCCCAAACAGTGGCGTTGCTCCACTGGCAGTGACATTCGAGGCACAGTTTGGTTCAACAGTACCAATCCAAAGTTTGAGCATGGATTTTGACGGCAATGGAACATTTGACTTTACTACGACCGATCCTACCGCACCATTACAACACACCTACACCACACCAGGGTTGTACACCGCTCGCCTACGCGTCACTGATCAACAAGGAGGGATGTTCACGCTGAAGCGGCGGTCGCAGTGCAGGACGTGACAGCAATGGATACCATGTTCAAGAGTATGTGGAGCAATATGAACGCAGCGTTGGTAGCTGGGGACATTCCCACGGCACTGACGTTTCTTGATGCGGCCGCGCAACGCAAATACGAGCCGGTGTGGCAAGTCTTACTACCGCATATGGCAGAGATTGTCGCATCGTACTCACCGCTACGGGGAGTGGAGATCGGACAAAACGTCGCTGAGTACGGCGTCAATCGCACGATCAATGGAGAGAACCGCTTGTTCCTGATTTATTTCCTCAAGGATAAGACTGGCGTGTGGCGACTGGCCGCGCTGTAAGGAGAAGGGGGCAAGGATGGACTCAGAGAAGTGGCAAAAGATACGTCGCGTACTGAAAGGCTTTGGGTTGTTCCTCGTCGTGTGGACCTTGGTCGCATGGTGTTCCCCCTGCTCCCCTCGCCCTGGCCGCCCTTCTACTGGGCCCTTCCCGTGCACGGCCAAGTGGTCGATGCCGAGACTAACACGCCGCTCGCGGGAGTGATTGTGGCCGCGCATTGGGAACTGCGCACTGAGGGGTGGAGCCCTCGGACTACGGGACAAGCAGCAGTCATGGAAGATGTGACAGACATCACGGGGCGCTTTACGTTTCGCTGGTGGCGGCCCCGACTACGGTGGCCGTGGCAAGGGCTACTTAGAATCAGACGCCCCAGGGCTATTGTTTTTCAAGAGTGGCTATAAGACGCGAGTTCTGTCACAACTCATTTGCGCCGCCCAGTTTTAATCTCTTCCCCAGTTCCAACTGCGACGGAAAGATCATCAACTGACGAAGTTTCAGGGCACCACCGCAGAGTATGCAGAGAAAGTTCGCGACTTTGACATAACTGAGTTTGCTTTCAGCGTCACGCACGAGTGTTCGGTGGAAGAAAATCCCCCGCATGCTGGTGGCGATGCATCAAGAAGGGACTGCTTTTCGAGGACAAAGGCATCGCTTCTAGTGGATTCACTCATATCGAGAGCAGACTGAGCAAATCGAAGTCTGGTGCGGATCAGTCACGAGAATATTTACAGAGCTATCTACAATGAAACGAATCTTTCTTGTTCGTCTGTTCTTTGCGCTTCGTACTTGTATCGTCCAATCGGAGCAACTTTCGCGTATGAGGTTCTACACTCACGAGGACATATCAAGAAGGCTCTTGAAGCCTCAGTATTAACATAGACACATCAGTACTCTTAGTCTTGGGTTGAAGCCCTTGGCTCAGACGATCAAGTCTTTCCGGAATTTCTCACGTCCACTCAGGAAATTTGGACTGTCAGTGAACTCATCAAGCTACGGCGCAGAGCAAGAAGACAATCTCCCTGGCTCGCGGTTTCTGCACCATTTCTACAACCCGGTGAACGGTGATCCGTTGACCGATATTACTGGGAACGGCCTCTTTGCAACAACGCTACGGTTTGGAAACCCCACGCTGCCATTGGAGACCTCGCCGGATTGGGCGCTCCAAGACGGCACAGTGCGATCAGTCGGACAAGATTTCTCTTTTAACGATGCCCGGCGATATTTCTTTGAAGCTCTGAGTGGAACCGGATTCTTAGGTGCGCGTGCAGTGGGGCGCGCCGAAAGGTTCGGCCTTATGTTTCAGAGCTTAGGCCATGTCATTCATCACATTCAGGATATGGCTCAGCCCCAACATGTGAAGAATGAAGCGCATCCCACCGTAAAGTTCCAGCCACTAATGAGGTGTTCTATGCTCCTGGTGGTTTGTACGAGCATTATACGGATGAAGAGCCAGTGCGCGAAGCTTTGCCGTTTGCGGGCTACGAACCAGTCTTTTCTCTAGGGGCTGGGAAGGATCACACGACATTTAATACTGCACGGAAGTTTTGGGTGACGAACGAGACCGGGCCAAATCAGGGAAATGGCCTTGGCCTGGCCGAGTTTACCAACCGGAATTTCGTGACCTACGGGCACAATTTCACCGGGTCGCTCGAACACATCGAACCGGACCCGACTTTCCCCAATCCGAATGCGGCAGGAGCCACCATCACTGTCATCAATGCTCCACTCCTGCCGAACATCGCTCCAGAACTCGGACCGCTCAATGGCAAGATGTACTTCATCGGTACGCCAGTAATCGACAACTACCGGAGTGGAGAATCGGGATTCAATAATCTAGCGAGTACCTATTCCATTTACGATGATGATCTCAAGAACTTTCACCTTCACATCAGATGCTTTCCTAATGCTGCAGGCGGATTTCCAGTAGATTGTAACCAAGAGGCAGTATTTAGTGTCAACCGTTTCACTATGGGCGCGGCGCATCAGTTCCTCATTAAACGCGCAGTGGGTTATAGCGCTGGACTGATTAATTATTTCTTTCGTGGAGTGGGCAAGATCGACCTGGTACCGAACCCGCAAGACCCCAGTGGGTACGTGATTGAGAATAACAGCGAAGAAACCATGACAGGAACGTTCTATCTCTACTACGATGACCAGGAAGATACCCGCTGGCTCCATCAGACGTGGCCAGCCACTGGAGGAATTGATGCCCACGGGAAAAAAGCAGTCCCAGGCTTCGCTCCGCCGACTGATCCCAATCGTCTTCCGAAGACCCCTGGTCAATATCTTTTGGTCTTCAAAGGTCAAATGGGATTCGAGGGGGAGAATCCTTCTATTCCCAACGCAAACTTCGCTGTCGCGGCGAACTGGTGAACCTTGGCGCCGGCGGCCTTATTGTGACTTCCGGGGGAGATGCACGCGGGTTTGCCGTGCCGGGAACGGTGGCGCAGTGACGATTGAAACTGGTGCGAGTCTGACAACGGCACCACCGGCAGCGCAAGCCCTGAACATCAATGCGGCGGATACCCTGACCCTAAGCAGTAGAATCGTCCACTACTCACCATCACCGTTAAAGGCACGTTGGAACTTTCAGGGGACGTCACTCTCAGTTCAGATGGCCCGGTGGTGGTTTCTGGCATCATTGAGACGCGCAGCACAACCAATCCCCAAGATGGGGCGAATCTGACCATCGAGGCTGCGGGCCCGATTATTGTGAGTGGCCGGATCGATACGTCCGGACACAATGCCGACCTCGTGGGGCAAGGGGATCAGGAGGGGGGTCATGGAGGGAATGTCACCATTCGCACGACTTCAACCAATACGTTTGTCGTGCCGACTATCATCACGCGCGGTGGCGATGCAGCGTTTATCTATCCGCGTGATCCTGCGCAACAGAACTGGACTGGTGGACACGGTGGCGATATCACTATTACGACACAGGGAACGACCCCTGGCGTCGCACTCCAGTTCGGCGGGGAACGGTTGCTCGATAGTGCGGTTGACCCGCTACCACAGCAACAAGGAGTTCATGAATTACCGACACGGACGACCTTTCATCGTGGGTTGTTGACCACTGGTGGTTACGGTGGCCAATTTGGCGGACTAGATGGCATCAACGAAGCCGGAGCACCAGGTGGCAATGGCGGGAAGCATTACGGTTACCTGTCAGCAACCCGCCCAAGTGCAGTTTGCGGAAACTGATCTCTTTACTGGTGGGAATATCGACGTTCTGCTCAAATACGAAACTGTAGTAGTCTTCGCGAAAGGCGAACGGCCTCGGTTTCCGATTCTCGTCCAACGCACGGGTTCCATGGGCGGGAGAGGCTCCTACGGCGGGACAGTTATCAATGGTGGCGACGGTGGTCCTGGCGGAGCGGCTGGGGCGATCAATATGAGTTCTACCTGTACATTGACACCTGCGCCCGCCACGTTCACTGACCCACCCCACTCAGCACCGCTTTTTGACGGTGTCGATCCACGCGGAGGCATCTCCAGCAGACTGCCAATAATAGAGGCGTTTGATACCGCTGGCGCGCGACTCTATACCCTGCAAGCGTTTGGCGGTGGTGGTGGAATTCCGGGCGGAAGTGCATTCACATTAGCACGTTGCTCATCAGATGATTCGGCTTGTTCGGTAGAGGATGGGGCAAACGCATGTCCGCTACTGCCAAACGGCTCGACCCAACTCTGTATACCCGTTCCGGGTATCGAGCCGAGTCCTGGTAATTATGGTCCACGTGGCGCTGACGGACCGGTCTCGTGCCTCACGTTAGGGTTGACGCCACCGACGCCGCCAGAGGAGGGGCTCATCTGCCAGTGAGGACGACGCGCTTGACCGTGCACGTGTCGACTACCACCCAGCGGCAACGAGCGATGGCTTCTTCTTTGCCTTTGCCATTGCTCTGGGCGATTACAAACCATAATTGCCAGGACTGCACCAGAGCCCAGAAGCCAAGAGTGCTTCGTCACGGAGCCTGCCTGAGTGCTTCGTCAGGCTCAGGATCAACTCCGTGTAGTTAAGTCTTACTGTCCCTCTGGTACCTCACGACTAGCCCCACATTGAAAGTGTTGGCAGACAACCTTCATAGGACTGTAGCTCCTTTTGTGCCTACCGAGGCTGTAGAAAAAGTCTCTTTTGAAAAATTGACCCTTGCAAACCAAAAATTTGCTGACACGAAAATTCAAAATTCTGGGGTTTTCCTACAGCCTCAACGCGCACCGTCACGGGCCGCCGCCCACACCGTAGCCGTTCGCGTTCGGCAGAAACCGCAAACGGGCGGCAGTCACGTGGACGAGATTGTTAAGTGCTACGCGTAACACCGCGCTGTTAAGCCCGACCAGCCCCGATCAGCATCTCGGCGTTCATCACCAACTGCCCATTGGACTCGAATTCTGCCAGCCGTGTCTGCACCTCCTCCCTTACCACCCGTCGACTTGATTCGGGCAGCGCCCGATACGCCTGCGGTATCTGTCCCGTCCCGGCTTCGATAGGGGCCCAGTAGTCATCGAACGACTCGATGACCCCTTGGCGTGTCTCTCGCTTCACCCGGACGTCGCGAAAGCCTGCTATCTTGAACAGGTGTTCGAGCCGCTCAGTATCGGCCAACGCGAAACCGAGATGGAGGGCGTCGCGTTGATCGGGAAGATGGTGGCTGAGCGTGTCAGCGAGTACGCCCCACATCGGTGCCCGGTCTGGGGTAGAGATGACACACACTGCGGTACACCCGCCCGCACGAAGGACGCGTCGGAACTCCGTGAGACCCCGCGCGGGATCTGGGAAGAACTGCAAACCGAGCTGGCACACGACAGCATCAAAGCTGCCATCTCTGAACGCCAGCGCTTGGCCGTCCGTGGCCACGGGCTGAAACGCTTCCTCGCCAAGCCGGGTGCGTGCTGCCGTGAGCATCGCCGGCGAGATGTCAGCGCCAATTACGTGTCCCGCCGGTTTGACGACAGTCAGCGCTGCCAACGCGGCCTCGCCTGGTCCGGTGGCGACATCGAGCACGCGGTCTCCGCCAGCTACCTCAGCCGCAGCCAACACCGCTGGCACGAACAGCCGCGACCAACGACCGATGTACTGATAGTACGCGGAGTCGTCGACGGACCGTCCGGCTGCGGCGTGAAGTCCCGATCCGAAGTTCACGCCCGTTGGTCCCTCACGGTTTTCTGGTGTATCCATAAGTCCCTCCGCGCCGTGTGCCTAAAAAAATACCGTGTCCATTCCCATCACGGATATTAGGCAGTTCTCATTACAAAGATACCACCTGATCTTCCTGTCTACTGTGAGCACCTAACGCCCAGCGATCACCGCGAGCCGCCCAGACGCGACCTTTTGGCTTCAGCAGCATCCGCAACCAGGCAGCGATACGGTGGCGCGCCAGATTAGCCCTGTCTTCAGCATGTGGCCGTACTGAACACTCAGGCGACTGCCTTGAACGGCTGCACTTCGCGGGCCACCCGTTCGCCGAGCTCATCTTCCGTCACATCCATGTCGTACCGACTTTGCAGATTCAGCCAGTAACGAGGGCTTTGTCCAAAATAGCGCCCCAAGCGTAAAGCTAGCTCTGCGGTGACTGGGCGTTTCCCATGGACGATATGGCTAATGCGCATCGCTGGCACTGCGATATCGTGAGCCAATCGGTATTGCGACAGTCCCAGCTCGGCCAAGAGTTCCTTGAGATATTCGCCCGGATGGACGGGGGTAATGCGCGTCTTAGACATAGGTTCTCCTTAATAGACATTATGCGAAATAAGCTACAATGGGTTGGTGCTTGAATATGAACGATTGAAAAAAGACCGACGGCGATTGTTGGCGTTGACGGGGTTGACCCGCAGAGAGTTTGAGGCGTTGCATCAGGCATTTCGTACCGCCTATGCGACCGCGTACCCAGGAGACAAAACTGCGGACGGCCGGGTCCGCAAGCGAGAGGCCGGAGGGGGGCGCAAGGGGCAGCTGAGCACGACGGAGCAGAAACTGCTGTTTAGTCTGGTGTATCAGAAGACCTATCCGCTGCAGGCCCTGCTGGGTGAAGTCTTTGGGCTGAGCCAGTCGCGCGCGAACCGGTGGATCCAGCGGTTGCTGCCGATTCTGAAGCAGGCGCTGGACGATTTGGGCGTGCTGCCGACCCGCGAGCCTGACAAGTTTGCCCGCTGTGAACGCCGCCACTCGGAGGGGACGGAACTGATTATCGACGGCACCGATCGGCGGCGGCAGCGCCCGAAAAACCCAGCACAACAGGTCTTGCACTACAGTGGCAAGCAGAAAACGCATAGTGACAAGAATGTTGTGGTGGTCAATGCCAAGACCAAGCGCGTGGGCTATTTGAGTCAGACGTATGCCGGGAAAATGCATGACAAAAAGATCGTCGATACCGAACCGATTCGCTATCCGCCGGGCACGATCCTGTATCAGGATACCGGCTTTCAGGGGTATGCCCCCAAAGTGCAGCAGACCCACCAACCGAAAAAAAGCCGCGCAAGGGCGCGTTAACTCGTGGGCAAAAGCGCCACAATCGCAAACTGTCGCGCGTCCGGGTCCGCGTCGAGCATGCCTTGGCCGGGGTGAAACGCTCCCGCATCGTGAAGGAAGTCTTGCGCAATACCAGAGCGGACTTTTCAGACTTGGTAATGGTCGTCGCATGTGGATTACACAATCTCCGCGTGCGGTACCGTAAACGGCGGCTGCAAACATGAACGAAAGTTATTCCGCATAAAGTCTGAATATTGTGCGGGCACTTCCGCACGAATGGACGTTTGAAGACTTTCTCGGTATCAGCATCATGGAACGATCGGATCACTCTTGAGAGTAAACAGATCGTTTACGATACATCAAGCTTGCTCAAGCAGGGCGAACGCCCCTCTCACTAACGCCTCCGCCTCTGCCTCCGCGGCCCAGTTGTATCCTTTCGCGTTCATTCTAATCCTTATGCGGGCCGCGGTCAGGCTGGAGGCGATGGTTAGATGGCCACGGGTTGCCACACCTGAAGTCTCTCAACATAAGCATCAAACCTTCGGCGGCGGGAGCGTACCGAACTCATTCTCGACGCCCATGCCAATACTGAGCAGTGTTCGATCACTGTTTACTGGTCCATCGAACTCAAGCCCAACCGGCAGCCCGGCGCGGGTCATCCCAATTGGCACCGATAGGCCAGGGAGCCCCGCGTTGCTGCCTGGACTGGTATTGCGATGGTCAGGTTGGAAATGTCGGCACCTGCCTTCCGTTGAGCTCCACGGTGTCCTGACCGGTATCGCCGTTTTCGTTGATTGGCCGCGCCGGCAGTGGGGTCGTCGGGAAGATTATGGCGGCCAGCTCCTGCTGCGCAAAATTGTCCGCATAGGTTTTCTGGAGCTGCGGGCGAAGAACGTTGATCGCAGTATCGTACACACCTCTCTGAATCGTGTTTGCCACGGCCAGTAGTCCAGCAACGTCCTTGCTTGCGACGTGTTGCAGTACGTCGTTGACGGTGATGCCGTCACCCGTGGCAGCGAGGTACGCCCCGAGGTCAGGGCCGAATTCGTAGAGGACGATCGGACGTCCAGAGTTTTTGTCGAAATCGCGAACAGGCCCCAAGTTCACATCGACCAACACGGCCCCGGCCGCCTTGAGTCTGGCGAGCGCGGACTCCACGCTCTGCGCTAGCTCACTGTCAAGATCCTCCCAGAAAGGCGTGCGAGGGACTCCGAAGGCAGTAAGCCCTTCAGCAGTACAGGCTGGGGCATAGGTTGGCCAGTGATAACGCTGTCGAGGAGCGCCACGTCCGCCACGGTGCGACCCATAGGACCGACCGTGTCACGCGTGTGACTGAGTGGGATGACGCCCTGCGCCGAATAGCGCTTCTCACCGTTGCCAACAGAAGGACGGAGTCCAGCCACACCGCACAAAGCCGCTGGTATGCGCACCGAGCCGCCAGTGTCGGAGCCAAGACCGGCCGGTGCCATGCGCGTAGCGATACCCGCGGCGGTGCCCCCGCTCTGGAACCGCCGGGAATCATCCTCCGGTCGTACGGATTTCTCACCGCCCCATACGCCGCATTCGTACTGGTGATACCAAGGGCGAGTTCGTGCATGTTCATCTTCGCCATCAGCAGTGCGCCATTGGAGAGCAACTGCTGGAGCACTGGTGCGTCTTGCTTCGGTCGGTTTTCGGCCAAGCCCTTGCAGCCAGCCGTTGTCGGGAGCGTTTTTGTGTCGATATTGTCTTTCACGAGTAGCGGCAATCCCGCGACCGGTCCAGGTGCCGCCCTTTTTTTCGCTCCACATCGATCGAGCGGGCACTCTCTAGCAGGCCGTCTCGGTTGAGTGCGATATACGCGTTTAAATCCTTCAGCCTCTCCGCTCGCGTAAGCAACACTTTCGCGTAATCCTCAGCACTGATCTCTCCTCGCCGGATCGCTGTTACGGCCTCCACCGCCGTGAGCGAAACGATATGGTCATCTGACATTGCTGCGATCGCGTCAAGCACGGTGTCACCTCCAACAACCTCGCCGCTCACCGCTACCGCGGTGAATGTGGTAATCTTCAGGAAATCGCGTCGATTCATGTCGCTGGCCAGGGTCAGTTGTTTGTTTGGGTTCCTTGCCGTTCTCCAAGTCGCCAGACTCTCAGGTTTCACTCAAGATACTTCGACAACTGCTTCGGCATCCTGTCGCTGGCTTTACGTAGAGATTATCACTGGGGATGTTGTCCGCCTAACGCTATATGGGCTGCCGAATGCTCTGTCGCAATTGCCGCACAGCCATGCAGCCCATCACAACTACGCCGCCTCACAAGTTGATCACAAAAACTCTTCATCCTGTACCATCTTTGTTGTCGTCCTTGCAAGCGTGACTTGACTCTTGTTAGGCTGCAAAATCCTGCAGCCCAACGTCCGAACTGCTCCCTGCAGGTCACTCGTGCTCAAGACGAGTCCTCACAGACGGACCCCCTCGCCCGTTCTCGCGATGACGCTGGCGGGATCGCTAGATTCAGCGAGCGGCGTCGGCCTGCATCGCTCATTCAGACGCGAGCGGCTCCACGTGGAGGCATCTCCAGCAGGCTGCCGATAATAGAGGCGGTTGATGCCACTGGCACGCGACTCTATACCCTGCAAGCGTTTGGCGGTGGTGGTGGAATTCCGGGCGGAAGCGCATTCACATTAGCACGTTGCTCATCAGATGGTTCGGCTTGTTCGGTGGAGGATGGGGCAAACGCATGTCCGCTACTCCCAAACGGCTCCACCCAACTCTGTTTACCCGTTCCGGGTATCGAGCCGAGTCCCGGCAATTATGGCCCACGTGGCGCTGACGGGCTGATTTCGTGTGCGGTGTTAGGATTTACGCCACCCTCTCCGCCACAAGAGGGACTCCTTTGTCAGTGAGGAGGTCGTCGTGACTGCGAATATAGAGGAAAGTAGGTGTTGAGCAAAAGCCTCGGTAATTCACTTCAACCGATATCTCGTCCATAAATTGCTAGTCAGCTCAGCAAGCCGCTCTCCAAGCTCAGGACGTAGCGCATCGGGAAGATAGCGCCAACGCCAGTTGCCTTCAGGCTGGCCGGGCAGGTTCATACGCCCTTCACTACCTAATCCCAGTACATCCTGCAATGGAATCACTGCCAGAGTCAGCAATCGAACTCCACGCCAGACGGATCAACTGCCAGTGAATGTCCCTTGTATTTCTACGGTTAACATAGCGTAGGATTGAGGCTCGAGTTTCTGCGCTCGCAGCGCGGAACCATCCAAGCATAGTATCGTTGTCGTGTGTCCCCGTATACACGACATACCGGGAATCAGGATAATTATGCGGCAAATAGGGATTGTGCGTGTCTCCGTCAAACGCGAACTGGAGGATTTTCATACCAGGAAAACCAAATTGCAGCCGCAGTGCTTCAACCTCCGGCGTAATCAACCCAAGGTCTTCTGCTATCACAGGAAGTTCCCCAAGTGCTTCATGTACTTGTGAGAACAACGTTGCACCCGGCCCTTTTACCCATTGTCCGTTCATAGCAGTGTCGTCCTTCGCAGGAATGGACCAATAGGCCTCAAAGCCACGAAAATGGTCGATGCGAACAAGGTCTACCATCTCGAGGATCGAGCGAACGCGTTGTACCCACCAATCATAAACGGCCGCTACCGGCCGACCGTTCTCATCGTGCCATCGATACAGTGGATTTCCCCACCGTTGGCCGGTTTCGCTAAAATAGTCCGGCGGAACGCCAGCAACCGATTGTGGAGTATTGGTCTGTGGATCGAGTTGAAAAAGTTCGGGATGTGCCCAAACCTCAGCACTATCGAAACCAACATAGATCGGCAGGTCGCCGACAATTTTCACGTTGCGTTGATTCGCATATGCTTTGAGTCGGTGCCATTGAGTAAAAAAGAAGAATTGCTCGTGCTGGTAAAAAAGGACCTCAGGCGCAAGTTGCATTTTCCAACCATCAAGCGCAGTAGGAAGACGATGAGCGACATCAGTATCCCACGTGTCCCACGAAGCTTCACGAAACGCCTCTCGTAACGCCATGAACAAGGCATAGTCATCAAGCCACCATTGGTGCTGGTGACAGAACTCGTCAAACGCTGCCTTCTGGGCTGAAGTCGCAGTGGTCACAAATCGTTCGGATGCCATACGACACAGCGCGGTCTTCAAACGGTTGGTAGTCTGATAATCAGCAAGTCCCTCAGGTAAAACAGGGCTCGTATCAAGAGCAGTAGCAGGGAGAAGGTTCTCTTCAACCAGCGCCTCGATACTGATCAACAGCGGATTGCCGGCAAACGCTGAGAGTGCAACGTAAGGAGAATAGTCGACTCCCTCACTCGTTGGCCCAAGAGGGAGGACTTGCCATAAGTGCTGTTGATGAGCAGCAAGGAAATCGACGAAGCGATAGGCTTCTGGCCCCAAGTCACCGATACCAAAACGCCCTGGGAGTGAGGTCACATGAAGAAGAATGCCACCGGCCCGAGCAAAACTGGTCCTCTTACTGTGAGGCATGATGCTCAGCTATGGAAGTAGTCAGTAGCCAGTAGTCAGAATTCAGTAGGGGCACGGCGCTGCCGTGCCCGAAAAAAAGGAGCCCAACACCGCTCCTGCAGCACGATATCCGAACGCTATCGCAAAATCTCTGCCTGGGGACATCACAAGGAGCAGTAATCGTCTTACTTCTGCAGGCTTTTCTCAAACCCTCGGGTTGATTTCTCAGCTGCTCGGGCTGCCTCCTCAGCTGAACGGCGAGCCTCTTCTGCCGCAGCTTTTGCTTCTTCAGCCGCACGTCGGGCGGCATCAATATCTTCAGTATTCGCGACTGCGGCAGGTGGAGGTGCCATCGTAGGTTCAGCGGGCTCCTCCATCCCGCAACAAAAGTCCCAGCTGTGTGGTTTATGACCAAACACCTTCTGTAATTCTGGCTGCGATACCAAGGCGTGAATCGGACGGGCCACGAGCCATTCAAGCGCATACCCGATCGGGTTAACGGCATAGGCGGCAATGCGAAGTGGATGCGATTGGGAATCGTCATATCCGTCATAGTATCCGGGATATGTGCCACACCCTACTTCTCCGACGTAGCCCATGCAATCATCTGCATCCGAAGATGCCATTACAGGACCAGCCAGGAACAGAACAGCAATTCCCAGCAACACCACACTTTTCCTAAACCCCATACTTTCCTCCTCTACTGACTGGATACTGGACAGTTTAGCCTTCTTCTTTCGCTCGCTCAACCTCTTCCCGTATAGTTCGCCGTGCAGTTACACGACGGTACTTTTTCTCGTCTTCTTTGGTTCGAGTCGGTGGTGGAAGCTCTTTGCGAACTCGTCGCAACGCTTCAAGTTGGCTTAAAGATTGAGATTTTTTGCGCGGCATGGTCTTTCAAGCGTGACACGTAATACGTGATTCGTGAAACAGGACACGGAACATGTAATAGATTACTCATTCGGTATCTTATGTTTATTTCACAAGTCTTGCCGCCTCCTTGGCAAAATACGTCAAAATAATATCCGCTCCTGCTCGTTTAATACCAGTCAGTGCCTCCATCATGACGCGCTCTTCATCGACCCAACCATTCAAAGCAGCAGCCTTAATCATGGCGTACTCGCCACTGACATTATATGCAGCGACTGGATAGCCAAATTTTTCTTTGACGCGACGGATGATGTCGAGATATGGCAAAGCAGGTTTGACCATCACAATGTCTGCCCCTTCGGCGATGTCCATTTCAACTTCACGTAACGCTTCCTCAGCATTCGGCGGGTCCATTTGATAGGAACGTCGGTCGCCAAACTGCGGTGTTGACTCTGCTGCCTCACGAAACGGGCCATAAAAACCAGACGCGAACTTAGCGGAGTATGCCATGATCGGCACATGCGGAAAACCTTCGCTGTCGAACGCCTGACGAATTGCACCGATACGCCCGTCCATCATGTCCGACGGAGCCACCATATCGGCCCCAGCCCGTGCATGAGAGAGAGATTCTTTCACCAGGATTTCGAGCGTCGCATCATTGTCCACGTCCTGGCCTTTGATAATACCGCAGTGGCCATGGTCGGTGTACTCGCAGAAACACACATCTGTAATAAGTGACAATCCAGGGACTTGTTCTTTCAAGGTGCGGAGCGCGCGTTGGATGATACCGTTATCATTATAGGCATCAGACCCGACCGCATCTTTATGGTCAGGAATACCAAAGAGAATGACTCCAGGAATTCCCAAGTCACGAATCGCTTTGCATTCTTCCACGGCACGATCAACTGACAACTGGGCAATACCTGGCATCGAAGAGATCGGATTGGTCACGCGCGTTCCCGGCACGATAAACAGCGGCATGATGAGATCATCAACGCTGAGTTTGGTCTCACGCACCAAGCGGCGGAAGTTTTCGTTTCTGCGTAACCGACGGGGCCGATAAATAGGGAAACGCATGATCACACCTCTTTTTCGGGCACGGCAACGCCGTGCCCCTACTGAATTCTGACTACTGACTACTGGCTACTTTCCGAAAATACTCCACAATCGCTTCAGTGAATCCAGGAATGGTATAGATGCTAGACTGCACCGTTACTGGCAATCCGTATTCACGTACCGTATCTGCCGTAATCGGCCCGATACAGCCGATACGCGTCTTCACTAACAGTTGCGAGAGGTTCTCACCCGCAAAAGCAGCGACAAAATTTCGTACTGTGCTTGAGCTGGTAAACGTCACCATATCAATCTTCGCTGTTGATAAGAGTTCGCGTAATTTGTCCGTCTCTGTCGTTTGCGGTCGTCTTGTCTCGTACACAGGAATCTCATCGACCTGCGCACCAAGAGCTTGCAACTCTTTCGGCAACACCTCTCGTGCTTCCGCTGCACGTGGGAGCAGGATACGCTGTCCACGTACTTCTCCTAAAACATTCACTAACGCCTCGGCTCGATATTCTTCGGGTACAGCATGTACTTGCAATGAGAGAGCAGTCACCGCCCGTGCCGTTTCTGGGCCGATCGTCGCAATCCGCAAATGACGAAAAGCTTCTAGCGGCGTATTCCGCGTCTGGAGGCGCTCAACAAAATACTTCACTCCGTTCACGCTGGTGAAGAGTAACCAGTGATACTGCTCGATGTGTTCCAGTGCAACGTCAAGCCGTGCATAGGACGCAACCGGGACAGTCTCAATAGTCGGAAACAGGACCACCTCCGCTCCGTATCGTTCGAGTGTTTCGGCAAACCCTCGCGATTGTGTAAGCGGTCGTGTTACGACAATTCGGCGATTGATGAGTGGCTTGTCTGTTCAGCGTAGCGACAGCTGTTGACATAGGCGTCACCTGTGGTGCGTGAAACGTGGTACGTAATGCGTAAAGAAGAGCGTGAAACACGTTGCGTATAAATGGATTACGTATTACGTTCTTTTCCAGCTCCTTCAGTATTTCCTCTCCGCCTTGAGCAAGCAAGCGCTCTGCTAACATCGAGCCGACTTCCTCAGCGGCGTTGTTCAATCCGTTCTGCTCCCCTCGGATCACCTTCGTACCATCGGGGCTGGCAATAAGCGCGATCAAATGGACTCTACTATTCTCAATACTGCCTTTCGCCGCTAACGGAGTGCGACAACTTCCCCCCATGCGACGTAGAAAAGCTCGCTCTGCTGTTACCGCAATTGCGGTTGCCTCATGATGTAATGGGAGGACTCGCGCGATCACTTCTGCATCATCAACTCGTGTCTCAATTCCGAGCGCCCCCTGACCAATTGCGGGGAGAAATTCATTCTCATCGAGTATCTGGCTATTTGGTGGCATCAACCCGAGACGTTTCAGTCCCGCTGCCGCCAAAATGGTTGCGTCCACAATACCTTCGCGTTGTTTACGCAGTCGTGTATCAACATTTCCACGCAAGAGTTCAATACGCAGCCCAGGATGGAGGTGCAACAACAGCGCCTGTCGTCGCAGACTGCTGGTACCGACCCGTGTCCCTGCCGGAAGCTGGGTCAAGGTTTCACCATTCTTCGTAATGAGAACATCACGCGGATCCTCACGTTCTGGTATGGCACTCAGCGTGAGACCCGGAGGCATGTCTCCTGGGAGATCCTTAACCGAATGCACCGCCAAGTCCACGGTTCCAGACCAACAACGCATCCTCGATTTCCTTCACAAACAGTCCTTTGCCACCAATCGTGGCCAGCGAAACATCTTGAATGCGATCGCCTGAGGTCTTGATCGGGACCAATTCAACCTGCAGGTCGGGCCACTCGTGCTCAAGCCGCGCTTTGACCCATTTTGCCTGCCAAAGAGCTAACGCACTGCTACGAGTACCGATACGAAGGAGAATCTTATTCACTGTCCTCATCCAGTCCAAAAATACGCCGGACCACGGCAACTTCGCGAGCGTTATCTCTATCGCCATTGCGGTTGGTACTCTTCAAATAAGCGATAGGCGGATGCAACAGTTTGTTGATGATCCCCAGACTTAACGCCTCGATAGCTTTCTGCGCATGCGGTGGTAATTCCTTCAAGTGCAGCAAAGGTCTTTTCCGAGTTCACGTTGCCGAATCGTCTCAGCTTTGTCTCGCAACGCGATGATCGTCGGTGTCACTTCAAGACCAGAGAGCCATTGCCAGAACGCCTCAACTTCTTCTGTGACAATCGCCTCGGCTTTCAACGCTTCGCGCTCACGTTCATCTTTGTTCTCCTCGATAACCTGTTGAAGATCATCGATGTCATAGAGAAAGATGTTCTCGATATCGTTGAGTCGCGGATCGAAATTTCGTGGCACACCGAGATCGATAAAAAACATCGGACGGCGTTTGCGTTCACGTAACGCCTCCTCTACCGCCGCAGGTCCAGCGAGATAATCATTTCCTCCAGCCGAACCGATGACAATGTCCGCGAAGTGCAGATGCTTATGGAACTGCTCGAATGGTACTACTGTTCCGTTGAATTCCTTGGCGAGTTCAACTGCGCGAGAGAAAGTCCGATTCGTCACCAGGACTTTACCAATGCCATGATTCTGTAGATGGCGAACAGCGAGTTCTCCTATTTCACCCGCACCAATGACCATCGCTGTCTTGTCTTGTAGGTGATCAAAAATGCTTCGCGCCAGCTCTACTGCCGCCGAACTCACAGAGACTGCTTTTGCTGCCACTCGGGTCTCATTGCGAACACGTTTAGCAACAGCAAACGTTTTGTGAAAACAACGATGAAGTACCTCTCCTAGGGTGCCAACTTCCGAGGCTGTCGCGTATGCATCCTTTACTTGGCCGAGAATTTGTGGCTCACCAACCACAAGGGAATCTAAGCTCGCAGCTACGCGAAAGAGATGACTCAAAGCCGCTTTGCCTGTGCGAGTATACAAATGCTCTTCAAACACAGCGCGTGAGAAGCCTTGGCTCTCTGCGAGGAAGGTCTTGATCTTCTCATCTGCTGCTGGAACATCAGCCGCACTGGTAATGACCTCAACGCGGTTACAAGTAGATAGAATCATCCCTTCGCGCACGGTCTCCGTATCAACCAAGCGTCGGAGTGCCGCCTCCAAAGCCCCGTTGTTGAAAGCAAGGCGCTCTCGCACTTCCACCGGGGCACTGCGATGGTTGAGTCCAACGATCAGGAGGTCGGCGCCACGCTTAGCCAAATTGCCCTCCATGCCGTCCCGGCAACAAGCGGACTCCAAGAAAAGAGACAAGCAGCACTGCAAAACAGATGATGGTCAGCGCCGCCGCACGTCGTCCCTGCCACCCTGCAGTGCGATAGTACAACAGGAGTGCATAGAGCACCCAGGTCAGCACCGACAACACCAGCCGAGGTTCCCACAGCCAGAAGTGTCCCCAGGCGTACTCGGCCCACACCGCGCCACTCAAAATCCCAAGTGTTAGCAACGGAAACCCCCAGGACAACGAGCGATAGTTCAGTTCATCAAGCGTTTCAAGCGACGGTAAGCGACGGAAGAGTGCGTGTGCTTTTTTGGCTTTCAATTGTTTTTCTTGCACGAGGTAGAGGAGACTCGCACTAAAAGCCACCCCAAAAACCGCATAGCCAAGGAAAGCCAGTGTGACGTGCACAGGAAGCCACGGGCTGTGCAGTGACGGAGGAAGCGTTTGCACGTTGGCATAAAAGAAAAAAGCCGTAAGAGTTAGAAGGAAAGCAATAGGACTGACCACCGCTCCGAGCAATACCACTGGCGTGCGTAATTGCACGAGCAAACACAACGCTGTCGTTAAACAAGCAAAGAAGGACACAGCTTCATACGAACTCGTCACTGCAATGTATCCGGCAGTCACAGAGCGGCCTAGGATCGCCCCGAAATGACAACTGAAAGCAATCAGCAAGAGCCCAGGACCGAGCCACCGTGGAACAGCACGGCTGGCGAGAAACGGCAACAAGAAGGCCACCGTACTCAACAGATAGAACAGGAGCGCGACTTTGAGGAGAATAAGTTCCATGGCTAACCCCAGCTACTGTAGCAGGAGGCGTAGAGCTGGGAAACCAATGTAGAGACACGCTAGTCGCAGGTCCATGCGGATGGGCAATTTCTCTTGTTCTCTACAAACCAAAGGGGATCTAAAGCTCCAAAGGAGATAACTTCAGAAGGTGTGGAAACATGAGCTGAGCGGCATATTCTCTTGGGTGACCATAACCGCTTATTCCTTCCTGGCCACTGCTGCGCTATGTTGGTTTTTCTCATGAAACGAATACTCGCAGCCAACGGAAAGGGAGCGATATGAACGACCGTATTGTCATTGATCCCGCCATTCAGCACGGGAAGCCAGTGATTCGTGGAACACGAGTGCCGATCGTACGGATTATCGGTGGTTTGGCAGGAGGCATGAGTATCGAAGAGATCTCCCACGACTACGGAGTCACAGAAGCTGACGTGCGCGCGGCATTGACCTATGCCAACGAGGTGATTGAGCAAGAAGAACATCATCCCCTCCCTGCTGCGTAGAGATTCCGGGTGCACTTCTTAATTGATGCTGACTTACCTCGTCCGCTCAAGCCCTTGCTAGAGCGCTATGGGCATGAAGCGACAGACGTACGTGATATTGGGTTGGGGAGCGCCAAAGATCCACTAATTGCCGCCTATGCGCAGACACACCAAGTATGTCTGTTGACTGGAGATTTTGGTTTCGCAGACATTCGCAATTACGTTCCTGCTGCCTATGCTGGGCTTGTAGTGTTGGAACTGCCGCGCAATACGACCGCCTCGTTCATCGTTCGTCTTGTGGAATCTCTCCTGCAGCAGCCCGAAGTGGTGGCCAAAATCGAGGGGAGGTTGGCCATTGTTGCAGCGGGCAGGGTCCGACTACGCCCACCGTGAATCGGATCGAGGCTTGCGTAAGTTGACCATATAGACTGTGGAATGTAGGCGTACGTAGCGCGCCAATGAAGAGCACCGGGAAATGGCGCGTGATACGCGCCCTACTCCACTTTCAGGGTAGCGTGCGCTGCGCGCACGAGTCTCCACCCCCGCCGTTCGTGCGCATGGCGCACGCTACGAGGGACAGGCCGATGGAGCACCGGTACGAATCTCGTGTGGTCTGATTTAGGCCTGAGGGCAGCGGCGTTCTTCTTGTACGGAAGCGACAAAGCGCATACATAACATGGATACTTCCTACTGTGGGAAAAGCGGGCACGGATAGGGGCTCGACTCTCACGGTGTCTGTGATCGTGGGGTAGGCAGCCCGCGAGCACAAAGTGTTCAAGGAGTGAGGAGCGCACATGAAGTTTTCTGAAGTGGTAACGCAAACGCTCGCTTGGCTCCAACGCGAGGGACGAGTCTCGTATCGGGCACTGAAGCGCGAGTTTGAGCTTGATGACGAGTTCCTCGAAGATCTGAAGGCTGAAATTATCGAAGCGAAACGACTGGCCATTGATGAGAATGGCAAAGTGTTTGGTCTGGGTCGGCAACAGCAGTCTAGAGTCTAGAGTCCAGAGTCTAGAGTCAGAGGGGCAAGGGCGAGCTTCCACCGTTCAGACCCTAGACCCTAGACGCCAGACCCTAGACTCTGCCGCCGAGCGGCGGCAGCTTACTGTCATGTTTTGCGATCTGGTGGGCTCCACTGCGCTCTCGGAGCTACTCGATCCTGAAGAATTGCGCGAGGTAGTGCGCGCGTATCAAGCGACCTGCACCGACGCAATCCAGCGCTATGCGGGGCACATTGCCCAGCATCTGGGTGATGGGCTGTTAGTGTACTTCGGCTATCCGGCCGCCCACGAAGACGAGGCCCAACGGGCCGTGCGGACCGGATTGGAGATCTTGGCGAGACTCCAGACCCTCAATGCGCGGCTACAACCCGCCATAAAGGAACGGTTACCGCACCCTATCCAGGTGCGCATCGGCATCCATACCGGCCTGGTCGTCATCGGTGAAATCGGCAGCAGCGAAAAACGCGAGGTCCTCGCCTTGGGTGAGACACCCAACATTGCCGCACGGCTGCAGGGCTTGGCCGAGCCCGACACCGTCGTCCTTAGTGCTGCGACCCACCATTTGGTCGTCGGCTTATTTGAGTGCCAGGAACTGGGGCTACAAACGCTCAAGGGCATTTCCACTCCCCTGTCGGTGTACCGGGTCGTGCGCGAGAGCGAGGCTCAGAGCCGTTTTGAAGCAGCAGTCAGTAGAGGCTTAACGCCCTTAGTGGGTCGCGAAGACGAACTCGGGCTGCTGCGGCGACGCTGGGCGCAGGCCAAGGCAGGCGAAGGACAAGTGGTGCTCCTCAGCGGTGAGCCGGGCATCGGCAAATCCCGCCTCGTACAAGAACTCAAAGAGCAGCTCAGCCAAGAAGGGACCATACGGATTGAGTTTCGTTGTTCGCCTTATCACCAGAACAGTGCCCTCTATCCGGTGATCGAACATTTGCAACGCGTGCTGGGGATTGAACGCGATGATTCAGCCCAGCATCAAGTTGGGCAAACTGGAGCAGACCCTGTCTCACTACCGGTTCCCCCAGGCTGACACGCTGCCACTGTTGGCGGCCCTGTTGTCACTGCCGCATCCCGAAGGCATTCCGCCCCTGACCCTCAGCCCTGAGCAGCAGAAAGAGAAAACGCTGCAAGCGTTGGTCAGGTGGCTGTGCGAGGAGGCAGAGCGACAAGCGGTGTACTGTACCTGGGAAGACCTCCACTGGGCCGACCCTTCCACCTTGGAGCTGCTAGCCCTCTATCTCGACCAGGTTCCTACGGCGCGGATGCTGGCGCTGTTAACCTTTCGGCCCGAGTTTACGCCGCCCTGGGGTTCTCGTTCGTACCTCAGCCAGCTCACCCTGGGCCGGTTAGGACGCGCACAGGTGGAGCGCATAGTTGAAAACGTGACCGGCGGCAGAACCTTACCCGACGAAGTGGTGGAGCAAGTGGTGGCGAAGACGGACGGTGTGCCGTTGTTCGTGGAAGAGTTAACCAAGATGGTCATCGAGTTAGGCTTCGTGCGGGCCGTCAATAGTCACTATGAGTTGACCAGACCCCTGTCTGCCTTAGCGATTCCCGCCACGTTGCACGACTCGCTGATGGCCCGGCTGGACCGGCTGGCTGAGGCCAAAGCGATCGCCCAATTGGGTGCCACGCTAGGGCGAGAGTTTTCCTATGAGCTGCTGCAAGCCGTTTCGTCGGTGGACGAAGCGACATTGCAGCATGGGCTGGCCCGGTTAGTGGACGCAGAACTGGTGTACCAGCGCGGGCTGCCACCTCACGCCCACTACATCTTCAAGCATGCCCTGGTGCAGGACACGGCCTATCAGTCCTTGCTCAAGCGCGAGCGGCAACGACTTCACCAGCAGATTGCTCACGTCTTAGTTGAGCGCTTTCTCGACACCGCAGCGACCCAGCCAGAGCTGGTGGCGCATCACTACACCGAGGCAGGGCTGGGAGAGCAAGCTATTCCCTATTGGCAGCAGGCCGGCGAGAGAGCTGTCGACCGCTCAGCCTACGTGGAAGCCATCAGCCATCTCAGCAAAGGATTGGAGTTGCTCAAAACGCTTCCGGAAACGGTGGAACGCCTCCACCAAGAGCTGAACCTGCAGATCCCTCTGGGCTTGGCGTTTATGGCCACCAAGAGCTATGCAGCCCCGGAAGTGGGAAAAGCCTACATCCGGGCGCGAGAGTTATGCAGACAGGTGGGAGAGACTCCTCAACTTGCCCCAGTGCTCTACGGCCTGTGGATCTTTCATCTCGTGCGGGCAGAGTTGCAGACGGCATACGAGGCGGCGGAGCAACTGCTCCGGTTAGGGCAAAATACCCAAGATCCCGCCCTCATCATGGAGGGCCACCATGGGCTGGGACAGATCTCGTTTTTCATGGGAAGTTTGCCGCAGCCCGAGAACATCTGGAGCAGGCGATTGCGCTCTACGACTCTCGGCAGTCCTCTTCCTCATGCCATCCGGCCGGTGCAAGACCCCGGGGTGATGAGCCGGGGCTATGCGGCCTGGAGTCTGTGGCATCTGGGTTATCCCGACCAGGCCCTCCAGAGAGTTCACGAGGCGTTCGCCCTGGCCCAGGAACTATCCCATCCCTTTAGCTTCGCGTTCGCCCTGCACTTTGCGCTCACTCTCCATCAGTTCCGCAAAGAGCGGCAACTCGCTCAAGAACGCGCGGAGGCGTTGCTGGCGTTTTCATCCGAACATGGCTTTCCACATTTTGTAGCAATCGGAACTTTCAGGCGGGGTGCAATGCTCGTCGCGCAGGGCCAGGTCGAGGAGGGGCTGACACAGATGCGCCAAAGCATGGAGACCTGCCTCGCCGGAGGGGAAGAGAATGTGACGCCCGGTCTTCCTAAGCGGACTGGCCGCGGCCTATGGGAGCGTAGGGCAGATCGATGAAGGGTTAGCACTGCTCACTGAGGCGCTGGCCATCTTGGACAAAACTGGCCAGCGTGTGTACGAGGTAGGGTTGTATCTGCTGAAGGGATCACTGCTGCTCAAGGTCTGGAGGCCAAAAGGTAGAAGAAGCGGAGGAGTGTTTTCGTCAGGCTCTCGATGTTGCCCGTCGCCAAGAGGCGAAGTCCTTGGAACTGCAGGCAGTGATGAGCCTCAGTCGCCTGTGGCAGCAACAGGGCAAGAAAGAAGAAGCCCGGCAGATGCTGGCCGAGATTTACGGCTGGTTCACGGAAGGGTTTGATACGGGGGATTTGCGTGCGGCTAAGGCATTATTGCAAGAGCTCACTTGAAACAGGGTCAAGTGAAGGTTCCACCAGAATTCTTTGAACCACTCCCAGAGGACATCCTTCGTGCCTTTGAAGGACAAGAACCATGAGAGTGTTAGTCGATACGTGTACGTTTCTCTGGATGGTTTGATTTAATCGGGCATGGCAACGAGAGCATTCTGAAAGACTTGCAAGGCAGGCGCATCAAACAAGACAAATGACACCTGCTGAAGCGAGGTTGGCCCGCTGAGATGTTTCTGTACTTCGTCGAGCATAATCGCGGCACAGCGATCAAGCGGGAATCCGGCGATGCCCGTACCTATCGCAGGAAAGGCAATTGACGTGAGTTGTTTTTCTGTGGCGCGTTTCAAACTATTGACGGTGGCGTCACGCAGACTCTTTTCGTTGGTTAGCCCACCAAGATGCATGCTGGCAGCATGAATGACGTATGAGGCTTTGAGTTGGCCACCGCGAGTTAGCGCGGCTTCTCCCAATGGCACCGGACCAATCGCATCGCACTCTTGCTGGATGGTTGGACCACCTTTACGCCGGATTGCACCGGCCACTCCGGCGCCAAGTTGCAACTGCGTGTTCGCCGCATTGACGACAGCATCAACCTCGGCGTCAGTAATATCTCCCTGTTGCAGACTGATGCGCGTCTTCCAGGTCATCTACTTATCTCCGGCTTTTCCGGGCTGAGACACGGACTATCGATGCACGCTTAGCACGTAAGGATGCCCGACGTGCTTCCTGTGCGCGGCGCGCAGCCGCAATGCGTTCTTGCCGTGCGCGCTCTAACGCGGCAATACGAGCGCGTTCCTCCTCCTGCCAAACGGCGTAGCGCTCTTGAAAAGCCGCGTAAGTTCCCGACGGCAAACGCAACTGGTACCCCTGTGGGATCGAAGAAGAACCGTCGCGAATGGCACTCCCCAATGCCGGATTAAGCGTACGTACCTCATCGAGATCTGCCCCAGCAAGTTCAGCGGCGCGACTCAGCGTGACAGGATACTCGACCGAAATCTCATCGTAGGTAATTGGGGCATCCATCTCGATGGCACCGAAATGCTTTGTATGATTTCGTTCCACATCAAGGGCAGCAAGAAATTCCGTATAGAAATTGCGCGAAGCAAAACCAAAATTTCTGCCGCGATACGAACGGACAATGACACCAATATCTCGAGACCCGACCGTGTCGATCGCGTTTGCTACCCCACCCGGACCGTGGTTGTAGGCCGTAATTGCTAACGGCCAGGCCCCGAGTTTATCGTAGTTCGATTTGAGGAAACGGGCGGCGGCCTCAGTCGCAATCAACGGATCGCGGCGTTCATCAATCGAGCCGCTTACCTTCATAGCGTAGAGGCGTCCGGTCGACGGCATAAATTGCCAAATACCCGCTGCTCCCACCTTCGACGTTGCACTCAAATTAAAACTGGACTCAACCAAGGGAAGACGAGTCAGTTCTACCGGAACACCTTCGCGTTCGAAAATCTCTTCCATCGCCTTGATATAACGGCGCGAGTTCTGTACACCTTCGCGAAAGCGTTCACGAACTCCGGTTTGCGTGCGCAGGCGGTCCTCTCCTGCTGCGACACGAAAGCGGTCTACATCATTCCCCTTAAAAAGGTTCCAGATCTTTTTTTCTTCAGGATCGAGGTTGTCACAGTTTTCGAGCCCATCCACACAGCCTTGTAGTTTCATAAATAGGCCACGGATCTGGGCCACTTCGAGTTTGGTTTGATCTTGCTTGATCTGACCGATAGTCGCTTCGTCCAATTCCTCATCATCCCGCAAGCGACGGAAATCGAGGACACGGTAAATTTGCATGGTCTCAGTATCGTGGATGACAACCTGATAGCGAGAGTAGACCGAAAAGATCTTCTTCCAGAAATCAACTTGCGGACGTATGGCCTTAGGAATCGGGAAATGAGCACTTGCTGGATCTTTCTCTTCGCCCATTACACTATTGACCCCAAGGAGAAGTACCCCAAAAAGAGGCAATAAGACCCTAAATAACCCAGATTTGACTTT
This sequence comes from uncultured delta proteobacterium, assembly GCA_963733195.1. Classification (GTDB taxonomy): domain Bacteria; phylum Desulfobacterota; class Binatia; order Bin18; family Bin18; genus VGTJ01. Next base: position 30,429 of record CAVTCR010000074.1, read on the forward strand.
ACTCATTATCCCTCCTGCGGTTTCGACAGCCTACATTCCTAATCCCCTGACCACGATTACAGGTGTATTCGAAGACCATATCGTCATTTTGCTAGAAAGCTTTAGTTCCTGAGTAACAAAAGCTTTCACAGACTGCAACTCTTTGGCCTAATTCCTCAGGAAAAATAGGAAAATTCAGGCTTCTCTCTCGGTCGCAAGTCGGGTATATGAAGTGGAACGCAAAACTTCCCCTACCAAATAAGGAGTAATGAGGTTGAGTTTCTCTCGCAACCAAGCGATTCGTCCAACAATCCAGCGCATGCACGGTTATATCCCCGGCGAGCAGCCACAAGACAAGCAATACATTAAGCTGAACTCGAACGAGAACCCGTATCCCGCGTCCCCTCGAGTTATTGAAGCCTTGCAACGCGCCATCGGAGAGGACCTCCGCCTGTACCCTGACCCGGTTGCTAATCGCCTGCGCGACAAAGCCGCGGAAGTGTATGGACTCACGCGTGAACAAATTCTCGTTGGCAACGGCTCAGATGACCTCCTTACCATGTTGATGCGCACTTGCGTTGATCCTGGAGATCACGTCGCTTATCCGGTACCGACTTATAGTTTGTACGACGAACTCGTGACCATGCAGGGTGGGCAAATCACGCAGATACCGTTTCTTGACGATTTTTCCCTGCCGCCTTCGCTTGCCGAGGTTGAGGCCAAACTTACGATCCTCTGTCATCCCAATGCCCCCTCGGGGACGATGCCCTCGCTCGCGCAGGTCGAAGAACTCGCGCGACGCGTGCGCGGTATTCTGGTGATTGACGAAGCATATATCGATTTCGCCAATGAAACCGCGTTACCACTGATTCATAAATACCCACACATTGTGATTCTGCGGACGTTTTCCAAATCGTTCTCACTTGCGGGCATGCGGATCGGCCTCGCCTTTGGCCACCCTGAATTCATCAAGGAATTGCTGAAAGTCAAAGACTCGTACAACGTGAATCGGTTGAGTATCGTCGCCGCAACCGCAGCGCTCGAAGATTATGCCTGGATGCAGCAGAATGTTGCAAAGATCAAAACTACCCGCTCGCGTCTGACCACAGCTCTCCGCAAGCTTGGCTACTTTGTCTATGATTCGCACACCAATTTTGTGTTGGCTCGCAAGGTCGGAGTTAACCAGGAATTGACCTATCACAGGCTCAAGGATCAAGGAGTCCTCGTTCGCTACTTTTCGTTGCCTACTCTCACTGACTGTCTACGTATCTCCGTTGGCTCGGATGAGGAAATTGACACGCTGCTAGAATCTATGCGAACACTATCACGAGTAGCATAAACGTAATCACGTAACACGTCTGATCTGTTTCGTGGTAGCGTAAGGAGTACACAATGCGTTTTTCCCTTTTCCATCTCCCCAGCTTCTTTCCACAGTTTCACGAGAGTGAAGCCCAATTCTATCAAGACATGCTGACAGAAACTGACCGTGCCGACACGCTAGGGTTTCACTCGGTGTGGCTCGCTGAGCACCACTTCCATCATTATGGTGGCCATATTCCCTCTGTTCCGGTGCTTGGATCTGCGATTGCCCAGCGCACCAAACAGATTCGTATCGGCTCAGGCATCTGCCTCGTGCCGCTTCAGGACCCCGTTCGTGTCGCAGAAGAGTACGCGATGCTCGACTGCCTCTCCGGTGGGCGACTCGAATTTGGCATTGGTCGTGGGTTTCAGAAAATGGAGTACGATGCCTTTGAACGAAACATGGGAGACAGCCGCGTGCTGTTCGAAGAAGCACACGATATCATCCTGAAAGCCTGGAGCGAGGAACGATTTTCCTACGAGGGCAAATTTCGCAAAATACACAATTTGAGAGTGATCCCCAAACCGCTCCAGAAACTCCCCCCAATTTACGTTGCCTGCATCTTTACTGACGAGTCATTCCAGTGGACCGGCAAGATGGGCTACAACCTGATGACCGTCCCTTACGCAGCAGCAAACTCCGAGTTCCTGGTGAGTAAAATCAATCTCTTCAACGACACCCGCAAGGCCCACGGTTACAGAACTGCAGCCGAAGTCCTCGGCGTATATCACTTCTACTGTGGCGAAACCCCGGAGAAGGCAAAGGAAGAACCGCGAGAAGCGATGATGCGCTACCTGCATTCGGTAGTCGAAGCAAACCAGGAGTCCGCATACTCAGACCAGTACACAATTTATCAAGGCTTAAAACAGGCGTTTCAAGCGATAGATTATGATAACTACATGTATCCAAGCCGCGTGATCTTTGGTGATCCTGACCAATGTGTTGAACGAATCAAGCAAGTTCTGGCAGCAGGCATCACCAATGTGAGTTTGTTGATCAACTTTGGTGGTCTTGATCACGGCAAAATCATGGCGTCGTTGGAACGGTTTGCGAAGTATGTGCTGCCAAGATTTCAGTGAAGAATGAGTTAGTCAGTATGACAGATTAAAGAACAAAAACAGAAACGCTGTTTTGATCCCGTTACATTCTTCAACTCTTAACTGTTACTTTTAACTCTTAACTGCCCAGAAAGGAGGGCTTATATGAAGATTCAATACTCCAAAGGCAAAGTTCCCAAACAAGCCCATGTCGCCATTCCCGAAGGGCTCTACGAAGAAGAGCATGGCCGCCAAGGCTTCTTCGGCCCGGCGACGCAGTTTTATCATACCCATCCGCCGACAGATTGGAAACGCATTGAAGGCCCACTACAACCACGGGCGTTCAACACCTATGATCTCAAGCCAACTGACCTCGATGACCCACGGGGCGAGCCAGCAAAGGTGCTCTACAACAACGACGTCGCCCTGTTTATCTCACGTCGTTCGGAGCCGATGCCGTTTTGTTTCCGCAACGGCGATGGTGATGAAGTCCACTTCATGCACAAAGGCCGTGGCGTACTCCAAAGTGACTTCGGCCCACTTTCCTACACAGAGGGTGACTATATCGTCATCCCCAAAGGAACGAATTATCGAATCGTTCCCGAGACGCGCGACAATTTCTCGTTGATCATGCAATCCCGTGGCTCGATTCGCTTTCCCGAGCGGTCCGGGATCGGCCACTATGCCCCGTTCGATTACGACGTAATCGAGACACCAGAACCTGCTGCCGTGACAGAACAGCGGTCAGAGTGGGAACTGCGTGTACGTCGTCGCGGCGAGTACACCTCCGTGTTCTATGACTTCTGTCCTCTTGATGTTATCGGTTGGAAAGGAACACATTCAGTTTTCAAACTAAATGTGAAAGACTTTCGCCCATTGATGAGTGACGGCGTGCATTTGCCACCGAGCGCGCATGGTACGTTTGAAGCACCAGGCTTCGTCATTTGTACCTTCGCTCCGCGTCCACTCGAAGGTGACCCCAAAGCGTTACGAGTACCGTGGTATCATCGCAATATTGATTACGATGAGGTTTTCTTCGTCCATAGCGGCGAGTTCACCCTGAGTCGCCGCAGCGGGACGACGCCGTTCGGCGTGATGTCACTCAACCCACAAGGACTTCATCATGGCCCACAACCTGGCGTGTGGGAGAACAGTGTCAAGAACTGGCAGAAAGACGCACGATTGGAATTCGTGGCGATTAACCTCGACACCGAAGAACCACTCTTCATGACACCAGAAGTACAAGGCATCGAGATCAAGGGATACGCGGATCTGTGGGCGAAAAAGTAGGAGGCTAGGAACTATAGGTGTCCGAAATCATTTGTAGCGAACGCCATTCATGCTTCGATTATTCTGGATTACGCTTAGCACGAACGGGTACAGAAACCTCGTCTGAGCGTAGCGTAGCGAAGTCGAAGGACGGACAGGGAGTTTTACGGCATATCTCATTTAATCGTGGCGGGCATAGCCCACCTACGGGTTCTGTGGGTGCAAAGAAGGGCAGGCTGTGCCTGCCATTGTCAACTGGCACTCCACAGCTGAGGGTGTCGCCAATACGGGAGTTGGGGGTTGGTTTTGGGTTTCCTTCTTTTCTACTGGTCCCCAACTCCTGACTCCCGACCTCTGTGATTCGTCTTAGCGCGGCGCAAACGCCTCAACCGCTTTGAGGTCAGGAAGGGACTCATTGTCCGACCGGATCGGCAGAATACACACATGCGTCGCACCGGCCTTCAGGTGTGCATCAATACGGTCACGAATTTTCGTCCTCGCTTCCCCAGGCGACAATATCATCGACCAGCCGATCGCTACAACCGTCGGCGAACTCAGCATCTCCATACCCGAGCGCTTTTAAGTTATTCGTATAGTTCGGCAGTCGAGGAACGTAGGTCTTCATGTATTGCCGCGCCATCGTGCGCGCTTTGGTCGCGTCACTTCAAGGATTACTGCCTGTGCGGCACAGATCCATGGCTTCGGACCGATTTGCGCACGGACCTTCGTCAGTATGCTCTGGTGGCACAAAATACGTGTGCGTCCCTTGAGTTTCGGCTGCTGACAACGCCAGCATCTTCGGATGCAGCGCAGCAATCACGATCGGTACGGGTTCCTTCGGCTCGGGTGCCCGATAGAGCGCGCTTTTCATCTTCGGCAGATATTCCTTCATGTAGCTGTACGGCTTGTCGTAGCTATGCCCGCGGAGATTCGCTACCAATGGTTTGTGGCTTACGCCAATCCCGAGCACGAAACGTCCGCCTGAAAGTTCGGCAACTGTCTTCGACGCAGCAGCCATCGTAATCGGATCTCGCGCCCAGATATTCGCGATGCCTGTGGCAATAGACAGACGTTCCGTACGGCTCAACAAGTACGCAGCATGGGGGAACGGCTCACGTCCAACCGCTTCTGGAATCCACAGCGCTTTGTACCCATGTTTCTCAACCGTCTGCGCAAACTGTGCGCTCTCCGGACCTGACATCGCATCAAGAAAGAACCAAATACCAATTTTGCCAATGTCCATAGAACCTCCTCACTCATCTCTAGATCGCGGATTAATACCATGATTTGCCGTGGTACACAGCGGCCTAAATCGAACTACAGCACCTTGGGGCAGTTCTTCACTCGTTGCCGTATCCCCTTCCCCACTCACTCTGAGCCCTTCGCTTCCGCTCATTCTGAGTGTAGGCGCATAGCGCCGAAGTCGAAGAACGCTCAGGATAAACTACGCCGCGTTAGCGGCGAAGTCGGAGAGCACGACTCTAGCAGGTTTACGAGCCTTCGACTTCGCTTATGACGGCATGGCGTAGTCCAGCGTTTCGACTATTCCAATACACCCGCAGCCACAAGCTCGGTAATCTGTTCTTCGCTGTAGCCGAGGAGCGTTTCCAGCACGTATTGGTTATCGCGGCCGATAGTTGCAGCGCTCCCGGTAATCTGCGCCGGAGTACGCGACAGGCGGAAGCGTGAGCCTTCCACCGTCGTTGTTTCGTACTTGGGGTGCGTAAGCTGAACAAAATGCCCCCGATGTTGCAGTTGTGGGTCGCTGTACATCTCCCCCATCGATCGCACAGCTGTCGCTGGAACACCGCGCGCCTGCAACTCTTGCTCTAGCTGGAACGGATCTTTCTCCTTCGTCCACGCGCTCAGTAGCTCGTCCAGTTCGTCCTGACGTGTCAACCGTGCAGCGAGCGTTGCAAAGTGCGGAGCAGTAACGAGATCGAACCGATCCATGACTCTACACAAGCTGTTCCATTGGTCGTCGTTCGTCACAGCAATCGCAATCCAGTGATCGACTCCAGTCGTCGGATACACGCCATGAGGAGCGTAGTTGACGTCACGGTTACCCATGCGTTGTTGCACTCGCCCATTAACAGCCGTGTCCAGTAGCGCTGACCCGAGGAAGTGCAGCGAGGCTTCTGCCTGCGAGAGATCGATATGCTGCCCCTGACCAGTACGATCGCGGTATTCTAGTGCTGCTAAAATCGCCGCCGCGTTAAACCACGGCGCAATATAATCGGTATACGCTCCAAATGGCCCTGCCGGTGGACGGTCCGGCCAACCAGCAATATTTGTAAACCCAGCAATTGCTGCAGCCAAATTTCCAAAGCCCGCATACTGTGCCATCGGCCCGGTCTGGCCCATGAGACAGGTGCTGAGCATGATGATGTTCGGTTTGATCTGGCGCAGCGATTCGTAGTCGAATCCCCACGCCCGCATCGCCTTCGGTGAAAACGACTCGGTCACAACATCCGCCCAGCGCACCAAGTCGAGGACTACGGAACGCGCTTCTGCCTTCGAGAGGTCAAGCGTCAGCATCCGCTTGCCGACGTTCATATTGAAAAACAGTCCGGAATTCTCAGCTCCCGGCTTGCCGTTAATGAACGGCCCAACCGTGCGGGTCGCATCGAAGCGGTGCGCTGATTCAACACGAACAACCGTAGCCCCATAATCGGCTAACATCCGAGTTGACCCCGGTCCGGCAATAGCCCACATGAAGTCAAGAACTTTTATGTCGGAGAGTGGTTGGGTTGCATAAGCCTCACAGTCTGTATCGATTATGCTTACTCGTCAGTCAACCTGAACGTGAAGGCCTTGTCATTCTGAGACGTAGCACAGCGGAGGCGAAGAATCTCTCCCATCCCCTCCACCGGATTCTTCGTCGCTACACTCCTCAGAATGACATCCCCCGAATTCACATGATTGATTACAGCTCAAATGACTCCGTGCGTTCATTGAGCAAGTTGCTGCTCCGTCAATCCGAGTTCATCGCGATAGATTTCCCCATTATGCTCACCGACTGTTGGTGGTCGCCGACGATAGCGTAACGGGCTCGCACTGAACTTAGCGAAAGGACCAGGATAACGAACGGCCTGGCCTAACTCTGGGTGTTCGAGCGCTTGCCAATATCCACGTGAGGTGAGTTGTTCACTCCCTAGGACTTCCTCAGTCGTCTGAACTGGCGCAATTAACAACGCTCGTTTAAGCGCCTCTTGTAATAGTTCTGCCTTGGTCTTGCTGGCACTGAATCGCTCAACAATGCCGACGAGGCGCTCGTACTCTTTGAGTACCTCTGGATCACCAAGAAAAATGCTGCCAAACACCACCCAGTCTTTGTCACGTGTGGCGGCATCACAAAACCCCTCTTCACACACCCACTGCATCAATCTTTTGGTGAAATGGGCAAACGCCGAACCAAAGAGAAAACCAATTGAGACATATCCATCTTTGGCTGGCCATACGAGGCGAACATTGACTGGCCCCATTTTCACCCCACCTGCTAGCCGTTGGAAATCGCGTTCGCCGAGCGGTGCAGCTAGCAAACTCGACTGCGTTGCTTGGGCAACCGCTTGCTGCGCTGAAACATCGACATGTTGTCCGCGTCTGGAACGTTGCCGCTCGTGGTGTGCGATCAAAGCCGCAGCCGCAGCTTGTCCACTCGCATGGAGATACCCTTGCGGAACACTCACTCGTACCGGTGCCCGATCTTCGTCTCCCGTCAGGACTAACGCCCCCCCGGCAGCCAGAATAACCAGATCACTGTCGACGTATCCGACTTTCGGTCCATCTTGACCAAACGGCGTAATCGACACGTACACCAGCGCCGGGTTGATTCTCGCAAGATCCTCATACCCACATCCACACTGAGCGAGCACTCCAGGATTGTCAGATTCAATAACAAAGTGTGCCGTCGTTGCAAGCCGATGCAAGAGGGCGCGCCCGTCGTCATGGTCAAGATTGAGCGTGATGCTTCGCTTGTTGCGATTATTGGCCCACCAATACAACGACCGATCCGGGTGTGGCTCATCGTGATAAAATGGAGCCAACCACCGCGCCGGAGAGCCTCCGGGTGGTTCAATTTTGATGACGTCAGCCCCGAGGTCGCCGAGAATTTGACCGCAGAGCAGGCCACGTTCTGTGGTAAGGTCGAGGACTCGATACGGACTGAGCATACGCTACCTCTCTACACGAGCAATGAAGACCGGCAATTTGATTTTGCAGGTCAGGCAGGGATGGCGTCATTCCCGCGAAAGCGGGAATCCAGGAGGCATGATTATAGACCAGTGTCAATTCTCCTGGATGCCAGCCTTCGCTGGCATGACGAGACCGCCCCCATCAAATCAAGGCGATGAGGTACTCAGTTATCCCATCCCTTCCTACTTAAGAGGCGAGAAGCTAGCCGGAGTAAGAATCTTGTTATACTGACTGACAATCATGCTTTGGGCTTTTGGTCGGAAGGCTTGCAGTTGCGGATCAGCGCCTTGTGCTTCACGAGCACGGGTTCGATGTGCAAGGTCTTCATAGGCCCAAATGTGCACGACCTCATTCAGCGGGCCCACTTCTGTAGACCACCACCCCACGAGCTTGGAGTATTTGCTAATAACCGGTAGTGCTTCTTTTTCGATCAGCGCTTGAAACTCCGGCACCTTCCCCGGCTGTAACGTGTACACTCGCATCTCATACACCATAGTACGTCCCTCCTTTAGATACTGTCTGCCGTTTTTAGGCGCACTTCCGACTCAGTGTCAATGCTACGATTGAAAGCATGGAGTATCGTCAAGCTATGAGCGAGTCTGCAAACCAGAAGTCCTCTGTCATTGCGAGGAGCCCCTTCGGCTGTGTTCAGGATAAACTCCGGCGACGTAGCAATCTCTTTTTCAGGCAAAGATTGCTTCGCGTAGCCTGTCCTGAGCTTTGTCGAAGGGCTCGCAATGACTTGGCTTTGCGAGTTTATAGACGTCCTCTATTGCGTCTCCTGCATACGTGGCCCGGTCTCTTTGATGAACAAAAACAGAAGTGCCGACAAGGCATAACACACTCCGCCGAACGCGAATCCGGCTACCGGAGTCATTTCTGCCAACCACGTACAAATCAGTGGCCCAACAAAGCCGCCGAGGTATCCGGCAGTGACAGCAACACCCAGTGCTGATCCCGCCAGCGCTGGGCCGACGCCCGCCATTTCTAGCGGGATCACAAACGCGATCGGTGCTGCTCCCGCGGCAAATCCCCACACTGCCGCCGCAATCCATAATGGAACCCCAACGAGAAATGCCCCGGAAATAATCAACACTCCTGTGGCAAACATACACGGCACATAGAATGTCTTCCGTAAACCAACACGATCTGACATCGTTGGCAACACAAACGCGCCAGCAACAAAGACCCACATAACAATGGAAAGTACAACGCCCGCGGCAGGAGCACTCATCCCTTGCACCGAGACGAAATACGTTGGCGCATAGCCAATCAGCGCAATGTATCCGCCCAAGAATAAGAAGTAACAACCAGCGACTATCCATACATCCCGTACTTGGAGAACCCGACGCAAGGAGGCGCTAATACTGAGTTGCTCAGTATTCTGCACTGTGGTCACGACTCGATCTTTCACCGTCACGAGCCACAATACTCCGAGCGCTACTGTCGCAACACCCAACACATAGGTGAGCGGACGCCACCCTCCAAAGCTACCAACGACAAGCGGAGTCAGCACGGTTGCGAGTCCGGCACCCACGCCATAGCCGGCCTGCGTTACGCCATTCGCGAGACCAAATTCCTCTGGTGGAAACCACATACCCAATGCTTTGGGAACATTAGAGAACGTCACAGCGAGTGCAAGACCGAAAAGTAGCATCCACACGTACAATGAACCGAAGCTTGTCGCCGTGCCACGAAGAAGCAGGAACACTCCCATGAAGATTGTGCCAAGACCGACAGAGAGGCGAATTCCGAATCGATCTCCTAATACCCCACCAATAATTGCGAACAGCACCGTGCCCAGCGAAATCGCCGACCACAACGTTCCCCAGTCGGACATCTCAAGCCCGAGTTCTTGCAAGACCGGAGACACGAGCATTACGATGTATGTCCAGCCCATGCCGAAGGCGGTCACAAAGATTAAAAATGCATTGGTTAACACCCACCAGCGATAGGCGACTTGCTCATTCCCCACACGCTCCCCCTTTACGGCAGATTGAGTTCTCTCTCTATGACCTTTTCCGCAGCAAAGGCAAGGGAGTAGAGCAAAAGAGATCGGCAATCTATCGTTTGCGTCCGACGTAGTACGTGTAATCTTCAGGCGTATCGATATCAGCGAGGATACCGGGATCATCGAGCGGAATCTCGCGCACTCGAGAGGGATCTTTACGCACGATGACTTTCGCTCCTTGGTCAAGCGGCGCGGCGAGAATCTCGCCATAGATCTGGCTAGAGAATAACACCGGGTGACCTCTCTTGCCTTGATATGAGGCAATGAGGATCGGCAACGGTGCGGCTCGAAACGAGGAGATAAGGGTCTGAATTGTCTCAGTCTCGATCATCGGGTGGTCAACGAGGTTAACAATTGCCGCTTCACTCTCGGGCGAGAGCGTTCCGATACCAACCATGAGTGAGGAGAGTTGGCCGAGAGTATAACGTGCATTGACGACAGTTCGGAGTTTCGGATGTGTCGGTAAAGCTTGTCGTAGTTCATCGGCACGGGCCCCTAGAACAACAATCAGTTCATCCACACCTGCAGTGACAAAGGCGTTGCAGATGCGCGCGATGAAAGTCTGCCCTTGGTAATGGAGCAGCGCCTTGGCTGATCCCATGCGGCGGGACTCACCGGCAGCGAGGAGAATGGCGGAGATCATAGTACGTATTTGTGGATTGGCGATTGCGGATTGGTGATTGAAGGCACCCTCACCCTAGCCTCCTCCGACTACGCGAAGGACAAGCTCTCCCATCGAGGGAGAGGGAACAGAAAAACAAGAACCAACATCATCCGTTAAACTTCAACGGTCCACTAGGTCGCGCTTTGGCCGCAATCGAGATGGTATCAACAGGTCCATTGCGACGAACACGGACAATTTCCGCTGCAATCGCGACCGCAATCTCTGCTGGGGTCTCAGCAGCAATATCCAATCCCATTGGCGTGTGCACGCGACTGAGTTCTTCCGGACTGTAGCCTTGTTCGACTAAGCGTTCGAGTGTTGCTTTCGCTCGACGTTTGCTGCCGATCATACCGAGGTATGCAGGCTTCCGTCTCAGCACTGCTTTCACTGAGGCTTCGTCCCACACATGGCCGCGGGTCACAACCACAACAAAGCTGTGTTCGTTGATTTCCAGACTATTGAGCGTTTCAACGAACGCTCCAACTCGAACGTCGGTGGCACGTGGGAAGCGCTCACGATTGGCGAACGCATGACGGTCATCGATGACAATCGTGCGAAAACCTAACATCTGCCCCATTTCACATAGCGGTTGGGCAATATGCCCAGCACCAACAATCACAAGTGTTTGTTGCCCTGGTTGAACATCGACAAACACGCGTGGCCAGTCTTGTCCACGAGCAACCGCATCCTCGACCACCTCGCCTTGTGGAGAGACAGAGAACAATTGTGGAATACCGGCAGTAATGGAGCTACTGAACGTCTGAACAGTCATGGGATCAAGATGAACACTCGGAGTGAGTTTCGTCCCTTCCGCTCCTAGCGAGAGACAGCTTTTTGCTCCAGCAGGCAAATCCGTCACTGCGTTGATTGCCGTCACCAAGGCCGTCGGACGACGCGCTCGGGTGGCTTCAGCAAGTGCATGTACTAACTCACGGTCCTCTTCAGGCCGCCATAGATCAAGGGCAACATCCATCAACCCACCACAGACCTGAATTTCGTCTTGGTCGAAGTCGCCAGTGAGGTCGACTTCAACAACACGTGGTGGTTGATTCTCCTCAAATAGCGGATACGCGCGGCGTAATACCTCGCCTTCGCCGCAGCCACCGCCAATGGTTCCGAACGGTTGGCCTTCGCGCGGCACAACCATTTTCGCTCCTACTTCGCGCGGGACTGAGCCACGGGTGCGAATAATCGTGGCTAAAACAAAAGGCTTTCCAGCCGTCAGTAATTCTTCAGCACGATCCCAGAGATTGTCCATAACGTTTCGATCCTATTGAACCCAAACTATGACATCAACAAATTCTTCCTGAAAGACGACCCACATGCAATGCGCGTCATTCTTGGATTAACAGCCCTTCGATAAACCGCAACTCAATCGTCGTTGCGTCAACTGCGAGTGCTTCGCGCAGCTTTTCCTGCGCATACTCAGCTAAGACCTGCAAAGCTTGCGATTCCCGTTCTGAGAGCTGGCATTGTTGCGTAGCAAGGGCAAGGAATATGGATCTTTGCACTTCACTCTGTTTTCCACGCAGTTTTTTCTGGAGTATGCCGAGGTCTTTCCGTCGCAAAGGCTGCACGTCAATCTTCTGCGCCACGACCCACCGGGCAAACGCGGTATTCCATAAAACTGCCAGTGTCACCTTCTCTGGAACGGGTCCCTCCGGTAACAACTCCCAACGACGGAGGATCGCAAACCATATGGGAATCCGTTCAAGCAGAGCTTCCACGTGCTCGACATCGCTCACGGTACGGAATTGTCGGAACAGAATCTCTCCCGGAACTTTCCAGTCCACGGAAAGAATAGTGGGAGTCGGCGTTGGACACCGGCACTCGCCTCTCGAAATGGTGAATCGACAAGCGCAGCCCAGTATTCTCCGACTCTGCTCTGGAGATCGCCCGCCAACTGTCGCGCCTGCTGTCCAAGTCGGAGCGTTACACTTCGACCAATCTGGAAGAAGGGTCGTAGCATTGTTTCATGTAACAGCTGCACCGCTTTCCCCTCGTCTCCCTTGGCGACGTACTCTAACCCAATATTGAGGCAGTCATGAACAAGAGTCACACATCGTCGCACTTCATGCACTTCGCCGGGGTCACCTCCCTCGGCAATCACAACTTGATTAGTCAGCATTGCAAGATCGTGACTAAGTGCTTCAACGATGTCCGGCGGTACGTTGCGTAGTGCGCGGAGGAAGAACGAATCCGCAACATCAAGCAACACCAACGCGTGGTCCGACGGAACCAGGGCTTCCCCTTCTGCGAAACGTAACTGCCGCGTACTAATACGAGGGAACCGCTCAAGACGAACGGATTCAGGCGTAACAATGCGAAACAGTTCTGTGCCTCTTCATAGTCAGGATAGGAGCGGTCGGCCAGGCGAGCCGTACGCCAACGAAACGCCCCTTCTTCAAGGCTACTTTCCAGCTCCATGAGGCAGTTTTCCAAGATATAGGTGTACATGCGATAATCGAGCACCCGTATCCGTTCTAGCAAGAGGTGGAGAATTGGCTCTTCATCTCCAACAAAGCGCAACAGATACTGATCATCAAAAGTAAAGTAGAGACTCTGGTTAAAATCCGGGTCTTCTTCGATGTCGGCCTTGCGAACGATCTCGAAGTGGTGTTTGACGAGAAGCACAAGCAATTCGACATCTGCTCGCAACGCCCACTGCGCTAGTTTCCCGCTGCCGGATTCATCGAGCAGCATAAGCCACGTGAGCGCCCGTCGATCGTCTAGATGATCTTTGCGCCAGCAATCGAGGTCCATCATGTCCCGAACTTGATCAGGAGACGCGAGCGCCAACAGCCCCACAGCATCCACCAAACCAATCTCTTTGACCGTATAGAAGAGCGTCTCGGGGGAAAGCGACTGCACGAGATCAAGGCTATACCGAGAGGACAAGATCAGATCTTGCCGCGTCTTGGCATCAACCTGACTGAGTCGAGTGACTTGGTCGTGTAGGGAGAGTGAGGAAAAGACTTCTTTGCTTGGTAGCTGCATAGCATCCTACAGGACACGTACCACATAGCACGCAACACGCCGCATGTAACACGTAGTACGTGATGCGTAATACTGTGAGAGGAAGAAGACGCATGAGATCTTTACGCTTTACGCTTTAGATTGTCGTCCTTCTTCTCACTGTAATGATCAATAAACGACAACGCCTGGTCCCAACCTAAAAGGCCGTTGAAAACTTCGTTAAACGGCAGCATCTCGTGCCAATTTCCTTGAGTTGTACCGGTTTCACGTAAGACTTTGAGTACTTTCTTTATCTGAAAGGTCGCGGCCAATATCGACGTAACCGGATAGATGACAACACGAAATCCCAATTCAAGCAAATCCTGCGCTGGCAGGAAGGGCGTTTTTCCGCCTTCAACCATATTCACAACGAGTGGCGTCTTAGAAAAGCGTTGGCAGATCTTTTCCATCTGCTTGACTGTTTCAAATGCTTCGAAGAAAAGCATATCAGCTCCGGCCTCACGATACGCTTCAGCACGTGCAATCGCATCATCAACTCCATCCACTGCAATCGCATCAATGCGCGCAATGATAACAGTATCCGCTTGGGTTCGATTCTCCACCGCAGCACGAATCTTCGCGGCATGCTCCTTCGCGGAAACAAGGACTTTGCCGCCAAGGTGCCCACAGCGACGCGGAGAATCTTGATCTTCAATATGCAATCCCGCGACCCCGCTCCGTTCGTATTCTTGAACCATGTGGACGACATTCAATACTGACCCAAAGCCAGCTTCGGCATCAGCAATCACTGGCACGCTGACCGCACGGCAAACTCCTTTGAGTTGTATCACCATCTCAGTCAGGCTCCGCAAGCCAAAATCAGGATAGCCCAGCACTCCAGCCGATACCCCGCCGGAGTAATACACGAGGGGAAAACCGGCCTCTTCCACCAAGCGAGCTGAGATTACATCATACGCACCGGCCGCCATCAGCAAACGGTCTTCGGATAACATCGTCCGTAACGATTGTGCCTGCGTCATACAAATACCTGTTTCCTCCCCATCCTCCACATTCGATTGACAGATGAGAGAACTTCTGGGTTAGATGCGACAATTCGCATAGTGTTGCGCAGCTTAGCAAGGTGGAACTCATCGACACAACGCCCCCTCACCCCCTGAGCCCACGTCTGGTACTCCTTCTGGCCAGCTTCGGTGCCCTGCTTTCTTCACTCGATTCCTCAGTCAATATCGCCTTCCCTGCTATCACGGCAGCGTTCTCGCTCGATGTTCCGGTGATGCAATGGATTGTCATTAGCTACGTGCTGACCTACGCCAGCCTTTTACTCGGCTGTGGACGGTTTGCTGATGTCTGGGGTCATCAGCGGGTGTTGGCCTGGGGACTGATTCTCAGTGCGGTCGCGTTCTTGTGCTGTGGACTTGCTCAAACGTTTCCGCTGTTTTTGGCTGCGCGTGTCTTGCAAGGGGTCGGGGTTGCATTGGTTCTCGCTGCTGCTCCGGCCCTGGTCACGCTCACTGTTCCGCCGGACACACGAGGCCAAGCCCTAGGCATTTTTCAAATGAGTGCGGCGATAGGGTTTGCGTTGGGACCACTGCTCGGTGGCGTCCTTGTCGATGCCTTCGGTTGGCGTGCGGTGTATCTCTTCCGCGTCCTCCCTGCCGTACTGTTAGCCATTCTGTCATTTCGTCGCGCGGCACCCCTACTTGAGCGAAAGGACGGTCAATCTTTTGACGTGTTTGGTGCATTGACTCTAGCTGGTAGTGTCGCGGGCTTTCTCTTGGCACTCAGTCGAGGACAAGCGCTCGGCTGGTCCTCACCGTTTTTCATCACGTTGTTGATTGGCGCCAGCATGTGTTTCGTCACCTTTGTTGCTATTGAGACACGAACGCCGGCTCCTGTCGTTCATCTCAGCTTGTTTCGCCAACCAGCGTTCACTATCGCTAACCTGCTAAATGTCCTGGCGAATTGTTCTATGTTTGCCATCTGGCTGCTCGTTCCCTATTACATCGTCAACACGCTTGGCTACTCTGCCAGGATTGGAGGTCTTATACTCACAGCGTGTCCTGCAGCGACGGCATTGACGGCTCCGTTCGCTGGGAAGTTGGCAGACCGGTTCGGCACCGCTCGTCTGAGTAGCATAGGCTTGGGACTTGAAGCGATAGGCTTGTGGAGCATTAGCCAGTTGAGTGGCGACTCTGGTGTTGTTCCTGTCCTCCTTACGCTTGCGCTCGTAGGGTTGGGTCTCGGCCTCTTTCAAGCGCCGAACATGAGTTTCGTTATGGGCTCGATTCCTCGCGAACAGCAGGGCGTCGCAGGGAGTATGAGCCAAATGATGCGGACACTCGGAGTTGTGCTAGGTGTGACTGGAGCAAGTATGCTCTTCGCCAGCCGTCGAGCTGTGCACGCGGAGCGACTCCACTTGCCAAAAATCGACGAGCCACTGAGCTTCATCCCTGCGTTTCAGGATGTTTTTCTGATTGCGACGATGGTATGTTTCGTTGCGCTGGGTTTATCTCTTCTGCGAAGGAAAAAGCGAGAGTCAGTATCTAGTCATTGAGGGGGTGCGGGAGGCGTTCCCTCTTCCTGTCGCAACCGTTCCAGCTCTGCCTCGATGATCGTATTCGCAACCTGCGTCTCGGTCGCTTCAGCGCTGGCTTCTTTGACGAGGCTGTCACGGGCATAGGTTTCGAAGATCTCTTTCTTACCACGCAATACTTCAAGTAGACGCTCATCGACCGTGTTGCGCGCCAGTAAGCGATGGACGACGACGCGTCGCGTTTGCCCCATACGGTGAGCGCGAGCAATAGCTTGATCTTCAGCTGTAGCCTTCCACTGCGGTTCCATTAGCACCACGGCTGACGCGGCTTGCAGGTTGAGTCCAACGCCACCAGCTTGAATCTGTGCAGGCAGCACACGAAAACCAGGGGTTTTTTGAAACTCGTCAACAATGTGCATACGCTCGGCAGGCGAAGCGGCCCCAGTAATCACTTCTGGTGCTTCGCATTGCTGACGAACCGCTTCAAGGACATCGAGGAAGAATGAGAAAACCAACACTTTCTGTTCGGTTTCCCGGTACTCATCCAGCAGCTCACCGAGTCGGACCAGCTTGGCCGATTGTCCATCATCTTTGCCGATAGTGGCCGTCCGCCGCATCGCCATCATGTTCTTGGCGCGAACAGCAGCTTTGTAGACTTCTTTATCAGCAGCCGTGAGATCGACCCATTCTTCTTTTTCGATCTTCTCTGGCAACTCGCGTAACACATCTTCTTGGTTGCGACGAAGATACAGTGGCGCAACCGTCTCGTGAAAGCGTTGTCGCTCAACCCCAGCCCGGAGCAAGCCATAATTGATGAGCTTCAGTTTCATCGCTACTTCTGGATTGAGCAGGCTAACCAAACTGTGGAATTCTTGGACGCGATTCTCTAGCGGCGTCCCGGTCATAAAGCAAGCCCTTCGAGCACACGGCACCATCTCTTTCACTGCCCGTGAGCGACTCGCCTCAGGATTCTTCGCGTAATGCGCTTCATCGACCACTAGGAAATCTATCATCAGATTGCGGCGGCTTAACGCACCATCAACATCATCGGTGCGAAACGCTTCATACGAAGTCACTGCCACACCACCACGTTCCAACCAAGTGAGCAATTCTTTGTGTCTTTGTGGACCATGCATGAGATACCCAGAGAGCGAAGTCCGCGTGCGAATCTCCCGGAGCCAGTTGCCAAGAATACTGGCCGGTGCGACAACTAAGAATCGATTCACTTCTTCGGCAATGCTGAGATGGACCATCGCAGCGAGCGCCTCGATAGTTTTACCCAAGCCCATTTCATCGCCAAGAATGGTCTTTTGTTGGACGATGAGGTATTTCGCTCCAAACTGCTGATAGCGACGCAGCGCAATTTTCATTCCTTCGCTTCTCAGCGTCAGCCCTTCGACTTGCTGAGCAATCCCCTCGGGGAGTCTCCCTTCAATGTGTTCGCGGTCACTCACTACGGTCGTAGGGGCCCCATCCAAGGCCGATTCAATAGTAGCGCAGTAGTCAGCATAACGAGCACGAAAGTCTTCTAACAACTCAAGGGACATAGGTTGCGGCTTGGCCATTAGCGTCGCACAACGTTCATGGGCCTCACGGATCAGTTTTGTCAGATCCTCCGACTCCGCCTCTTTCACTAATTGTTGGGCGTTCTGTGAAATCACACTCCGTCGCGCTTGATCGTTTCTCCACCAACGGAAGAATGACGATTCCTCAAGTATCGGCCCAAGCCGTTCATTCAGAGTGTGATATTTCTGTTCAAGAGCTGCAACGACATCGGCCACTGCTTCACGGGCGCGGATTACGGCGGCAGCTCGCTGGACTAGGCGTTCACCGTCTTTGTCCAGCATATCAGGCGCAGGGAGCGACACTGCCTCACTAAGAATTTTCTCGCGAACTTTACGAGCAGCACCAAGTACGCTTTCTGCTGTTCCCTCACCTACTCCCGGAATTGTCAGCAGTTGTTCCTTTGACTTGGCCACAAGATCAGCCAGAGTGTGAATGCCACCATCGCGTAATGCCATCCAACGAACACCGGAAACACCTATGTCCTTCAATGATTCGACAGGAATGGCCGTCAGACGTGCGGTACGCAGTTGGTCGGCATAGGCATGTGCCTCTTTTTTCAATGCCGCAGTTGCCAAGTCGAGCGGACTGCGAGCAAGAAAGACTTCACGCTCCAGCCGCTCAACTGCCTCACGTGCGGCGACGCGTGCACGACCGCGCGAGGTAAGAGCAAACGAGCCCCAGAACGAACCAGCGACTAATACTTGCACGAGTAATGCCAACATAAGCTCAGGCTATGTCATTCTGAGTGGAACGAAGAATCTCTCTTTAGGTTCTTTGCAAAAGCAAGTCACTATATGACACAGCAACCAAATCATTCGGTGAGATTCGCAACAACTCAAGAAAGATATGGCATTGCGCAAGCAATTTCTCTCGTCCCAACGGTGCCATCCTTGATCAATCGCTTCGATTTCCGCGAACGTTCCTAACCCATCCACCGTATCGAGATGAAACTTTACGTTGTCAATAAAATAAATCTCTCGTTGTTTCTTCACAACGACAAGAATACCGAGCGACTGAGTCAGAATCTCTTTCAACCCACTCCCGGGAGTAGTGGGATACAGCGTCACCTGCGCTTGCTTGGGTCCTTCTTGATCTTCACGTTCATAATACACAAGCGCATTCTCAATGTTGCCTTCGCGCAGTTTGAGTCGCCCGCGTTCGACCTTGAAATAGGTATCAGTCTGATAATCAGTGCCACGAAAGTCTGCCCCCTGGGATCGCAGAATGTCACGAATCGCCTGAGGATTCGCGCAACGAGCTTTGATTTCGATATTGAGGTGGCTCATGAGGAACGGAACTCATCAAGCGTAAAATGTAATCTTGCGAAGGAGAAAAGATCACGCAACACGCATTACCGATCACGCGTTCCGTGTTGCGTGGTACGTGATTCGTAAAAGAGAGGCTGCAATGGGTTAGCCTTACAATCACGCCTTACGTTTCACGCTATACGCACTACGTTTTAGCGATTGTTAAACTTCCCTTCCCTCTTCTCACGAAACGCTGCGACAGCCTCACGCATGTCTTCGCTGGCAAAGGTTGCGAGCCCGAGGTGGGCATCGGCATAGGTAATGTCGCCAGCATGGTTGGTACTCAGCGCCTTGAAGAACTCCTTAGTCCGACGCAGTGCCATTGGTGGTTTGTTGAGGAGTTTCTGTGCAAAAGCTAACGTCGCGGATGGCAACTTCTCTAACGGCACGACTTGATTCACCAAACCGATAGTGAGTGCCTCTTCTGCAGTCACTTCATCACAAGTCATGACCAATTCTTTCGCTTTTGCCATACCGACCAAGTTAATCAGCCGGGAGATTGATCCCCACATATAGGGCACGCCCAGACGAACTTCGGGAATCCACATTCGTGAGCCAGCTGCAGCAATGCGAAAATCACAGGCCATTGCCAAAGATACTCCACCACCTACGGCGAAACCGTTGACTGCCGCAATAGTGATCTGGTCTAGCCGTTCCCACTCGTCCATTACACGCCAACCAGTTTTCGCGCCGCGCAGCCGGGCTGTGTCACTTTGCTGTTTCAGCTTCTCGCTATCAACACTGGCAGACAACATATTCATGTCGGCCCCGACACAGAACGACCGTCCTTTGCCCGTGAGAATGATGACACGAGTCTCGTCGTCTTCCTGGAATTCCTGCGTAATCGCCAGGATCTCACGCATCACTTTTTCGTTAATTGGATTGAGTTTTTCTGGACGATTGAAGTAAACTGTCGCAATCGGCCCCGACCGCTCAACGATGAATGTTTCGTATGCCATGCTTCCTCCTAGACCTCGGGCTTCGGACCCTGGACTTCTTTTTCTCTGATTCTGGATCCTTAGACGCTGGACAGTTAGTGTGCGGTAAACCCACCATCAATCACTAACTCCGACCCTGTCACAAACGAGGACTCGTCACTCGCCAAATAGAGTACGCCATAGGCGATATCCTCGGAGGTACCGACGCGTCCGAGTGGATGGGCTTGAACAAGTGACTGTCCCCCTTCTTGAGCCAACAGTCCCCGCACCATTTCTGTATCTACGACTCCAGGATGAACTGAGTTAATGCGAATGTGGTCCTTGGCATACTCAATCGCTGCGGTCTTGGTAAGAATGCGGACGGCTCCTTTAGTTCCATGATAGGCAGCCGCCATACCAGTACCGATAATGCCAGCACCGGAAGAAATATTGATGATCGAGCCACCGCCGGAGTTCCGCATAGCAGGAACCGCGTATTTCATTCCCAGCCAGGTACCGGTTTGGTTGACGGCAATCACTCGATTCCACAACTCCATGCTCGTCGCCTCCACCCCTTCAGTATGGAAGATGCCAGCATTGTTCACCAAAATATTGAGCTTGCCGTAGGTTCGCACAGTGGTATCGACGGCGGTCTGCCAATCAGTTTCTTTAGTCACATCGAGTTTTACGAAGGTTGCTTGTCCGCCTTGTTTGACAATATCCGCAGCGACCTTCTGTCCCTGTTCGACGAGAATATCACCAAGGACAACTTGGGCGCCTTCTTTCACAAACATTCGCGCTTCGGTTTCGCCTTGTCCGCGCGCACCTCCAGAAATCAGCGCAACTTTTCCAGTTAATCGTCCGGCCATAATCATCCTCCTTTCACTCACCCGAGTAACCAGTAGTCAGCATTCAGTAGTTAGATGTGGGTGTTCAGATCGATATCAGGATTCGCCAAGTGCGAGCGTTCACCCAAGCCAGTTAATGTTGGTGTAAACACCTCATGTCCAGCAGCGCGAAGTAAGGGGGCAACACGGTTCCAGCACCAGCCACCATGCCACGCGCCGTGAACGAGAACATAAGTTGCCATAGGGTTCTCCTCTCTCTCGGCCTGGACCATAGCAAAGAACACTACTCTCTTCCAATCCGCATTCCGCATTCATCATTTCCTCTTGACCCTTGCTTTTCGCTCATTGGTAGGAGAAAAAGAAGCCAAAGGAGGGTATGCCAATGACAAATCTTGCCCGCAAACAAGAACCTGCCTACACTGTCGAACAACTCGCTGCTGATGTCGAAGCGATCGTCGCCCGCGAACGTGAGCATGCACAGATCGTCCCTGCTGTGGAGCCATTGCTTGCACGCTTGCTGACAGCACAAACGTTGCCAGAACAGTATTGTCGCCCGGCTGAGGGACGGGTGGCAACCGAGCATCAGGATTTCACCGTCTATCGGCTGTACCGTGGCCCAAAGGATTGCTTCAACATCATGGTCGCCATTTGGCCATCCGGTGGATCAAGCGGCGTCCACGATCATGCCGGCAAATGGGTCGTCGAGGGCGTGTATCGCAACAAGCTACACACTATTCGTTACAAACGAACAGATAATAAATCACAACCAGGCCATGCAGAATTACGTGAATCGATCGCACTCGACCTGCATCCTGGCGATGTCGCGCATGTCCTCTCGCCTCACGAGGAGATTCACGATTTCATCAACCCAACCCAGACACCGACAGTGAGTGTGCACATTTACGGTGGCGACATCAGTACCGAGACGCTGAATTACTTCAATCCTCAAGCCAAGACTGTCGAGCAAGTCACGCACGAGATTCGGTACGATAACGAGTAGGCGCTGCGCTACTCAAAGTTCTATGCTGACCAAAGAAGGGGACAGTGCAGAGCCACACGAGCGATGGTGCGTCTGCGACCTGCTACGGCTGATATCGGGCTATTCGGCCAAATTGGCGGCCTATGTCGGCGCAAAAACCCTTGCCATACTCACTACGAGTGGTGGATATTACAGTAGGTTTTGTCGTTTCCTGTAGGTGAATGGAAATCGAGCTATACGGCCAGTTAGATGGCAGCTTACTCAATAGTTGGGCGGAAACCCTGCGCATGAATGAAAGCGAGTTCCAGCAACTGTGTTCCCTGTACGAAACGCGCCTGCGCCTTTTAAAGAATCCAGTCTGCGTTAGGTGCGACGCTAAGATACGCAATCCCCTTGCAGTTTGGCATGTCGGCTCGGAATTCCGCGCATCAAAGATTCGACTGCTCTTCGTCGGCAAGCCCCATCGTGGGAAGCCAGGGATCATCCGGCCTTCGGGTCTGATCGATCCGCGTGAGCGGGTTAAGGAGCTCCGTCACATGTCCTGGCCTTATTGGAACTAATACCGTGGAGATTTCCAAGTTGCTGTTCGGGACATCAGAACAGGGTGGGAGCGCATCGCTTTCGCCAATCTCGTGAAATGTACAAATGTGGGCAGCGACGAGGCCTCCGCAGATCAGACCACAGACTTGATGGTCCGTTCGTGCGCCCTGGACCTGGGTGTAATATCGGCGGAGATCGAGTTGCTGCAGCCCACTCACATCGTTTTTTACACGGGGAAGCTCTTTCCAGATATCCTGGAGGTACTTCCAATTGAAGGCAAGCGGGCTTGGCGAGACATCGAAAAAAGCACCGTGAAATGTGGACAGAAGAAACTCTCGTGGTGGGAGCGGGAAATCACCACATCATGGGGCAACATGCGTGTTCTGATTACAGGACATCCCGAGCGAATGGAAAAAGTTTCCTATACCCAAATGATAGCCGGGTGGGCTCGTCAATCCGGCTCACTAAGCGCTTCTGCCCACGTGCGCCGGTGAGGAATTTTTATAGCGCGCATGGCAGAACGTGAGCGTCCGGCAGTTATTCTAAAATCAATAAGGAGGACTCTTATGGCAGGTGCTGATGAGTCCGAAGGTATGCTGAAGCCAGCAGATTCACCAACCGACATTCTGGCCCCTGTCTTTGCGAACACGAACCTCTCTCTGCTCGACATGGTCAAGCTCCAAGCCAGGTGCGCGTTCCTGTACTCAAAGCCTTTCGGGACGAGCTAGGCGCGGCGCGGGCGAATCAGATAGCGAGTACCGCACTGCGCGAGTGGTCACGAAAGCTCTACCGTGACATCGGTGCGCAGATCTCTGGCAGCCCGCGGCAAAAATGGGAAGCGATCAACACCGCCGCCATCCCGCGGATTGGCAATGCCGTCGATATCGAGATGCTTAAGCAAGAACCGGACGCCGTAGAGTTCAATATTACCGGGTGCCGCTATGCGGATTTCTTCCGCCAATTGGGAGAACCGGAACTCGGGGCGGTGTTGCTCTGTGATGTAGATGTTGACATTGAGGCCGTGGGAGGTCCCGAGGTCAAAATGACCCGAACCCAAACGATCATGAAGGGGGCGAAGTATTGTGACTTTCGCTACCAGCTAAAGACGGGCGGCGGGATGGAGAAGTGAATAATCCATGAATTACACGACTTGGAAGGTTAGCGGCGCGAGCCCGTGGAACACGGTTAGAGGATCTCTTCCCGGACTCATCCATTCTGAAGAGGAAGGGCACGTGATGCTATCGATCGGTGGGAGTACCAAGCAGCAGAAACGATTCGCAAAGGGCTGCTCTCGGATCGGGATTTATTTCGGCGGGCGGAAGGGGTTGAGCAATGTCAGTCGGTATGTGACGGGGAATGATTGTCAGTCCGAACACGACGGGGCAAGGAATTTATGCGAATCAAGTGTGAGCAAGAGCACAAAGGGGAGCAGCATAAGGACAGAGTTTCTTGGTGAAATGAAGACCGCTGTCGGGTGGATCAAGACCCACCCGACATAACGACCAGCTCACTTATGTTCCATCGCATGCATAGCGATTGAGCTATGTGCAAACGATCCCCCAGCACGCAATGCCATTGCGACGAAAATGCTTTCTGCAACTTCCTGCTCTGTGGCTCCTGCCGCGATCGCTTTCTTGGTGTGAACGTCAATGCAGTAGGGACACTGTGTTACATGACCGACGGCGATCGCGATCAGCTCTTTCGTTTTCACATTCAGTGCGCCTTCTTCAAAAGCTTTCTTGTCGAAGTCAACAAACGCTTTGAAGACATCGGGCTTCAAGTCTCGGAGCTTCTTTAACTCCTTAGTTCCGTCGGTTGGATACAAATAATCGGCCATGATTTGTCCTCCTTTCGGTGGGATATTGCATGTTACATGATGCGTGGTACATGACATGCTCGCGTATCACGTATTGCCCTTACACCCAACCCCCAATCCCGGTCTTCGGCCTCTAGCCCCCGCTCTCGTCTTTTCCTATAATCCGCCCGCCGTATTCAGAGGGGTGTTCTATGGACTTTGACTATTCGCCACAAGAAGAGTCGTTCCGCACGGAGCTGCGTACCTGGTTGGAGAAGAATCTTCCGGAGGAATACTACCCAGAGATGTTTGAGACATTGGGTGAGGAGGAGCGTTTCCAAATCCAACTCAAATGGCAGAAGAAGCTGCACGCGGCTGGCTGGATCGGTGTTCATTGGCCAAAAGAATATGGTGGTCGTGGCGCGACGGTGGTCGAGCAAGCCATCTATCAACAGGAGATGGCACGGGTGCGTGCGCCTGGTGTAGCCAATCCGCTAGGTATTTCTATCGTCGGTCCGACACTGATGCACTGGGGTACTGAAGAGCAAAAGAAGCGCTACGTGCCGAAAATTCTCAGTGCGGAAGAGATTTGGTGCCAGGGGTACTCTGAGCCAGGTTCAGGATCTGACTTCGCTTCGTTGCAAACGCGGGCGGTTGAAGACGGTGATTACTTTGTTATTAACGGTCAAAAAGTCTGGACCAGCTACGCGCATAAAGCGCATCGTTGCATCCTCGTCGTTCGCACTGATCTTGACGCGCCGAAACACAAGGGATTATCTTATCTCTTAGTAGACATGAAATCACCCGGCGTGACTGTACGACCATTGGTGCAAATTACTGGTGATGCGGAGTTTAATGAAGTCTTCTTTGAAGATGTGCGTGTGCCTAAAGCGAATATCGTTGGCGAGAAGAACCAAGGCTGGCAAGTTGCTGTGACTACGCTCATGTTCGAGCGCGTCAATTTCAGCGTCATTTATCAAATGGAGCCTATGTTGCGGCGGTTGGGTGATCTCGCCAAACGATTACGGGTAAACGGCTACACGGCAGCAGAAGATCCAGCCGTGCGACAGAAGCTGGCGCAATTCTCACTAGAAGCGCAGGCCATTAAGCTCAATGGCTTTAGGCAACTGACCAAGCAACTCAAAGGCAATCCACCCGGCCCGGAAGGTTCGATCGGCAAACTCGCAGCCAGTGAGTTATATATTCGGATTGCGCACTTCGCGGCGGAAATGCTGGGACCATATAGCCAGATGGCATTAGGAGAAGAGCGCGGATTCGATGGTGGGTATTGGTCACAACGAGCGCTGGCCTCGCGGTTGTATACCATCGCCGGTGGGACCTCAGAAGTGATGCGGAACATCGTCGGGGATCGCGTCCTTGCACTACCAAAGGGATGAAAGTAATGAGCTATGAGTAATGAGCGACGACTGAAGAAGGGGGGAAGGTCTTGGTTTTTCCACTGGATGCTCGGAGCTCAGTCCTCATAGCTATTTTAAGGGGGAATCATGAATTTCGGTTTTACAGAAGATCAAGAAGCACTGCGCGAGGCAACACGGAAGTTCCTCGATAACGAATGCCCAACCACATTCGTGCGCAAAATGATGGCTGATGACACAGCGCATGCAACTGAGCTGTGGAAGAAGATCGCTCAGCTTGGCTGGTTAGGTATTATCGTGCCAGAAGACTTCGGTGGCAGCGGTGGCAGCTTCCTCGATCTCGTGGTGATTTTGGAAGAAGCAGGCAAATCGCTGTTGCCTGGGCCGTTCTTTGCCTCGGCGCTGTTAGGGACAACGACAATCTTAGGTGGAGGTTCAACCAGTCAGAAAGAGGCTTTACTGCCTAAGATTGTCGAAGGAAATCATATTGTGACGTTAGCGTTAGCTGAGAAGAGCGGGCGTTATGATGCCGAGGGAGTGAAGTTGTTAGCAGAAGCAAAAGGCAATGACTTCGTGCTCTCAGGTGAGAAGATGTTCGTGCCGGACGCACATGTCTCTGACCAGATCATTGTTGCTGCGCGCACTGGTGGCAAGGGAGAAGATGGGATCACGTTGTTTCTTGTTGATGCCAAGACACCGGGCGTGAGCATCTCACAACTTAAGACTGTCGATATGACTCGCCGTCAGTGCCATGTCGCATTACAGGATGTTCCTGTGGCGCGGGCGCAGGTGCTAGGCGAAGTGGGCAAAGGATGGCCGGTACTTCGTCGCGTGCTCGATCAAGCGATGGCTGGGCTCTGTGCTGAGATGATCGGAGTTGGGCAACAAGCGCTTGATATGGCGGTCAGCTATGCCAAAGAACGCGTCCAGTTCGGCAAGCCGATCGGTAGTTTCCAAGCCGTAAAACACAAATGCGTCGATATGATGGTGCAAGTGGAGAACGCACGCTCCCTCACCTACTATGCAGCGTGGACGGTTGATGAGAATGTCGCCGAAGCAAAACAGGCAGTGCCAATGGCAAAAGCGTATTGCAGTGACATGGGCAAAACCGTGACTAGTGAGGCGATTCAAGTACATGGGGGTATCGGCTTCACCTGGGAGCATGACATGCATCTTTTCTATCGTCGCGCACTTGCAGGAGAAGCCGCGTTTGGTAGTGCGCCAGTACATCGGGAAGTAGTGGCGCAGACGCTGAATCTGTAGGGAAGTAGTCAGTAGCCAGTAGAAAGAATATGTAGCCCCATGCTGACTACTGAATGCTGACTACTAGCTACTTTTTGTATGCACCCTTCCCTTATCCTCCATGGCGGAGCCGGCGCACCAGATCCGACTCAGCACGACGAACGTGAACGTGGTCTGCGCCGGGCATTTGACGCTGCCTGGGCGATCTTGCAACAGCACGGTTCTGCACTTGATGCGGTTGTACGCGCGGTGAGTGAGCTAGAGAACGAACCTACCTTCAACGCCGGTATCGGCTCTTGTCTCACCGAAGACGGCGATATCGAGATGGATGCCTCGGTGATGGAAGGCATGATGTTTCGCGTTGGTGCTGTCGGTGCCGTGCGTACGGTGCGCAATCCAATTCTGCTGGCTCAAGCGATCATGCAATCGCAGCGCCACGTATTTTTTGTCGGTGAAGGCGCGGAACGTTTTGCTCGCGCCCACGGATTCCCAATTGTTCAGCAAGACGAATTGATCACGCAGCGACAACTTCAACGCTGGCAGGCAAGCCAGCCAGGTTCACCTGGGACCGTTGGGGCAGTCGCGCGTGATCGTAACGGACATCTGGCAGCTGCAACCTCGACAGGTGGAATGACGAACAAACTCCCAGGCCGTATTGGCGACTCAGCGATCATCGGTGCCGGGACCTATGCTGATGACAGTTGCGGTGCTGGGTCGGCAACTGGAAAAGGTGAATCGATTATTCGCACAACCCTGACCCGCACGGCGGTTGAGTGGTTACGGGATGGGAGAGATCCGATGTGGGCAGCAACGAAAGCGATCGACTTGCTGGAG
The DNA here is from genome assembly GCA_963733195.1 of uncultured delta proteobacterium. Lineage (GTDB taxonomy): Bacteria > Desulfobacterota > Binatia > Bin18 > Bin18 > VGTJ01. Next base: position 57,856 of record CAVTCR010000074.1, read on the forward strand.
AAGCGCACACATAGTGAAGCCGGTCTGATTTTGATCGATGCGCTGGGACGTGTTGGCTATGCGTATAATGCGCCAGCGATGAGTGTGGTGTTTATGGTGGGAGATCTGGTGGTCGTTCATGGTTGACTTTCGGTAATGGAGAATCGAGTCTAGAATAGACAGAACGACTATGTCTTTCACGACCGACGACTTTCATACTCTTGTTCGCATGGTCGAAGACCACCCTGAATGGCGGGCAGATCTTCGCCGTCTTCTTTTGACTGACGAGCTGCTGTTGCTGCCGGAGCAAATGGTCCAGTTCCGCGCGCAAACCGAGCTGCAATTCCAGGAACTACGAGGCGCCATAACGCGTCTCGTAGAAGCGCAACAACGCACCGAAGCGCGTGTGGAGGCGTTGGCTGAAGCGCAGCTGCAAACTGAAACGCAAATTGCAACGCTCGTAGAAGCAGGGCAAAAGTTGGTGACTGATGTTGGTACATTAAAAGGCATGAGCCTTGAATATGAGTATCGCAGCAAAGTGTTTGCCTACTTTAGCCGAGTGATCAACCGCCCGCACGTGCTTGGTCCCGATGAATTGGCGACCCTCCTATCCGATGCTGTGGATGCCGGAGTGCTCTCTGATACGCAAGCGCATGAAATCTCACTGGCGGATATTGTTATTCGGGGGAAACGTGGGAAAGGCGGGGCTGACGTCTACCTCGTGGTCGAGGTGTTGTGGGGAGTAGGAGAACAAGAGGTCGATCGTGCGGTTCAGCGAGCGGCGTTGTTGGCCCAACTTGGTACGCCGGTGATCCCAGTCGTTGCAGGACGGTGGGTGACTCCTGATGCGGCGCGATTTGCGCACGAGAGCCACGTCTGGCAACTACGGAACGGGTCGGCCATTCCGCCCGCACCTGCTCCGGATGGTTAACTGCTGTTTGGATGCTGGGTGTGAGGGGTAAGGGTTGGGAACTGACAACTGACGACTGACAACTTCTTTCGCCCTGTGATTTGTTTGTGCCCTAGACTCTAGACCCTAGACTTTCTAACAGCGCCTTCGCCTCTTGCAAATCTTTCGTATCAAACCCTTCGGTAAACCAGTTGTAAATCTCGGATAACATCTGGTGAGCTTCCTTCTGCTTGCCTTGCTGTTGCCAGAGACGAGCGAGGCTCGTGGTGGCACGGAGTTCGAGCGACTTCGTCTTCTGTTCGCGAGCCGTCTCAATTGCGTGCTGAAAACAGGCCTCGGCTTCCACTTCAATTTCTGCTCTTCGCTGGCTGTCCTGCGCTTCCGGATTGCTCCGAGTCTCCGCCAGCAGCAACTCTCCGTTGAGTCGATAGACTTCTTCCTCCCAATACCGGTCGCCGTACGTGGGGCGAATCGTCAAGGCCTCTTCCAGGACGGTCCAACCTTCCTCGAACTGGCCTGTCTCGATGTACGCCTCAAGCTGCAGGGCCAGCCAATACTGTAAGAGGCCTTGTCCGCCTGTGGCGCGCTGAGCGGCCAGCCCTTGCCGCATTTTGGTAATGTCCTCTTCGTGACATCCTTGCCCGGCGAGCGCTGAGCCCAACATGATAGATAGTTGCGCAACAAAATAGGGCAGGCCAAACTCGGTCGCAAAGGCTATGCAGACTTCAGCCCGCTCTTGGAGGGCCGGCCACTCTCGGCGAAGATGATGAATTTGGGCTATCGCGGCTAAACCGTATGCCACACTGTTGGCGTGAGAGAGGCCCTGGACAAGCACGAGGGCTTCTTGGGCTCGCGTGAGTGCCTGATCCGGATACCCCAGTAACCACAAGACCTGCATAGCGTGCAGCCGACAAGCGACTCCGGGGTCCTGTCCGTAGCGGAGAGCATGGGCACGGTGCCACTGGGGGTCATAGAGTGTGATGCCTTGTTCCACATGAGCGAGCGCCTCCGGATACTCGCCAGTCCATACCCGCGTGTTGCCCTGTACATGGTGCGCTTCGATGAGCAACTCTGGGTCCTGGGCCTCCCGTGCGATACGGAAAACTTCCTCCGCCAGCTCGCGTGCTTTCTGGTGCTCCGCCCGCATAGAATGATAGTGCATCAAGCCGCAGAGCACAGGAAAGATTTGCATTTTATCGCTTGTCTGCTCACAGAGTTCCCGCGCACGGTGGAAGGCGTGTTCGACTTCGGGAGAGGCAAAGCCATGGGTCGCAATACGCAATGCGCCCAAGGTTAGCTGCAAACTGAGTTCTTGCTGCATGCGTTCGGGGGTGTCGGGCAAGGTCTTCAGCAGCGCCAGACCCGTAGTAAGATGATTGACCGCTTCGGCGTTAGCACTGCGTTGGCTCGCTCGCTGTCCTGCCTGCTGCCAATACGGAATGGCCTGCTCTATTAAGCCTGCCTCGGTGTAGTGATGCGCGACTAACTCAGGTTGGCTCTCGACGGTCTCGACAAACTGTTCCACTAACACCTGCGCCACCTGTTGATGCAACTGCTGGCGGCGGCTCTTGAGCAACGACTGATAGGCCGTGTCCTGCACTAGCGCATGTTTGAAGAGATAACGCGCCTGCGGCGGCACGCCACTCTGAAATACGAGTTCGGCCTCGACTAACTGCTGGAGACTCTGTTGTAACGTCTCTTCGTGCAACGGTGAGACGGCATGGAGCAACTCATAAGTGAATTCGCGTCCCGAGTGTAGCACCTAGTTGCGCGATCTCTTTGGCCGTTCCGAGTCGATCCAGCCGGGCCATCAGTGCATCCTGCAACGTGGCAGGAATGCCAAGGTAGGGGCGTATTGCAATACGCCCCTACATTTTGTTCCACCACCATCTTGGTCAGCTCTTCCACAAACAGCGGCACGCCGTCGGTCTTGCTCGCAATCTGCCGCACGACCTCTCGCGGTAGCACTTTGTCACCTGTGACCTTTTCCACCATCATTTCTGCGTGGGTTTGCCCCAGCCGACTGAGCGTCAACTGACTGAGATAGGAATGAGAGCCCCACAGCGGCGTAAACTCCGGTCGGAACGTTAATACCGCTAACAGCTGCGTTGTCGGCACTTGATTCAGGAAGAGTGCGAGCAATTCCAGGGTGGATGGGTCCGCCCAATGTAAGTCTTCCCAGGCATAAGTCATCGCTTGCTGATTTGCCTCCTCACAGAGCCAAGCGACGAGCGCTTCGTGAGTTTTTTCTTTCTGTTTTTGCGGGCTGAGGGACAGCGAGGGATGCCCTTCTGGATGGGGTAGCGAGAGGAGTGCGGCGAACAATGGCCAAGTGTCCGCTTGGGGGAAGCGATAACCACTGAGTGCCCGCCGGAGTTTCTCCAGCTTGGTGTCCGGTGTCTCTTCGAGATCAAACTTCAGCATCCGTTGAAGGTGGTCGATGATTGGATACAAGGCGCTATTCTGATGATACGGTGATCAGCGCAACTCCAGACAGCCTGCGCCTTCGTGTTCAACACTATCCTTGAGTGCCTCTACCAAGCGAGATTTGCCAATGCCCGGCTCCCCGCTGAGTAAGACGACCTGCCCGGTCCCGTCTTTCACCCGCTCCCAGCGCTCGCGTAACAGGCCAAACTCATGTTCGCGCCCGACAAGCGGGGTGAGCCCTTTGCGTGCAACCACCTGAAACCGACTCCGGGCTTCGCTCTCCTTGACTATGCGATAAAGCGTTAATGGAGTCGAGACTCCTTTGAGTTCTGTCTGCCCACGGTCCTCACACTCAAACAAGCCTTCGACCAGGCGATAGGTAGCCGCACTGATGAACACCGTATCAGGCTCAGCTTGCCCTTGGATGCGAGCCGCAAGGTTGGGCGTCTCACCCAAGGCGAGGAGCTCGCGTTTTTCTCCACCGCCCATCTCGCCTACGACGACTAACCCGGTGTGAATGCCAATAGGAAAACGAGTGGGTAAAATTTGATATTTTCACAGGGGCGGCAGCATACAGGTGAGGATCTTCAAGCGCAGATACTCTTCGTCGCGCAGGCCATACGCGCGGCGCTGGATGACCCGAATCTTGTTGTTGAGCCCCTCGACGAAGCCTAGCGAGACGTGTTAGCGGGATGGCAGTACGAGGCGATACCATCCCAATGACGATCGATCAACGCGGCGAACTTCTCGTAGGGTTTGAGCCGTTGCCATTTCAGGCTCGCGCGCCAGTGCTCGAAGAAGCGCCGCGCCCAGCACTCGCGCTCGTAGTCCCAGAGCTGGCCGAAGGACTCCTTGAGAAAGTAGAGGGTGCGCAGCCGCTTGTTCGACGCGAGCAGGACCTTCAAGCTTTGCCGCGCGGCGCTTGTCAGATTCTCTCGATGCGAGAGCAGCGTATATTTCTGCCCCTTGATGTAGCGCCGGTCTTTGCCACTGAGCCGCCGATACTCGGCCTTGCGCACCTGAGTCGAGGGCGTCGCCCAGATGACACAGATGTGAAACTGGTCGAACAGGATCGCCGCTTGCGGCGCATACGTCGTAGTCGCATTGAGAAACGGCTTCCACATGTCCATCACCGCCAGCCGAATCCCCGCAGCCTTCCTCTGGCCAAGCCACTCGTAGAACTGCCTCATGCTCGCTTCCGAGCGATCCTCGCCGCCAAACCAGATCGCTCGCCGTCGGATCAAATCGCTCACCACGATGCGGTAGGTGTGACCTTTGCGAATCGCGATCTCGTCGATGCCGATCACCTGCGGCCCGGGCGTTCCGGCATTGGCCACTTGCGCCGTCATGTACTGCTTCTCCAGCGCCTTGACCGTGTCCCAATCCAGGTGCAGTTCCTCGGCAATCTCTTTGATCGTCGCCGAGCGACATCGTTTGCCGACGTAGTGAGCGAAGCGCTGGGTATAGAAGGGGTTGGCGGCCAGAGAATCGAGCCGTTCGCGCTTCACCGTGCCGCAGCTCTTGCACTGCAGACGCCGAACCTCGAATTCCAGGTAGACGCGGCGATCGCCACAGGACAGATCGCGCACGCGCCGGGTGCGGCGATCGTACCACCCACTGTAAATCCGACCACAGCAACCGCAGGCTGTTTTTTTGACCGCCGGACCAGATCAATAACGCACGCCTTCGGATCACCAAAGATCCCGCGTATCGCGGGAGGCGGACGAAAAGGGAAGGCAACGCATCCACGAGCCGCCGCTTTCGTTTCGTTGAGGTAGCCATGCGCCCAGCACACACCAACACCTCGCCATCTTCATCAATCGCCAGCCGTTTGGCCTTGATCAGGTCAGCTTTGAGGTCGTCTACATACGCATCATCGATCCCAAAGCGACGTTTTAAGACCCGGTAGGCAACCCGTTGGTCGCGCTGGAGCAACTCCAGTACTTGGGTCAGCACCTCATCATAGGTCATGGGTGAACCTCTAGCAGAGTGGGAGTGTCGGTTTGAAGAGCCTCTCTGACCTCTGTACTCCTTTGCCTCCCGCGGAGCAAGCAGAACGCCCACTGGTCAGGCGACTGAATCAAACCACACGAGATTCGTCCAGGTGCTCAATCGTCCTTTCCTTATTTGTCGGCTCTGGCATTCTTTTCCCGGTATGCCACTAATAGTCACCGGTTCCTCATTTCTCAGTACATAAACATCCGATTTGCCCACTCTCCGATTCTTCGTTGCCAATTTTTCTCTTTCGCCGCTTCCCCTCTTAACCTTTTCGCCTTGCCTGCCTGTCCTCTGGCATTCTTTTTAGCAGTATGTCACTAATAATCCTCAGTTCTCTCGTTCTTCCGAATTTTTACTTTAAGGAGGGTGGACAGCATGGCTAAAACTAGTGGAAATGATCTGGTTGTCAAATCATTAAAGGATGAAGGCGTGGATACGGTCTTCTATCTCACCGGCGGACCGATGGTCGATGTGGCATCACGTTGTATTGAGATTGGCTTTCGTTCAGTTGACGTGCGGCACGAACAAGCAGCGGCAATGGCTGCGCATTCATATAGCCGCGTACTCGGCAAACCAGGGGTATGCTTTGCAGCGTCAGGTCCTGGCGCAACCAACCTGATAACTGGCGTTGGCAATGCGTTTCTTGATGCCGTGCCGGTAGTGGCATTAGGCGGTGCGAGTGCACTGTCACAATCTGGTATGGGTGCATTCCAAGAGATGGATCAGGTCGGCATGTTCAAACCGATTACCAAGTGGTCGGAACGGGTCATGGATGTGCGTCGCGTTCCTGAGATCATCAATAAAGCCTTTCGTGTCGCTACCGGTGGACAGCCAGGGCCAGTCTACATCGATCTACCTGGTGACGTTCTGTACCGAGAAGTCGACGAGAATGAAGTCCGCTTCCCCAAGAAACCCCATAGCGTACCGCGTGTTTCGGGTGACCCCGATTTGATTAAGCGCGCCATTGCCCTGCTGAAAGACGCGAAACGTCCAATTGTCATTACCGGCACTGGAATCCTCTGGTCTGGAGCGATGGAAGAGTTGAAACAGTTTGTCGAAATGAGCGGCATTCCGTTCTACACCACCCCACAAGGTCGTGGGGTGATTGAGGAAGATCATAAGTTGAGCTTCCTTGGTGCCCGTAACCAAGCCTGGAAGGAAGCCGACGTTGTGCTGTTTGTTGGCACGCGGCTCAATTTCATCGTTGGGTTCGGTTTGCCACCACGTTTTGCTGAAGGCGTGAAAATCGTCCAGGTTGATATTTCCGATGAAGAGATTGGCCGCAATCGTCCGGTCGATGTGGGTATCGTTGGTGATGCAAAAATGGTGTTACAACAGTTGACGAAAGAAGGCCGCGATGTGTTCCACGGTCGTAAAGAGCTGGCGTGGATTGATACCTTACGCGGGTATGACAAACGCGCGACAGAGAAATCCCAAGCATTGTTGAATACCGATCAGACGCCGATTCATCCGTTACGGCTCTGCAAAGAAGTGCGAGATTTCATGGATCGTGATGCCATCATCGTCGTTGACGGTCATGAGATTTTGAATTTTGCTCGACAATCGATCCCGACCAATGCTCCGGGACATCGTGTCAATGCTGGTCCGAACGGGTGTATGGGGGTGGCAGTTCCGTTTGGTCTCGGGGCGAAGGTGGCCAAGCCGAACACGCAAGTGATCGTGCTGAGTGGCGATGGTTCGTTCGGTATGAACGGGATGGAAATCGACACGATGATACGCCACAATATCCCGGCGATCATCGTCATCAGTAACAACGGCGGTTGGGCTGGTGCTGGCGTGATGACGGCTGGACGTGACCTCGGCTATAGCCGATATGACAAGATGGCGGAAGTTTTCGGTGCCTATGGCGAGTACGTCGAACGGGCGCAAGATATTCGTCCCGCATTAGAGCGGGCGGTGAAGTCCGGCAAACCGGCAGTGGTGAACGTGGTCACTGACCCGAGCGCGCGGTCTTCGACTGTGTCATTTGCGGCATATCGAGCTATCTAGACTGACCGAAGGGAACACTATTTGTCGGGTGGGTATTGCCCACCCGACAGTAGTGAAACGCAACGAACGATGTCTGACGTAACCCCCACGCAGAAGGTTTCTCCCGTTGTCCTACGGGAATTGTATCAACACACCTGGTACCACAACCTCAAAATCCCGCTGTTCTACGCGATGATTGTTGGCGCGGGGTATGTTGCCTGGAATACTGAGCAGACATGGGTGCGATGGCTCATGTATGGCGGTATCGGGTACCTGTGGATGAGCATCGTCACCTTCATGCACGACTGCACTCATAGTGTACTCTTCAAGAAAAAGTGGAAAAATTGGGCTTTTGGTATTTTCTCTACGTTGCCGATCATCGTCACGTTTATCTCATTCAAAGAAGATCATTTGGAACATCACCGCTATAACCGAACCTTCAAGGACCCTGATGCGTTTACGATGGGAAAGCGAGGCTTTGGCGATTTCGTGCTCTTTTACGCCTACATCGTGATCGGTGGGATTCTGACGATCTTGCAATTCAACTTCATCTATCCAGCGCAACGGTTTCGCGGGGCGCGACTCTGGATTCACCTTTTTGAGTTATCGCTCCGTGTCGTTGTGTACACCAGCCTGATCATGTGGACTTCACAACACGGCATGCTGGGAAAGTTTCTTAGTCTGTGGCTGATTCCTGGTTACATTTTTTCGCTGTTGAACAGTGTACGATTCATCGCTGAACATTATGAAACTCCGTGGGAGGCGGGACAACTGGCCGGCACACGCACGATTATCAGCAACCAGGTCAACAGTTTCTTCTGGAATAACATCAACTATCACATTGGTCACCACATTTACCCAGCCGTGCCGTGGTACAATCTGCAGAAGTTGCACAAAGAGTTAGTACCAGAGATTACCAGGCAACAAGCCATCGTTGACCGCAGCTATTTTGCGGTTTTCTTTAAGGCATGTGGTAGAGGACCAGAGTCGGTGGAAAGAAACGCGGAGATGCTCGTCAGACGCAATAAACGAATTGCACTTCGCGTTGGCATGTCGTAATGGTGCCACTTCTGTTTCTCTGTCTCTCATCTTTAAGACCACAGGCCGACACGTCGCCGCACCTCGCGCACGGTTTGCTGGGCGATTGCGCGCGCTTTGCGAGCCCCTTGGCGGAGAATTTCCTCTACTTCTTTCGGGTTTGCTTGCAATTGCGCGCGACGCTCACGAATGGGCTGTAAGTGGGCGATAAGATTGTCGGCGAGCGCTTTTTTGCAGTCGAAGCAGCCAATTCCCGCGGTCGTACAGCCTAAACGTACCCATTGAATGCGCTCCGCGTCTGAGAAGAACGTATGCAAGGTGTGGATATTACATACGTCAGGGTTCCCTGGGTCTTTTCGCCGTACCCTGGCGGGGTCTGTTGCAGCGGTGGCGAGCTTTTGACGGATACTGTCATCATCCTCACCGAGCGCAATCGTATTGCCGATCGACTTTGACATCTTTGCTTGGCCATCGAGGCCAAGAATCTTCGGGGTGCTCGACAGTAACGCTTTGGGTTCGGTAAAGTATTCTCCCCATCGTCCGTTGAACCGACGGACAATTTCTCGCGCCAGTTCGAGATGCTGTAATTGATCAGCACCAACGGGAACGATTGTTGCCTTGTATAAGATGATATCTGCTGTCTGCAGCACAGGATAATCGAACAATCCCGCGTTGATGTTATCGATTTGTTTCTCGGATTTGTCTTTGAACTGGGTCATCCGTCCAAGATCGCCGAAAGGCGTTACTGTGTTTAAGATCCAACATAACTCGGTGTGTTCTGGGACGCTGGACTGGACGAACAGCACTGTCCGTTCAGGATCAATCCCGCAGGCGAGCAAATCGGTTGCCATCTCCAGAGTGCGTTGGGTCAACGTCTCGGGCTCGTAGTTCTGGGTGATGGCATGATAGTCAACGATACAGATGAAACAGTGATACTCATCCTGCATCGCTACCCAATTACGTACCGCGCCAAGATAGTTCCCAAGATGGAGTTCCCCTGACGGTTGAATACCACTGAATACGGTTTCCATAGTACCTCGTCTCTCTTTCTGCTTCGATTTCCGCTGGGTTGTCATTCTGAGGAGCGACGCGACGAAGAATCTCGCAAGGGTTGTGAGAGAAGATTCTTTGCCTTCACTTTGCTACGGCTCAGAATGACAGCATCTTGTAATTTCTTTGTGTCTACACTGAGACTTTAAACTTCTAAGATAATCTTCCCGAAGTTGCGATTCTCCTCCATATATCGATGTGCATCGGCGGCCTGAGCCAAAGGAAAGACGCGATCGACAATCGGCTTGATACGCCTAGATGCTAAGAGTGGCAACCACCTTTCACGAAAACGCTGAGTGATGTCGATCTTGTCAGTAAGCGGACGCGCACGTAGCACTGAACCGAAGATCTGCAACCGCTTCGCCATGATCAGTTGCAAGTTGGCTTCAACTTTCACTCCGCCCATCAACCCAACCAGCACAAGTCGTCCGCCAATCTTTAGGCTCCGTAAGTTTTTGTCCCAATAGCCTGCACCAATGAAGTCTTCGATCAAATCAACACCTTGATCGTTCGTCACTTCTTTGACCCAATCGGCAAAGTCACGCTCTTTATAATTGCATCCCGCAGTTGCCCCGAGTTCGAGGCAGCGCTGAATCTTGTCTGCTGAACCAGCAGTGACGAGAATACGTGCGCCAATCTCGTGTGCCATTTGGATACCCGCAGTACCGACACCGCTGGCCGCGGCATGAATCAGCACCGTTTCTCCAGCTTTGAGATTGCCTAGGGTGAACATGGTCTCCTGCGCGGTAAAAAAGACTTCCGGCACTGCCGCAGCCTGTACGAAGCTCCAACCCGGAGGAATTGGAATCGCCATCCGTGCATCAAACACTGCCTTTCTCAGCGTAGCCACCACTGCCGACTAACGCGCATACACGGTCACCTGGCTTGATCTCTTTGACCGCTGAGCCAACAGCTTCGACTTCACCAGCGAGCTCGAGGCCGAGAATATCGGTCTCACCAGGTGGGGGCGGGTAATTCCCGGTACGCTGTAACGTATCAGCACGATTGAGTGCCGTTGCACGAACACGAACCAATAGCTGTTCGGCGGTCGGCACCGGATCGGGCACGGTCGTCAGTTGCAGAACCTCCGGGCCACCAGGCGTCGTTACACGAATTGCTTGCATGAAACCTCCGTTTACGGCGTTCAGTGTTCAGTAGTCAGCTATCAGCTTTTGGTCTGCATGGCTAGAAATTGGCGAAGGAAAGGTGTCATTGACTCGGGGGTGAACCAGCAGTAGAGGCAGAAGCGTGAATCGGATCACGTCTTACGTTTTACGTTTACATCTGACGTGTCCTTGAGAAAGGAAGGAGAAACAAATGGCCGTCAAACAACTCACACCGCAACAAGCCCATGACCTCATGCAGCAGGATGCAAAGATTGTGTATCTTGATGTCCGCACAGTGCCGGAATTCTCGGCTGGCCATCCACAACGAGGGATCAACATTCCAGCGTTTTTCTTTCAGCAGCCGGGGCAACCGACGCCGAATGCGGATTTTGTCAAAGTCGTCGAGGCGAATATTGCCAAGGATGCGACGATCGTTGTTGGCTGCCAGGCGGGCGGACGATCACAACGTGCTGCTGATATGTTGGACAAAGCTGGTTATACAAATATCTCGAACGTGATGGGTGGTTTTGGTGGCGGTCAAGATCAAACCGGAAAAGCGATAGCAGGTTGGCGAGATGCTGGCCTGCCGGTGACTACCGATAACGGAGATGGCGTGAGTTACTCGTCTCTAGCGGCGAAGGCAAGTGTGAAAGTTTGAAGGAAGAGCAAGAGTGGGCACTGCCCCCTTGCTCTTTTAGGAAGCCAGACACTCTTTCACTGCTTTATCAATGAAATCGGTATCTACTGGATTTATGCCGAAACCGGCGAAGTGCCCCCATATTGAGAGAATAGGTTTCAACACGGCGTTAGGAAGGAACAGGTTGCAATGTGTTCCTACGTCGATACAGGAATGCCGTAGCCCAAGGCTTTCAGGTAAGCATGGACTGCATTGGTGAGTCCCCATATACAGGGCATCACAAATCAGGGCATGGCCAATCGACACTTCCAACAGACCAGGAAGATTTTGCGCTAAAAAGGGAAGGTTGTTCAGATCAAGATCGTGTCCGGCATTGAGCCCAAGCTGAACTTCCTGTGCGGTCGCTGCGGCGCGATGGTAGGTTTCGTACACTCGTCGACCTTCAGGAGTGCCAAACGTTTTGGCGTAGTGTTCGGTGTACAACTCGATACGATCTGTGCCAATGTCCTTTGCGCGTCGTACTTGCTCAGTGTCTGGTTCAAGAAACAGACTGGTACGGATACCGTTGTCATGCAATTGCTGTAACACATCTTCAAGCCAGTCCACGTCACCTTTAAGATTCCAGCCCGCGTTGGAAGTTAGGACGTCAGGTGGATCTGGTACTAATGTGCATTGCGTTGGGCGAATCTGACACACAAGATCGAGAAACTCCGGTGAAGGATAACCCTCGATGTTGAATTCAACGGCAAGCATCGCGGATAAGTCAAAGACGTCTTGCTGCCGAATGTGGCGCTCATCAGGACGTGGGTGGACAGTGATGCCGTGACAACCAGCTTCAATAGCCGTCCGTGCCGCGTGGACAACGCTTGGATTATTGCCTCCGCGCGCATTACGTAGCGTGGCGATTTTGTTGACGTTCACGCTCAGTTTGATCATAAATGCTACTTTATTGATTACTGATAGCTGACTGCTTCTTTACGACGTTGATACCCGCAGGTCGGTTCCTCCACTGACCGGTAGTGTCACGCCGGTAACGAAGCTTGCTTCATCAGAGCAGAGGAAGACGGCGGCATTACCAATATCCTGAGGCTGACCAAGGCGGCCTAGCGGGACTTGTTGCGCATACGATGCTTTTTGCTGAGCTGTGAGAGCGCTATTCATCATCGGGGTCTCGATTGGTCCTGGAGCAATGGCATTCACGCGGATGCCATATCGTGCCACTTCATATGCCAGATCACGCGTCAGGGCGACGACCCCAGCTTTTGAGGCTGCGTAGGGCACATGCGGTACGGTGTAATGAAAGGCCGCAATCGAGGCGATGTTCACAATTGCTCCTTGCTTTTGTTTGATCATTTCTCGGACAACGCGATGACAACAAAGGAAGACGCCTTTGAGGTTCACATCGAGCACGTTATCCCAATCTGCCTCGGTCTGTTTCTCAATCGACTTCACTACGACAACCCCAGCGTTGTTGACGAGAATGTCGACTTTGCCAAAACGGCTCAAGGTTTCTTGCACGAGGCGATCGACATCAGTCGAACGCGTGACATCTGCTGCCACCCCAAGCGCTTGAACTCCGAGAGCCTGAACCTCAGCGACGGTCCGGGTAATACGTTCCTGGCTGGTGTCGTTTATCACTACGTGTGCCCCTGCACGCGCTAAACACAACGCGACACCTTGTCCAATGCCTTGGCCTCCGCCGGTGACAATCGCTACACGTTCAGTAAGTCGTGTCATTGTGCACTCTCCTTTGTGTGAGCGACATTACTCTGTCTGCTTTGTCCGGGTCAAGCAAGAGACTGGTTCCTGGTGAACACTGCGATTTGAGACCTACCCTAGGCGTTCAGAGGCCAGTTGCGCTATAGTAACGAAATCCTTCGAGCCCTGATCTCGTGCCTGAAAAGAGAGCATTATGAGCACCTATCTGCGAGAAGTGGCGAGTCGTCTCGTGTCGTTCGATACTGTGAGCAGCAAGAGCAATGTTGAGGCAATGGAATATCTGGGAGCGCATCTGAGTGATCATAAGTTCCATGTCGATTTTCATCGCATGGAAGTTGGTGGAGTCCCCAAGGTTAATCTCATTGCCTATGCTGGTCCACCTGAGCCGAACGGTCTGATCATTTCCGGCCATGTCGACGTCGTACCGTTTACCGGACAACCAGGGTGGCAGCGCAATCCGTTACGATTAGAAGTGACTGACTCGTGCGTATACGGCCGTGGAACCACAGATATGAAAGTGTTTCTTGCGCAGTGTGTCGATGCCGCTGGACGGCTCGATCTTACGACCCTCAAGCAGCCGTTGGTTTTTCTATTTACAGCGGATGAAGAAATTGGTTGTCTTGGGGCTGCACGACTTCTCCCCGTGCTTCCCGAGTTTTTCCGCGAGATTCCCCAACCACGACAAGCCTGGATTGGTGAGCCGACCTCTTATCAAATCGGCTACACGCACAAGAGTATCATCGTCTTCTCTGTCACCGTCCGGGGGAAAGGTGGGCACAGTAGTATTCCTGAACAGGGTGTGAATGCGATTGCTGTTGTAGGTAAAGTGATTGATACAATCGGCCGTTACCAAGCTGAGCTGCGGACCCAGCGTTCAACAACGTTTGCTCGTGAGTTTCCTGAGTCTCCGTATACGACATTCAACTTTGGCATGATCCGAGGCGGTACGGCGTCGAACATGATCGCCGAAGAATGTATCCTGCAAGTGAGTTATCGCTCTTTGCCTGACGTGGATCCGCTCCTTGTGCATCGTGAGATTGCGCGGCAATTGCAAGCTATCGACCTTCATGACTACGGCTCGCCAGAGCACCAGGCGGCTATTGTGATTGGGGAGCCGTTTGTCGTACCGCCGTTACTCTCGCCGCGGAACACTTCACTCGAAAACACGTTGCTTGTTATCCTCAACCAGCACACCAGCGGAGGTATTCCTTTCACGACCGATGGATGCCAATTTGCGCAGGCAGGGATTGCCTCGATTGTCTGCGGCCCTGGCGATCTGGACCAAGCACACCAACCGAACGAGAGTATTCGACGAGAAGCATTTGAGCAGGGAACTGATGTGATTCTTTCGGTTGTGCACCGACTGTGTGGTGCGACAGAGCGACATTAGTGGGCAGAGATCTCCGAGGAGAAAGTGCAGTATTGAAAGAGATGCACTACGCCGCGCTAAGAGATTCTGTCGGCCCGGTAGGTAAAGAAAAAAAGATGCGGCTCCCTTTGCCTGGAGTCCCCTCGACCCAGATACGACCACTGTGCCGCTCAATGAGTGCTTTGCAAAGCGCTAAACTCAAACTCGCTCCCTTCCTTGTCGTCGGTGATTCACCTTCTTCCTCTATAAGCGGTTTGAAGAGTTGTTCTTGTTGCTCGTGAGAAAGACCGACGCCGTTATCCGTGACACCTACTGTTACTTGTTTGCCCTCTTTTGCTGCTCCAACCAAGACGTATGCGCCATTCTTTTTCGAATTCTTGATCGCGTAACAGACAAGTGCAGTGAGGACTTGTTGTATGCGGCCTGCATCAGCATAGATGTCGATCTCTTGCGGAACTGTGTTCAGTAATTTGACGTTATGGACTTGGGCCATAGAACCAAGGGCATCAAAGGTCTTTTGCACGAGTGGTCCAAGCAAGAGTTGTTGCGGATACAGAACGATCTGGTCACCGCGTAACACCGAAACATCGAGGAGGTCAGACAGCATCGTCAACAGCGACGCACTATTCCGCGCGCACATGTCGAGTAATTGTTTTCCTTCCGGAGGTAAGTGGTCGGGCCATTCCTCGCGAATAATATCGAGTGACCCAATGATGACGCCTAACGGATTTCGCAGTTCATGGGACGTCGCGGCCATCAGGCTGTCGCGCATCCGATCGGCTAAAGACAGCCGCTCAATGTCTTCGTACGCTTTCTTCAGTTCAGCGTCCATCTCTTGTAAGCGCTGCTGGAGTGCGGCATTGGCTTTCGTCAAGTCAGCTGTGCGAAGGCGAACCTCTTGATCAAGCTCAGCCCGTTGGCGCTGAAGGGCAACTTCCCGCTGCGAACTTTCGAGTGCGAGTGACGTCTGTCCAGCAAGAATGGACAGGAGTTTTAACTCATACGGAGCGATGTCCTGCTCTGAACGTTCACTGGCGATCAGGGCCATGCCGTGCACTTCCTGCAGGGTGACGAGTGGAACCAGCAGGATCGAGCGCACGCGTGGGTGATAATGATGAACCCGTTGACTCGCGCAAATCGTCGGACGACTCCGACGAAGGGCAAGTGCGAAATTCCCCTGCGCAATTTGGAGTTGAGTTTCATTCTCAAGATCTGCATGAAGCCCAGACGGTATACAGCGTTCGAGTGTGAACTCGTACGTGCGTCGATCAACGTGATAGATGGCCGACAGTACGCTGGGCAGTAGTGATTCGACTTCTGCTAAAAAGTAGGACAGTAAATCCACCGGAAGCCGGTCTGCGCCAGAGCGCTTTTGCAAGTTGACCCACAGCGACTCGACTCGATCGAGATACTTGATCAACGCTTGCGTTTCCGCTTGGAGGCGACGCAGTTGCGCCTGTGGATCGGGTGCCGCAGGTGCGGTCGTCGATCCGCCAATCAGGCTCTCGATGTTAGTGTCTTCATTCCGCATAGTCGCCAAACAGAATGGTCATAAATTGGGTAGTTTCTCGTTTTGTCGCGAGCAAAACTTCAGCGAGATGCCCAGACGACAGTCGTAGTACTTCCCAGGAGAGCGGGACAAAGGGAGGGAAGTGACAACTCCCACTCACTCCAAGGCCCAGGCCAATGCTGATCAGGTCAGCGCAATGCACCACATGTTCGTGCAATGTCGGAGAGAGGATGTCAGGGACCGCAGGAGAATGATGATAGGCAATCGCACGCTGGATCGCAGGAGATAATCCCCATCGATGCACGAGAAAGCCGCCCGTTTGCGTATGCGAAAATCCCAAAACTCTCCGCTCTGCGGTCTCAAGAGTCAGTCGTTCAGTTGCCGCGAGTATCAAAGCAGCGTGGAACTTATCTGCGACGTATTGGTTATGAATCAACTTACCGATGTCATGCAACAAGCCGGCAACAAAAAACTCCTCGGGATGTTCTTCCCCGACCCACATGGCAAGCTGTCGTGCGGCAGCTGCGGTTCCGAGGCAATGCTCCCAGAATGCTGGTTGCGACAAGGGGCCATGCCCTTCTTGCTGGAACATGTCGATGACACTCGTAGTGAGGATCAATTGTTTCAGTGCATCATATCCAACGGTACGAATTGCGTCTGCGACAGTAGAAACTGGAGCACTCAAACGATACAAGGGCGAATTGACGAAATGCAGCAATCGTGCGGTGATGACTGGATCTTGTCTGACAATGCGCTCAATCTCCCAGATGGAGGAAAAAGGATTATCGATGGTCGACGCCAGGCGTTGGTAGATTTCCGGTAACGTCGGCAACTCATGAATCCGCTCGACGACGAACGGTGGTTCTCCTGTCAGCAGTTCCGGGATCATTGTCCGTGTCTTCCTGAGTATTCCGCGTCTTTCAGCGCGTCGTATTTGACCAACCGGCGGAGCTCCATCACAAACTGATGAGGGTCTGCGCCATAGAACCGATCATCAATCATCGCCGAAAGTTGTTGGAGAACCACAGTGGCGGACATCTGCTCTTCCAGTTCTTGGAGGGATGGGTCAGAAACCCCTTGCACCTCAACGTCAATAACACCCCAGGTTTGGAATACGCTGATCACACGTTTATCTAGAATCGTCCCAGCATCGGCTAATTGTTGTCGATAGTCATTAAATACTGGTTTACTTAAAACCATTCCTGGCTTGAGGATAGATGCTGTCACATGTCCCATGGCTGTGCTCGTTATAATAACTATCGGATGGACGCAGAGTTCCTGAAATGAGCACAGCAGCTTTGCGCTACTCCCATCCGGAGAGGCGTAAGGCGTATATCTGACAAACTTTAGGTCTGTCAAATAGCGGAATGGGGGATAATCCTCTAGGTATTCCCCGGTGACACAGGGAAGATATAGGGGAAGATCCCTAAGCTCCTGTTGAATCTCAGGTTTTTATTGGCACGATGGTAGGCCAGGAAAGGAAAATGAGCAAAGGTAACCTCACTACTAACGTGCAATCTTCTCTACAGAGAGGAAATAGCGGAACAGGGGATCTCCTATTGCCGATTCAACCGTCCATGGTAAGGCAGAGCGAAATGGCGTCTCTCGTACTAGGAAATCTGGCCTCTGGCAGCCTCGACAATGGTGCGACGCACACGGGTCGAGGTGGGCGAGCACCTCTCCCTGTCCATCGAAATGTTCGACTATTTATTCCTCGATTGCAGTCTTGGCAGCTTGACGTTGTTCCAGATTCCAAGCGCGTAAGAGCCAGATGTAAGTCGGTATGATGGCGGATGCCTGAACTCCATGAATGGAGACAGTGAAGGTCGATCCATGCTGCGACGAGGGGATTACGCGGAGGGAAAAGAAGGGAGCTGGGATAAATGGATAAGGGGGAAAACCTTCCCTCCCCCATTTACCCACTTATCCTCTTTCCATTTATCCTAACTTTAGCCGTTACGCCGCTTTCTGCGCGCGTGCCTTACTTGGCGTGAGTTGGCAGGTCACAAACTGTCCACCTTTCATGACCACATCGAGGTTGTTCCGGTCCTGTAATACCGTGATGTTCTTCGCCGGATTACCGTCAACTACGAGCAGGTCCGCGAGCTTCCCAGACTCGATCGTCCCCCCTTCGCTGCCTAGACCAAGTAACTCATAGCCATTCTTAGTTGCCCAGGTGATGACTTCCAGTGGCGATATGCCGGGGCCCTTCACATAGGCTTCGAGCTCGCGGGTGTAGTCCCCATGCGGCATCGCACCAATACCGAAATCGTCACCGATGACAAATTTGACTCCGGCTTTTTGCGCTTTGGGGATGATATTGTAGGAATGCTCGAGCCCACGCTCCATCTCTTCGACTCCACCAAAACCGCTCTTGCCAGTGCGTCGCTTTTCTTCGACCATCATCCACGGAAAGTACAAGCTCGGGGTAACGAACGTGCCTTGTTTAACGAACCCTTCGATGCACTCGTCATCCATCATGTCGCCATGATCGATCACATCGATATCAGCCTTGAGCCCAGCCAGAATCCCTTTCTTTGAGATAATGTGACCGCGAATTTTCTTGCCGCGCTCGTGCGCTGCTTCCGCTGCGGCGTCCATTTCAGCTTGACTCATGGTCATCACATCTGCCGGCCACATAAGTCCATGTCCGCCGGTAGGATAGAGTTTAATAATCTCTACCCCAAGCTTAATTTCTTCGCGCACCGCTTTACGAAAATCGTCTGGGCCATCACAAATGCGTGCGAGGCCGTCCATGTTCAGTTTCCAGAAGTTCGGATGGCAATCAACGGAATCCCCTGTGGTGACGAGGTCACGTCCGCAGGCAAGAAAATGCGGTCCGGGGATCATATTACTGTTGATCGCACGTTTGAGCGTCACATCAATATTGTGCATTGTCCCGGCACCGACGGCGCCAGTATAACCAGAACGCAGGAGTAACTCAGCATTCTTTGCGGCAATGAGTGTAAGGTATGTCGGTGGATGTTTCATGTCGATGTCGTTCATGCTGAACACGTTGTCGTACGCAACATGATAGTGACACATGACCATACCGGGCATGAGTGACTTGCCACCGAGATCATAGACAACATCTTGCGCCGTTGGCTTTGGGATGTTGCCATTGGTCCCTACGGCTTTGATACGCTCTCCTTCGACCACGACTGTAGTATTGGGTTGTGGTTTATTGACGCCATCGATGAGATTTGCCCCTCGGAAGAATACACGTCCCATTAGGAAATCCTCCTTATCGCAGTATCGTTACAAGTGACCTCCGCGGCCAGTAAAATTCCTTATCTGCTTCAGGGTTCGGATTGTCAAGAGAACGCAGTTATCAGTCGTGGAGTGTGGTCTGCATTAAATCTCTCCCCTGGCCGTGATTCGCAGGCATTGGTAATGTAAGAGCATCCAATGCCTGTGGAAAAGCTCTTCACTGCTCTGGTCCTTGCAGGTCGCCGCGGTCCGACTGATCCAGTTGCCCAGGCTGCAGGGTGTAGTCACAAAGCGCTTGTGCCGATTGCGGGTATCCCAATGCTCGTGCGAGTGTTGCGTGAGCTGCGAGCAGTCCCGCACGTCAAACAGATCGCTGTGAGTATCGACGATCCGGCAATTCTCGACGGAGTCGGAGAGCTTCGATCGTTAGTTGAAAGTGGTGCGATTCACGTATATCCCAGTGGCCCGTCGCCGGCAGCAAGTGTTTTGGCTTATTTTCAGTCTCTCACAGCGGGGGAGCCGTTACTGGTAACCACAGCGGACCACCCGCTCTTGACGACAGAGATGCTTACCTACTTTTGTACGGCAGTGGCCGAGAATGATGCTGATATCATGGCTGGAGTGATGGCGGCTTCAGTATTTCGTGTACGCTATCCGCACTCGAAACGCAGCTTCATTCCTCTACGAGAGGAAAGCTTCTGCGGCACCAATCTCTTTGCCCTGTGTACTCCACAGGCGGCAGCCGCGGCGCAATTCTGGGGGTATGCGGGACAGTTTCGCAAACGTCCGTGGCGACTGATCAGTACCTTTGGTTTGATAAACCTGCTGTTACTCGCACTCAAGCGACTTGATCTGAAAGCTGCGATTCCTCGGGCGTCTCGTGTTCTCGGCGCGCGAGTCGCTGTGGTACAGATGCCCTTCCCGGAAGTGTGCGATTGATGTCGATAATGTGGAGGATTTCGCGACTGCAACGCGTATTCTTAACGGACGTGAGAAGTGAGACGATGGAATCAATTCCTTGGCATTGCCAGGTCTGTGGGTATGATTTTGAAACCTCGCGTGGCGGACTATGCCGACGATGTCAGAAACCTGCCTGTAGGAGTTGTCTCCATTCTGGAGAAGTAAAAACCCAATCTCGTGAGGAAACTGGCTTTCTGTGGGTATGTACGCAATGCCTGACAGATGAGGAAAAGAAACAGCTTCCGCTATGGTCAAAACTCTTCCGTTGGCGGCCAAGACGTTGATAGAGTAGCGAAGCTGTTCAGCGAAAAATTCCATCTGCTTGTAGTGTTCGTTCTTTTTTATTGACGAAGCAATGAGTCGTCGAATCATACGCCCGGACTGCCATACGGATGTCAAAGCGAGGAGCCCGCGGCTCACTGTTACTTCGTTCAATACGATACAGATGGTACCGTGCGCGTTTCTTTGGCTGACTGCCGATGGCTGATGCGGAACGCACACCAACGACGGGAATCGGTCCTTTCGGTCCGGGTATGCTCCTGAGCACGGTCCTATGTAAGTGGCCGTGCAAGACAAGTTCTGCTCCGGTCTTGCGTAACACTTCACAGAAGGCTGCCGTGTCAGTCAAACGGCGACGAGCTCCAACGTCCTCGTCCGGAGGATGGTGGATGAGCACGACGCGGCAAAGATTGGTCGCAGCAAACTGTTGTAACAACCGTTCGAGCCTTTCCAATTGTTGAGGGCCGACCGAACCATTGGCTGCAAGCCACGAAGCCGGAGGAAAGGCTGTATTGACCCCGATTAGCACAATCGGTTCACGAACACGCACTGTAGGAAAGACAACACCTTCGTGGGGAGTGCCATTCGCGCGCTGTGCTTCATCCGATTGTAGATACGCTTCCCAGTGCTTCCACGAGCGTGCGTAGGGCATTGGAATATATGCATCGTGATTGCCGGGAATGATAAACACATTCTTTGCTGACCCGAGTTGTTGGAGCCACGACACTGCGGCGAGAAATTCTTCTTCAAGGCTAATGTTGGCCAGATCCCCGGTGACGACGACAGCATCATGCGGCTGTTGGTGCAAGTCGGCGATGAGCGTCTGCAAGACCTCCGGACGATACTCTTTCTGTCGCCGCAAGATCCATGATAACCAACCAAGGATCCGCTTATTCAGTAAGACGAGAGGATTCGTCACACGGACAGGAGTAGTATGAAGATCAGAGAGGTGGGCGAGTGTATACACGTCGTGAGCCATGAGAATGTGTCAGCCTATACCATGTTCCCTCCTTATGATAATACCGTTTCTCTACAGAAAGGGAGAATAGCGAAACTGATGGCGAAGGAAACGAGGCAAGCGTGGATTGTTACCGAGCCGCAGCAATCTGATATTCGTGTCTGGGGCATTGCGCCGGCAGAACGGTTACGGCGAGCTTTGGATGCCGTTGGTGTCGCCAGCGAGCGCATCGATAGTGATCCCTCTGTTGATCTCCCATGTGTGACAGGTTCCCTTCTTCTCTTCCGGTCGGATTATGTGTTCGATGAACGACTGATTCGGGCGTTGGTAGAATCAGTGGACATAGTGTTAGTCTCTCCATCTTCAGTATTTGATAGTGGAAGAGTGGTTGCGGCGCACGTGACGGCGTCTCATGCGACTGAGGCCCGGGATCTCTTGAGTGGACGATCTGTATCAAGAGAGTACCGTTCCGCTACCGAGCTGCACGTAGTTACTCCAACAGATTTGGTTCCTGCGTATACTGCAGCCTTACGCAAAACTGATCCGCCTTATCTTTTTGCTGTACAGCCGGAAAACCTCGCGGAGATCGAGGCGCGGATTTTCGCTGCGTCGTATAAGGGTATTACTGACCTAGTGACTAAATGGGTATGGCCGCGCCCTGCACGAATTGTGACACGTTGGTGCACGAATGCAGGTGTCACTCCTAACATGATTACCTTTCTGAGTTGGGTGTTGGTCGTGCTGGTGACTTGGCTGTTTCTGCGCGGAGACTTTGGCCTGGGGCTCGTCTTTGCCTGGCTCATGACTTTTCTCGATACAGTGGATGGGAAGCTCGCTCGGGTGACGCTAAACTCAAGTCGTATTGGTCATGTGCTTGACCACGGACTCGATATTCTTCATCCGCCCTTCTGGTATCTCGCCTGGTCAATGGGATTGCTCTTGGCCCCAGATGGTGGGAGTTTGAGCGCTAATAGTGACGTTGTTTCCTGGCTCAGACCTGCGGGAATGATCACTGTAGTTGGCTATATCGTGGGTCGGTTGATTGAAGGACTCTTCATGCTCTTATTCAAAATGGAGATTCACTGTTGGCAGCCGATTGACGCATTTTTTCGTACGATTACTGCCCGTCGTAATCCAAACTTATTGTTACTCTCTGCTGCAACCCTTGTCGGTCGACCCGATATTGGGTTAGTACTGGTGGCTCTGTGGACGCTCTTTTCTATTGGGTTTCATACCGTGCGGGTGTGTCAAGCATCGGTCCATCGCCTCCGTGGTCAGTCGATTACGGTGTGGCAGGATGTGACGGCACGGCGAGACTCAAGCAACGAAACTGGGAGTGATCTCGAACGCCAGTGGGAGAGCGTGGCGTGAGTGGTGGCAGTTTGTTGCGTGGGCGTCGGGCGAAACCTCAGCGATTCTTGTCACCCTTTTTTGCGCTCTGTTTGCTGACGGTGCCTATTGTCAGCATTGCAGCGGAGTCGCGTGGCGACCCAGCTGCACATATCCTTCCCGGTGAGTTTGCTTCGGAGCACTGGGAGTTTACCGCCCGTTTCGATTCTGGCCACTTGCTGTTTGTTGAGTTCATTCTTACCAATATCGGCCTCGGCGATCGCAATGCAGCGGTGTTTGGCCATATCATCCCTCCAGGTGGGAAGCCGCATCGCTTTAGCAATGGTCGCACAGAAAGACACTGGACGTTGTCGCCCGATCGCTTACGGATGGAAGTGGGCACGAGTCTTCTCGATATGCACACGCCAACCTACAAGATGCAAGTGACTAAACGTAGGGTGCGTCTGGAATTGCAGATTACTCCTGATGCGCGCCCATTGTGGTCGGGTACACTCGCGCCTCCAGGATATGCGCTTGACCTGTTAGCCGTTGCCGCGCCAATTGAGGGAACATTGTGGCTCAAAGGAATGACGAACCCAGCTCACGTTCGTGGGATTGTCGCAGCGACGCATAGTTGGACCAATGTCGCTGGTGCTGCATTGGTTTTGCGCAGAGTAGAGTTTTTCTCGCTGCAAAGAGAGACCCCCCTATATGGACTTGACCTGACCGCGCCTGATGGAACGCGGCGACGATGGATCGTCGTAAAGCAGTCGGATCGAGCTGATTATGTATCTGAGCATTTTGACCTCTCGTTCAACGGAGAATTGAAGGGGCGTAGTGAACGTGGATATACAGTGCCGAATGCATTGCAACTAAAAAATGCAGAGCTAGAAGGGCTAGTACGATTGGAGGCGCGGATTTTACAAGCTGATCCCTTTGTCGATCTTCCCCGACCGTTCCGTTACTTTGTCTCGCTTGTCCTTGACCTCCGCCCGCGACGCATCTGGGCGCAATCACAGTTTGAGATTTCTTGGCCGCTGTCCATGGACTCTGACCCAATACAGAGGCGTGGGTCCGGGATTACGGCTGTGACGTTCCTGAATCCACTTCCCTCTGTGATGGCAAGCGCTTATCGGGTTACGGCTCCGAGGTGAGTGGTGCGCATCGGTGTATTGAACAACCTGCGTGCGGGTCGTAACCCGCGCCGAGTTGCACGGATGTTGTCGTTTCTCCGCGATTGTCCGGAGATTCCCCATGTGGAAACCGAAACCGGTGAGCACGTACAGGAGGCGCTCGTCACATTAGCGAAGCAAGATGTCGACATCCTGGCCGTCAACGGCGGTGATGGGACTATACAACGAGTCCTTACTGAACTCATGGGAAACAAGATGTTTGAGCGAGTGCCATCAATCGTGCCGCTCCGTGGTGGTCGTACCAACATGATCGCACTGGACATCGGCAGTCAACGGAACCCAGTCGCTGCATTGGCTATTCTTCGTGATATCACTCGCACTAACAGTTCTCTCAATGGCAGAATGGTTGAGCGCTCGGTGCTGCGTATGGATCTTGAGCCAGACGGTGTAACGCAATACGGCATGTCGTTCAGCGTTGGTCTGCTGCCACGTGCAATCGAGCTGACGCATCGTATGTTTCCAGAGGGGCGAGCGCAGGGAGTACTCGGTTCAGGGATTGTTGCTGGGGGGTTGGTTCTGCGTGCTGCGTTTGGGAGGTTAGATGGTATTCTGCAACCGGACCCGATGGAAATCGCGCTCGACGGGTGCCTTCTGCCAGCGAAGGAATTCTTGGTGATGTTAGTCACCACCCTTGACCGGTTCTTTTTGCGGCTTCGTCCGTTTTGGGGACGTGAAGCTGCGCCCATTCGTTTTATGGCGGTTGCGGCTGGAGCTGTACGACCGCCGCTAGCACTCCTCAAGATCCTCTATGGCCGCCCACCAGCGTGGATCACTCCAGAGGTTGGATATACGAGCCATAACGTCGAGCACATCGAACTGCGTGTCGATTGTGGCTTAGTAATGGACGGAGAGATGTTCGCTCCACGACCGGGCAGGAGAGTTAGGCTGTCGGCAGAACAGTGCCTGCAGTTTGTCCGCACATGAAATTATGGATACTGATCACGTGTCGCTTAAACAGATGGTGACTGAGGAGTTGGTGCAATCGGCGCCTGCCGAAGTGGACGTGTTTGTCGAAGCCATACGGCAACGCTTCGGCACCGCAGTTGCAGCGATTCTCTTCTACGGTTCCTGCTTGCGTAAACGTACCCTGGCAAGTGAAGTGGCCGACTTTTATGTCATTGTCGATTCGTATGAGACTGCCTATCCTTCTGCGTTCTTACGATCGCTGAATACACTCCTTCCTCCGAATGTGTTTTACCTGGAAAGAACACGTGGAGATCTTACACTCCGGGCGAAGTATGCGGTCATCTCGACAAAGGATTTTGCTTATGCTGCGTCACCGCGGTGCCTCCACTCGATCGTGTGGGGACGCTTCTGCCAACCTGCGCGACTGGTGTATAGCCGTGACGACGCTGCTCGGGATGTGGTTGTTGAAGCAGTGCGACAGTCAGTGTTGACAATGGTTTCCCGGATTGCGCCGTTATTGCCAACGTCGGATGAAACCGGGCCGATTGCCTTGGAGGAGCTGTGGCAACGTGGGTTTCGCGAGAGCTACAGTATGGAGTTGCGACCCGAGATGCCTGGTACTATTCGTGCACTCTACGAGATCATGCCGTCGCGTTATCATCGCATAGCACATGTAGCATTACAGGAACTTGCTCAGTATGGTTGGCTCTGGGTGCGGACCAGCGCGTCAGGCGGGTATGTGACCATCCCAAAGGTGCAACTGTGGCAAATTCGCACGAGTTGGCGATGGCGGCGTCCCCTTGCCAAGGGGTTGTATCTTCTGCGTCTGATCAAATCGGCAGTCACATTTGGTGACTGGTTTCCGTACGTATTATGGAAAATCGGTCGTCATCGCGGAGAAAAACTTGAAGCTAGCGAGCGCCAACGCCGTCATCCGTTTCTCTTTGGGGTTCCGGTGTTGCTCAAAATTTGGTTGGGGGGCGGTCTAAGATAATTATGGTACTTGCGGATGCATATGTCGGTCTACGTATGAGTGTCCGTACAGCAGAGAGAATCCCTCGTTCTTCTGTGCGATGATACGGTGAGTCGGACGAAAGTTGAGTCAAAAGCTGGCGATGCGCCTTGCCGAGACTGTGATAAGGCAGTGTCGGCAAGAAGTGATGCAGTGCGTGGTAACGTAAACCGACTGGCGCAGCCAGGACGGTGAGAAACGGTGGCCCGGTTAGGTTCACCGAATCAAGCAGTTGCTCGACTGCGGTCAGTTGCCGTCCATCGTTTTCATAGCGGTGTGCAGCCAACGTTCGCACCTGATTGACGACAGCAATTCCTACCCCAACAATATACCACTGCCATAACCAAGAGAACGAAAAGGTTCCGTTCGACAGTGTAACGACTCCGGTCCAGAACAGGAGTGCGGTGGCCAATTCTTGTACGTACCAGCGGATACGTTCGTTTGCCCGTGGTAGTGAGCGTATATAGTGCAGATTGATCACTAACGATGAGGCATGGGCGATTAGCAGACGACGGAGCGACGGCAGGAAGAAAGAGAGCAGCCCTAGCACTCCCCAACGCAGGGCAAGTAAGACCGGGACAAAAATCATACTGACAACGAAACGGAGTACTTGAAAACCACTCCATTGCGTAATCGGAGCGTATTCTGGGTCTTGCGTTGTGGCGAACGTGGCTTGCCGATGATGGTCACCGTGCGAGTCGTACATGACACTAGGAAGGAGAAACGGAGCGCCGACCAATATATTCCAAGCGAGTTCGAGTCCTGGTACTGCCTCACGCTTCAAATGCGACAGCTCATGAATAAAAATGGTTGCTCGGAGAAGCGCGACGACGGCAACCAACGTTGCAAGGATATGGATAAGCGAGAGAAACGAAGCTGTGGCTCCGACAACAAAAGCACCCCAGCCAATGAAGGCAGAAAGCAGGAGATCACACCAGTAAATCCACGGGATAGGAGGAAACGCAGTAACCAACTGACGGCGTAGATGGGTGAGGACAAGAAGTTCCTCGTCCTCTATAATCTGCTTATTTGAGTTTAGCTCCATTCTCCTCAAATAACGGGAAAAATCGTTCGAACTCAAGGCCAAGCGTAAAATCATAGTAGGGGCATTTCGCCCCGTGTTAAGGCTAAAATTCCGCTTAGAGGCCTTATGCCCCTTGTAAAACATGGGAAGTCTGTTATCTACCGGCTTCAGTATTGTTGCAGGAATAATATTACTACGCACTTCTGTGGACACTTCAGAACCGCTTTCTCGTCCTGTAGTACAGGGGGACCGTCGTGTTTTGGTGACGGGTGGCACCGGTTTCATTGGATCCCACTTTGTTGCGGCATTGACGGATCAAGGGGTCAAACCTCGAGTCCTTGTACGATCTACCAGCGACATCACGCCATTAACCGCACTTGGCGTTGAGTGCATTGTTGGGGGGCTCGACGATCCAGATACGTTGATGCGAGCTGTGAGTGGTGTGGAGACGGTTGTTCATCTTGCTGCGGTGACTCGTGCGCGATCGGAAAAAGAGTATTTCTATGTGAACGCGGACGGAACAAAAAACTTGGTCAACGTACTACGTACCGCACAATCTCGACCTCGGCGACTTGTCTATGTCAGCTCGCTAGCGGCAGGGGGGCCCTCTATAGATGGCATACCGGTTGACGTACAAGATGTGCCGCGGCCTATCACTTCATATGGACGAAGCAAACTAGCAGGGGAAGAGGCCTGCCTTGCCCTAGCTCATGAAATGGAAATGTTGATCTTGCGACCACCAGCTGTATATGGACCGGGAGACCGGGATCTATTTCGTTGCTTCCAGATGGCGACGCGTGGGATTCTTCCGGTGCCCACCGGCCCGGCCCGGTGGCTACAGTTCATCCATGTACATGATCTCATTAATGCTTTACTGTGTGCGGTAACGGCAGAGCAGGCGAGTGGAGTCTATCACGTAGCTGAAGCGCAACCGTATGCCTGGGGGCAAATTACCGACTGGCTCGCCCAGGCGGTAGGGCGACGAGTGCGAGCTGTGCATGTTCCTCCGTGGGGAATACGCGCTGCGGCGGCAGTGAGTGAATTTGGTGCTGCCATGATCGGCCGTGCGACGATTTTTAACCGAGAGAAAGCAGAAGAACTGCTTGCTCCGGGTTGGTTATGTAAAACTGAAGCCGTGACGCGAGATCTCGGCTTTGAAGTCCGCATTCCACTGCCCCAAGGGTTGGTGGGAACCGCAAGTTGGTACCGGGAGCATGGATGGTTGTAGGTGAGGTGTGTGAGGGGGATGGCTGCATGAGGAAACTGCAGGAGGCTGCTCTGTTTTCCCAACGGACAGCTGCGGATGTTTACGGAGAGGGGGCAAGGAATGAATCTTCTCGATAAGTGTGTGCGCTTTACACGGGCTCGAGAGGCGCAGGCGGCGGGATTCTACCCGTTCTTTATTCCGATTGAATCGTCAGATGGTGCTGAAGTTCTCGTTCGTGGTGAACCCAAGATCATGATGGGTTCAAACAATTATCTTGGACTGACCCACCATCCAAAAGTCATTGCTGCGGCTGACGCGGCGTTAAAAAAATACGGGACAGGGTGTACTGGTAGTCGCTTCCTCAACGGAACGTTAGATTTGCACGAACAACTCGAAGATCGTCTGGCCCACTTCTTGGGCAAAGAAGCTGCGCTGGTCTTCAGTACCGGGTATCAAACAAACCTCGGTGTGGTCTCTTCTCTGGTGCATAAGGGAGACTATCTCTTTCTTGATAAGCTCAACCACGCCAGCCTCGTGGATAGTGCGCGTCTGGCGTATGGTACTGTATGTCGTTACCATCATAACGATATGCGGGCACTCACGCAGCAGTTAGCTCAAGCTCCTACGAACGCGGGAAAGTTGATCGTCACTGATGGTGTGTTCTCTATGGATGGCGACATTGTCAACCTGCCGGATATGGTTGCCCTGGCAGAGAACTATAATGCCGACATCCTCGTTGATGATGCACATGCGATCGGTGTCTTGGGAGAGCAGGGTGGAGGAACGGCGCAACACTTTGGCTTAGAAGATAAAGTGTCTCTCATTGTCGCAACCTTTTCTAAGTCGCTTGCTTCGATCGGTGGTGTCGTCGCTGGAGCGGAACCTGTCATTCATTACTTGAAACATCATGCGCGTGCGCTTATTTACAGTGCCAGTATGCCGCCGGCTTCGGTGGCAACGGTGTTGGCTGCACTGGATGTAATTGAGGAAGAACCAGAGCGGCGCGAAGCCCTGTGGCGCAACACACGTCGGATGCAAGATGGCCTCAAGAACCTGGGCTATGATATCGGCGAGAGCGAAACCCCGGTGATCCCGGTGTTGATCGGTGATCTGGCAGAGATGATCATGTTGTGGAAACGGATGTTCGACTCCGGCATCTTCACCAACCCGGTCATTCCCCCGGCGGTGCCAGAACACTCGTGTCGATTGCGCATTTCAATGATGGCGACACATACTGATGAACAAATTGATTATGTGTTGGACGCTTTTGCCCAGCGGGTACGTCAACGCGCGGCAGTCTAGGCGCATCTGGTGGTATGGACTGAACAGCATTCGACAGGGATAAAGCATGCTAGCGACCGTGCGTGTTGTTCCTGTCCGAGATCATCGCGAGTTCCACCACTTCCTCAAGCTGCCGTGGCGGGTCTATCGTAACGATCCATTCTGGGTCCCCCCACTCCTCTTCGACCAGAAACAACTGCTTAATCGTCGCAAACACCCGTTTCACCAACACGCAGAGGTCGAGTATTTTGTCGCCTGGCGTGGTGAGGAAGCAGTTGGTCGCATTGCTGCTATCGTCAATCACCAGTATGTGCAGTTTCACGAAGAAGCGACCGGATTTTTCGGTTTCTTTGAGAGCATCCATGATGTTAAGGTCGCGACCGCATTATTGGCAACGGCAGAACAGTGGGTAGCTGACCGTGGCATGCAGCAGATCCGTGGACCGATGAATTTTTCCACCAATGAAGAATGTGCCTTGCTCATTGATGGCTTTGATTCAGCACCAGCAGTGATGATGCCGTATAACCCCACGTATTATCCGCAGTTATTGGAGGGGAGTGGCTACGCCAAGGCAAAAGACCTTCTTGCCTATCTGGTCGACGGCACTGTACCGCCGCCGCCGCGTCTTGTGAACGGCGCAGAGCGACTGCTGCAACGGCAGAATATCGTCATTCGTCCATTCAATCTGAAACGCTTCAAGCAAGAGGTCGAAAGTCTCACCGCCATTTATCAAAGCGCATGGGAGCGGAATTGGGGCTTTGTTCCCATGACACAGGCAGAGGTTGATAACTTTGCTGATCAGATGTGGTGGGTGGCTAATCCGAATCTGTGTTTGCTTGCGGAAATCGATGGTGAAGCAATTGGTTTCGCGCTCGCATTACCGGATTACAATCAGGTGTTGCGCCATATGAATGGCCGGCTCTTTCCCTTTGGGTTGTTCAAGTTTCTGTGGTATAGGACGCAAAATTTCTACCGCACGGATATTGATCTTGGGGCTCAAGCCAGGCTTTCGTCGCCGAGGAATCGACGCGATGCTATACTTGCGCCTCTGGCAAGAAGCACCACGCAACGGCTATCCTGTTGTTGAGTGCTCATGGATTCTGGAAGACAACTGGGATATGCGTCGGGCACTCGAACGTATGGGGGGACGGCTGTACAAAACCTATCGCGTGTATGAGAAGGAACTGACAAGCAATGAGAATCGCGTGTGAGTAGAACTCCGCTCCTTGCCGTTCTCCGCCAAGCGGCAGCTGTTGCGTTGCTTTGTGAGGAACACCAAGTCTCTCCTAGGGAAGGACTTGAGCGGGTAGCCGAGGCACGGTGGAACCGGCGACAGTTTTTGCGCCTGGCAACTGGAGCGGTGGTTGGGACGGCTCTTGGCGTGCCCGCGCTTCCCCAGCCTGTATCTGCCGGGAGTACCCCACGGATCATCATCGTTGGCGCTGGTGCTGCGGGTCTGACCTGTGCCTATCGTTTACAACAAGCCGGAGTGCCCGTGCAGGTGATCGAGAGCAGCAAACGAGTCGGGGGGCGTGTGTATTCGTTACGCGATACCTTTCCTGATGGGCAGATCGCCGAGCTTGGCGGAGAATTTATCGATACTGGGCACCGTGCATTGCGACGGTTAGTGCAGGAACTGGGATTGTCGTTGGTCGATCTGGTTCTGGCCGACAGCAAACGCGAGCCAGTTTTTTTCTTTGGCAACCGCCGAGTTTTAATGCCTGAGGTCGTCGAGGCTTTTCGCCCGGTCGCCCGACGAATTCGTCAGGATATGACCCCCCTTCGCGGTGTCGTCCCAACCTATCAGCAACCTAATCGAGGGAGAGTGCTCGACCAGATGAGCATTACGGAATGGCTGGAGACACGGGGGGTAACTGGTGCGCTTCGCTCACTACTAGAGACTGCATATGTTGGTGAATTCGGCCTCGAAGCCGCTGAACAGAGTGCATTGAATTTCCTTCTGATGATTAGCGCTCAGCCGGGGTCCTTTGAACTTTTCGGTGAGAGTGACGAGCGGTTCCACATCGTCGAAGGGAATGACAGGGTGCCAACGCGACTAGCAGAACGACTTGCACAGCCAGTGACACTTGAGACCCGCCTTGAAGCGATCCGCCGTCAGGCCAATGGTACGTATGTGTTGACCGTGAACCAGGCTGGCACAGTGCGTGATCTTGACGCGCATAAAGTAGTGCTGGCGATTCCGTTTAGCATACTGCGCCAGGTCGACCTTACAGGGGTAGAACTTCCTAAAGTGAAGCGGTTGGCGATTACGACGTTGGGCTACGGTACGCATACCAAGCTGATGACCGGATTCACGCGACGTGTATGGCACGACACAAACGAAAACGGGAGTTCGGTAACGGATTTACCGTATCAATCGTCTTGGGACACAAGCCGTGGGCAGCCCGGAACTCATGGCCTTCTGACCAATTTTGCTGGTGGCACTCGCGGTTTGGTTTTGGGCGAAGGCACCCCTAATGAACGAGCGACAGAATTCGCCGGACAATTGGACTACGTCTTTCCTGGAGTAAAAGAGGCGCATACCAAACTTACTGTGAGGTTTTCTTGGCCGAAGGCGCGCTCATTCCTTGGCAGTTATGCGTGTTACAAACCTGGACAGTATACGACGATTGCTGGCGTTGAAGGCGAGGCAGTCGATGGACTCCACTTTGCTGGTGAGCACACCAGCCTGGCCTTCCAAGGTTTTATGAACGGTGCAGTTGAATCCGGCGAACGTGCAGCGCGAGAGATTCTTGCCGGTCTTGGCAAACAGAAACAGCGAAACCCCTAGCGACGACCGTTTGAACCCTGTTCCGATCCGAGAAAATGGTCTCAGTAACGCAATCCGAGATTGAAAATGAGAATGATTTTCAATCTCATTTTTCCTAATAAAATCAAATACTTAACTTGACTCTAGTCGTGCCGATGCGTATGGTACAGGAACGGCAGCGGTGAGAACGTTCACCGGAAAGGATGTGAGTTATGGATACCAAGAAAGTGATTGCAGCATTGAACAAAGTTATCGCTCTCGAGCACACCGCGACCCTCCAATATCAACAACATGCACTTTTAGTGAATGGCCTCTGGCGGAAAGTCTTCGCTGATTTCTTCGCTTCACAGGCGAAAAGCTCTCTCGAACATGCTGGGAAGTTCGGCCAGAAAGTCGTCGTGTTAGGAGGCGTTCCGACGGTGGAAGTCGGAACGGTGCATCAATCTATCGATCTCGAAGAAATGCTTCGCCAGAATCTTGATCTGGAAAAAGAAACAATGCAGGCTTATCACGAAGCCCATGCCTTCACCGAAGGTGACATCGCCCTGCGCACGATGCTGGAAGGTCAGATCGAATCCGAACAGCACGATATCGAAGAGCTGGAAATGTACCTCGGCATGATCAAAACCAAAGGGGTGGAACGCGAAGTCAGTATCCGACGAGTCAAATAGTTTCTGTTGAACAGTGACTGGCGATTCTTTGTGTTGGAGTGACGGGCGGGGCCTTTGCGGTCTCGCCCGTTTTCTTTTTACGTGAAGAGCTACTCTTGTGGGCAGGGTGCGCGCGTGCAAGAGAAGCCCCGATCGGGAACGGAATCACTGTCCCTGATTGCTGAGCGCGCTGCTCCTGCCAGTGGCGCCGAGTTATACGAAGCGAGTCAAGCAAGGCTTGAGCTTCTTCGGTTGACAGTTGCAGCGACTGTTGCGGACACCACCCTAACCCTTCTCCCCAAGATAGTTGACGCAACTCAATCGTCGTTTTGGCCGTCGTTGTTTGGTCGAGGACGACCTCCAACAGCGTATCTTTTTTTGTGGAGGTTACAATCGTTGCCAGTACTGCTTTCGCCATAATTCCTCCTCAGATTATGACAACGGCGTAAAAGCCGTAGCCCGTTGCCAGCCAGATGTCATCCATTGATGTCCGTCGGCGTCAAGGAGTAAGCCCTCAACGTTCTTCACTTGCTGTAACAGTGCAATCCCTTTTTTTTCTCCGAGCACGAGTAACGCTTTGCTGAGCGCTTCGGCTTGTGTAGCCGTCGGAGCGAGAATGCACGCCTGCAAATCTCGTTGGATCGGCTTGCCGCTACGTGGATCGATGATATGTCCGTAATGCTGGCCATTGATGATGAAGGGCTGTCCCATCGTGCCGGAAATCGACAGTGCTTGGTCACGCAGCGTAATCACCCCCGCAGGTTCTCCGTTTGGTTGTTACCAAGGCAGCAATCTGTATTTTTCTGTCCATTACGTTCCTTCATGCGGCAAGGGTTGCCACTGGAGGGTGACGCCATGCCATGAGGAGGCATCTCCCCAGGGAATGACGACAACTCGTTTGCAGCGCCGGCATTTCAGCTCCACGCCCTCTGCGCGTACGCGTGCGAGGAGATTGCCGCATAAACAGCGACTGTCTCGCGTGGATCGTACTGGGGGGGAAGGAGCCTGTTTATTCATTTAGGTGAAATTGAAAATCATTTTCAATTTCAATTGTCAAGTGCCGGCCCACCTTTCAGAAAGGAGCAGGATGCAATATACAAATTTGCCGTAATGTCGGAAATTTTTACACCGTAATAGCGTAGAAGTCGTAACAAAAAGTTGTTTTTTTCTCACTATTGCTCACATTGCTGCGATTTGTGTTACTGCGCGCTGCATATGCGTCACGTCTACCCTCTGTCGAGCGTAGGAAAACTTTACGGTGAAAGTCTGGTCTGTTCTGATGTCTGGACTTGGTTTTTCTACACTTTTTTGCGTGGAAAAGTGCGTCTAGCTCTGGTCACTGTAGGAAACCTTTACGGTAGAGGTAGCACCACTTCCGGGGGAGGCATCCCTAAGAGATGGAAAGGTGAGTGTTCTCGGGGAGTTTCGTCATATCGTGGGAGGCTAGCAAAATTAGGCCATGTTGGTACCTGCTTTGCTCTATCCTCACTATGGGTGATTTACTTTTCCAACCGAAGAATAATGCAGCTGTCTCTACGGACATAAGCGGAGGATTCAACACTTTTTGTGACTCTAGGATAGCTACGCGCAGAAAGAAAAGCGAAAATTGCATGCGGACCGTTTTTGTCGGTTTGTTGCTGCTCAGTGCTGCTCCTGCACAGGCGTACACCTACTACTACACCGGTGTGAGTAATACCGCCAAAGTCGCCTATGCCTCGCAAGTGCGCCTGCGCATGGATGCTTATCCTAAGTGTCTAAAAGGGAAATGCCATGCGATTGCCTGGACGGCGTTATGGGATGCAGGGGCAGGGAGCAGTAATCAATACGTTGAAGTCGGTATTGGATACTCTCCGCGGACGTGTCCGAAGAGAGCACCAATCAAGCTGTGGTGGGCCTCACCGCAGGTGCCAGGTGGTGTCACTGTAGGTTGCGTACGAAAAGGGACGGAAGTGGAGGTGACCGTACAGCGCGAGGATGGGTACGAAGCGGTATTAGCGACATGGGAATGGGCTGGCGGACGTATCTCACAGTGGGTGGATACGCCAGGGTGGTTGGTTGGTCCCGGCATCCATCCGACCAAGATCGAAATCTACTCGTACTACGATAGCGTGACGCCTGGGCCGGTATCACTGTCAGTTTTTGACATCCAGTCCAACCCCCAGTACGCCGCCGGTTATCTCCAGCAGACTGCTCCGTACTATGCGGCTCCCGGCAGCAGCCTCACCTCGTTTGCGGTCAACTACTAATCTTCGAATTCAGGCCATTGCTTCATGTGAGTCGTTTACTTTACCTTTTTATGAACAAGGGAACGTCTAACGCCACCAGTAAGCTGCTCCAGGATGCAGCGAAGAGTGGATCAACCACCAACGCTCCCGGCGTCAGATCCCGTGGTGTAGTTCGCCTGCGCTCACCTTGCTATGACGTACTCATCCCTTATTGTTGTTGCTTGAGCGGACTCTGCTCACCGGTTGTGTGAGCGTCATTCCACGGTACCCAATCGCCGAGATCCATAAGTCGGCGCAGTGAAGCTTCAACCATCGGCAAAGACCAGTCGTTAAAGCCAATGTGATGATGCACGATGCGGCCCTGGCGGTCGATAATGAACGTCTCTGGGTAGCCCGTGACGCCGTATTTACGTCCCACCTCTCCGTTCACATCCAGCACAATAGGAAAGGTGAATCCGCTTTCTTGCATATAGGGAAGGACAGTACTCTTACCATCAACATCTTGACTCGCGGCAAGCATCACGAAATCGCTCCCCTTAAAGCGGCGATAGAGCGTTTCCATCGTTGGCATTTCTTTCCGGCACGGTGGACACCACGTGGTCCACACGTTCAGCATGACGATCTTTCCCTTGAGTTGAGACAGACGTACCACTTGTCCTTGCGGGTCAGGCAAAACGAACTCCGGTGCCAGTTTTCTTCCCTGAGACGGAGAGCGGGCAAACGTTGCCAAGAAGCCAAAGGCAATAACGATCAATCCAAGGAACAACCACTTTCTCACTGCGGTTTCTCCCGTGCCACTCGCGGGATTTTCGGCAAGGGTTTTGTTTCAACAGCTGGAGGTTCCCGCCGCGTCAGCATCACTGTGCCAATCGTCATGAGGATTAAACTGAGGATCTGCGCTTCGGAAAGGCCAAATGCCAGTGGAGGGTTGATGCGAACAAACTCGATCGTAAAGCGTGCAATACTCGATAACAACAGATACCCCCAAAACAACGACCCTACAGGTCGTGGGGTAGCACGCATACTCCATAACACGGCAAAGACGAGGAGGTAGGCAATTGTTTCGTACAATGCCGACGGATGGACACGCACCCCTGGCGGGTAGTCCCAACCAATGATCGCATTAGTATACGCCACTCCCCAAGGTAACGTCGTGGGCGGTCCCCAGTCTCCATCACCTGCCAGGTGACAACCGATGCGGCCAATCCCATGCCCTACCGCAATAGCTGGCGCAACCGCATCCATGATTTCTAACCAGAGGAAACCATAGCGACGGATACAGAGAGTGACGCCGACGACGCCACCGATGAGTCCGCCATACCACGTAAAGCCTGCACCGGTGAGAATCAGCGAGAGCGGGTTGGCAAGAAACTCATGCCATCGCTCCATAATGAACAAGAGGCGTGCGCCCAAGAGCCCGCCCACCGCTGCCCAGAGGACCAGCGTTGAAGCGAACGCAGGATCTTTGCCTTGCCGTTCGAGCCCTTTGCTGACTACCCATCCAGCGGCTAAGAACCCCAATGCCATCATCACACCGTAGCTGTACACAGTTAACGGTCCGAGTTGTAGGAGTACTGGATACATGACGCGGATCATACGCTACGAGCGGGAAAGACGCCAGGGAAGTCTGTGCCAAGTCGAGGAAAAAGGGGAAGAGGAGAAATGGCGAAATGGTAATGAAAAAGACTAAATTTGTCTTCTTCGCCCTGCCCTTTATCCTTTTCCCCGTTTACCCTTTTCGCCTCTTCCTCTCGTCCTCGGTAACCGGTAACCTATCCCCTCTATGCGTGCCGTCATTCAGCGAGTGAGTGAAGCCAGTGTCCGCGTCGATGAGCAGGTGGTTGGCCAAATTGGCCGTGGCCTTCTCATTCTTCTGGGTGTATCAACGAGAGATACCCAGACAGAGGCCGAGTACCTCAGTGACAAGATCGTTGGGCTGCGGATTTTTTCTGATGACGCAGGGAAGTTTGCGTTCTCTGTTCAGGACGTTCAAGGCGAAATACTCGTGGTATCGCAGTTCACTCTATATGGAGATATTCGTAAAGGTCGCCGCCCGTCGTTTACTGAAGCCGCAGGGATAGACACCGCCTTACCCTTGTATGAGTATTTTGTCGAATGTGTACAACGACATCAGGTTCCAGTTGCGACTGGACAGTTTCAGGCCACGATGGCCGTACACCTCGTGAATGATGGACCGGTAACGTTAGTGATTGATAGCGAACGGTGAAAAGAGTAACACGCTGGAGAGGCGCACAGCATGCGCCTGGTTCATACCCATGCCAAAAGCAGGATTCTGGGCGATTGATCCCACACGGAAGATTAGTTTCGGGAAAGATGGATGGTGGTACGCGAACGATGAGCGTATCCACAATCGACGCATTAACACTTTGTTCAGTCAGTGTCTGCGACGAACCTCAGAAGGCATGTACGAAATCGCCATTGGTTGGGACAAAGTCACCGTCGAGATTGAAGATACGCCCTATGTGGTCACGCGCGTGATGGGCGATTCTGTACAGGGATTCACCCTCCGTCTGAATGACGAAAGTGAAGAGCTGCTTGATCCTACGTCACTCTCTATTGGTCAGGAGAACGTGCTCTATTGCCGGGTCAAAGGAGGTTCATACTTAGCCCGGTTCCTTCGCCCAGCGTATTACCAACTCACTGCACATGTACAGGAGGATGGGGCACATGGCACCTTCTCCCTACGGGTTGGCAATACAGCTTTTTCTATTTCACTCGCAACGACAAAGGAGTAGCCAGGAGCCAGCATGTTCTCCTTTTCTTCCTTTATCCATTTTCCCTACTGACAACTGAGAACTGACTACTGACGGCTACCGTATGCACATCGTCTTCGTCGAACCCGAAATTCCCCCCAACACTGGCACAACGGCGCGCTTGTGTGCCGCGACGAACACCACGTTCCACCTCGTTGGACCGTTGGGGTTCTCGCTTGAAGATCGCTACCTCAAGCGTGCTGGACTCGATTATTGGCCATACGTCGACGTGCACTATTATCCCACCTGGAGTGACTTTCTCTCTCATCGTCCATCAGGAAGGTTGGTGGCTTTCTCTGCCAGAGCAACAGCTCTCGTATACTCAGGTGAAGTACACAGAAAGTGACTTTCTCGTCTTTGGCAGCGAGACACGCGGCTTGTCAGACGAAGTTCGCACCATGCTCGCCGATTCACTGTACACAATTCCGATGTCAGGCACTTATGTGCGGAGCCTGAACTTGTCTAACGCTGCGGCGATTGTCCTCTATGAAGCGCTGAGGCAGCAGGGAAAGGTGTGAGAGGTTGTCGTAAATCCCGGAGAGGCGCATCGTAACAAGTCAGTTTTTCTTTTGGCCCTAGACGCTGGACCCTAGGCACTGGACGGTTCTACCAACAACCCCATTTGCTGGAGTTCTGCTATCACATGCTCTCTGTGCGTCGCACCCCAATACAAGCGACGACAGTCTGGGCACTGACGAAACTCTGCCTGTGTCTGCCACACGTACTCTGGCACCCGATCGTGCACCTCTTCTTTTTTCACCGCTGCCAAAAGTTCATTGCACTCACCGCAACGAGTGAAGAGTTGGGCAAAAGGATCAAGGTGACATGCCGCAATAACCTGTTTGAGCTGGTCGCGAAAGAGATCATGGTGAATGAAAATGACCTGAGGAGCGTCTTTCTGTCGGACAACGCGAGTATCGCGCGTCAAGATGATGCGTCCCTGTTGGCGTCCCTCGCGTATGAGCCCTTGTGGTGAGAGTTGCGGGAGGTACACTGTATCGTAACCAAGAATACGCAACCATTTGACTAAGCGGCCTAACATCCGGTCGGCCAGAAAGCGTGGGATGTCAGTCATTGCGGGTGCGAGCATATTCTGCGTCATCGCTTGGCCTTTAAAGAAAATCGTGTCATCGGACGATGACAGTAGAACAGGGGTCTGGAGGAAACAAGTCACAGGAATTGTATGAAGCGCCTCCTTAGTATTGGCATTGTCCTTTTTTGGCTCGTCATGGTGGGATTGCTGATCCGTCGGACCACTGTTGATCCACAATCGACAAATACGCCCTCTTCCCCCTCCACCCCCGTCCAGACTAGCGAACCACTTACTGCACACGACGGATGGATGGGGATTTATCATCAAGACAGGAAAATCGGCTATTTTCACCGCCACCTCACACCCACGCCGACCGGCTACCAATGGAAAGAACGGTCGCAAATGAAACTGCGGGTGATGAACACTGATCAAAACGTTCATACAGAAGTCCACGCCAACATTGATCAACAATATGCGTTGCGGGATTTCTCTTTTCGACTCGTGAGTGCCGGAGCCGTGTTCCAGGTGGCCGGAGAAGTCCGAGAGAACGGTCCTGCCGGACGAGAGTTACACGGCCAACTCACAACTGGCGGGAATTCGTCGCCATTCTCGTTTCCGTTACAAGAACCGCTATACCTCCCTACGATCACACAGCTCACTCTACATGGCACTGTCCTACAACCTGGCGAAGAGCGCCGTTACAGCATCTTTAACCCGCTCACAGCAAAAACAGAGATGATCCAGGTCACGGCAGTCGGGCACGAACCCCTCACCGTGAAAGGTCGTTCCATACCCACCACGAAACTCGCAGAGCGCTTCGGTGGAACGACGGTTCATGCTTGGATTGATCACGAAGGAAAGGTGGTCAAGGAAGAGGCTGCCCTTGGGTTGGTTCTGTTACGAGAGAGTCAAGCCGAGGCAATAAACGACGGGTGGTCCGACAACACCCCGCTTGATCTCGTCACCTCCGCTGCTATCGCCGTACGAAATACACTCCCGAATCCGCGTGATGTGACACAACTCCGCTTAACGATTTCTGGTTCCGCTGATGCAGCTCTTTTCGCGTTCCCACCGCGACAACATTATCTCGATGGCACTCTAACCGTCACCAATGAATCGATTGATACGCTTGTCTCATACAAGCTTCCAGCAAGTGATCCCACATTCGCGCCCGATCTGATCGCAACGCCATTTCTCCAGAGCGAACATCCGCGCATCAAAGAACAACTTCAACTGATTCTCAAGGGAGAACAAGATGCACAGCGGGCAGTGCGTAAACTCCTCGATTGGACCTATACCACGCTCGACAAAGAACCGACTGTTGGTATACCGACTGCACTCGAAGCCTTAAGCAGTAAAAAAGGTGATTGTAACGAACATGCAGTGTTATTCACAGCCTTGGCCCGCGCCGCCGGTATTCCTGCTCGCGTCACTGCTGGTGTCGTCTATCTCGATGGCGCATTCTACTATCACGCATGGTCCGAGGTCTGGCTCGAATACTGGGTCGCAGTAGATCCAGTATTCAATCAGTTTCCCGCAGATGCGACTCATATTAAGTTTATTCAAGGTGGACCAGAAGAGCATATGGCGTTGTTGAAAGTGATCGGGCAAATACAATTGGAGGTCGTGGAGTATAAGTAGTTATCAGTTGGGAAAGTAGCCAGTAGTCAGCATTCAGTAGTCAGTAGAGAAAGCTTCTTCTTCTCTGACAACTGATAACTGACAACCGACAACTGGCCCCTGAAAACTCATAACTTTCCCAGAGGCAATATGATCCAACTCGAACATCTCAGCAAAAAATTTGGTACCTTTACTGCCGTGAATGATCTTAATCTTAACATTGCCGAAGGCGAGATCTTTGGATTTCTTGGTCCGAACGGCGCAGGGAAAACAACCACGATTCGCATGATGATGGGGCTCCTCAAGCCTACTGCAGGACGCATTGCGCTGGGCGGTCACGACCTCGCCGTTGATCCACTAGCGGCTAAAGCCATTTCCGCTTTTGTCCCGGACCGACCGTACGTCTATGAGAAACTCACCGGACGTGAATTCCTCGAATTCGTTGGTGGTCTGTACCAAGTCCCACCTCAACTCTGCCACGAACGGACAGAGGAATCGCTCAATTTCTTTAGCCTTGTTGATTGGGGGAACGAACTGATTGAGAGCTATTCACATGGTATGAAGCAACGACTCGTAGTGGCCTCTGCCCTTCTTCATGACCCACGGATTCTCGTTGTTGATGAACCGATGGTGGGTATGGACCCGATCGGCGCACGCTTGTTCAAATCACTGCTGCGTTCGCTCACTCTCAAAGGAAAGACGATTTTCATGTCAACCCATAGTCTGGAAGTGGCGGAGGAGCTGTGCGATCGCATCGGCATTATTCTTGGGGGAAAACTAATTGCACTGGGCACCCTCGACGAGTTACAGCAACAAGCTGGTACCGAGAATCGTCTGGAAGACATTTTCCTCAAACTCACGGCCGCCCCAGACATGATGGAGGTGATTGAGGCGTTGCGAGCATGAATCAGATATCACTTCTCCATGCTCAGTTTCCAGAGGGAAAAAATAATCCTCTTCTCTACTGACTATTGGATGCTGACTCCTGACTACTTTTTCAACTGTCTTCTGGTAACTGTATGAATAATCAGCAATTGACAAGGAACAGTGGGTTACTCTTGTTGGTTCCTCGCTTTCTCGCCCTGCGCAATGGATTACAGCGGCAAGGGAAAGGCGGCTGGACCCGAGCTTTTATCTTACTGGTGCTCATGGCGCTTTTCTGGGGAGGGACGTTTTGGTTCTTCTCACGCGCCCTCTCCTATTTCCTCACCATTCCTGATCTTGGTCCCGTGCTCAACCAAAAACTGCTCAGCATGGTGTTTCTCACCTTCTTTGCCATTCTGCTATTCAGCAACGTTATCACTGGACTTTCAACCTTCTTTCTCTCGCGCGACCTCCTCTTGTTAGTTCCAGCCCCCGTTCCGCCTGGGCGACTGTTCGCAGCGAAGTTTGTCGAAACTCTCGTCGATTCCTCGTGGATGATTCTCTTGTTTAGTGCGCCGGCGTTTCTCGCCTATGGTGTCGTGCATGGTGGCGGCCCCATGTATTACGTCATGACCGTGCTCACTTTGATCCCGTTTTTGATCGTTCCAGCGGCTATTGGTGTCATTGTCACCATGGTACTTGCCTACGTTCTTCCGGCGCAACGTGGCAAAGACATGCTCATCGTATTTTCTGCGTTGTTTCTTGCCCTGCTCTACATGTTCTTCCGTTTGCTGCAACCAGAGAAATTGGTCAATCCTGAGGCATTCTCTGATTTTGTAGCGTTCCTTGCAGCGATGCAAACTCCAACTTCGCCGTTCCTACCAAGTACCTGGGCGAGCGAAGCATTATTACCCTTCCTCGGGTTAAAAACCGGAGACCCGATCTTTTA
The DNA here is from genome assembly GCA_963733195.1 of uncultured delta proteobacterium. Classification (GTDB taxonomy): domain Bacteria; phylum Desulfobacterota; class Binatia; order Bin18; family Bin18; genus VGTJ01. The sequence goes on from CAVTCR010000074.1 coordinate 99,832, forward strand.
CTACCTGTTGTTACTCAGCACCTCACTCGTCCTCGTCGTTGTTGGGGCGTGGGCTGCAACGGCGTTATATCCAGTCGGTTGGTCGAAAGCACAAGAAGGACGGCGACGAGGCGGACAAAGTCAGTGGGCAGATACGATCCTTCGTGGGATCGCTCGGTTGTTTCCGGCACCATTGCGCGTCTCCGTTGTCAAAGATTTAAAAACCTTCTGTCGCGATACCGGCCAGTGGTCACAGCTCTTTCAACTCCTCGCGCTGATTGTCGTGTATGTCTATAACTTCAGCGTGCTGCCGCGTGGTACTGGTTTCGTTGGTATGCTTGATCTGCAAAACTTCGTTGCCTTTTTTAACCTGGCTCTGGCGGCGTTTGTCACTGCCGCAATTGCTATACGGTTTGTGTTTCCGGCACTGAGCCTTGAAGGGAAAACCTTCTGGGTGCTGAAAAGTGCCCCGCTGCATCTGCGCCGCTGGTGGTGGAGCAAGTTTTGGGTCGCACTCCTCCCGCTGTTGTTCTTCGGCGAGGTCCTGGCAGTTGTTACTAACTATTTCCTCGGCGTCTCGACCTTCATGATGATTCTCGCGCCGGTCACTTTAGGTTTTCTGACTTTTGCACTTGTTGCGTTGGGTATGGCATTTGGCATTGCCTATCCTAATTTTACTGCCGAACACGTCGCCAAAATTCCCGCCAGCTTTGGTGGCGTACTCTACATGGCGTTCAGCATCGTCTTCATCGGACTTATTGTCGTCCTGGAAGCGTGGCCAGTGCATCTATTCTTAGTGCGCAATTTCCAACGAATGCCGCTCTCAACTGGAGACTGGAACAGTATCATCCTTTCGTTTGCCACAGCATTATCACTCACGGTCATCCTCTTCTGGGGCGCCACACGCTGGAGCATCACACGGCTGGAAGAGATGGAGATTTCGCTATAAAGGGGAAAAAGATAAAGGACAAAAGGAGGAACCTGTGGAAGAACACGTTACATTTCCAGTCGGAGATATTACACTTGAAGGATTGTTATCCATACCATCGCAGACACCGAAGATTGGCGCGGTTATTTGCCATCCTCACCCGTTGTACGGCGGGGAGATGCATAACAACATCGTCTCCGCACTGGTCGATGCGTTTCAGGCAGTGGGAATCGCAACGCTCCGTTTCAATTTCCGTGGAGTCGGAAACAGCGAGGGAGAGCATGATGAAGGCAATGCCGAAGTAGACGACGTAAAAGCAGCGGTCACCTATCTATTGAGCCGACAAGCAGTTCCAACCGTTGTTGTCGCCGGGTATTCGTTCGGCTCGATGGTCGGTTTACGTGCTGGAGCTGACGATCCAAGAGTTCACAAATTGATCGGTGTTGCATTACCTATTGGCATGCGAGATGCCTCGTTTTTGCTGAACGCGAATAAACCGAAACTGCTGATCAGCGGTGATCACGATAACTATTCTCCGGTACCCGTTCTCCAAGACCTTGTCGCCAAACTTTCCGAGCCAAAGGCACTGAAGATCGTCGACGGCGCGGATCATTTTTTCTGGGGGCTAGAGAATAAGGTCGCAGAGGTGGCAGTGGGATTCTTACAACGATAATTAGAACGCGGAACGCTGGATGATGAACGATGAATAAAGACCACTGAATGCTCAACACAGAGTGGTGAATGGGATAATGCTCTAGTTTTCAATTCAGCATTTATAGTTTCACTTTCGGCATTGTTGAGGCGGGACGTCCTTGCTCCTGGGTATCCAATAGATCCGAGACTCTGACCTTACCTGAAAGGGCATAAATTTGCCCCAGGTCTACAAAAAGAGTAATAATTTTATATACACTGCATGATGGATGTGTAAAAGCAATTACTATGCAAAAAAGTCAATACTATCGCTGGTTAACGCTTACGCTCTGTTCTGTCATTTTTTCCTGTTCAGTACAGCCTCCCCCAGTACCACAACCCGTGGTTTTCTCCCCTCCTCCACCGTCTCTTCCTGTCGGGTGGTCAGGAGAGCAGGCGCAAGTTGCCGTGGTCGAGTTCGACGATAAGACGAGTGGTCGTGCACCTCGGCGAGGAAACTTATTGGGGCGCGGGATGGAAGCTCAACTTGTGACTGCTCTACGACAGACCGGCCAATTCTCTGTGTTAGAGCCACAAGAGAAGATCGTCCGAGGAAGAAGAGGTGAGCTAATCACCGCCCGGGTAGGGAGTCATGAAGAGCCTGAGTTTTTTGTTTCAGGCTCTGTCATTACCTACCGTTTAAGTTCAGCGAGTGTTGCGGCTGGCGTCGCGGCGGATCCGCTGCTTGGTACGGCTGAAGTAAGTCAGGGGAGAGCCCCAACGGCAGCCGCCGAGCGGACTTTTATTAATCTCTCAACGAGTGAGCACGATCAGGTCGAAATGGCATTGTATCTTTTTGATGGAAAAACTGGTTGGCTCATCAGTGAAACTCGCATTGCCGTCTCACCGCAAGATTTTTCCCCTGCCTTGGATGGGATGTTCAGTGCCGATTTACTCCGCTCCGCTATTGCCTCAGAGCCACCGACCCAACGAGCAGTGCGGGCCGGTGTGATCAAAGCCGTCAATTGGATCGCTGATCATTGTCTCGAATATCGCCGACAGCAAGCGCGCAATCCCGATCCGGATGAACCACCGCTCCCGTTGGAAAAGAAGAATCCTCGGGATCGGGGCTAAATCAGACCATTAAAGATTAGCAGACAGGGTCTGCCACCCTGAGATCTTCGACAAACTCACCTGTGCCTGCGGCACTGGCGCAGGCAGGATAAATTCCACGGAGGGTCTCTCAGAGAGATTCTTCACTCTATTCAGAAAACGACGGCGCCACCAACGCTCGCGTCGTAACAAAGGGATCATCGCCGTTGCGCGCTGCCTTGGTTATTTTCTCCAATGTGTTACGCAAATTCTGTCCATTCTCTTGGTAAGCACGTTCAAAGAGGGCAAGCTCTTGCAGGTAGACCAGATACTGGAGAATCACCGCATTATTGAGCTTGATCGTGGCTAGGTCAGCACCACGTCGCACCGTAACAGGTAAGCGACGAAATTCTTCTTGTACCTCTGTGAACACCTGCTCGCGTTGCTGAAGTTTCTCTCTTTCTGATAACGATGAGTTATACAATGCCTTGAGCCGTTCAGCCGCACTGGCAAGAAAATTGGCGACCGCAAGTTCACTTTCCCACACCGTCACAGCCTGGCGCGTGACCGCGGATTCACTCCCCTGTTCCTTGGTCAGAAAGGCGATAACCCCACGATGACCGGCAAAGTTCGCTAGCGATTCGTTAAAAGCTGACTGCCCCTTCAGATAGAAAGTGGTATGAAACAGTTCGTGAATAATAATGTTCGCGAGCGTCCCTCCATCATACTTAAGGAGATGCGGCAGCAGTGGATCGGAGAACCATCCCAACGTACTAAAAGCTAAAGCTGGCCGGATATAAGTATCGTATCCTAGCGCTTCCAGCTTCTGGGCTTCCTGCTTAGCCTCATCCTGATTAAAGTAGCCCTTGTAAGCTACACGCCCAATGATCGGAAACCACCAGGTGTAGGGTTCCAATTTGGTGTGCGGAGCGGCAGTCACGACGTAAACGATGGGAGGCTGCGCAATCTCAGTGAGTGTCTGATAGCTGCCGCCTGTTTTGAAGTCTAGTTCTTGCTCGACAAACTGTCGCACCCGTAGGACCATTTCAAGTTTCTCGCGTGTCGTATTATCAAGACCTGGACGTGCAAGAACCTCGACTATAGGTCGACGGTACCAGAGGATTTTGGCCTCCTCGTAACCAGCACGCAGGACATACGTGGGGGAACAAGCTGAGAGGAAAAGGAAAAAAGTAGCCAGTAGCCAGTAGGGTGAACCGTCCAGGATCCGAAGTCCGGCGTCCGCGGTCTCAGGCCCACAGGCATTCTTGTCGGTTAATTTTTGCCGCCTTCTAATCGCCAACCTCCGAAGGCTGAGGGCTTACTGCCGATAGCTGCTGACCATACTGGAGTTGATATAAGCGCCAGTAAATGCCGCGTTGGTTGATGAGTTCTTGGTGGGTACCAATTTCACGCACTTGTCCTTTGTGGAGCACGATGATGCAATCAGCATATTGAATCGTAGAAAACCGATGAGCGATCACGACCGTAGTACGACCAGCCATTAACTTGGCCATAGCATCTTGAATCAACAACTCGGTCTCTGGATCAACACTTGACGTGGCTTCGTCAAGCACAAGAATCGCTGGATTATAGGCGAGCGCCCGGGCGAACGAGAGCAACTGGCGTTGTCCACCAGAAAGGTTCGATCCACGTTCGCGTATAGGTTCTTTATACCCACGTGGAAGTTGGTCAATAAACCGGTTCGCGTTGACATAGCTCGCCGCGCGTTCCACGTCTGCTTGTGTGATACCACTCCGCCCAAGAGTAATGTTTGTTGTTACATCACCGGCAAAGAGAAAGACATCTTGTAACACGACCCCGATTTGGCGACGGAGAGTTTTCAAGTCCCAATCGCGGACATCAACCCCGTCGATCAGAATTCGCCCATGCTGTACATCGGCAAAGCGATTAAGCAACTTACTGATCGTGCTCTTCCCCGCACCAGTCGCGCCGACCAGTGCGATCTTTTGGCCAGGTTTAAGGGAGAACGAAACGTCACGCAGTACCCAGTCGTCTCCTTTGTACGCAAACCACACGTGGTCAAACACAATGTACCCCCGTACCTGCTCTGGCTCGCGCGGTTGCGATGGAGAGGCAATCGTTACCGGGGTGTCGAGCAATTGAAACACGCGCTCGACTGCGGTCATCGCCGATTGCATGGTGGTGTACTTGGTCCCAAACTCACGAATAGGTACGAAGAATTTCTGCAGATACTCGATGAACGCGACCAACGTTCCGAGCGCGACGACTCCCATACCAATTTGTACGGCCCCATACCACAACATCAGCGCAATCGAGATCGACCCCACGGCTTCGACAAGAGAGAATAGGGTCGCCTCATACATGTTGGAAAGATGATTCGCATCACGGAACTCACGATTCCGCTCGTCGAATTCGGCGAACAGTTTCTTCTCTTGCGCGAAGAGTTGCACGACAGCAATTCCCGAAAGAGTTTCCTGCAAGAACGCATTGATGCGTGCCAGACGTTCACGAATGACACGATAGGTGTCTCGTGAACGCACGCGGAAAAAGTTCATCGCGATCATCAGTGGTGGCAACAATGCAAGTGTTACAAGAGTGAGCTTCACATCGATCGTTAACATAATCACGACGATGCCAATTAAGGTCAGCACATCCATGAAGATCGTGAGCGTCCCTGCGGTAAACGCTTCGTTGATGGCATCGACGTCGGTCGTTAGACGCGTCACGAGACGACCGACTGGATTACGATCGAAGAAACTAGCGGGTAACGTCTGGAGATGCGTAAACAATTCAATCCGGAGATCCGACAAACTGCGTTGGGCAACCGTCATCGTCGCCTGGTACTGAAGATAGAAAAACACGAACTCACCGATGAGCGCAACGACAAACCACAGGCCAGCCCTCGCCAACCCCGCAGCGTCGTTGTGAGCAATGTAGTTATCGACGGCTAGTTTCAGAATGTAAGGCTGGGCGAGCAGAAATGCCGAAGTCAGCGGGAGGCAGATGATCGAGAGGATAAACTGCCCACGATACGGACGGACGTAACGCCACAATCGTCGCAGCAGTGCGACATCATACGTTTTCCCTAGTGCCTCCTCGCGTTGTCCGTCGTGCGTCATAGCTCAGCTAATTCTTCTTCCAATGCCTGTTGCTGAAAGATATCTGCATAAATCCCACTGCGTTCAACGAGCTGCGTATGGGTGCCAGTTTCGACGACACGACCATCCTCAAGAACGATAATCATATCCGCATCACGGACCGCAGATATGCGATGGGAAATCACCACCACAGTCTTATCGCGGGTCGCCGCACGCAACCCACGGAGAATTTCCCGTTCAGTCTGCACGTCAACACTCGACAACGCATCGTCCAACACCAGAATCGGTGGATCAGCGAGCAGTGCGCGTGCCAAGGTCATCCGCTGTTTTTGTCCACCAGACAGGGTAACCCCCCGTTCGCCGACAACGGTGTCGTAACCGCGAGGAAAATCCGTAATCTCCTGGTCGAGATGGGCAACACGTGCAGCCCATCGCACCCGCTCCATATCGACTGCGGGCAAGGAGAACGCAATGTTATCTTTGATCCGGGTCGAAAACAGAAACGGGTCTTGCGGCACGAAGCCGACCCAACGCCGCAATGCCGCCAAAGAACAGGTACGAATATCTTGGCCATCAATCCTGATTGTTCCATTTTGGATATCAAACAAACGCGGGAGTAATTGCACCAAGGTACTTTTTCCTGACCCCATGCGTCCGACGATCGCGACGGTCGCTCCGGCGGGAATCGTAAAGTTGATGTCGCGTAACACTAAGTGACCATTGAGTTGCGCACGATAGCCAAAGTCGACGTGTTGAAAGTCAATCTCTCCACGAATCTGTCGTGCCAAACCGTCCCCTTGGCCATCAACGATCTCAGGTTGCGCCTGAAAGATCGCCTCCAAGCGTTTCAACGCCGCTTGTCCACGTTGAAAGATAGAGATCAGCCAGCCCAGGGCCATGGTCGGCCAAGCTAACAGATGGAGATATCCCATGAAGGCAACAAGGTCGCCCAAACTGAGGCGACCAGCGATCACGTGCGAACCACCGTACCAGAGCACGATCAAGAGACCAAGGCCAGACACCGCTTTCATGAGCGGTGGGAACAGGCCACGCACGCGCGCGAGACTCATACTCTCTTCACGAAAAATATCGTTGAGACGCGTAAACTCTGCAGCTTGCCAGTCTTCGCGAACGTAAGCGCGTATGACGTGCATGCCACTTACAGATTCTTGCACCCGAGTCGAGAGGTTTGCCAGTCCTTCTTGGACTTTCAGCGTTTTCTCCATCATCTGCCGGCTCATGCGTTTGACGAACAACAACATGAATGGGTATGTCGCCAAGGCAGCCAATGTTAGCTGGGGATCCATCATCACCATCGCAGAGACCGCGTAGACGTAATACAGAGGGGTGTTTAACAGGTTGAGAATACCGAGTCCTAAGAGCAGGCGCACTGCGGTCACGTCGTTCACCAAGCGTGACATCAAATCGCCAATCGCCTGACGTTGATAATAGCCCAGCGAGAGTTTTTGCAGGTGGGCAAAGAGATCATTGCGCAATTGGTATTCGATATCGCGTCCGACGTTGAAGATCATAAAGCGTGAGATCGACCGCACAATGCCTTGGACACAAGCGATGCCAATGATTACCAGCACATAAAACAGCACGTCATGAAACGAACGGTGCTGTTGAATTGCTTCGATAGTCCACTTGAGCAACAGGGGAATCGACATCGCCAGGGTCGCGGAGGCGATCAGGCAGAGAATCCCGCGCGCATAGCGGGCACGGTAGCGGACGATGTAACCCCACAGACGGTGCATGTTGTGTAGTTTTCACCATATCGACGAGACCAAGGAGCAGCAAGGGCTTTAGGAAATGAAGAGTGAAGAATGACTGATTTTCTCATCTTAATTCTCAACTCTTAACTCTTCATTCTTAACTCTTCTCTTTCCTGTCCCATCCGCGCCATAAGCCCAGCAATAGCCCACATGACAATAACGACTTCGGCGTCGCCGAAATTGTGCTGCGTCAGACCACCAATCAGAAAGCCGATGATACTGAGAAAGGCGCCTAGAATCATGCTGCGGAACGGTTCATCCCCGGGAGGTATACATTGATAGGTTTCCCATCCCAGACGAAGCAACGACCAGAAGAAAAACAGAAAGGCTGCCAATCCAAGTAGACCGATATCGACTCCCACTTGGAGAAAAGTGTTGTGCGCATGGCCAGTGTGATCCGCCTGCGGATGCTGTTCGTAGAAGGGATCGCGGAATTTGCGATAATTCCCATAGCCCCACCCTAGCAATGGTCGCTCCTTGATCATCTCGATATTTGCTTGCCAGATATGACTCCGTGGGAGGTTCTGAACAAAATCGAAGGTTGACTGGAAACGCTCCTGGACGCCTGCTCCGGCAGTGATGAGAAAAAGACCAAAGACGAGCACCCCACCCGTCACCCCGGCCAACGTTTTGCCACCACGGATAACTCCGAGAAGAAACAACACGACAAGGTAGGCCAACCACACCCCACGAGTCAGAGAAAATAACAGGGCAAACACCATCAAGCTCCATCCTACCGTAAGCAACAGTCGTTGGCGGAGTGCAAGCCCTGCACCTGACAACCAAACCGTCATAAACGTTAGAGGAAACAACAGATTGTGAGCAAAAGTAATCCCGGAAGGGTGAAAGCCTTTTGTACGCCATCCCTCGTCCTGCCCAAACCAGAAGGGGTCGAGTGAGGGCGGTTTCCCACGTAACTGTTTGTTGAGATCGATTCCCGTGTAGTGCTGTACGATGCCATACGCAGCGACCACACTTGCCACTATCGCCAACAGCGAGATAAGGCGTTCAACGTCTTTGGGCTTCTGGATCAGTGTTGCCGTGACAAAGAATGCACCGACCAACCACAGCTTCCGATACCCAAGCAGTGAGTTTCCTACCGCAGGACAGAACACCGTCGAAAGCAGGAACGCACTAAACAGTAGAAGGAGTGGACGATCAAGCGCTGTTGTCGGCCACCGCCGTTCTCGCCAACAAAGTATCGCACTCACCACAAGCACAAAGGGCAAGTGATCCTTGCTGAAAAGCAACCGGTAACGAGAACGTAGCAAAGAACAATGACAGGAATACAAAGGGCGTCAACTTGGAACTGAGAGTTATCCCAGTAACACGCGGCACTCGTTCACACTCCCTTGCGTGTTAACATCACCTTCACGGTTTCGGCCATTATCCGCATGTCTAACCACAAGGAGTAATTGTAAATATACGCAAGATCATATTTGAGTTTGTATTCTGCTGTCGTGTGGTATTCACCATTCACTTGCGCGAGTCCAGTGAGTCCAGGTTTGACTTGCAAACGTTCGGCGTATCCTGGAATCGTCCGCAAGAATCCCTCGACGAATTCTGGGCGCTCGGGTCGTGGACCGACCAAACTCATTGTGCCATTCAATACGTTAAAGAGTTGTGGAAGCTCGTCAATACGCATGGCCCGCAAGAAACGACCTACAGGCGTGATTCGTTCGTCATCCGCTCCTGCAAGTACCGGCCCAGTTGTGGCCTCTGCTCGATCGACCATCGTACGCAGCTTGTACATCACAAACTCTTTACTGTCGCGCCCAACCCGGCGTTGACGATAGAACGTCGGCCCAGCCGATGTGAGTTTGATACAACACACGGCGACACATAACACAGGCAGGCTGAGCAGCAAAAGCACCGCCGCAATCCCAACATCCACCACTTCCTTGATAAGGAACGCGAGGTCCTCCTGTGGGTCTTTCAGGACTTCCACCAACGGCACATCGTGCAACCGTAACGTTGATACGCGACCGACTAAAATGTCATATACTGACGGTACCACTAACACCCGAGGACGGTCCTCATTCTCTCGCCATCCGCCCGAAGAGCGTACCAAACTATCGATAAACGAATCTTTCCAGGTCGGCTGTGAAAGAAGAATCACCTCCTCGATACTATGTTGACGCATGAGTTGAGGAAGATCCTCCACACTACCGAGCCATGGCACAGATGGGTGCGCGGCGACCGGTGTCGGTCCATCAACGGTCACCAATCCGACCAGTATCAGCCCCGGCGTATGGAAAACTTCTGGGAGTCCAGCTAAGAAGGTACGGAGTTCCTCTGTCGCACCAACCAACAGCACACGAAGTGGTCGCACGCGCGCGAGCCAACGCACTACCCATATGCGAAGGATCGTCACTCCCACGGTATTGAGTATCCATAACAAGACAAGCACAGAGCGGGGAAAGAACAGATCGCCCCGGAAAAAATACCACGCGGATGTCGCGAGCAACTGCACGCCTAACGCTGCTGCAACATTGGTCACTAATCGTGTTCGATGCACCAAAGCGTGAAGGTCGTAAAAACCAAAAAAGTACAGCAGAATGATTTGTGACGCTGCAAGGATGAACAACGGATGATTGACTTCGGTAAAACGAACCGATGGTAGGAGATCTGCGGTAAAAGGGAACGACACATGAATACGCAGCGCAAAAGCGAGGAGGTAGACCAAGAGGACGCAGAGAATATCTGCCAGCATCAAGACCAGCAGCGTGGTCTGGTACCGTAGTGTCGGTCGTCGTACTGTTGTCCCTGCTAGGGCAGTGTCTGCCATACTGTGTTGTTTACAAAGGGGAAGGTGTATGAAGAGGCTGAACGTCTTCTAAACGACGATAGAGCCGCTGCCGAGAAAACAGGTACCGATGTTTCCAGAAGTAGTAGCTTATTCCCCACAGATGTTTCCAACTCAGCCCGGAAAATAATGAGCGCGCCACTCGGCGCTCCTTATGAATGACCACCGCCTCCGGGTTGTAGATCACCTGCCACCCAGCTTGTCGTAGACGCAAACAGAAGTCGACATCTTCTGGTCCATAAAAAATCTTCTCATCCAGCAGCCCTACGGTCATCAGTGCTTCACGACGAATGACTTGGCACGCACCAATCACATAGTCAACTGCACGGATGGAACTATGATCCCATTCGGCCATCTCGGTCTCGCGTCGAAGTTGCTGGACCTTCGCGACTGGCATCTGTCGTGCAAGCTTATCGAGCAGTGTCGGATAAAAACGACAAGTGAGATGGAGTTGCCCTTCAAGGTCAGTAAGTTTCGGCGCACACAGCCCCACTCGGGGATGAGTATTCATATAGGCAATGAGACGATCGAACGCGCTGGGTTCCACAGCAGTGTCGTCATCAAGCAGGATAATATATTCCCCTTGTGCAACTCTGATGCCTTGATTCCGTCCGGGAGCAACGCCACGATTGTCTCTGTTCACCATGAGTTGCATCCACGGAAACTCAAAACGTAAAGAAGCAGGAGTATATCCACGCGAGCCGTTATCGACGACAAGGACTTCATACGGACAGGTAGTGATAGCCTGCGGAAGAGACAGCAAACATCCACGCAAGAGGTCCGTCGAGTTCCACGTCAGAATTACAATCGAAGCTTTGATCACTACTGTTACCCCCTCCACCCTTTCGTCGATGAGAACGGACGATACAAAGAGTAAAAATCTTTGCGAGTTAACGCCAGTCGTGCCCACAGACGCGCGACACCCTTGATCCCCAAAGACAGCAGCACCAATGGATATTCACGGATAGAGAGTGCGCGCCAGAAATGCGGCCAGTGGTACTGAGCAATCGGCCCCGCAACGAGCAGCTTCCTATGCTCTCGCAGAATCTGCAGCTTCCCACCCTCTGTTCGTACTCGTTCGGCAAAATAATCGCGCCATGTCATTGGAGGTACGAAAAAAACCTGCGCATGCAGTTCTTTAGTCATATGCGACCGACCGACCGCCACTGTTAGCCATGCGTCTTCGAGCAAGAGATTGTCTGGAATTCCATTCGGAAGCACAGTTTTACGCAGCAAGAGCAGTCGTCCTCCAGCATTGCCAAAATTAAAGCGGTAGGGAATCGCGCCCATCCGACCCCACAGGGTACCACCATCGGGCAGAAATGGGACTTCCTGTGCGGCAACCAAGTTCAGCGTAGGCTCTTGCTGCATTCGTGTATAGAGCGCGTACACAGAGTTACGGTCAATTCGCACATCCGCATCAGAAAAAAGCACCATGGTCCCCTGTGCCCATCGCCAGAGGGTGTTCCAGGCTGGAGGTTTGCCCTTACGTTCGGTCAGTAAGATAGTGCAACGAGGAAAGGTTCTCGGTCCCCTCTCCTCTAGTGGGAAAGGGACAGGGCGAGGGGACCTATACTCGTCCCCTGCCCCTTCCTCATACTCTACCCACATTTCCTCACACTTCACCTGGTGCCGCTGACAAAACTCACGCATCGCCGTTAATGGGACGCATTCTTCTCCTAAGCGAATGCCATTGATGCAAATCAGTAGCTCAGTAATGAGCCCTGCGGGCAACCGCTGATGCAGGCATGCTTCGTGCACGCTTTCTAAGTGTTGTTCTGAGTCCAGGCTCACTCCCACGACAGGGAATAGCAATTGATAAGGAGTCTTGTATAAGCATCGTCCTCAGCCGAAACCCCTGACATTGGCACACACTACACGAATACCGCTCGTGCTGAGCGTAGCCCGAAGGGCGGAGTCGAAGCATGCGTTGTTAACCAATACCTTCATCCTTCGACTTCGCTTCGCTCAGGACGAACGGAGCAACTATCCATCAGCGTAGTGTACGAATATTATGAGATTTGATCGATAAGCTTACGATAGTATCCTTCGATTGCTTCAGCATCGGCTGCAATAGACTGAACCGGAGGAAAGTGCTGCGATAGTTTCCCCACCAACGAGGGATCGGTGATGAACCGCTCCAAAGTCCGACGCAAATCCCCAACATCGCGCGGGCGGAAGAGCAAGCCATTCACACCATCCTGTATCCACTCCGGCATGCCACCGAAGGCAGCTGTCACAACAGGTTTTTTCGCTAGAAACGCCTCACGGATAACCAGTGGGGCGTTCTCGTACCAGATCGACGGAACTACCACGACATCGACCTCTCCGAGAATGCGCCCAACCTCATGATGCTCGTAGCGTCCCATCATACGGATGTGGGGGGAACTACGAAGCTGAGCAAGGAACTGTGCTCGGTCCGGATAAGGAGCGTAGTCAGCTTCGCCACCGTAAATACGCAGCTCTGCTCCTGTTAACGGGACAGCAGCCTCAACTAGGTGATGAACGCCTTTCACCGGGTCAACAACTCCAATATAGCCAAAGATCACAGGATCATGGGGCTGCCGTTTTCTGCCATTCTGGAGCATCATCGGTGGTAGCCCACACTCCGCAAAGAGAATCTTTTCCGATGGAATACCGAACGCCAAGAACTGTTCTCGGAGGAATTGCGACGGCGCCAGAAAGAGTGATACAGCTTTACAGATCTCACGGATATGCGCCATACGTTGAGCAATCTGCAAGCATGCCTCAGCCGAAGGTCGGCGATGAGTAACGTACTTTGCATATACCCAACGGAGCCGATCTCTCAACCAACGATGTTTTCCCGGGGCGAGCCTCAGTTTTTGATATATTGGGATCAGTTGCCTAGACAGCAGATATCCAAAACAGCGCGCGCATCCCTCATCCGTTTGACCTGAACACACCGAAAGATCAGGCTTGAGAAATCGACCACGCTGGCAGATGAGCCAGTAATCGTGCAGGGTCATCACAACTGGGATTCTTCGTCGTGCAGTCTCCTCAACGCAAGTGGTCGAAAGATACATCAAGTGATGGAAGTGTACGACCTCTGGGGTGACAGCATCCAGGAAAGCGCTAAATTGCTCAGCAATGTCTGGATTGAGATAACTCCGGGTAAAGGTATTGAGGCGGGTGAAGGTGTTATTGACTCTCGTCACTGGCAAACCGTCGTAGCTAACCGTATCTACTGCACCCTCAGGTCGGTGGGGGTCATTCACGCGGGTGAAGACCTGGACCTCGTGCCTACGACGACGCAGTGCAGTAGCCAAGTGCGCTGCATACATCTCCGTCCCACCTAAACTTTCTGGTGGCATGCCTTGGACAACATGGAGGATCTGCACGAGTGATATCCTTTTCCTTCTCTTCTATACCCAAACGGCACGGACAGCAGAAGAAGTGCCTTCCGGAAACATTGTTGTCCGTGGTTATCACCTCAGAGTGCCGTTCCCTTTGTTGGAGAAGGGTGGGTGCGAGAGGGTCCGTACAACTGTTCCCCGTCGCGGTGCCCTTTCTTATACCAGTAGATTCGGTTCAGAGCGAACAGGGGGTAACGACACAGCGCCACAAACTCGCGCTTTTGCCATAACTCACGTATGGTTTTATGGCTGCGTCCAATCATCGCGGCAAGTGAGGACTGCGATGGCGAGGATGCGGCTTGTGGATCAGGTACCTTGTGTCGTAAGGCGAGATATTGCCCCATCAGTCCCTCCTCATACCAGCGTCTCCGCCAGTAACGAAGCAATGGCGGGTGGCTATGGAACACGCTCGCATCGTGGACGTACCGAATAATGTACGGTGCCGGAAGCGTATAGGCCCACAGAAAATCTTCTCCTGAAGATGTTTCTTCATCGAACGGGACATCCTGCCACACACTTTTCCGCACCGCACTATTGGCATTGGAGAACGACGCCCGGACGGTGTTGTCAGCTTGGAGCGTATACGACTGCTCCAATTCTCGCTCTTCGAGCGGATTTACTCCTGGTATGGGCTTCTGTCGGCCATAGGTCGCCACTACCAGTGCGTTATTCGTGAATGGGGTTACCAATTCTCGCAACCAGGAACGAGAACACGGCACACAGTGGGCCGAGAGAAACACAACATATTCACCATGAGCTAATGAGGCTCCGTGATTGAGCGCAAAACCGAATGTGAACTCGCCCGTAGGGATTTCCTCCAGTCGTACCGGAAAGCCACGCACAATCTCCACTGTCCGGTCTTTCGACCCTGAGTCTAGTACGATCACCTCATACTGTTCAGTAAACTCCTGCTCCAAAACCCTTTGTAGCACTGAGCCGATGAAGTGCTCTTCATTTTTGCTGCGAATGACAATCGATACCCTCATGGCCAACATCCGCAGAACAGGAAACATGCGACTCGCTTCACAGCGGTTTCTTAAACAAAGTCACGCAATCCTGATTTGGGGTATCCCAATCAATAATTTGGGATTTGACAACTTCAAGTCCTTCTTTGGCGCAGTAGTGGTGAAAAAGGTTTTGTGACATAAAGTTTCTCCACCCAGGATTGTCATGAATATTCCCTGTGGGATTCTTGTCGTAGTTCGAGTAGTGGCAAAACCCGTATCCACCAGGCTTCAGAACACGGTAGAAGTCGTGCAAATACGAACGAACAACATCACTGTCAAAATGGCCCATCGCATCGAAACAATAGACCAGAGAGACTTCACCACTCGGAATACCGCTCAACGTAAAGCCGTCATTCTGGATGTAAGTGATTTTCTTCTCTGTGGCAAAGCGTTGCTGGCAAAAGCGAATGTTATCTGCATTGATGTCAACCAGGTAGAGTTTCTTAGCTAACTCTAAAAGCTTTCTTGTGTTGCGACCATGACCGGCCGCCAAATCAACCACACAGGAAAAGTCACACCCCTGAATAAACGGCCAGACCGTTTGGCTCCACGCCTGCTCGATCCACTGCTCCGCAGACTCGTAATAGTCTAAAGCAACACGAGAGTGTCCCTTCCAGTCTTCTCCGACTTCCCCTGCCCATTTCGTCAGACGTTCTCGATCTGGAAGAAAACTCGTGAGAGAATGCTCAACAGTAGAGGTTTTGAGCTTTTGCTTGCTTCTACTCCACAAACCACGTAAACGTCTCATGCAGATTTTTCCCTATCCTCGATCATCCCCCGACCCTGCCAACCAGAAAGGCCATTGATGTGCTCCCTGTTTCGCACGAGCGGCGTGTCCAGTTCGGCAGGGTGAGACAAGGTATGGTGGTCTCTCTCGGTTCCGCTCTGTGACGAAGGAGCGAACCGTAAGAGCCGTAAGCCACCCCACACGACCGGCTTTCCCATGTGAATGTCCTCTGTTCTCGTCGCATCTAACGAGAGCAGGCCACAGTCTATGAATGGGAGGTGTTTGCACGCTTCATCGATCGCCTCTTGGACTTCAAAGTAGTGGACATCATGAAAAAGCACATAACTGCCTTCATGCACGAAAGGGCTCACCGCCTCGATATCGCGTAGCACCCCACTATAGGTGTGATCTCCGTCTACAAAGATGAAATCAAAAGGCGACCCAAGCAATTCATGAGCCTTCGTAACTGCCTCCGGAGAAGCGGCGCTGAGGAAAGAAACTCGATGTGAGAGGTGTGCGAAGTGGTCCGGGGTAACCTGCGGAGCCGGATCAACACAGACGAGTCGTCCACTTCCCACAGCATCCATAGCCGCACAGATGATCATCGCCGCGCCTCCTTGAGCTGTACCAATTTCCAAGACGGAGGCAGGCCGCAACCCATAGATAAGGGAGTACAAGAGAAATCGCTCTGGCATCGTTAAGTGTGCAGGGGCATCATAAATGATCTGGACTGACATCTCACTTTCCTTTTGCTGGTAGGACGATTCTCCTCATGGCCTACGCAGTGAATCGTGCCCCGATCCGCAGAGCCTTTTTGAATGCCTGTTTAAGAACCGGAGAGCGCAAGACTTGCCGAGCAACCCAGGTGCTCCGCACCCGATTCACGAACCGCCCACCAATTTCATAGTCGCGCCAGGAGATTCCATTGCCATTCGAGAGGAAATGGGCGGCGTTCGCTTGGGATGTCACGACCAGCTCGTTGCAGCGCCGCTCTAAGTTCTCGATATAGTCCCGTTGCGAAGTGATATAGCGATACTGATCCTCCCATGCCTCCCCTAATGTACGGATCTCTGCCTGTAATTGATCTCGATGCCGTTCCAAGGCCGCAACATATTCTTGCGACGGTTCACCCACTAGTTGTGCGGGTTGAAACCAGTTCCGCCCCGGTCCATTAGCATTCTGGAGGTTGAAAAGTTCGACGCCCCATTCTCGGTAACGCTCCGGATGATGCTGAGTCAGCAAATCATATAGATAAAGAAATTGGTCACGATTAGCACTGCGGAACATCGAGCCAGCGCGAATACGATACCGGACCAACGGATAGGGCAAGCTCACCGTCACGCCCCCCATGTCAAGCATCGCCAGCCAAGCTTCATAGTCCTCGAAATTGTACTCAAAGTTTGCGGCATTACGCGCCGCCCGCAAAAACGCAGTCCGCCGGACAACCGCGATAATCGCAATCATATTATGACCAAGCTGATAGGGAAATTCCCCGTTCCACGTCGGCCACAAGTCATTTGCTTCGCCAAAGAAACGCAACCAGGAACACACGATGGAGACGTTCGCGTAGCGTTGCATGACCTCAACGGACCGCTGAAAAAAATCGGGGCCGACGATATCATCGGCATCAACGAGTGCCACGAATTCCCCACGTGCAGACTCTGCGCCAACTTGACGGGCGGAAGCTAACCCTTGATTCTCAGTATGAATGACCCGAAGGTGTGGCAGGCGTCGACTTTCGAGTTCGTGGAGAACCGCTAGACTCTTCGGCTCTGTGCTGCCATCATCAATAATAAGAATTTCACAGGGAGTATAGGTTGATGCGAGAACGCTCTCGACCGTTTCTGGCAAGTAGTCACCGAGGTTATAAAAGGGGATGATAACGGACAGCAACCCAGCTTGCTCAGGGTCGCCCGCCGGAGCTGCCGCACTCGTAGGCTGGGCACTCGCCGAGAGTGTGTCTGGAACCACATTCACCGCCGGAAACATGCGCCGAGGGGCATGCTGAGCAATGACCGCCTCATAATGCCGCAGCCGCTGGGAGAGGATGACCTCAGGATCGCAGAGGGAACGAATGCGAGCTTGGGCATTCTGCGCAATGGCGTGATGCTCTTCCTCACTCAGCGCCAGGACTCTCTTTAACTGTTGTTCGAAGTGCCCAGGCGTATCCCAGTCGAACAGAAAACCGTTTACACCATCGCGTTCGATCAGTTCGGCTTGCCCACCAAACTGCGAAGCGAGCACGACTTGGCCCATCCCCATCGCTTCCATTGTGACATAGGAACAGCTTTCCCATAATGACGCGACCACCAGTGCCCATGACTGTTGAACCTGGTTCCACATTTCCTCGTCGCTCTCAATTTTTCCCGTAAACCGCAGACGACCGGCGTCAACCCATCGTGCATAACGCTCGCGCAAATACGCTCCAACCGTGGTTCCTTTGGGCCAAAAATCCGCATCGCTACCGATAAAGGTCAGAACAAAATCTTCTCCGGCTGCCCACAGACGGCTACACGCCTTGACCAGCGGGAGAACACCTTTGAGTACCTGTACGCGCCCGACCGCAACCAAATGACGTGGTTGCACTTTTTGTGGAGCAACAGTCCGCCACGATAGCATTGGATGGGGCAGGATGTTCACATCAAGAGAACGACCAAGAGCGTGCTCAATTCGTTGCACGGCAAAGCGGGTCGGCGCATGCAAAGCGTCGGCAGCCGCGATGCAGAACTTTTCCATCTGCCCCTCCCAATATTCCGGGAAGCGATAGCGTGGTACTTGATTGACCCGTGACAGTTCAAACGAGGGGCTGTGGAGGTGCACAAGAATCGGAATATTTTTGAGCGGCGTATTCTCGGTCAACTTGCGCTGCAACAGAAAATACGGAATCGCCACGTACTCTTGTGATTCAATGATATCGGGCGGTGGCAGGTGCTGCAAGAGTTTCACCACTTCCTCAGCTAATTGATAACTGAAGGCTGGCCAGTGTGCGAAGATGTTGTAGGGATACGCCGGGTGTGTATCTGGTTGCCCTCCTGGGTTCAGTTCATTCAACAGGGAGTCTCGTGGAACGACACCAATCAATCGTACTCCGGGGGCAAGCATGGTGTCACACGGCTTCCGCATGTGAGCTAGAATCACGACTTCGTGTCCCGCAGCCCCAAGAACGCGCGCCCAGGTATCAACGTACCGTGCGATTCCCGCTGAAATTTCTTGAGGGATTTCTGAAGTCAACAACCAAATCCGCATGCCTATTCCTTTGCTTGATGAAGTATGAGTCGGGATCGTATACGTAACCCGATCCGACGGGCAAGTCGCCCGAGTCGTTCTGGGAGTCGTCGCTGAAGTTCAACTCTCAACGCGTCACCCTCAGTAGCAAGCCGCTCCGTCTCTACCACGAGCCGTGCGCGTTCTTGTTCGAGATCCGTAATGTAACGTTGCTGATTCTCAATATGACGTTGCTGATTCTCAATATGACGTTGCTGATTCTCAATGTGGGCTTTTTGCTCTTCCCACGATTTCCCTACCCGTTGTGAATCTGCCCATATTTGATCCTTCATCTGCTCCAGCTCTTGAATATACCGATATTGGTCCTCCCACGCCTTTCCCACCCGTTGCGCATCTGCCCATATTTGATCCTTCATTTGCTCTACCTCACGAATATAGGCAAGCTGGCGTTCGCTCTGCGCGTCAAGCGCAACGACACGGCGATGCCATTCAGCAAGGGCGTCAAGCGCATACTGCAGAGCTTTGGGTTCCTGTTTGCTCGCCGGTCGCTCGGCATAATGGTGGAGGGCATCCTGCCGCGCAAGCAGTGTCTCATCCACCTCGCGCTTAAATCGAAAGGCATGAGAGGCATTTTGTTGATGCCATCGATACAACAACAGCGGTTGGCTAATGAAACCAACATTTCCTTCCGCACATAGTTTCATCCACATGACATAATCACAAGCAAATCCCAACCGTTCATCAAATTGTCCGATTTTTAACAAGTGTGCACGCCGTACCACTACCGCAGGCGCACAAATGCGATTGCGAAAGAGAAGCTGGTAAAAATAAGCCTTCCCAGCAATGACACAATCGTCCACGGCATTGTCGATCCAGTCGATAGGTGGGTTCGGTGCCGCCGCCTCGATAAGAAACTCAACTGGAGGAGTGGACGAAAGCAATCGTTGGATCGGCGGCCAGCATCTCCACCTTTCTCGCTAGGTTTTCCGGTAACATGATATCATCCTGATGAAAGATACAAATATACTCGCCACGAGCTAAAGAGAGGCAGCGATTCCAGTTTCCAGGAATCCCGAGCTGTGTCTCGTTCTGGTAGATAGCAATACGGGGGTCGGTAAATGAACGAGCGATATCGAGCGTTGTGTCGGTCGATCCGTCATCGACAATCAATAATTCAAAATCCCTGAAGCTTTGCGAGAGAACACTCTCGATCGCCTCGGTCAAGAATGCTGCGCCGTTATAGGTAGGAATGCAGACACTCACAGAGATAGACTTCATCTCTTCGATCTGACGGCAGACAACGCTTTCTTTCCCTTCAGGAAGCGTCTGGAAAGTCTCGACACCTTGCTTACCTTCCTCTTTTGCAAAGGGGGGTTGAGAGGGGTCTTCGCATTGCGACGACAGAATCCCCTCACGCTGCGCATTTCCCTCTTTTTCCAAAGGAGGGAAATAAAGCTGCCCTTTCCGCTGTGTAATCACCTCTCCATAGATGTCCTCTATCTCGCTCGCATATTTTTCTATCGTCTTCACCGGCGGGACGGCCCTCCGTAAGCGCTCCAGGAATCCGGTATCCTTAATGCAGCGGGTGAGACAGCGTTGCAGATCTGCTGCATTCTCCGGCTCGAAGAGCAAACCATTAACACCATCTTGGATGGCCTCAGTCAGCGCTCCCCGTCGTGCGGCAATCACCGGCATCCCAGCAAAAAAGGCTTCACGGACCAGAATTGAGAAGGTCTCCTCCCAGATCATTGGCATGACTAAGACATCATGCCGCATCAAGATGTCACCAAGTTGGTCATGAGTATACGTTCCGCAGAATTTCACCGGGAGTTCTTTCGCGGTCTCGTGGAGTTGCGCGATGTATGTCGCCCACTGTGACCATTCGAGACCGTAGAGAGACACTTCCACAGCCTCGCTCGGCAGCCCCTTGAGTGCTTCGAGCAACACGTGTGCACCTTTATGCGGGGCGAGGACTCCAACGTAGAGAATCCGTAATGGGGTACCAGATGGACGCGGAGAGCGTTCCTGTGTGACCCCTGGCACCGCCTTCACTCCAAGTGGGACCGCCCGCAACCGATCGGTCAAGAACGGGAAATATCCTCGCATCTTGTCAGCAAGAAAGACTGACGGCGTTATCACGACATCCGGGGCGTGCACTACCCTTTCCATGTCCGTAAACCGCTGACGGGCTTCCTCAGCCGAAGCCGACTCTTGCAGACACGCCACACACCGCTCACCCCGCTCCGGACCAGGACAAAGCCTCTGCTGCGCGTCCAGTAAATGCACGCGATGACAGGCAAAGAAAAAATCGTGCAAGCTCAGGACGGTCGGATAGCCAAGGGCTGGGGTAAGGCGGAGCAGACTTACAGAAAGATGTTGGGTGTGTTGGAAATGAACAATTTCGGGACGGACACGTTCCAACAGTTGGAGGAACGGACGATTGAGCCAAGGATTGTCATACAGCAGGCGAAACGAACCACTCCGCGTGTAGTTGTTCACTATACGGACTACTGGAAGGCCGCCAAACGTCTCGTCATGGACGGTTCCTTCCTCGGCGGTCGCGTCATACACCCGCGTTATGATACTCACCTCGTGTCCACGCTGTTGTAAAGCTTGCGACAGATGAAGCGTGACTAATTCCGTTCCCGTCCACTCATTCGGCGGGAAGCCGTGCACAACTTGTAAAATGCGCATAGAGTGCTTATCTCCGTTTCACCTGCTCTTGAAAGGACAGACGCCGTACGAGCCACCGTGGCAATCGTTCGACTTGCTCACCTAACCAATAGCCTATATTTCCCGCAAGATGCCAGTTCACTGCCGGTCCCGCCCACTGCTTTAGCACCTCAGCCTTACTGTACCCCTTCTGCCGCCGCCAAAATAGCAAATCCAACTTGGCGACCCGTAACGCGCCAGTCAGACACTCTTGCAACGATCGCTGTGGAGGGTCACCAAACAATTTGTGCATCGCTACCGCGTGCTCGAAGTGACGACAGAAGTTCGTCCACGGCCCGTAGCTGTGGGAATGTATCACAATCGAATCTGCCGCATAGGCCGTCTTGCACCCTGCTTTCAGTACTTGATCAGCCCAGGCTTGATCCTCAGCAAAGTCCACCTCAGGGAACGGAGAATGTTCCCAGAAAGAGCGACGGAGCACCGCACTCGTATTAGCAAAGAACCGATACAGATATCGATTCCGTTCGTAATCAGGGTTATCGATCATCGCGTGTACGCGCGACTCGAGTTTGCCGTGGAACTCGTACTCAACAATCCGGTGCCATTCCATCGGATGACAATCGGGCCGTGGTATATGACGGCTGTAAACCCCAACAATACTTGGGTCGTGGCGTAACGGAGCGAGCAGATTGTGCAACCAGCGTTCATTCGCCGGAGTCGCATCTTGCGTGAGAAATACCAGCGTATCGCCGTGCGCATGTGAAGCTAACAAGTTGCGCGTTCGCCCATGTCCAAATTCCTGGGCAGGTATCTGCACAACAGTGACTCCGTATTGTTTCAAGATCTGCACCGTCTCGTCGCACGATCCAGAATCTATGGCAATGATCTCTTGGAGTCGAAAGTCTCCTTGCTGCTTGCGAACGCCATCGAGAACTTCAGCAAGGTAACGTGCGCCATTTTTCGTGGGGATGAGGACGGATACAGCAGGCACAGCCTGCCCTACTCTGTCATTGGCCGACAGTGGCGCGATTGTGTAGGGCGGGCTATGCCCGCCAAACAGTTGCCGCGAAACCTCTGTGATGTCCCCCTGGCCCCGCTGCGAGTGAACTTCACGATAAATCTCTTCCATCTCTTCCGCATACTCATTCACCGTTTTAAACTGTGACTTGACAGAACGCAGTCTCTCGATGAGACCGGGCTCGTTTAAGAGTCGCAGTAAGCACCGTCGCAAATCCGCTACATTTTCGGGTTCGAATAACAGTCCATTCACGCCATCTTTTATCACAGCTGGTAATGCACCACGTCGCGCAGCGATAACTGGAAGTCCGGCCGCAAGAGCCTCGCGCGCAACCAACGAGAAAGTCTCCTCGCAAATCATAGGCATGACAAGCACATCATGAGCAGCCAGGATCTCGGCAAATTGCTCGTGCTGGTAACCCCCACAGAAGTGCACCGGAAGACCCGTGGCCTGCATGCGCAGTTGATCAGCATATGGCTGCCAATAAGGTAAGACTGCACCATACAGGGAAGCTTCAACGGTACCAGCCGGAAGTTCTTTGAGGGCATCAACAAGAATATGTGCGCCTTTGGGAGGAAAGAGCAGTCCGCTATAGAGGAGACGCAGGGGTTTTCCCAATTGCCGTGGGCGAGGGTGAACCGAGGCGGGTTTGAGTCCCAAAGGGACAGCACGTATCTTGGGGTGCAATGCCGGGAAGTACTCAGCGATCTTCTCACTCAGAAATGTGGAAGGGGTGATGACTACCTGTGCAGCGTGCATCGACTGTTCCATTGTCGTAAAGCGATGATAGATGTCTTCTTGTGACGCAATCCCCTTGAGACAGGGAACACAGCGCTCACCACGTTCGGGTCCGGTACACAACTTCCCTTGAGCATCAACCAGATGAATCCGCTGGCAAGGAAAAAAGAAGTCGTGCAAACTCAGGACAGTCTGATACCCCTGCGCGGCAGCAAGAGAAATGAGGCTCGCGGAAAAATGTGCAATATGCTGAAAATGAACAATATCTGGACGAACGCGCACTAAGAGCTTACGGAATAGTTCATCATAGAAAGGATTATCGTAGAACAAACGAAAGGTTGTTGTCTGGGTATGGTTATTAACCACTCGCCACACTGCGACACCGCTATACTGCTCTTCGCGCATGGAAAATTCGTCAGCCGTCCGGTCTTCGGTGCGCGTGAGTACAGTGACATTATGTCCACGTTCCTGTAGCGCTTGAGATAGATGAAGCGTGACCAATTCGGTCCCAGCCCAGGCATCAGGAGGGAATCCGTGGACGATCTGGAGGATGCGCATTGGTTTGGTCACGCAGTCGGCATGAACTTCTCAGCGGCAGTGTCACGTGGACGAGTATTTGACTTTGCGGTAGTGACGTGCCGAGCTATGTTTTATACGAAAGTCGCTATGAGGAAAAGGTGTGCCATTCTGACCTCGTTCGATCCCTATGTTTTCAAAGGGGGAATCGAGACCTATACTCGGCAGATGCTCGACGCGCTCCGAGGTTATGGTTGCGCTGTTGATATCTATCACACGCAGTTTCTTCCTGAAGGTGCTGACACTCACTCTTCCCCTTCCTCTTTCCACAGCCTTTTCTTAAACAACCTTTCCCAAGTCGGGAGAGCATTCTATCGCGTCGATCATTTGTACGACTTCGTGATCGCCCATGCGTTCTTCGGTTTCGCCTACTCTCCTCCACGTATCCCAGCATTCACGATTTTTCATTCGACCCATGCACAGTATGCAGAAGCAAATCGCGAACTGTTCTCAGCCGAGTGGTACTTTGAAGTCAAACACCTCTTTGGCCTCGGTGCCGAACGATTATCTACGGTTGGGAAAAAAGTGATCGCGGTAAGTGACGCAGTTGCGCACGAGGTGACCACCCATTACGGGGCTACGGATATCACCACTGTTTTGACAGGAGTGGACCAGACGGTTTTCTTTCCGCGGCCATATAAGAAAGAGCTACGCGACCAGTTTGCTATTCCACGGGACGCGTTCGTAGGAGTGTTCCTTGCACGTTGGGGCGTCGACAAAGCCGTCGATGTTTTGCAGGAGATCATGGAGGCAACCCCAGGCGTTTTCTGGGTACTGATCCTCGGCACTGGAGCACCGTGTCCTTTGCAAGGAAGGCCAAATACCAGGATTATTGAAAATATCGAACGCAGTGAAGTCGCGGCGATTCTTTCGTGTGCGGATTTCCTTCTCCATCCCTCACGATACGAAGGTTTTGGCTTAGCCATTGCGGAAGCACTCGCCTGTGGCCTCCCTGTTATTGCCGCACCTGTTGGGGTTGCACAGTCGGTTCTCCAGAATCCACCGTTACAGTCGTTGTTGCTCCCTCCTTACAACGAAGGAAAACAACGCGTGATGACTACAGCAATTGAGGCGATTTCACGGTTGCGGAAAGACGCAGGCTTACATAACGCCTGTGCTGCAGCAGGCCTGGAGGTTGCGAGCCAGTCACTGACTCTGACGCAGTGGGAGCACGCGCTCCTCACTACTCTCGGCCTCACTGCAGAAAAAAGCGCTGAGGTACAACCTCCCTTGCCAAAAGAAGGATACGCATCGTGAACACTGGGTTGCCACCGGCACAGCGGATCTTGGTTCTTGCCCCACACCCGGACGATGAAAGTCTGAGTTGCGGAGGTACGATTGTTCGCTATGTCAGGGATGGTGCAGTCGTCAGCCTCTTAGTAGTCTCGGACGGAGCAGCGATTGAAGAACCAGATGGGTACCACGAAGATGTGGTCGCTATCCGTAGGCAAGAACTGACAGCCGCAGCAGCGATCCTCGGCATCTCACAGCTTCACGAAGTGGAACTTCCAGATGGCCAGCTCGTTCATCACCCAGGAAGAATCCGAGAAGCTATTCACGCGCAGCTCGCCGATTTTCGGCCTGACCTTGTCCTGGCTCCGTCTCCCATCGATGGACATAGCGATCACGTTACTGTTGGTCGCATTACGCTCCAGCTTTTTCGTGAAACTCCGGGATGGACGTTGGCTTTCTATGAGGGGCTTGCCCCTCTCCGTTTCAATTGGCTGGTAGAAATTACCGAGGTCGCTCCTCTAAAAGAAAAAGCTATTCACTGCTATCAACGTAGCCTTTTCCAACAGCCAACGCTCTTCTGGGAGGCATTTCATGCACTCAATGTAGCGAAATCAGCTTTTGTCCATCGTCCTGGTCTTTTTGAAGCCCTCTGGGTGTTACATACTCCGCCCACAGATTACGAGATTATCGAGTGGGCAACCTATGGTTTTCAGCCGCACGATAACGGACAGCCTACATTACGAACAGTCCAGCAGATTGATGAACTACTGTTTGCCCTACAAGAGAAGGCAACAACCCTTGCTGATGTGCAGAAACGACACGACGCACTTCAGCGTGAGAATACTGAGCTTCAGCGTCAATTGCACGAACAAGTGGCCGTAGACACTGCCTTGCGACAAACTGTTGAATCACGCACTCAAGGATTCCAGCAAGAGCGCAGCCAATTTTCCTTAAAGTTTCCGCCGTTCCTTCGTCACCACGTCGAGCGTGCGTTTCCTCCCGGTTCACCCCGGCGTGCAGTGCTGGATGCTGTGAAGCGCCGTATCATTCAATACACGTCAAAATCACCAAGTGAGTAGTAGAAATGCTTAGCGAGCCAAGCCGCATTGAGCCGTTGGTCAAACAAGCGACATTCCAGCCAATGTTCGGTATCTTCGTCGCGGTAACATGCTGAACCGCACAGAAAGTGGCGTTCCCACGAAAACGGTGGAAACCATCCTTCTAACACCGCCGCGCCTTCGTCCTGTGCGACGTTTTCCACTCCGGCCAGTAACTGTTGCGGAAGGGTTTCGTCATCACGGGCAACTAAGAACTCCATAAGTCGCGCCGTTTCCTTCTGAACTCCAACCACAGCTAACGCCGGCGCTGCAGGAATGGTCACTAGACGATAGTGGCGGTCCGGCCGCGCAAGATATCGCCACGAGAGATATGCCTGATCACGACAGGTCCCTATACTCACATGCTGTCTCAGATGGTGCCACTGACTGTCCCAATTCAGCGGCAGTACATCATACACCGCGTCAGCAGGGGGACTTCCAGAGGGAAGGGAAGAGAGAGCTTTGAACACTTTGTGAACACGGGTAACAGGTTCATAGCCAACGAGCAGCTCACCGAGGCGTTTATGGCGTTCGGTCGGAAAACCATAGAGAAAAAGCCCCTGCCCCTCGCACAGCTCTCGCATAAACGCGAGCACGGTCTGCCGGAACAGCCCTCGACCTTGCTTGTGTGGATGAGCCATCACATCAATCGCATCCCACGCGTAGTGCTCCACCCCGTGCCAATGGACGCGCTGGCGGATTGTGCCGTAGTGACAGACAATTTCCCCATCCTCTTCAGCCACGAACGCAGGGGGGGCATTACTATCACGGAGGTATTTCCAGCGCCACACTGCCGGTGACATTTCGCTCTGGAAGACAAGCGAGAACAGCCGTAAAATTCCGGCTTCATCTTCAGCGGTGGCGGGGCGAATAACTGCCATGAAGGCATCAGCGGCTATGGGCGACTGCTACACGCTTCATCACCTACACTTTGCAATCTGTCTCATCTTTGTCGGTTATCACTGTCTTTCACCGGCTTCTGCAAGAGAAACACGTCCTGATTGGCATCTTTGGCCCCACCAGGAACAAAATCGATGACAATCAATTCTCTCGCTAACACGTCACGAACATACGCTTCTGGATGATAGGCCGTACAATGATTGCTGCCGGAGAGTTCAGGGCTATACACCACCATTTCTCCCGCCGCAAACCGTTGTTGTTGGGCAAGCGGCAACGAGGAAATATGGGTTGCGCCGTGGACAGTCAAAAACAGAATTCCCCCAGGTTTCAATACCCGTGACAATTCGGCCATCCAGGCAAACTGCAATGACGCTTCTAGGTGCGTAAAAATGGAAATGGTATACACCAAATCGAATTGAGCATCGGCATAGGAAAGTGGCGGCGATAATTCGTTGGTAGAAAACTGCGCAAAGGGAAACGCATTTCGACACCAGCCGATGAGATACGGATTGTAGTCGGTGCCAAAAAGCTTTGGGCCGTTAAGGGTCTGCCAGTGACGTATCACGCGCCCACAACCACAACCAAAGTCGAGAATAGTGTCGAACCGATTGATATCGAAACCATTCTTGTTGAGCAGCCCTCTGATGCAGCGTGCACCGAGCAACCCACTCCAGTAAAATGGCTGGACCTGTGGCATTCCTGTCACCAACGCTACCAACTCAGGAGGCGGCAGGGGAAGACCGTCCGGTGCACCTTGCGCTCTCCATTCAACATCTGGTGGTTCTTGCAAAGCGAATACAACGCCGATGTTCTCCTCATGACACGTCATTCGATACTGTTGCTCAATGTACTGCTTGAATTGCACATGCAAGGCGAACCATTCCCAGGCAGACGCTGCAACTAGGAGAAACGCGGCCCCCTTGTTACGTAACGCCTCTATCTGGGCAATTATCGTACGATCGTCGGAAGGTATAGCGCTACTGCTCGCCAACACCAACGGCCATACGGTATGCTCTTCGCAGCGCAAGAGATTTGGAGTTTCCTGGGTAAGGAGGATGACTGTGGCATTATGAGGAAGCGAAAAGCGGAGGAGCCGTCGCAATCCTTCCCCACGAGACAGATCCTCACCCTCTCGTGTATGGTCCGCAAGACCGGGTGCCAGCAGATCTTCCATATCTCCTTCCTGTGACATCAGGGTGCTCTCTCTTTTACACCGGAGAGGAGGCTTTCCGCCATCGCCACTGTTGCACGAGTCGCAAGTCCGGCAACGAAAAGAGTCGAGCAAAAAATTCTCCGTCTCTGAGTTGCGCCCAGACTTGGGTCGAAAGGATAAGCTTGTCAGCCGTGGAAAGAAACCGTGCGATCGCAGGGACACACAAGGGAAGAGGGGAGAGTTGCCATAAATGCTCCCCTATCAGAGGTTTTGGTAGTGAGAAAACCGGTGGCTCAATACAGGTGCCGAGATCCACCCCATCGCCAGGTTGCCATGAGTTATCTTTCCGCACTCGCCACTGCGTAGCCGCTCCTACTACGTTCCCTCCTAGCAGCTTGCCATAATACTTTCGGAAGTAGCGCATTTCTGACTCTTTCCCAGCTTGCTGTGCAGTCGAGACCTCTTGTCGGGCACTCTGATTATGCAGATGGATAACGTCCGCCGTTGGCACGTAATAAAGCCCATATCCTTTCTGTCGCATCCGTCGACACCAGTCCGTATCTTCGTAATAGAGACGAAACTGTTCGTCAAATCCACCACACGCTGCCAGTATCTCTTTGTGAGTCAAAAGGCTTGCCCCTGACAGCATGGGTTGAGGGAGGGATTTCTGCGTGCGCCAATACTGCAGCGCGCGTTCACGCCAGGTATGCTCCAGCCACCGCCGCCCACGCTCCGATCGGCCCAGCATCGTTTCAAAGAAAGATCGCGTCAATGTTACTGGATCACTTGGAGGCAATAAGAATGTTTGCTCACGATCCCACCATAACCGGGGGCCTACGGCTCCACAACGCGGCAATCTACTAAACTCATCAACCAGCGTTTGCAACGCGCCGGGGACGTACCATGTGTCAGAATTGGAGAACAAGACGAAATCACTATCGGTTCTTTCTACTGCCTGATTGAGCGCAGCACCATACCCTCGGTTTTCCTCGTTATACACAACACGCACGCCAATTCCGGATAACGCCCGCCGTTCGTCAGCACGCGAGGCATTATCGACAACGACGACATGCGGAGACTCAACTTTACCATCCGATCGATAGAGCCTCTGCGCTTGCAGAGAAGCCACACAGCGGTGGGTGAGTTCAGTGGTGTTGTAGTTGACGATCAGAACAGAGAGCAAAGGACGGGAAGGCATAGCGGTTGTTGGCCTTCATGACGGCCATACGGGGTATTCGACAAACCAATAGTTATGCCGAGCGAAAGACCTGCTCAATTCGTTCTGCCACACGCGCAAAAGTATACTGTCGCGCAATTTCCAGACCACGGCGACGTTGGCGTTGGCGTAATTCCTCATCTGTCAACAACTGACACAGGGCAAGACGCATGCCGTTCACATCACGTTCGGCAAAGAACAGTGCCCAGTCGTTCGTGTCGGCAAAGGCGCGAAACGTGGCGGTATCACTCACCGCTACTGGCACCCCACTAGCAAGTGCTTCTAACACCGGAAGTCCGAATCCCTCTCGTGCCAATGACGGTCCGAGCAAGACGTCACAGGAACGATACAAAGCTCCCATCTCAGTTGGATGCAATCGCACGTGATAGTCATCCCCCACACCAAAGGCGGCTTCATCTGGGGAGCATCCCAATGCAGACACACGTACCACATGTACGGACATTTCTCGCTTGAGCGCGCGGAGGGCAGTAAGGCCATCAGCAATGCCTTTACAATCATCTTCGTACAATCCGACGAGCAAGACCCGGGGGATTTCGTTTTTCACCTGTTGTCGGTCAGCGAAAAACAGCGAATGATTTATTCCTTGACCAACGGTGTAGGCTTTTTTTCCGAACCGCACCTGAATCAGTTGGGTCAACGGCTCGTGTACCGTGAGGATGAGCGTAGGTAACCGATACACATCCTCGATCGTCGGACGATCGGTATCGTACGCTGGCGTATCTCCCTCGTACCCCTGGCAGAGGTGGACTGGGCGACCTTTACCAGATTGTACGGCGGCTCGCACTGTGGGCCAAAATGTCCCGATGAGAAAATCACACTCAGGAAGCGCTGACGGCAGGAATTCATTGACTTGGCGAAAGGGCACTCGCAACGGATACCAATCGGGACGTGCACCTTTAGAAATCACTTCGACATGATGCCCACGTTCTTGGAGCGCCTCGGCTTGCTCAAACGTGACTTTCACTCCACCGCACAGCGGGGTCCCCTCTGACAAGTAACAGATACGCATGCCTGTTCCCATCCTGCGGTTCTGACCTCACCCTCAACGAGCATCATGAGCAGCAAAGTTCGTAGTGGTCCTTGTCTCCTCTGTCCAGGTATGATCCAGGTGGAAGATGCCCCATTCTTTTTCGTCGGTCGCGATGGTGAAAGTTTGCTCAGTAACTTTCTGATAGTAGATATGTACCCCGTGTTCATCAAGTAAGAAAACAACAATTCGGAATGATCCATTACTCAACAAAAGATTGGGAAAAGAAACAGTAACATTATAGGACAGCCGTCCAACAAATGGCCCACGTCCTTCTTTTAGGGTGGTCGTGGCAAAACAGGTCAAGTTATCGATACGGTCAATGGCAATGCCGAGATGAAATAAGCGATCCGGATGATCGCTTTTCCAGCGGACCTGCACACGCAACGACTCTCCCCGCTTCACCACCCGGACATTTTCCTGAAGAATGCCACCGTCAATGGCAACCTCTTCTATTTCACCACCGAGACGAAGGTCACGCCAGTGCTGTTCTGGTAGATGCTCTGTTTTCGCTTGCAGATAGGTTTCGTAGGCATTCACAACCTGTACAGTTGGCCCGTAGGCTTCAACCTGTCCGTTGCGCAACCATATCGCTTCCTGACAAAGCATATTGACGCTATAGAGTGAATGGGAACAGAGGAGTACACTCCCCCCCTTTGCCTGGAACGTACTGATGCGATCGATACATTTCTTCTGAAAGTAGCCGTCGCCGACCGCCAGGGCTTCGTCAACAATAAGCAGGTCCGGATCAACACTCACTGCAAGAGAAAAAGACAGTCGCATCCCCATACCAGTGGAATAGCTTCTGAGGGGACGGTGCAAAAATTTCCCCAGCTCCGAGAATTCTACAATTTCGGGCAGCTTCTCTTCCATTTGTTTGCGCGAGAAACCAAGCAGCGCTCCCCCGACGAAAAGATTTTCAAGGCCACTGAATTCAGGATGGAACCCAGTACCAAGCTCGATAATAGAAGCAACACGACCCTGAACACTGACCGTTCCGGTCGTTGGAGTGAGGACCCCCGTAATGAGTTTGAGAAGTGTCGATTTCCCAGCGCCGTTCTCTCCCAGAACCCCAAGGGATACCCCTTTTGGCAGGCTGAAACTCACGTTTTTGACAGCCCAGAAATCATCGTGATAATAGCGCCGCGAGAAAAGCTCTTTAAAGCGATCGATTGGATGCGCGTACAACCGATAACACTTCCCCAGGTTGTTAACAGTCAACAGCGCAGAAGGCGACACGTGCATTTCTGTAGCGACTTTGATGGCAAAAAAAAGGGCGGGGATGTTCCCCGCCCACGTGTTCACAACATAACGACCCGCAGCAATACGCACTTACTCTGCGCCGGCTCCACCTTGGTAGTTCGTGTATTGCCGATGCGCTGGGAATAACGCATCCCATCGCAAAATTCCGACCCAGGCCCAGGATACCTCACCGAAGTTGTTGGCAAACTGCAGCGAGTACGCCACCGCCTGAATCGGCGGTCGCTACCCCCCTGCTCCCCACGTCGCCCCATATACGGATCGTAGCCACAATAGCCAAACTGCCCACAGACAAACTTAATCCGGAACCACCCGCCCGGTGCTCCCGGCGTGATGATCGCAGCCGTCGGCCGAAATTCACCTCATTCGGCAGGTTGAACGTCACCGAATGCGAATTCTCATCCTCGTCATACACCGCCAAGTTCAACGCTCGCCGCCGCCCCAGTGGTGTTGCGATCCTTCCACAACCATACCTCCGACCGCCCATTCAACTCCGTCGCACCGAAAAATACCGCACGAGCAAACTCAACGGCGAATCCGGCTCTGCCCCACCGGTTGCATCCGCATCTCCCGTCTGCGCCACGTCTCCGGCTGGCCCATCAATCCGCTCCCGGTTCAAGGTCGCCATACACAAAGCCAGCACCATTACACGACACTGGAGCTGAGGTCTGCAGGAACACAAGCTCCACCACCCTGCTCCTCAACACACCGCGTCAGATAAAACCCGTCTGAGTTCAGATAGCCGACTGGCGCCTGAACAGCCCCGTGACCAAAGCATGGACTAACTGCTTCAATGCTCACCGCATTGAACCCCGTCGCTGACCCGGCTGGCAAATTCGACCAAGTACGAATGCCCGACTAAAATATTCCAGTCCCCGAACGGATACCCCGCTGCCCCGGAAATTAAACGTCGGCCCACTCACCACGTCCGCCGTCACATACCCTGCACAGAATGTTACACCATAGGACCGTCAACGACTCACCACACCCGTCGGTGCAGGCGCTATCACGGCGAGGTCACTCGCGACACTCCTGCCCACCAACCAGTAAGTCTAACAAACTGCACGAAAACACATCGTGCGGCGTCAAGCTGACACTAAAATCATAAATGTGCGCGAAGTCACACTCCAGATCGTGATATGCACCCATGTTGCGCCACACCACTGAAGCGCTGACGTTGTAGCACCTGCTGTGTTAGTCACCACCATCAACGTATCCTGCCACGAAAGCGGCCCCGGCGTTCGGATTAGACCTTGAAAAACGGAAATAATAATGTCGCCGCCGGTACATCATCCGGTATCCCAACCACCGCTCTCCCACGCCTACTACCCAAGAAGAATAGCCCTGCAACCAAAGTCACCACAGTCCTGCTCTCATTTTTGCATTACTCTGCCTCCTTCCTTCTAAAATGCCGTAAGGGAATTGCAATACCTCTTGTAACCAAATACTGCTCACACTGCGTTACTGCCCCGATCTGATAATTGAAGCTTATGCTCTCCGCTCAGCTAAGCCCACTCCGGGCCTCTCTCTCATAGCCCACATCACCTCCTTTCCATGTCCGTGCCGTCACCATCACTCGGGAAGTGATGATACCACTGGCCTCTGTTCCTCACCCAACGTTCTGACATTGACGAGGACACAGCCCGAGAGAGCCCCGGCAAAAGATATTCCGCTTTCAACTCCACCTCCGCCTCATCTCCATTTTCCTTAATTGATTGAATCGTATACTTGGTGAAAACAATAGGCGCTGTGAGGATTTTCCTCAGGTAGGTTTGCTTATCAGGTACCCCTGGCGCTTCAAACTTATACGTTAATTCCGTTTTCTTTTCTATACGTAGTTTCCAGTATTCTTTTACTCGCTCTTCTAAGCTGACCGGCTTTCCACCACACGAGGATGCTACCATGCCTAGGAGACTTAACGCAAACGCAATACGTACCGCCTTGCCGCTTTTGGATGAGCGCCCCTCTGCTTCATTATTCTGGCTGGGCATTCTTGTCAAGTGCAAACTACTCAACGTACGCTCACACCACCCCCAGATACTACCGCCCTACCCACGCAATAATCTTTCCATCACCCTCGCCGGCATAGTTCGCCACAATCACATTCTGAGCGCTTTTCTCGCAGAGAAAAGCGCGAACTTTGTAGTTCCTTAATTTTTCCGATTCTGCAGCTGCTTGCAGCTCTTGGCGCTCAAACCAATTACCATCTGGTTGTTGGCTGTAGAGCTTCAATGTTCCGGTATACATACCAGCGGCAGCAATTTCTTTACGCCCATCTCCGTCAACGTCAGTGGCGGTTACGCCACTGACCCAAAAGACTTGCGGAAGCCCCTGCGAAAGGTTGTTCCACTGACTCCCATCCCAGCGGTACACACGCGGGCCACCATTCTGGTACATCGGCGCCCCGCCTACGCCCAACAACACTTCCGCTTTCTCATCGTTATCAAGATCAACGAGCTGGACGCTCCAGGCGATGATATGACTGGGTAACCCTTCTGCACTTACAGCATGCCATTTGCCATTGCCGTCGCTTAGCCAGAGAAACTGCGGTCGCGTATCATTGAGGCTCCCGGTAGCAATATCCGGAACGCCATCTCCATTCACTTCGCCAATTGCCACATCGTCGCCGAACAATCCCCTAGAGCCTTCAATTCCTTCAAATCTCCATCCCGAGGCCTCATTCCAGAGAATCCCGAGACCTTGGGGTTCATCATTTGATTCTCTCCCCGGAGCTTCAGAAAGGGCCACGAGATCTACACGCCCGTCCTTGTTCATATCGGCAGTCACAATCGCCCGGGAGCGGAAGGTGCGAACGCTTTCCGGTACGTTCGACTGTTCCTCCCACGGCCCACACGGCCCTGTGCCAGTGTTACTAAAGATGCGAATGCCAGTTTCGTGCACAGCGATGGCAATCTCCATTTTCCCGTCTCCAGTAAAATCAGCGACGGTCACTCCGCCATATGCGTATTCCTGTTGAGGAAAGCCATTGTGCCCAACCCCCGTACACACCACCGGCTGCCAACGGTTTTCCCGACGCAAAAAAATGTGCGGCCACGGTTCTTTGCTCTTGCGAGGTGGAGCAGTAATGAGGTCGAGTTCACCATCGCCATCCATATCAGCAAAAGTAAAATCCTGTCGCCACAGATCTCCGCTTGGCAGTCCATCAGCCGCAACTACCAGGCTCTTTGGCCCTCCTGGTGACGGAGCATCAGACGTACAGGCACACACGAAAAGTCCGGCGCTCATGAATACCAGCATGAGCGCAACTCCCAGTCTCCAACTCATCATCCTCCCATTCATATCACTTTCCGTGATTATCCATATCTCTTAGAGAAGATCGGCAAACTCAGGTTCCAGTCGTGAAAAGACCCAGTGCCCAGAGAGCAACACCACAGCCGTCCACACACAGGGCGTCCCCAAGTCCGCAAGAGCGGGCAGGGTCCCTTCAAGGAGAATGGCACGATAGGAAGAAACGATCGGGGTAAACGGATTCCAGTGCCACACGGTCATAAACCGGGAAGGAACATACGACAACGGATAAATGATCGGCGTCAAGTAAAACCACACCATGAAAACCATCTGCAGGACCGGAAGCGTATCCCGCAACAGCGTCTGCACGCTCGCGGCGATCAGTCCAAACCCAAACGCGAGAGCCGTTTGTAAACATAACAATACCGGGAGGAGTGGCAGACTCACCCATGCCAGCCGTCCTGTCACTAATAGTGCGACAAGCAAGACGCTGAAACTGAGCACAGAAGCAACAAGACTTGCTAAGATACTGCTCACCACCAGCACCACGGTAGGGAAGCGCATGGCTTTGACTAAGCTCGCATTATCGATAATCGCCGTTGCCGCCTTGGTAACGCCTTCCTGAAAACCAAGCCACGGCAGAAGGCCGGCCAAGAGGTAAAAAGCAAACACTCCATGCCCGGCTTCAGTGGTAAACTTCACTTGCAGGATTGTGGAGAAGACAAACATATAGACCAAAAACAATAAGAGTGGCTGAAGGATTGCCCATGCCAGGCCAAGAACGGATCCAGCGTAGCGAGCTCGGAGATCGCGGCGGACGAGCCCGGCAATCATCACTCGGTGTGTCCACATCTGCGCGAACATAAACATCTTCCCCACAGCGAGGCCGCACTTTACCGTGCTTCGCCTATGGGGTCAACCCATTTAGCCACTCTTTGCTTCGAGCATTCGCCGTTTATCTGCCCAGCGTGCTTCTGCTTCTTTGTCGCCACGCTCTTTTGCCACTGCTTCCAATCCTGCATACACTCCCGGAGAGTTTGGCATCAACGCCGCAGCCTGTTGGAAAAATTGCTCAGCAGTATCGATATTTTTGAGCGCCAGGTTGACCCAACTGAGGAGATAGATGACACGAGGATTGCGCGGCGCAATTTGTTGCGCCTGAGACGCATAGTGAAAGGCTTGGCCGTAGTGGCCACTCTCAAAAGCGAGTTCTCCCAACCCAACAACGGCACCAGAGTGTTGAGGAGTAATGGCAAGTGTCTCCGCGAATTCGCGTGCAGCATCGGAGAATCGTTTTTGCCTTTTGTATACACCAGCGAGGTTATAGTGTCCCCGTGCGCTTTGCGGTGCGGTCCGAGTCACGACCGACCAAAAAGTTTCTTCGTTTACCCAATCACGATTGCGTACAATCGTCCTTAAGACTGCTCCTGTCAGCAGTGCCAGCACGAGTCCATACGCCGTTGCAGCTCGTATGCGTTCCCATCCTTGTCTCTTCGCTAGCCCTACACCACACAGCGCATCAAGCAGCACTCCGACGATTAAACAAAAACCAAACAACGGAACATAGAGATAATGTTCAGCAACGATCTCTTTGATAGGAATAATATGCGAGAGCGGAAGAATGCTCACCAGCATCCACAACCCGCCATACCCACAGAGTGGAAACCTGCGCGCGAGCAGCGTCAAGCCGCCAGCAATACTCACAAGGATACCGAGAGCAAGCAACACGTCGGGTTGAGCGAATGAGGATGAGGCCGGAAAAGCATTGTACGAGTAATCGGCAAGGAGCGTACGTGGAAACACCATCAGACTCAGATCGTGGACCCAGATCCGCGCGACTGTGGCAAAATTCCCTTCGAGGCTCCCTCCGTACCACACCGAATTTCGAATGGTTGCCAAAAGGATCGCGCCGGAAAAATGCCACAACACTGCGCCCCCTAAAAGCAAGACGAAGAAATAGACTGCCCAACGCCGGCGGAGGGAGGCAACAACGCCTTCGTGCTGAACATCGTAGAGCCAGCACAGAAGGGGAAGGACGATCGCGCTTTCTTTACTAAGAATCCCGAGCCCATACGCAACACACGACAACAACAGCCAGCCATAACGCCACCCGCTCGCACCCTCTGCGGCCCGAAAACGTAAGTAGGCCCACAGGCCGCAAAAGACACAGAGTCCGCCGAGGATATCGCGCCGACCGGAAATGTACGTAACCGCATCGGTCAGTACAGGATGCAGCGCCCACAAGGCAGCAACAAACACGGCAGGACGCCACCGCCATTCGTTCTCAGGAATCACTGTCGTCGGCTGCGATTGCGTGCCCGATCTAGAGTTGGTTAGTCGGAGGGTAATAAAAAAGACGAAACAGGCAGAGAGCCAGTGATAGAAAAGATTGCTCAGGTGCAGCACCCACGGCTGCATCCCACCCACGCGCACATCGACGATGTAGGACAGATTACGAAACGGCCGATAGCCGAGAGATGTCGGTGACATGAGAAAGTGCGACAATGGACTGCGAACTCTGCACCACCGGATTCTCTACGACTAACATGTAGTCATCAAAAACAAACTCATTGCTCAGGGCATTGTAATAAGCAGCACCAATCGCCGCGGCAAGCACGAGACACACCAACAACTTCTTCATCACCTCCACCTCTCATGAATGGGCGACACGACTAGCGCGCCTCTGACTTATCCGGCAGTGAAGGCTGGTTCTGGCCCCCAGGAGTCGGAATCGCCGATTCATCAACCTGCAGACGCACCTTCGGTTTCTGTATCCGACCGAGAAGCCCCTTGAGTCCCTGGATACGTTGCTCGAATTCCTCTGTGACCGATCGCGCCTCTTGGCGGTTACGAATCACATGTGGGGTAATCAGGATGATTAACTCCGTCCGATCGACCCGGTCGCTTTCCGTACGAAAGATCCGGCCAAGCACGGGTACCTCCATCAAGAATGGGACACCCCTGCGAATCCGCCGGATTTGATCGTCAATAATGCCACCAATGAGTACCGACTCTCCATTCTGCACGACTACAGTCGTCTCCGTTTCGCGCGAGGTGAAGCTCGGCGAGTTGGTATTGCCAAATATGGCATCTCCTACCGCACTGACTTCTTGGCGAATTTCCATATTCACCAGGCCAGCCGAGTTGATCTGCGGCATAATCGTCAAAATCTTCCCGGTATCGCGATACTGAATGCTGTTTGAGACGAATGGGTCCGACGAGTTAAGATTCGTTGACGTCGAGGTTAAGATTGGTATTTCCTCACCAATCAGAATATGGGCTTCTCGATTATCTGCTGCAATTACATGTGGCGTGGCAAGACTTCTCACGTTCGAGCGGGCCGCTAAGGCATTAATGAGTACCAAAAAAGTGTCACGGTCAGTAATGAACGAAAACAGTCCGCCCCCGCCTATTTTCGCCGCTCGTTTTGCAGAATCGAGAAGCGCATTGTCAGAGATTAACCTCGACGTCGCCCCAGGGGTGGTGGTTGTACCATCTCCATCATCATGTCCCTGTCCCAAGGAGCTTGATCAATACCGCCGTTGGCAAGTGCCCATTCTACCCCAAACTCAAGGTTGTCTCCAAGACCTATCTCGGCAATGATCGTCTCGATCAGTACCTGTCGGGGCACGACATCAATCTGACGCAGCACTTCCTTGATCATGCTGTAGTCTCGTGCCGTCGCAAGCACAACGAGTGAGTTTGTACTCTCGTCGGCGACGATACGGACTTCTTCCTTAAAGATCGGCTTTTCGCCTTCTTTGGGTGCAATGAGAATCGTTTGGGACCCACCACCTATCGCCCCACCACCGGGACCTCCGCCACGGCTACCACTGCGGCCCCCCTGCCACCCCCTAATCCACTACTGCTTCCGCCACCTAATCCACTACTGCTAGTCCGCCACTACTCTCCCACGGCTGCTGCGCCCGCCGAATCCCCCTGACCCTGACCGCGTGCTCCCAGTCGACCCGCTCAGCCCTGTCTCTCCCAATCCAACCACCAATACCTCCCGCTGTACCTTGCTGGGCGCCTCTCCGGCCACTACTTCCCCCACCTCCCCCTTCAGCGCCGTAGAGCTGTCCAAGTACTTCGGCCAGGTCCACCGCTTTCGTATTCTCAACCGCATACACATGCACGGTTCGCCCACCACCTTTTTCCGGCGGTACGTCAAGCACTTTGACCCACTTCCGTACTTCTGCGAGGATCTCTTTGTTAAATGCGATAACGACTATGGAATTCAACCGGGTCATTGGAATAACAAAAACGCCGCGTTCATTCGCTGCTTTTGGTGTTACCCCATACGGTTCAAGCACGCCTTTAAGTTCGTCTCCGAGATCTTCAACATTTGCGTTCTCGATGCGAAACACCTCTGGATACAAATTACGAAACATGTCGATATCAAACATCCGCGCGAGCTCTTTGAGACGCCCCACATTTGATGCGATGTCAGAGATAATCACTAAGTTCGCCCGCGGATAGGCAATCACATCTCCGCCTGGAGAAACAAAAGGTTGCAGGACTTTTGCCATTTCTTCAGCTGCCAAGTGATCGACTTTCATCAGCTCTATGACAAATCGGTCCTCAGCATTCGCAGCGCGTTGCTCAGTTGCCGTATCAGTCACTTCGGCTCGTGTTTTCCCCTCACCGACCGGGGCGATTTGATAGAGATTCCCCACTTTGACAGCGGCAATACCATTCGCACGTAAAATTTGATGGAAGATCGGAAAGAGATCCCGACCTGCGATACGTCCACTGGTGCGAATAGTGACTTGCCCTTGCACTCGAGGATCAATGGTGTAGCTAATCCCCAGCGCAGTGGCGAGGCTGTGGATGACCTCGCGGATATCCGCTCCTTCAAAGTTCAGCACAACCGCTTCGTCTCCACTTGTCGCTTCACGTCCAGCCGCGGGAGGCGCTGGTGGAGGCGCTGGAGCAGCTTCCCCTTCTTGGGCCATCACTCGAGTTCCCTGTATAAGCCAAGCGATGGCAATAGCAATCAGCGGTATCAACCTCTTACCCCTCATGTCTCTGTTCCTTTTGTTCCTCTCTCCAGTCTCTTGGCTTTACTCGCCATCTTCTTCTTCTTCTTCTTCCTCATTGTCGTCGCCTTCTGGGTTGGAATTCTCTCCCTGAGCCGCTGCTTCCTCGCGTGCAGCTCTGCGACGAATCCGACGTAAGCGCTGTTGCATTCTTTGAATATTGTCGCGCAATGCTTGCGCCTCTTCCGGTGCAGCTTGGGCAACGGCGGCTTGCTGGTTTGGATCAGCATCAGGCGCCTGAAGGACTCGCCCAGCTGGTGGCCCAGGACGGCCCACCCTTGCGTTGGGCTGCACAACATTAGGGATGAGTCTTGGGGCTTGTTGCGAGGTTGCACTATCGAGAATCCGCAGTTGAAGAGGAACCACTTCTCCTCCTGCCCCAAGTGACAACTTCACCT
Organism: uncultured delta proteobacterium; assembly: GCA_963733195.1. Taxonomy (GTDB): domain Bacteria; phylum Desulfobacterota; class Binatia; order Bin18; family Bin18; genus VGTJ01. The sequence continues at coordinate 140,053 of CAVTCR010000074.1, forward strand.
CAGCCGCTGTCACCTGCAAGAGTTGATATTGCCCGATCGAGTCCCCTTGTTTCACACGGATAACTTTGTTTCCTTGCGAGGTATCCGAAAGGAACGCCTCAGCGCGGGAACGGGTAAGGACGATCCCCACGAGTTTCAAGTGTGCAGGCGGATCAATTTTCTTGGGACCTTCGTCTGTTGTGACAGGGGCTGGGGTCTCCCCCCGAGCAGGGGAGAACAAGTCATTCTGCGCAATCGTCGCCACATAGGCGCTCATGGCATCAGGTGTAAGAGTTGGGAGGGGCCCTCCGGCCTCCGAGAGAGCGGGTGGAGCATTCGTCGTCTCTATCGGGGGCGTGGGTAACGAACGCCGCCATGTGGCAACGATCTTTCCACAGAGCATGAGAATGACTACTACTAACACTACGTGCAGAAGAGTACGAATACGCATGAGAATGCCACCCAATTACGACGGGGGCCCTCCTTGCATGATGCCACTGACCTCGAGAGTAACCGTCAACGGGTTCGGCTTCGGCGCCCCGGCTTGCTGCATTCCAGCTATACGAATGTTATACGTTCCTCGGACTTCCAATGAAGAGACCATCAGTCGCCAGTCGCCATATTCAACAGCAGACACAAAGCGCCCTAACTCTGGCAAGCCTCCACGCAGAGTCATTTGCACGGTGGTCTTACGAAATTCACCTGCCGGTTCATCACGGAGTGACACCGTTGTCAGCACGTCAAGCCCACTACTGCGGGCAAGATTTTGTAATCGGTCCTGAAGTTGCGACGCCGCTAACGCAGGGGTTCCCCCAGGAATGAGATGTTGTCGAACATCCTGCACACGTTGGCGGAGTTGCGTCACTTGTTGTTCAATCTGTGGACCGCGATCGCGCTGACGCTCCATCTTCGCAACAAAGCTTGCTTGTTGCGCGATCTCATTCTCTAATTCTTCTGTATAGGCGCGATAGGGTTTGACAATTCCGTACACGAAAATGACCAATAGCAAGGCAGCCCCGGCAATCCCAAGCAGCAACTCGTTCCCGTGGTGCGCGCCCCTGCCACAGTTGTTTTATTCTTTGCATAGTTCTGTCTTTGCCCCCAGAGTGAAGGTCTCCCCTTGTGGAGTTGTCGTGAAAGGCGCCTTTGCCGTCACGTCCCGGAAGCAGGGAGAGTTTTCGAGTTGGGCAATGAGGTCAGCGGCAGACTGTGACCCAAGCCCACTCATTTCGACATCCCCTTCTTTGTAACGAAGATGGTTCAGATAATATTCCTTCGGGAAAAGTTCTGAGAGGGTTTTCACCACTGGAATCACTTTTTGTCGTGCCGTTCCATCGAGCAGTTGTAGTTGTTTTTGTAACTTAGAGATTTCTTCTTCCTGAGTTTGAACTTGCTGGACCGGAGCTTCGAGCGCGGCACGCTGACGGGCGAGGTCTCTAAGGACACGGTGTTGCTGAAAAACAGAAACCACAGTCCATAGAATGCCGAGCATGCCGATTGTTCCCACCAACACCAGTGTCAACGGAGAGAGTCGTTTTTCCCGCCGGGCTCGCCGCTCCTCAGGGAGCAAATTAATTCCTCCATTTCCTTCACCAATCGCTTGCAACGCTGCCCCTACAGCCGGAAGTGCAGGAGGCGGAAGCACGTCACCATCGCTTAACCCGAACTGTGTCGTCGCCAGTGCTTGCAAGTCGTGGTCAACACTCACAGTGAAGGGTAAAAAAGGGGCAGCAAAACACGAGAAGAGAGGGGTCTCTGCCGGAGAAGCCCCAGGAAAACTTCTGGTGATTACTTGTGCTACCAACTCGTCAAGCTCTTCTTTGCCAATCTCTGTAGCAATCGGAATCACTTGACTGGCCAGTAATCGCTTTCCCTTGATGCTATTCATCTCCATCGAGTCTGCTTCAGGAACAAGAAGGAGACGTGGCCCCGCAGTTGGGTCTCCGCAAAACGCGAGGGTGCTCGTCAAGGCCGAACAACTGAGCGTCACCATTTGTAGGCGTAACTGCGCTTGCAGCAAAATCCCGAGATACTCTTCAACTTCTTGACGAGAAAGACCAAAGACCGTCACTTCGATGCGCTTCTCCTCGTGGCCAACATCCGAGGTTAGATAGTCGTAATACAAATCTTCTTTTGGGAAGGGGAACAGTTGATCAACCTGATAGCCAATGACTTCGTGGATCACATCGCGAGCACTTTCTGGAACGACGATACGACTGACATACGCCGTACGGCGCGGCAATGAGAGTACCGCTTGATCAGGAGTGGTGTCGATGTCTTGTAAAAAACCATTGAGCGCGTGATCGAACTCATCAAGTCGCTCGCGGCCCGCCTCCGGCAGCGGCACAGTACGGGCATGACGTAACGAAACGTTCATAAATCGTTTCATCACGTGTACGAAGCTGACATTATGCGTCCCTACCGCGATACCGACCCCGTGGAGAAAGTCGGCTTTCATCAGCCGCTGGAGAGTTGTATTTAGCTCCATGCTACTTCCATATTGCGGTTGCGGTTTAGGTGCGCATTAGAACACATCGGCATTCAGTCCATCCCCTCCCGAGACCCCATCCGCTCCATATGAAAAGAGATCGAAGACCCCTTTCTCGCCTGGGCTGCGGTATACATACGCATTTTGCCACGGATCACGCGGGACTTCTCTATCCGCTCGCAGATAGGGGCCATCCCAACGATCCAGACCCGATGGTCGCTGGAGCAACGCCTGTAGTCCTTCTTGAGAATTCGGATAGCGACCGACATCAAGACGGAAGGCATCCAGGGCGGTCCGCAGCATCTCCATTTGCGTCTTCGCGATTTTTGGGTTCTGCTTCTCTCCTACCCCCAGCAAGTTTGGTGCAACTAATGCCGCCAACAATCCCAGGATGAATACCACCACAAGAAGCTCGACGAGTGTAAACCCGGCCTGCATCACTCCTTTGTTCATAACCTTCCTCGCAGAATAGCGATTGCTAGAAACCCGCTTGGTTAATACTAAAAATCCCTTGTAACAAGCCAATAACGACAAAGCCGACAACGAGTCCCATCCCAAGGATAAGTGCCGGCTCTACCAAGGACACTAACTGTTTTAGTTGCGTATTCGTCTCCTTCTCGTAATACTCCGCCGTCCGCATCAACATTTCATCAAGCCGTCCAGTTTCTTCACCGACACTCACCATTTGTAACGCCAGTGTAGGAAACGCGCCACTGCGCCCCAATGGCCCACTAATCCCTTGCCCTTCTCGTACGCCGCTTCGCACCTCTTTCAATGCGCTGCTGATCACTTGATTACTGACGACCGCTTCGACAACCTCAAGGGCCTGGAGTAAAGGGACTCCACTCTTCAGAAGAGTGCCTAAAGTCCGCGCAAAGCGTGCGACTTCTCGCTTGCGAATTAAGTCCCCTAAAAGCAACACCCGGAGTCGCCAACGATCCCAAGCAAACCGCCCGTGCGGGGTCGCAATATACCGATGTAAGGCCCATCCTATACTGACCACAATGAGAACTAAAACCCACCAATAGGCCTGAAACCATTCGCCTAAGTTTAATAGAAAGCGCGTCAGCACTGGGAGTGCAGGCCCCATGTCTTTGAAAATTCCTGCAAACTTCGGCAGAACGTACGTAAACATAAAGAATACGGACGAGCCACCGACAAAAACCAACATTGCGGGATACGCCAGTGCTGCTTTGATTTGCTCTTGCACCTCCTGAGAACGTTCAAGATATTCAGCAAGTCGCTGGAGCACGGTGTCCAGAAATCCGCCAATTTCTCCAGCCTTGACCATATTGACGTACAAAGGGGGAAAAATCTTCGGATATTCTGCTAACGATTCTGACAACGACTTCCCTTGCTGCACTGTGCGCAAGATTTGGGCAGTCGCTTGCTTGAGCTCTTCTTTCTCAGTGAGGCCAGTCAATACCGACAATGCGCGGTCGAGCGGTAATCCTGACGAGATGAGCGTTGCTAATTCACGAGTAAAGATTTGTAGATCCTTTTGTCGGACTCTTCCTCGCCAGGGCAATTGAGGAAGCGAGAGTTGGCGCTGACCAGTCAGGGGCTTCGGCTGTGTCTCTCCAGGGGGTCGGATACGAAGAGGAAGGTAGCCCTGATCGCGCAGGCGCATGACCACTGTCCGTTCCTCACCTGCTTCCATAACGCCCTCAATCAGTTTTCCTTGTGGAGTCGTTGCTTGGTAGTGGAATTGTGCCATGGCTTCGTCCTCTTGACCTCTTTCAGCCGTACTCGTAGACCTCATGCTTGTCAATGCGCGATCTGCACCATCAGTGAGAAAACATTGTCGTCTGCTATGCGATCCTCCCTGTCGCTCGCTCTTCCCTTAGGCAAGCCACTACTTCTGGTCGATTTTGTCTCGTCGATCTTTATACCGAGGAAGCACATGAGCACCAAATGTCTCAAGTTGTTTTTTCAACTCCGTTCGTGGAAGTAATCCTTGATCAAGCAGCCAAGCAAACCATTCAGGATTAGCGGCTTCTACTAGTGTATCGATCCCATCGGTTACTGCATTCACAGAGCCAGCGTAGAGATACTGCGCTTGTCTCATCCGTTCTACCGTCCATTCCTGAGAGGGGAGCCGTTCGGTATTGGCAGGGTAATCAAGTTCATCTTCAGGAAAACGGAACGCCTCCCAAAAACCAAAGTGCCCCCAGAAGCGCTTGTAGCCAACACCAACTAAACCTTGTTCCGCCAACCGATCGGCGGCTCGGATGGAATCCGCAAAGTAGATCTGCCGGAGGACGCCAATACGTTCACCGACCGCAAGCCAGCGCCCTGCTCGTCCAGCCTCTTCTGCATAAATTTGTGCGATATGACGCACCTGCTTTGGTTGCGAGAGAAGAATCATCGGAGCAATATCTTCACGGGCACACCAGCGTATAGTGGTTTCACTCGTTGAGAATGCTTGGAAAAGCGGCGGATGAGGTTTCTGATATGGTTTCGGCACTACATACAGCTCTTGCAAACGACCTTCTGCATCGACTTCTCCAGGAGCACCATACTCACGTGTCCATGGATGAGCTGGCCACGCCGTTCCAGTATTGTAGGGATATGGGTATTGATAGAACTCGCCACGGAAGCGGAAGGGTTTGTCATCCCACGCTAACTTGAGCACTCGATAGACTTCTTCAAAAGCGCGGCGGTTGGCATCATCCAGCGTCGCTGGGTCACTCATCGTAGCAGTCAGTAACACCTTTTGCGCCATTTGATCGAGCCAGCGCGACTGATACCCACGAGCTAAGCCGATAAAGGAGCGGCCTTTCGTCAGTTGGTCGAGCCAAGCCGTAGTAATCGCCAGGCGTAGGGGATCCCACCCTGGAAGCACATAGCCAATCGGTCCTATCTGTATCCGTTTGGTATGCAAGGCAACATAGAGAAGAAATTCTGGCGGACCACCAACCTCGAGCCCTTCGGTATGCAGATGATGCTCAGGAAAGGCGATAGCATCAAAGCCAACCTCTTCCGCAAGTTGTGCAAGTTCGACGACCTCGTCAAACATCGCTTGCCAGCGGTCAGTTCTACTAGCAAGTGGACGGAGGCGTTTCCTCTCCGCTAAAGAGCCGGACAAGGTTGGCAGCAAAAAAAGAATGAATTTCATGTCTCAACAGCGCGGACCTGAGATAGTATGATTGTACATGATTCTGCGGTCGCGTTACACCTGGACAGCTAATGCTTCAAGCACCGCTGCACATAAGAGAGGAAAGAGAATTTCATGATGGCCGGTCAAATGAAATCCACGGCCACCGTTCTGGGTCGGACGGGTAACGATGTTCGTTGCGGGTCGATAGTGCCGAATGAAGTCGAGATCGACCGTCGTAAAGGCATTCACCACATGTCCGAGATTACGCGCTAAAGATAATGCTTTCAGAAACACTTCAGGAATAATGACGGCAGACCCAAGATTAATGAAGACTCCTCCTTCAAGCCGCGCGATAACTGACGTCAGCAAGTGAAAGTCGCGTAAACTCCCCTCGCCAAGTGCCGCGCCGTCGACCTGGGGATGCATATGAATGATGTCGGTCCCTACTGCGACATGCACACACGCTGGAATGTCGAGCCACGCACTCGCCGCAAGAATACTCAGATGTTCATAGGGCAGCTTTGCTACGCGAATCTGTTCGCCTACCGCGCGCCCAATCCCAAACCCATCACGAGTAACTCGAAGGCGAATCGCCTCATTGAGAAACTCTCCTGTTTCACGTGCCATGCCAAAACTGCCATCTACGAGTGCAGTCCCCACATCCTCAGAGGTTGCCCCTTGATAAGCCAACTCAAAGTCATGGATGATCCCAGCGCCGTTCATAGCAACCGCAGAGACGATACCGCGCTCAAGAAGGTCAATGATAAGGGGAGAAAGCCCAACTTTCAGTGCGTGTGCGCCCATTCCCAGCACGACTGGTCGGCCGGCACGGACCGCTGACACGATCCGCGTAACGATCTCGTGGAAATCTCCCGCAGCAAGCGCCTGCGGCAAGCTACCGCAGAAACTCCTGTAATGTTCCTCCAGGCCGCCACGGTCGTCCAAGGAGCGCGCTGGCAACCTTACTGCTGCGCTGGGCCAGTGGATAGGTTCTGACCTGTGAGAAATCGAGCGGTGGAAATTTCACCGAAGATTCCTCGTCGGCTCGAAGAGCAGTTGATCCACGAGTTCACAGATAGTATGCCCAATGAGAATATGTACTTCTTGAATGCGTGGGGTGATAGGTGTCGCTGAGACACAGAGCAAGTGATCGACCTTCCCAACCATCTCTCCCCCATTGCCACCGGTCAAGCCAATAGTGCGAATACGTAGCTCCCGACACACGTCGAGGGCTCGGAGTACATTCGCAGAATTTCCACTAGTCGATAACGCAATGGCAATATCTCCAGGCCTTCCAAGCGCACGAATCTGCTTGGCAAAAAGGTCGGCTACCCCGTAGTCATTCACAATAGAGGTCAACGCAGATGTATCAGTAGTTAAGGCAATGGCAGGAAGTGGTGGTCGTTCGATCAGATACCGATTGACGAATTCCGCTGCGATATGTTGAGCATCTGCGGCACTTCCACCATTACCAAACAGAAGAATTTTCCCGCCAGATTGGAGGACTTGCACGACTTCTTCAGTCGCACGGACGAGTGCATCAGCACAGTCGTGAAGGAATTGCTGCTTAGCGGCAATACTGTCAGCAAAAATTGCAGCAATCGTTTGTTTCATCGTTGATAAATTTGATCTTAGGGAGCCGCGGAAACACCGTCAAGGCAAGAGTCTCTTGACAACTTTACACGTGCTCATTACAGTACGCCGCACTGAGAATGTACCCCGGTCTCAATGGCGGAGGGGCCACACCCGTTCCCATCCCGAACACGGCCGTTAAGCCCTCCAGCGCCGATGGTACTACGGTGTATGCCGTGGGAGAGTAGGACGAGGCCGGGGTTTCTCTTTTTGGTAAGCGGGCGTAATTCAGTGGTAGAATGCCAGCTTCCCAAGCTGGACGTCGCCGGTTCAAGTCCGGTCGCCCGCTTCTGTAATACCGCCTCGGCGTCTTATGCGTACCACAGTTAAATGTCCTATCTGTCGACAAGAAACCTCGTGGCAAGGGAATCCCTACCGTCCCTTTTGTTCAGCCCGCTGTCGAACTACTGACCTCGGAGCGTGGGCCATGGATTCTTATCGTATTCCTGGGGAACAACCAATGGAAAACGACGAGAAAGAGACAGAACAACCCAAGACAGAACCTCGCAAAACGTAACCAGTCCCCTCCCCCTTACGTTTTCTGTAATACGTTTTATGTTTTCCCCATGCCCATTCATCCCACCGCGATTATTGATCCCCGTGCAGAGCTTCATGCGGAAGCTGACATTGGTCCATACGTAGTAATCGACGGCACTGTACAGGTTGGCCGCGGCACACGGGTGCTCGCTCACGCCGTGCTCACAGGGTGGACCGAGATTGGTGAAGATAATGTTATTCATATGGGGGCTGTCATTGGTCATGAACCACAGGACCTAGCATACAAAGGTGCGCAGACCTTTCTGAAAATCGGCCATCGCAACACGTTTCGTGAGCACAGCCAGATCCATCGCGGCACGGTTGAAGGCAGCGCAACCGTCATTGGCAACGACAACTATTTCATGCACCACTCTCACGCAGCTCATAATTGTCTCATCGGCAACAACACAATCATCGCCGGTGGGGCTTTACTTGCTGGGTATGTACAGGTTGAAGATCGAGCCTTTGTTTCCGGGAACTGCGTGGTTCATCAATTTGTCCGGATTGGTACCCTCGCTATTCTAAGAGGATTGTCACGTACCAGTCGTGACGTTCCGCCGTTCTGCATCATGGATGGCACCCATACAGTCCGAGGTATTAACCTCGTCGGATTACGCCGCAGTGGATTCAGTCGCGAGCGCGTCCATGCCCTACGCAATGCATTTGCCAGACTCTTTCGTAAACGCGTGAATCTGAAGCAAGCAGTTGCTGAACTCCGAACCGAAACCGATTCAGCGGATGTGTTGTATCTGCTCGACTTCATCGAGCAATCGAAGCGCGGTGTGTGTTTTGGTCCGAAGAATAATCAGCCAGAAGAGTCGAGTGAGGATTAGAAGGCGGCGATCGGATTCGAACCGGTAAATGGAGGTTTTTGGGTTGTGCGTTCGTTTAACCCTACACCGCTCTTCTCTGTGTGAGGGGAGCGGACTCAGGAAAGGAGGCTATGCTGTACCCTCATGGAGCGGGTCAAAACGTCACTCCCATCTCCAGCTTAAACCCGCGTTCTGTTTGCTGGTTCGGCGCACGTTTGCTTTGCGTGAACGATCCGCCAAGGGAGACTTGGGAATTCAGCTGATAATTCCAAGAGAATGTCGCCTGCTCCCACTTCATCTGGGTGCCCGTCAATCGTTGCCCATATTGGTAATTCCCACTAGCAGCGAGCTGGGGACTGAGAAAGTCTAACCGCAGGTCCCCGCCGAGACTCCCTGTGAGCGTAGTCAGAAGAAACCGATTCGCTTCCGCCTTGTTCGTCTCCTCACCTATGATGCTTCGTCCTTCACAGCTCACTGTGGGATGCCAGCGAAAGGCAACGACTTGCCACGGGTCATGGGTAAAGCGGTCGCTCGGGGGTGTCATCCAACTCAGCGTTCCGACGACTTCTCCTTTGGGTCTGATGTCTCGGGTGCTGGGGTTGATGGCATACTCGCCGTTCGTCGCCAGTACCATGCGCAGCTGCCCTTTGCTGGCGTTTCCTCTCTCCTCGTCTGTTCCCAGCATGCCGAGATACCGTCCGAACCGCGGCTGAAGAACGCTTGCGGGCAGCAGGGTCACGTGCGTACGCGTGGTTCCCTTGATCGCGTTGGTGGCCTGGTCTTTCTTCGTACTCCCGGCATGCACTTCCAGGCCGAGATCAAAGCCGCCGTCGATCGTCACCCCGTCATACGTCTGTGCCAGCGCTCCTGCGGGTGCGACTCGCCAGACCTGATCCACCCGCGGGGGAGGGACTTTCTTCGCCGCTTGCCCAAGGGATCGCTTGGGGTATCCGGGTGCCTTGACGGCGGAAACGACCGAGGAGTCACGACGTGTAAGTCTCTGGAACCAAGGGCCAACGAGATCTTGTACAGGCGCCGGTAACGCACGCAAAGGTGGACCTGAGGGGTAGGCTCGTTCGTTCGTGATCAACGTGGCAAGTGGCTCTTTGCGATCGTCTCCTTCGCTTCCGGGACAACGGGCGCACATGCTCAGCCACCCCTAAGAGGTCGTGCGCAGGCAAACGCAGCCCAGTGCTAGCTGCCTCCGTCCCGATTCGCGCGTTGGGCACCAGAGGACTGGGGACAAGCGCATCAGCCAGGACATGGTGATGAGAAAGCAGAACAATGAAGCCAACGAGACCATAGACACGCCAGTGCATGGGTTCCTCTCCAGCTTTGGCACCGCTTTAGTGGGGAGTGGGTCCTCTATTCACCCTAGCTGACACGAAGGGAGCGGAGCAAGTTTTCGTCCGCAGACTGTTGAGTGGGTCTCGCCCGACTCGCCGGGCAGGCAAACGGGAAGATTGCTCGCACGTATGAGAGCGCAGAATATGAAGGCCCTCACGGGCTAATCGGGATAGAAGAGGGAAACCCTGCTTCCACAGTCCCAAGGACTTGCACGATAACGCGGGCATGGCCCCAGACCTGCCTGCCCCTTCTTCCTTACACAATGCTTTGGACTAGGATGGAAACAAGGGGGGAAGCAGGTATGACAGCAAAAGCCATTCTCTTGGTCGAGGACAGTGCTGCAGATGTCTATCTCATTCAGCGGGCAGTGAAAGACTGTGGCCAGGATATCCAGCTCTGGAGCATGGCCGACGGGGCCGAAGCCCTTCAGTTTCTGCGCAAAGCCCACCCTGTAGCACACGTACCGACCCCTGCCCTCATTATCATAGACCTTCTTTTACCCAAGATGAGCGGTGCCCAGCTTCTTACGGAAATCCGTCAGCTGCCGGCCTATCAGGCGACCCCGATTATCATCCTCAGTAGGATGGATAAAGAGAGAGAAGAAGCGTTCTGTCTTCAACTGGGGGCCACCGCGTATGTGCAGAAATCATCGAACTTTTACGGCTTCTTTAACTCCATCAAGGCTCTCGTTGGAGCGCTGGGTCAGGTCAGAACGTGAGAGGGATGAAGAGCAGTCTAACGGTAAAGGATGACCAGGGTCAGACGTTTCTGGAGCACACCAAGGTGGAAACCACGCCGGCTCTGTCGCACCCTTTCAACACCCTACGTTATGTGGGAAGAGAGAAGAGACAAACTCACCACATCTTGGAAGTAACCAATTGGTACTATCACCTGTGCGATAGAACCACAGATCCTCAGAGAGAACAGAGAGGAGTGCGCGTATGTTGATCTTGCTCATCCACTGGTTGTTGAGCGCCCTCAGTCTGATGATGGTCGCCGCTTTGATTCCCGGGTTTCAGGTGCAGAACTTCATGGCCGCGCTCCTCGCTGTTGTCGTCATCGGTTTGATCAATGCGACGTTGGGACTGCTCCTCAAAGTCCTGACCTTCCCCCTGACGATTGTCACTTTTGGCTTGTTTCTGTTGGTCATCAATGCCCTCATGTTACGCTTCGCCGCCGCGTTTGTGCCTGGCTTTACGGTGAACGGATTCCTGCCAGCTTTTTGGGGCGCGCTCGTCCTCGCGCTTGTCAGCATGGTCCTGCGTGCGGTCGTCTTGCAGAAATGAAAGGGGTGATAAGCTCCACAACCCATCCGCCACCGGAGCTGGTGTCAGAGCAGAGAGAGTCTGCTAAACGAGCATTACGAACTGTTCCGACAACGATCTGACTGACGGCATTGTCAACTTGTTAATGCGATTCCCGGCAAAGGTTGAGGAGCATCGAGCCGAGAGGATATAGGCAGTCGTGCGAGAACGACTCACGCCCTGGAGGTCTCGATGCCCTATCCAAGAGCAGAGAAGCGGGTCAGATACTTTACTCAAGCCGTAGGTGGCCATTGATGAGGCGCTCAAAGTCCTGCATTCTCTACCCTACCCGATGCTCTTTCCGCTAACCCGTTGACACTTAAATAAGGCGGCGACCGGATTCGAACCGGTGAATGGAGGTTTTGCAGACAAAAAACAGACTGTGATATAGAGGTAAACAGAGAGTGATAGAAGACGAAAAGGCCCGGAGTATCCGGGCTTTTTCACGCCTACTGTCTTCACTGTATTTCCCGTATTCGTTAGTCTCACACGTGAACAACTACCCAAATAACTACCCTTGTGACTAACTGAGCGGTGGGGTTACGCTTACGATAGACTTCACGGCGATGGCCGATTTTGATCACCAGGACAAGCAGACTTGTCGTGGATCTCGTAAAGTACCCGATAGTCTCCCACCCGAAGACGGTGCACGTTCCCATCTCCCTTCAGCTTCTTAATACCTGAGGGCCGTGGGTTCACTTCCAGCTGCGTAGGGCTTGACGATGCGTGTTTGGATGTAGGGGGAAAGAGCAGCGAGGTCACGCTTCGCCCGGTTTGACAGTTAGACCGTGTAGGCCACTGTTACGCTCTGATTCCCAACTCTTTCACATGTTCGTCAAGGGCGTGGTCTTGTCGCCTTCGGCTCGCATTCCTCTTTGGCGCACGAAAATCTTCTACGTCTAGCCGATCGTCCAATTCTTCCAAGCGGGCAAGGTCTTCTAGGGGGACCAGGGCAGCGACAGCCTTCCCACGGCGATGCACAACAACTCGTTCCCGCTTGGTCACTACGCGAGACAGGGAATGGGAGAAAGTTTCTTGGCGTTTTTGGGTAGTGGGACGGGGCATAGGCTTTATCTCCTTGCAGCTTTGTGCCTTATACCACAGAGAATACAAAGAGGAGAACAGTTCATTGGCCTATCGTTAGTTCCGCTTCCAGTGGATGCTCCTTACGAAAACGGCTCACACCACGAATGGTAAACCCCAATACATTTCCTTGCTCATTCACGCGCTCCATCATAGGGTTGTGTCAACTTTCAGGCCAAGGACGCTGTACAAGAATATAACCCTCTTAGGGATCGACTTCTTAGGCAACCGCCAATGTTGTCAAGATAATCCGCATCCGGCCCAAAGGAAGTGCCCGTTGCCACGCTAACGACATCGATTCATTCCGCTGTGACCGTACGCGGAAGACATGGCGCATCTCGTCGTAGACCCGACAAAACCGCGCTGCCGACACGACACTCTTGAAGCCCCCCATCGACCGCGTCCGCTGTTTGATTCCTCGATGGTCCTGCTCCAGATGATTATTCAAATAGCGGTTCGTGCGATGGGTCACGGCTTCCCCCAATTCCGCTTTGAAGGCGCCGGGGTATGAGCCATGGCCAGCAGTCGTAACCCGGTCGGGACGACCTCGGTGACAGTTCGGGCAGAATGGAAGAATGCCTCGGCGGCTACCTGATCTTGTCGCTCGCTCAGCAACACATCGACCAGGTTATCGTCTCGATCAATAGCCCGATAGAGGTAGGCCCCGGGGCCCTTCACTTTGAGATAGGTCTCGCCACAATACCAGCTCCGTCCCCCCTGCCGTGCCGATGCTTGCGGAGGATCTCACTCAGCACGGGTGCCAGCTTGGCTTCCCACTCCCGCACCGCTTCGTGGGTGAAGATGAGGCCTCGCTCAAGGAACATCTCGGCCAAGTCGCGTAAGCTCAGTTTGTACCGGATACGCCACAGGATCACTAAACAGATGACATCCGTGGGGTACTGCAGGCGATTAAACAGCGTGCCCGTCCGTTCATTAAATCCCCCCTCGCAGGTCCGACAGCGAAAGCGTTGGTAGCCCAGCTCTGTACGTTCTGGGCGCTCGGTGATTGCGGACGACTGGCAGTGAGGGCAGTCCATCCCACCTCCTCTCCGAAACCGAATCCTATCTCCTCCCACCAACTTCGCCAATTGGCACGCAACCTGACAGAACCCAGAACAGAGGGCACCGTTGCCGATGCCCCCGTAAGACAACCCTGGGTGGTAATGGACGTGGTGTGAGCGGCTACGGTACTCTGTTCATTTCCACAAACCGCAAGGCTCGATCCAAGACGTCCGTCTGTACGTTAAAGATCCCTCCTCCAGTGTTTCCGACTGTACAAACACCCTCGGAGAGGCCGTTGACGCCATTAATAGTACACTGGCCGCAGATGGCATGAGGGATATTCATCCACGAGTTGGCCAGTTCGCCAGAAAGAACGAATGAACTGCGGGGCCCGCTTGTGGCTCTCCCCCAACGGTATTCTGGATACACACCTTCTGGTTATTGGCCGTACTAAAGGTGCTGTTCCAGGCATGCCAATCCCCTGGAACGTTAGGGAGCGGGTTATCGATGTCATTGAACCATGCCAAGGTCCCATTTTCTCCATCTTGGCACGTCCCGTCGATGGGCGCCCCCAAGATTTTCACCGCGTTGAAGGCCGGGGCGTGCTCTAAACTCCTTGATCAAGCCCAGGGCCAGACAGCCGCCACGACTATGACCGGCAATAATAATTTGTTTCAGGTCCGCGGGGGTAACCTTGGTCTTCAGCCAATCGAATAAGCCCTGGCGAATTTGGGCTCTATAGGGAGAACCCCAATCATACTGGTGATCAGGAAAAGCCACGGCAAAGGTGTTATTTGGATTGATATTCATACCCGGTGGTGCACCGAGTAATCGCCCGACAAACGACGCGGCGCTAAAGGCTTGCGTTCCACAATTCTAATCATTGCACGCATCTTGCCAGTGATTCGGCTGCCCCGTGATATTGCCGGGACCGCCCCCGACGACGCCGCCACTGCTCACTCCATTCTGCCCCGCCAGCGCAATCAGTAAGGTTCGGGTATTGGCCGCCGGAGGTTCCGCCCAGATGGCGTAGCGCGTGCGGTGGATCTCCCAATTCCCGACGCCGGCCGCGCGCAATTGCGGAATCGTGTCATGGTAACAATCGCAATACCCAATGGCCCTGCCACTTATACGAGGCATTCGGGCAGACATTCGAACAGAAACCGGCATACGTGGTTTTCTCTGTCGCCCTCTGGATCAGGAGCGAAGGTCCCCAGCCAGAGGGCACTGGTCCCGTCTGGCGATCATAATCATATTGTCAGATCATACGATGTCAGTGATCCTAGTACGAAGGCTCGCCTCGGTACGCATCGGCTGGCTCATGATGGTTACAGGGGCTGGGCGGGAGTCTCGGCAAAAACGGGACACATGACGCAAGAAAAACCGCGCCAATACCCTAATTTTCATCGCCCAGGTGTCTGCTTATCATATCGACAAGCCGGGCGTAGGGGGCGAGGATTGCTCATGGCTACGCCTGGGGGAACCGCGAGCCGCAAAGCTCAGCAGCATCAGGGCGAACGTAGCGCGACGGCCCAGGAGCCCTTGTCCTGAGTGGTAATGCTGCGTTTTCATTGAAGTCTCTCCTTTTAACCGAGCAGGGGCTAGAGTTGTAGGTGAAAGTCCTCGATAGTGCAAAAGCGGAAACTGACACTGGAAACGGCGATGGGCCGTTAGGCCTGCGGCGGTCTCTCTAGGTCCCGCGTGGTGACGACTCCTACGGTGGCTTCGCGCGGACGATGGTGAGTCACCTGCGTGCAAGAATGCCAGCGTTCCTCGGGCGAGTGAAAAGCGCGGAGCGCGGCCCGAGACCATATGCTCGACCCGGCCGTTGACGCGCAGTGGCCGTGGCGGCCGTCGCCATCCGGAACTGCACGACAAAGGCCCGACGGGGCGACAGGAGCGACTCCTCGGCGGATCCCAGGCGTGCTCGCCGTGCGAGGTACAAGCGTGATTCACTCACTGATTGACATTTCTTTTCGTCATGTCGTCAGCCTACGCATCGCCGCCGTTGAATGCGAGATGCACATGCGTTGAGTTTGCGTGGAGTTTGCGTTGATTTTCCGTTGAGTTTTCGCTACAAGAGCGGAGTCGAGCGGAAGGAGGCCACGTGCCGTCGGAAACTCTCATTCTCTTTCCCCCGTTCCGTCTGGATGTGCTCAACGAGCAACTGTGGCGGGACAACGAATTGGTGCCTGTCCGGCCCAAACCCTTTGCGGTGTCTGGCCTACTTGGCGACGCATCCAGGCCGTTTGGTCACCGCGGCGGAACTGCGCAAAGCCGTGTGGCCGGACACCTATGTGGGCGAGGGCTTGTTGCGGGGCTACATTCGTGAGGTGCGGATCGTGTTGGGGGATGATCCCGAAGTGCCGCGGTTTATTGAGACGGTGCCCCGGCGCGGCTATCGGTTCCTCGCGGTAAGTAGCCAGTAGTCAGTAGTCAGGAGTTAGTAGTCAGAGAGTGCAGAGACTCGAGGCTAGAGACTGGCCTCTCCTCCTAGCCCCCAGCCTCCAGCCTCCGCCCTCAAATCTCGTGGGCCGCGACACTGAACTCCACAACTCCACAGGTGGTTAGAAAAAGCCTTGAGCGGGAGCGGCAGGTGGTGTTCGTGACGGGGAGCCAGGGATTGGCAAGACCACGCTGGTCGATGCCTTTCTTGCAGGCATTGGGCAACTGGGAGTTAGGCATCTGGAGAGCAAGATCATCACAGCTCAAAGCCAATCTCCAATCGCACTGAAGCCACTCCCTGATGCCCAAAGCCCAATCCCGTCCCAGTCCTTGGATTGCGCGCGGGCAATGCATCGAGCACTACGGCGCGGGCGAGGCGTATCTGCCCGTGTTGGAAGCGTTGGGGCAGCTCTGTCGGCAGCCGGGAGGAGAGCAGGTGATTGCGCTGCTCAGTCGCTATGCGCCGACGTGGCTGGTGCAGATGCCTGCGCTGATGAGTGATGCAGAGCTAGAGGCGCTACAACGCAAGGTGCAGGGAGCGACGCGGGAGCGGATGCTGCGGGAGATGGCGGAAGCGGTCGAGGCCCTGACGGCAGAGCACCCGCTGGTGTTGGTGCTGGAAGACTTGCACTGGAGCGATTATTCCACGCTGGACCTGCTCTCGTTGCTGGCCCAGCGCCGCGGGCCGGCGCGCTTGTTGCTGCTCGCGACGTATCGGCCCGCAGATGTCATCGTGAGTGGGCATCCGCTGAAAGCGATGAAGCAGGAACTGCAGGTGCATGGGCAGTGTGAGGAGTTGCCGCTAGGGTTTTTGACTGCCGCAGAAGTCAGCCAGTATCTGGCCGCTCGGTTTCCCCAGCAGCAGTTCCCCGTCAGAGCTTGGGCCGGATCATTCACCGGAGTACCGAGGGGAACCCGTTGTTCATGGTCAATGTGGTGGACGATTGGGTGCGCCAGGAGTGCTGGTTGAAACTGACGGGCAGTGGCAGCTAGCGGCCAGGTCGAAGACCTGGCGGCGGGCGTGCCGGAGAGCCTGCGGCAGATGATCGAGAAGCAACTGGAGCGGCTGACGCCGGAGGAGCAGCGTATGGTGGAAACGGCGAGTGTGGTGGGGGGCGAGTTTTCGACGGCCGCAGTGGCGGCAGGACTAGAGGAGAAGGGGGAGCGTGTCGAGGAGTGGTGTGAGGGATTAGCCAAGCGGGAACAATTCGTACGGGCGCGGGGAACGGAGACGTTAGCGGAGGGGACGGTGACAGGGCGCTACGGGTTTGTCCACGCGCTGTATCAGCAGGTGCTGTATGAGCGGCTGGCGGCGGTGCGGCGCATCCGTCTGCATCGGCGCATTGGCGAGTGGGAAGAGGGAGCGTATGGCGCGCGGGTCAGCGAGGTGGCGGCAGAACTGGCGATGCACTTTGAGCGCGGGCAGGACTACGAGCGGGCGGTACAGTATTTGACCGCAAGCAGGGCAAAATGCCCTGCGGCGCTCCGCGCCCTCAGGAGGCGATTGACCTGCTCACCAAGGGATTGGAACTGCTGCAAGACGCTCCCGGACACCCCGAACGCCTCCAGCAAGAACTCGCCCTGCAAATCACGTTAGGCGTGCCGCTGTTGATGACCAAAGGTATGCGGCTCCGGAGGTGGAACACGCCTACGCCCGGGCGCGCGAGTTCTGCCAGCAGATGGGAGAAATCCTCAACTCTTCCCGGTGCTGTGCGGGACTGTGGGGTTTTCATCTCGTCCGGGCGGAGTCTACAGACGGCGCGGGAGCTGGGGGAGCAACTCTTCCGCTCGCGCAGACCATACGCAGACCCTGACTCTCTCGTGTGGGCCCACAGCATGCTAGGGTTACCTCTGTTCTGGCTCGGAGAGTTTGCCGGCTGCCCGCAAGCACTTGGAACGGGGGATCATCTATACGACTCCGCAGCTTCACCGGCTACCGCACTCTTGTGGCGCGCAAGACCCGAGATGATTGTCTCTCGTATGCGCTGCAACGCTGTGGCGCTTGGGGTATCCGGATCAGGCTCGGAAGGAGATGCCACGAGGCGATCGCTTGGCCCAGGAATTCTCTCATCCCTTTTACTTGGCGTTCGCTCTGACTTTGCCGCCTGGCTCTCATCATGTTCCTCCGCGAAGTGGCGAGTGGTCCAGGAGCACGCAGAAGAAGCTCATGCAGCTCAGCAGAACAAGGCTTTCCGTACTGGTTGGCTGGGGAACTGTCCTGCAGAGGTTGGGACTGGTACAGCAGGACAGGAAGAGGCAGGGATAGCAAGATGCGTCAGGGGATGGACGCCGAGCACGGGAGCAGAGCTTGAGCAGGTCGTAATTCTTGCCCAACTGGCCGAGGCGTATGGAAAGATGGGACAGGAAGAGGAGGGCTTTCTTTGCTGGCTGAAGCGTAGCAGCGGGTGAACAAGACCGGAGAACGTTGGTATGAGGCGGAGCTGTATCGGCTCAAGGGGGAGCTGACGCTGCAGCAGTCAGGCAATCGAACAAGTCAAAGGACAAAAGTCAAGACAAGACAAAAGAACTTGTCAGTCCTGGGTTCCCAAATCCTGGCCCGAGCCTCCAAGCCGAAGCCGAGGCGTGTATTTCTCAAAGCCATCGACATTGCCCGCCAACAACAGGCAAAATCGCTTGAGCTACGTGCGACGATGAGCCTGGTGCGGCTGCGGCAACACTAGGCTACGCCGCAGGGATCCCGCAGCACGCAACATGTTTCTCGCACGGCGCTTGCCGAAGCATATACCATGTTATCGGAGGTCTACCATTGGTTCACCGAAGGGTTTGCCATGAAAGATCTGCAGGAGGCAAAAGCGTTGCTCGAAGAATTGAGTCATTGACGGATTGGGCCATTTAAACATTGAATCAATGATAGCTACTCCCCCTGTCTCGTTCAGGGAGACGGTTGATGGGAGGCCGAGTAGTCTACGGCCTGCCTCCCTGCCACTATAACAAGCGTTACAGTATGGTGATTGCGGTAGTCATAGCGGTTTGGATCTCACTCGCTGTTAATACCCGATCATAGATCGCAAGTCATCCAGCTGCCCCTGCCACCTTCGGTCGCCTGCGCCACTGTTGGTTGAGTCCGGTGCTTCAGGCATAGGTTTCTACACCACTGTGAACCGGTAGAATGGGAAGTATGTCACAACACGGTTGTGTCGCAATTCTTGATGATAAATGAAGTAAGACATCACCATTAGTTTGTTATGCCTTATGCAGCTAGGGAACAGAATTGTTCCGCCGGAGTTTGGCGGTCGTTCCTCGTAGTCACTAGTTGTCCCTTGCGGATCGCGTGCATGACCTCGATCCCGGTGAGGGTGCAACGTGCACTCCAGAATGACTGAAAGCCGAGCCTCGGTTTCACTACGCGCTTTACGGCTCTATGATCTTGCTCTACGAGATTATTAAGATACTTCGATTGTCGAATGACAATGGTCGTCTTGTGGGTGCGGTTGGATTCTGTCAGGTTTCGCGCCAGTTGGCGATGGCGGTGGTGGAGAGGAGACTTCGGCCTTGGGATGGTGGTGGAAGATGAACTGCCCGTACTGCCAGTCGACCACAACTACCGAGCGACCAGAACGCACCAGTGGGCTACCAACGATTTCGCTGTCGTACGTGCCAGCAAGGTTTTAATGAGTGGACAGGCACCCGGTGCAGCCGCTTGCAATACCCCACAGATGATGTGGTCTGTTTGGTCGTGCTCTGGCGGGTGCGGTACACATTAAGCTTACGAGATCTTGCCGAAATGTTTCTGGACCGCGGCGTCGTTTTTACCCAGGAAGCGGTACGAGAATGGGAAGCCAAACTCGCGCCCGTACTGAGTGAAATCCTTCGGAAGCAGCGGCGGGGTCGGGTGGGGCGGAGTTGGTATTGCGACGAAACCTATCTCAAAGTGAAACGCGGGAGCCGTGCGGCGGCCAGAGGCATTCTTCCGATCTGCTCGCACTGTTACTGAGGGTCGTGCCGGACCGGGTTACGACGGATGGCCATGGCTCATACCCCGGAGCCATCACAGCGGAATTGGGGAAGCCGTGACCCATCGCACGAACCGCTATTTAAATAATCACTTGGAACAAGATCATCGAGGGATTAAGCAACGGACTCACTCGATGTGTGGATTCAAGAGTTTCGTGTCGGCTGAGCGGTTCTGTCGGGTCTACGATGAGGTGCGCGCTTTTTTTCGCGCACGATCCCAACGGAATGAATCGGTGTCGTTGGGTTTGCAACGTGCCCTGCATCTTGGTCGGGTGCGCGTGTTCATGGCGAGTTTAGCGGTTGCCTAAACGTTGATACTAGGCGGGAGGCCTCCCCAATCTCATTGGCTTGAAAGTTGCACCAACCTTTTCAACTACCCTGCCAGACATCCTTCCCGCTAAGTCATTGAATTGATTAAGGCAGCGACCGGATTCGAACCGGTGAATGCAAACAATTACCCTTTTGACTACTGCTTGTTTCCTTTCTCTCTCTACGCTAATAGCGTATAAGTGTGGAGTTTATCGAAACCCCAGCTTTTACGCGTAAGCTCCCAGCGTACATGAAGGATGAGGAGTACCAACTGCTTCAGCAGTTTCTGATGGAGAATCCAGATGTTGGAGATGTCATTCCTGACACAGGAGGGCTCCGCAAAGTGCGTTGGCAGGACCCTCGACGCGGGAAAGGCAAACGTGGCGGATTACGAGTTATTTACTACCACTTGGTCGTGGCGTCGCATCTCTGGTTGCTCACGCTGTACGATAAAGACGAAGCTGACGACCTCACCCCGAAGCAGAAGAAAGCCTTCCGCCAGTTGGGACAAGAAATCAAAGCGGCCTGGACAAGGACACAACAGCGGACGAAACGTTCGTCTCGCGACGAAGGAATCCACACGATGGCACGCAAGAAGCAAAGCAACATTGGAGAAGAGATCCTTGAAGGCTTGCACGCAATCAAAGCCCACTATGAGGGGAAGATAACCCTTCGTACCTACACAACAGAGGACAGGCCCTTACCCGCAAGTGGATGCGGAACTTATTCGTCATATCGAGAACGGCTGAACGTATCGCGGCGCGTGTTTGCCCGCCAGTTGCGAGTCAACGAGCGCACGTTGGAGAAATGGGAGCAAGGACGCGCGAAGCCGAACAAGCAAGCCGCAACGCTCATTCTGCTCACGCGCAAGTTTCCAGATACACTCAAGCGCTTAGCACAGTTCGCGGCGTAAGAATTGAATTGACGAAGGCGGCGACCGGATTCGAACCGGTGAATGGAGGTTTTGCAGACCTCTCCCTTAACCACTTGGGTACGCCGCCGTAATAAGGAAATCAAGAACTTACGGCAGTTTTGGAAGGTGTCACTCGGGCAACTGTCATTGTTTTTGTCATTGTTTGCGAAAGCAACGCCTGTTCGAGCCGTTTTGCGGCTTCCTGAAGATCGCTATCAGAGACAATATGGTAGCGGTCAAACACGGACCGGGTTTTGTGTCCAGCCATTTGCATGGCGACTCGTTCGGGAATGGCTGCTCTGATCATATTCCGTACTGCTGTCCGTCTGAAGTCGTGCAGGATCTTACCCGGAAGTCCAGCAACTTGGCAAGCCCGATGCCAAACACGGTCATACTTGGTAATCCGTTTTCCATCTTTGTGGAAAACGTAGGAGATAATTTGCTCGGTCTCTCGCTGGACAGTCAGGGTCGTTTGCCGCTGCTCCTCTAATAGTGCTCTCAGTCTGGCCAGTCATATAGACCAGCCTTCCCTCTTTATTCTTCGTGCTCCCCATATCGAGACGAATCGTTCCCGCCTCAAAGTCTACGTTCCGCCATTGCAAGGCAAGCACCTCTGAAGCAAACCGCCATCCGGTCAGATACGCAAATGAGACCGGCGCTCTGAAAGGCTCAGGAAGATAAGGCAAGATCGTCTGCAACTCTTCCGCCTCAAAGAACCCGCCCGCGGCGGGCTTTCCTCTAGCTTCTTGGGGAATCGTGGCATCCTGACGAGGAGTTCTGCCTCCAGGGCAAGGTTGAAGCCGCGACGAAGGGTTGACGTTTCCCGGTTAATTTCCGCGTTTGCAGCGCCCTCGGTTTGCCGCCTCGCACGAAACGCCAGGATGTCAGCAACGGTAATCTCTGAGGCTCGCTTCCCTGCAAAGCACTGCCAAGTGTTTGCGATGCTGGCGAACTTGCTTGACCGTCTTACGATTGTTCTCCTGATACTCCCGTTCGACCAAGTCGAGAAGACATTCAAACGTGATCTTGTCGGCCCCTACTACTAATGTTCCTTCCGCCCGTTGACCGAGCTTGGCTTGCAGCGCCTTGCGGGCTTCCGTCCGGTCTTTTTTCTTAGTCGGACTCCCACACTTGCTTGCCGTTGACGTAGTACGTCATCCACCATGTTTTTCCCCGTCGATAGACGGAGCCTGAACCATGTTTATATTTGGGCATAATCTGTCCTCCTTTCTGCCCTGACGAGCTTAGCTTCTCCGTCGTTTCGCCATGTAGTCACATGTGTTCCCGCTTGCTTCCTTTCCGTACCATCTCTGTCCCCTTGTAAGTACAGGCAGGCGATAGTAGAGCTGGCGCTTGACCGGCACAAAGAGCTGTCAGATCGGGCACTGGCGAAACGGAAAAGGTGTATGTTCAGTACCCCTTAGCCGAGGTCCGCGCGCAAGCTATTGCCGGCAGGCGCGTCGTGGCGTTATTTAGCACCCCCGATATAAGAGTCCATTCGGCGTCTAGAGCTATGCGCACCGGGACCGGTCGCCCTTCCAGTAACTGGGGGATTTTACTGGTTACGAATTTCCACACCAAGAGTACAAGCTCCTCGGCACACCATTGACGGACTTGGTCTTCGGACAGCCCTGCGGCAGACCTACGAGAGGAGGTTGAGGGAAGATGTGATGCATCTCACGCTGCAAATCTTGAGCGAATTGGCGAATATCGTCATTCGGCTTACACGCGAAAGGAAGAAACACGCGCTCAGTCTCATCTCGCAATTCCAGCCGCTGCCACTCTTTGAGATCTTGGAACTTTGGGATTGAAGCCAAGCGGCATAGAGGACGGCTCGTTCACGCTGTGCGGTGTCCCATTGTGGTCCTTCTTCTCTCCTTGTGACTCTCTATCTCCGGTTGAATGTTAGCCAATTATTCAATCTCTTCTATATCAATAAATAGTTAACCATAATATATTTTGTTTTTTGAGAAACTTGCTATACCTACCTGTATGGAAAGATATGTGACCGCAGACGAACTGGCACATTTTTCGGGATCAAGAAACCAACCGTGAGGCTATGGACGCGAAAAGGGATGCCACACTTGAAGTGCGGACGGCGCCTCGTGCGGTTCCAAATCGAGGCGGTCCAGGGAATGGTTGGCGCAGAAGCAGGGCGCAAAAATGAGGGAGCGGTGAAGCCTCTTGGGGCCATGACCTCTCGTGCTTTATTTCAGCGCCAGCCGAATCGCAAAGTGCATGAAAGGGGGGTGGAACATGCGAGCCGCTGAGGATGTTGGAATAGACAACCATGCTGACGATATTCACGGCGCGCGAGGTCGTTCGCTGAGGCTCAGTGATCCAGCGCACTTTACGCGTTGGTATTACGGTGAAGATTGGCATGAATCCTCAGCGCTCTTCTTCTCGATCCACGACAAGGAGCGGAGAACACTCTACTTCACGCAAGAGGAAGCTGTCCGGCCAGACTTTGCCACACGGTTGCAGCGCTTCAGCGACAAGAAGAACTCTTACTTCCACGTGTCTCTACATGATCCACAGGCAATAGAGGACGCATGGAAGAAGGATAACCCGACCAAGGCGTTTCATCCTGCCTATGCTCGTGGGCGCAGTCAGTCGGCACGCCTCCTGCCGGCGTTATGGGTTGACATTGATATTCAGAGTCCAGTGCACGCGAGCGCGAACCTTCCCCCTACACTTGCAGATGCCATGTCACTGTTAGAGAGTTTCCCACTTCCTGCTTCACTGGTGTGGCACCAGGCAACGGAATGCAAGCGTTGTGGATGCTGCGGGAGCCGTGGATACTGAGTGCCGACCCGGACCGAGCGAGGCGCAGACACTCGCCCGGCACTTTATTGAAACCTTCGATGTTCTTGCCAAGAGGAGTGGGTGGAGCGTAGACCCGACACACGACCTTGCCCGGGTTCTGCGGTCTGCCTGGAACGATGAACTGGAAGCAGCCCGCGAATCCGCTTCCTGTTCGGATCTTGCGTGACAACCACGAGTCCCGGTACAACCCCAGCGACTTTGAGCCCTATCTGATCGACGTTTCCAAGAGCCGAGCATAAAGCGAAAGACCGAGAGCAAACTGGCAAGGGGCACGCTCAGGCGCAGATACGAAGAAGAACGCACCGCGATTTTACAGAGTTACGCGATGCGCTACGCGTGATCCCCGCGGTTGACTACGACACCTGGCTCAAAGTGGGATGGCCCTCCACTCTGTCGACCCTGGCGAGCTGGGGTTCGGTCTCTTTGAGAGTTGGTCGGCCACGTGTCCAGAGAAATACAGTCCGGAAGCGTGCCACAAGAAGTGGGCGAGTTTCCACAGCCACGAGGACGGCATCACTGAGAAAGACCATCTTCTGGTTAGCGATCACGCGAGGATACGCGCCGCATGGCAACGGACACGCCGCCGCGCCTGCGTCCACCCCGGCAGGCTTTGCCGCCGATGGACGCGCCGGCGCGGCGGATTGCCGTCCCGGCAGGGACGGCACAGACAGTGCGGAGGCGTGGCCTGAGCCCCTAGCACTTCCTTCCGGGCTGCTTCCCGTCCCACGCTTTGCTGAAGCGCTCCTCCCGAACCTTTGCGTCCGTGGATTAGTGACATTGCCGAGCGGCTCCAGTGTCCACTCGATTTTCCCGCAGTCGGAGCGATCGGAGGACTCGCTGGTGTGGTAGGGAGGAAAATAGGCATTCGACCAAAGCGCTATGATGATTGGCTCGTGGTCCCCAACCTCTGGGGAGCGATCATCGGACGGCCAGGGATCATGAAGACGCCAGCCCTGACGGAAGTGCTCAAGCCGCTGCACCGGCTGCAAATCCAGGCGCGCAAAGACTTCGAGAAGAAGAAACAAGAATGGGGAGCAGACCAACTCTACGGCAAACTCAAACGCGCAGACAAAGAAAAGGCCGCTAAAGAGGCTCTGAAAGACAGAAAGACCGAGGAGGCGAAGAAGCTTGCCCAGGAAGCGCTCGCGCCTGACGACAGCCCAGAACCGGTACAGAGACGCTACATTGTCAACGATAGCACGGTGGAAAAACTCGGCGAGATTCTCAAGGAAAATCCACGCGGCGTGCTGTACTTCCGGGACGAATTAATCGGGTGGTTACGCACGCTCGACCGCGAAGGCCATGAGAACGACCGAGCGTTTTACCTTGAAGCGTGGGACGGGAAAGGGTCGTATACGTATGATCGTATCGGGCGTGGCACGATTTTTATCGAGTCCGTCTGTGCCTCCATCTTCGGTGGTATTCCCCCCGGCCCGCTTGCTTCCTACCTTCGAGCTGCCGTGCATGGGGGAACGCGTGACGACGACGGGTTACTCCAGCGCTTTCAACTCGCTGTGTACCCAGACGATCCTGGGGACTGGATCAATGTGGACCGCTGGCCTGATACGACAGCGAAGAACACTGCGTTTGCGTTGTTTGAAAAGCTGGACACGATAGACCCGGCTGTCCTTGGGGGCACTATCGTTGAGGAAGAACCGGTTCCCTTCCTTCACTTTGCCCCAAGTGCCCAAGGATTTTTTGACGAATGGCGGAGCGATCTTGAACAAAAGATTCGTTCTCGTGATATGCATCCAGCCCTTGAAGCGCACCTGGCAAAGTACCGAAGTCTGATGCCTTCGTTGGCTCTTCTCTTCCATCTGCTCGACATCGTTGACGGGAAAGGAGCAGGCGCGGTATCGGAGCACGCCGCGAAGCGGGCGGCTGGATGGTGTGATTTCTTGGAAGCCCACGCACAACGGATTTATCAAGCCGTAACCCAACATTCCCTCTTCGCTGCACGGAAACTTGCCGAACGCATTCAGGCAGGCGATCTACCAAATCCCTTCACCTCAGGGACAGTGCTGCAAAAAGGTTGGGCGGGATTGATAACGCTGGAGGAGGTACGGGAAGCCGTACTGCTCCTTGAAGAATTGCACTGGGTACGCGGGAAAAAAGGGACTCCCGGAGAACAGGGAGGACGGCCAAGCTTTCATTATCAGATAAACCCTCGACTGGTACGAAAGAGGGAGGCCGCATGAAGTACCTCAACGCGTTCCTGCAAGAAGCCGAAAATTCTCCTCCATCCCTATAGTGAGGTACCGACAAAACCGACAAAACTAGTTTTATCGGTTTTGTCGGGTGCTGCTCCTAGGGATATAGGAAAAAAATCAGCTTCCGAGATGGAGAAACGCCGTCCCTTCCTTCCTCGTCCTTTGGGGCAGGAAGAGGTGGTTGATCCCTTTCTTGCCTGGGAGGGAGTGTTCAACTGGCTGATTGCGCATCACTCTGAGCACTTCACTGCGATCTGTGAGGCCAGAAGAGGCCCTTCGGCGCTGGAGGCCCAAGGTGTGACGAACGGGACTGACTACGAAGCTGTGTGTCAAGAACTGCTGAGACGCTTTGAAAGGGCACGGCGGCTGAAACTGAGCCACGGGTTCAAGATCTGGCTGCAATAACCACGGGGATCAGTACACGGAAGGAGCACCAATGACCGCCCCCATGATCAAGAGTGCTGGCCTCTACGAGAAGCCGAAAATTCTCTCCATCCCTATAGTGAGGTACCGACGAAACCGACAAAACTAGTTTCATCGGTTTTGTCGGGTAGGTTTTCTAGAGATGTGGGAAAAAAATCAACCAGGGGTTCAAGGTCTGGATGCGGTAACCAACACAACGCCCACTTGAGGTGGGCAGAAAAAGAGAAGGAAATGGTGACGGAAAAAGTAAGGTATCGCCTGACACTGACCGGGCACATGGACGGCACGCCCTATTTGCTGCTTGAGCCGCGTGACAGCGACCTGAGTATTATCAAAGACAGTCCTGCCTGGCTGGGCATCGAATTAAGAGCAGGTACGCCGTTCAAGCAAGCGGAACAGGGGCGGAAAATGCTGGAAGAAACCATTGAGGGCCTCTCCTACACCCTGATACCTGAGCCCGATGACGCAACATAGGACAGCAAAAGGCGTTCACACAACGGAAGATTTATGCAGATTAAACACATTTTGCCCACGCGCAGAGAGTATCTGAACGGCCGCCGCGAAACATTGGGTGCAAGTCGAATGTGAGACTGGAGAAATCGTCCACCCAACATTTGCAACTTTATCTGTGTACCCCTGAGTTTCAACGATGCGTCTGTGAGCAAACGGGGATGCTGTATTTTTGTGAACTAGTGGAACGGAGCATGGCCCCAATGGCGAGCCGCCGCATTTGGATGCGCGAAATTGAGCGGTGGATGCAACCGTAGAACAAGGCAGGAATTACGAAAGGACCTTACCCCATGACCACGACCCTTACTTCCAAACAAGCACGCTTCGTGAGCAATACCTCGTCGATTTTAATGCCGCGCGTGCCGCGCGCGCCGCGGGATACAGCAAGAGAAGCGCCCGCTCCGTAGGGCAAGAGAACCTGACAAAACCTGACATTCAGGCGGCCATCGCTGAAGGACGCAAGCGACAATTGGAAAGGGTCCGGGTCACCGCCGACCTCGTATTAGCGGGCCTCCTCACAGAAGCACAGGGCCAGGGAGCGGACACCACCCCGGCTGCCCGCGTGGCCGCGTGGACCCAGATCGGCAAGCATCTGGCCATGTTCACGAGACAAAGTTGAGGTGAGCGGCGGCCAAGATGAAGCCTACAAAGAGTTACTGGCGCTCGCGAAGGCGTACAATGCCGAGCTGGCGGCGGCGAACGGGAACGGCCACAATGGGCCTGTTTGATGCGTTCCCGCCACATCTTGCGCGGATGGCAGAGCAGACGGCGCTGTACATGCGTGACCGCTACGCCTTCCTCACAGAATGTGTGTACACCCAAGATGAAGTGGCGAAGGAAGACGAGCGGGTCAAATTGATCCCTGAGAAAGAGTATCTCCGGCTCCTCGTGGAGGAGTGGCAGACCGTCTCCCCGCCTCATTATCCCCAAGTCCCGGCGGATGATTATCACCTGGAGTTTGTTGGGTCTCGACTTGTCCGAGGCGATGTTCTCGGAGTTGTCCCGCATCTTCGTGGTCTCTGACGACCTGGAGAAGTCGGCGATGCTGCTGAATCGCATCCTCTTCATGTATGACCGTATTCCGACCGACAAACTGCCAGTGAAGCCCAAGCCCGATGTGAAACGCGGCGTGAAAGGATTGCCGGTCTCGATTGCCTTCCCCGACCCTGGGCTCGTCTATTCACGCGCTGTCGCAGAATCCAGAAGACTTACGGCAAGAGGGCGCAACGCTGATTCACGTCGAGGAGTTTCATATTTGGCAGTGGCCGGAGGAATCCTGGCGGGCGATGCTCCCGACGATTATGGGCGGTGGGCGGATCGTCGTGGTGGGGAATGCGCGAGGCGGGACGTTCTTCGAGCGGATGATTAAGGACGAGTTGAATAGGCCAGCGGGAAGAGAATAGACAGTAGGGAAGGAGTGAGAAAAGGAACACAACTAGTGATTGATGGCAGGGGGCGATTCAGCGCCATGCCGGACTGCACGCGAATGGACAGGGACACGAAAGTCTCCGCATCCAGAAAGCCCGAGAGAGCCGGGAGCGATACCTCTGGATGCTTGATCCCCTCGCGTGGCGGCACCGGCTCTCCCGTGCCCATGTCGCCTCGTATGGCACCACGATCAATAACCCGGCGTTTCACGGCCGCGTGCTCGTCGTCAGTAATTATTTAGCCGAGCCGCTCCGGCGCACGCTGGAACTATCACTAAAAGGAGTATCCGACCCATGAGTAATCGTCAGACTGTGAATACTGAACCGCAGCTCCCCATTGTGTATCACAAGACCGTGGAGATGCCGCTGTCACGGTTGCAGCCACACCCGTTGAATCGACCGGCAACCGGCATCAGCCGCCCACATATTGAAACCCTTAAAGCTCTCATTCAGCAAAATGGGTACAACGCCAGCCGACCGTTAACGATACGACTACTTGGTGATGAATACCAAATCATCGAGGGACATCACCGGGTGATTGCAGCACAAGAACTTGGCTATGCGCTGTTGCCATGCGTGGTTGAGGATCTTGACGACGTTGCAGCAAGCCTCCGGCTGCTGACCAGTAACGAACAAGAAGGGAATCACCCACTCGATGTAGGATTGAATGCGCTCAAGAGTGGGCTGAGTGTCAGGGAGTTTGCCAAGAGAACGGGAGTCAGTAACAATTCTATTCAACGACGAATGGAAGCAGCCAAGGTTATTGATAGCTGTACTGATAGCAGTACAGCAGGGTTGCAGGAACGATGGTCCCAATTAACGGAAATCCACGCGGCCCCCTCTTGGTCCTGGTCTGCCCTGGTGGAGAAGTTGCTAGAGGAGGAGTGGACGGTCGAGGGGACCCGCAAACAGGTCGCCCGGTTCAGTCAAGCTGCCCGCTGAGCTTCCTCCCTGGTTGGCTCTCCCCGCCATTGCCGCGATGCTCTTAGCTGATCACCAGAACCCTATCTCTGGGCTGCTCCAAGCAGAACACACCGCGCGCCAACGGATTCGAGAAGAATGAACTGGACGCTGAGCGGTTTCTTGCAGAGATAGACGACCTGTTACGTGAGCACACGTTTGCTGTGATCTCTACCCTCCAAGCGTCTCTTGATCCGATCCTCGCAGCGCAAGAGGACCTCATGAAAGCCGCTCGGAAACAGGCGCATGACGAGCAACGCGAACGCGAAAGCCGGGCCACCCAGACCGCCCGTCTCCGGCGGGCATGTTCTCTTGCCGAATGGGAGGCTCTGCGTCCCGATGAACAAAAAGACCTGTTGACGTTCACTACGAGCACGACGACCACATTCAACAAACAAGAAAACGCCGACATTGAATGGGCGCAATGGTCGTGGAATCCTATTAGTGGATGCAATCATGAGTGCAGTTATTGCTATGCTCGTCAGATTGCCAATCAGAAGCGCATGGAAAAAATCTATCCGCATGGCTTCGCTCCGACGATCCATCCACACTCTTTGTTAGCCTGGCAGGGGCAGAAAGTGCCACAAGAAGCGGAGACCGATACGCGCTACCGCAATGTGTTCACCGTGTCGATGGGGGATCTCTTTGGTCGCTGGGTGCCCACAGAATGGATTGAAGCGGTGCTCACGCAAGTTAAGGCAGCGGCGGAGTGGGAACTTTTTGTTTTTGACCAAATTCCCTGGACGGATGACGGAATTTACCTATCCCAAGAATGCATGGCTGGGCACCTCGGTAGACCTGCAAGCCCGTGTGGCTGCGGCAGAGAAAGCCTTTGCGAAGGTTGAGGCTCCGGTTCGTTGGCTGTCCGTCGAGCCTATGCTGGAACCCTTACGGTTTAAGCACCTTGATCGCTTTCATTGGCTGGTGATCGGCGGGGCATCACCGACAGATAAAACCCCTGCATGGAAACCCCCGTTTGCCTGGATCTATGACCTCGTGCAGCAGGCGCGGGATGCCGGGGTGAAAGTCTATTTCAAGAGTAATCTCCTGGGGAATCCGACCCGTATTCTGGAACTGCCCTTTGATGCACCTCTCACCCAGGACACCCTCCAGCTTCCTCCGGTCTTCAATTACCTGAAAGACGCGGCGTGATCGCGCTCCTTGCACTGATCGGGCAGGATACGGACCTGCGCCGCTGAGGGAGGAGAAGCAGGAG
>CAVTCR010000075.1:0-35375 GCA_963733195.1 uncultured delta proteobacterium
CCCATAAGCTAGGCCGAAAGAACAAGTGAGGAGGACAATGCAGAAGAAAATAACGAAAATATTAGCGCAGCTCAAAAGTGGATCGTACACCTAAAACCGGAAGGAGAAAGTTTGCTGGAAAAGCTTATTGGCCCCTCAGACCTCAAAAAGGGAATCTATCGTGTGACCCTAGAGCGTGACGAAAATAGAAAATCGAAAAAACAACTGATGAATGAGATCAGACGTCTTGGTGCATTAGAGATAGCTCGTAAATGCAAGAATGACGGTATAAAGTTTTCCGAGTCTAAATTTACAAAGCTTACAAATTTAATTCGATATATGGAAGGTAGTCCCGAATAAGCTTGAAGACTTAAATTTTTGAAATAGCGGCATTCGGAGAGATCAGACACTTTGCCACAAAAGGTGTGTGGCCTCACTGTCATGGTGAGAGTATGAATGTACGCACTAGGAGTTCTTTTCCGTTGGCATTCCGAGTGCCGCTCAAGTCTGTTCGTAGGCCTTCGGGATTTGAGATAAATCCTAATGGGTCGTACGCAACAATCCATAACTGCACACATTTGGGTGTGCCTGATAATGTGAAATATCGAGAATGAGTTCTTGTCCGACTTTCTTCCCGTGTCCCTGGTCTCGGACAAATTTCACTTCGAGAACAAGCCCGTATTCCGGTAAAAGGAAATCCATACGAGCGGACGTTCCAGCATAGCTTGGCGTATACTCTTCAGGACGGATATCACGTATCCAAGGACGGAGTAGCGCATGAAGGAGGTCCTGAACGTCATATTCATCTGAGAATTCTATGCTTGCTCGGTTCTTACGCCGTTGTTTTAACGGGAACATTGATCGAGGAAGTCCCTTGACCAGGTGCTCCAGTAGTTGCTCTACATCTTCGGCACAACAGGGTGCGCTGAGATCGGTGAAGCGAAAACGGTGGAAGGTCGCCCCATAGCTTGACGAAGGAAGTTCCTATCACCTTCGGGTATTTGCTCATTCTCCACGATCTGCGCGATAACGCCTTCGAGCACTGGATCTAATTGTTCGGAATCCTGAGTCTTTAAAGTCTCAATCCATCTATAAAATGCATCCATGCGTCGCTACTTGTCAGGACTGTCCCGATAGCGGTTCCTTAAGAAGGGCTGAATCGGCACCAGCAAAATGGAATAGATCCCCAATAGTTCTTATCGAGTAATAATCCTTCCCCAAGACAGCCAGTTTGTGAATTGTTCCAGAGTCCATGATCCTTTTTACTGTGTTGCCGTTTTTAGCGTTGTATAGCGCGTGAATTGCACTCCCTCAAGAGAGAATGGGCGCTCATGCACCACGCGCAACTCCGCGAGTGTCATGTATCCAAGGACTCGGGCCATTCGGCTCCCATGACCCATGCGAGAGCTGACATTCTACCGCTCAGAAGCCCCCATTCGAAGTCGTCCCACCCTAGATTCTTCCTGCCGTACTTTTTTTCAATCCGCTTGGCTGCCTTCTTCGCCTTTTCTAGTATCTGGTTTTGTCTCTTGGTCAACTGCTCTTCCACCGTTCTTGTAGAACGTCCTGGAGCCAGACCTGATGCCGTTCCACCACACCTTGTCCCAGAATTCGTTGTATGCCTTCAGGATGGTCTTTATCGTTGCGCCGTAAGAAAGGAGCGGCCATTCTCTACCGGGGTTCTCCTCGTCGGGCAGCCACTCCACCTTGTCGCCATTCTTTGGTGTAACCGATTCTGTGGCCGTTGGGGCCGACCTGGCCGGGTTCGACAGGATCAGTGGTCTGGGCTTTCGTGCGGTGCCGTCTCTGACTCGGGGAACGGTGTTGCCGCGAAAAATCACGGTTCAACTCCTCAATGACGGACATGAGGTCTGGATCAAAGCGGGCAATTTGAATACCGGCCTCACGCAGTCGTAATTCGCCTACGGCCGCGTATCTCGTTTGTTCGGGTCAAGCATTCCAATAAAGACTTTTCCGATGCGTCTTTCTATAATTCTTTCCAGCACATGCGATCTTTGGAGAGTTTCGCGCAGTACACGGTTCCAACGTAGAAAAGAGCGTTGCGCCTGCGAGCGTATGAACGGGTAGCTTATTTCTCAAGAAGCGTGAATTCTGCGTGCTCGCCCGGTGCGAGTTCCCCCGCCGAAAGCTTCCCCGATCACCAATCCATCGCGGGCAAACAATTGCTCCAACTTTTGGGGGATATCTTGCCAGCTTCACTCTTGACATTTCCGTGGCAAGCTCTATTGCTCTGAGCATAAGGTCTCTATCGCTAGCTTTTATCGATGGACTCCGGGAATGCATTGCTCTGGCCATCTACAGAGCCTTTCGTAAGCTTCCTTAATTCCTATCGTGTGGTTCCTAGCGACGCATATCGAGGGGAAAATAGGGTGAGGTCTTGAGATATAAGATTCGGCTCTTCTTCCTTGATAAGGAGACGACCAACCGATAAATCGAGACCTGCCCCTTCCTATGGTCGCGCCTCGAAGACCAAATTAAATGGGGTCTCGGTAGCGCGGCGGAAGCGAGTGAATCCACCTGCAGTCACTACCTCACGCAAGCGCGCTTCGCCGGCTTGGTTGCCCAAGGCAAGCCCAACTTCTTGTGACAGCGAGGCTGGCGTACAGACCTGCGTGGAAGCAGAGTAGTACAACCGTCCAATCGGATTGAGATTGTCAGCTAGACGATCATGGGCGAATGGTTCCACGATCATCCAGACACCGTCTCGCGCTAGGGTGCTCCGCACGTGGGCAGCAGCTCCGACCGGATCGCCCATGTCATGTAAACAATCGAAGAACGTGACGAAATCATAATCGGCTCCTGGAAAGTCTTTGGCCGTGGTGACTGCAAAAGTCACTCGGTCCGCCACTCCTGCTTCCTGCGCCGCTTGTCGTGCACGATCAATCGAAGGGGCATGGTAATCGAACCCTACAAATGTCGAGCTAGGGTAGGCTTTCGCCATAAGCACGGTCGAAGCGCCGCGACCACAGCCAACATCGGCGACGCGAGCACCCGCATGCAACCGTTCGGCTACTCCTTCAAGCGCGGGGATCCATGCGCTCACGAGGTGAGCTGCATAGCCAGGACGGAAAAACCGCTCTGTTCCCTGAAACAAGCCTGGGTCGTGTTCATGCCAACCCACTCCAGCCCCTGTACGGAACGCTTCAAGAAGTCTCGGAGCAATCTTGATCGCAGAAGTTGCGAGCTGGAACGCACCAGGCAAAAAGGCCGGGCTGTCGTCGTTCGCCAAGGCGAAAGCTTGTTCTTCGGAAAGGAGGAACCGCCCGGTGGTGGGTTCGTAGGTCACGTAGCCACTCGCTGCTTGTGCGGCCAGCCACTCGCGCACATAACGTTCGGCGGTATTGGTACGTTCCGCCAACTCGACTGAGGTCAGTGGGCCAGCACCAGCCATAGCCTTGTAAAGTCCTAGTTGATCACCAATGACAACGAGGTTGGCGTGAAATGTTGCGCCTATTTCGTCCAAGGCTTTCTGTAGGAAATGTTGTAATTTGTCCTGATCCAGAGCCATATCGACGCCCTCCGTATTTATGTAGTTGAGAAAATTCTTAACGAACCCACGTGTATTGAGGTGTCTGTCTCCTCTGCTTTCTGTCGTATAGATTGACACATGGCAAGACCTCTATGCCTTTTTCGCTTCTGCAAAGGATACATCGCCTCTCCTCGCGCTTGACAGCAGGACATGATCGTCCTAGTGGAGCCTTGTAGTGTGACAAAGCGTTCTCGACAAAAACACCACCCTCAACGATAGGAGCAGCGCCTATGCTACCGCGGCAGGACATTGATTACGATGCGTTGGTAAAGGAAGACCGAGTGCATATCAGTCTATACACCGACCCTGCGGTATTCACTGAAGAGATGGGCAAGATTTTTCATCGCGGCTGGGTCTACGTTGGCCATCAGGGCGAGATTCCCAACCAAGGGGATTTTCGGCTCAAACGCATTGGCTTGCAACCGGTGATCATGGTGCGAGATCAACATGGGCAAGTCCAGTTACTGCTCAATCGTTGTCGCCATCGTAGCGCCACGGTCTGCCAGGAAGGACAGGGAAACACCCGCTCCTTCCGCTGTATGTATCATGGGTGGACGTATCACCTTGACGGTGAACTCGCCGGCGTGCCGGGCGAGGAGGCGTATGGCGACAACTTCAAGCGCAAGGAATTGAGCTTAGTAAAAGTGCCGCGTGTGGCGAATTATCGAGGTTTCATCTTTGGTAGCTTGAGTCCTGCTGGAATTACTTTGGAGGAACATCTCGGGCGGGCCGCCGCCGAGCTTGACTTGTTCGTCGGTCTTTCCAAAGCAGAGGATGTGGAAGTCACATCAGGAATCCACAAGTACAGTTACCAGGGCAACTGGAAATTCGCAGCGGAAAACTCCATGGACGGCTACCATCCGATGATTACGCATGCCTCGTTCGGTCAGGCGTTAATGGACAAAATTCAGAACAGCCCAAGCCCAGAGCAGTCGCGCGCAGACCGTGATTTCTCCTCGTTTCGCGGCGCTACAAAAGATCTAGGCAATGGACATGTGATGCTGGACTATAAACTGCGCATCTACGACTCGCTCAATAGTGATCCCACACCGGCGATACGTACGGTCACACCCGAAGGACAAGCGCACTTCGCGGAACTCACTCGCCGTTTTGGTGAGCAACGCGCCGCCAATATGCTGCGAGAAGGCGGCACCCATACGTTCATCTTTCCTAATCTCATTCTGATTGGTATCCAAATGCGCGTGCTGCAACCGTTGAGTGTGGATCGCACGGAAGTGTGCCTGTACCCTACCCTGCTCAAATGGCTTGCGCCTGAGGTGAATACGATCCGCTTACGTTCTCACGAGGCATTCTTTGGCGCGGCCAGTTTCGGCGGTCCTGATGACTCGGAAATCTTCGAGCGCATTCAGCATGGCTGCGCGGTACAACTCGAACCGTGGCAACTCCTATCACGTGGGCTTCATCGTGAACGCCATGAAGACGGCATGATCATCGGTGAGATGGCCGACGAGGTGACGCAGCGCGGCATCTGGCGACAATGGAAGAAGGTGATGATGCAAGGGACAGGGGTTGCGAAGATTACACGCAAGCGGTCCAGTAACGGCCTAGTGAGCGAACGGGGGTAGTGCGATCATGGCTTTCGACCGTCAGCAGGTGGAGCAATTCATCTACACCGAAGCGCAGCTCATGGACGAGCACCGTTACGACGAGTGGCTCACTCTATGGACTGATGATGCGCTTTATTGGGTGCCGAGCGGGCGCGATGAGATTGATCCTAAACGTGAAATCTCGCTGATCTATGACGACCGGGTGCGGCTCCAAGTACGTATCGCTCGCCTGAAGAGCGGTTTTGCGCATGCGCAGGAACCGAAGTCACGCATGCGCCGTGTCATCTCGAATATCATAGTTGAAGAAGCGGAGAACGGGGAGATTGTCGCCTACTCAAACTTCATGCTGGCGGAACTGCGGCGTGGCAAGCAAGATATTTTTGCCGGACGCACGATGCACCGGCTACGTCCCCACCAGGGCAGCTTCCAGCTCGTGTCGAAGAAAGTGTTACTGGTCAACAATGATGAGTATATCGACAACCTGACCTTTCTCATCTGACCAGACAGATCAGGTTCATAGTGCTGCCTCAGCGACGCACGAACGGCGTTGAACTCCGCAATTCCGCGCTAAACAGAACCCATCAGCTACACTGAATGAGTTCGCCGATCCGGCTGTAAACTACGAGCAATATCTTCGGCTAACTGGACGGCCTCACTTGGTTGCAAAGTTGCAATCGTCACCCGAATCGCAGGGGCGCTCTTGATGCGATAACGCTCACCGCCACGTATCGCCCACCCAGCCGCAGATAAACTTGTAATGACACTGCCTTCTTCGCGGACCGGAATCCACACGTTCAACCCCGAACGACCGTACGCCGCAATGCCATGTTCCTTCAAGGCGTTAATCAACGCAGTTCTGCGCGTTGCATACGTTTCCGCCGCGACTCGCAGCTTCTTTGTGATCGCAGGATCTGACCACAGCACTTCGACAATCTCTTGCAAAATATGACTCACCCACCCTGCTCCGAGGCTTTGTCGTCCTTCAACACGTGCGATCGTGGTGGCATCGCCAGCTACCATCGCAAGTCGTAAGTCAGGCCCCAGGGACTTCGACACTGACCGAACAACCGCCCAGCGCTCTTTCTTGTGATGACACACTGTTAGCGCTGGTACACCGGCAACCGGTCCAGCATGATCATCTTCAATGACCAGCACATCATTATGTTTGTCGAAGACCTTACGCAGTTCACGTGCCCGCTGCTCGTCAAGCGCTGCACCAGTGGGATTCTGCGCACGAGGTGTGAGAATGCAGGCAACGGCCCCACCCTTCAATACCTGCTCAAGGCTATCAGGCAACAAACCACGATCATCTATGGCCACCGGTTCGGCAATCAGTCCGAGTGCGCCAAGGAGATCGAAAATTTCACTGTAGCCGGGATCTTCAACTGCGATACGGTCTCCTGGTCGCACGTGCGCTTGTAGCACGCGTTCAATGGCATCAAGCGCTCCACCCATGACTGCTAGCGCTGTCGTGGGAATATGATCAGCGGCGAATTGTTCAGCTGCTAAGGCCAGCAGTTGTGGCCGATTCGTCGTTTCTCCGTACAGCCGCGGACGGAGCGTCAGCTTCGGTGCGAGTGCGCGAAGGTCAGGAAGCAAGAGTGGATCAGGACTTCCTTGAATGAGGTTACGCAGACCGCGCGGAACCATCACTGCAGAGCGAGTAAGAACTGGCGGACGTGCACTCACCCGCGTGCCACGACGTCCCTGGGCACTGAGTAGTCCCCGCGTTCGTAGCGTGCGATAGG
Organism: uncultured delta proteobacterium; assembly: GCA_963733195.1. Classification (GTDB taxonomy): domain Bacteria; phylum Desulfobacterota; class Binatia; order Bin18; family Bin18; genus VGTJ01. Next base: position 6,846 of record CAVTCR010000075.1, read on the forward strand.
CAGCCGCCACCGTCGTTGGACTCACTTTAAGTGTATTTGCCAACGCGCGCACGGTCGGGAGTGACGTGTCTTGAGGAATTCGCCCTTGCCGTACCCCATTCTCGATGCTCTCGGCAATGGTTCTTGCGTCTTCTCCTGTAATTGGATATTGTAACAGTACTTTCATAGTTTTGTACTGTAACAAAAAAGAAAGGAACGAACAATGCCACAGTTCACACCCACAGAGCGTACAATACTTCACCGCAGACCGAACCGTGCCTCTTATGATCGTGAGATCGTCCACGCGATCCTTGATGAAGGGTTACACTGTCACGTCGGGTTCACCGTTGATGACCAGCCCTATGTCATTCCGACGATCCACGCACGAGTAGAAGACCGGTTATACGTTCACGGCTCTAGTGCCAGCCGCATGTTACGCACGCTTAAAGAAGGCGTACCAATGTGTGTAACAGTGACAATTCTTGACGGGCTGGTTCTCGCTCGCTCGGCGTTTCACCACTCGATGAACTACCGGTCGGTGGTCGTGCTCGGTGTGGCGCACGAGGTCACTGATCCACAAGAGAAGTACGATGCGCTCAAAGCCGTCGTCGAACATGTCGCGCCTCATCGCTGGGACGACGTACGCTGGCCGACTGAGCAGGAACTCAAGGCCACAAGCGTATTACGTCTTCCGTTAGAAGAAGTGTCAGCCAAAGTCAGAACCGGCCCGCCGCTTGATGATGAGGAAGACTATCAACTGCCGTGTTGGGCTGGAGAGTTACCGTTGCGTTTGACACCGCAGGCTCCTGTACCTGATCCACGGCTCATTCCTGGGACACCTGTACCTGCATATATTCGCGAGTATCAGAGGCCGCACGATCTCCAGAGGCCGTCTCAACAGGTAAAGAAGTGAGTCACTGTGAGTCCCTGCGTAGCGCGGGGCGCACAACACTCCGGAAAAGAACTGAGACCGGCAGGCACCCCTGCCCTCCACCGCTATACTTTTGCCATCAGCGCTATGCGATACGGATACAACTCCGCACGCATTACCTGGTGTTTCACGGCGGGGTCATTCTGCATCACAGTGCGCGCCGCTTCTTCGGAATCAGCCCGCACGATCACAATGCCAAAACTCCTCTCGTCCGTATTCAGGGTCCGGCCGGCAAGTACAACCACTCCCTGCTCTGTCAATTGCTTGAGATAGACAAAATGTTGCGAGACAATCTCAGCCTCTTCAGGGGTGGGGCCGTGCGTCAGCATCTCTGGTCGGGAGGGTTGAATTCTATACAGATAGTGAGTGACATCTGACATATAGTTCCCTCTGTGCTTACTGGGGTAAGTTGGCGCTATCCGAGAACACAACCCCAGACTTCTTTGTTGGGCAGCTGTGGATTGAGTTGCGTCGTAGTCATTGGAGCGCTTCCAAGGCCCACAACCCAGGATATTGTGTAACGAAACCCAGATCGGACACCTGCAAAATTGCCGCGTAACCAAAACCAGGCGCTTGATAGTCGTATTTGTCGAGCTGCCACGCGGCGGTACCGGTGCTCCAGCCTCCCGAGTGTGAGCTCTGGGAAATGCAGATAAGCCGCTGGAGCCTCTGCCTCATGGCCGATGCCTAAGGAGAGACGGCGCAACTGGATGAGATTCGTGGCCGGGGTGAAGCCGAGATCCACGTCCACGAGACCTGCCACCTCCTCTCCCTGCTCGTCCCCGTTCAAAGTCCAACGCTCGCCGGGAGCGGCTTCGAGAGTGAGCTTTACAGTGGTTCTGCCGAGCCAACCAATGACCGAGGCCGATCGAGTGCGCCAGGAGGGGTCGCAATCCACCTCGTAGCTCAGATGGCATGGCTGCTCTTCCGAACAAAACATCGCCGTCCCTGCTAAACGCCAGCCGTTGTCGGAAATCCAGAGCCCGCACGCGTCGTGACCGGGTGAGTCCAGTCTGCGCCATAAGATAGCCTGTTCGAGTGTATTGGTGTTCATGTCTTCAATATCTCCGGGCATTGGTGGCCGCTCAACGTTCAAATTGAGGAGCGCGCCACTTTTTGCCACGTCCCGCTCGAATGCAGAGTTAGGCTGTATGTGTGACTGCAAAATCTGAGCCCGTGCTTGGGGTTCGATAGCCTGACCTCATTCTGCTGACCCGGTTGCGGCTGTGGCGAGCGTACAGGTATTTCTCGCGCAGTAGAGCCTGAGCCCGGCACTAGAGGTCGACCAGAGTCGTGAATCCGCCATAGATCATGCGCTTGCCGTCGAAGGGCATCGCTTTCGGGTCCATCATGTTCGCCAACCGCGGGTCGGCCATCACCTTAGCGTTGACGGCATCGCGGTGCGCGCGCGACTTGAATACGATCCACGAGAAAACCACCGTCTCACCGGGCTTGACCTTGACACTGCGCGGGAAAGACGTGAGCTTACCCACCTTGACGTCCTCGGCGACGCATTCCCGATAGGCAAGAGCGCCGTGCTCACGCCAGATCTTGCCCGCCTTCTGCGCGGTACGGCGGTAAGCCTGCAGGTTTTTCTCTGGGACGGGTACGACAAATCCATCGACGTATTGCATCTGAACTCTCCTTTGATTGCTTTGGTTGAGTATTCCAGGAACTGACCAAGGACTCCTCTCAACATGACGTCTAACTAGTGAGTCTACTGCTACCCTGTTGGCGGGATATCTCCACCAGCAATTTGCCCTAAATTCTGCTCTCCCTAAATAGGTCGGTGCTGTGTCCCAGCACCACGAGTGATAAACAGTAGATCACTCGGAGTGTGAACAATCGCGCGATGCCATACACCACGGGGGATAATACCGGCGGCTCGGCTACGCAACTCGATACGTCGTTCGTCGGTTCCTTCTTGCAAGACCACATCGATCGCCCCCGAAAGCAGGTAGACAAACTCATCACCCGCGGGATGCATCTCCCAGTTCACCCATTCGTCAGTGCTCTGGATATGAAAGAGTGTGACCAGTCGGCCACCGTGAAGCTCAGTCCGTTTGTCGATCGTTGCCCAGAAATCGGTTCCCACTTCCACGGGTGTTGCCGCAGGTCCATCCTCAAGATGGACATAGGTATTGATGAGATCGAATGTGGGCCGTACTGGGGCAGACATAAGTTCCTCCTCCAAGACCAGAGATTGTAGAAACAATGTAGGCGAGACACCGACAAAAGCCTTTGCCTCAATCAGGTTCAAGATGTTGGCACACCAGAGTTGTCACCCTGAAACCCTTCGACGAGACTCAGGGTAAACCCTGTTCAGCCTGAGCGTAATGAAGCGAAGTCGAAGGCCAGGAAACGTGCCTCAATCACACTCTTCGACTTCGCCGCTAACGCAGCTACGCTCAGAGCAAACGGCTTGAGTCTTCTCACCTTGTGGCATGCTGTACCAATATCATCGTGTTTTGATTTAGTTTAGAAACAGGTGCAATAAGGCTCATTACTTCATCGCCGCTTGCGCACGCTTTGCCAGTTCCTCTGGGGATAGGTCTTCCTTGTGCGTTGCGATCCACCACTGGTTGCCGGATGGGTCCTTCACACCTGCGCTGCGGTCGCCGTAGAACTGATCCGTCGGCTCCATCGTCGAGGTCGCGCCGGCCTGCAGTGCACGTTTGTAGGTCGCATCTACGTCGTTCACATACAGGTACATCGCCCCTGACATTGGTTGTTGTTTGTCGTGTGCATCGCCCATCATCACAATCGAGTCACCGATCCTGACTTCGGCATGCCCGATCGTTCCACCTGGCGCAGCCAATCGTTCGATCTCTTGCGCATCAAAAGCCTGCTTCAGAAAGTCAATCAATTTGCCCGCTCCCTGAACTACCAGATACGGGGTGATGGAATGATAGCCATCGGGAATTGGTTTAACTGCCATAATGATTCCTCCTTATTGTTTATTGGCTAACTCAGCATCCCAGAACGCCACGGCACGAGCAAAATCAGTCGTACCAATAGAAACATGCGAGAGCATGCTAGGGTTGTCATCAGCCATTCGTCAGCCCTCCTTACAAAGAATGCAGTCATTACACGACCACAGCGACAGGACTCGCTAGCCCGCTGAAGAAGCGGCGGATCGATAAAGAGCCGTTCGATTCCTCAGCGGGCCAGTCGGAGCGAGGGACGGACGAACTCAGTTACATGGGGGGCATCTTGGGGAACTTTGCCAGCTCAGGATTCATGAAGTCCCACGGCTGGGCACTTGAGGTATAGATATCAAAGGCTGGTCTATACCAGCTCGGGTCGTCTAAACTCCCTGCACTGATCCCAACAAACGGGACACCGGAAGGAAAACCGAACAAGCGAGATCCACAGTTGGCGCAAAATCCACGCCTGATCGGATTGCCACTATCACCTGTTACTTCGTGATATTTCACCTCGCCAGTGATCTTGAGCGCCTCCTTCGGCGCTGCGACGATCGACACAAATGGACCCCCACTCGCTCGTTGACAATCGCGGCAGTGGCAATTGCCCATCATAAGAGGCTCTGCTGAACACTCGTAACGGACGGCACCGCAGGCACAACCACCAGTAAACGGAGCAGCCATAGTTCACCTCCTGTAGTGAATTGCTTTCCTTGACATACTGTATTTATCTACAGTATGATACAGTTGTGTCAAGTATACCTCTCACCGACCGTCAAGAACGATTGTTACGAATCATTGAAACTTCTGTGACAAAGCGTGGTTACGTGCCCACGCTGCAAGAAATGGCTCAGGCCATGGACATAGCCTCACTACAAGGGGTCAAAGATCACCTCTCTGCCTTGGAGCGAAAAGGCTATTTGCGACGTACGCCTGGCCGGCGTCGCGCGATTGAAGTGATTCAACCAATCGTGCCGATCGCAGGAAGTATTCCCATTCTCGGACGGGTCGCCGCTGGACGGCCGTTACTCGCAGTTGAAAATCGCGAAGGCGCCTTAAGTCTGGATAACTCCCTGTTAGGTCATGGCGCGCACTTCGCTCTCCGTGTGCAAGGCAACAGTATGATCGATGCCGGAATTCAGGAGGGGGATTACGTGATTGTTCGACAGCAGGACGCCGCCAATACCGGAGATATCGTCGTCGCCCTCTTAGGAGAAGAAGTCACCGTCAAGCGGCTGCGGAAGAAGGGGAGTGCGTTATTTCTCGAAGCAGCCAATCCAGCGTACGAGCCGATTCCATTAACCGGGGCTTCTCCGGCTCCTCGAATCTTGGGGATTGTCGTCGGACAGTATCGCACGCTGAGGCAGAAACGGTGACGTGCACTTCAGGAAATCGTCGGTAGTAATAATGTTCGGCACTCGGTATGCAACACGGTCATGGGTTCCCTCTCCCTTGATAGGAGAGGGAAAAACCGGTCGCTGCTTGCTCAAAGCTGACCGCTTATCGCTGATGATACAGCGGATGCCCACGGAATGTTGTACGGACACGACTGAAGTAGTCTCCTTCGAGATTCGCCAAGAAGAGGTCTTGCATCCCTGGGCCACCGAACGCACAGTTAGTTGGGAAGATCGTCTTGGTTCCTGACGGATCGTCGATCAGTTCCGACCATTTTCCGTTGGTATCAACCTTGATGACCTTGTTAGCCGGTGTCATCCCATCTTTGGTAACAAAGGCCGGGAGCGTGATGTAGAGGTTGCGGTCGACATCGAACGCCATGCCATCGGGCAACGCGGGAAAGTCTTTTGAGTAGACTTCCGGCTTGCCGAACGTTCCGTCTTTCTTGATCTGAATCCGCAGACAATCGTTGCGGGTACTTTGCAGCACGTATACCGCGTCTTCTTTCGGATCGATCGCCGTTCCGTTCGCTAAATAGAGCCCGGTCGCCACCACGTCGCCACGACCATCAGGCCGGATGCGTACGAGCGCTCCCTTTGGAGAAGGAGTGGTAATTTCTCCCAACACTTTGCTGATGTCTTCAGTGCTGGAATTAGAAACGTAGAGATTCCCTTCCGCGTCATAGCTACAGAAGTTGGGCAGCGTTAATTTTACGTCTCCCGCTCGATCCGCGATCATCGACACTTTGCCATCGGATGCACATTTCATCACGGCTTGTTTGCCAAGATCGCAATAGACGAAATTGCCGGCACGATCGAGCGCAACCCCGTTGGGAACCGACCCCTCAGGTAATTGACAGACCTCATGCACCTTCCCGTCTGGGCTGACTTTGTACACTTTGCCGTTCCTTCCTCCACCCCACGCATTACCCTCCTTGTCGATGACCACGCCTTCGGCTTTTTCCACTCCCTTGCCGAAGACTTCGATTTTTTCCGTTGCGATAGTTGCCATTAGTGTTTCCTCCTTTGCTCACAGTAAAAGTGACGTGTCTTTTTTATGTCAATCCTTCAAGAAGCACAAGGCGATTGCCGACACTCTGGATAACTGCATTTCATCGGACTGCAAGCGTATCCAGGATCGCGAGTCGCGTTCCGCAATTTGCACATGAAGGCACTATGAGCCATACGGCGTATTACTCGCTTTACTCGCCACCCGGGGCATAGTTTCCACCCCCTGGAGGTGGTCGCGGAATACGCAGAGCGTCTTAGAGCGCGGCGCACGGAGAAGTTCGGCCAGCACTCCAGACTCTTCCACACGTCCGTTTTCCAGGACGAGTGCGGCACGGCAGAGCAGAAGGGCATCTCTGGGATCGTGAGTGACTAATACGACCGTGAACTGTCGTTCCACGGCGAGGAGGTCAATTTCTTGGAGGAGTTTCGTCTTCGTGGTGAGATCGAGTCCTGAGAACGGTTCATCAAGCAATAGGAATGCTGGCCTGACGGCGAGCGCTCTCGCCAAAGCAACTCGCTGTTGCTCGCCACCTGAGAGTTTTTCTGGTTTACGCTCCGCCAGAGACTCGACCGCGCAGCGAGCAAGTGCTTCACGCGCTCGTGCTCGACTTTCCTGTTTGGGTAATCTTGCGCCTGCAAGTCCAAGCAGGACATTGTCCATGACAGACAGATTCGGCCATAAGGCCAAGTCTTGGAAGACCATGGCTACCTCGCGGAGGTGAGGTGGTCTGACGACCGCGTTTGGTTGAGAGACGACCCGCTCATCCAACAACACCTGACCGGCAGATGGGGCCTCAAGGCCGGCGAGTAAACGCAGAACCGTGGACTTCCCGCAGCCAGACGGACCAAGAATCGCGGTATGTTCTCCAGCAGCGATGGTAAACGACACTGCAGAGAAGATAACCCGCTGGCCATACGATTTGCAAACCGAGCGAAATTCACAACTAGTGTTCTTCATACCTTCTACCTGTCGGCCAGGAGTAGCAAAGTTCCTAAGAGCCCTGCTGCCACTGCAACATAGGTGAGGCACAAGGATGCCACGAGTGTTTCCGGAGCGTTGGCCATCACGGTAAAAATGGTGAGCGGCAGTGAACTGGCACCAGGTGGGTGAAGGAGCAGCACGGTGCTGACATCGGCGGTCGCAAGAAGCGCAACGAGCAACAGAGCAATCGTCAAGGTCGGGAGCAAAACTGGAAGCACAACCCGCAGAAGGTAGGTTGTGAGCGAAAGGCCGTGTACTGCGGCGGCAAAAGTCCAGGCAGCCGAAGTCGATCCCCAGGCACGCATCCCCAACACGGCGGCGACCGGAAAGAAGCGGAGACCAAGCGCGGCGCATACTGTAAAACGACTTCGAAGAAGTGGGTCCGCCCAGGCGGGGGCTGCTGTGGCAAGTTGGACAAGCCCCAAGGCGGTTAACGCCGGCGGTAAAGAGAACAACGTCAGCAGCAGGCCGATACAGAGAGTCCGAAGCCGAGTGTTGCGACCAGCGCACAGTGCCAACAGTAAGCCGAGCAGAGTTGCTAGACTTCCCGCCCCTGCGGCATATAAGAGCGTATCACCAGCAGTGCGATACACATCTTCCCATGCTCGAAGGGAAACACCACCCCGTGCGAGAGGGAGCGTCAGGCCCGCAAGCGGCGCCAGCAGGCTAACGAAGACGACGATTGTAAGAGCCGCCGCGGTCACACTTGCCATTCCCTGATGCCTGAGGCGTTGTGCAACGCGAGACTGTCGAACCAGTATTGCACTGGAGATCCGGGGAGCCATGAAAAACGCCCCTGGCGTCGCAACGACAAGCACCAGCATCGCTAACGCTCCGCATTGTCGTCCGGCGAGAGGAAAGTCATAAAGGGCAGAGAAACTCGTCAACATTTCTGCCGCCGCAGTTCGCAGTCCAAAAATCTGACCAGGACCGGGATCCGCAAGCGTCACCACGCCGCCAAGACCGGCGGTCAAAAGCGCGAGAGTGGAGACGTGGCGACAAACGTAGAAAATCACCGCCTTTTCTCCTCCGGCAAGACGAGCGGCCTCCACTTGTGAGCTTGATAACGAAAGGGCAGCGGCATACGACATCAACAAAACAAGTGGAACAACGCCGAGAGAGAAGACAAGAAAACAGCCGGTGAAGCCTGTGAGTGTGTAGGAGGCAGGAAAACCAAGATAAGTGACTAAGACGGACCACCCAATCGCCCACAGAAACGATGGCACGAGTAGCGGCAATGTTACTAATACAAGAAGGACCCGCCGTCCCGGAAATTCATAGAGAGCCGCCAACACGCCTGTGGGCAAGCCCACAAGAAACGAGGTGACCACGACGAAGAGCGCCATCACTGCGCTCGTTTGCAGCGCAGCGACAAACGCGGTGTCGGTAAGCAGCGCCCCTGCGGCTATCGACTGCAGAGCGCTCCATAAGAGAGGTGTAGCGGGCAGTATGGCGACGAGGAAAAGCGCGACGATGCCGAGAATACGCCATACGCCCGGACGTTCCAGGAATAGACAAGAGATCATCGATGTCACTGCACAAGTGAAGCCGCTCACTATCTACACTAGTGCCCATACGAGACCAAGCACGCCACCCGCAAGCACGACCCAGAGCACGTCCACTTTGAAACGGTATAGCGCAAGGAACGCCAATACGCTCAAGGCCGCCGCAAACCAGTCGGGGCGACCCGCAAACCCCTGCGGCCAGATGACCGCCGCGCCGAAGACGAGCGCAAGGTTCAAAACTACACCGACCACCGCCGCGGTAATGCCAGAGAGCGCAGCCGTGAGGTTCTTGTTCCCGCGCAGCACTTCGATATACGGCGCGCCGAGAAAGATAAAGAAGAAACAGGGGAGGAATGTGGCATACGTGGTTACCAGCGCCGCAGTGACCGCGCTGGCTGTCTGACTCATGCCCTCTGGGTGGTTCCATCCTGCCATGAAGCCGATGAATTGTAACACCATAATCAGCGGCCCGGGTGTGGTCTCCGCCAACGCTAACCCATCCACTGCTTGTGTCTGTGTCAGCCAACCATACGAGCCAACCGCCGCCTGAGTCACATACGCTAATACAGAGTAGGCACCGCCAAAGGTGACAAATGCCGCCAGAGTGAAGAAGCGATACGCTTTCGCGTGCAGACTCTCCCAGCCGAGCCAGGAGGTGAGGAGCGCCATCGGAACCAGCCACATGGCGAAACCAACGAGCAGCGTACGCCAGACCCGGCGTGGAGAAGGAAGCATATGCGCGAGCGGCGCCGCTTGATCGTCGATGACCGTCGAGGGTTTACCTGGAAAGGAGAGAGTCGCGGCGTAATTGCTCTTCTGCTGACCAATTCCTAATGCTCGTTCTCCACTTTCCGTTCCAAAAAGTTGCGGCCAGAGTCGTGTTCCCAAGAAGCCAAACACCCCGGCGGCAAGTACGATAAGAGGAAAGGGAACGTGAAGGACGTAAATCGCAACGAAAGCGGTGGCAGCAATGCTGAGGTGTACTCGGCGTTTCAGCGCGCGACCGCCAATCTTGAAGACGGCTTCGACAATGATGGCGACGACAACTGGCTTCACCCCAGCCAGCGCCCCAGCAACAGCGGGAACATTACCGTAGGCGGCATAGGTGTAGGAAAGCGCTAACAGGACAAAAATGGAAGGAAAGACAAAAAAAGCACCCGCGACGATGCCGCCCCAGGTCTTATGCATCAGCCAACCGATATAAATGGCAAGCTGTTGCGCTTCTGGACCAGGGAGTAACATGCAGTAATTAAGTGCATGGAGGAAACGATCCTCTGAAATCCAGCGGCGCCGTTCCACTAAATCTCGATGCATCAACGCGATTTGCCCCGCCGGCCCACCGAAGTTAATGAAGCCCAGTTTCAGCCAGTAGCGAAACGCCTCAAAAAAGGCCACCTGTCGCGGGGCGGCCAGAGCATTGCTCACCAAGGGACCAGACGCCTCACCTGGACATTGATGTAGACTCTGACTATGCGCCACTTATTTATCCTCTCCCCCGTTCAAGGTTGACGATCGACCCACTCTTTCAGATACCCTTTGGACAACGTCTCCAAAAGGCCGGCGAGCGCGGCGTAGTTGACTGCCATCGGTTTCAGACTTTGCACCATTGCTACTTCTGGCGGCGCGGGTACACCCGGCCTAAGCGGCATCTGCGCCGCTTCGCTCTCTGCGAGAGCTTTCTCGCTCTCCGGTTGTAGCAGGTAATCGATGAACTGGCGCGCTGTATCCGGGTGCGGACTCCCTGTAATCAGCATGACGCAGTTCGGGATGATCAGGGTCCCCATGCCGTCGGCGTCCGGATAGACAAGACCAACCGGCTTGCCTTCAAGTCGTGCAACATTCACATCGTCCGTGTCGGTAATCCCCACAGCAAACTCGCCTGCGGCCACCCGGCGACGCACTTCACCGTTTGACGACAACATCTTGCCTCCATTTGCGGTAAAGCCCGCAAAGAACGCTTGCGCCTTCTCTTCACCCAGGACAGCAAACAGCGCCGCCGCATGCATGGAGGTGGTGCCGAAGAGTGGATTAGCGATGCACGTTTTCCCCTTGAAACGTGAGTCCAAGAGATCCATCACTGAGGTAGGCTCTTGTCCCTCTGGCACGAGATTGCGGTTGTAGATCAACACGCGCGCCCGCGCAGAGAAGCCCGTCCAATGTCCGTCAGGATCGGAGAATTGTTTGGGCAGTCCTTCAGCGTACGGTGACCGGTACGGCGCGGATACGCCTTTCGCTTTGAGAATAGCGGTGCGGACGGGATCGCCGCTCCAGAAGACATCGGCTTGCGGTCGTTCCTTTTCCGCGATGAGGCGGTTCAGTAATCCGGTGCTTTTGGTCTCCTCAGTATCCGGTACAAGCTGAACGATGACACCCGTCTCCCGCTCAAAGCGTTGCGCAATCGGTCGGGCAAAGACATCATCCACAGATGTGTAAACGACAACTTCCGGGATTGTCCTCCGGTCGCAGGCCCAGAGACCCGCCACCAAAAGGACGACGAGGCACTTGCCAATAATCTGTTTTATTACACGTGTCCAAACATCCATGATTCATTTCTCCATTAAACTGAGATGGGCAAGAGAGCCTGCTGTGCAGAGGGCGAAAAAGGAGAAGGCAACTGAAGTCATGGTGCTGTCACAAGCGCTATGGAAATGGCAGCGAAAATGTGAACGTCAGCCCAGTTGTGAGCTGCAAGTCAGTCGCTGCACTGCTCATACCTCTTCTGAGCCCCAGGTCAACGAGAAGTTCTGACGAGACTGGCTGCCAGATAAAGCCCAAGAGACCGGAATTATCAGCGCGTTCTCCTTCACCGCTCTCTCCGTTGACCTCCCCCACGAACCTGAAGTTTTGCAGAATGGGAAACTCCACGATCACTCCCCAGAGGGCAAATGGATCTGCCTTGGCTCTATTGACGCCTCCACCGAAGTTCACATGGTACGTGAGAGTAGCCAAATGCCCGCTCATGATCCCGATCCCTTCGAAGCCAAACTTCCTCTCTCCTGCAACCGTTGTAGGCAGAAGCGGTCCTGCTTCGACTGCGAAGCTCATCCCGTCCTTCCCTTGTAAAATCCCTTCTCTCAGGACTGTCTTCAGGAACAGCGCCGGATCAACCAACTGGGCACTCTCGTCCGGGGCCTTTTCGACCTCGAACTCTCCCACCACTTCCAGGTTCCTAATGAGGCCCCAGTTCAGCACCACCTTGGGAGTGATGAAGGTGTTCTCCTCGTCCACTCGTTCCAGGTTAAAGTAGCCCAGCTCAATCTCGACTTCTCTGGGATCAACCACGGCCGCATCAGTGGAGACGAAAGGACGATATCCCCAAGCAGGAGCAACACAACTTAAGGCGGTGAAGAACACTAGGGTTATAAAGGCCGCTTGGGGAGCCACTGCTGCGGATCTCCTCGTTGCCTGTCTGCTCTAGCATCAGCTTCTACTTCGCAGCACCACGCTTTCGCGTCTCGCTGAAGGTCAACTCGATGATCCCAGACGCCTTGTCCATGTCCCCTGTTTGATCGAACGCGGCCACAGCCATCTTGGAGGAACGGGTCAGATCAAAGGCCGTGAAGTAGAAAAGAAACTCGCGAAGCGTACAGGGAATGGTGTCACCACCTGGAGACAGTGAAGCTTTTCCGGGCTCTTCGGTTGTGTATACTGTTCCACTCCTCATCGTGCTATTTCTCATTCTACCGCTCCTCACTTTCGATCGTCAGATTATCAAAAGCGGTCACACTATCGGCCTTGGTCCAGAGGCCCACCTTGCCCGCCTCTGTAAAAGTGTCGTCTTCCACAGTGAGCAGACTTTCGCCGTTGACAGAAACCTCAAAGCGGTTCCCTTTGGCAGCGACGCGGAGTTCACTCCACTGCCCACTTAGCACCTTTGTTTTCTTCCCGTAGGCAAACAGCCCAGCACCGATGGGCTTTAAGTCCGTGCGCTTCCCGTTCTGGACTTTGTAGAGCACAACATTGTTTTCCAACGCGTTGGCCCGCACGATGTAGTAGTTGTCTTTGTCCTGGTAGCGCCACACGATCCCCGCCGCTTGGTCTACTTTTCCTGAGATCGGCTTAAACTTGACCGAGACCATGACATCTTTGGCGGTGAGGTTGTCATAGACGCAAAGGGGAAAACGGTAGCTTGTCTCATCCACGCTGGTTTGGGCAAGGACTTTGTTTCCGCTCGGTGCAGTCGGATCTTCCTGAACCACCCAGGCGGCTAATCCACCACTGCCGGTCAGGGCCGTCGAGAAGTTGGCAGGCAGTTTGCCGACTTCTGCGGTATCAAAATCAAGCACGGTTTGTGAGGTAGGATTCGTCTCAGCAAACACCTGGAGTGTAAAAAGAACTATGAGGACAATCGTCGATGTGGTCTTCATAACGCCTCGTTAGGTTGCGATGTTTCCGTGCGCTGTTTCTGCAGCGCAGCGTAGAGACTGTCGTAGAGAAATGCGGCTTTCTCCATAATCTCATAATCGTCTTTCGCGACCAGTGGGAATCCGTGTGAGATCGCACGCAATCCCGCCGACTCCGGCGTGAGTGTAACTTCCTCCGAGAAGTCTGCCCCGCGTACGATACGGGCAATCTCCCGCAGCACAGCGTCTTCGGGACAATACTCTTCCACTAAGGCTTCGAACGAACACCGGCCTTTGTCGTCTTTGTGCGGGTAGGTTGCTCCTGGTGCATCAAAACCTCTGGCTCCTTCGCGCTGCTGGACTTCGGCAACCTCATCTGGTTCGACAAAGAGAAACACGGCCTGTGGATCAATAAAGCGACGGATCAGCCACGCAGTGGCCATACGGTTGACTCGGATCGATTTGCGCGTCACCCATTTCATAAACGCCCCTCTTTGTTACTTGCGGGGCCGCGCGTCTTCAGTACGCCGGTTCACTTCATCCCAGTTGATGTTCTGAAAAAACGCCTCAACGTACCCGCGGGCATTCGCTCCATAGTCCATGTGGTAGGCATGCTCGTACATATCCATCACTAACAGTGGTACACCCCAAGCGAGGCTATGCGTGTGATCCGCCGCCCAGTAAGTATGGACGGCATGCTCGCGTGGATTGTAGTTGAGGATCACCCACCCTGAACCCCCGCCCAGAGACATCCCAGTCAGCCGAAAGTCCTGCTCCCAGGCTTCGACGCTGCCATAGTGGGTTTTGATGAGATCGACAATCGTCCCGCTGGCTTTTCCATCCCCGCCGAGGTTAGCGAAGTAGAATTCGTGTAAGATCATCGAATTGGTGGCGATGAGTTCTTCACGCTTGAGCGATCCCATTTGATAGGGCGCTGCGTCTTTCGGTAGGCGGCCAATCTGTTGTTGAATGAGGTTCAATCGTTTGACCGCACCAGTATAGTTATTCTGGTGGTGTGAGTTGATGAGCTTTTCGGACAGCCCCTTTAGCTTACCCGGCTCAAACGGTAACGGTTTGACCTGGTTCGTACCGCTATAGGCAGGAGGCAGAGTTGCACTGCCACTTTGCTGGGTTTCTTCCGCCAAAACCGTTCTACCTCCTGCGAGATCAAGCAGCGCAACCGCGAGACCTCCCCTTATCAGTGTTCCGAGTGCTTCACGTCGCGTCAAGAAATCCATCTGTCTTCCTCGACTCCCTTGAGAATAGTGTTCCGATTGGTACGCGGTTTTCTTTCTCTCTTTTATGCTATAGAGGGTAAAGATCAAGTATGAAGTTATACAGATACTCACCAACGTGGCGTGGAGGAATACTCGCGCTTCTCCTCCCTGCCCTCTTGCTCCTCCCCACGCTCCATCTGCACCCTGCCTACGAACATGAATACAGGACAGGAGGAGCGCATAAGCATCGTTCTATTGTCCATACGGACTTTCTCCCTTCCTCAGCCTACGACCATGGTGAGCACCACCAGAACCATGGCGCGCCGGGCCACGCTTCACCCCAGCCTCTATCCCAGATTAGCTTTCCTACGCTTCTCCCTCGCTCCCTTGTCTTCTCGCTACTCGCGCTTGAGAGGGTCCTAGGTTCTTTGCCAGTAGAGGCGCCGGTTCTTTCCTCACCCTTTTCGTTCCATACCTGGATTCTCACTAGAGACCACGCGCCTCCTGCCCAGACCTTTGCCTTTTCCCCGATCTCTCCCCGCTCTCCTCCGCACACCGCTTAGGTTTCTGCGGCCTTTTTGCGTTCTTCCCGAAAAATCTTTCGCCTTGCGGTGAGGTGACCAACCTTCGCACTATCCACATCTCGCCTGCGGAGTGGAGGAATGTGAGATGGCGTGTAGATATTTGTGCACTTTAACCTTAGCTTCCTCTGAAGCTTTACACTTTTGGTATGACTTTATGAAATCCAACTTACTACTGAAGCTATGCTGTACAATTTCTGTTGCAGTGCTGGCCACGAGTTCCGTGACTTTCCACGCAGACGGAGCGGAGGGGCCCGCCTCCGAATTCCGCCAAAGCAACCACTCCACCAGAATCAGATGACACTGGAGGCAGTGGTGGCAGAGGTCTTGGAGCACAATCCAGAAGTCAATTTCTACAGTGCCGAGATTGCCGCCGCCAAAGGCGAAGCCCGAACCGCCGCAACGTGGGCCAATCCGGAACTCTCCACCACCATCGGTGACAAGCGGGCGACAGGCGGTGGTCCAGCCGGTGAGGGCGTTGCCTGGTCGGTGTCGGTACAGCAGACATTTGAATGGCCGGGTCGTATCCCGCTCCGCAAGGCGATTGCCAACCAACAGATACAACTGGCCGAACTCGGATTCGCCCAATTCAAAGCCGCGCTCGCCGTCGCAGGACGCGCATCGCCGCGTTCGGCTTGTTCGCGGCCCAGCAGAAAGCAGCGGCGGCCCGGGAAGTCGCCGACCGCTTTCATGCGTTGCGCGAGGTGCTGGTGCAGCGGGACCTGGCCGGCATCACCCCGGAGTTGGAATTACGCATCATCGAAGCCACAGAGATCACCATGCTCCGCAAGGCCAGTGAGGCGTCGGTAGCCGAGCAGGCAGCAATCCTCGAACTGAATCAACTGCGCGGTCAGCCCTGGCAACGGGAGATAAAGATTGCGCCGGTGGACCTCACGTTTACCGCCGCGCCGGAGACGGACGCTTTGTTAGCCGCGGCGCGGGCGAACAATTTCGAGATACGCATGCGGCAGGTAGAGTTGGAGCAGCAGGGCTTCAAGGTCTCACTGGCGCACAAGGATCGTTACCCCTCGTTCACGGTCGGGCCGTATTTTTCCCAGGAGCGCGCGAGCGACCGTGAGCGACAAGTCGGCATCGGCATCTCGATGCCACTGCCCCTCTGGAACCGCAACGAGGGGAACATTGAGACCGCCATGGCTCGGCAGCAGCAGGCGGAGACCTTGATGTACGTCACGCAGCGGACCGTCGAAAGGCAAGTCGTCGAGCACGCACTGACGTATCAGACGAAACTCATCGAGATGGCAAAGTGGCGGCCAGAGTCGGTGGCCGAATTTCGCAAAGCGGCGGAACTGGCTGACCGTCACTACCGGCTCGGCGCGGTGCCGATCACCACATACGTCGAGTTGCAGAGACAATACCTGGACGCAGTCGAGGCGCTGCTGGACACCAAGCGCGAGGCGCTCGACGCCGGGCAACAACTGGAACTGCTCACCGGGCTGGACATCCGCGCGGTTCGTACTAACCCATGAACCAAGGAAGAAGCCTCCGGCAAATCTCCGGAACCTTGAGGTCTATACAATCATGATTGACAGAATTCTCGAATTTTCTCTGCGCCAGCCGGGGTTCATCCTGCTGGCCGCCAGTCGTCCTGCTGGCCGCCGGTCTTTGGTCGGCAGTGCATTTGCCCATCGATGCCGTGCCCGACATTACGGCTCCGCAAGTGCAAGTGAACACCGAAGTCGCGGCGCTCGCCGCCGAAGAATCGGAAAAACTCGTCACGCAGCCCATCGAAATTGCCCTCGCTGGTCTGCCCGGCGTGGACGAAATGCGCTCGCTGACGAAATTCGGTCTCTCGCAGGTGACGATCCAGTTTAAGGATGGCACGGACATCTACCGGGCACGCCAGCTCGTGGCCGAGCGTCTGCAAGGGGTGCTGGAACAATTGCCTGCAGGCGCGCTCCCCAAACTCGCGCCCATCAGCACCGGTCTTGGGAGAAATCTTCTACTACAGCGTCAATTACCGTGCCGACGCAAAGAATAAACCGCCGACCGAATTGGAGCAACTAATCGAGTTGAGCGAAATCCAGGAATACGTCATCAAGCCACTGCTCCGCACTGTGCCGGGCATCGCCGACATCAACGAAAGCGGCGGATACGAGAGGCAATTCGTCGTGCAGCCCAAACCCGATGCGCTCGCCGACGTGGGCATGACGTTCAGTGAATTGGCCGACATTGTCGCGCAGAATGTTGAGAATGTTGGCGGCGGCATCATCAGCCGCGGCACTGAACAACTCACCATCCGCGCCGTGAGCCGTGTGAACAACGCGGAGGACATCGCCAATCTGCCGCTCAAATTCGGGGCCGGCGTCACGCCGCTTCTCGTCAAAGACGTAGCCGAAGTAAAGACCGGGACCAAATTTCGCACTGGGGCGGCCACGCTGGACGGCCACGAGACGGTCATTGGCACGACGATGATGCTTGCCGGCGAGAACAGCCGCGAGGTGGCCGAACGGGTCAAGACGCGCATCGCTGAGATTCAGACCAGACTACCCGAGGGGGTGGAAATTCAGATTCAATATGACCGCTCCCAACTGATTGATCGCACCGTCCACACCGTAAAGACCAACTTGTTCGAGGGCGCAGTGCTCGTGGTGGTCGTGCTGCTGGGGTTGTTGGGCAACTGGCGCGCGGCGCTCATCGTCGCTGCGGCGATCCCGCTGTCGTTTCTGTTCGCGCTCATGGGGATGGCGCGCTTCGGTATCTCTGGAAACCTGATGAGTCTCGGCGCGGTGGACTTCGGTCTGATTATCGACGGTGCGGTCGTCATCGTCGAGAACATCGTCCGCCAGCTTGGCCAGCGGCAGCACCAGCTTGGCCGCGCGCTCACGGTCGAGGAACGCACACAAACAGTGCTGTCCGCGAGTAAACAGGTCGGCACTCCGATGTTCTTCGGCGTGGTCATCATCACGGTTGTCTATATCCCCATTCTCGCGCTGACGGGTATCGAGGGGAAAATGTTTCATCCGATGGCGCTCACCGTCATGCTCGCGCTCGCCGGCGCGTTGTTGCTCTCGCTTACCCTGATGCCGGTGCTCTGCTCGTTCGTGCTGCGCGGCAAAGTTCACGAGGGCGACAATATCGTTATCCGCCTTGCCAAGGGTGGCTACGAGCGCATGCTCACTCTCGCTTTACGATTCCGCTGGATCGTGGTGACGGCTGCGGTTGCGCTCTTTGCTGGCTCGTTGTGGCTGTTCGGGCACCTCGGGGCGGAGTTTGTGCCGAAGCTCGATGAGGGTTCCATTACCGCGATGCTCTACAAACCTGTGGGGATGAGCATGGAGGAATCCCTGCGGACCGACATCGAAGTCGAAACTCGGTTAGCAAAAGAATTTCCGGAAATCACGCGCGTCTTCACCCGCATCGGCACTAGCGAAATCGCCACTGACCCGATGCCGCCGAACGAAAGCGACGTGTACATCTTCTACAAGCCGCTCGCCGAATGGCCACGCACGCCGGGCCGTCCGTCGGATAAGGCGGAGTTACGCGAGCAGATTGAGGCCATGCTCAAGACCATCAATCCAGACTACAGCATGCTCTTTGCGCAGCCCATCGAGATGCGCTTCAACGAAATGCTCGAAGGCACGAAAGCCGAATTGTCAGTGAAGATTTTCGGCAACGACTACGACGTGCTGGAAAATCGCGCGGAACAAATCAAAGGCATTCTGGAACAGACCCCCGGCGTGGCGCAGGTCGAATTCGAGACCGAAGGACGAACGCCACAACTGCAGATACAGATCAACCGTGACGTGCTCCGGCGCTACAGTCTGCAGGCAGCCGAGGTGAACAAAGCCATTAGCGCCGCCCTGGCCGGCCAGGAGGTCGGCATGATCGTCGATGGCAACCGGAGGCACGACATTGTGGTGCGGATGCCCGAACAGTTGCGCGCGGACGACGAGCAAATCCAGAAGTTGCCGGTGCGCGTCGGCCAAACCGGTCTCGTCCCACTGGGAAAACTGGTGGAGTTTCAAACACTCAAAGCGGTCGAGCCAATCCGGCGGGATGACGGTCAGCGTCGCGCTGCACTCATGGTGAATCTTAAAGTGCGCGATGTGGAAGGGGTCGTCGGCGAAGCCGAGCGGCGCATCAAGGAACAGGTGCAACTGCCAGACAATTACATGATCGAGTTCGGCGGGCAGTTCAAGAACCTGCAAGAAGCCCGCACGCGCCTCGCGGTCGTCGTCCCCTCGGCGCTGGCGCTCATCTTCGTGCTCATCTTTTTCGCCTTCGGTAGCCTGCGGCAGGCGTTGCTGGTTTATTCCGGCATTCCCTTGGCCGTTACCGGTGGCGTCCTTGCGCTCTGGCTGCGCGGGATGCCGTTCAGCATCACGGCAGCGGTGGGGTTTATCGCCCTGAGCGGCGTGGCCGTTCTGAACGGCCTGGTGATGATCAGCTACTTCAATCAACTTGCGCGAAGAGGGAAAGCCATCCGCGAGGCGTCATCGAAGGTTCGCTCACTCGTCTGCGTCCGGTGTTGATGACCGCTCTCGTGGCCAGCTTTGGGTTCGTGCCGATGGCCATCGCCACCGGCGCAGGAGCGGAAGTGCAACGTCCGCTCGCGACGGTCGTAATCGGCGGCATTCTCAGCTCCACGTTCCTGACGCTGGTGTTGATTCCGGTGCTGTACGAGTGGATTGAAGGGAGAACAACACAACCCATCCCTACACCCTCCCCGGCCTTTTATGTTGAGCCCTTCGACATGCTCAGGATAAATTCCGCGAAACATCTCAACCCCCCAGCAACAACAGAGATTCTTCGCTGCGCTCAGAATAACATAAAGGGTTGTCTGAAGTTTAAGGATAATCTGTAGGCACCGTGTCAAAAGAAAGTCTGCGAGATCCTTCTCCGCTCGCAGTAGACGCAGTGTCGAACTTACCTGTTCGCCGACATCGAAAGAGGTAAGAAGGAGTACTTTCATATGTTTACCGATACGCATTCTCACTCCCGTAGTGATTCACATGATAGTCATGATGCCCACAGGCACGGCACCGTAGATCCCTCAATTCTTACGACCGATCGAGGCATCTGGGCTCTCAAGTGGTCATTGTTGGGACTCTTAGCGACTGCTTTGTTTCAGATTACTATCGTATGGCTTTCAGGAAGTGTGGCGCTGCTTGCCGACACCATTCACAACTTCGGCGATGCCGCCACAGCGATCCCGCTATGGGTTGCGTTCAGACTTGCGCGGTGGAGCCCAAGCCGGCGCTTCACCTACGGCTACGGTCGGGTGGAAGATCTTGCCGGTGTGGCGGTTGTCTTGACTATTCTGTTTAGTGCCATCGTCGCCGGGTACGAGTCCATCGAGCGCCTTTTGCATCCACAAGAGGTAAGCTATTTGGTGGGCGTGGTCGTTGCGTCAGTCATTGGTTTCCTCGGCAATGAGGCTGTGGCGATCTTGCGTATAAAGGTTGGCAAGGAAATTGGCAGCGCTGCCCTCATTGCCGATGGCTATCACGCCCGTGTCGATGGCTTAACCAGCTTGGCAGTGCTTTTCGGTGCCGGGGGCGTGTGGTTGGGCTATCCTCTCGCGGATCCTCTTTATTGGCCTGCTCATTACGGTGGCCATCCTCCGCATTGTTTGGGAATCTGGGAAGGCTATCTTCACCCGCCTCCTTGACGGGGTAGAGCCAGAAGTGATTGATGAAATAAAGCAGGCAGTCACTCACCTCCCAGGAGTTCGCGACGTTACGGAAGTGCGAGTCAGATGGTTGGGCCATCGGCTACATGCAGAAGTCAATGTTGCCGTGGACGCGGGGTCTCTGTGCAGGAGGGACATGAGATTGCGAAGGAGGCTCGCCACCAGCTCCTCCATTACGTGAGTTACCTGTCCGATGCGATAATCCACGTTGATCCTGCCAACGCTCCAGGTGAGGAACATCACCACATTGCTGAGCATGAACATGATGGCTTACCTGCCCACTCGCATTAAAAAATAAGGCCAGGCCTGCCGCAGCTGACACCTCTGGTCAGGCGCACACCGCGAGCTGGTCGACACGGCTGCGGCGCACCGCCACACCGCCATCTCCGATCCAGAGAAGAAGCCATTCGCCACAATCAGGAGCAGGACAAGAACGACTTCCAGCCATAATTCGTTGGCCATTGTTTCCTCCCGGCTAGAATTGTGGTGGGGGATGACGACACAACAGGGTGACGGGATGCACCAGGATAACTCCAACAAAACGGCGTCGAAATTCTCCCTCGGTTAAGCCATCATGCGTCACATACACATAGGCGGGAGGCCCAGGATATACCGTCACTGTCGCCCGATCATCTTTAGTCAGTCAAGGTATATGGCGTGGCGGTCCGTACACGCTGGTCGAAGCACGAGGTGGGCAATGCGTCGCATACAGCAGGTTTCCCTCCGGGGGGATTTCCCTTCCGAAATCTCCCCATAGAAGAAAGACTACGGGATAGGGGAACGGTGGTCACCTGTGTCCTAGATGAGCCGGTGTTGTAGTTAGGATCGGGAGGTCGCCAATCTAAGCCCTAGGTGCGAAAGTCAGAAAAGGGTGGGAGGGCCTCGGTCGGAGGATGCCGCATGAGGAAGGAAATGAAAGGAAGAACGGTCAACTTGTTCTTGGGGTCCACTCGTACTGGTTTGCCGGGTCCAATGGACGTAGGGAGACTCGCAGGAGAGGAGGTGCGCTTTGAAGGCAGAACCTCGTGATGAAGTCCCACACGGCAAGAGTCTTTCTTGAGAGAACGTCCTGGCGTTGGCTGGGTTTGTGGAGAATGAAGAGAAAGCAGACGGGCGAAATGTCCGGTCCCATCATTAAACCATATGATGACTGCAGGGGGAGCGAAGGTAACAGTCCTTTCCAGATAAGGTCAGTGTCCCCATCATTGTCAAGATCACGGACAGTAAGTGAATTAGCAACCGACAGCAACAGGTCCACTGGAACAAAGGACACCTCACGAGTGCGACTGAGGTGAATCTCCACACCCATTGCCATCCTGCGCGGTCGAGGGTCAAGGGATCTACGACCCGGTCGCCATCGAAGTCTGCTGGAGCAAGAGGCGAATCAGACAGGGATCACGGGAGAGCAGAGATCCCTTCCTGGCTCTGCGCCCAAGCAAATACACAGAAACTCACAATAGCAGTGGTAAGGACACTCCAGAAGATTCCGCAGAACGCAGCAAACATCGAATCTGCATGCTTCGGTCTTTATAATCGATGGTTTGTACAACACAAGAGGTATCCGTTCACAGCCTAAGTACAGGACGCGATAAATACGTCCCCAGTTCACAAATGAGAGGTCCAGAGAGACTCCATTCCGACACAAACCCTTCTATAGAGGGAGGAATGGAACCATGCCTGGACCTCAGCCCAAGTATCCGATTGCCTTGAGGGAGACGCAAGTGGCAGAGCTGACGCATGTGAGCTTGAGCTATACCGCACCGTATGCTGAGGTGCAGCGGGCGCGGATCGTGCTGTTGGCTCACCACCAAGCCCACGTGGTCCAACACCCAGATTGCCGGCACCGTGGGCTGCACGCGGATACGGTGAAGACGTGGCGGCGGCGCTGGCACCAGCAGGGCACGGCCCCGACCCCGCGTCCAGGAGCGCCCCGGCACTTTCCGGCGCTGGTGCGGGCGCAGATTGTAGCCTTGGCCTGTAGTGCGCCGTGCTACCCACGGCAAAGTGTGGCAGCGCTGGTCGGGGGAGAAGCTAGCGCAGGTGGCCGTCGAGAAGAGGGGATCGTGGCGACGATTTCGCCGAGCACCATCCACAGTTGGCTGCGCCACGACAAAATCAAGCCCTGGCGCTATCACTCCTGGCAGCACTCTACTGATCCCCAGTTTGTCGAGAAAGCCACGCCCGTCCTGGACCTCTATGCGCAGGCACCGTCCCTGCAGGCGCAGGGGAAACTCATCGTCTGTGCCGATGAGAAAACCTCCATGCAAGCCCGCCAGCGCGTCACGGCGACCAAAGCCGCAGCCCCCGGCGAGGTGATGCAAGTCGCCGACCGCGATAAGCGGATGGGGGCCCTGCAACTCTTCTGCGCTCTGGTGGTGGCCAGCGGGCTGACCTTCGCCCAGACCCGGACGAGTAAGAAGTTGGTTGATTTCAAAGCCTTCCTGCAGGCGTTCTTTCACAGCGCCCGGTGGGAAGGCATCAAAGTCCTCCATCTGATTCTCGACAACGGCCCCACCCACGCGCCCAAGCAACTCGGGACCTGGCTCGCGTCGCTGGAGCTGTCCTTTGAAGTCCGCATTTACTGGCTGCCCAAGTACGCCAGCTGGCTGGATCAGGTCGAGATTATCTTTAGTAAGGTGCAGCGTGACGTGCTCACCCCCAATGACTTTCCCAGCCTCGTCGCCTTGGAGCGTGACCTGGGCGGCCTAATTTGCCGAACTCAATACGCATCCTAAACCAGCCCTTTCGGGGTGCTGTAGCGCGCTCATTTGCGGTTCGCTAACAGTCGAGCCGTTGCCACATGTTTGATTTTGGCCCCACTCGCCCGGTGCGGCCGTGGTTTTTTCGGCCCCCGTCGATGTTTCTGATACCGCCACAGCGGGGCCTGCTGCGCCCACGCGCGCAATTGCCCCGCCAACTCGGCGGGGGTCATCCACCCATACTCTTCCCACGTCTCGGCGGGCAAGGCAATCGCCATCCCCGTAAACACTTTGGCCAGTTCTTGGGCCAGGTAGTAACTGGATACTTCGCGCTCCACTTTCTCGGTGCCGTGCGCAGCCCCCAATGCGGCCCGCGTCAGCCGCAGCACGTTGTAGGCCATCACCGCCAAGCAAAAGGCAAACAACGCGGCGGGGGGATAGCCCAAGGTGTCGGGTTCACACTGCAAAATCACGGTCAGGTCTTGAAATGCTCCCTCAATGCCCCACCGCCCTCGGTAGAGGGCGGCAATGGCCGCCGCCGTGACCGCGGCCGGGAGCGTGGTCACGACCACGATGACCCGCTCCCCCTCGCGCGTGGGGCGGTCCAGCTCCAGGATGATCCGGCGCAGCGTCAGCACCGCCCCCTGCTCGTCGGCAATCTGGATCTCTTGTTCGCTCAGCGCGCCTGTCTCGCACCGACCCACTGCCCGGATGGGTCCCTCCGCTACCCAGTGCAGCGTCGAGGCATGTTCCCGCACCGCCACGTGCCCGCCGCGCGCGACTACCCCAAAAATCCAGCGGGTCGTGGCAAAGTTCCGGTCTGCCACCCACACCTGCCCCGGTTCGACCCACCCTAGAGCTGCCCCGACCAAGGCCCGCTCCTGGGTATGCCCGTCCTCGCAGCAGTGCACGTGGCGAATGAGCTGACGCTGGGGATCCAAGGCCACCAACGATTGCCCCGGCAACGCCCCCGCTCGCGTGCGCCGCAAGGGCTTGAGGCGATGCTCCGTCCCCTCCAGATGATGCCCATCCAGAATGCGCACCTCATAGCCCCGCAGCACTGCGTGCGCCCTCGGCTCCAACTCCCGCAGCACCGGCTCCACGCGCGCCACGCTGTGGGCCACCAGGGCCTCCGACACTTTGGTCTCCATCCGCTCCAGCTTCTCGTACAGCGCGGAGAGGCCCACGGCCACCTGTTCTCGCCGCCGCTGAAAGGCGGCATGGATCGACTGCTCCTGGCGCAACACCACGGTCGTCATCAGCTCCACGACCGTGGAAAACAACAGCGTGCGGGTATACTGCTGCTCCGCCGTCTGCGCAAACAGCGCATCCAAGGCTGGACCCGCAAACGCATTCTCCATGGTGGCCCGCACCATCACGGCGATGGGACTCTCTTGCACGAATCGTTGGAAAATCTCGGCAACCATCTCTTTCCTCCTGCCACACGCGTAAACGCCTGTGATAGAAGGGTTTTACGGGCAAAGCTCACACCCCGAAAGGGCTGGCATCCTAAACCTATCAAATGGATGTACACCAAGACCAAATTGCTGGCCAAGTTCGGCGCGCCGCCGCCAGCCCAACTGGCGGCGTAATTACTGCGCACGGTACTAAGTAAGTACGATCAGCCTTTCCCTGGTCTGGAGCGTCGCCATGCTGTTATTGCTCAAGCTTGCTGAGAAATAGAGAGGATCATTTCACTGTCTTCGTGCTCGGCTAGTGCGCCAGGTCTGTCGATTGTAGGGTGGTGCTGTTCTCCGAAGCGCGGAACGAGCTGACACAGGAATCCCACGACGCCATCCGGCCAGTTCATTCACAACCAAGGAGGTAATAACGATTACTCCACCAAGAGAGCGCGGGATCGCTCGGGCGCTCACCAATGCCCAACCACACCCACACTGGCCCTAGCGTCGTTTCGAGCAGCGACAAAAGGCCAATTTCCGCGGCGGAAAGATGGGGAGCCGCTAGCGTCAGCAAAAGACAACCAAACCCGAGTTGAAATACGCCCATCACGGCCAACATGCCGACATCCAACCATGAAGCGGTGAGCGGCCACCCCACCGGCAAGGCAACAAGAATCGCGATCAGGCCCGCAAGAAGCACGGTCGGGACCATGTCGAACTGGCGCCCATCCGCCGCAAGAGGATGATGTTCGCTGCGAACGCCAACGGCACCCCACAGGCAAGCAGGTTACCGCTCAGCGCTCCCCCAGAACCAAGGGCGTCGGCGAACATGAGAGCTATTCCCGCAAGACCAGCTGTCATCGCAATGTAGGTGCGACGAGGAACATGTTCGTTGAGGAAGAGCCGCCCGAACAGGGCAGCCACAAACGGTGAGATGCTCATCAGGACAAGCGAGTTCGCCACCGTGGTGCGCATCAGTGACAGAATGAAAAGGAAAAAAGACGAGGCGAGCAGAGCGCCAGCCAACAAACCAGGAAGACCGACAGCCGTAATATGTGAGACCGTCCGATTTCCGTACCGAACGATCAGGAACACGCCGATAAATATCGCCATGAACAACGCACGCCAAAAGACGATCTCCCAGGCGTCCGTCACCGTGACTGAGCGCACGATAATCCCACCGGTACTCCAACAGAGTCCGGCGGCAACCATCAGCAGCACCCCTCTCAGGCGGTTCGTTCGCTCATGTAGCACGCAAAGCTTCTCCCCAAGAAACGTCGGGTGTCATGGTCGGTTCCTCCTTATTTCAACACTCGGTTAGGCCACGAATGCCCACCAGAACCCAAATTGAACACGGCTCCTTCTTGCCCTGGAAGAACGGGAAAAGCCGGGTTCGCGGCGGCCACAGCTTCGGTAATCAGCCGATCAAGATCTTCATCGAGGTGAGCGGGATCGTGGTGAAAGGGAACAACTCGTTTAGCTTTGACCAGCGTGGCGAAAGCCAGCGCATGCTCCAGGGAGCTGTGACCCCAACCAACACAATTCCGATATTCCTCGCTGCTGTACTGGGCGTCATGGATGAGGAGGTCCACGTCGGCAGCAAGGGCATATCCTGAGGTCGATTCCCTAGCCGATGGAAAGCCTTGCACCCCGAGTGCTGGTTCATGATCGGTCAGATAGGCAAGCGTGGCGTCGGCCGTCACGATCCGATACCCAACGGTTGGTCCTGGGTGACAGATGAGCGCCGAAGAGATGCGAAAGCCTCCAATCGTAAAGTCTCCACAAGGAGTTTCATGGAGGACCAACTGGCAAGGCAACTCGCGCAACCGCACCGGAAAGAGAGGCGGGGAGAGGTAACGCATCAGACGGTGCTTGAGCTTTAACGTCGTACTCGCTGGCCCCCATATATGCACTTCGGTCTCGGGATTATAGAGCGGCGCGAAGAAACCCAACCCTTGCAGATGGTCCATGTGCAGATGCGTCAACAAGATATCCACGCGGCGCAGAGAACGAGGGGATGCCATGCCGAGCCGGCGAATGCCGGTGCCCGCGTCAAGGATGAGGACAGTGTCATCGGCTCCACGCACCTCCACACAGGCGGTATTGCCGCCATAGCGCGCCGTCTCCGCTCCGGCGCCGCCACGGAACCCCGAGTTCCCCAGAGAGTGACTTTCATGACGCCTGGACCTCCCAAAAAATACCCACCGCCCCCAGGTGACTCAGTTGGCCGATCAGGGAAAGGCGGTAACCTCGACGTGCCGACGCACGTGGTCCAGTCCCACGATCCACATATCGACATGAACCGGCCGTCGCTCGTTCAAGGCAATAGGCAGTGGACGCGCCTCCGGCGCGAGCGGCGTACCGTGTTCATCTGTAATTGTCAGGATATTCACCCAATCGTCTAGGGATATTTCACCAGTCTCCTCGAACCGCACTCCGAAAATCCCCTCAGCAGGCTCATTGTAAAGAGCAGAGTGACCTCCAGGGTCAACGATAATAATCGGGATCGCAAGGTAGCTCGCGAGTTGCCGGGTGAGAATCACTTCAATTTCTTTCTGTGGCATAGCAGCCCCCTACCCTGATTATGCCCCCGCGCTCTTTTATTCCAGCCCCGCCTCGTGCAGGTCCGCAAGGCGTTCCAACCGGAGCCATATTCACGCCATCGCCGTAGATGTTTCCCCCGTCCACCATCACATCGCCCAGACGGAGAGAGAAATATTTGCTACTCCAGGGTTCAATCTCTCAATGAAGCACTGACCCGATGACTCAATGGCTCAATGGCCCAATTCTCCCCACCGCTCCCCAAATATCCTTCATCCCCATCTGCATCCGATCCAGATGGGTACGGAAGGAGAGCACACAAATGCGAAGGACAAAGCGATCGCCGAGCAACGTTCCGGAAAGATAAACTCTTTTCTTGGCGTTGATACGGCTGAGCAGCTCACGATTGAGCTGGTTCAGCGTCTCAGTGTTGAGTCCGGAGCGCACGAAGCGAAACGCCACAATGGAAAGCTGCGGTTCAGAAACGATTTCCATGCCAGGAATCTTCCGTAATTCCTCCGTCGCCCAGCGGGTGAGCGTAAGTTTCTCTTCCAGATTGCAACGAAAAGGCGCGATGCCGTGCATTTTCATCGGCAGCCAGACACGCAGCCCCCGAAAGCCACGGGAAAGTTCCGGCGACATCTGGCTGAAGTCCATCAGGTCGGGATCGTCGTCCGTGGAAGGCAGGTACGACGCGCCGACTCCGTGCGCTCGTTTCAACGCTCCACCATCCCGCATGAGCAACGAGCCGGTTCCGTACGGTAAAAATAAGCCTTTATGTGGATCAAGGGTCACGGAATCGGAACGCTCGATGCCCTTCATCAACGCCCTGCCCTGCTCGGTCAGCATGAAGAACCCGCCATAGGCGGCATCGACATGCAGCCAGCAGCGTTCTCGCTGAGCAACATCCGCTAAGGCGTTCAGATCATCCACGGCGCCAGTGTTAGTGGAGCCTGCATTGCCAACAAGAAGAAACGGAGAAAGCCCAGCGTGTTATCCGCCGTGATTTGTTGCTCTAGTAAATCAATCCGCAGGCGAAAACGCGAGTCCGACGGAATCTCACGCACGTTGCGCTCAGGAAAACCCGCCAGGATGGCAGCCTTCTTGACCGAGTGATGCGCCTGATCCGAAGCATAGATGGTCCCGCCCAAAAAATTCTCCGGCAACTGTTCTCGGCGAGCGGTTACCACTGCGGAAAAATTCGCTAGCGAACCGCCGGTGGTCAGGAGCCAATTGGCTGAAACAGGATAACCGATGATCTCACAAAACCAGCGAATGACATTCGCCTTCACTTGCGCCAACCCAGGAGCCGCGAGCCACAGCCCCATATAGCGGTTGACCGCATCGGTAATCAGATTCGCCGCCGCCGA
>CAVTCR010000076.1:0-69155 GCA_963733195.1 uncultured delta proteobacterium
TGAGGAGTGCGGTGATTTCCATGTTCTTAAAGAGGTTCACCTCGGCACTCAGTGGTCTTTCACATAAGATTTTGAACAAGAGAAACGAGTCCGGTATCCTGTCGCCCTTAGCAGGAGGGAAGGATGCCGACGAAACAGGGCGTTGTCATACTCACCAAAGGGGAACGAAAAACATTAGAGGACTTTGTCGGCCACGGGAAAAAGAGTGCGCGCGCGATTACCCGAGCGCGGATGTTACTGTTGTTGGACGAAGGACGGAACGAGCACGAACTCACCGAGCTTTGGGGGTATCACGTGGGACGGTGTACAACATCCACAAGAAGTATCAGCAGAAAGGCCATGCCTCCATTCTTGATCTGCTCCACGACGCGCCCCGGAGTGGGCGTCCGATTACACTGGATAGTCGGGTGGAAGCCAAGGTGACGATGATCGCCTGCAGTACCCCACCATCTGGCCGGAGCCGTTGGACACTCCAGTTGATTGCCGACAAGGTGGTGGAACTTGCGGTGACGGAGTCGATTTCCTATGAGAGCGTGCGGCGCATGCTAAAAAAAACAAACTCAAGCCGTGGTTAAGTGAGCAGTGGTGTATGGGTGATATTACCGGCGAGTACGTCTGGCATATGGAAGATGTCCTTCATCAATACCATCTCCCCTACGACGTCCGCCATCCGCTCATCTGCTTTGATGAACGGCCCTGCTTTCTGATTGACGATGTCGGCGGGATTCTGCCCATGAGTCCCGGCAAAGCGAAGCGGTATCATTACGAATACCAAAAGAACGGGTCGTGTTGTGTGTTCCTGGCGTTTGAGCCCCATACGGGCTTTCGCTATGTCGAGGTCCGAGAACGCCGCACCGCCAGTGACTATGCGCAATTCATGCAGACGCTACTCACTCAGCACTATCCCGAGGCCAACTCCATCCGCCTCGTGCAGGATAATCTCAATACCCACACGCCGGGCTCGTTCTATGAAGTCCTGCCGCCTGCTCAGGCCTTCGCCTTGGCGCAGAAGTTTGCGCTGCACTACACACCTAAGAAAGGCTCGTGGCTCAACATGGCGGAGATTGAATTTGCCGCGCTGTCCACTCAATGCTTGGATCGCCGGATTCCCGATCTGCCCACGTTACGCCGCGAAGTGCTCGCCTGGGCGGCGCAACGCAATGACGACCAGACAACCGTCGAGTGGAAATTCGCGCAACCCGAGGCGCGGAGGAAGTTGCACAGGCACTATGAAAAGGTACAGAAATTTTTGTGAAAGACCACTAAGGACAGCGGACGTTAGACCCTGGCCCCCTCAAAGAACGTGCGATTTTGCGGTTTGATCAGTGACACGATACTCCCCGAGCGTTTGATACTAACAGTGTCGCCTTGTTTGAGAGGATGGCCTTCTTGACCGTCAAGGGTCAGAATCACGTCCTCGTCCGCTGTACGGAGCACCACCTGAATGTTGGCCGTATCGGGAAGGACAATGGGGCGGTTGGTCAACGTGTGAGGGCAAATCGGCGAGAGCACGACCACACCGACTGCACGGTGCAATGATCGGCCCGCCAGCGGCAAGTGAGTAGGCAGTGGATCCGGTAGGAGTCGCGACGATCAAGCCGTCTGCTTTATAGGTACACAAATAGTGATCATCAACCCAGGCTTCGAGGTCAATGATCCGTGCGAGCGCACCTTTATTAATGACCGCGTCATTGAAAACTTGGAACGACTCGATGGGTTCGCCATTACGTATTAAGGTCGTTTCGAGCAAGCTCCGCCGTTCGACCTCGTATTCCCCGGCGAGGACCTGCTCTAAGGTCGAAAATAACTCACTTGTTGTCGTACTGGTGAGAAACCCAAGCCGCCAAGATTGACCCCGAGAATCGGAACCTCGCGGGTGTTGGCACGCCGGGCGACACTGAGCAGCGTACCGTCACCGCCAAGGACAATAACGAGATCGGCTTGTTGCATGATCTCGACTTTACGCCAGCCGCGGGAGAAGCCGAGTTCCTGACTAGCTTTGATCTTCCGGTAGGATCGTTTTCTTTCGTGCATGTAACCACGTGACGAGTTCACGCCCGAGGGCGATTGTCTCTGGGGCGTTGCGTTTGAGGACAAGACCAATAGTGTTCATGCTTGCTCCGTAGGAAATTACCCACTCTCCCTTTTGTGTCGGCTGTGGTTGGGTATAATGCGCCCCGTGTCAACCCGTGATGACGATTTGTTTGCCCATAGTGCCGCAAAGGTGGCGGCCAAGAAAGCCCCACTGGCTGAGCGCATGCGTCCGCGCACGCTGGAGGAGTATGTCGGCCAGACCCGTGTGCTTGGTCCGGGCGCTTGCTGAAACAGATTATTGAACGGAAAACTGTTCCGTCGCTGATTCTCTGGGGACCTCCGGGCTGTGGGAAAACTACACTTGCGCATCTTTTGGCCAAGAACGTGCAAGCTCCATTCGTGGCTTTTTCTGCCGTGCTCTCTGGTGTCAAAGAGTTACGACAGATTCTCGATGAAGCCCAGGAAGAGCGACGACGCTCAAGCAAAGCCACGATCCTCCTGGTTGATGAGATTCATCGTTTCAACAAGGCCCAGCAAGATGCCTTCTTACCCCATGTCGAGAATGGGTTGATTACACTGATCGGAGCGACGACCGAGAATCCTTCGTTTGAAGTCATAGCTCCGCTACTGTCACGTGCTCGTGTGGTTGTGCTTGAAGCACTCGGGAGTGACGACCTAGTCTTGCTCTTGCGACGTGCACTGGCGGACGAGGAACGTGGTCTGGGCATACAGCACCTGACTGCAGACGATGAGGCGCTCGCGTTTATTGCTCAGCACTCACAAGGAGATGCCCGGATTGCGCTCAATACGCTCGAAGTCACTGCGATGTTGGCCGCGCAGAAGGGAACTACGGCAATCGACCTCGCTCTGGCCGAGGAAGCAGCGCAGCACAAAGCGTTACTCTACGATAAAGGTGGTGAAGAGCACTACAACGTCATTTCTGCCTTTATCAAGAGCATGCGTGGCAGCGACCCTGATGCGGCAGTGTATTGGATGATGCGCATGGTGGAAGCAGGAGAGGACCCGTTGTTCATTGCGCGCCGTATGGTGATCTTTGCTGCCGAAGACATTGGCAATGCCGATCCACATGCACTACCGTTGGCGATTGCCGCACGAGACGCCATACATTTCGTCGGTATGCCCGAAGCGCGTATTCCGATGGCACAAGCGGTGACATATTTGGCAACGGCACCGAAATCAAATGCTTCGTACAAGGCGATGTTGGCTGCTGCCGAAGATGTGAAGATGCACGGCCCGCTTCCGGTTCCACTACACTTACGCAATGCGCCGACCAAGCTAATGAAAGGACTTGGATACGGCAAAGGGTATCAATATGCTCACGACTATGAGGATACTGTGGTTGATCAGACGCATTTGCCCGACAAACTCAAAGAACGGCGGTATTATGCACCCAGCGAACGAGGGCAGGAGAAGGAAATTAAGGAGCGGATGAAGATGAGAGAAAGGAAAGAGAACGAATTAAGAGTGAAGAATTAAAAATGAAAAATGAAGAATGAACAAGACAAAAATAGGAATCAGTATTTCTGACGTTCCTCATTTTTAATTCTTAACTTTTCATTCTTAATTGTTGAGAAAGAAGGGAGAGAGGAAATGCAGTATTCAAATCCCGAACCATTCACCATCAATGTTCCTGACTCAGTATTGACTGACCTGCGGGAACGACTCGATCGCGTGCGTTGGCCAGGAGAAGTGCCTGACACTGACTGGGAGTATGGTGCCAATCTCGCCTATATCAAACAGCTTGTTGAGTATTGGCGCACGAAGTACGACTGGCGCACGCACGAACGTGAACTCAATAAGTGGCCGCACTTCAAGGTGACCATTGACGGTCAACGCATTCATTATATTCACCAACGCGGTAAAGGTCCGAAGCCATTGCCGTTGATTATTTCGCACGGGTGGCCAGGGTCGATCTATGAATTCATGCAGGTCCTCGGTCCGCTGACTGATCCTGCCGCGCATGGTGGTGACCCTGCCGACGCCTTTGATGTGATCGCGCCGTCACTGCCTGGGTATGGTTTTTCTGATCCGACTCACGAACGTAAAGTGAATGTCATTCGTATTGGCGAGTGGTTCGGTACGCTGATGAAAGACGTACTGGGCTACTCTCGATATGGAGCACAGGGTGGCGATTGGGGTGCGTTGGTGACCTCACGGTTAGGCTTCGCTTTTCCGCAGAATGTTGTCGGGATTCATCTGAATATGGTTGGTGTCGCTCCACATCCGGCCAATCGGCAGAATTTATCTGCTGCTGAGCAAGCCTGGATCAAAGAGATGGACGCCTGGCGTGCAGAGGAGACGGGCTATCAAGGTATTCAGGGGACCAAACCGCAGACACTTGGTTACGGGCTCAATGATTCCCCGGTCGGTCTGTGCGCCTGGATTGTTGAGAAGTTCCGCACGTGGAGTGATTGTAACGGCAATCCTGAAAACTCATACACAAAAGATCAATTATTGACCAATGTCATGATTTATTGGATTACGCAGACGATCAACTCTTCGACTCGACTGTATTATGAACAACGCCATCACCCATGGTTACTGACGAAAGATGAGAGGATCACTGTCCCGGCCGGATTTGCGGTGTTTCCCAAAGAACTCGCGCGTCCACCACGCGAATGGGCAGAGCGTGCGTATAATGTGAAACGCTGGACGCCGATGCCCTCGGGTGGTCACTTTGCCGCAATGGAGAAGCCGCAACTCTTGGTTGACGACATTCGTGCGTTTTTCCGCGGGTTGCGGTAGTAGAATTGAGGCTTGACGAGGAAGCGCTTGCGTAATACAATACGCATAGAATGTATTACGCAATGGAGATCTGATGACTAAAAGCGTGCGCTTTGATGATGAATTGGAAGCGAATCTCGAACGAGCGGCCCGATTTTAGGAGTTTCTCAGTCTGAGTTGATTCGCGAAGCAGTGACGAAACGCTGCGCGGAAGTGCTCGACACCTTCGCTGGCTGAGAGAGTTGCCCCGGTTCTTGGCTGCATTCGAAGTTCTGGCGGTCGTGCGCGATCTACTGGCAGAGCGTTTCGACAACTCCTCGCACGCCGGAAGGCATCATGATCCTGACAGATGCTGGGCCGCTGATTGCGTTGATCGATCGTGGTGAACCAGATCATGATGCCTGTGTTGCCTGTGTGTCGCGGTTTTCTGGCCCGATGCTGACCACCTGGCCTGCATTTACAGAAGCCATGTATCTGTTGGGAGAAGCAGGCGGCTGGCGTGCACAGGATGCACTGTGGAGTCTTAGTGGAAGACGGAGATCTGGAAATTGCCCAACAAGAGACAACTCAACGTCGGCGCATGCGGGCATTAATGGAGAAGTATAAGGATCGACCAATGGATTTAGCGGATGCTTCGCTTGTGTGTCTTGCCGAGCAGCAAGGCGTCGTCGATATTTTTACTCTTGATCGACAAGATTTTTCAGTGTACCGCCTTCACGGTCGTCGAGCATTTCATGTCTGGCCTCCATAGCTAGCACAATGCTCTGTGTTGCGTTTCTTCTCCGATCTTTTACGAAAAGATACGATAAAGGAAATCAAATCGAACAAAAGGGAATATATGCACCAGGCAACTGAATCACGCTATGACGTCCTCGTTAAAGACGACCGGATTCACGCAACACTGTACACCGATGCGCAGATTTTTGAGGAAGAGCTAGAGAAGATTTTTTATAAAGGTTGGGTGTTCATTGGGCATGACAGTGAGATACCCAAGCCAGGAGATTTTCTCACCCGTTCTATTGGCCGCCAACCGGTGATTATGGTGCGTGGCAAAGATGGCACTATCTCTGTTCTGCTCAATCGCTGTGCTCATCGCGGCTCGACCGTCTGCACGGTCGAACAAGGAAATGCCAAGGCATTTACCTGTCCCTATCATGGCTGGACGTATGATCTCGGCGGCAATTTGCTCAGTGTTTCTCACCCTGGTGGATTCGAGCAGACGTTTGATAAGAGCAAGAACGGTTTGTTACGAGCGGCACGTATCGACAGCTATCGTGGGTTTATCTTCGCGTGTCTGAGCCCCACCGAAATTTCCTTAAGCGATCATTTGGGTATTGCCACCAAGCTTATTGATCGTGCGTGTGACCTTTCTCCCGAAGGAGAGATTGAACTCACTGCCGGTTGGATCCGACATCGTTATAGTGCCAACTGGAAGATGTTGCCGGAAAACGATACCGACGGATACCATCTGACTTTTACCCATGCCAGTTTTATGAAGGCGGTCAATTCCCAATACAATCTGTTTGCAGGCAACGAGAAAGATGTGCGTGCAGTACTGCGCGACTGGGGGAATGGACATACAGAGATTGACTGGGCTCCAGGTTACAAGCGACCATTCGACTGGTTTGGTGGTGGTCCAGAAGGAAAGTTTGCGCGCTATCTATCAGTGATGGAGCAACGCTATGGCAAAGATGCGACGCAACAACGCGCCTTTGATGGCCCACCGCATGCGATCATTTTCCCTAACCTCTTCCTTGCTGAGATGAATATCGTGATTATGCAACCGGTCGGTGTGAATGCCTGCATCCAATGGCACACGCCAATGTTTCTCAAGGGCGTGCCGGAGTTCAATACACGGTTGTTGCGACAGAGCGAGGCGGCGATGGGGCCGGCGTCGTTCTTGACTTCCGATGATGCGACCATTGCCAGCCGTAATCAGGTCGGCTTAGAAGCGCGTAATCCCGAATGGCTCGCCATCGGTCGAGGTCTGCACCGCGAAGAGGTGGATAGTGAAGGCCGCCGTGTGGCGCATCTGACTGACGAAACAACGAATCGTGCCTTTTGGAAACATTATCGAACGGTGATGACTGAGCGATAAGCTCAGGATTTTCCTCTCCTTTTGGGAGAGGGCCAGGGTGAGGGCATGAATTCTGCTGCCGAATACAAAGCCGTTGAAGCATTCCTCTACAAAGAATCGCGGCTCGCTGACGAGTCGCGCTACGACGAATGGGAAGCGTTATGGGAGGATGATGCGGTGTATTGGGTTCCGGCGACGACTCGCGAAGATGCCGATCCCAACCGTCACATCTCTCATATCTACGACAATCGTGCACGCATCGCTACGCGTATTCGTCTTCTGAAAAGCGGGTTTCGTTATAGTCAGACACCGGCATCGTCAATGCGACGGTTAATTTCGAACATCGAAGTCGAAAAAACTGGAACCGGTGAATTCGTCGTTGGGTCGAACTTTTTGCTTCTCGAACTCTCCATTCAGGCACAGCACGCAACCCATCTTTGGGGTGGGCGAACGATTCATCAATTGCGGTTGGTGAACGGCGAATTAAAGATGTTTGGTAAAAAGGTGATGCTGGTGAATGCTGGTGAGCCGATTACGAATCTCACCTTTTTAATTTGAGCACGTAATTCGAATCATGTCTCGTTTGGCGTAATTTCAAACGCGAAAATCTGCTTATACCAACCAATCCACTTGAAGACCTTAGCGAGGAAATACTTCCGTAAGAACAGGGGAATTACCTCGGTTCGTACCTGGTCATCTTCTCGCCATACGGCGGTGCCTTTGAAGGACGTATTAGCAATCTGCAATGACACTTGGGGATTTTTGCGTAGATTCTTCACCCATTGCGCATCTGAGCCACGGGCGGAAGTGACGTACACTTTCCCTTTACTTGCGTCAGTGGCGAACCAAATTTTGACGGTATGCGGCTTGCCGCTTTTACGACCAAGGGCAGTGAGCTGCACGAGGGATTCGCGGTTCAGTGCTTGGAGGTCAAGCATAGGAAGTCCTCAACTCTGCGAATGATTGAATGATTCTTTTTTGCCCCTTCGACTTTCCCCTCGACAAGCAGGGGGTATGCTCAAGGGTGAGGGGAGTTTTTCTGTTCACGCTTTTCCGTTCGTGCTGAGCGTAGCCTGAAAGGCGGAGTCGAAGTATGAACGGTTTATTCACAATTCAGCTAGAATCCCACAAACCGTTGCTCCTGGCTACGCAAACGACGCGGCTCAATCGTCACCGTTCGCTCTTCTGAGACGACTGTTTCTCCGATGTGCCAGGCGCGCACGTTATGATCCATGGCAATCTGGATAACCTTGTCGGCATCAGCTTGAGCCACGATGACACAAAAACCGATGCCCATATTAAAGACTTGAAACATTTCCGCATCGCTGAGCTTTCCGACTTGCTGAATGACCGAGAAGACCGGCGGTATGGGTGGAAGGGTATGGATGCGGAAGCCAATAGGCTTCGCCGTGCGTATGAGATTGAAGAATCCGTCCCCAGTCATGTGGGCGAGCGCGGTAATCTTGAGATTAGCGGCAAACATGGCCGTGACTTCAGGGACATAAATACGTGTCGGTTCAAGTAATTCCTCGCCGACAGTGCGGCCAAATTCTTGGATATAGCTATCAACTTTGAGTTCGGTATCCTTCAGTAACACCCGCCGCGCGAGTGAAAGACCATTGCTGTGAATACCGCTACTCGCCAGACCAATGACGATATCGCCAGGCTGGACATCTTCACCGACGATGACTTTATCAAGCGGCACGGTACCGATGGCAGTTCCGGCTAGGTCGAAACCACCGCCAGGCTGGACACCGCGAATCATGTCGCGCAGTTGGGCAATCTCACCACCTGAGATACTGACTCGTGCTTGTTGTGACCCGACAAACAGTCCTTTGCCAACCTCTCCCAATACCTCCGGGTGCAGTTCTTCCACTGCAATATAATCAACAAAGGAGATCGGGATCGCACCAACGCACAGCAGGTCGTTGACGTTCATCGCGATGCAGTCGATGCCGACCGTATCATATTTTCCAAGCATTTCCGCAATCAGGAGTTTTGAGCCGACTCCATCAGTGGAAATAGCGATACCGATGTTTAGGCCGTCTACGCGGATAATGTTGGCAAAGTACCCAAGGGGGAGGTGGGGGCGCGCATGCGGATGAAGAGGAAAGGTGCGCTCTATCCAGGTCTTCAAGAGGGACAAGCCAGCTTCAGCTTTGCTACTATCGACGCCGGACGCCGCATACCGTGGGTCTCGTGCTTGTGACATGATGCGCACTGGTTTAGCCAATCCACCTCCGGAAGGCAATGTCCAAGTAGGAGAGTAAGGGAAACGGATAAGGGATAAGGGGAAACGGGGAAAACAATCCCCCGAAGAAAGATATTCGTTCAGTGTTTCTGATGAGACGAGATTGTGCTACGTAGAACAGAAGGCGCACGGCGGAAACGAATATAAAGAAGGCGGAGTAAGTCTAAAGTCTCAGATCTAAAGTTGAAAATCTTTCTACTGACTACGTGAATGTTGACTACTGACTACTAATTGTATGTACGAATCGTTCTATGGCTTTCGTGATAATCCCTTCCGTCTGACACCTGACCCTGATTACCTCTTCTTGAGTGCGAATCATCAGGAAGCGCTAGGCCATTTACTCTTTGGTGTGAAAGAGGGTGGCGGTGTTGTTGTCATTACTGGCGAGATTGGAGCAGGGAAAACCACTCTCCTTCGGACCTTAGTCCGCAACCTCGACGCCCAAACAACCGTTGCCTATATTTTTAACCCAGCGCTCTCTTCCTTGGAGCTGTTGCAGACCATCAATGCGGATTTAGGTTTGCTTTCGTCATCGACGAGTAAGAAGGAGCTGACTGACGAATTAAACCGTTTCTTGCTTGCGCAACAGGTCGCAGGCCGACGGACTGTGGTGATTGTTGATGAAGCTCAAGATCTTGAGCCTGCGGTGCTTGAGCAGCTTCGCTTGCTGTCCAACCTCGAAACCGAGCGTGCCAAACTCCTGCACATCGTTTTGGTCGGACAACCTGAACTCGCGGAGACGTTAGCCCGGCCGGATCTCGCACAACTTGATCAACGTGTGACCTTGCGATGGCATTTGAAACCCCTGCCGGTCGACGATACTGGGGGATATATTCGTCATCGCCTTCAGGTTGCTGGTGGTGGTCGGGCGCCCGTGGTGTTTACTCCAGGAGCAATCCGCTTGGTATACCAATTCTCCCGAGGAGTGCCGCGGCTGATTAACATCTTGTGTCATCGCGCACTGTTAGTCGCATACACGCAAGAAGAGCGAAAGATTGATTCCAACATCGTCCGTCAAGCGATGAAAGAACTCCGCCGCCACGGACAGGAGGTGCGTCAGTTTCTTTGGGGGCATTCACCGGCATTCAAAACTGTATCTGCGGTACTTCTTCTTGTAGTAATTGGGTTGTTGACGCTGCTCGCGACAAATCGTGGGTGGTTCTCCCGCGAGGCCGGTCCGCAAACGCAAGCCGCTCTCGGCCATGATGAGGAAAAGGAGTCCTCAGTAACAACTACCGGTACCAAGAGCGAGCCAGCCGAAGCGACGCTAAAGTCCATGCCTGATCCCTCTCATTCACCACTTTCACAAAAGGGACCGCCAGATGCTCGTCCTGTGGGAGAAACAATGCCACCTATGACTGCATCCCCTGGACCGCAAGCAACCACAGTGACCCCTCCGTCAGCAGAGACACGACCACCAGGAGAAAGTGACGAAGTGCTTGTTGAGCAATTTCTTCACGATGTGCGCAACCTGAGCATGATTGATAGCGCCGTACGTGCGACTGAAGGATTGTTACAAGCCTGGAAAGTAGAGGGGTTGCAGGAGAAGGAGTGGCGTCGGGGAACACTTGATCTTGCCGCGATTACACGGGCGCGCCAGCTTGAGTACTTACCGCTGACGGGCAGCGCTAATCTGCTTTCCTTACTTGATCTGCCGATGATTATGGAACTCGTTGTTCCAGAGATTGAGAGTACTCGATTTGTCTTGTTACTTGGGCTTTCTGGTGACCGCTGTCGTGTATTCCTTGACCGTGAGCGGGAGCTACCACTGCGTGTCTTGAACGACAATTGGTTCGGTAAGGGCTATGTGTTTTGGAAAGACTTTGAAGAGATTGGTGCTCCACTCACGATTGGGAGTGTTGGGCAGAACGTCCGACGTTTACATATGATGCTGACAAAAGTGCAGGGAACCAAAGACTCACCGGTTCCTGTCGCAGGGCGAGAAAACGTATTTAGTCGGCAGACAGAAGCGGCAGTTGCCCGTTTTCAACGTACCAAGCGTCTCACTCCGGACGGGGTTGCTGGACCCCTCACCATGATCTTGCTCTATAATTCTCTCGCAACTTATATCCACCCTCGGCTTGGCGGAGGGACAGAGTCTGCGCCAAGAGAGACGCCAGTTGCACTCAAAGGAACTGCTGTGCAAGTTCCTCAGGAAGGAAGAGTTCTCCCGTATGAGCACAATTCTTGACGCTTTGCGGAAGGTCGAAGAGGAGAAACGTACGCAGGAGACGGATGTCCGTACCCGTTTGCTCTCCAACTCTCCACGATTTGATTTCCGTATGCCGCGTCGTTCTCACTTGCCGTGGATCGTTGGGAGCGGGCTCATGTTTGTAGGGATTGTATGCGGAGCTGGGCTGATGCTATGGCACTCTTCTGATACGACCTCTGTAGTGGATGTTGCATCACCTACAACTAGTGCATCGCCGGTTACCGCAGCACAGCCACAGACCGCAACTCCACCCGGACCGCCACTCCAGAAACAATCCCAACCCGAGCCGC
Organism: uncultured delta proteobacterium; assembly: GCA_963733195.1. GTDB lineage: Bacteria > Desulfobacterota > Binatia > Bin18 > Bin18 > VGTJ01. The sequence continues at coordinate 11,610 of CAVTCR010000076.1, forward strand.
AGTCGCCAACCACGCACGTACAGTTGCAGGGCGGTACTCACAGCCAAGAAGAGATAGCGAAGCCGCAATCTCGTGTGGCGCAGATTACTCCAGAGGTGGCGGCTGTAACTCCTCCCAAGGAATCGGCTCCAGTTGTTCCATCCTCCGCCGCTGCTGGAACAGCGCCGATTATTGCGGAAACCAAGCCGCAATATGATCCATGGGCTGGAGGGAACCCACAAAAGGCAGCAGGCAACGCCGCTGGGAGGCCAGGCGCTGCAGCTGTCCCTCGTCCTTCAGAAGAAGTGGTGCAACGATCTCCGTTTGTGAATTCGCCCCCGTCTGACCAGATCGCGGCACCTCCGCCACTTCCTCCCCCAAGCGAACGTCGAGTCACTACGGCTGCACCAAAACCGGTACGGCCTCGTCCGCAAGCAACAGAAAAAAGCGGGCACGCGACTCCTAATGCTCCCGCGACGGCCAACGATCCTCCACGTTCAGCTCCTGCAACGGCAGCGGAGCACGAGCAAACACTCAGCTCACCTCCTGGTGCGTCCTTATCATTTTTGCAATGGTCTGCTGATCCGGAAAAACGCGTTGCCTCGATTAAGGTCGGTACTGGTCCGGCAATGATTGCGCACGAAGGCGATTCGATCGAAGGGCTGACGATCGTAAAGATTCACCCAGATGCAGTCGAAATTCGCTCTGGAGAATCTCACTATTTGCTCAAAGCCCGGTGATGAATTGGCAATGGACAGGCCACAGGCCTGTCCTATCTACAGCTTTGACTGTTTTCGGGTGGTGCAGCCGAACTGGCTGCGCACGGATTATGGTATAGGCTAGTAGCTTTGGGGAATTGATATTATGCTTTCTTAGCCTGGACTTTTAATTCTCTGACACGGGCTTTCAGTCGTTTTTCTCGCCGTTTTCGTCGTCGGCGAATTTCACGGTCACGTTCTCGGTGCATTCCGCTACTCACCCCCTCTCTGAGGAGACGTTGGGGAGATGTTATAGCGCGCTGACTGACAGTCGCAACGGGGGCTGTATGAGGACAATCAAGAACCCTGCTCCGGGCAAAGAAATTTTTTCTGTTCCTCTTTTCGGGTAAGCTACTAGATATTGTGGTTTTGGGATTTTTTTGCTACAGGGTGTAGTGGTTCTAGGCTCGCTCTGGGCCGATCCAAATGACAGCCAAAGATTTCGTCCGATGTGAGAGGGGTGTGGAGCTGTTTACTATTAAAGGACTGAAGTCCGGGACGACATTTCTTTTCGATGACCGGGCGGCTTTTCCCGACGTGATTCATGCAGTGGAAGAAGAATTGGCGCGTGCCAAGGGCTTCTTTCGTGACTCACCAGTTGTGCTGCATTTCGGTGAGCGCAACCTGCATAAAGAAGAATGGCGAGAATTAAAAGAAATCCTCCACCGCGAAGGGTTGTTGTTACGATACGCGGTGGCTGGGACAGAGACGTGTCGGGACTTGCTGTATAAGGAAGGGCTTCCTGTCCGAGAGGAACTGATTGCCTCATCGCAAGAGAAAAAAACTGTTCAACCAGATGCAACCGAACAACCGACGGCACTGTATTTACGTCGTGGTCTTCGTTCTGGACAGAAACGCGTCTTCAATGGCGATGTGGTGTTGGCGGGAGATGTCAATCAAGGGGCAGAAATTATCGCCGGAGGGGATACCATAGTTTTTGGCACCCTACGCGGAGTAGTGCATGCTGGCTACCCTGATAACCATAATGCAGTGGTTGTGGCACTCAACCTGATGCCGCTGCAATTACGGATTGGGCCATTCATTGCACGCGCAGAAGAAGAGCAAAATAACCGACGGGTACAACGTCCCGAGGTCGCTCGTGTAAAGGATGAGCGAATTGTCATTGAACCCTACCAAGGAAAATTATAGGAGGCCCGCGTCATGGGCGGACGTGCGATAGTTATCACTTCAGGAAAAGGCGGGGTTGGAAAAACGACCACGACCGCAAATATCGGTCTTGGCCTCGCTCGACATGACCAGAGAGTCGCGCTGGTCGATGCCGACATCGGGTTGCGCAACCTCGACATCATCATGGGCTTAGAGAACCGCATCGTCTATCACCTGGTCGACGTCGTGCGGGGGCGCTGTCAAATACGCCAGGCACTGGTGAAAGATAAACGGTTCCCACAACTCTCGATGCTACCAGCGTCACAAGTTGATCAGAAAGAAGCAATTACCCCGGATGAGATGAAGGGGCTAGTTGCACAGTTGAAAGAAGACTTTGACTTTGTCTTGATTGATTGTCCGGCTGGTATTGAACAGGGGTTTCGCAATGCTGTGGCTGGGGCGGATGAGGCAATTGTTATTACCACACCGGATGTTTCCCCAGTACGCGATGCGGATCGAGTCATTGGGCTGCTGCAATCATCACTCGGTGAGCCACAACTGATTATTAACCGTATGTCCACCGACATGGTGAAACGTGGGGATATGCTGAACCAGCAAGATGTGCTCGACATTTTAGCTGTCCGACTGCTCGGGATTGTGCCTGAGGATGAAGAGGTGGTAGTCGCCGGCAACCGTGGGTCGCCGGTCGTATTGACTGAACAATCTCGTTCAGGAAAGGCGTTCGACCGTATTGCCCGACGAATCCTTGGGGAAGACGTACCGATTCCCGAACTGAACGGGCATAGTGGAATCATGTACCGTCTCGGTAAACTGTTCTTCAGGAGATAAATTTATGGCATGGGGAGCGCTCGTTCAGCGATTCTTCGGAACCAAGGGGAGCAAGGATGAAGCGAAAGGGCGTTTGCAAATTGTCCTTGCCTACGACCGTTTGGGACTGTCTGCTGACCAAATGGAAGCCTTGCGCAAAGATATTATGGAAACCATTAGCCGACATGTGGCGATCGACACCGATCGAGTCAAGATTGATTTTCTCCAGCAACACCCGGCTGCGGTGATGATCGAAGCACCGGTACGGCCAAAACGCTCTGGCGGAGAAGAGGCAAAGCCGGCAGAGGAACCCAAGCAAGAAGCAGAGCCAGAGGAAAAACAAGAAGTGAAAGAAACACTAAAACAGGTGGCCAATGGCAAGCCGAAACAATCAGTCAGCTAAAGCGAGCAGAATTCGGGAAAGAGAAGGGCGCGCAGGGTCGCGCCCTTTTTTGTTTCTGCGCAATTATGTACTAAACAGGACGTAATCACAAAAGGAGGGAGCGACGTGACTGCCTACGAACATATTCTGATCGATCGCCAAGATGGGATCATTACACTGACACTCAACCATCCTGAAAACCTCAATGCGATGAGCGCCGAAATGGGAGATGAGGTTACTGACCTGGTCCGCTCGCTCAAAGACGATCAATCTGCCCGAGTATTGGTGCTGACCGGTGCCGGGCGGGCATTTAGTGCGGGTGGGACAAAGGGAAATTTGCAGAGCCGGACAGCGGGCGGAAGTAACAGGGAGGCCCCGAAAGTATTCTATAAGAAATTTCTCACTCTCAGACAGTTAGAGATTCCGACGATTGCTGCAATCAACGGTCCTGCTGTCGGCGCGGGTTTCTGTGTCGCGCTAGCATGCGACATGCGTGTAGCGGCAACCAACGCGCGCATGGGGCTTACCTTTGTACGTCTCGGCATTCATCCAGGTATGGCAGGGACGTATACCACACCACGTATCGTGGGCATGGCGAAAGCGTGCGAAGTGATTTTTACTGGTAAGCTGTACACTGGTGAGGAAGCCTTCGCGATGGGATTAGTAAACCGTGTCGTGCCGCAAGAGAAAGTCATGGAAGAAGCAATGTCACTCGCTCGAGAGATTGCGATGAACTCGGCGCCTATCGCAGTGCGATTAGCGAAACGCGCGCTTTATAAGAACGATGCTGACCTTTTAGACGCGGCAATTGAAGTCGAATCTGAATACCAAGCCTACACGTGGACAACTGAAGATGCTAAAGAGGGCATCGCCGCCATGACCGAGAAACGCGCGCCGAAGTTTCAGGGGAAGTAAAATGAGTGTGGGCTGATAGCGTGTTGTACCCGCTTCCAGCGTCTCGCACGCGCCAGCTTCCGCTCAGGCTGAGCGTAACGGAATAAAGTCGAAGTTCGCACCTCTTCGACTTTGCTGCTGGAGCGGCGGCGCATTGGGTAAGCGGTGAAGGATGTTCGGAATCTTTGTACTGCACGTAAGAGAAACCTCCATGGAAGGTCCTCCCTTCCTCTCTCGTAGGGCTATCCCTCCGCCTCGTCTACGCGAGTGGCCATATCCACTGACCAGCGAACTTCTTCTTCCTTGAAAAATAAAGCGCCCTTCTTTTTAGGCGAAAGGCGTTTGGCGACCTCTTGATAGCGTTCATGTGCAGCCGTGATCGTTTGCAGAGCTACTGCACGAGTGCTCACTGGTAATTCTGTATAGATGACCGAGAGAATGTACTGATGCTCAAGCAGAGCAGTTGCCAGAGTTTCGGCAAGTGCCTCTGTCTCGTTTGTGTCACTACTGACTAACCCCTTCGCTCGATCAAGATACTCCGTGTAGCGCTCGGCAGCAGTTGCAGCAGCGACAGAGTTTTCTGCTTTGATCATTGCTTCGACTTCAGCCAATTTCTCGCGGGTAAACGTCAGGTACAATCGAACCTTATCTGTCGTAGTGCGAGTCAGGAGAAGCTGACTCTCTTCTTGTACCGCATCGAGACGATACAGGGCACTATCAGGAGTGCGCCCTGGGGCGGGTAACCATTCGATATTGCCGAACGCACTAGCAAAGCCATGACCAGCGAACGCTGAAAATGGAAGATAGAAGAAAACAAACAGAGAGAGATATAGAGATAAGAAGTGATATAAAGAGAAGGCGAGCGAGCTGTGGTGTGTGCTGCGCGCACGTGCCGGGTTCAGAATATCCTTCGATTTCACTCCATACGAGACCAGGCTGATGTTCATGATTGCTTATCGCCAGTGGGAACACTCGGTGTGACAATCGATCGCACCGTCGTCTCCATCCCTTCTCTGTACTCTTCTACCTTGACCATAAAATCGGCAACCAGTGGCTTGCTGCCTGGAGCACATTCAAAGAAAATTGTGTACGTTCCGGGAGTGGGGAAAAAATGATGGACCGGCAACTCCGGTCCGTAGTACACCTGTTTCTGCGGTCCGCGCATCAGTTGTACCATCATTTGCGCCATGTGGTTGGGGTTGGTGGTGTGATCGCGCATGGCATTCATCATCGCCGCCATTTCTGGCGTGTACGTATGCTGATGGCCAAAGTTGGTCCCATCCGTTCGCCATGATGCCATATGAACTTCAGTGCCAAGATACAATCCCAGGTCAGTGACTGGGGTGCCGTCTTGGTGGCTGAGATGGAGAACCAGCTCGGTGTCGTAGCCTGCAAGAGGGGGATCAGGAGAGGTTGTGAGTACAGCTTGATATTGCCCAAAGGTCTTATTTTTGGTGAGGTCAACGGTAACCTCAGGTTGTTGAGAGTGATCGCCAACAGGTAGTCTGAACTGCTTTACCCAACTGCGATCTTTGTGGGTGAACTCTCCAGCAAGGAGGTACTCTCCAGCAGTGGGAAAGGTGTATGGATAATGAAACGTGGCAACGGCGAGGTCTTGGGCTGTGAGTGGGGAAAAATCTTCGTGATGAATATGTACGAAAGTACGAAAATCACGACTCACGATAAAGGTATGCAGGGCGCGTTCGTGCAGAATCTGCAGGTCTGAGACTGGTTGTCCTGTTTTCGCATCGCTCACACGATAGGTCAGCGACACCTGCTCTTGAGAACGTGGCTGTGGTGGAGAAACTGAGAGGGCCAAGCGATAAGGGCCATCTGGCTGCCCAATGAGTACTGTTTCTTGTGTTTTTTGACAGCCGAGTAACCCGAAGACCATAGTAGCCAGTAGCCAGTAACCAGTAACCAGTAGACGGGCAAGGGGTGTGGGATGAAAGTTGCAAAGTGGCACTTGAGTTATTCCTCAGTTCTCAACTTTTGCTCATCTTTGCCTTTTGACTTATTCTAACTCTAGACCCCCCGACTCTAGACTCTGAGACTCTTCTGATCCGTTTTTCCTCTTTCCCGTTATCCGTTTATCCATTATCTTTTATCCCCTTTTCATCCTTTCGCCGATTTGCCGATTCACCGTTTCTCTTTCCTCTCTTTTTTTGCTTTCCCTATGGAGTTGGCTGGTCATAGTCTGTTCGGTTGGGGCTGTCAAACGATGCTTTTTATTTTCCTAGTAAAAATAAGGGGTTGTGATTGTACGGGGCATTTAGGGACGTTGCTTTTCTCTAGCCCTTCCTTTATACCAAGAGCCTACGTGGAACGGGGAAGGGACCCACACGAAGTACAGTATGGCCGTTACCAACGGGAAGGGTTAGGAGGATGTCCGTGGATCCACGAATGATTCATTTGTATAGCTATTACCGCGAAGCCGAATTGCGGGGAGCCACGCTCCTCCTAAAATTGATTATGCGGGTTGATGACCCTGAGTCGCAAGTCAAACTTTCTCGTCATCTCGCCGATGAAACTCGTCATGCTTGGTTGTGGACGAAACGCATTGCTGACCTTGGAAGTACGCCAGTTCAGATCGAGGACGGGTATCAAGTCCGTATCGGTAAAGAAGTCGGCATTCCCCGAACGCTGATTGATCTTTTTGCCTTAACTGTCGTCGTTGAAGAACGTGCTCAGCGCCGGTACCTTGAACATGCGCGACGGCCCAACATTGATCCAGAAACTCGAGAACTACTGCATGAAGTGACAAAAGACGAGAAGTGGCATATCGGCTGGATCAAGAACAAACTCAAAGACCTTGCTGCCGAAAACGGCGGGGAAGAAAAGATGCGAGCGACCCTCGAACGGTATCGTCAGATTGATAATAAAGTCGTGGCAGAAATGCAAGAGAAAGAGCGTGCCGCCTTTGGATTTTCCTTCTCTGATGATCCGGCGGAGACGATTGAACTCGCCGTGAACCAATAACATACCACCCATATGACGGGAGCACCTGTGAAAGGGGCTACCGAGAATTCTCCGCCATCATCCACGCTGCTTACTGACGAGGGAAACGTTCAATCTTCTCCCTCGCAGAAAAGCGGGCGAAAAAAGAAAATCATTCGCCCGGCCCGCCAGCGACACCCAATTGTTGCCCGTTGTGAATATATTCTGTTCCTGGCCCTATTTTTATCTCTTCGCGTGCTGCCATTCCGTGCCGCGTTCCGTGTTGGCGAGTGGATTGGGTTGTTCTTGTATCACTGCGACCGTCCGCACCGGCGAGTTGGACTGACCAACCTCGCCATGGCCTTCCCTCACAAGAGTGCGGTTGAACACCGCGCCATTTTACGCGCAAGCTTTCTGAATCTGGGTCGAATGGTAGCTGAATTCTGCCACATGCATACCCTCACTCCGAACACGATATCTGAACGGATCGCGTTTACCGATTTCGCCCAATGGCAAGAGATAGTGACAAAGGCCCGGCAGACAGGAGGGGTGATCTTAACAGCGCACTTCGGTAATTGGGAACTCCTCGCCTATTCACATGCTCACTATGGATTCCCTATCCATATTATCCACCGTAGCCTGCGCAATCCGCTCATCGATGAAGTCATCGTGCGCGAACGAGAGCGCAGTGGCAACAAAATCATTCGCAAGACAGCAGCAGGGATCGAGGTTTTTCGCGCACTGCGGCAGAAATCCTTCGTTGCCGTTGCGATCGATCAGAATGCCTCTGGGCGGATGGGGATCTTTGTTCCTTTCTTTTCCCGCCTGGCCTCAACCTCTAGTGGTGCTGCCGGTTTAGTTCTTGCGTCTGGAGTGCCAGTGTTCCCTGCGTTTCCTATACGAGAGAAGGGTACGTGGCGGCATCGGATTGTGATCGGGACGCCAGTCGAATTCGTCCGCACAGGAAATCAAGAAGAAGATCTACGGGTGCTGACCGAAAAGTTTTCTGTGGTGGTCCAACAGATGGTAGAACAATATCCCGACCATTGGCTGTGGATTCACAAGCGCTGGAAACGTCGCCCAGATGGCGAAGCGCCAATCTATTGAGCTGTCTTTCTACGCTTCAATCTTTTGCAGGACGACATCGGTAAACGTGAGTAGCTCACTAACAGTGTGAAGCTTATACTCTTTTTCGTAAAAGATACGTTTGATCCCTGTGTTGATCAGCACTTTCAGGCAATGAATGCACGGTGTGTGCGTGACGTAGATGTCCGCGTCACGAATACTAACACCGTTCTTGGCAGCTTGCGCGATGGCGTTGATCTCCGCGTGGATCGTGCGATAGCAGTTCTCTTCGCTTTCACCTGTTGGCGTTTTTGATTGATAAATAAGGCACCCGACTTCTGTACAATGCGGCAGCCCAGCCGGTGAGCCGTTGTAGCCACTCGCTAGAACGTTCTTGTCGCGCACGATCACCGCGCCGACTTTTGCCCGATTGCAGGTCGAGCGCTCGGCAACCTGGCGCGTGATGGTCAGAAAGTATTGATCCCAGGATGGTCGTTGGCTCATGGTCGATAGAAAATGCGAAAGGAAGGTTGTGTCACGGGGCGAGAGGTGTCCGGAGAGTAGGAAATCACGGTAATTTCTTCCTCGGGCAAACTCTTAGGTTCCATGATCATCAGCGGAGCAGGCATGAATGTGAGCCCAAACAAGGCCACAGTACTCCAGGCGTACAGTTTCCGTCGCGGATCAAGAGAAGAAAACAGGTCTCGAGTTGGGGGATGATCGACTCCTAGAAACGCTAACAAGGCCACCCAGAAAAACCATCCTGCCCACCCTTGAAAGCCGAGGAAGAAAATAATCGCAAGAAAGCCACGGGAGATCCAACGATGAAACCGTCCGAACAATGCATACGTCACATGCCCACCGTCGAGCTGTCCGACCGGAAGCAAATTGAGAAATGTCACAAACAGTCCAAACCAACCAGCAAGGGCGATCGGGTGCAGTTCGATATTGACGTTGTCTCCGGAGACACCAAGGACGAGACGGGTGAGCAGGGAAAACAAAAATGAGTCTCCCAAGTACAAGCCGCCTTCGAAGGGATTCAACGGACGAACTTCCGAAAGTGCTAAGCCAATGATCACTGCAGGAATAGCAATGATGACTCCTCCCCACGGGCCCGCTGCACCAACGTCAAAAAGAGTCCGTCGATCTACGGGGATCGATTTCATACGAATAAAGGCGCCAAATGTGCCAATGGGAAGAAGTGGGAAAGGTGGCGCAGGGAGAAAGTATGGCAGGGTCGCACGAACTCCGTGTTTCCAAGCAAACAGATAATGTCCCATCTCATGGAACAGCAGAATCAACATGAGTGGGACAGAGAAGGTAAGTCCCTGGACGAGGGCGCCAGGGTTTGCCAGGATCCCGTACACGAGAGCGGAAATGCTCGGTAGGGGATAAGCACCTTTTTGCAACGCGCCAGCGAGGGTTGTCGTAGCGAAGGTGACGAGAAAGAGGCCTAGGTGGAGTAGCAGTCGTTGCGGCTCGGGACGAACAATAAGCTGCGGTACGACGAGCGGCGGTAAGGATGGTATCCGTTGAGGGCCCCAGCCTCAGGCTGGTCCATTGGTGGCATCGGGAGTGACATATGAAATTATGGTATCCTCACACAGACCGTAGTTCCAATCGGCGCATTTAATTGCTGTGCAGCAGAGCCGTTGCGTACGGCGATTTCCAACATTTTCCAACTATTGATGAGGGCCGCGATTGTGCCTAGCGATACAGCTGCATAGGTAGCAACCAGACCCCGAATTTGTACCGGGCCGATGCTAACCGAAAGGGTTTCGCTTGGGAAGGGGAGCAGGTCTGCCGCGGTAATATTAGTAATAAGATTGCCAAAATGATCGACGGCAATCACGCTCCCTGTGAGCTGTGTGTCCGTTCGTTCGACGGCGGGCAGTGAGAGTTGTTCTATTGTGGGTATGACCGGACCCAATACCTCAGGCGATATCCCACGTGAGAGGTGGGCAGCAACAGGAGCGAAAACATCACGCCCGTGAAATGTGTGGCTAGGGTGTGGCAAGAAATACTCTGCGTTGGTGAGATGGATAATTTGCACGATCGACTCTGGTGGAGTGGCTAAGCTAAGAAGGCCGTTGTCGGGACCAACAAACAAGGCGTCGTGGGTCTCGACGACCACAGCGCGTCGTTGACTGCCAACACTAGGGTCTACGACCGCAACGTGAATAGTACCAGACGGGAAGAATGGTGCCGCACTACGCAAGATCAACGCTCCGGTGAGAATGTCTTGTGGTGGAACGTTATGGGAAAGGTCGACGAGTTGGGCTTCTGGAGCAATGCCGAGGATCACTCCTTTCATAATACCGACAAAAGCCTCACGCATGCCGAAGTCGGTGAGTAACGTGATAAGATGAGGAGAGGGTGGGCGAACTTTCATTGCCATATCAAAGTAACGTCTTGACTATAAACGAGCAACCTAAGAGAAAAAGGGCGCTTTCCGAAAGAGCCGGTTGGAAAATACACGCTGGAGCCATTCGAACAAGCAAGGGGCAACGAGACAAAAGGAACAATCACTTGTGACTGAGCAAGTCCCGGGCAAAATTCTGAATGGGAAATATCGCCTCTTAGCTGTACTGGGTGAAGGGGCGATGGGAGTCGTCTATCGGGCTGAGCAGCTTGATGTGACGGGACGCTCTTTACGCGAGGTCGCGTTGAAAACCTTGCGTCCTGCCTTGTCCAACGATGAGAATTTTTCGCGGCGCTTTCTGGACGAAGTGCGGGTTGCCGCGCAACTCCGTAGCGCACACATCGTGACTCTGTACGATGTCGGGGCCGATGAGAATGGACAATTGTATTACACTATGGAGTTCGTACGAGGGCAGACTCTCAAAGAAGTGCTCCAGCGTGAAGGGCCGCTTATCATTTCGCGTGTGGCCGCGATTACCGAACAGATCTGTGATGCGTTGACCGAGGCCCATAGCTTGCCACATCCCATCGTGCATCGTGACTTGAAGCCAGCCAATATCTTCATCGAGCAGCGGCGAGAGGGCGAGTTAGTAAAAGTTGGAGACTTTGGTATTGCCAAAATTTTAGGAGAACAACATACGCAGCCCACCGCTGTCGGTACCCCAGGACCTGGCACGCCTCGCTACATGGCACCTGAACAGTGGAAAGGAGCAGAACTCAGCAATCGCACGGACCTCTATGCCCTTGGTGGGATGATGTATGAGCTGCTGTCCGGCATCCCCCCCTTTGTTGTGCAAGGTGGAGGAATTGAGGCGCTCATGTACCAACACCTGACCCAGCCACCACCGCCGTTGCCGACTACAATTCCGGCAGAAATTCGTAGCTTGATTGGACGACTATTGGCCAAGGAGCCCGCAGATCGCCCCCAAGACGCACTGGTGGTGAGTCAGACATTGAAAACCGCTCTGGCCGGAGCGCAAGAAGAAAAGACGATCATCCTTCAGGCCGCTGAGGAGATGGTAACTGAGGTTCTTGCTCCGACGAGAAAGGGGAACACCAGAGAGCAGCACTCCAGTCAGCCAGTACTGCCGAAACAACCGAGTCTGGTACGAGAAATTTCTCGTCCGCAGGGTACCATTTCGTCGTCACTAGAAAAGAAACCTCATAAGCAGAAAGGAACGAGAAAGAAAGGACGAGTGATTTCAACCGTTGTGGTGGCACTTGGCATCTTCCTTGGGGGCAGCGCGCTTTTCAAAGCAGATTTGTGGGAAAAATATGGGGAGCGAGTCACGATGGGGCCATGGCCAGCATTGAACGTCGAGAGAAAAAACGAGCCAGTACAGGGAACTTCTACAACACAGCAGGATCAATCTTCCGTTACGAAACCTGATGAGGCGTTGCGGGAAAGTCAGAATCCAGTAGGGGGAACTGCCACTGTGCAATCTCCGCTTATCGAGAAACCACCACCTAATCCATCGCCGTCTTCGTCTTCTTTATCCACGCCTACTGACAACCCGCCGGTTGAGCTCCCGCCGTCGCTACCGCAAGGAAGGCTAATGGTTTCGGTGAACGTTGAGGCTGCCAAAGTCAGTCTCAACGGTAAGTATGTTGGTATAGCGCGCGATGGAACACCATTAGAGATCGCTAAGCTCGCCGTCGGCCAGCAACAGGTGCGAGTGGAAGCAGATGGCTATGAGTCCATGGAATATACCGCGAACATTCAGGACGGCAAGTTGACGACGTTGGAATTTCCTCTTGTCCGTTTACTCAGCGCACCGCCATCGGCTTCTGTATCCATGCCGCTGGATCGTTCGCGTCCTGTTCCTACATCGACAAGTCCCCAGCAGCAAGTTGTCCCACCCTCGTCAGGCAACGAGAATACTCCAGCAGGGAACTTCTCTGGCCCAGATGGGAAGCCAATCTTAAAATCACCACTTGAGAGAAGGCGGAAAATGCTGAGAAACAAAGAAAATCGAGCGGTGGGACCCCTTGGAGCACGAAATCGTCGAATTCCGCCTGATTTTCCACGCCCTCGCCCGAAAGTGCCCCGAAGCCAAGCTGGCCGTTCTTCTGGACGATGAGATCGTTTTTATCTCTTGCCCGGTTTCCTCTACTGACTACTAATTACTGGTTACCCTTTCCCTCCTGAGAGCTTATACACTAATGACCCTTTGGCCACGCGTTCACCTGACGGGGAAACAACGTCGACATCGACGAACACTACACTCCGGCCTCGACGAATGACACGAGCTTCTGCCGCCAAATCGACAGCTTCCGCCGCGGCCAAATAGTTGACGGTCATGCTCGCAGTTGCACCGCGAGTAATCTCTGGAGGAACATTCGACCATACAGCGACGACTCCAGCACTATCAACGAGTGATGCAATTGCTCCCCCATGTACGACTTCGCCTTCTGTCCGTAGTCCAGGATGGAACGGTAAACGCATGCGGCAAAAGTCTGGGCGGACTTCGTCAATTTGTAAGCCGAGAACTGTGAAAAAAGGTTCTGCGATCCGGTCACGAAAGATTGTGGTTTTGTCCTGTTGCATGATTTCCTACGTATTGCTTTCTATCGTGTGAAACTTGTCTATTATCTTTTCTTCACTCTTCCTTATTTCCTCTCTCTCCCCTTCAGCCTATCTTCCTATTTTTCATTCTTAATTCTTCACTCTATTTTCTTCGTCTTACCACCGTGGCATTTCCAAGAGCTTGATCCCGAGAGCGTTCTTGCCCACCAGCTCGCGCATCCGCGCATTTGAAAATGGATGATTGGTGCCGGCACGTACATCGCGGTAATAACGCTCCAACGGATGTTTCTTAAAAATTCCAATAGAACCAACTATTTCCATCGCCAGGTCAACGATGCGGATCGCATTGTTCGTCGCGACATACTTCGGCATACAGATCCGGGCGAGCCCGTCTTCACCCTCAAATCGTTCTCCGGCAATCCAGGCCTTCGCGGTTTCCAATGTATAGGCGCGAGTCGAAGCAAGCAGCATCTCTGCCTCAGCAACGGCGAACTGCACGCCGGGAAGGTACTTGATTGAGCGAGGGAGCGGCATCGGTTGGTGGCGATTAGCAAACTCCTTGGCAAAGTTGAGTGCAGCGATAGCGACTCCAGTATAAATCGAAGCGATACTCAGCGAGAACCAAGCAAATAAACTCAAATCTTCAGGGAGAATCTCGCCGATTGGGCGAATACGCATGGCATGGTCCAGTGGAACACGACAATCAGTGATAATCAGATCATGACTTGCTGTGGCTCGCATACCCATGGCGTTCCAATTCTCAACGGTTTGCAGCCCTGGCGTGCCTTTGGGGACAAGAAATGTCCCGCCGAGTAGTCCAGCGTCTGGGTCTTGGACGGTAACCAACACCATGAAGAGATCGATAACTGGAGACAAGCTGGTAAATGCCTTGCGTCCGTTCAGGACGTACGAGTCTCCTTCTTTCACTGCCCGTGAGATGAACAATCCCCAATTCCCACCGGTCTCTGGTTCGGTCAAGCCACCTCCCATGATCTGCCGTTGGTGACCCATGGCGTTGAGAAAACTCTGGGCTTGTGGACGCAGGATGTCTCCACGTTCGACCATCGAACCAAGGCCAAAGAGGTGCATGTTGATAGCAAGGGCAGTTGCCCCACAGCCTTGCGCGAGTCGCTCTTGACACAGGCAATAGTCCACTAAGTTGGCACCGAGTCCTCCATGCTCTTCGGGCAGTATCAGCGCCGTATAGCCGGTATCCTTCATGCGCTGGATATTTTCAAAGGGAAAAGAATTGTTCTGGTCGTGTTCGGCAGCGCGGGTGGCAAAATCATCTGCGAGTTCGCCAGCCAAGGCAAGCAATCTGGTGCGCTTCTCGTTATGAGTACTCACGGGTAAGACACCTCCATGTAACAATAGGTTCTAGAATATGGAAATACTTCCACTAGATGAAGGAGCAGAGTGTGGATCGACGGTGTGTACAGGGGGTTGCATTGGCGGTTGGTAAGGAAAAAAAGTCACCGCAACGAAAACGTACAATAAACAGCCGAGAACAATAAAGAGCGAGTTGTCCATGAATTTTGCCGGGCCAATCTCAACATTCTTACTTCCCTGCTTCCAGCGTAAGAAGAAAACGATCGGGACCGTGATTACGAGAGCAATCGCGGCGGGATATATCGCAAACGTTGGTGGGGTGCGCTCGATCCCAGCGTCGATGTACGGCTTCAACCGCAGACCCGAGGTAATCGCTGCCAGCAGGACGGAGAGGCCGGTGATGCCAAGTCCGATGAGTTGGTTCATGGTGAGTAATAGTTTTATGCCGTTTTTTTTCGTGCGTCTAGCAAATCATTGCCGGGCTTGTTTGCCTGGAGAAAGCCAGATAAGCCGGAAAAGAAACGACAATCAACGTAACCCTTATGAAAGTGTCATCCGTCGAATTTGCTGGAGCGGCGACCCAACCAGGCGGTGCTCCGAAACTGTTTTACCCGGAGATCGCCTTCGCTGGACGCTCGAACGTTGGCAAATCATCGCTGATCAATCGGTTGCTGGAACGGAAGATTGCACGCACCAGCTCGACGCCGGGACGAACGCAGCAGCTTAATTTCTTCGTTATCAATAACACGCTGACGTTCGTCGATTTGCCGGGTTATGGATATGCCAAAGTCTCAAAGCAGGACCGCCAACACTGGCGGCAACTGATCGAAGACTACTTAGTGAAGGCGCGCAACCTTCGCGGCGTGATTATCATTGTGGACGTCCGCCGTGGACCGGAAGCGGAGGAAGAAGCACTCTGTAATTTCTTAGCCCATCATCAACGGCCTTTTCTTATCGTTGCAACAAAAAGTGATAAACTCAAACGCACAGAACTCGAACAGCGACAAAAAGCGTTAACCGCGCAACTCGATGGTTATGAACCGCTTATTTTTTCCGCTGAAACTAGTATCGGTAAGGATGAATTGTGGCAAGCAATTGAGGAACTGGTCTCTAAGAACGTGAAACGTGATACGTAAAACGTAAACATGAACGAAAGCATCGATTTCCCTATTACGCATCACGCATTACGTACTACGCTTTTCCCCATGCCCAAAGTTTCTGTCATCATCCCGACCTATAATCGCAGTGAATTGGTACGGGAAGCGATTGCTTCAGTTCTTGCGCAATCGTTCAGTGATTTCGAACTCATTGTTGTTGATGATGGATCTGAGGATGGAACGGCTGAAGCGGTGCGAGAGTTTGCCGAAATTTGCTACGTGTATCAACCGAACCGTGGAGTTTCTGCTGCACGAAACCACGGTGTTTCCTTGAGTGCTGGTGAGTTGATCGCTTTTCTCGATTCGGATGATCTGTGGCAACCGTGCAAGCTCGAACAACAAGTTGCCTTTTTTACTGAGTATACCGAAGCGCAGATTTGTCAGACTGAGGAAATCTGGCTGCGCAACGGTGTACGTGTGAATCCACACAATAAGCATCGTAAGGTTGGAGGTGATATTTTCGCACGGAGCCTTGAGCTTTGTCTGGTGAGCCCCTCGGCGGTGATGATGCGTCGCGAGTTGTTTGAACGTATAGGTGGGTTTGATGAAGCCTTGCCTGCCTGTGAAGACTATGATCTGTGGTTACGCATAGCGGCGATCATGCCGGTACATTTAATCGAAACACCGTTAGTGATCAAACGTGGTGGGCATGCGGACCAACTTTCGCATCAGTTTTGGGGGATGGATCGCTTTCGCATAAATGCCTTGTGTAAGCTTTTGCGGTCAACTGCATTGTCAGACGAGCAACGTCAGCAGACCGAACACGTGCTGCAGAGGAAATGTCTGATTCTCGCGTGCGGTGCAGAGAAGCGCGGACAGAATGGAGCGCAATATCGAGAACTGGCAGCGAAATATATCCGCACTTCATCTGAGCAGCACGGTGAAAAGACCGGAAAGGAAGAAGCGTGCCACCTTTCGTTGATGAACTAGCCGTGTACGCCCAAGAGAAGCGGCTTACCCCGCAGACGATGGCTCGGTGGCAACAATGGACAGAAGACGATCAAGCCATGCTTCTTGCCGTGGCAAAGGAGCTACAGCTTAACGAGAACCAGCTTCGCGATTTTCTCGACTGGATCGAAGAAATTATGGCGCGTGATGGTAAAACCGTCCGCGATGTACTGACGCACGCCGATGTGCAACGACCCCTTGAGGCGAAACTCTCTCGTAACGATAAACTGAAAGTAGTCAAAGAGCGTCTCCGCAAGATTCGCTATCCTCGTCTTTCCAAGTTGGAGGATGATCTACGCGTGACGATCAAGGCGCTAGACCTTGGCAACCGAGTGCGTATATCATTCCCGCCGGCGTTGGAAGGTGATGAGATCACTTTTGCAATTAAAGCGCGTAATGTGAAGGAATTAGGAGAAAGTCTTGTTCGTTTGCAGCAGAAGCTTGCGGATGGCTCCCTACAACGTGTGTTTGAGTTGATGGATGAAGTATGAAGGGGAGTGGAGTCTAAGAGTCTCGGAGTCTGGGAGTCTAAGAGTCGAGAACGGACAACAGATGAAACTCGTATCAGCCGAGTGAAATTTTCATCGAGCAAGGAGAAGAAAACACTCCTGTCGTACAACGAGTGCTTGCTCGTCTTCCGCAGGTTCCAGTACGCATTGTTGAGAAAGGCTGGGAGCGTGACGGACTTCCAGCCGTTGAGGCGGACGGTTTTGCAGCGGGAAAGCGACAGTTCCTGTTTACGCGTCAGCGCTCGACGTTTCTTGAACACTGTCCCGCAGGCACCTCAGGCCTTGTCTGCTGTAATTATCTCGTTGTGACTCTTATCTCCAATTGCCCGATGGACTGTAGCTACTGTTTTCTGCAAGAGTACCTTGCCAACAACCCAACCTTAAAAGTGTACACGAATGTAGAAGATCTGCTGAGCCAGGTGGCAACTGCAATCGACCGCCATCCCTCACAGCAATTTCGTATTGGCACTGGTGAACTTTCAGATAGCCTCGCGCTTGATCCGTTGCTTGGATTTTCTGCTGATTTGGTGCCGTTTTTCGCTAAGCGGAAGAATGTGCTGCTTGAGCTGAAAACCAAAAGTGACTGTGTTGACGGTCTGCTCTCACTCGATCCCAAAGATCGGGTGGTAGTTTCCTGGTCGATGACACCGCCAGCAATTATCGAAAGTGAAGAACATCAGACCGCCTCGTTTGTGGCGCGGCTTGCTGCGGCGCAACGCGTACAAGCGGCTGGCTACAAACTAGGGTTTCATTTTGATCCATTGATTGAATATCCCGACTGGGAGCGAGGTTACTACGAAACTATCTCGCAAATCTTTTCGACTATCGATCCACAACGAGTTGCGTGGGTGAGTCTCGGGAGTTTGCGCATGACACCTGCGTTACGCAATACGGTGCGGCGACGTTTTCCGCAAACGCGCATTCTGTCTGGTGAGCAGATTCCTTGCGCTGATGGGAAATGGCGCACCTTTCAAGCATTACGAGTGAAAATGTACCGTACCATCATAGGATGGCTTGAAGACGCTGCACCGAATGTTCCGCACTATATGTGTATGGAAACGGCCGCGGTGTGGGAGAAAGTGCGCGGCTACGCGCCCAACTGTGATAAAGATGTGGCGCGGACGCTTACCGAGCCCAATTTGGTTCAGTTGTAAGCGACGAAGAGAAATCAAAAAGAAAAGGCGGAAGGCTATAGGCATTAGGGCCACCCCGTCCTTCCCTTTAGCCTGCAGTCTATGGCCTATAGCCTATTTCGTTACTCATGACTCTCTTCCGCCGTTTGACGGCTGATCATGATCCCCAAGTTGTCATTCTTTCGTTAATGACGTTGGTGATCATGCTTGGATCAAGTGTGATCTCGCCAGTGTTACCCCTCATCGCCCAGGAGTTCGGTGTCTCGTATGCCGGTGCCGGTGCACTCGTGGCTGCTTTTGCGCTAGGACGTATCCCGTTCGATTTCATCGGCGGTGCTGCCGTCGATCGTTTGAGCCCGCGACTTATTGCCTGTGGTGGTGCGGCGATTGTGGCTATTTCTGCTGCGCTTTCAGCGATAGCCAAGAGTTTCTCCGCTCTACTTTGGTATCGGCTGCTCGGCGGAATCGGATCGGCACTGTTCACGATCACCGCGATGGCATTCCTTGCTCGTACGGTTGCGCCACAGCGCATGGGGCGAGCGATGGGCTTCTACCAAAGCATGCTCTTGGTTGGGGTTTCCATCGGTCCTAGTGTCGGCGGTCTCGCTGCGAGTATCTTTCACGACCTGCGTGCGCCCTTTTGGGCGATGTCCGTATTATCTCTGCTGGTCGCAATTGTAGGCATGTGGTGGATCGGAGAGTTTCCTATAGTTGCAGAACACAGCACAACAGCGAAGTCGGACTCGGCTCGAGAGGTATTGTCTCACCTTCTGCGCGATTGGAACTTTGTTTTTGCCTGCATATTAACGCTGCTCCTCTTTGGGATTCGTTCTGGCATTAGCCTCAATCTGATGCCGCTGTTTGCTCAGGAGAAAATGGGACTGAGCGAAACCGGTATTGGCCTTACGCAGTCCTTGTGTTCGTTAGCGAACTTTTGCGTGCTGTGGCACGGCGGACGACTGCTTGATCGTGTCGGTCGCCGTTGGGTAACGCTGGTGAGTTTGTGGGCAACTGTGCTGACGATTTTGTGGTTTCCGTGGGCGACAACGTTCACACTATTAGTGATTGTCAGTGTCGCGTTTGGTGCAGCGATCGGCTATCTCGGGCCAGCACCTGCAGCAGTGATTGCCGACCTGACACCGCCAGGAAAAGCTGGGACAGTGATGGGATTGTATCGTGGCGCCGGAGATACAGGGTTACTCCTTGGGCCGGTTTGCGTTGGGTGGCTTGCTGGCCACCTCGGCTTCGATCTCGCCTTTGTTGTTACCGCAGGATGTACGGCGCTTGTTGCACTACTGGGGATTGGGACGCGAGAGACGCTGAGAGCCTAGATCGAATCATATGGCATTGGCACACAACCAAGCTTTGGGATTTGCTCGTTTCTCTATCGGGCCATGTTCTTATTGAGTCATTGACTCATCGGGCCATCGGGTCATCGAGGAAAACACCTTTCCAATTTTTCAATGGCTCGACGGTTCAAATTTTCAATCCTTCCACCCTTCAATCACTCAATCGCCCGATGACTCAATTCAGCGAGCAATTCCCTCGCTTTCGGATCCACCGTATCAAACCCTTCCGTGAGCCAGTGGTAGACCTCGGATAACATGCTGTGTGCTTCGTTGAGCTTCTCATGTGATTCGTGTTGCATGTGACGTGCTCCCCGCTCAGAGGCTTGTTGGTGTCGTAGCCGGATGAGGCTCATCACTGCGCGCAACTCCAGAGATTTTGCTTGCTGTGAACGGGCGACATCGATGGCTTGCAGAAAGCCCCCATCCGCTCGCTGCCGTGCGCACTTGTAGCGAAAACTGAACGCAAACACAACGCAAACTTAACGCCCCTTTAACGCCGCGCGCCTCGCATTTAACAGCGGCGGTTCGTAAATTGACGACATGACGAAGAGGAAATGTCAATCAGTGAGTGAATCAGGCGGAATTCTGTTAGGCCACGCCGTTCAATTCCACTCATCCAAGGAATTGCTGGAGTTCTTTATGCAAGTGCCCAGCACCGTTCGTACGAAGCCACCGTAGGTGCCGTCACCACGCTGGAAACAGACTCTTGAGAATAAGGACACCCGACATTCCGCAAGGGCTGAGAGAAACAGTTACTTATTGAATCGATATTCGACGAATCAGCGAACAACCTAACTCTACAACTTAAGGAGAAGAGAATTATGAAAAGCAGCAATTGGCGATGGACAACACTGATGGGTATTGGCGCGTTCTGCGTCATGCTTCTGGGCATCGGGGCAGGGCCGGCGGCGGCAATCACGCCGAAACCATGTACTACGTGTGAGCCGGGCGAGACTCCACCCCCCCACCTTCTCCACCCCCATCGCCGCCACCGTATTCTTGTCAATATGATGATCCGATGACCAGTGTACCTCCTGATGTACCTTCTAATGACTCGGCACCTGCATCTGCGCTTTTTATCAAGAGGGGGACGGAGAAAACTACTTATGCCGGTTGGTGTTCCAATGTATGCCCGAATGCCTCGTATAAAGAGCAGGGCCCCTTTGGAGCGTACTGCGATTGTTACAACGACACGATTCCGCAACTGCGCGCTGCCGGAGTCGGGAATTGGGGGATCCACGACACGCGCTACGCCATCTGGTCCCAACCTGCTCCGGCCAATACTAGGACCTTAATTGTCGCTCTGGCAGGACAAAATGGTGTAGCCAGCGGCATCACCGGGGGCGGTGTCGGCAATATCACTGGGCAGCCGAATCACTGGGATAGTGCGTGCAATGATTGGAATTGTGGGACTAAAGCCTTCGATCCGAAGTCGTTTGTCGGAAGGTTACTCGCGGCAGGGGAGTCTGAATATCACCACCTTGAATACCTTTGCCGTGTCATTTCCTGATCACCAGTATGAATATCAGTCTTCCGAGAAAGACAAAATTATCCGTGGCTTAGTCGATTGGTTGAGTACCAAGGCTTCTACCACGTCCTTAAAACAAATTATTATTGCCGGGCACAGTCGTGGTGGCTGCCTCACCCTGGGTCTGGTCAGAGAGTTTAGAAACCGCCCTGCCTACAACCAGGTAAGAGTCTTAGGGGTGCCTGTCGACGGGACGTGTCAGGATAACGGAGAAATGGGAACCATAAGTTCACTATGGCCCAACTTGCCCCCTGACATCGACAACCCGCTCATCCCTTGGTGGAATCCTACGTGGTATGCCTGGAGCAGCTCCTTTAATATGTTCTCCAAAAACGCAAGTGTGTGTATTCAAAACACCGTTGGGGGAGAGCCACTATCGTTTCTCTTCAATGCTCATTCGTTCTTTTTGA
Organism: uncultured delta proteobacterium; assembly: GCA_963733195.1. Taxonomy (GTDB): domain Bacteria; phylum Desulfobacterota; class Binatia; order Bin18; family Bin18; genus VGTJ01. The sequence continues at coordinate 32,871 of CAVTCR010000076.1, forward strand.
CCAATCCGGCTTGGCGCAACAAGTGGATAGATATCCCGCATAAGGCCTGTGGCCGATGTTATAGGGATGACATATCCAACGATGATTGTAACACCGGAGGAAACTATAAGGTGAAGACGAACGTGTTAGACTGGACCTTACGGTTCGTGCAACGCAACCTAGTACTGCCGTAGACGAGAGTACTCAAGGTCGGGGGGATCACTTGTAGTTACCGTAATGCCTTACCTTCGACGGTAGGAGATCCCCCCGATGATTTTTCTACAGCGCCTCGTCCTTCGAGGCGTCAGCTGGGCAAGATCGCATCACTCCCTTAATAATCTCATCAGTATTTAACGGCTCAATGGCTCAATCTCTTAGTGACTTAATGCTTCAAGCAATGCCTTCGCCTCCCGCAAATCTGCCGTGTCGAATCCCTCGGTAAACCAGTTGTATACATCAGATAACAGACGGTGAGCTTCGGCTAATCTGGTGCGTTTTTCGTGGTGCGTGGTACGTGTTCTCTGCTCTCGATTCCCTGCTTTTTGCTCCGTGCTCTTTGCTCCTTGTTCCGAGGCTTGGTGTTGTCGCAACCGTACCAGGCTTATTACCGCGCGTAGCTCTAGCGACTTCGCTTGTTGCTTACGCGCGATTTTCAATTGCCTTGAGGAAACACTCCTCTGGGGAAGAATGGGCGAATGGGCGATCGGGAGAAGGGGCGATTTTGGATTTGTCGCCCACTCGCCCTGTCGCCCGCTTGCCCGCTCTTTTGTCCCTCAAGTCTTTAGTAGGTGCTTCGCCTTCCTGCGTCAGTAGAAGTTCTCCCTTCAGTCGATACAGCTCCGCCTCATAGTGACGTTCTCCGGTCTTGTGTATCGTTGTCAATGCTTCAGTCAGCCGCGTCAGTCCCTCTTCAGTCTGTCCAATCTGGCCATAGGCTTCGACAAGAAGCGCCAGAAACTGCGCCTGCCCGAGCTCTGCCCCCGTCGCTCGATATCCGGCCAATCCCTGGCGCATCAAGGCTATCCCTTCACCTTCCTGATGCTGCTGCACGAGTCTCCTTCCTCGCAGGATGGTGTTAGCAGCCACCCAGTGCTGGAAGCCTTGCTTTCCTAGCCAGCGCCTCAAGCGCGTCGAGATACTCCCACGTCGCGTCTCCCTCCTGACAGTGTAGAGAGAGCCAGGTGGCCGAGTCCAGAGCGAACGCCACAATATGCGGAATGGCCAATTCCCGGGCTAAGGCGAGCGCTTCCTGGATGCTCCTCCGAGCCTGGTCTGGATAGCCTAAATACCAGAGAGTCGAAGCTCCATACGTGCGACACACCACCCCGGTATCATCACCATACAAGAGTGCCACGTAGCGGTGCTGCTGCGGGTCGTAGAGTTGTTGTCCTTGTTCTAAGTGATCATGGGCAGCAGGAAACTCTCCGAGCCAAGCCAAAGTAACTCCTAACATACTATGAGCTGCTGCGCGGAATAAAGGGGTCTGTGCTATTCTGCGCCAGTTGCATCACCTGCTCCCCCAGCACTCGGGCGGTCGCGAGCTCCGACCGCACGAGGTGAAAGCGAAAGAGGCCCGCCAGCGCCGGCAAGTGCTGCGGATGGGCTCCAAGCTGTTGGCAGATCTCTTGCGCCCGAGCGTAGGTCTGTTCTATCTCTGGAGCGGCATACCCTTTGGTCATCAACAGTGGCACGCCTAAAGCGATGTGCAGTGCCAACTCTTGCTGGGCAAGCTCGGGCGTATCGGGCAGGAACTTGAGAGTCCCGAGCGCCCTGTTGAGGAGCGCAATGGCCTCTTGATAGGCATTCCTCCGCATGGCGTTCTCTGCCGCTAGCCCCAGATATTGCACCGCCTGCGGATAGTCTCGCCCCCGCTCAAAGTGCATGGCCAGTTTTGCCGCGTGTTCTCCTACCCGGGTACCGAACACTCGCTCTTCCCATGTCGCCGATGCATCGATGCAGGGTGATGCATCGCATCGGTGCGAGTCGCTCATACAACACCTGCGGATACAGCGCGTGAAGAAAACCATAACGTCCTGTAACTGTCCCATCTGCCAAAGTCTCCGTGCCCCGTAAGCGAAGGAATTGGCCCCGCCTGATCAATCCTTCACACCACGTCTCGACACGTTGAGGCTGTTCATTGAGTCCTGCGGCAACCGTGGCCGTCGTAAATTCTCCACCGACAACACTTGCGGTTTCCGGCACATGTTGTTCTTCTAGCGTTAGCCGCTCCAACTGCTTCTCAATCATCTGCCGCAAGCTCTCTGGCACGCCCGCGGCGATATCGTGGAGATGAGCCACAAGCCGCCATTGCTCGCCGCTCTCACTCAACACGCCTTGGCGGACCCACTCCTCCACCACGTTGACCATAAACAAAGGGTTACCTTCGGTGCTCTGGTGAATGATGCGTCCCAGCTCCGCCGGGAATTCGTGCTGGGGAAACCGGGCGGCCAGATACTGGGTGACTTCTGTAGTTGTTAAAAACCCCAGCGGTAGCTCTTCACACTGCCCATGGACTTGCAGTTCCTGTTTGAGCGCGCGGAGCGGATGTCCACTCACAACCACATCTGCGGGGCGATAGGTTGCGAGTACGAACAAGCGCGCCGGGCCGCGTCGTTGGGCCAACAGGGAAAGGAGGTCGAGAGTGGAAGGATCGCACCAATGGATGTCTTCGAGCATCAATATGAGAGAGCGCTCGGCGGTCAGTGCCTCAATAGCCTCGGCCATCTCACGTAACATCCGCTCCCGCGTCGCGCCTTGCACCTTGCGCTGGAGCGCTTCAAATTCGCTATCATTCATCAGGGCTGGCATCTGCATCAGCCAGGTCGGCGCGTAACGACTGAGGAGGGTCACTATCTGTTCTCCACCTATTGGCGGCAGAGCTGGCTTAACGCTTCTAGCACAGGCAGATAGGCTTCACCCGAGCCATAGTGTTCAATGCACTGCCCCCGCGCGATCCAGGGGGCGAGCGTTGAAGGCTGTTCGGAGTGCGGAGTTTGAGAAGGGGCACTTTGGACTCCGAACTCTTCGTGACTCCGAACACCGAACTCTTGCCGACTCTGTACGCCACACAAAAAAGTGTCGACCAGTGTTGTTTTTCCAATCCCTGGTTCACCCATGACGAACACGACTTGCCGTGTTCCTTCTGTGGCTTTTGCCAACCACCGGTGGAGGTGCGTGAGTTCTTGCTCGCGTCCAACCAGGGTAGGGGTTGGGACAGAGAAGTCCGGCGTCTGACGTCCGGCGTCCGACGTCTGAAAAAGTATTTTTGCTCCCGGTTCCCTGCTCTGTGCTTGTGGCTCGTTGTCTCCTCTGCTGACCACTGACTGCTGACTACCGATTACTGGCAGCGTGGTGGTGACGGCGGGGAGAAAGCGGTATCCCCGCCGTGGCACGGTCTCAATAAACCGCGGCGTCTCGGGATCATCCCCCAACACGACTCGCACCTCCCGGATGTAGACGCGTAACACCCCCTCACTCACGTAGGTATTCGGCCAAACGGCTTTAATTAACTCTGCGCGCGGCACCAGCCGCCCGGCGTGCGTCGCCAGATAAGTCAACACGGCAAAGGGCTTGGGCCGGACAGGCACCAACTCGGTGTCTCGCCAGAGTTGCTCGTTGAGCACATCGAGACGAAACGGGGGAAAAACAATGAGCGTTTCCGACGCCACGTGCGGCTCCTTCCAGTTGCCAGCGCACTTGTAGCGAAAACTGAACGCAAACACAACGCAAACTTAACGCCCCCTTAACGCCGCGCGCCTCGCATTTAACAGCGGCGGTTCGTAAATTGACGACATGACGAAGAGGAAATGTCAATCAGTGAGTGAATACCGCGAAACGTCCCGTAGTGAAGGAGCCGGGAGCCAAGAGGAGCCGCTCCTGTCACCTCGGCGCGCATTCGTCGTGCAGTTCCGAGAGGAGGCAGATGTAGGGCGAACACGTTTCAGAGGCCGAGTCGAACACTTGGTCTCCGGCCGTGCCATGCGCTTTCACTCGCCGGAAGAACTGCTGGCGTTCTTGGCTGAGGTACTCAGTACCATCCGCACCAAGCCACCATAGGGACTGCCGCAGAAAGGGCAACGGCTGAATACACTGCACCCACTATGACACAAATCAAATTTACGACGTTTTTACCTTTGATGTGCCAGGTGCGACCGCGACTGACGTCTATTCGATCAACGCGAAAGGCGAGATCGTGGGCGCATTCGAGGATGTAAACGAGGTGACGCACGGGGTTGTTGGTATCCCTTTATCCTTCAAGGAGGTTTTATGATGCGCTTACTTTATTTGGTGTTGATCGTGGCTCTTGAGCTCATGTCTAGTTTCAGGGTCGAGGCCCAGCCGCTGCTCCCCCCGCTGCGGATTGTTGACACGTCTCCTCCAAGCACGTCCTTTCCAACGCGGCTGGCCGTGGATGCCGCGGGTACCATGTATGTGATTGGTGTGGGTGGGGGCGTAGTCGGGGTCTTTGACGCCGCAGGCGTTCACCGGTTCGACATCGGCAGCTTTGGCACTGGCGACGGGCAGTTCGTGCAGGTGACCGATGTGGCAGTCTCAAACGATGGCTCCCTCTATGTGGCCGATGGCCACCCTGAGCAGCTGCGGGTGCAGAAATTCAATGCCGCGACCGGTGCCTTTATCCTGAAATTCGGGGAACCTGGCCAGCTCCCTGGGCAGTTCTTCAACAGGATCATGTCCCTGACCGTGGACAGCGCTGGCAATGTCTATGTTGGAAGCGTCTTCCAGCTGCAAAAATTTGACGCCAATGGCAATTTCCTGGAGGCCTTCGAGCTCGGTGGGATCTTGCCATGGGCCATGGGGATTAACCAAGACGACAATATCACTTTCTTTGAGGTCGACAATGGTTCGTTTGATACGTTCAATGTGACGACCCATAGCTTGCAGAGACTGCCCTATGTTGAGCCCTGTAATCTCAGCACTGGGGTTGGGTGTATCGATCCGGACGGAGCCGGTCCTCTGGAACTGGGTGACGGCCAGCTCTTAGGCAAGCCTGCAGCGATAGCGGTCGATCAGTCTGGCAACTTCTACGTTGCCGACAGTGGTAACGCCCGTATTCAAAAGTTCAGTCCCGATGGCACCTTCCTGTGGAAGTTTGGCAGCCCAGGGACAGGCGAGGGGCAGTTTGGCCTATCGCCCTATGGGCTGGGGCCACAGGGCATCGCCGTTGATGCGGCTGGCCGGATTTATGTCGCGGATACTGAGAACAAGCGCATCGTGGTCTTTGGGCAAGCAGCGTCAGCAAGTCTCTCAATCAACAATGTCACGGTGACAGAAGGAAATACCGGGACCACTCTGGCGGTATTCACCGTCACCCTGACCCCCGCAAGCTCGCAAACTGTGACCGTCGACTATGCCACAGCAGACCAGAGCGCGCAGGCGGGCACGGACTACACGTCCACGCAAGGCACCTTGACCTTTGCTCCCGGCGAGACCACGAAGGCGATTACTGTCCCGGTGTTTGGTGACAACGCTCTGGAAAGCGACGAACGCTTCGTCGTCCAGCTCTCCAACCCTACCAATGTAACCCTGTGCACAACCCCAGGGGATCGGGGAGATTGTCAACGACGATAGCCACTTCGCCCGTTGTCAGAATGTCACGATCCCGACCACCGTGGATGCGTGTACGGCTACCGCTGTGTCGATTGACAACGGCTCTTCAGCTCCCGACGGGAGTCCGCTCACGTTGACGCAGAATCCTGCGGCGCCATATCCGCTGGGGACGACGAGTGTGACCCTTACCGCCTCTGCTGGCTCCCTCTCCGACACGTGCACCGCGACGGTGACGGTTGAGGATCGGCAAGCTCCAACCATCTCATGCCCGGTTGACCAAACAGTGACGATTCAGTCTGGGAATAGTGCGTTGGTCGATTTCCCTTCTCCTTCGGTCTTCGAAAATTGTCCTACGCTCATGATCTCGTGCACTCCGCCGTCTGGCTCGATTTTCCACGAGGAAACACGAGGGTCACTTGCACGGCGACTGATGGCGCGGGCCTACAGCAGAGCTGCAGCTTCAATGTACAAGTCGTCGTGAGCAATCAAGCTCCGGTGTTACGCATTGATGATGTGAGCCTCACCGAAGGCGACAATGGGAGAACGGCGTTTACTTTTACGGTGACACTGAGTAAGCCCAGTACGGGTTTCGTGGACGTGCAATATGCCACGGCCGATGGCACAGCCGAGAGAAATCGTGACTATTGGGATATAGGGGGGGTCGTAAGATTCGGGCCAGGCGAGACGACGAAAACAGTAACGGTTCCCGTGATAGGCGATCCCGTGCCAGAAGCGGATGAAACGTTCGTGGTCAATTTATCCAATGCCCGTGGCGCCATCATCGGTAAGGGGCAAGGGCTCGGAACGATCCTCAATGATGATGGACCGAGGTTGGTGATTAGCGATACGAATCCACTTGCAGGTGAAGGAAACAGTGGGATGATCGCGTACACATTCGCTGTGACCATGAGTCAAGGCGAGCGGCACGCCAGTAACGGTGCAATATGCGACGGCTGATGGCACTGCCATCGCAGGCAGTGACTATATCGCGACCAATGGGACATTGACGTTCCAGCGAGGTGAGACGAGGAAAACCGTGACGGTCGATGTGGTAGGCGATCCCGTGCCAGAACTGGATGAAACGTTTACGATCAATTTGTCTAATGCCAGTTACGCGGTCATCGCTAAGGGGCAAGGGACCGGAACGATCCTCAATGATGATGGGTCATTTGTCGTGATCTCTGATGAGAGCAGAGCCGAAGGGGACAATGGGCTACGCGCCTACACGTTCACTGTGACCCTGAGTCAGGCGAGCAACACGCCGGTGACGGTGCAATACGCCACGACCGATGGCACCGCCATCGCAGGCCAGGACTACGGCCCTACGAGGGGGCAGCTGATATTCGGGCCCAGAGAGACGAGCAAAACGATAACGGTCAACGTGCGAGGCGATACCCTCCGAGAAAACAACGAGCAGTTTTTCGTGAATCTCTCGAATGCCAGTGGTACCACGATCGTCGATGGCCAGGGGGTCGGCACTATCCTCGATGACGACGGACCGGCGCTGCAGATTACCGATGTGAAAAAACTCGAAGGGAGTAGTGGAATCAATGCCTATAGGTTCATCGTGACACTGAGTGTGCCAAGTTCGACTCCTGTGACGGTGGAGTACGCCACGGCCGATGGCACGGCTACTGCAGGCAGCGACTATACCGCCACCAGTGGGACGTTTACGTTCCCCCCAACACAGACAAGAGGAGCGATAACGGTCAACGTGCTGGGCGATGCCGTGCGGGAGCCGGATGAAACGTTCACGGTCAATTTGTCTAATGCCAGTGGTGCTGACATCCGCAACGGCCAAGGGATCGGCACGATCGTGAATGACGACTAACCAAACCATGAGAGGGTGGGGCCATCGAGTCATCGGGGCATGGAGAAAAATCTTCTTCAGTTCTTCAAGGGCTCGATGACTCCATTCCCCGCTCACTCAATCCGTCACTGGCTCAATCCCTCAATGTTTCCAGCAACGCCTTCGCTTCTTGCAGATCCTTCGTATCAAATCCTTCTGTGAGCCAGTTGTAGCTTCAATGTGACCGTCAATCGCACCACGAGCTATTCCTTCACCGGCTTCTTCCCGCCGGTGAAAAACGCGCCACTGGTCAACCGGGTCAAAGCTGGACGGGCGATTCCGCTGAAGTTCAGCTTAGGCGGCAACTATGGCTTGAACATCCTGGCGGCGGAGTCCCGCTCTACAAGGACGGTAAGATTGTCGGTGGGTTAGGGATCAGTGGTGATACAGCTTGTACGGATCACGAGATTGCGAAACGCGTACGAGACCTCGCCGACTTGGAACCACCGGATGGAAATCTTGTCGACGATATTACCTACAGTAGTGAAGACGGTGCCTCTCCCTTTACCTATCCTTTGTGTCCGAATACCTTTCGCAATGGTGACTTCATCGGTAACGAGTTGTCAGCAGTAGGATACTGAGTACCCTTCAATTTGCACATCCAGGAGAGGGTCGTAGGGCCACGATTCTCTCCATCTTTCATCTGATTGTGTAATGTCAACCTCTCCCACCGTCTTCAAGGCAATGCCCGCCTACTCATCTTCACGGAAAGTTGATCCCTCCCTCTTGTACAGTCGAAGCTGTTGGCGTTTATCCACATGACTGGAAACGCGCCCTCACAGTGTGCATCATGAATAGTAAGAAGTGTGTAGACTTCATTGTCGGTAAAAGAGGTGTCAATGATCCAGCAGGGACGAGTGAACGCAGGGCCGGACTATGCAGATCTTCACCGCCATGTCGGCGGATCGGTCCATCCGAAGGTTCTTTATGGTTACCTCTCTTCGGGTGGCGCCGACGTGGGCACAACTGCAACTGAGCGAGATGTCATCAGGGAACTTCTCAATCGATTTCCTACCTATGCGATACTGAAAGAACATTTCGCCAATCGAAAGCCCACACTCGATGACTACTTGGAACTGCACAAGCTCGTCGAGCCGTTACAAACACCAGCGACGATGGGGTATTTTCTCTATCGGGTCGTGCGCGGCGCGAGAATTTTTGAGCAAACTTCAATGCTTGAGCTGCGCTTTTCGCCTTATCTGCGGACTGATCCTTCGCTAGACAGAAAAGATCGGATCACAGCAATGGCAGCGGTTGTTGAAGCGATCGCATCTGGGGCCAAAGTGCCGGAGTATGCGGTGGACGTGCGTCTCGTGTTGTGCCTGCATACGATGTTGCCAGATGAGGTCAACGAGGCCACGCTCGACCTTGCCCTCGCACGTCGAGATCTCATTCGTGGGATCGATGTTGCCGGTCCAGAAGCCCCTCTCGGCGAACGACTCGATCACTTTGTGAGTCTCTATAAAAAGGCAGCTGACCATTATCTTCCTGCGACTGCACACCTGGGCGAAACTTCACCTGTACATGTCCATCCCGAACTGTTTCCCTATCTTCGCCGCATCGGACATGGCGTGCAGATACCGCTTCATCTTCCTCACTTGTTGCCAGAGATACGCCAGCGCGGGATCTGTTTCGAGCTGTGTCCGAGCACGTACCTCCAAACCGGCACGTTCCCAGACCTCACTCCTGTCCGAGAGGTGACGAAGCGGCTTGATACAGAAGGCATCGACTACTGCTTTTGCACAGATAATCCGGCTTTCAACGGTAGGTATCTGCAAGCCGAACACGAGGTCGCGCTAGAAAACGAACTCATCAACTTCAGCGGACTCGTTCGCTGTCAGCGGAACGCTTTCAAGCATGCGTTTTAGGATAATCTCATGGATCCAAAACTTGCCCAAGCACTCGCTGAAATCACCACCGGTATTTATGTACTTACCGTTCGTGAAGGCGAACGGTTGCATGGAATGTCATCGTCATGGGTGACGCAGGTATCTGGCGACCCGCCGCTGCTTATGGCCGCGGTGGACAAGCGCCACTTCAGTCATGGCTTTATCGAACGTCAGAGCGTCTTTGGTCTGAATGTCGTAGGGAACAAAAGCAAAGAACTGGAAGATTATTTCTTCTCCTCTGCCTCGCGTCGGCCTGATAATCTGGAGCCGTTTGCCTACGAATTCGGTGAAACTGGGGTGCCACTACTCAAGATCGCGATGGCAGTGTTTGAGTGTCGTGTAGTCGCCAGTTACCCTGCCGGAGATCATACTTTGTTCGTCGCATCGATTGTACACGCTGAGATCCGTGAGCAAGATCGACCGATCATTTCGCATGATCTGCCGTATATCTACGTTGGGACAGTTATCTCTCGGCAGAGGAATTGACAGAGCAGGAGCCGCTCTGTTAGCAGTCAGAGACTCTGCACAGTGAGGAGCATATATGGCGATCGATCCCCGCGAACTGCGCAACGTTTTTGGAGCTTTTGCTACTGGCGTTACCATCATCACCACTAACGATGTTAATGGTAAGCCCTTTGGCCTCACCGCTAATTCGTATACTTCTCTTTCCCTTGATCCGCCGCTTGTCCTTGTGTGTGTCGATAAGAAAGTGGACTGCTACGCCTGCTTCGAGCAGTCAAAAGTCTTTGTGGTCAATTTTCTCGCCGAGGATCAAGAGCAGTTATCGACACGGTTTGCGACAAAAGGAATCGAGAAGTTTGAGGGAGTGGCCGTGCGTCAAGGAACTCTCGGGGTGCCACTACTTGAAGGCGCTGTCGGTTATATCGAGTGTAAAATGGTGAATGGGTACGAAGGTGGTGATCACACGATTTATGTGGGCGAGGTACAAAATGCCAGTGCTTCTGGTGATCGACCGCTGCTGTTCTTTAAGGGAAAATACAAGAAACTATTGCAGTAACGATGAGGGAAAGAATAAACAGGAAAAAGGGGAAATGGCGAAAAGGGAAAGGAAAAATTATCAGCCAAGTGCTCTTTTTCTCTCCCATTTACCCCTTTACCCTCGTGAACGCCACATCAAAGTGAACATTAGCCGCTTTCAGCTTCTCTCCGGCCTGACGGGCCTCTTCCTCGCCCTTTGGTGAAAGTGGGACATCAACCTAACCAGTGAAGCGATTTTCCAGGTTCCATTGCGATTCGCCGTGGCGCAATAATACCAGCGTTGCCATGCATTCTCCTGTTAAAGCTCAGTGCTGACTTACGCGCGAGCGCGTTGCCCGAACAAAACCTTCTTTGCTTCTTCACTCATCTCTTGCCGTAGCTCTTTACCAACCTCAAAGCCGCGATTCACTGCCGGGCGAGCTTTCATGGTTTCGTGCCAGCGCTTCAGATGTGGGAACTCGTTGAGATCTTGGCCCATACGCTCATAGATGACGACCCATGGCCATGACATCATATCAGCAATCGAATACTCCCCGGCCAGAAATGGGTGATCAGCTAACTGTTTGTTCATGACACCGTAAAGGCGATTCACCTCGTCAGTATAGCGGTTGATACCGTAGGCAATTTTCTCAGGCGCATAGTGGCGGAAATGGTTCGCCTGCCCGGACATAGGGCCGAGTCCACCCATTTGCCAGTACACCCACTGCAGGACTTCGTACTTCCCGCGCGGATCTTTGGGGAGGAACTTGCCGTATTTCTCTGCCAAGTATTCGTCAATCGCGCCTGATTCGAAGATCGCTAGCGGTTCGCCACCACCCAACGGTTCATGATCAACAATCGCCGGCATGCGGTTGTTCGGCGAGACTTTCAGAAAGCTCGGTTCGAATTGTTCGCCTTTGCCAATGTTGATCGGGATGACGTTGTACGGTACGCCCAACTCTTCAAGGAGAATCGTCACTTTCCAACCATTCGGCGTTGGCCAGTAATAGACATCAATTGGTTTTGCCACGAGTGCACCTCCCTTACGTTATGATAGAAAATTATTGCGCCGATACTTACAGGCTTCCGCAGTTGAGTAAAGGCGGTTCGACGCAACACGTGATATGTATGCGTGGTACGTAAGACGTGGACCTGTGGGTACGTGGTTGGTTGCCTCTGTGTTCTTTGCCCCGTCTCTTCACAACTAGGGGTAAGGTCTGCTATCAAAGAGGGGGCGTTTTGCGCACTCACTAAGAAAAAGGAGTGACCAGTATGATTGTTGGATACTTTACCGAACGGCCGTATCGTTGGCTTCCAGAGGATGAAGTCCTCAAGAACGAAGGCTTCTTCGCGGTCTCAAATAAACATTTTGACCGCGAGAAAGCCGCTGATGACTATAACTACTGGATCGATGAGTACTGTGAAGCTGAAGAACTCGGCTTTGATGCACTCATGCTGAACGAGCATCATGGCAACCCGTTCTGTATGGGAAGCGTGATGAACGTCGAAGCTGCGATCTTGGCGCGTGTGACCAAAAGAGCAAAGATCGTATTGATCGGCAACCCACTCCCCGTGTTGAAGCATCCATTGCGGATGGCGGAAGAGTTAGCCGAGATCGATCTGATCTCACGCGGGCGTCTTGTCACTGGTTGGGTGCGCGGCGCTGGCAGCGAGCAGTTCTTCAATAATGCCAATCCGGCCTATAACCGTGAATACTTCAACGAAGCGCATGACTTCATTATTCAAGCGTGGACCAAGCCTGGTCCGTGGCGCTACGAGGGAAAACATTTCCATTATCGCCATGTGAATCCGTGGGCGCTGCCGTATCAGAAGCCACATCCGCAGATGTGGATTCCTGGTGTGTTGAGCCCGGAAACTGTGAAGTGGTGCGCGGAGCACGCCTATCCGTATCTTGGTTTGGTGACCAACCTTGGTCCGACCTGTGACATTTGGGATATGTACGCTGATGTTGCGGCAGAGCGCGGCTATCAAGCCGGTCCGGAGAACTTTGGTTATTTGATGGGCGTATTTGTTGCCGAGACCGATGAGAAAGCGCAGGAAATCGGGAAAGGGTTTGTCTTTGGTGGTGGCGCGAATGCGTTCTCGCGACCAGAGCACACACTGCCTCCGGGATACAACTCCAAAGGTGCGATCCGCTTACTCGGCAAACGTCCTGGTGGTGGTTGGGTCGGTTTGAGTGCTGACCGCTTGAAAGAGATGCAAACCGGCAAGAAAGAGAATGAAGGCAAGAACTACGACGAGATCCGCAAGAAACTCCAGAATTCGTATGAGAGAGCTCAGGAGAACTTGTTGATGATCGTCGGTTCACCGAAGACAGTGACCGAGAAGATCAAGTCGATTCTGCAGGTGCTGCGGCCTGGCGTGTTCACGCTCTTCCAGGTGCAGGGGCCGGTGGGTAATACCGACCGCCTCAACAGCATGCGCTTGTTTGCCAAAGAAGTGATCCCACCGATTCAGGAATTTGCCAAGCAGATCGAACTGACCGATCCGTTCCAACGTTTCCCTGGCTCAGTCAAACTGACGGCTGGGACCAAACGCGGTCCAGTAGTTGACCGCACGCCACTAAAGTCACTGAAGATCGACACCAGCGCGACTTCGGTTTAACTACCTACTGATTCTCCTTACTCGAGCCCTCTCCTTCACAGGAGAGGGCCGCCGTCGTCTAAGCACGTGATAAGGAATTGCTTTCCTATTTCTCGACTCGCGGGCATGAACGTTTTCCGCTACACTCCGGGACACAGTGCATACGGCGAAAGGAGAGTCAGGCCATGTCGGAAACTGTCACTCTTGGTGTATTGATACTGATAACCTTCGCTTTCACCACGATAATCTTTGTTGTCAGCGAGCGGAATCGGCGGCAGGACCGACGCGAGTTCGAAGCGTTGATGGAAAGAGTTGCTGGAAGCACGGAAAGAATCGCCGAACATACGCGACATATTGCTAACCTCGTGGTCCAAAATGGCAACGCTCTGGCACGGGTTGAGACACTCACACAACAGATATTGATGCGCCTGGCAGATGAACAAAGTGCCCACTAATTACCGTCCCTACACCACTGATACGAATTCCTAACCTCATCATCAGCCTACTGTGGCTGCCCTTTTTGTAAGGCAAGAACCATTATGCAACGCGAAACAGTGAAAATTTACGACACCACGCTACGTGATGGCTTACGCAATTCCGGCATTACTATGACGCTGGAGCAGAAGCTCGCTTTCGCACGGCAATTGGAGCAGCTCAACGTCGATGCTATCGAGATTGGCTATGGTGGTCCGTCGCAAATTGAGACGATGAAACAACTCGCCCAAGCGGTTACCGCGCCAGTTGTCTATGGCCTCTCGCGCGTGAATATTAAAGATGTGGACCGTGTGTTGGAGAGCGTCGAACACGCAAAGAAACCAGGTGTGAACATTTTTAGTCCGGTATCAGATGATTTCTTACGGCGAGCAAAACGAACCCGCCAACAAGCCGTTGAGAATACCACCAAAGCCATCGCTTACGCTCGGCAGCATGTTGATCATGTGGTGTTTGCCACGCAAGATGCGTCACGCGCCGATCCTGCGTTTCTGGTGGAGATATGTAATGCTGTCATTGCGGCAGGTGCGACTGCGGTGTCGATTGCCGACTCAGTGAGTTATGCCGTACCGGAGCAATTCGGCAAGCTCTGCCAGTTTGTGCGCACTAGTACCAACGGGTACGAAAAAGCCACTTGGAGTGTGCATTGCCATAACGAGATCGGTTTGGCTGTCGCCAATTCACTCGCTGCGGTTGAGAGCGGAATACGTCAAGTCGAATGCACGATCAACGGTGCAGGTGAGGGTGCGGGAAACACTCCGTTGCAGCCAGTGGTTGCAGCCTTACAAAAACGGGAAGATGTATTTTCTGCGGTTACCACTACCATTAACCACGACCAACTGCCGGTGACAGGGCGGATGCTTGCCGATATTGCCAGTCATTCCACCTAGAAACGCGAAACAAGAAAATTCTTTGATCTGACAACGGAGGGCACGCCATGAGTCGCATTATTGATGCTGATAGTCATTTCATGGAGCCGTTGGATCTGTGGCCGCGCTACATTGAGCCACAGTATCGTGACCGTTGCCTGCGGTTTGAACGTTCGTCCGACACTGGACGATATGCATTGCTGATTGATGGTCTTCGTATCGCCAACTCCGGCGACCTCACGATCGAAGAGTTGCTTGGGGTCGCGGTGGGATACGGACAGAAAGAAGCAGGCAAGGGACTCAAGTCATTTGATCCAGCCGAAGCGTTTAATCATTCACTCGAGGATATGCCGTCGCGGCTTCGTTTCCTTGACGACGAAGGGATTGAAAGTCAGTTCATCTATCCGACATTAGGGTTGTTCTGGGAAGATTTGGTCCTCGATCCTGAACTCGCGGCGGCGCATGCGCGAGCGTACAACACCTGGATGTTGGAAGTATGCACAGGGTATCGGAAACGATTGTATCCTGTGGGTCACCTCACGTTACGAAATCCAGGCGAAGCCGTGCGAGAACTGCAACGGCTCGCTAAAGCTGATGTGAAAACCGTTTTTGTCGGGGCGTTACCTATTGATGGCAAAAGCTTCGGCCATCGTGACTTCGATCCAGTATGGGCGGCGGCACAGGAACTCAACATCGCCATCGGCATCCATCTTGTTGTTCATTCTCGCTACCTCGGCAATGAATGGTACAAAGACCGCGACCCTGGCTTCATGTTCTTGAGTATGAATGTGATCCAAGACCCGCGTATGGCACTGACGACGATGGTGTACGACGGTGTGTTCGAACGTTTTCCACGACTGCGTGTAGCGACGATCGAATCCGCCAGTGGTTGGGTCGCTGAGTGGATTGATCGGCTGGATTATCGGTTTAGCTACATGGGACATACGAGCCAGATGAAACGACCTGCGAGTGAGTATTTTGCCCGCAACATCTGGATTTCTGCTGACCCGCAGGAGCGTACGCTGCCGTATATGATCGAGTTGGTTGGTGACGACAAGTTTTTCATTGGTTCGGATTATCCGCATGCCGAAGGGTTTACCGAACCCATTGCTCGGGCACGTCAGGCACTGGCCAAGCTTCCAGCGGCATCGATCAACAAAATTCTTGGAGGAAATGCGGCGCGGTTTTTTGGGATTTGATAGCGGACCTTTACGAGAGGTCTGTTAGCAACGTCTTTGCGTGTTGCAAATCAGCCGTGTCGAACCCTTCGGTAAACCACCCATAGATCTCTACCAGTATCTGCCTGGCTTCTGTTGTTTTGCCTTGGCTCTGCCACAGCCGCGATAAGCTCATCACCGCCCGGAGTTCTAACGACTTTGCTTCTTGCTGGCGAGCAATCTCAATGGCCGTGTGAAAACATGCTTCGGCCTCTGCCTCGGCAGAACGATGAATGATAATCGATGAACGATGAATAGGGGAAGATTTTCTCCCTTCTTCTTTGTGCTCTGTTCATCATTCTGCATTCCGCGTTCAGCGTTCAGAGCGTGCCGAGAAGGTGGAAGCCCTCAGACAGGACGGCTTCACAAGTACTCCAGGGTGGAGCGTGGCCAGGCGCTTGCGTCACCGCCCAATGGTGGTGGGAGTCGCGGCGGCTAAGCAAAGCCACTAGAAACCGGCGTCAACGAGTACGTTTCTGGCCATAGCCCGTGGCCTGCAAGTATCGCTTTTTTTGCGCACTCAGATCAGCCGGCAAGCCATCCACCGAGCCGATGAGATCGGCAATGGCCTCAAGCGGCGTGGACTGACGTCGTGTTGCCCTAGTGACAAGCTGCAACCGCTCGCGAACGATATCAGACTTCGAGATCTTGCGTTCGCGCGATTCCGCTTCGATCTCCGCCACGAGCGGTTCGGGCAGTCGTACGGTGAGAGTCTTCATGCAGCTAATGTATTACGGTCCCGCCAGCGGCGCAAGACAAAGCGAAGAACGCCAACGGTTCAGTGGACCTCTATTTCACTCCGAAGCCGCCTGTCATCCATATCCACAGATGGTCACCGCAATCCCGCCGGAAATCACTACATCCAACATGGTGAAGATGCGCCTCGGCACCCTGACGTTTTTCGACGGCTTCCCGGACGACGCCACTGTCGAGAGGGTTTATGACAATCTCGACAGGGTACAGACCGTTCCCGGCAAAGGCTGGAACGTTATTCTCCGCCTCGTACGGCCCGCTCGAACCATGGTTCGACAAAACTTGGCGGCCGGGGGAGATTGAGAAGGTGAAGTGACAAAGAGTGACAAGTATCAAACGTCAAGAGACCGAACTTTTTTCCCTGGCTCTCCTCATCGATGGCCATCTGAACCGCAAACTGAACCAGTGATGGGTGTACCTGAACCGACACGTAAGGTACTCTGCTGGGCAACAGAGAAAATCCCTAGATGAGTGAAATATGGCCGCATCGAAACAATGCCCAAGAGAACCCCAACCAACCAGAATAAATTACACGAAGGAGGGTATCGCTCGCAGGTTGAGAAGATGATGGTGCACAGTGCTGATCAGGCGGCGGCTTATCTCTCTTAGTATTTTGTTAAACAGGGAATCCCAGTACAGAAGGAGGAACGGAAATGAAGCACAAGCGAAACATGGTGGTGGGACTAGGTGCGATCGGCGCCCTATATATGAGCCTAGAGATAGCGGCAGCGCAGGGCGGTAGCGTCTCTGGAATGTATGTTTTTCCCAAGGGCAAACAGACCAAACAACAGCAACAACAGGATGAAGGGCGGTGCTACAACACAGCGGTTGAGATGACTGGCTTTGATCCAAGTGCCCCATCGAGTCCTCCACCCCAGAGCCAAGGAGCCCCGGCGGGAAGCGGCGCACGTGGGGCCCTACGAGGTGCGGCGGGAGGCGCAGCGATGGGTGCAGCGATGGGCGCAATCGCTGGAGATGCCGGGAAAGGGGCGGCGATGGGCGCCGCTGGTGGAGGAATGCTCGGCGGGGTCCGCGGGCGACAACAAGGCAAGCAACAGCAAGCCGCGCAACAGCAAGCCGCACAACAACAGCAACAAGCGCATAGGCAGGAGTACCAGCGCGCCTTCACTGCCTGTATGGAAGCGCGTGGATATAGCGTGAAGTAAGACACCGGTGTGTCTTTGTACAGAGTAGATACCTACCGACTGATAGCAGGTTTCGGTTGTGTTCAATACGGTTCATATCCCTTAGCCGTTTGGCCTGAGCGTAGCGCAGCGAAGTCGAAGGCCGCTATGTTGAGGGACGCTTCGACTTCGCCGCTGACGCGGCTACGCTCAGCGCGAACGGATTAGCGCAAGTCGCCTGTACTGCATACAAGTGAAATCTGCTATGAGTATGCTCATGTGTAAAAATCTGGACTTCACGAAACAGTCAATGAAAGAGCAAGTCGGAGTGTATGCGAGCTGAACGTTGCACATCAGGTCATCCTGACTCAGCAGACTCTGACTATCATGACGCAGAACCAAGACAAGCTGTTGATCCAACAGATGGAGAAACTCCCCACCAGTGTCGATAACATGAATCCCTCGCATCCCTTTATTAAAACCCTGGCTTCCATTCCGATGGCAGAAGGGGTTAAAGCCCATTCAATCATCCCTGTTTTAGGTACAGGTCCGCTCTCCGGGGGGAATGACGGCATAGTGGCGTATGATAGCGCCCACATCGATGGTGTCGCTTCGGAATTAGTTGTACGCTTCGGCCACTCGGTCCAAGGCCATCCGAAGGCGATTGAAGAAGTGCGGCGGATCTTGCGAGCGCATCTTGACGAGTTCGAGAGGGATAGCTTCTGAAGCGAGAGCAGGTCCAATTAATATCTTTGCAGAAGAAATCTATTTGTCAGAGGAGGTATCACATGTTTTATTCACGATGGTGGAAAATAAGTGCCGTGGGGCTTGCCCTGTGGCTAACCGCGGCGCCGGGACACGCCCAGCAGTCTGCTGCAACCAAGTTCTCAACCGAAGAGAAAGCAAGGGCGACGCTGATGAAAATGGCAGAGTTTTTGGCGAAAGCCCAGCGTTTTAGCGTGAAGGCAGACATTGAATACGATGTCATACAGGACTGGGGCCAAAAGCTGGAGTTCGGGGCGAGTCGCACGATTACTGTCAAGCGTCCTGATCGTATTAGTGTTGACATCGTCGACCGCGACGATACCAAGCGCGGGTTTCGCTTTGACGGCAAACAAATTGCGTTCTTCGGCCTGAACGAGAAGCTCTATGCGACGGCTGAAAAAGCTGGAGATTTGGACGCCGCCTTTGCCTATTTCACCCAGGATTTACAGATGCCTTTACCCATGGGCGAGTTGTTCGCCAACAATTTCCCCAAGGGCTTAAAGGATCGATTCAGTGTAGCCTATTACGTGGAAGAAGCCTCCACACTAGGAGGAGTGCCCTGTGACCACCTCGCCTTGCGTAATGACATGACAGACGCGCAGGTATGGATAGCGAAGGGAGACAAACCTCTGCTGCACCGATTGGTCATCACCTATAAACACGAGAATGGTCAGCCAGAATTCCGGGCGGATTTTCATGACTGGAACTTTTCCGCCGAGGTCCCGGATTCTTTGTTTACCTTTACACCTGCCGAGGGCGCCGCTCGGATTCAGTTTGTCGCCGGCATGGATCCTAACGATGGGAAAAATCAATAGAAAGGAGTACAGCCATGAGAACGAAAACGTGGATACGACATACGGTATGGATTGCACTGTTGTGCATGGGCATCTTTATTGCGGCAGAAGTTGAGGCCCAACGGGGAGGGGGAGGCCGCGGTGGCGGCGGTGGCGGTGGTCGTGGTGGCGGCGGTGGCGGCGGTGTCTCCCGTAGTGGCGCGGCTAGTAGCGGTTCGTTCGGTGCTAATCGTTCGTCCGGAGCGGGAAGTTATTCCCGTAGTGGTGCAGCCAGTAGCGGGAGCTTACAAGGGAATCGAGCGCAGACGCAGCAGAGTCGACAATCCTCTGCCAGCCAGAGGCAAGCCACGTCGACGCAGAATCAGCAGACCCGTCAGTCCTCCGCCAGCCAGAGGCAAGCCACGTCGACGCAGAATCAGCAGACTCGCCAATCCTCTGCCAGCGAGAGGCAATCCACCCGTAATACCCAGCAAGATCAAAATCGGGAAGACTGGCAGGATTACGGGAATAATGCGCGCGAGGACCGGCAGGACTACGGTAAGAACTCGCGCGAAGACTGGCAAGAATACGGGGACGATCACCATCACGGAGGCTATGGGGGGAGGTATTATGGCGGTTCCTACCCGACTGGGGGAGTCGCGGCCGGAATGGTGATTGGAGCCACACTGACTGCCGCCGCCTTTAACGCCCAAAAGTCGTCATGTAGTGGGGTGGCGGTGAACGGCATAACCTACCAACAGTGCGGATCAACGTGGTACGAGCCTTCGTATCAGGGGGGCGACGTAACCTACATAGTTGTTAATGCACCGCAGTGAGGCAGTGAGAGGATGTGGTGGTTGTTTTGCATGCTACCTTCGCTGCAGTGAGGAAAGTGCTTCGACTTCGCTGCGCTATGCTAGCACGAACGGAACTTCCTTAGCGTGTTCTTGCATGCCGTTCGTGCTGAGCGTAACCGCCGAAGGCGGTGAAGTCGAAGGACGACCTACTCTCATGCCTGAACCCTCGGTCTCCTCATGCTGGTTTCTGTAGGGCGTGCGAAACACACTGGTTCAATGGCGCGTGATGCGCGCCTTGCTGCGAGACACGGTACTAGGGATGAGGCCTTTTCTGCTCCAGGGCGGTGATCGTCGTTGCGATATCACGGCCGAGATGAGCCACGGTGCGGCTCAGAGCCGCCGCCAAGGCTCCGTACTCCTGCGATCCAGTCGACTCCGTGAAGTTCGACTGCCGACTGACCAGGGCTTCTCGACCGTCTTTGCCCAGCACTCGCCACAACGCAACTAGAGACACGGAGCCATTGGGGGTGCCCAAGAAGTGCGTGGCCTCGACGACTACTTGATAATCGAGCGGGACCGGTCCTTTCCAGGGAAACACCGCCACACGGTCAGTCCTCAGGAGCGTAGATAAGTTGGCAGCTAACACCCGGGTGAAGTTGGTTTCCAGCGGCTCGGCCCACTGCGCAAATTCCGCTCGTTGCAGCTCATTCTCACTGCCTCCTGTGATCATCTGGGGCCGGTTGACGTACTCGGGTAATTCCACTGGTCCTACGCCGATAGCAAGCCCTTGCGTGCCCGTCGCCCGCTGACCCCCATCAGGCTGCGCAAGAGCGGTCAGTGTGTACAACCGGGTGGGCGGCGATTGTTTCCCTAGGCTACAACTGCTCACGAGCAGTGATGCAATGATGAAGTGGACAAATCGAAAAGACGAGTGCACGAACCTGTCTCATTTCGCTTTGCCCTCGTTTCTGCCAAAGAGGACGGAATTCGGATTGCGCTCTAAATAATCCGCCAGTACGCGCAGCGCGCGCGCCGCCTCAGAGAGTTCTCGTAAGGTTTGCACCAGTTCGTATCCCACTGGCGAATTCGGGGCCATTACGCCATTGACGCTCTTCATCGTCTCTTGCGCAGATTCCAATGCGGTCCGGGTTGTGCCGAGGGTTTGTTGCAGGCTGCTAGTCAGGGGCTGAAGTTGACCATCGGCGTTGCGTGCCAGAGTCCCGATGTCGCCCATCGCGCCCCTCACGCTGCCCAGGGCCTCCGTCGCGCTCGCCGTGACAGGAGTGATCTGTTTGTCGAGGTTGCGGACTAACTGCTGGGCTTCGGTGAGCGTGGTCTTGAGCGCTCGGACCGACTCCATCAGCTCCGGCGCGTTTACCAACCGGTCGATGCCTTGCAGCGTCTCGTTGAGCCTAGTCACGATCTGCTCCAGCGGCATCTCACTGAACCTAGCCAGGGCCTTGCGCAGGGTGGTCTCCACCTCTTGCATGGTGGTCGGAATCGTCGGAATCTCGGGCAGCTTGGTCAGGGGATCAATGGTGACTTGCGCGGGTGGGAGATTCGGATAGAAGGCCAGTTGGATGAAGCGCTGCCCAGTCACCATACTCTCCGATTGTAATTGGGCACGGAGGCCTTTTTGTTCTACTAGCGCCTTGATCGCTTGCCCCTTTGCCGGCAGGTGACTTTCCCCTATCAGCCGGAAGTGATCCCGTTGGATCTCGACCACTACCGGTGCGCGCACGGAATAATCTTTAGTATCGACGAACACGCCGACGTTGACGACCGTGCCAATATTCACTCCCTCGAAAGCCACCGCCGCCCCATTGTTTAACCCTTTGAGGTCCCCTTCAAAGTACATGACGGTGTTGACCGTATCGGCAAAGAACTTTCCCGAACCGAAGATCAACACCCCGGCTACGATCAGCGCTACCGCGCCAACGACGAAGCCGCCAATGACCGCCGGACTGGCTTGCTTACTCATGCGTGTTCCTCCCCGCGGGTGAGAAACTGGCGCACCTTGGGATCGTGCGACTCAGCCAAGAGTACCTTGGGATCTCCTTCCGCGATCATCGTCTTACTCTCCGGATCGAGAAAGACTGAGTTTGTGCCAATCGTAAAGATGCTGGCCAATTCGTGTGTTACCACTACCACAGTTGCTCCTAAACTCTCACGCAATTCTAAGATCAAATCATCGAGGAGCCGTGAACTCACCGGGTCGAGGCCCGCCGACGGCTCATCGAAGAAAAGAATTTCCGGATCAAGCGCCATGGCGCGCGCAAGCCCGGCCCGTTTTTGCATACCGCCACTAATCTCAGACGGGTAGTAATCTTCAAAGCCGGCCAAACCGACCAAGGCCAGCTTCAGCGAGGTGAGTTCGCGAATCTGACTCGGGCCGAGATCGGTGTATTGTTCCAACGGCAGCGCCACGTTCTCGGCCAGTGTGAGGGAACTCCACAGCGCCCCCTTCTGATAGAGGATGCCGAAGCGGCGCATCAAGCGTTCGCGTTCTTCCGGTTCAGCCGCCCAGAAACTCTTGCCGCTGTAGAACACATCCCCTTTGGCCGGGGATTTCAGTCCAATGAGATGACGCAGGAGGGTGCTTTTGCCACAGCCGCTACCACCCATGATGATGAAAATGTCGCCGTGCCGCACGGTGAACGTGAGATCTCGCTGTAGTACGAAGCTGCCGTACGCCATAGTGAGGTCGCGTACTTCGATATGCGCCTCAGTTGGCCTCGCAACTGTCGCCATCCTATATTCTCCCTAGATCCCCAAGACGTTGAGCATCACTGTTAAGATTGCGTCCGACACAATAATCCAGACAATCGCGGTCACCACCGCGGAGGTGGCCGCGTCCCCGACCGCCGAGGCACTGCGCCCGCACTGCATCCCGCGCATACAGCCGGCAATAGCCACCAACACGCCAAAGACTGCGGCATACACGAGTCCCACCGCGAAGTCTGTAAGGTCTAGCGCATGGCGGGTTTCCTCGAAGTAGACTCTCGCTCCCAGGTCCATCAACCCCACGCCAACCATGGCGCCCCCCAAGATACCCATCAGATCCGCGTATAAGGTCAGG
This sequence comes from uncultured delta proteobacterium, assembly GCA_963733195.1. Classification (GTDB taxonomy): domain Bacteria; phylum Desulfobacterota; class Binatia; order Bin18; family Bin18; genus VGTJ01. The sequence goes on from CAVTCR010000076.1 coordinate 55,607, forward strand.
AGCGGCATCATCACTATTAACGCCAGCATGCGGGGCAAGACCAGGAATTCCATCGGTGGCAGACCGGTCGTCTCTAAGGCATCAATCTCTTCATTGACCGTCATCGTGCCAAGTTGGGCCGCGAAGGCCGCGCCAGTGCGTCCCGCCATGATGATGGCGGTCATCATCGCGCCCATCTGCCGCGCCATGCCGATTCCTACCAGATCAGCGATGTAGATTTGCGCACCGAACTGCGCCAGTTGTGTGGCGCCGATAAAGGCCAGGATTAGTCCCACGAGCAGGCTAATCAGCGAGACAATAGGCAAGGCCTGAGCGCCACACTCCTGCATGATCAATAGCAGATCGGCCCGCTGAAAACGGGCCCGGCCGCGTAGCAACGCGCCGAAGGCGAGAGCGGCTTGGCCGAGGAAGCCGAGCAGATCGACAGACGCCTGCTGGGTAGCCACTGCTGCTTTGCCGATCCGCGCCAGCACAGGCTCGCGCACGGCCTCACGACGTGCGCCGCTGCGTTCAGGCACAGCGGTCGCCAGGCGCAGGAGGCGCTGGATTCCCTCAGGCAGGTTGGCGAGGTCGCAGGTGAGCTGGCGCTGGCTACAGAGGGCCTGGCACTTGAGCAGAAACGACAGCAGGGTGCTGTCCCACGCCTGCAGCCCCTGGGTCTCGAAGGTGAGGCGTCGCACCTGGGGTGCGGCCTCTAACTGCTGCGCGACTCCGTCGATAGCAGGTGTTTCTGCCGCCAACGTCCAATTGCCCGCGAGTCTCACGCTCAGGGTGTCGGTAGTTGGTTGCTGGAAATGCAATTCAGGGGGCAATGACGGAGGTGGGGGAGTGTTCTCCCTGGGGCTATTCAATGCCGTGGTCATGGTGGAAAACGTCAATCAATCGCATGAGTTGCGCGGGATTTTTGCATTTAAGCTCATCAGTAGCTAGGGGGATGCTCGCACATGTTGCCTTCCTCACAGTAAGCTTCGCTTGCAAAGACTACGCTGCGCTGGAGAAGGCGATCAACCGCAAGCTGCGGAAGGTCGGACCGAGCTACAGCATCCGTAACCTCTACTGGACGCCCTAGGGGCGGTATCGCTTCGTAATGAGGGTGAGTGTCGATCCGCGCGACGAGACGAAGCTGCATCAGGTCGTCAAGGAAGTGCTCCGAGAGCTACCTGGTGACCGACCGGTGCAGGCCAAGTGGTACCTTCCCGAGTCGCTCGTCGAACGGGTCAAGTCGCGGGCCAAGAAGAAGAGCGTGAGTCAGTCGGCACTTGTTGCCGAGTACTTGGCCGAGGCTCTGTAGATCGGTGGCCGAGGCCGTGTCCGCGATGTGGGGAGCGAGCAGACCGATCACATGGTTGACTTTAGATTAATCGGGGTTTTATAAAGCGGCTGGACCATTCATGAAAGCTCCGAGCCATAAAGGATGGAACACGTAGTGATAGACAAACTGTGAGCTTATTAGTCGAAGGAGGAAGACTGCATGAAGAAATGTTATCTGATGGTCACGTGGATAGTGGTCGCAGGCGTTTTGAGCAGTTCGCTTGTCTCTGCCCAAGATCAAGGGAATCAACAGCAAGGGAACCAACAGATAGATCGTTATATCACCATGCTCAGGACCGACCTAACGGCACAGAAAGCGTCGATCATCGTCAGTAACATGCGCTTGACTGAGGCTGAAACGGAAGCGTTTTGGCCGGTATACCGGAAATACAATAAAGAGCTAGACAAGGTGGGAGATGCAAAAGTCGCGGTGGTTAAGGACTACGCCGCCCATCTTGATTCCGTTGACGACAAGAAAGCCAAAGAATTGACTGCCAAAGCGCTGGAGGTGGAAGAGCAGCGGCTGCAAGTAATCAAGAAATATATTGGGGAATTTGACAAGGTGCTATCGGCCAAGCAGGTGGCGCGGTTCTTTCAGTTAGAGATGCAGATGCAGCGTATGGTGGATATGCAATTAGCGTCGGAACTACCGCTGGTCAAGTAATTGCCCTACAAAAGGTCGTCGGGAGGTGGGAATGCCACCGCTCTTTGGGTGAAACGGACGCGAACCGCCCGAAGAGGTGTGGACAGACGTGTTCCCTTTGATCACTGCACGTGATGTCCCTCCGTGGGTTGCGGATTGTGGCCACAGGGCTGCACTCCAATGGCATGTAAGTGAGGGAGAGGACTGTCATTGCGACTCCCCCTGGTCATTTTGCCGTATCGCTTTGATTCAGCGGGCATTGTGACTCGCCTGGCACGCGCAGCTTTGCCCTGACGATGATCACGTCGGGCTGGTGTCGTTGGCGCTGGGCACGGTGCAACACGTCGTGAGTCTGCGGCAGCGGCGGGTGCAATACCCGGTTATCCCCCGCTCGGTGGCGGCGCTGCTGGCGGGGTTGATTTCGCTTCTCGGGTTACTGGCATTGCTCGCAGTGCTCTTTCGGCAGTAATACTTTTCCTAATCTGAACCGCAATCTGAACCGCTTGCGTCTATCGCTGAACCACAAGCCTGTGTAAGCTCCTCTGCGAAGACAACACCTAGTGATAGATAAGGAGAAATCTACGCTCAAGCGCTCTTAGAGAAGTTCTTCGGCCTGCAAGAGGAAAATCTGGAGAAGACTTAACGTAACGTATAAGGAGAAAGTATGACGAAGAGAAATACACTCAAGGCACGAGCTCGCATCGAGATGCTTGCTGTGGCATTTGGGTGTTTTGTGATTGCCGGAGCTACAGCAAGCGCCCAGAGTAGTCCTGAGTTTTCTTACTCGGGTGACGAGGGGCCAGGTTTTTGGGGCGAACTATCACCAGACTGGGAAAACTGTTCAACAAACATGCGCCCATCCCCGATCAATATCGAGCGGGCGGAGCGCGACAGGACCCTCGGGCCGTTATCCCTTGATTTCCACGAGACAGCGATCGACCTGACTAACAACGGGCATACCATCGAGCAAGAATATGAGCCAGGAAGCAGGCTGACCTTCGAAGGGGTGACGTACGAGCTTTCGCAGTTTCATTTCCATACACTATCGGAGCACACCATTAAGGGACGTCGGGGGGTAATGGAACTCCACGCGGTCCTTAGCGATGCCGCGACCGGCAACAAGGCCGTCATCGGACAGCTGTATGAGATCGGGAGCGGGGAGAACCCCTTCCTTGCCCAATTCGACGACTCTCTGCCCAGAAACGCAGGGGACAATACCTCATCCGCGACTACGATCAATGTGGCGGACGGCTTCGAGAATACCAAGGCATACTACACGTATCCAGGGTCGCTGACGACGCCGGCGTGTTCACCAGTTGTGACTTGGATTGTGCTCAAGAAGCGGGCGACACTGTCTGAGGAGCAGTTCCGGCGGTTCAACGACATCCTGGGCCACAACTTCCGGCCCCTCCAAGCGCTGAACGGTCGCACGATCCGCTCGTCCCGATAATCGGTTTCGGGTGCGTGCTCAGGAGACCAGCGCGACCGTGCTGGAGATCGAAGAGGCTGGTTCGCGATCTTCCGGCTGTATGGCCTGCTGGAGCCGTGGTTCGACAAGATCTGGCAACCGGGAGAGATCGAGTTGATGAACTGACCGCACAGGAAAGGCGAGGTTGACCGCCAATGAGCATCGATACCATACCCATTGGGATTATTTTCACCGCAACGATCATCCTCGTAATGGTCGCCATCGAATTAGGGTACCAGCTGGGGCAAGCCATGCACCGGCGGTCGGAAGAGGAAAAGGAATCGCCGGTCTCTGCCATCGCCGGCGCCATCCTTGGGCTGGCGGCGTTCATGCTGGCATTCACGTTTGGAATCGTCTCGGAACGCCATGACGCCAAGAAGGGGTTGGTGCGCGATGAAGCCATTGCCATCCGCACCGCCTGGCAGCGATCGGACTTTCTGCCGGAAACGGATCGCGCCGAGGCCACTGCCTTGCTGCGGCAGTACGTCGATCTGCGCGTGACATTCGTGGAGGCGGGCAACCTCGAACCGGAGCGCGTGACAAATGTCCTGGCCGAGACGCAGCGGATACAAGACCGGCTGTGGGATATGGCGGTCGCCAACGCGCGGCTGGACATGAACTCCGACGTCGCCGCGATGTACATCGACTCGCTGAACGAGGTGAACGGGATTCATGCGTCGAGAGTGGCGGTCGGGATTCAGGCGCGGATTCCCGCCGAGATTTGGCTTGCGCTCTACTGCATCACGATTCTCGGCATGATGAGCGTCGGCTATCAGACGGGAATCGCCGGATCGAAACGATCCATGGCGCGGCCGATCCTGGCCCTGTCGTTCGCCCTGGTGTTCGCGTTGATCGCATCGCTCGATCGCCCTGACAGCGGCATCATGAAGGTCACCCAACAACCGCTGATCGACCTTCGCGACTCAATGGTCGCGGCTGACGGGCGCACATAGCGCGAATGAAGCAGCACGGACGAGGTTCAGAGCGGATTGAAACATACAGAGCTTAGGCACGTTTTACTGCAATGCCGTTCAGGTTAAATGTGAAACGAACCATACTCACGACCAACACTGAAGGATTAGCGGACTGACTGCAATGAAAGCAAAATCCCGTAGCGCACAGCCGCCACGTAAAGGTCACCGGTCCCAAGTAACGTGGGCAGATCAGGAATCCGACGATCCAAGCATTGAGTGGAGAGCGCGGCAAATTCAATTTCTGCCATATTGAGCCACGACCCTTTCTTGGGGGTATAGTGCAGTGTCAACTTCTGCGCCAAGGCAAACGCCTCAGCAGGGGGCAAGACTTCATAGAACGAGCCCGGCGTGTGGGTATTGAGATTATCCTGCACGAGTCGGAGGGACTGCGCTTCGGGATAGTGGTGGGTGAGCAGCGTCTGCATGAAGTGGGCATAGTCACTCGCGGTGCGGCGTTCTCGGACCTCGACATAGCGAAAGCCCGTGTGAGGCTCAAACGCGAGGAACACACAACACGAGCCGTTCTTCTGGTATTCATAATGATACCGCTTCGCTTTGCCGGGACTCATCGGCAAAATCCCGCCGACATCGTCAATCAGAAAGCAGGGCCGTTCATCGAAGCAGAGTAACGGGTGGCGAACGTCGTACGGGAGCTGATATTGATACAGGACATCTTCCATATGCCACACATAAGCGCCGGTAATGTCGCCCATGACACCATTGCTCACTTAACCAGGGCTTGAGTTTGTTTTTTTTAGTACCCGCCGCACGCTCTCATGGGAAATCGACTCCGTCACCGCGAGTTCGACGACCTTGTCGGCAATCAGCTGGAGTGTCCAACGGCTCCGGCCAGATGGGTGGGGTACTGCAGGCAATCATCGTCACCTTGGCTTCCACCCGACTATCCAAGCGTGATCGGACGCCCACTGCGCGGTGCGTCGTGGAGCAGATCGAGAATATGCGGCATAGGCCTTCTGCTGATATTTCTTGCGGACGGTGTACACCGTCCCTCGCGACACCCCCAACAGCTCGGTGAGTTCGTGCTCTTTCCGTCCTTCGTCCAACAACAGCAAAATCCGTGCTCGCGTAATCGCACGGGCACTCTTTTTCCCATGGCTGACAAAGTCCTCTAACGCTCTTCGTTCCCTTTTGGTTAATGTGACGGCTCGCTGTTTCGTTGGCATCCTTCCCTCCTGCTGACGAGTGAAAGGATACCTGACTCAATGCCCTTGTTCAAAATCTTTTGTGACAGACCACTTAGGCGATTTCCGGGAAAGGTTATCCCACACGCAATACGAAGCATAACAATCCGAACAGTCTGAACTGGGCTAATACGTCGGTTTTAATTGCTCGCATACGGGATATTCTTTGCAAGAAATCGCCTTAAGCCGTTTGCTGTAGCCAGCAATTCTCCTCTCCCTCCGGGAGAGCTTGTCCTTCGCGTGAGTCGGAGGAGGCTAGGGTGAGGGGAAGAAATAAAGGAGTTTTCGCTGTTTGCTTCCCTCATCCTGACCTTCTCCCACAGGGAGAAGGTACCCTTATCCGCACCTGTGCGACCAAAGCACCGGCATTTACCCTTAAGTTGTGACCAGTACGTAAAGGTGCCCCCTGGGCTTGGAGCGGAGCTGTTGTTGTGGCGGCTGTCGTTACCGCTGCTGTTGTGTGGTATGTTTCCCGTCCGATTCAAAACACGATGGTGGTGTCCGCGTTCATGCCGACCCGGGCGAACTCCGCGCTGCCTCCCGGCCCTGCACCGGAAGGCATGGTCTGGATCCCCGGCGGTGAGTTCTCTATGGGGGCGGCGGAACTGCCGCTGGTCAAATGATTTCTTCAGAGAGTAATGCTCGCATGAGTGTCACCTTTCTCACTGGAGCCTCTTCTGGTATTGGACGGAGCCTGGCGCTACGTCTGGCATTGCAGGGGGAAACCATCGCGGCGGTCGCGCGACGGAAACTCCTCCTCGATACGTTGGTTGAGGAAATTGCACAGGCAGGGGGGCGAGCCTTGGCCGTTCCGTGTGACGTGACTGATCACGCTCGCGTCTTCGCCGCGGTGGAGGAGACACAAACAGTGCTCGGGCCTATTGACCGACTGATTGCCAATGCCGGAGGCGGAGAGCCGACGTTCGTGGAGACATTTGACGCCGCCCATATTCAGCGCGTCCTCGCCCTGAATGTCGAAGGAACCGCGAATTGTATCGAGGCGGTCTTACCAGCCATGTTGCAGCGAGGTGCAGGGCATATCGTGGCGGTCAGCAGTCTCGCTGCCTATCGCGGTTTGCCGAACGCGGCGGCCTACTCAGCCGCCAAGGCGGCGTTGTCAAACATGATGGAGAGTTTGCGCATCGACCTGAAGCCACACGGAATCGCGGTCACGCTCATCTGTCCCGGTTTTGTTCGCACTCGTTCGTCAACAAAGCAAAAGCGGAAACCGTTCCAACTCGAGGTTGAGGAAGCAACGCGCCGTATGGCGCACGCGATTGCAGCGCGGAAACCCTACTACGCCTTTCCTTTTCCCCTTGCTCTTGTTGCCACGCTGGGACGTATAATGCCTGCTCCTCTCTATGATTGGATGTTAACTGGCCGAGGCCGTCGGCCCAAGCCGGAAAAATAATGTTTCCAGAAAGGAAGATCTCACCATGAACTGGGCAGAGACGGAAGCGGTGTTGCGGAAGCGTCGTAAGAAATACGTGAGACGCTATGGGAAACGGACCCTACGGGCGCTGGATCGTTATTTTGCGCGGCAATCGCTGGTTCCCACGACGCCGGTGTTGGACTCCCAACTCGTTCCCTGGACGGCAGAGTTCGAAACGCAATGGCAGGCGGTGCGGGCAGAGCTTGACACGATTTTACAACACCGCGAGGCGTTGCCGCGGTTCCAGGACATTGCTTCGGATCAATACCGTATTTCGTCGGATGATAAATGGCGCGCGTTCGTGTTTTATGGTTTTGGTCATCGCTCCGAGCATAACTCTCGGCTCTGTCCGCAAACCGCGCGCTTGCTCGATCGCGTCCCAGGCATTGAGAACGCCTTTTTTTCCATCCTCGCCCCCGGCAAAGTAATTCCCTCTCACCACGGCGTAACGAAAGGGTTGGTGCGCTGTCATCTCGGGCTGATCGTTCCGCCAGAGCCGGAACGCTGCTTTATGGACGTTGGTGACGTGCGGTGTACCTGGCAGGAAGGACGCACGCTGCTGTTCGACGATACGTATCCCCACGCAGTACAGAACAACACCGAACACGAGCGAGTCGTGCTCCTCTTCGACTTCTTGCGTCCATTGACAACCCAGGGCTGTCTTGTGCGTCGCACCTTGTTCTGGTTCTTCCGTCGCAGTGCTTTCGTCAAAGACGCAGTCCGCAAAGAGATGCAGTGGGAAGAACGCTTCCAGCGTGCTGGTTGATGAGAAAAGGAGGGGTTTCTGTGAAACACCCCGTAGCACCACTGGTAGTTCTCTGGTTCTGCCTGCTCCCGTGCACAGCTTTGGGGTGGGATTTCCGTGTCGCCGACATAGAAGGGCTGGCGAATGTGACGCTGGCCTATGGCCTCTCTTGTTGGCCTTAAAGCCGCTCGTCCTGAGCATACCCTGAGCTTGTCGAAGGGGAAGTCGAAGGACGCAGGTCGGGTGCAACCGTGCTTCGACTCCGCCCTGCGGGCTACGCTCAGAGCGAACGGGAGGCAACTTCACTAGGTTTTGTTCCACAGTTTCGGGGACAGCGCCCTCAATTTTGAGCTGAACGTCCGAGTGACGGAGGTAGATAACAGATCGCAAATTGAAGGCGAGCATGCGGACGCCAATGTGCATCACAGCTTAACGTCCGTATGACTCGTAGCGAATCCAGTTATTTCAGGATATAGTCATTTACTCCTTTCGACTGACCTGATGCATGCCGTTGAAGACATGAACATGAGGTGTTGACATGGAGTTAACAATTACCGTTCCGGACGAAGCCAAAGTCGCCTTAGAACAACGAGCGCGTGAGCGGGGATGCGGCGATGTCACGACGTACGTCGAGCGTCTTATTACCATCGACCTGCTAGCGGCTAAGTCTTTTGATGAAATCCTCGCTCCTGTTCGTAAGACTTTTCAAGCAAGCAAGATGTCCGAGGACGAAGGAGAAGCCCTTTTTGCAGACGCCCGCGCAGAAGTGTACCAACAGCGAAAGGCCAAAGAGGGATGAGCGAAGAGAACCCGCGTCCGCGAGTTGTCTTCGATTGTATGGTGTATCTGCAAGCGACCGTCAACGAATCTGGACCAGCCGCGGCACTCTTGCGATTAGTAGACAACGATGAGATTGCATTGTTCGTGAGTCGCGAAGTCCTTGAGGAAGTGCGTGAGGTCCTGTCCCGCCCGAAGATTCGTCAGCGAAACCCAGCCATCACGGATGAACGCGTGGACGCGCTCCTCAGCCGCATCGCAGAAAAAGCACCTTCTTGCTGACGTTCGGGAGCATTTCATGTACGCCCGTGACCCGAAGGATGAGAAATACGTCAACCTTGCTATTGAAGTAGCAGCGACGTACCTCGTGAGCCGCGATAATGATCTGCTGGATTTGATGACATTCGCGCCCTTCAGGACTCAGAGTGGGAAAGGAATTATGTGTAAAAACCGAGTTTTGACCTCACAGACAGTAGAAGAAGAAAAACCCGGAGTAAAACGTCCTCATGCCAAGGCGAGAGAGATAGGAGAAAATCCTCCATGTCTTTCCCATCTTGCAGCGCGAAGAGCGCTGCAAGAACAAAGTGAGCAGTCGTCATCCTAGGATAACGTTCAGCTGACATGTCTGACAGGTCAAGTACAGAGTTTTACAAATTATGTCCTGCCTGGCACCACAAGCCTTTGGAGGGAAAAACTTGACGCTTTCGAGGGGGTTGTGATCGTGCCGCTCCTGGCCGGACGGAGGCAACATTCCGTTCCGCGGTGAGAAGGGAGAAGGGCACGACGTGGGAAGGCGGCTTCCGAGTGCTGGCCTTCGTCAGATGGCCGGGCGTCATCAAGCCCGGCACAATTGTCAACGCGGTCATGTCGCATGAGGACTGGCTGCCCACCTTTCTCGCAGCCGCGGGCGAGCCGGATGTAAAGCAGCAGCTGCTACGGGGTTACAAGGCGGGCGACAAGACTTTCAAGAATCACCTCGACGGCTACAACTTCATGCCCTTCTTCAAGGGCGAAACCGCTAAGGCCCCGCGTCGCGAGTTCTTCTATTTCGACGACAACGCCAGCCTTAACGCGCTGCGCTACGACGACTGGAAGATCAACTGCTGGTTCTGGAGGCTTCAATGGAACGAACCGTGAGTCTGATCCTGATCGCAGTGCTGGCTGTTATACAGGGGCAATTCCTCGGTATTTTGCGGGCTTTCGAATGGTTACGGATGGGCCTCGATCTGAGCGGGCGTGGCGTCTTTGCCTTGCCGATACTAAGTGCCGCCATGTTTACCCACGGAATGCTAGTGCTTGTTATCGCACTTTTGTATATCCTGTTTGCGTTGGGAGCACTCATCGGCCAAAGAATGGCGTGGGGGCTAGGGCTCGGGGTATCCCTGGTGACCGGGCTCGTCGTCGTGAGTTACGTGCCGTAAGGAGCCCCTATTATCTGGTCGCTGCTCTGGCTCATCGTCCCGGTGGTTCTCGTCGGATATCTGCTCTCCCCCGTGGGGCATCAGGAGTTCAGACGCTAGCTATGTACCGAGGCTCATGTTGGATTCCAGGGTCGTGGATGTTCAGTTTATCCAGCCCCGGCCCCGGAATCTGATTTTGAGCTGCTCTGCGATGGCGTCGGCGGTCGCCTGGGCCTTCCCCTCGAGCGTACTCCTGCCGCTCGCCTCGCCAGACACCTTCATCCCGCCGCCGACGATCAGGCCATCGCATTGCCCGTCGCAATCGCGACCGCGGCCGGCGCGGACCACTCCAGGCGTCTTGCTTCCGGATGAGCTCAGCGTCCCCGATCCGAGTTGGCGCAAGCCCTGGGGCGTCATCTCGTAGCCCTCCACTACAGTATCTAGCTCCGAACTCCCCGCGCCCAATCCGATCACGAACCGCTTGCCCGCGCTGCCGCCTTGGACCGACACGAGGTAACCACGGATTACGCCATCGCCAACCTGCGGCGCCGAGCCCGGCCTGGCCTGCACCGCGGAAAGACCCATGGCCTGGATATCTGGCAACCAGGTCTTTGGCGATGAGCGCGCCAAGCTGACTGGCCTGTGGCGAGTTCCCCGGTGATGGGCGGCGTGCTCGGCGCACTGATATTTGGCGCTGATCATCCGCCCCCACACGCTCCCCCCGCCTCTTCTCACTGCATGCTCTCCCGCAGGTCCACTAGCGCCGGTCGAAGGGGTCAACCCGGACCAACCCCAAGCGTGGGTGCTCTAGATCGAGAATGACATACACAGCGCTCGCCAACGTGACCGCGAAGCCCAACATGTACAACCAATTGCGCGACCTGGCGCCCGCCATGCCGTAGCCGGCCAGCAGTGAACTAGCCAGCGCCAGCCCAAAGAGCATCACGAAGACGATCATCGGGGGGTGCATTTGCACTGCCATAGTCCGAGTAGTCGTAATATCGATCATGTGGTTCAGCGCAGGGAGGAGCAGCATCGTCGCTTGCGGTGTAGGGGCCGCTTGGCAGGCGGCGACCGTTTGTCGCCACAGGTCCCTCTGCAACTGAGTTGACCTTGCCAATTCCTCCCTGACCGCTTGCAGGTCCGGCGCCTTCTGATAGATGGCCAGCCGTGAATCCACATATTGCCGGAAGCTTTCCCGTAGCGCTGGTTGCGCGCTCTCCGGGAGGAGGTCGAGCCGCAGATAGGCAGTGCCAATAGCGTTGGTCTCCTCGACAATCAACTGCCGTCGAGTATCGAACCGCGACGCGGCCCCCGAGAAGGTGAAGGCCATCAGCAGCCCTAGCAGGCCGAAGACCGCTCCCTCCACCGTCCCAACCCCCATCGACGCTCCTTCAGCCTCCTTCGCCCTGCGTCGGGCTCCGAGCCGCCGACCGACTTCCAGGAGGAGAAGTATGCCGACAAATAAACCGAAGGCGGACACTACAGTGTACACTACAGCGTAAGGTATATAGTCCATGTCTAGACATCCGTCATGTCGTTGCGCAAGACGAGATGATCACGGCACGTTCCGTCGCGGGGCAGGAGGGTATGGGTCAACTGGGTTTGCTCGGTTTCAAACGAACTTCGACTTGGGAACTGGCCACAGCGTGAGGAAGCCTCTCACTTACTACTGGGGCGATTGACAGCACCCTCCGACTGGCCACTCTACGCCGGCTCCACTTCCACGACACCAGCCTTTGCGCCGAGTGCGAGGAACTGCTCAGCCGTGCTGGTCGCAAACAGATGCATCGCTCGGGCGATGACGCCGGTCCAGCCCGTCTGGTGGCTGGCGCCAGTCCCGCGCCGTTGTCACCGTGGAAGTACTCATAGAATAGGATGAGATCGCGCCAGTGCGGGTCCTCTTGAAACTTCCGCGACCACCATAAACGGGCCGGTGTCCTTCCTTGTCTCGGAGAAAGATGTTGGCCAGCCGCCGCGTGATTCCTCGGCCACCTGGTACAGGTCATCTGCCGCCCCGATCCCGTGGGGCACTCGACCGTGAATCATTGCCGTAGTAGATGTAGTACTCCAAAGTCCCCGAATGATCAGCGCATTAACGGGCATCCGATTGGCCCGCGCCAGTTGGAGTTACCGCCAAACATGCCGGTGTCGGATTCCGCCGGCAAATAGGACACGCGATAATCCTGCCCACCAGCCTGAAAGACATAAGGATGTCCGCGTGGGAGCGCAATAGCGAGCGGATGCCGAAGGGGCTGAGGAACTCGTGCTCATCGAGCATCTTGGCCAACACTCGGCGGAGCTTGCTTTCATCGAGGATCGACGCCAGCAACGGCCGGCAACGCCGGGTTTTAGCGGGTCGTGGACCGCAGCCCGCAGCTCGGGACGATTATCGAGGAACCACCATAGCCCTCTCGCGAGCTCGGGGAACTTCGCTCTCACAACCCCGTCAAAAGTCGTCGCTGCACACAATGGGAGCAGGCCGACCATCGAGCGCACCTTGAGATGCTGGGCTTGACCGTTGGGCAGTCGCAGCACGTCGTAGAAGAAGCCATCCTCTTCATCCCACATCCCTGTGTCCTCGCCCAGTGCCCATCGCAGAGGCAATCCACAGGAAGTGTTCGACAAACTTGATCGCCATCTCCATGTAGTCGGGATCGGTAGCGCCAACTTTGGCGATCTGCAGCATGTTCTGGGCAAAAAGCGCCATCCAGGCGGTGCCGTCAGCCTGCTCCAGATAGCCACCCGTCGGCAGTGGCGCACTGCGATCAAACACGCCAATGTTGTCCAGCCCTAGAAATCCGCCCTCAAAGACATTGCGTCACAGTGACCTTCGATTGACCCACCAGGTGAAGTTCAGCAGCAGCTTGTGAAAGCTGCTCTTGAGCCAATCCATGTCTCCTTCGCCCTTTTGTAGTTTTTCCAGGCGGTAGGTGAATATGGTCGACCAGGCATGCACCGGCGGATTGACATCGCCGAAATTCCATTCGTACGCGGGGATTTGGCCATTGGGATGCATGTACGTTCCCGCAGCATCAGCTTTAGTTGCTCCTTGGCAAAATCCGGGTCTACCAGCGTCAAGGCGAGTACATGAAACGCCAGATCCCAGGCCGCATACCAGGGATACTCCCATTTGTCGGGCATGGAAATGATGTCGCCGTTGTACATGTGGTGCCAACGGTCGTTGCGGGGCCTGTTTTCTCGACGGCTTAAAGGGATCGGAGCCTCGTTCCTCTAGCCATTTGTCCACATCGTAGTGATAGAACTGCTTACTCCACATCATGCCCGCCAATGCCTGACGCATGACATTGGTCTGGTCAGCGTTGAGCGCAGCCGGGATGATGGCAGCGTAGAACTCGTCGGCTTCCTGACGCCGGGCCTGCAGCACGTCTGCAAACTGGCTGCCGAATGGACTGGCTGCTTCGCCATTGGTCTGGGCAAGAGCTGGCTCGTGCGACATCGCTGAGCCGCAGTCGCACCACCTGGCATGCGCCAGGGTTCACGGTCAGGCGATAATGCGCCGCTGCCTTCGTGCCTTTCTTCTCTGGGTTCACCGCCTCTGTCTGGCCGTGGACGAGGTAGTCGTTGATGCTGTCC
>CAVTCR010000077.1:0-37952 GCA_963733195.1 uncultured delta proteobacterium
GCAACTCCTCAGGGTCGAGCTGTTGTGAAAGGGTCGTGGACCCTACCAAGTCGATGAACTGCACCGTCAACTGGCGGCGCTCGCCCACCTCACGTCGAGAGTCGAGCGTTTGGGGGCGAGCGTCTAGAGGTTGGGAGCTAGGAGGAGAGGATCAGGGGCTGGGAGCTGGCAAAGGAACACTAGGGACTGTCGTGTCGCCCGTCCAGACCAAAAAGCGTCCGTCTTCATCGGTCGCGAGCCGCTTGGCACCGATGAGCTCTTCCTTGAGGTCTTCCAGGTACTCGTCATCCAGGGCAAACCGCCGCTTTAAGCCCCGGTAGGAGACCCGCTGCTCCCGCTGCAACAACTCCTGGACTTGCGCGAGCACTTCCTCAAACGTCATGGCCTACCCCTAAGCCTCTTTACTCCTTCGTCTGGCTCAGGACAACCCGTAGCCGTCTCCCGCCTGGTCATACCGCCAGCCGCTGCCGAGGACTCATGGGCCGTTGCATCCCATCGACGTACTGGACACCGGTATACACGACAGGGAGTAACTCCGCCCCTTTGAGTTTACGGAATGTCGACTCGGCCACCTGCAATAGCTTCCAGATCAGTGCCGTCGCATTCTCTACTTTCTTGAAGCGTTTGGCTGCGGTGGTGCGCAATCGCACCGTGGCGGGGCTTGCCGTAGCCATTGCGATACCCAGGGGCTGTATCGACGGCCTCTCGCCGGGCTGACTTTGCGCGTCCCAATAACTCAGTGACTTCTTCTTCCAATAAGGCCTGGATGAAGTGTTGGACATGTTCGCGGACAAAGTCTTCTAACCGTTCCCACGTGCTGCTTGTCGTCGGCTCTGGTGTGGTAGTCGTTTGCGTCATGGCGTCTCTCCTTCTCTGCCCGGGTCACAGCCCGGTGGGTTAAGTCACCCGAGAGGATACGCCGCCTGACTCGCGTTTCCACACTTTCTGGAGTTACCTCCGGACTTCCTCCAATATGCGCAATCCGCTAGATAATGTGGAGACTTGCAAAAAACGAGGGCATCCATGTGGCGTGTAGGAATTGATGTCGGCGGAACGTTTACCGATCTATTTGCTTGGGAAGAAGAGAGTGGCAAGAGTGTTACGGCCAAGGTATTAACCACTAAGCATGATCGTGCTCTGGGAGTACTGCAGGCGATCGAGCAGGCGCAACTACCTGTAAATCGTATTGCCGCACTGATTCATGGTTCAACGACTGCGACCAATGCGCTTATCGAGAGGTCTTTTCCACCTGCGGCAATGGTCACCACCGATGGCTTTCGCGATACGATCGAAATTGGCCGCCAACGCCGCGAACGGCTGTATGATCCCTATCAAAGCAAACCCAGACCCCTCATTCGGCGACGCTACCGGCTGACTGTTCCTGAACGGATCAGTGCTCAAGGTGAGGTACTGACACCGCTTGATGAGGAAGCTGCCCATCGCGCCGCCGATCGCATTGCGGAAATGGAACTTGGTTCAGTCGCGGTGGCCTTTATCAATGCCTACGTCAATCCGACCCATGAACAGCGGATGGGAGAAATTCTTCGTGCGCGATTACCCCAAGCCTACATTGCCCTTTCATCGGAAACGCAGCCAAAGTTTCGGGAACTTGGACGTTTCACGACAACCGCGATTCGTGCGGTTCTGCTACCAGTGATGAGCGTGTACTTCTCTCGATTAGAAACGATGCTGCGTGAGCGTGGTTTTACTGGCTCGCTTTCTATCATCAAGAGTAACGGTGGCATGATGGGTGTTGAGCTGGCAAAACAGAGACCCGAAGAATTGATTGAATCTGGTCCGGCTGGTGGAGTTGCGTATGCAAGCTATCTCAGCGGACGATCTGGGTTCCCGCGGGCGATTCATACTGACATGGGCGGGACGAGTTTTGACACATCGATCGTCGAAGAAGGACAGGGGTTGATTACTCGTGAGTATGAACTCGAGTGGGAAGTGCCAGTGATCGTACCGATGCTCGATATTCGCAGTGTCGGGGCCGGTGGTGGGTCGATTGCCTGGGTGGACGATGGCGGATCACTCCGAGTTGGTCCGCAGAGTGCGGGATCAGAGCCAGGACCGGCATGCTATGGTCGCGGAGGTAAAGAGGCGACCGTGACCGATGCGAACTTACTATTAGGTAGACTCGAACCGACATTAGGAGGCAAATTTACTCTCGACCGAGGAGCGGCAGAGTCGGTTGTTGCTCAGGTTGCCCAGCAGGTGAATCTCGACATGTTACGAGCCGCGGAAGGCATCATTCAGATTACGTGCGAGAATATGGCGCAGGCGATCAAGATGGTGCTCATCGATCGGGGCCGTGATCCACGTGACTTCGTGCTGGTGAGTTTTGGTGGCGCTGGACCAATGCATGCCTGTTTTATTGCTCGTGCACTCAGCATCCCGCAAGTGGTCGTGCCAGCGTATGCTGGTGTCGCCTCTGCTTTTGGGGCCACGGCGATGGATGTTCGCCATGACATCGAGGCTTTCTTTTATTCACCAGTCGAAGGAATCGACCTCGTTCGTCTCAATCAGTTATATGATCAGCTCGAACAGCGGGGAAAAGATTTGCTTGCGCTTGAGCAAGCCGGCCACGCTCGCATATCCGTGTCGCGCGGTGCACAGATGCGTTATATCGGTCAGTCGTATGAAGTCGAGACGCTAGTGCCTGCTGGTCGCTTAACTGTAAATGAGATGCCTCACGTTGTGCAGAGTTTTCACAAAGAACATGAGCGCGAGTATGGAGTGGCTTCTACTCAGTTTGCTCCGGCCTTTGTCAGCTTAGGAGTCACGGTTATTGGCCACAACGAGCGACCACCGATCGTGCAAGTGAACACTGCAACTGACCAGGAGCCGCGCAAAGGCGAGCGGCGAGTGTATTTTGCTGGTCATTGGTTGCCAACACCAGTCTACGATGGTCAGCGGCTTGCACAAGGATATTCGTTCCGCGGGCCAGCGATTGTCGAGTATGAACATGCCTGTGCTGTACTGCCACCAGACACGTCGGCAGTTGTAGATGCATTGGATAATCTCGTTATTACTGTAAGGTAAAGTTCCCAGTAGTCAGTTGCCAGTTGTCAGCTTAGGATTCTCCCATGGGTCAGACGTATAGGGATCTGGTGGTTTGACAACTGAAAACTGATAACTGGTATTGATCTGACTAGTGAATTAACTAAAGGAGTACACTATGGCACTCTCAGCAATTCCCGCGATACAACAGCCCACACTTGATCCAGTAACCTTCGAGGTGTTGCGCAGCCTTTTTGATTACGCCTGTGCGCGGATGAGTCAGATCCTACAGAAGACCTCATTCTCGCCGATTCTCTATGACATGGTGGATTTCTCCAATGCAATTTACGATGCTGAGCTCAACCTTCTTGGACAGACGGCGAACTGTCCGGTCCACCTCGCAGCCATGCAGTTCAGCGCCCGTGCTGCTGGACGACGCTATCGGTCTGGAGAATCTCAAAGAGGGCGACGTCATCGTCGTGAACGACCCCTACGAAGGTGGAACGCATATGAATGACATCACCTTTACCATGCCGATTTTCTATCGTGGTAAGATTCTCGGTTTTGCTGTGAGCCGTGGACATTGGACGGATCTTGGTGGTGGTGCTGCCGGTGGACAAGCGTTCGGTACGCATATCGCGGCTGAGGGGTTGCGCCTGCCGCCGATCAAACTGTTTGAGAATTACACCATCAATGAAGATTTTCGTCGCATCATTATGAACAATACCCGGACGCCGCAGTATGTCGAGGGTGACATTCAAGCCCATCTTGGCGCACTGCGGGCAGCGGAGGCAGAACTGCAACGTGCAGCAGATCGATATGGTGAGGAAAACGTACGACTGGCGATGACAGAAGTGATTGCCTACACCGAGCGCATGACCCGTAAAGCCATCGCCGAGATTCCTGACGGTGAGTACGAAGGCGAGGACTATGCAGATACCGACGGTTTCTCCGACGAGCCGATCCGGATCAAGGTCAAACTGATTGTGAAAGGCGAGGAAATCACCGTTGATTTTGCTGGCACTGATCCGATTGTGACTGGTGCGATTAATTCGCCGATGGCGAACACGTCATCGGCTGTGTATTATTCGCTGAAGTTTTTCCTCAGTCCCGATGCACCAGCGAACGGGGGTATGTTCGCGCCGATCACAATCTTGCTACCGGATAACTGTTGGCTGAATGCCAAGTGGCCTGCGCCGACGATTGCCTGCACCACATTGACGGCCTCGAAAATTACCAGTGCCATCTGGCAAGCCTTGGCGAAAGCGATCCCGCAGCGTGCGATGGCATCGACCTTCGCGGAATGCAACTGGTTCGTGTGCGCGGTGAAAGATCCACAGAGCGGTTATCTTTCTGTCTTTTCTGATCTGCCTGCTGGCGGTTGGGGTGGGACTCCCTTCGGTGACGGTATGTGCGTGACGCAAGACCCGCTCGGCAACTGTATGAATTTACCTGCTGAGACGGCGGAACTGCTGTTTCCCATCGTTTACGAAGCGTTTGATTTCCGCTCTGATTCAGCTGGCGCTGGGAAGAATCGTGGTGGCCTTGGGGCACGTCTGCAAATTAAATTTCTCGGCGATGCCGAGCTAAGCATGGAAACTGCGCGAACCCGAGAAGGCAGCCCCGGCGTGAGTGGTGGACTGCATAGTCCCGTGCAACGTTTGACGAAGATTCATCCAAACAGCCGTAGAGAGACCATTGGCGGATGGGCCGAAGACGGACAATGGAAGAAATGTTTGCTCGCTGCGTATCGCTTCACTCCTGGTGAGCGCTTCGTTTTTGAAAGCACCGGAGGTGGAGGATGGGGAAATCCGTTGGAACGAGATGTGGAAAAAGTGCTTGATGATGTGTTGGACGAATATGTGTCGATCGAGGCGGCTCGTGACATCTACGGGGTCGTCATTGATTCAAAGACCCTTAAGCTGGACTCCAAGGCGACGACATTTTTACGTGATCAGAAGCGACAAGCGAACGGCAACGGTGCATTCGTCACAACCAATGGCAATATCTCCGCTTCTCCGACTGACTATGTCCCAGCTGCGGCTAAATGATGAGGTGTGATTGATCAGTTCCTCTACGGCAAAAACATGGGAAAGGCTCGGTGTTGTCTGGACCCTCATTATCCTTTGCATCACTACCATGCCCTGGAGCAACTTCACCGGGCATTCGCATTGGCAACAGGTGCGGTGGCTTCCCTTTTCTGAGGCATGCGTGAAATTATGGTTTGCTGGCGATGTGCTCGGCAACATTTTGCTTTTTGTCCCGTTGGGATGGTGTGTCGTTCTCGCGCAACCCTACCAATGGCGGAACCAACTTAGACGAATTGTATTTGCTGCTGCCATGCTGTCTCTTTCAGTTGAGTTCTTTCAAGTATTTTGTCACAACCGTTCACCTGCGATGAGCGATGTATGCACGAACATATTGGGTGCGGTGCTCGGGGCGTTTCTGGCGCTTCGTGGTCAGAACTCTGGCGAGAGGCACTCACCGCTGGGGCGAACGGTTCTTCGGCTTAAGGAATGGACAGTGAACCGTCCAGAGGGGAGGGTTCAACGTCTTGAGTCAAACGCTCAAACGAAATAGTCTTTTGACTCTCGACTCCGAGACTCTGGACTCTAGACTTTCCTTTTCCGATACATTGAGACAGCCGCACCGATCAAGAGAATCGCGACAGGTTCGATCACTGCCGTGAGCCAAAACAGAATCCGAGCTGTGCGGGCCGTGAGCGTAACGTTTGAAAGCTTCGGTGCTGTCTCTTCGTCTTTAGGCCGTTCAGTAATGAGTTGCTCTTCCCCGGCAAGCCACTGAATCGTATTAAGCAAGAGATCCTTATTGCCAAGAAGCGAAAGCCGGGAGTTGCTGGCAAAATCACTATCCCCATAAACGACGATGCGGGCCATACGACTAGGAGCTTTTGTGCTTGCTCCTGGGGATGCTACTCCTTCGTCAAGATTGATTGTAGCGGCGACAGCGATACCGATAGGTCCAGGTCGAGCCTTGGTCCCTTCAAACTCGACAGCTCCTTCCGGTGCCATATCGTTTGAACGATACCGTGCCCACGAGCCTGGTCCCGTGCTACAGAACGGAGCTGCAGAAATCGCCGGACTCGGCGACGGTTTAATAACGTCAACCGAACGTGTCAATGGAAAGATCGTATTCAAGCGCAATTCTTTTACAATCGGAACACTAAGATTATAGAGCGAGACCAGAGGGCTTAACGCATCGCCACCAAACAAACGGTTCTCTGGGTCGTAGACAACATCTTCGGTGAGTTTGATTCCGTATCGCGCGAGTGCCGCCGTAAGGTTTGGAACTGGGAGCGGATCAATCATGAAGAGTACGTGTCCGCCTCCCTGAATATAGGTGTGCAGGGGGTCGAGTTCTTCTGGCTGAAAATCGGCCTGAGGGCCACTGATAATAACAAGCCCCGCATCTTCGGGGACGCGAGCTTCGCGCCCGAGCTGTAACGGTCGCAGGTCGAAGTTCTCGTTGACAAGGGCTGCCGCTGCCTCACTATAGCCTTCGCGTGGGCTGTTGTCGCGCGGGTCTTTTTCACCGTGGCCACCCACGAAGTACACTGTCTTCCTTTGGCGGTGGACAAGTTGGAACAGCGCTTGAGTAATCAATTGTTCTGTGGCAACCGGAAGTATTTTCCGTTGTCCTTCATATTCGATCACGGTCATGTTGTTGTAATTGGCTCCATACTCCTGAGCTAGCGCTTGGTTCCGTTCGCGAAAAAGAATCTGATACTGAAAGCTCGGATTCTCAGTTGCGTAGCGTTTGAAGAGATCAGCAAATGCCTGATAGGCATCTGGCGAGCCACCAAAGAACATGGTTGCCTTTGCCTCACGGTCGAGTCCGCGAAGAAGATCGCGGGTCTGTTGTGAAAGGGAAAGTGCCTTGGTGGGAGTAAGATCCCAGCGGATATTATGGTGAATGAAGAAGGTTTGCAGCGTAACAATACCCACTAGCAGTGCGATATCGATGATACCCACAATCAGCCATTGGTTACGGCTGGGCGTCGCCAAAAACGTACCGACCGAGGCGAATTCGCCCTTCCCACGCCAGCGCCGTGACCGCAGCACTTGCCACGTCAACACCAAAAAGAAGGTGACAAACAAGAGAAAAAACATGATTTCTTGGGAATCAATCGCACCACGAGAAAAGTTTGTGAAACGATCAAATAGTGAGATCTGTAAAAGGGTATTGAGGAGCACTTCGTTGACGGCTTGTTCATTCCACGTGAGCGACCAGAACAACACTAACACACCAAGGGTTCCCATCGCGGCGATGGCCTGGCTATCTGTTGTGGCCGACAGCAACAACCCGACACTGATGAACGCGAGACCAAGGAGAAAGAGCCCAAGGTAGCAGGCAAAGAGGGGGGCCCAATTCACACCGGGATGGTACCAAGACAACGCCAGCGGATAGAGGAGCGTCAGGAGAAGCACCACGATAAGCAAAACAACTGAAGCGAGAAATTTCCCCAGCAGGACACTGCCCTCGGGAACGGGATACGTCCATAAGAGATCAAGCGTTCCGAGTTTCTTCTCCTCAGCAAATGCACGCGCAGTGAGGACCGGGACAAGCAGCATGAGGACGAAACGGAGGTCATGGAACACAAACTCCCATAGCCCCTTCTCGAGATCAGTGCCGCCGAAAAGCATGAAAAGGCTAAGATCGGTATAAAAAAAGAACCCCGACAGCGCCAGCGCGACGGCGACGACGGCATAGGCGAGAAACAGCCCAAAGGACGAACGTAACTCTCGAACGAGAACAGCGAAGAACAGCATAACAATGAAGAATTAAGAATTAAAAATTAAGAATGTGAAAGCGCATACGAAGAACATTGGCTTCTCATTCATCATTCATCATTTTGCATTCTGAATTCTTCATTCTTTCCTTCTGGTCCACGACCTTATGGAAAATTTCTTCCAAGTCCATTTCACGGGACCGAAGCTCAAACAGCCGCCAATGCTGAGCAGTGATAGTATCTACTAACGCCGGGCGAATATCGTCCCGTTGATCGGCCTTGATCGTATACACACTGGGGCCAGTAACCACTGCCGCTTCGACTTGCACCTCGCGCACTCCTGGAAGCATTCGCAGTGCGTGGGCAACTGCTTCAGTTGGGCCATCAATTTGTGCAACCACTTCGCTTGCGTCGCGTAGACGCAGCGTCAGATTGCCGGGTGTATCGAGCGCGAGTAAATGGCCACGGTTAATGATCATGACACGGTCACACGTCATACGGACTTCGGGAAGGATATGGGTCGAGAGGATCACCGTGCGGCGTCCGTGCATCCCGCGAATCAAGCCACGAAACTCTGCTGCTTGTTCGGGGTCGAGGCCGATAGTCGGTTCATCGAGAATCAAAACAGCGGGATCATTCAACAGTGCTTGCGCGAGGCCAACACGTTGTCGATAGCCTTTGGACAGCGTGCCAATGTAATTTCGCGCTTTTTCGCCTAAATCGAGTTCCTCAATGACACGTTGGATACGCTGGCGACGATCCTCACCTTTTAGGCCCTTCATCTTGCCAACAAAATCGAGATACGCTGTCACATCCATTTCTGGATAGAGTGCAATAACCTCGGGCATGTACCCCAAGTGTCGTCGCACCTCAAACGACTCCCGCAAGACATTATGGCCAGCGACTTCTGCTGAGCCAGAGGTCGGAGCGAGAATACAGGCGAGAATGCGCATTGTGGTCGATTTTCCTGCACCATTCGGCCCAAGGAGGCCGACGATCTCGCCGTTATTGACAGTGAAGCTCACATTGGTAATGGCCGGAAAGGTGCCATAGAGCTTCGTGAGGCCGTGGGCTGTGATCATAAATAGATAGGGGGTCGACCACCAAAACCAACAGTGGGGCAAACAGTACCGGAGCAACTATCGGGAATCAATTCCCATTAGCGCACCAGTATGCTTTCTATAATCGCTTCTCCCAGGGGAGAGTTCCCCGAGCTGCATGGGGTGTCGCATGCCGCATCTCCATGCTGGCGAGATATTTTTGCTAACTCGAACCATAGAAGATTTGTACACTTCCCCGCCCCCAGTGGGACACTGTCCCGTTCGTCCTGAGCGTAGCGGAGCGAAGTCGAAGGGCGCCAAAACAAGTCTCCCGCATGCTTCGACTTTGCCCTCTGGGCTACGCTGCTCAGAAACAAATCTTCAATCCTCCGTCCCAGGCTCTGCCTGGAACGGCAGTAGTCAGGAGACTCCGTCTCATTCCGTCCCCAGGCCGAGCCTGGGGACGAGCACGTGTCCCGTTTTTACTTGAAGGCTTAGCGTCAGCGCTATGGACAACTCAGCATGAGCGGGTTTGGTAGGCAGTGTGCCAATGTCGTGTGGTTCGATTTAGAGCCTGCTTCTTGTCCGGCAGCGATAAACCGCCTACATAGTGAGGAGACTTTCCCTTGGGGAGGAAACCCATCGCCCACAGGGACCAGGATGCTGGTGGGGATCTGTGCGCCAAGGGGAGGCGTACTGCAAGCGGAGATCATCCGCGGAGTGAGAACAGCGTATGAAGTTTTCGGAAGTGGTGGCGCAAACGCTTGCCTGGCTGCAGCGCGAGGGACGGGTATCGTATCGGGCGCTCCGCTTAGAGTTTGACCTCACGGAGGACGTGCTGGACGCCCTCAAGGAAGAACTCATCGAGGTCAAAGAGCTGGCGGTCGACAAAGACGGCAAAATGCTGGTGTGGGTCGGGGAAGGCGCTGAGCCAGTTCAGAGTCAAGGTCCAAGGTCCAGAAGTTGCAAGCTCTGTCATTCCCCAACCCCTAACCCCTAACCCCCAACCCCCAGTCAGCTACACACCTTCCCATCTTGCCGAACGGATTCGTGCGGCAGTAATCACAGACGGTGAACGAAAGACGATCACCGCCTTGTTTGCTGATCTCAAAGGCTCGACAGCTTGATTGAAGGCCTCGATCCCGAAGAGGCGCAGGCGATTATTGATCCCGCTCTGCAACTGATGATGGACGCCGTGCATCGCTACGAGGGCTATGTCGCCCAAGCCTTGGGCGATGGCATCTTTGCGCTCTTTGGTGCGCCGATTGCCCATGAAGATCATCCCCAACGGGCCTGTATGCCGCGCTGCGCATGCAGGAGGAGATGCGGCGCTATGCAGATACGTTACGTGACCAAAGGCTATCCGCCACTGTTGATGCGCGTCGGGGTGAACACGGGCGAAGTGGTGCTGCGGTCGATTCGCAAAGACGATTTGCATGCGGATTATGTCCCGGTCGGGCATTCGACGAATCTTAGCTGCACGGATGGAGCAATTGGCGGCGCCAGGGTCGATTCTCATCACTGCCTACACCCACAAACTCACCGATGGTTATTTTGAGTTCAAAGGCCTGGGCCAGACGCAGATCAAAGGGGTCGAAGAGCCGCTTCACATCTACGAAGTCCTAGGTGCGGGACCGCTGCGTACACGCCTACAAGTGTCGGCCCGCGCGGGGGCTGACGCGATTTGTCGGGCGGCAGAGTGAGATTGGAGCAGATGCACAAAGCCTTGGAGCAAGCCAAAGCTGGACATGGGCAGATCGTCGGTGTGATGGGCGAGCCGGGGTTAGGGAAGTCGCGGTTGTTTCACGAATTCGTAGGGGCGTATTGCAATACGCCCCTACACTCGCAAGCTACCTGCCTGGTGCTTCGAAGCCTACTCCGTCTCGTATGGCAAAGCCTCCCCATATCTGCCGCTGATTGAGCTGCTCAAGGGCTACTTCCAGATTCAAGCCTCAGGATGATGAGCGGCAAGCGCAGGAGAAAATCGCCGGCAAAGTGCTGATGCTGGACCGCAGTCTTGGAAGACACGCTGCCCTATCTCTTTGCCCTGTTGGGCATTGAAGAACAGCCTTCGCCACTTACAGCAGATGGACCCGCAGATTCGGCGCAGACGGACGTTTGACGCTCTCAAGAAACTCTTCCTGCGGGAAAGTCTCAATCAACCGCTCATCCTCATCTTCGAAGACCTGCACTGGATCGACACCGAGACGCAAGGATTTCTCGACACCCTGAGTGAGAGTGTGGCCAGTGCTCGCCTCCTCCTGCTGGTGAACTACCGGCCCGAGTATCGGCACGAGTGGGGACAGAAGACGTACTACACCCAACTGCGCTTAGCGCCGTTTGGGCAGAGCGGAAGCGGAAGAATTTCTTGACGCGCTCCTCGGTACTTCGGTAGGGGCCGACCGGAGCCTGTGAGTCGGCCCACAGGCAGCGGGCGCACACATTGGTGCGCCCCTCCACGACCTCAAACGCCTCATCTTGGCGAAGACCGAAGGCACGCCGTTTTTCATGGAAGAGATTGTCCAGGAGTTGGTTGAGCAAGGGGTGTTGATCCGTGATCCAATGTAGGGGCAGGGCTTGCCCTGCCCACCGAGGGCGCAGCGAGCAGCGCCCCTACGGCAATTCACCTTCCGCCCACCGTGCAAGGGGTGCTGGCGGCCCGCATCGACCGCCTTGCGCCAGAAGAGAAAGCCCTCTTGCAGCAATTAGCCGTCATTGGGCGCCAGTTCCCGCTGAGCTTGGTCCGCCAAGTCATTGCTCACCCCGAAGAGGAACTCTATCGCCTCCTCGCTTCGCTCCAGCGCAAAGAGTTTCTCTACGAGCAGCCCGCGTTGCCCGAAGTCGAATATATCTTCAAGCACGCCCTGACCCAGGAGGTGGCCTACGGCACGGTGCTACAAGAGCGACGCAAAGCCTTACATGAGCGCACGGCGCAGGCCATGGAAGCACTCTACCGCGCCACCCTGGACGAGCACTACAGCGACTTGGCGCATCACTACACGCGCAGTGGCAATACGCGAGAAAGCCGTCGAGTACCTGCACCTGGCGGGGCAACAGGCGGTGCAACGCTCGGCCAATGTAGAAGCGATCACGCATCTCACGCACAGCTTTGGAGTTGCTCAAAACCTTGCCCGACACTCCTGAGCGTGCCCAACAAGAACTCACGCTGCACCTCACTCTGGGCATGCCGTTACAGGCCACCAGAAGGTTTTGCCTCACCGGAAGTGGGAGCTACCTATACCCGCGCCCGGGAGCTGTGCCAGCAGGTCGGGGAGACCCGCCAGCTCTTCCCGGTCCTCTGTGGGCTGCGGACGTTTCATCATGGTGCGGGGCGAGTTTCTCACGGCGCGCGAGCTGGGGGAGCAACTCCTGGACCTGGCCCAGCGGGAGCAAGACCCGGCCTTGCTCATGGAGGCCTATCGGGCACTGGGCAGCACCTTATTCCATCTGGGTGAGTTCGGCGCTGCCCAGGCGCACCTGGAGCAGGGCCTGACCCTGTATGACGCTCAGCGCCACCACTCCCATGTGTTCCTCTACGACGGCATAGAGCCGGGGGTCATTGGCCTCTCCTATGCAGCCTGGGCTCTGTGGCATCTGGGCTATCCGGACCAGGCGCTACAGAAGAGCGAGGCAGCGCGTACCCTGGCCCAAGAGCTGTCTCATCCCTTCAGCTTGGCCGCCGCCCGGTTTTTGCTGCCTGAGTTCACCAGCTCCGCCGGGAAAGAGCACTGACCCAAGAGTGGGCCGAGGCAGCCATCACCCTCGCGCGCGAGCACGGATTTCCACAGTGGTTAGGGCAAGGGACTGTCCTGCAGGGCTGGGCGCTCGCCGAACAGGGACAGAGTGAAGAGGGGATTAGCCCAGATCCGCCAAGGCCTGGCCACCTACCAAGCCTACGGGGTAGGTATATTACGATCCTATTATCTTGTCCTGCTGGCCGAGGCGTATGGGAAAGCAGGGCAGGCCGAGGAAGGGCTTGCCGCACTCGCCGAGGCGCTGACGGTGGTGGACAAAAGCTGGGGAGCGTTTCTACGAGGCGGAGCTGTATCGGCTGAAAGGGCAGCTTACGCTTCAAAAGTTGCCAGATGTCCAGTAGTCAGTTGCCAGTTACCAAGCCCCAACCCCAATCCCAACGCCCAAGCGGAAGCGAGGCGTGTTTTCATAAGGCTATCGAGATCGCCCAGCAGCAGCAGGCGAAGTCGCTGGAGCTGCGGGCGGTGATGAGCCTGGTCCGCCTACGAACAGCAAGTCGCAGGACGTCACACGCAACACGCAACACGAGGACTGAAGCGCACCATCATGTTATCCGAGATCTATGGCTGGTTCACCGAGGGGTTTGATACAAAAGATTTGCAAGAGGCTAAGGGTTTGTTAGAAGAGTTACGCTAAAGGAGACAATCATCACCCCAGAGCATGTCGCTGCCTGTTTCTATTTCCACACTTATTGCCAAGACCTCGTGGCCTGAGCACGTTGCCTCTACAATTACGTTGCGAATGGTGCTAGAAGCAGGATGTGTATGTGAGGTATAATCACAAAACTTGTTGTGGCTCTGATAACTGTAGAAAGCAAAAGGAGGACCTGCGATGACCCACAAAGGCATATCTCATCTTGGCTTTTCCACGCTGGATCTCGACAAAACGCGCGAGTTCTACGAGGGCATTCTTGGCTTCAAACCGGTGCGTTGCGATACCATCAAGATCACCGAAGGTGGTCATATCCGCCATATTTTCTTTGACATGGGACGTGACCAGTTGGTTGCGTTTATGGAAGCGCGCAAGGTGCCAGGCGTACCCGCCGAGTATGATGCCGGTATCAATCGCGGGCTTGGGGTGCCGAGTGCGTTTTACCATTTTGCTTTTGAAGCTGGTACGGAAGCTGGGCTCGAAGAGAAACGGAAAGAGCTAGTTGCAAAAGGCGTCTCGGTATCTGACGTTGTTGATCACGACTGGGCCAAGTCGATCTACTTCAAAGACCCTAACGGCCTCCAGCTTGAATATTGTTGCCTCACTCGTGACTTTGGCAGTGAAGATGCGGTGATGACTCAACGCTTTGAAGCCTCGATCAAGGCGATGGGTTTGGAAGACACAGATTCCATCGTTTCCACCAAACCGCCGAACGCGTAACTCGGTTACACGACAAAAAAAGGCCGTGGTCTGATATAACCACGGCCTCAATATAGGCGTTTTCATTCACGCCAGGACAATGAACGCAACGCTTACCCACGTCCGTGCCGCAGGAGTCGACCAGGGGTCGCTCCCGTGCATTTGCCGTCGGCAAAGGTCATCTCACCATTGACAATGATGGCCTGATACCCTTTCGCTCGTTGAACGCGGCGCCACTCGTTACCGGGAAAGTCATGGGTAATCTCACCGATCCAATCCGGCTCGATGGCAAGTTCATTCAGGTTGTAGACCACAACGTCAGCCGCTGCGCCTTCACGCAACACCCACGATCACGGAAACCTGCTGCGTGCGCCGGTAGAGCAGATAAGCGATAGTGCGCTTCTTCGAGCGTGATTTTTTGCTCATCCCGCACCAGCCAACTAAGGAAATCTGTGGTAAACGCACCACCAGTGAAGAACTTGGTGTGCGCGCCGCCATCGGATGCGCCAGGGAAGGTAAAGCGTGAATCATTGATCATCTCTGCGGTATAGTCGGCATTGAACCGGCGGTTCGGCCCGAGAAATTCCGCGCCGAGATCGCTGGCAAGCGACAGGTCAAGCATCACATCGATCGGGGTCTTCCCTTCTTCTTGCGCGATTTGTCCGAGCGATTTGCCAACGTATTTTTCCAGGTCGGTCTGGCCGTTGACACTTTGCACCAACAGACTCGGGATTGAGCCACCCACACCAGCCTGAATCACCTGCAGGCGGCGATCTGCTTCTTCGGCTTCACGTTTGACCGACTCGCGCAGCGCGGGGTTAAGCATCTTGGCCAGATTCTCTATGTTCGTGCCCGTGGTCAGTGCACGCCATGACGGGCTGAAGTCGTAGAGATTCCAGTGCTCAAGCGTGAAGGCAAAGCCCGTACGATGGGTGCCGGTCTGACCGAAAATCGGTAATCCTTGCGCAACTGCTGGAGAAGCCCAGCAGTGGCATCCCTTCTAGCAGTTTCATGGTCTAGGACGTGTCGCAGTACATGAACATCCCAGCGAAATCTGGAATCGATGACAATGGTGTCTTCAGGTTAACTCCTCCAACAACGCTTTCGCCTCTTGCAAGTCTTTGGTGTCGAACCCTTCGGTGAACCAGCCGTAGACCTCGGATAACATTCTTGTGTGCTTCGGTTGTCTTTCCCTTGTTGCTGCCACAGATGCGCGAGGCTTGTTGAGGCCCGCAGCTCCAGTGATTTCGCCTGCTGCTTCTGGGCGATCTCGATGGCCTTCAGGAAACACGCTTCGGCTTCTTGCTTGCGGCTCTGGGGTTAGGGATTGAGACGACTTGAGAACTCTCCTGAAACTATTGCAGCGTCAGCGTCCCCTTTCAGCCGATACAGCTCCGCCTCGTAGAAACGCTCGCCAGTTTTTGTCAACCTGAACGTAGGGCTTCGGCCAGCGCAGCAAGCCCTTGCTTCTGCCTGCCCCACTTTCCCATAGGCTTCGGCCAGCAGGGCAAGACAATAGGACCGTCACACCTCCTGCTCCTCATGGCTCGGTAAGGTGGCCAAGCTCTGGCGCATCTGGCGCAATCCCCTCCTCTCCTCTGTCCCTGCTCGGTCAGCGCCCAGCCCTGCATAGATAGTTCCATCGCACTAACCAATTGCGCAAACCCCTGCTCGCGTCGAGAGCGTAATGAGTGCCTCTGCCCACTCCTGGGCAGCCTGCCTCTCCCGGCGGAACTGATGGAGCCAGGCAGCACAGACTCAGGGCAACAGCCCAGGCTGATCAGGATGAGCCAGCTCTTGGGCCAGGGTGAGTGCCTCATGATTTCTTCTTCAGCGCTTGGTCCGGATAGCCAAGCAGCCACAGGACCAAGGCTGCATAGGATAGGCAGGATACTCCAGGGTCGAGTCCGCCGTAGAGGAGAGCATGAGAGCGGTACTGCTGGGGGTCATAGAGAGGCAATACCCTGCTCTAGGTGCTCTCGGGCTAGGGCGAACTCTCCAAGGTAAGAACAAGGTGCATCCCCAGCGCATGAGTGGGACTCACAGGAGGGAGCCAGGAGGTGAGCCTTGTGTATCCGCTGGGCCAAGCTGAGGCAGCTGCTCCGCCTAGCTCACGTGCTGTTTGCAACTTCCCTAGGATTTGATAAAACACCCACTAGTCCCATCAGGACCGGGAACAGTTGGGGGGTTTCCCCTACCTGTTGGCACAGCTCGCGCGCCCGGGTGTAAGCTTGCTCGACTTCCGGAGATCGCAAAGCCCTTAGTGGACATCAACGGTCCGCTCAGAGTAATTTGCAGCGTGAGTTCTTGCTGGACGCGCTCGGGCGTGTCAGGTAGAGTCTTGAGCAACTCTAGTCCTTTAGTGAGGTGAGCTAATCGCTTCTACATAAGCCGAACGCTGACTGGCTCTCTGCACCTGCCTGCTGCCAATAGGGAATGGCTTGCGCGATGAGGCCTGCCTCGGTGTAGTGATGGGCCAGCAGTTCGGGTTGGGTCTCTTTTGTCTCTGGGAACTCGCTCCTCCAACACCTGAGCGATCTGCTGGTGATACTGCTGGCGTTTGCTCTTGAGCAACGATTGATAGGCGGTATCTTGAATCAGCGCATGCTTGAAGAGATACGTCGCCTGTGGCGGTAAGCCCACGCTGATAGAGCAGCTCCGACCGCGACTAATTGCTTGCAGGCCTTGCTGTAAGCTGCTCTCGTCCAATGGGGAAACCGCGTGCAGCAATTCATAGCGAAAATTCCCGCCCGAGGGTCGCCCCGAGCTGAGCAATCTCTTTGACCGTGCGCTAAGACGATCTAAGCCGCGCCATCAGTGAGTCTTGTAACGTGGAGGGAATCGCCAACGGCGGAATAGGCGTACCGCTGTGCGCTCCGACATACCGATCTGCCTCATCTCGTAACAGCCCAGACTCCACGACGGTCTTGGTCAATTCTTCGATAAACAACGGCACGCCGTCCGTCTTAGCTCACGATCTGCTGTACGACTTCAGTCGGCAGCGCTTTGCCGCCGCGTCACGCTCTCGACCATGACTGCCACGTGCGGCTCGCCCTAAGCGACTGAGCGTCAGCTGGCTGAGGTGTGAGCGGTTCCCCCAGGATGAGAGTGAACTCAGGACGAAAGGTGAGCAGTGGCCAACATCCGCTCGTGGGCACTTGGTCAAAGAGGAGCGTGAGCACCTCCAGCGTGGAGGGATCAGCCCAGTGCACAGTCTTCCCACGCACAGTACACCGCCGCCTTCTCCGCCTCTTCCATCAGCCACGCTACTAAGGCTGTCTTGCGTCCTTTGCTTTCT
Organism: uncultured delta proteobacterium; assembly: GCA_963733195.1. Classification (GTDB taxonomy): domain Bacteria; phylum Desulfobacterota; class Binatia; order Bin18; family Bin18; genus VGTJ01. The sequence continues at coordinate 17,195 of CAVTCR010000077.1, forward strand.
GCTTCTGCGGACTGAGCGTCAGCGGTGGCATAGCCTTCGGGCTGGGGCAACGACAGCAAGGTGGCTAAGAGGTGCAGGGTATCGGCCTGGGGGAAACGATAGGCCCTGAGCGTCTGTTGGAGCTTGGTGAGTTTTGACTTGCGGGCATTTCCTCGCGCTGAAACTGTAAGAGCCGCTGCAGGTGCTCAATGATGGGATAGAAGGCGCTGTTTTGATGATAGGGCTGAGCAGCGAAACTCGATGCGAGTTGCCCCCTCGGGCGCAAATTGCTCTTTGCAGCTCCTGCACTAGCCGGGATTTGCCAATCCCCGGCTCACCACAGAGCAACACAACTTGGCCTGCCGCCAACTTTCGCTTGCGTCCCAGCGCTGCCGCAGTAATCCCAGCTCTGATTCGCGCCCAACAAGCGGCGTGAGCCCCTTTTGTACGGACACCTCAAAGCGCGTGTGCGCTTCCCCTTCGCCCTGCACGCGATACAGCTCGACAGGAGCCGCGACGTTCTTCAGTTCCTGCGGCCCCATGACCTCACAGATAAAGAACCCTTGTACGAGCCGATAGGTCGCCTGGCTAATGAACACCGTATCAGGCTCGGCCACTCCTTGTACCCGTGCAGCAAGGTTCGGCGTCTCCCCTAAAGCGAGCCGCTCCGTGCGTTCCCCCGCGCCAATCTCGCCGACCACTACCGGCCCGGTGTGAATGCCAATCCGCACCTGTAAGGGTGGCGTAAACGCTAGCTGGCTCACAGCCGTCACGATCTCCAGCCCACTGCGCACGGCACGGACCGCATCCTCTTCATGCGCGGTGGGATAGCCAAAGTACACTAGCACGCCATCGCCTAGATACTGGGCAATATGCCCCTCATAGCGCGCGATGACCTGGTGACAGACAGCTTGATAGGCCACGACGCGGGCATGATAGTCTTCGGGGTCGAGCTGTTGCGAGAGGGTTGTCGACCCGACCAGGTCAATGAACATCACCGTCAACTGACGACGCTCGCCCGAATTCGGCCTAGCGTCTCGCGTCTGGGATTGAGAGGCTGGAGTCCGAAGTTCGGCGCCCGAAATCGGCGGAGCAGAGAGCTGGGAGGAACTGGCACCTGAAGCGCCGACCCACACTAACACCTCGCCTGCTTCATCCACCGCCAACCGCTTGGCTTTGATGATTTCTCCCTTCAAGTCTTCGAGATAGTCGTCGTCAAGGGCAAACCGCCGCTTGAGCGAGCGATACGTGACTCGTCCCTCGCGTTGCAACAGCTCTACCATCTGCGCCAGCACTTCATCAAAGGTCATGGTTTTACCTCTCCGCCTCTCTACTCCTTTGCCTGCCGCAGGACAACCCGTAGGTCTTCTCTACCTGCTCACGCTGCGAGTCGCTGCCGAGAGCTCAGGGTCCGTTTCATGCCATCCTTTGAGCTCCGACTAATGTCCGACCTGCTCCCGCGATTTATCGATATAGCGCTGAATCAATAGCCGCATGGTCTCTGCTGGTTGAATACCGATCAACGGAAACGTTCCGAGCATGAAGGTTGGATAGCCGACCACATTAAACGTCGCGGCTTCACTTTCGATATCTTTGACGCGCGATGTAAAAGTACTGGCCTGTAGCGCGTGTTCAAACTCACTCCGTGAGAGACCCACATTTCGGCGATGTCAGGAGAGTCGAGAGATCGCCAATGTCTCTGCCCTCTTCGAATGCAGACCGAAACACGTTCTCATGGTATTCAGCGAACTTGCCATGTTCACGCGCAAACTCCGCCCCTTCGAGTGCATAGGATGAGTCAAGCCAGTGGTCTGGCACTTGCAGCGTGACCCCAGTTTCGCGCGCAATACGGAAAATCTTCCCTTTGGCTTCGTCACCAATCATCTCGCCATTTTTCCAACCTTGATGCCTGCGTGAAATCTGGACACCTTTCCAGAGAAGTTCGATTTCCAACTTTCCATGCAACTGTTCCATCACTTTCTTGGCGACGTAGCACAGGGATGAGGCGTAGTCGTAATAAATCGGGATAATCACCTTCGACATGGTCAGCACTGTAGCCGTCAGAACATTGCACGAGCAAGAGGGTTGGAATATAGAGAAATGTAGAATGCAGAATGGAAAAAGGGGACTGTCATGGGTTTCATTGAGGTACTGAATCCAGTTGCTGAGGCGCGTGCGCAGGACTTGCCTCTGGCTCGTCGCGAAGCCAATTTACGCGGAAAAACGATCGGCTTTCTCAATAACCGTAAGGCAAACGCCGGACTCCTTCTGGAGAAGGTAGAAGAACTGCTCCGTGTGCGTTGCGGCGATTTCACGGTCGTCAAGGGAGAAAAGAATGCGTCAATGGCTGCACCTGAGGCAGTGATGACAAAACTCTCAATGTGTGATGTAGCGGTTGTCGCTATCGGTGATTGAGGGTCGTGTACGTCGTGGGGTCTCCACGACACCATCGAATTAGAAAAACGCGGCATTCCGACTGCGGTGATTTGTAGCGATGAGTTCGCACCCCTCGGTCGTGCTGAATCGCAGAACTTAGGGATGGGTGGAGTTCCGATCGCTGTGATTCCCCATCCACTCGCCGGCAATAAGCCTGATGAGGTGGCGCTGAAAGCCTCGGCTGTTGTGGACGAAATCCTTGCTATCCTTACTCAATCTGCTGACAAGTTAGTGCAGGAGTATCGCGGGAAGTTCTTGAAACCGATAGGGAAGCAGATGAGCCGGAAAGCAACGGCGTAGGAAAGTTCTTAGTCGTCAGTTGTCAGTTACCAGTATCCAGTAGACGAAAGGTAGCTGACAGCTTTCTACTGACAACTGAGAACTGGCTACTGAGAGCTATTTCTATGGATCTCCAGTCCGAGCGTATCTCATTGAGTGACTCCCTCGAAGCCGTCAACGATTGGTTCTATGACCAAGGGTGGACTGATGGTCTGCCTATCATACCGCCCACGTCCGAGCGAGTTGAGAGAATCTTGGCATGGACTGATCGTGACCCGCAAGACGAGCTGGGGCCAGTGCCGCCGAAGTATGGCATCGCCACGGTTGAAAAGCTGGCGATCAACGCCGTGATGGCTGGATGCTTGCCTGAATATTTTCCTGTCATTATTGCTGCGGTTGAAGCTGTCCTGGAAGATAAATTCAACCTCTATGGGGTGCAGAGCACAACGCATCCCTGTGCGCCGCTGTTGATTCTCAATGGACCGATCGCGCGAGAACTTGGCGTCAATGCACGCTACAACGCGTTCGGCCAAGGGTGGCGTCCCAATGCAACTATTGGCCGTGCTATTCGTTTGATCCTGCTCAACGTTGGTGGAGGAGTGCCCGGCGTACTGGATCGTGCGACCCAAGGACAACCTTCCAAGTATTCGTACTGCATTGCCGAGAATGAAGGCGAGAATCCGTGGGAACCGTTGCATGTTGAGCGCGGCTTTGCGGTTGACGCGAGTACCGTCACAGTGTGTGGGGCCGAAGGTCCACATAACATCAACGATCACGTCAGTACTGCTGCACCTGGGAATCCTCACGACGATTGCCAGTACGATGGCTGGGATGGGATCGAACAACGCCTATGCCTTTGGTGAACCCATTCTTGCGTTAGGGCCAGAGCATACCGCAATTCTTGGACGCGATGGCATCAGCAAAGGCGATATTCGTGAGTTCGTATTTCGTCATGCTCGTGTGCCACGTGCGCAATGGGAAGCCGGGGGAATGTTTGGTATGGGCATTGGCGAGGATGGCGCATTTCCTGGCGAATCGGCATTACCGTTGATCCGCAAACCCGAACATCTGATGATTATTGTCGCCGGCGGTCCTGGCCGACATTCGTGCTGGATGCCGACGTTCGGAGCGATGACACGATCTGTCACCCGAGCGATCACACGTCGAGATGGAACGACGGCAAAATCGATCCAAGAGTTTCGCCGATAGTGCGAGAGCAGATCGATAAAAAGATATGTATCCATGCATCTGAGAGCTAAGAATGATCTTCAGCATATCCAGAAAACGCAGCAAATATCCGCGTGCAGAAGAGTTTGATTGAGGCGCGGCATCGCAAGGGAGGGAAGACCTATGAAGGCGTCATTCTTTTGTACAAATAGTTATCTGTCAGGGGAAGCGTTCAGCCATCATGCGTGGCCAACCCCACCGGCTTTGTTTCGGTCGGAGGTTGGGCTGCGCTCGCTTGAGGTCGCACTGGAGCAAGCCAAGCTCGCCGATGAGTTGGGTTTCGACTGGGTGAGTTGCTCAGAGCATCACTATACGCCGTTGTTGCAAACACCGAACGCCTGTGTCTTCGCTGCGGCGTTAAGCCAGGTGGTACGCCGGGCGAAAATTGCAGTGCTCGGGCCGCTGGTGTCGATGAACAATCCGGTGCGGATTGCTGAGGAGCTGGCGATGCTCGATCAACTGAGTGGCGGGCGACTCGTCGTGCTGTTTCTCCGTGGCACGCCTAACGAGTTCCTCGCCTACGGCACCAACCCGGACGAAACACGAGCCCGCACTCAGGAGGCCAGTGTTTTGATTACCAAGGCACTGACCGAACCCCAGCCGTTCGGTTGGGAAGGCCGCTTCTACCGCTTCCGCACCGTCTCGGTATGGCCGGGTCCGATCCAGCGGCCGCATCCGCCACTGTACTATTCGGGCAACAGCCTCGAATCGGCTGCTTTCGCCGCGGCCCACCATCTGGGCTTAGGCGTGTCGTTTTATCCGGCTCACATCGCTGCGCAAATGACGAACCACTACAAACAAGAGTGCATCAAGCACGGCTGGGAGCCCACGCCTGACCAGCTTCTCTATCGTGCCTTCATCGCTGTGGGCGAAGACGACAAAGAAGCGGCTGCGCTCCAGGCCAAGTTCTTCGTCGGAGATCCAACCGGTGACTTGTTCCGTGGACGCGGCGCAGCAGTGCCGCCGCCGACACAAACTCAGGCAGGCTTTGGCCTAGGTGAGCTGCGGTTCTGCGGCAGCCCCGATACAGTCGTGCAGCAGATGAGCGACTTCCATGCCACGACAGGGGTAGGAGCGATCGATGTCGCCTTCGGGGGCGCTGGCATAACCCTGCAGGAGTCCATGAAGTCCCTGCGACTGTTTGCGACCGAGGTGCTACCCCGCATCCGTCACATCGGCGTTGGTGCAGCGCGTCAGCAAGAGAGGGCAATGGCCGCAGCCAGTGCGTAGCGGAGATTGGGAGTCAGGAGGAACAGATGAGCAGCACAACGCAGAGTACCGACGGAGTCGCCGCGGCATTCGCCGAACGCCTCGTGCAGGTGGACGGGGTGGGAATTCGTTACCTGGAGGCTGGACAGGGCAGTCCTGTGGTCGTCCTTCACGGCGCTGAGAGACTGACGCAGTCTCCATTACTCACGTTGCTGGCCCAGCACTTCCAGATGATTGCTTTGGAGATTCCTGCCATTGACCGTTCGCCGGTGGATGGCCGGCCATCATCGATGCGGAATGTAGCGCGCACGCTGGCGCGGGCTGCCGCCGCGCCGGTGTAGATCACTATGTGTTGGTGAGTACCACGGACAGCGCACCGATCGCACTCTGGCAGGCTATCGAGGCGACAGAGGGTGTTGAAGCACTCGTCCTGCTCTCGCCGACTGCGAGCGGCTTTACGAGCGATCCTGAATTAGAGCGTCGGCTAGGAGAAATGCAAGCACCTACACTCATCTTGATTGGAACGAACGACGCGGCCATCCCGCCAGAAACCGGACGCCTCTACGTCGAGCGGCTCCCCAACTGTTATTACACGCTCGTCTACGACGCTGGCCATGCTATTGCGGCAGAACGGCCGGAGGCGCTCCTCGCGGCCGTGTGCGATTTCGTCGAACGCCGCGGAGCATTCATCGTCGAGCGTAATAGTACGGCCATCAATCCATAGTCCTGCTCAGACACACAATTCCCGACTCGCACCACAGCCCCTGGATTCTCGTCTGCGCGGGTATCCAGAAAAGGGTTTAGGGATAACTTGTACACGTGTTGAACCGTAGAGGAAGAGGCGTCTGTAGTCCCCTAGATCATCTCTAAGTCGCGGGCGCTGCAGGGGGTCGTTCGGACGTTGGGCTGCAGGATTTTGCAGCCTAACAGGAGTGAAGTCACGCTTGCAATGACAACCGCAAAAGTGATACAGGATGAGCAGTTTTTGTGATCAACTTGTGACGCGGCGTAGTTGTGATGGGCTGCACGGCCATGCGGCAATTGCGAAGAGCATTCGGCAGCCCATATAGCGTTAGGGGCTGCGCCCGGAAAAACCGGAAAGGAGAGATACATGCTTACACAACAGCAAGTGAAATGGACCATGGAAGCCGATTATTTGCAGGCGTGCAATTGTGACTACGGCTGTCCCTGCGAGTTCGACGCGCCTCCAACCCAGGGATTTTGTGAGGGTGTTGGGGCCTGGCGCATTAATAGGGGGCGCTATGGCGACGTGGCCTTAGATGGGCTCGGACTAGAGTTTCGCCTTGCACTCCCGGCCTCCTGGCTTCCTTTCCCTCATAAGTCTTTGAATAACCGGCCGAAAACATGCGAATTCCTAATTTGCTAACACGAAGCACCTGAGATGCGTGCATCAGTTTGAGTGCATCCAGGAGAGCTTCGCCGAAGCATGACCTTATCGAAGAGGCAAGGAAAGCTTATGATGGAGTGGAAGACCTTTCTCATGCAAAGCGCTGTTACGTTCATAGCGGTGTTTTTGGGAATAAAGCTCTTTAGCCCAACACTCCCGGAAGTCACGGAAGTCAAGACACCCTCACCCGAAGCCCTGCTTGAACCTCTCCATGCCCTTGAAGTACGTCTCGACAAAATTGCCAATATGCTTGCAAAGCAACCACCACCAAGGGACAGTGTGTCGGATCGCGATGCCGCCAGCATAAATATCGATGAAATTAATCGTAACTTGCGCACCATTACAGCGACACTGGCGCGACTGGAAACCAAGGAACCCCCTGCCCCCTCAGCAGGCACGCCAACGGCTCTGGGGGGAATGCCTTTTCAATCACCATCGATTGTGAATCCTGTAGATTGGATGCAAGGGCTTCCAGAAAACAAACGCGCGCAGGTCAACGAAATATTTCGAGAGCAAACAAATATTCTCAAGGAAAAAATGGCGGCGGTATCGTCAGGGGGGAAGCCCCCTCCTCCGGAGGTATTTCACACCTATATGGAGGAGAATACCCAGGAGTTGAAGAATAAACTGCAACCAATTTTGAGTGAAGAAGAGTATCGCAGTTTCTTAGCCTCTTACCCACCCCACCACCACCGCCGAGACCGTAGGAGAGGAGTGGGTTTTCGCCGAGGGCGTTGGTGGACTGAGGGAGTACAGGTGCTAATGAGAAAGGAGGGCGTCAAAAAGAGCAACAGGAAAGAAATCTGAGAATGTGAGCGTTCAGGAAGTCTGCTTGTAGGAATAATGATGGGCCTGTTCTACAGTGAGGACAATCTCAACAACACTTCACTTAACTTGAAATGGGAGGAGAAGGCAATGACGAAGCTTATCAGGTTTTATACACTTGTAACAATCCTCGCGACAACGCTTATGCTGAATCTTGGTGCACCACGGAAAGCAGAAGCCACATTTCCGGACGTCTTGTACTATTCTTATTATGCAAGTCTCTACGACTATTACGCAAACTATTACAAAAACCTCGCGGTCTCCTCAGACGCGACTTACTGGTCTTTAGTTTCAGACAATGCCTACTACGCCTACATCTATGCCTACTACGCCTACATCTATGCCCCGTCTGGAACAACCACAGCCTATTGGGCATACTACTCCTATTACTACGGCTATTACCGGTACATATATGTGTACTACGAGCCGAACGATTACTTATTCGACTACTACCGTGACCTAACCTGGTATTATGCGGCCGTCCAATTGTAATCACGAGAAAAGAACTAGGGGACGTTGCAGGAAAATTAGGGTTATGAGCTACTGGACCTGAACTCGCCGCCAGCGGAGAATAAGGGCTGTTGCGGCTTTTATGGCCTAACTTGGCGCGCCTCGCGCCAAGTTAGGCCCGAGATCTAGGGAATGGAGGGAACTTCATGAAATAGGTCAGTGTTTCTCAGTGGGTGCGAGTTTGTGGATTCTAGTCCCACCTGAGCAACGCCTAGCCAGCAGCTCAGTAGTGAGCCCGCGTGCAGTTTCGTAAGGGGCTGTACGGAGCCGGGGGTAGCGAGACAACAGGCTGCGTCATAGAGCTCCGAAATGTGTATAGTGGTGATCCACAGGATAATCCCCGTCGAAGCCGGGAGAAAGCCGACACTCTGGCGCGAGTGGAAGGTAGCAGTCCTGCTGGCGTAAGGGCGAGACAGGCAGGACACCACCGGGGTCTGAGGAGAGCGGAGCAGGTCGTCAGAAGGGAAACTCGGGAACTGGGGAGAGCCCTCTGTCTCCTAGGGCGATTGCACTAAAAGGTGTGTCCAAAAACGAGATTAGCGAGGTACAACTCATCCCAGCCAGCCTTGAGCCGTTTGTTCTGAATCCCAAGTTTCGTGTGCGTGTCTTGGCGTAAGAGATTGAGGGCGATATGGCGCAACATGGCGAAATTCTCAGGCCCAGCGCCAGCGCGCCCTGCTGATGACCACGTATGGCGGTGGGTTGCGCGTCAGCGAAGTTGTGCGCCTGCGGGTCAGCGACATTGACGCCGGGCGCGGTATGCTCCGCGTCGAACAAGGCAAAGGGCGCAAGGATCGTTACACGCTACTCGGGCCCCGCCTCTTGGCGGAGTTACGCCGCTACTGGCAGCTGTATCGGCCCACGGCCCCGTGGCTGTTCCCTAAGCAAACTAAGCCCGAGCCCATGCCCATCGTGACCGCGCAACGGATGTACTACGCGGCCAAGGAGCGGGCAGGCATAACCAAAGCGGGGGGGTATTCATGCCTTGCGCCACGCGTTTACGACCCACTTATTTGGAAGGCGGCACGGATTTGGCAACCCTCATCGCCGCCGCCCTTTGAAGTCGCCGACATCGTGCGCACGTATGGCGCGGCGTTTCGGGCCACGCATGCCGTCTCGCATGAGCAAGCCCGCGTCTTACGGGCTATTGCGCAGTATCGGACGGCCGCACTGGGCGGGCATGTTGAACACTGTGTGAGCTGGGGGACCAAGCGCGTCTGTTACGACTCGTGTCGTAATCGGCACTGCCCCAAGTGTCAAGGGAGTGCGCGGGCAAAGTAGTTAGCTGCCGAGCAGGCCTTACTGCTCTGCCTCCCCCCTCGTGTTCTCACCGGCAGTGTCATCATTGGCAGGGAGCGTCAGACTCGATAGAATCCCCATAGCGCCGACGATCTGCGGGCCGCGGTTGCGTTCAACAGGATTTAAGCGCCCTGCTGAGCAGGGAGAAGAGTGTACCTTGCTTTATCCGCAGAACGGATTAAATCCTTTACGTTAGGCTCGCGTGGAGGTCAACAAAGGGAAGCAACTGTAAGGCCGGGAGGAGAAAAACATCAGCTCTGGTCGCTTGGTGGACCGCTTTGGCTCCCGCAAGGATTAACGGTAATTTACGCCTTGAATTCGGGCAAGCTAATGAATGCAAACTTAACTGCCAAATGCATATGGGAATAGGAAAGTAGCATGAGGAAACTGCATTATTTCATTTCCAGGTGGTTCATAACACTTATGCTGAGCTTTGCTGCAATGCCTGTGTTTGCAGGTGGTGCTGTTCCTGTGATGGTCGGTGGCGTTGCCAAACTCGATGCCTGCGGAGGACTCGGGGAGGTACGTGGTCTCAATCAGAGCGGCGATGGTTTTCTGGCGGTGCGCATGGGACCAGGCAGAAAATACCCAATGATTGATCGTTTGTACAACGGTAATCAAGTATACTTTTGCGACAGTCATGGAGAATGGATAGGTATTGTTTATGGAAAACCCGCAGCAGGATTGCGGCGTAAGTTCGCCTTTGCCCAGGCGACAGCCCTACAAAGGGCCCTGTCAGTCGGGGTGGGCGCATCGAAACTGGCTGGTCTTGATCGCAGGCTAGCTCAGGTGTCGGGTATGTATTCAAGTCCACCTCATCGATGGTATAAAGGGCTCATACTCATGCCTGAATGGTCGATTAAACCCGCGCAATAATAACTGTGGGACGAAATCTCCGTCTACCGTCCGGTACCAGCGCACCCGCTCCACGAAGCGGCTTGGTGTTTTCAAGTTTCGTGTGGCGGCGCGGGGCGCTAAACGCAAGGGTTAGGGCGGGCACAGACCGAGTAATGAATTCGCAAGGAGGTTACTATGACAAGCGAAGCAGTCAGACGGATTCAGCAAGCGCTGAAGGGAAAAGGTTTCGATCCGGGCGAGGTTGACGGCATCTGGGGGCGCAACACCATCGCCGCAGTCAAGCAATTCCAGACGCAACAAGGTCTTGAGGTCGACGGTGTTGTTGGCCCGCGGACCACGGCGGCACTCTTCGCGGGCGCTGCCCCGGCTCCACCAACCGCCAGCTCATTACTTCCTTGGTTTGAGGAAGCCAAGCATTTGGTGGGCACCAAGGAGGTGCTGGGAGACAAGAACAACCCGGTCATCATGGATTGGGCGACGAGCCTCGACATCAACTATGCCGGGGATGATGTCCCGTGGTGTGGGTTGTTCGTCGCGCACTGCATCGGATTGACACTGCAGCAGGAGGTCCTCCCAGGGAACCCGTTGGGCGCGCGGCAATGGGAACGATTCGGGGATGCCATCACGCCTCGCCTCGGCGCGGTGATGGTGTTCTGGCGGGAATCGCTGGCGAGTGGGAAAGGCCATGTCGGTTTCTACGTGGGCGAGGACGCTACTGCGTATCAGATCCTGGGCGGAAACCAGTCCGACAAAGTGTGTCTTACGTGGTTGGGCAAGGACCGGTTCCGCAGTGCGCGCTGGCCCAAAACCGCTACCTCCCTCACAAGCAGTCCTGTCCACAAAAACAGGGATGAGGGTCTATCGACGAACGAAGCTTAAGCCGTGCAATCATCGGCGCCATCCCTGTCCGCCAAAAGCTGGGGCAAACGCACATCAGTCGCCAGGGCGGAACACCCTCCAGTTCGACCGTCCACGGGCGAACCTCGGTGACCACCTTGCAGTGGTGCGGGCGACGGGGGTCTGAGACACACGCCTCTCGGTGGCGAGGGCGGACCCGCGGGGGGTGGAGTGCCCCAGGGTGGCCCTAACAACCGCCTGGAGCTGACTGCCTACAGCGTCTGTTCGTGCCTCGCTCCCGCTTCCGGCAGCGGCTCAGGCCCGGCGTTCGGCAACAAGCCAGTGCATGAGAATAGAGCCAAGACGGCTAACCTGACGCGCCACCACATCGCTGCCTAATTGCGGTTCTGACTGAAGCTGAAAGGGCGCGTCTTGGCGGCTCGCGGTGCGCTTGGGCGTTAGCCCACGCCTTTCCAGGCTAGCTGGGAAACCGCTAAGCTTCATGAGGTGAAGGCATACAAATTCACGGACTACTTCGAGAACGAGGTCTTGCGCAAACGCCCCTACCTGAAAAAGGAGTGGTGCATTCAAGTCCTAGACAATCCGCTGCGGAGTGAACCCCAAGAGAAAAATCGGTTTCGCTTCTGGGGAGCGATTCTCGAATCGGACAATCGTGTCTTACGAGTAGTCACGCTTGAGGATAAAGTGACCATTCATAACGCTTTCCTTGACCGGAGGTTCAAACCATGAAGCTCACCTACTACCCTGACACGGACTCACTTTACATCGACCTCTCCGAGCAACGGGCGTGGATAGCCAGGAGATCTCCGAGGGGATGTGCTCGATTACGACGCCTGCGGGAACCTAGTCGGAATTGACATTGATAATGCGAGCAAGAAAGTACAGCTCAAAGAGCTGACGCTCAGCAAGTTACCGACAGAGGTTCAGACTATCGTGGCCTAACCACCGCCTCCAAGCCGACCGCAGCCCGCGAGCGGTTTTGGGTAAAGCCAAAAAGGACCCCGTTGGACGGCGAGTGACTGTGGCGTTAACGGTTGCACAGCATATGGAGACCGCTTTGGGTGGCTGGCGACGTCCACCCCTCTAATGTCATGATGAAGCTAGTCGTCAGGGATAGCAGGCAATGCACATCATTACGCGCAAGCGGCTCAATGAGTTTGCTGAGCAACAGCCCGAGACCAAGGGTGCTTTAGAGCATTGGTATCGTGAGATGAAGCGACGGAACTTCACCTCCTTTGCTGACTTGCGTACGATCTTTCCCGCTGCTGATCAGGTCGGAAAGCTTACTGTGTTCAATATTGGCGGGAACAAGGTGCGCTTGATCGCCGCTCTGCACTACAATCGACAGCGTGTGTATATCCGCGCTGTACTGACTCACCAAGAATATAATGAAGGCAAATGGAAGGAATAGCCATGAACGTGCAGAATCCCGATATCTCAACTGCGGTGACACACTGGCCTGAGATGGCGACCACCCTGTTCGTACCGCATACCGAAGCCGAGTATCGTCGCTTAGTGGCCGTACTGGATGCTTTGATCGACGAAGTGGGTGAAGACGAATCTCACTCCTTGGCTTCCTTAATGGAAATCCTGAGCGTGTTGATTGAACACTATGAAGCGGAACATGTCCCCGAATTGGCAAGTGAGGAAGGAATCTCAACATCGCCATCTGACTAACGTGCTGCACTGGACCCCGGTCTTGTTGCGTTCGGAATGAGCTCGAAACGTCCTAGTGGGGCTGTGGCCAGTGACCACGGGCATTAGCCGGCCCGAGCGGAGATCGACAATATCGACTTTCGCTTCGTCACCGTCCGGCCATAATGAGCCATTCTCATCCCTCCTCCTTCCGTCGGCAGTCGCTAGCGAGGGCGGCCTGAAGAAAAACCGCCCGCCCCCTCTTCCTTACACGGCACTTCGGACTAGCATGGAAATAGGACGTAGACAGGTATGCCTGCAAAAGCCATTCTCTTGGTCGAGGACAGTACTGCGGATGTCTATCTCATTCAGCGGGCAGCGGAAGAGTGTGGCCGGGATATCCAGCTCTGGACGACGTCCGACGGTGCCGAAGCCCTCAAGTTTCTGCGCAAAGACTACCCTTTAGCACACGTGCCGACGCCTGCCCTTATTATCTTAGACCTCCGGTTACCCACGATGAGCGGCACCCAGATTCTCACGGCAATCCGTCAGCTGCCAGCCTATCACGCGACCCCGATTATCATCCTCAGTAGGGTGGACAAAGAGAAAGAAGAAGCGTCCTGCCTCCAACTGGGGGCCACCGCGTTTGTGCAAAAATCCTCGAACTTTTACGTCTTCTTTAACTCCATCCAGGCGCTCGTTGGGCGCTGGCTCAGGTCAGAAGGTGATAGGAATTAGGAGAAGTCTTTAGAAGTATAGGGTGAACAGGGTCTGAAGTTTCTGGAGCACGCTAAGTTGGAAAGGCATTGTCAACTTAAGCGCTAAAAACAGGAAATTGAAAGATGGAGACCCTCTATGTAGTGTCCGGTATGGATACACATGACCCTATATCGCATGTAAGTAACAGTAAGTGAAATAAGTTGACAATGCCGTGCGACGTACGCTATGGCTCTGAGCTCTTACATTGAGAGACTCTTCCGCGTTGATCTGCACCCCCGTCAGGCTTCGCTTGCCCGCGGCAAAGCCACATTGCTGCACGTGGTCATGGTCGGAGTGGAAAAGTTTCAGGACGACTTGCTGAACCTGCGGGCCACAAGCCTGACGTACACCACCCTCCTTTCCCTCGTCCCGTTTCTCGCCGTAGCGTTTTCGGTGCTCAAAGCATTTGGCGTGCAGAACCAGCTGGAGCCAGCCTTAGCAGGGATGTTGGCACCGCTGGGTCCGGAGTCAATCGAAATCACCCGCCGGGTGATCGTGTTTGTCGACAACCAGCAGGTGGGGGTGCTCGGGGCAGTCGGTGTAGTGGGGTTGTTCTATACCGTGCTCTCCCTCATCGGGAAGATCGAGGATGCTTTAAACAACATCTGGCAGGTGCACCGCCCCCGTAGTCTGGGCCGCCAATTTAGCGATTACCTGAGTGTAGTGCTGGTAGGTCCGGTCTTGATCTTCACTGCCCTGGCGTTGACAGCCTCAGCCCAAAGTTACTGGCTGGTACAACGTTTCCTGGAGTTCAAACCACTGGGCTGGGTCGTGCCCCTCGTCACCCACCTGATGCCGCTCATTCTCCTGTGCGCGGCCTTCACGTTTTTGTATCAGTTCGTCCCCCACACGCGCGTCCGCCTGCGCTCAGCCTTGGTCGGTGGGGTCGTGGCTGGTCTCCTCTGGCAAGTGGCTGGTGTCGGGTTCACCAAGTTCGTCGCAGGCTCGAGCAGCTATGCAGCGATCTATTCGAGCTTCGCCATCCTGATTCTCTTCTTGATTTGGCTGCAGCTCGGGTGGCTGATCGTCCTGGTGGGAGCCGAGGTGGCGTACTACCATCAGCATCCCGGTGCGTACCGCAAGCACACATCTCATAGGGGACACAGCCAGCTGTTCCGGGAACAACTGGCCATTGCGGCGCTAGTCGAGCTAACCCAGCGCGCCCTTGAAGGGAGACCCCCTTCGGATCCGGCCCAGCTGGCCGCCGCCCTCGGTTTGCCTCTGTCAAGCCTGGAAGAGCTGATCGACGGATTCGTGCGGCGAGGCTTGCTTCTGCGGGCGGCAGAGCCTGCCGGAATTACTCTGGGACGCCTACCCGAGCAGATTCCCGTAGTCGAGATTCTCGATATCCTCCGCGGTGCAGATTCCACAGCACCTGCCAGTGGCAAAGAGGAGCAGGTCTTGGGCATTCTGCAACGACGTGATCAGGCTGTCCGGCACGCCCTTGAGGGCCTCACCCTCAGATCCCTGGCCTCCGAGCCAACTCTGTTCCAGGGCCCGTAATTCCTACGTGAGTTGTGTAGAGAAACCGTGGCGATACAATCTAAAAGAGAAGTAATAGAGCAGGTTCGTCATTGGGGAAGGCCATGCCCTGCATACTGTTTCTTGTTTTGACACTCTGGTGCTGGTGGAGCACATCCCTTCTCGCGCTGACCGTGGAGGAGCTAGCTCCAGAGCGGAAATGGCAGGTGGAGGCCGTTGTCATCTCTGGGAATGAGGCGTTTTCCGCCCGCGAGCTCCTGGCCACGCTCCGTACAAAAGAACGGCCTTGGTACACCCCGTGGAAGGGACGGCCGGTTTTTGACCCGGTCACCTTTACCACCGATATCGAACGTCTACAGCGCTTCTATGAGGCTCGCGGATATTACCAGAGCCGGGTGACCTATGACCTACAGGTCGACGATCAGGATGCGCTTGTGACGGCTCACATCACCGTGGCAGAGCACCGACCCGTCACCGTGGCGGACGTCAAGGTCGAAGTCACCGACCATCACCCAGACCCGGCCGATTTTCCTTTCCCTGAGCAGCTGCCCCTTCAACCGGGTGGGCCGTTTAGCGAAGCGGCGTACCAACAGGGTGAACAGCTGGTGCGGGATTTCTTTCGGGAACGGGGCCACGCGCACGTGGAGACAAAGCGGAGGGCGGAAGTCGATGCCGATCAAGGCTACGCGTCTGTCCAGTATACTGTGCAGCCCGGGCCGCAGGCCGTGTTTGGGACGACACGAGTGGAGGGCACCGAGAAAGTCGATCCGCCCCTCATCCTCGGGGAGTTGACGTATCAGTCTGGCGAACAGTTTTCCCTGCGCAAGGTCGCGGACTCGCAGGAAAAGATCTTGGCCCTGGGGCTGTTCCGGGCCGTGCAAATTGCGCCGGAACACACGGAGAGCAAACCGCAGGTCGTGCCGATGCGGGTCCGTGTCGAAGAGAAACCCCCGCGTGAGATCAAGGCAGGACTCAAGTATGGCACGGAAGATGAAATTGGCGCCCAAGTCGAATGGCAACACCGCAACTGGCTGGGCGGAGGCCGACAGTTATCGTTCTTGCTCAAATTCTCGTCCGTCACTCGCACGGCCAAGGCCACGTTTGTCCAGCCACACTTTCTCTCACCCCGCACCCGTGCGGTACTCAGCTTGAGCCAAGAGCAAGAAGATGAGGAAACTTTCCTGCTCGACGCGACGCGTTTTCAGCCACGCCTGGAGCACCGTTTCTCTCCGACCCTGTCGGGATTCGTAGGGTACCGGCTGGAGTTTGCCAAGTTGCACGACATTGCCCCTGCCACGGTCCGGGCCTTGGGGCGGATCAAGCGGGACGGTATCCTCTCGGGGCCTTCCCTGGGTCTGGTCTGGAACACCACGGAAGACCCGTTCAATCCCCAGGCAGGAGAGGTAGTGTCCCTGTCGGCCGATCAAGCGGGGGTAGTATGGGGGGGAGATTTCCGCTTTTACAAATTCACGGCTGAGGCGAAAAAATACTACCATGTGGGCAGGAAAACGGTACTCGCCGGCCGGCTAAAAATCGGCCTTGCCGATGCCTTGGGTGCGCGGGCGAATTTTCCTCTCTTTGAGCGCTTCTATGCCGGCGGGGAAAAGAGCGTGCGGGGGTATGGCCGCCGGCGACTCGGGCCGCTCAGCGACGCGGATGACCCCCTCGGCGGGCTCAGCCTGATCGAGGGCTCGGTGGAGCTGCGCCGCCCCTTGTGGAGGGAGTTAGGCGGCGCGCTGTTTGTGGACTTTGGCCAGGTGTCTCTCGACTCTTTTGACCTGCCGCTTGATGATCTCAAATTTGCTGCTGGGTTTGGGGTAAGCTACACTACGCCAGTCGGACCGCTGCGGGTTGATATCGGCTTTCCCTTCGACCCGCCGCGCGGGGACCGGGGCTGGCAGGTGCACTTCAGCATCGGCCAGTTCTTTTAATAAGGATGACAGCTATGAAACGCGTCAGGTCATATCTCCGCTGGATAGCGCTCGTGTTCGGAAGCTTGCTGCTCCTTGTCGTGGTCGGGGGCGTGCTCTTCATCCGCACGGAGCGGTTTCAGATACTGCTCCGCGACCAGTTGGTGAGTGCCTTAAACACCTCCTTTCGCGGTGACGTCGGTGTGGAACGAATCGAGGGGTCAATCTGGAAGAATGTGACCCTGCACAACCTCACTATTCAGCATCAGGGGACTGACATTCTCTATGTCCCCCGTCTGACAATACAGTACTCCTTGCTCCCGCTCCTGCAGGGCCGTATGCAAATATCGCGCGTAGAGGTAGTCGAACCGGTCGTGCAACTCAAGCAAGACGCGGCGGGCACCTGGAATATCCTGGAGGCACTTGCTCCCGAAATAGTGCAGCCTGAAGCGGCCCCGACACAAGAGGGCGGCCTTGCTATGCATCTGGATACCGTGACGGTGCAAGGGGCTCGTATTGACGTGACGCTCGCGCGTGCGGCTGAGCAGAGGTACTATCTCACCGAGACCACCCTGGACGCGAAAATCGAGAAGCTGCCGACTGGCCTCGAAATCCAGGTCCGCCGCATAGCTTTTCGCATCACTGCATCGGGATTGCCGGAGGTACAGGCAGAGGCCGCCTTGGTCTATGAGGGCACGGTGACTCCGGCTGCGGTTCGTATCAGCGCCTTCAGCCTCCATACCCCTCACTCTCGCCTCCACCTCGCCGGTACGGTTGACAATCTGATCACGCTGAACACGGATGCTGAGCTGGTCATCGAAAATTTGGCAGTTGCTGATGTTGCCCAAATCGTGCCTGGCTGGCCACTGAAGGAGGCCCTCTCCGGGAAGCTGCGGGTCACCGGGCCACTGGCGGACCTACACACGAACCTCACGCTCGCTATAGCTGATGCCCAGGTAACTGCGGATGTACAGGCTGATCTCAGCCAGCAAATGCCCCGGTATCAGGGAGAGGTCACAATCCGTCGCTTTGATGTACAAAAACTCTTAGCAAGAGAAGACGTGGCGGGTGTGGTAGAGGGCACAGTGCGAGCGAACGGCGCAGGAACAGCCCTTGTTGACGTCAATGGGAAGGCGAGCCTAAAAGGCCAAGCTCTGCGGGTCGCGAGCTGGCAGATTGGAGATATGGCGTTGAACGGGAGCCTGGAGCAAGGAACGGGAAAGCTGAACGGAGAGGTGCGCGGTGGGCTTGGTCGGGCGCATTGGCAGGGGGCAATCACCCTAGCCGAAGAGCCACGCTATGATCTAGCCCTCTCTATAGAAGGCCTGGACCTCAAGAAAGTGGCGGCGGGGGAGAAACCTGTTAGCGGTGACCTGAACCTCACGGGCACGCTGCGGGGAACGGGGCTCGCCCTGCCGACGATGGACGCGCAGACCGAGATTGAGCTGCGCCCGTCCACCATCGGCCCGCTGCAGATGCAGCGCGGTCGTCTCGACGCGCGGATTGCGGACGGGCGTATCCGGATCGCGGAAGCGACACTGGCGGCGACAGACACCACATTGACTGTACAAGGGGAGATGGGTACCACCCCAGAAGAGAACGGGCGGCTCTTGTACACGCTCCGAGCCACGGATCTGTCGCCATGGCTGTCACTTGCCGGCCGGAAGGGATCGGGTGCACTCGCCCTGACCGGGGAGGCGAGCGGGAACATCGCCGCTCTGCAGGCGCAGGGGGAGCTCAAAGCCGCAGAGCTGCGCGTGGATGAGGCTGTGATACAGCGCGGGACGATCACGTTCGATCTGAACAACCTGGGACAGCCACAGCCGCAGGGCACCCTGACAGCCGTATTCGACGGCATCCAGACGGGGGTGGAGCTGCAGAAGCTCGAAGCGACAGTGACCCTCCCGCACGGCCAACAACAGCCGGCGCCGCTGTCGGCCCAAGTGGCGGTGAAGGTTCGGGATGCCACCGCCCACAGCCACCGCCTGAACGCCGAGGTCGCGTACCAACCCGCGCAGCTTGCTGTGCGCCTCAGCACGCTCTCGCTGGAGCTGTTGGACGGAACCTGGCAACTCACTCAACCGGTAAAGATCATACAGAACACAGAAGGCATTGTTATCGAGCGCTTTCTGCTCGCAAACGGCGACCAACAGATGCTGCTTGAGGGAAGCCTGTCTCCGACTGGTACCCAGGACCTGCGGGTCCAGATCGACCGCTTCACCCTCGCGGCGTTACAGCCACTGCTGTCCCAGCACCCCGAGGTCAGCGGAGTGCTCTCGGCCCGGGTGCAGGTTGGCGGCTCGGCGGCACGGCCGAGCCTCGACGGGACAGCACATCTCACAGGTCTTCGTGTTGCCGGCCAGGACTACAAAGATCTCTTGACGGCAGTCGTCTATAAAGAAGCAAAAGCCACTCTAGAGTTGACCTTCCGCCAGGATGCCGAGCATGCGCTGAGCGCAAGCGGCTCCCTGCCGCTTGCCATGAGCTGGGCGGAAGGGTGGAAAACACAAGTGCTCGGCGATTTGGACTTCCGAGTCCGCTCTTCTGGCCTGAGTTTGGCGTTCCTGAATGCCTTTAGTAGTAAGGCCGTCCAGGGTGTGGCGGGGAACTCAGTCTGGACTTCAGCCTGCAAGGTCCGGTTTCGCGTCCGCTGCCGCGAGGGACCTTTCAACTCCGGGATGGGCAAGCAATGGTGAACCCACTCGGCGTACAGATCTCTGCGATCACCGTAGCCGGTGCAGTGGATCCGGAGAACGTGCGGATCGCGCAGATAGCGGCCCAGGCCAGAGACGGACGCCTACAGGGCAGCGGAACCATTGCCTTACGAGGCTATGCACCCACAGATCTCAAGGTATCCCTCTCGGCTGAGCGCTGGCCGGCCATCCACACACGCCAGTATCAGGCCGAGATCGGCGGTGAGGTTCGGGCCGAAGGGCCGCTGACTGCCGCACGGGTCACAGGACAACTCGAAGTGTTGCAGGCGACCCTCCGAACCGACCTAGCCTTTCTCCAAGACACGCCTGTGCAACGCGACAACACCATCGTGATCCGGCACACAGGAAGTTCTTCTACACCCTCGACGGTTAAGGAGGAGCAGGAGAAAACTCAGGCCCCTCCGCAAACAGACACTTTTCAGAACCTGGCGCTTGACCTCACGGTGGCTGTACCCCGCAACACGTGGGTTCGGCATTCCAATGCGGACGTAGAGCTGGCTGGCAAGGTGCGGGCAACGAAGCAGCCAGGGGAAGACCTGACACTTGTCGGTGCCATCGAGACCGTCCGCGGCTGGATCGGCGTTCAGGGGCGTCGTTTCACGTTGACCCAAGGGCGGGTGGTGTTCACCGGGGGGAAGAGATCAACCCCGGGGTGGATATCGTGGCGCAATACCGCTTACCAGACTATCAGGTCGAGGTAGTCGTGGGTGGAACAGCCCAAAAACCGTCGCTGACCTTCCGCAGCGAACCCAAGATGGAACAAGCCGACATTTTGGCGGTGTTGCTGTTCGGGAAGCCGACCACCGCGCTAAGCCAAGGAGAGAAAATGGACCTGCAGCAACAGGCCTTAAAGGTCACCAGCGGTTATGCTGCGGCCAAGATCGGGGAGTCGGTCTCGCAGGCCCTGGGGCTCGAACAGCTCGGGATTGACCTACGGGAGGTCGATTCACGGGCGGGCGTATTGGCTTCGGTCGGTACGTCTCCCCGAACACCTACGTGTCTATGTCCCAGGATATTGCCGTAAGAAGGGGCAGGAGGTGTCGGTGGAATACTCCCTGAGCCCCGGGTGGAAAACTACGACCTCGACGAGCGCCGGCGGTAACAGTGAAGCCGGTATTCTGTGGCATAAGGAGTACTGAGCGATTCCTTTGAACTCCCTCTACCGTTACCATCCTCCTTCCCACGTGTCCCTATAGAAAGTGTAGCGGAAAAGATGTTAGGAGAATATTTCGCGACAAGACCCTTTTTCCTGGACGGCTTCCCTTGGTCTCCCCATGACCAC
This sequence comes from uncultured delta proteobacterium, assembly GCA_963733195.1. Classification (GTDB taxonomy): domain Bacteria; phylum Desulfobacterota; class Binatia; order Bin18; family Bin18; genus VGTJ01. The sequence continues at coordinate 37,865 of CAVTCR010000077.1, forward strand.
GGTTCGCTAACCTGCTACATTTCCTCGCATGAAAGTAGGCTTAGTTGGATTCTCGTGCTGGCAAAACTACGATCTTCAATGCGCTCAC
>CAVTCR010000078.1:0-72392 GCA_963733195.1 uncultured delta proteobacterium
AAATCAAACCCCAATTGTGTTGCCCGGCTACTCACCGGAAGTGGTCGGGGATTTCTCGCCTTCACTGGACAAAATTCCTGGAAGTCACAGCTTGCACACCACGCCCCCTCGTGGGGGTGAAACGTTTGCTCACGGCCGATGTCGCGACATAAAGCTCTGACGCGAGATTGAGCGGCCTCTAGTTTGTCAGCCTCCACCGTTTCTTTCTGCCCAGGGCGTAGGTAGTAAAATGACAATTTCTTTGCCGTCTTTCCTGTGGTCGCATGAAAGCCGAGTTGGTAGACGTCCAATTGCAAAGGGTCAGGAGCAATCACATTACGCTGCGCTAGTTTGTAATCGATAATCTCAAAGCCGTCTGGCGTGTCGTCCACTCGATCAATGCGCCCAGTCAGCGCAAACGGCCCCACATGTAACGTGAACTTTTCTTCTAACAGATAGGGCGTGGGGAAGCGTCCGCGATGCGCTTCCCAATAGCGGGTGAGCAACTGACGACCTTCTTGATATTGTTGGTCAGTCAGCGGACGGGTGGGATTGTCATAATAGCCCTTTAAATGTGCCAGTAAGCTCTCCAGTGAAACAGCAGAACCAGGAAAGAGCCCAGGATGGTCGGCTGGCTGTTGTTTTAACCCTTGATGAAAGAGATGTAACGCGCCGTGTAACGCACGTGACGATTGCGCCGCGGGTCGTGGCCGGGTTGGTAACCCACGATTATACCGCACGTGATAGCGAAAGTGGCACTGTTGAAACGTTTTGAGGGCGGTGTACGAAAGCTTCATCCCTCTCCCCTCCTGCGGTTACCGTGCTCGTCGTCGTTGTTGCCCATCGGTGGGTTGAGTTCGTCAATCTGCGCAGCTAGTCGGTCATGAAGACTATTACAGACAACCTCACATAAGGCAAAGATGGTTTCGTCTGCAATCTCATAGTACACATTGAGCCCATCTTTACGGCGGCGGACTAAGCCAGCGAGTTGCAGGATCCCTAAATGCTTAGACACGTTCGCTTGTAAGGCACTCGTGGCTGCAACAATCCCACCGACCGTTAGCTCCCCATCCCATAATGAATGGAGAATCTTGAGCCGCATCGGTTCGGCAAGGAGCTTGAAACGCTCGGCAATCATTGCCAAGGCGGCATCGGAAAGTTCTCGTTTCTGGCGCGGCATGAATCTTCCTTGACATTAGTTAACTATATTGCTAAATGGTAATATGATCATAACAGAGAATATGCTTGCTCGCAAGGGAGACTAAATCGAACCACAGAACCTTGGTACACTTCGCGTAGCGCGCGATGTGCGCGTGACCCCTCAGCCACCGCCATTCGTGCGCATGGCGCACGCTACCAGAGAGAAAGTGAGGGCCAGGCAGTCGCAATGAAAGAAACTCTATGGAAAACTTCACTCCGATCGCTTCGCTGTGTGGAGGTATGTTGATCGGCCTGAGTGCGTCGCTCCTCTTGCTGTGTAACGGCAAGATCGCGGGCATTAGTGGTATCGTGGGAGGGCTCCTTAGCCCCACACAGAATGACACGGCTTGGCGTGTACTGTTCGTTGTCGGTCTCCTTACTGGCGGACTCCTCTTTAGTCTCTTCTCTCCGCAAGTCTTCACCTTCAGTATTGCACGCTCGACTGGCGCACTGGTTCTCGCCGGTCTTCTGGTTGGCTTTGGCACTCGCCTTGGCAACGGCTGTACTAGCGGCCATGGCGTCTGCGGCATGAGCCGTTTCTCGGTACGCTCCATTGTCGCCACAGTCACGTTCATGATTACAGGAATCGTCACCGTGTACATCATCAATCACCTGTTGGGAGGATCACTATGAACTCAGCACTCGCGGCATTTGTTGCAGGTCTGATTTTTGCCATTGGTCTTGCGATAAGCGGCATGACCCAACCCGGAAAAGTGACCGCCTTTCTCGATATTTTTGGCAACTGGGATCCAAGTCTGGCAGTTGTCATGATGGGGGCAATCGCGGTGCATGCGGTTCTTTATCGTGTGATTCGCCAACGTTCGACACCACTCTTTGCCCCAACGTTTGCTATCCCAACACGGAGTGACTTTGATCTTCGTTTGCTGGGCGGAGCTGCGCTTTTCGGCGTTGGGTGGGGAGTAGGAGGCTTCTGCCCTGGACCAGCAGTTACGTCACTTGCTTCGGGACAATCGTCAGTCCTGGTCTTCGTCGTGGCAATGCTCATCGGAATGTTTCTTCACCGGCTTGTGGACAAAACCCGAGGACAGCCCGTGTTAACTCCATCGCAGCACGAGTCACACCTAGTTTCCCCAACCACTCCAGCGTTCCAGAGCCCACAAGACGCCTGAACAATGGGAACTGACTCGCGCATTAGTCAGATATACATATAAGGAGGGTCTATGCTGTTTCGCGAACTCAACCGTGGCAAATGTAAAACCTATCTCATCGCTTGTGAGCATACGAAGAAAGCTGCCTTGATCGATCCTCTCAAAGACAAAGTCGAACGCTACCTCGCCTCTCTTGCTTATTTCGGCTGTGAGCTGGAGGCTATCATCGATACCCACACACATGCAGATCATCGCACCGCAGGTTGGGAACTGCATGATATCACCGGGGCACCGGTCATGATGCATCGTCGCGCTCCAGCTCCGCATGTTGATATCCACGTCGAAGATGGACAGATGATTCCAATTGGCAATGAGCGAATCCGCGTCTTTTATACTCCCGGTCATACGCCGGATAGCATCAGCCTGCATGCTGCCAATCGTGTGCTTACCGGCGATACGTTGTTGATTCACGGTACCGGACGCTGTGATTTTGCTGGTGGTGATGCTGGAGAACAGTATGATTCAATTATTCACAAATTGTTTTCCCTTCCCGACGAAACATTGGTGTTTCCTGCTCATGACTATCGTGGGCACCTGAACTCGACAATCGGTGAAGAGAAACGGACGAACCCTCGTGTCGCAAGGCGAACACGCGAGGCCTACATCCACTTAATGAACAACCTTGGGCTCCCGCTTCCCCAAGGGATTCAGGAATCGCTCCAGCCCAATCAGTCAGCCATCGAAGACGAGTCAGTCCATTTCCCAACTCTGGCGGAACTGAACAGCGTACGGCAACTGACCGCCCAGGAAGTACACTCACAGCTTGCCGGGCCGCAGCGTCCCTACTGCTTCTCGATGTCCGCGAAACAGACGAGTTTAGTGGCGACCTTGGACACATTGCAGGAAGCGTACTGATTCCTCTGAAAGAGTTGCCGACGCGAGCAAAAGAAATTGACGCGTATAAAGAAAAGGATGTGGTTGTCATCTGCCGCGCGGGGGTACGAAGTACTACGGCTGCAGCGATTCTTACCGGTCTGGGCTTCGAACATGTCTCCAATCTAAAAGGCGGCATGCTCGACTGGAATGATCAGCAATTGCCGGTGGAACGGTAGGACCTGAGGGCAATGAAGAATTAAGAGTGAAGAGTGAAGAATGCAAAATGAAATTTACTCCGATCATTCTTCACTTTTCACTTTTCACTCTTCATTCTTGCTAAGGTCTTCCTATGACTGAGCCAACAGAAACTCAAGTGAGCAGCAGTGCAATGGGCGAAAGTAATCGACCACACCAAATGCATCGGCTGTCATGCGTGCAGTACGGCGTGTAAATCCGAAAATCAGGTTCCACTGGGGGTTAATCGCACCTACGTAAAGTATGTCGATGTTGGTACGTTTCCGCAGGTACGACGCGCGTTCCAGGTCACTCGTTGTAACCAATGTGAAGATTCTCCGTGCACCGAAATTTGTCCGACTAAGGCGATGCATGCTCGTCCTGATGGCATCGTCGACTTCGATAAATCAATTTGTATCGGCTGCAAAGCTTGTATTGCCGCGTGTCCGTATGACGCCATTTTTATCAATCCTGAAGATCACTCCGCCGAGAAATGCAATTTCTGTGCGCATCGGCTCGACATCGGGTTGGAACCCGCCTGTGTCATTGTCTGCCCGACCGAGGCCATTCTGGTCGGAAACTTGAACGATCCGTCCTCAGCTGTCGCACAAGTAGTCGGGCGCCATCCGGTCGCCGTTCGCCGTCCAGAAAAGGCAACGTATCCAAAGCTTTTCTATCGTGGTGCGCATCAGGCAACCCTTGACCCCATCGCGGCTCAACGACCTGAAGGCGGCATGTTTATGTGGAGTGAGCAAGGGAATGTTTCTCATCAACTCACTTCCGGTCATCCACTCGGTGGCAATACCTCAGCCGCCGCCGTCCTCGCCTACGACGTCCCACATCGTACTCCATGGGATTGGCGTCTCAGTCTGTACACGTGGACCAAGGGGATCGCTGCTGGGGCGTATCTAGTTCCTGCACTGCTTGTGTTATGCGGTATGCTGTCGTCGACAAGCCCTCTGTGGCAGTGGGGAGCTCCGGTCGTTGCCGGAATCTTTCTCGCGCTCACCGGGCTAATCTTAATTGCTGACCTCGAACACCCGAAGCGTTTTTATTATCTCTTTACCCGTCCACAGATAAAGAGTTGGCTCGTGCGTGGCGCGGTAATTATCAGTCTCTACGCCTTCGTTCTCTTACTGCATTTTCTCGCCGGCTTTAGTACACAAGGAGCAGCGGTACGTAGTGCTTTGTTGTTTTTTGGTCTTCCACTGAGTGTGCTCACTGCTGTGTACACTGCGTATTTGTTTGCCCAAGCAACCGCGCGTGATCTCTGGCAGAATCCACTCCTCCCGTCTCATCTTTTCATGCAAGCCCTTCTGGCTGGCTCAGCTGCGCTTCTCCTAGGCGTCATGTGGGAGGAACCGACGAAAGGCTCAGCTCTCGCTTGGATACTGGGTATCGCCAGTCTGCTGCATTTGCTGATGGTCCTAAGTGAAGTGACATTGGCACATCCGACTGCGCATGCCCGCTTGGCGGTAGAAGAGATGATGCATGGGGCCTTTCGTTCCTATTTTTGGGCTGGGATCGGACTCGTAGCACTAGGCTTGACTGCGCCGTGGCTCGGCGGTCTTGTGGCGATCTTTGCTCTCGTTGGTCTCCTGGCCTATGAACATGCCTATGTGCAGGCCGGTCAGTCAGTCCCTCTGGCGTAAAGGAGTGACACTGTGAGTGAAACGAAAGCGACCGAACGCGTGACCGCACTACGTGATAACGTCGAAGGGCGAGGAGAAACATTTCATCCCGGCCCGAGTCGCAGTCAGCTCGCAGCCTTTCCGCCGAAAGAACGCTGGGATGACTGGATTGAACTGGACTCCCGCGCCTGGCCGCAACGGCGTGAACGTCACTACATGTTAGTTCCAACGACGTGCTTTAATTGCGAATCTGCCTGCGGGTTGCTTGCCTATGTAGACCGCGACACTTTGACCGTCCGCAAATTTGAAGGCAATCCACAGCATCCAGCGTCACGTGGTCGCAACTGTGCTAAAGGACCAGCGACCATCAATCAAGTGAACGATCCCGATCGTATTCTTCATCCGCTTAAACGTGTCGGCAAGCGCGGCGAAGGACGTTGGGCGCAGGTATCATGGAATGAAGCCTTAACAGACATCGCCGGTCGCATTCGCACGGCAATCCAAGAAGGCCGCCCAAACGAGGTGATGTATCACGTTGGTCGTCCCGGCGAGGATGGCTATACTGAGCGGGTCCTCGCGGCCTGGGGTGTCGATGGGCATAATTCCCATACCAACATCTGCTCATCGAGTGGTCGTGCAGGATATCACTACTGGATGGGGTTGGACCGTCCGAGTCCGGACCATGCGAATGCAGACGTTATCCTGCTGATCAGCTCTCACCTCGAAGCCGGGCACTATTTCAATCCCCACGCTCAGCGCATTATCGAGGGTAAAAGTCAGGGCGCCAAACTGATCATCTTTGACGTACGGTTGTCGAATAGTGCAACACACGCTGATCACTGGATTTCTCCTTATCCTGGCAGCGAAGCCGCTATTCTTCTGGCGATCGCCAATTATTTGGTCCAGCACGATTTGTATAACCGCGAGTTCGTCCGTCGCTGGTGGAATTGGCAAGAATACCTGCAACAGGAACATCCAGATCTTCCACTCATCTTCGAGAGTTTCACGCAGGTCCTCAACGATCTGTATCAAGAGTATACCTTTGCTTTTGCCGCTCAGGAATCTGGTGTGGACGCGCAGGTTATCGAAGAGATCGCTCGCCTGGTTAGTCGGGCAGGAACACGTCTCGCCACGCATACCTGGCGAAGTGCGACCGCTGGTAATCTTGGTGGTTGGCAAGTCTCACGTGCACTCTTTCTCTTGAATGCACTGCTTGGTGCCATCGCCACCGAAGGTGGCACCTATCCCAACGCGTGGAATAAATTTGTCCCGCGTCCTATCTACACTCCACCACATCCATCGCAGTGGAACACGTTGACGTGGCCAAGCGAGTACCCATTGGCGATGAACGAGCTGTCGTTCTTACTGCCACACTTCCTCAAAGATGGACGTGGAAAGCTCGACGTGTACTTCACTCGCGTGTACAACCCGGTATGGACGAATCCCGATGGGTTTAACTGGGTCGAGGTGTTGAGTGATGAAAATATGATTGGTCTGCATGTCGCGCTGACGCCTACTTGGAGTGAGACCGCGTACTTTGCCGACTATGTCTTGCCAATGGGAGTGGGCAGCGAACGGCACGACATTCATTCCTATGAAACCCACGATTCCCAATGGCTTGGTTTTCGTCAGCCGGTGTTACGTGCCGCACGCGAACGCCAGGGCGAGCAGATCACCGATACCCGGCAAGTAAATCCAGGTGAAGTGTGGGAAGAGAACGAGTTCTGGATTGAACTCTCCTGGCAGATCGACCCTGAAGGCACGCTCGGTATTCGTAAATTTTTTGAGTCAAAGGAACATCCTGGAGAGAAACTCACCCTGGATGAATACTATGGCTTCATCTTTGCCAATTCAGTTCCAGGTCTTCCTGAGCGAGCAGCGAGTGAGAGGCTTACGCCGCTGGCCTACATGCGACGCTACGGAGCCTTTGAAGTGCAGAAAAACATCGGCACAGTGCACGAACAGCTAGTGCCACCATCAGAACTCGAAGACACCCATACCGATGGGATCGGGCGTGTCTTTACCCGTATCCCGAGGCCTGCAGAACCGAATATTGTTCCTTTGCCTACACCGGATGGAGATGAAGATGGCCGGCGTCTCGTCGGGATTGAAGTCGACGGCAAAATCGTGCGCGGGTTTCCGACCCCTAGTGGACGACTAGAGTTTTACTCTAAAACGCTCAAGGATTGGGGATGGCCAGAGTATGCCCTGCCGACGTACATCAAGAGCCATATTCATCGTGACCACCTTGAGCCTGGACAGATGGTTTTGATCCCAACGTTTCGCCTGCCTGTCCAGATCCACACCCGCAGTGCCAATGCCAAGTGGTTGGACGAGATTGCCCATACCAATCCGCTGTGGATGTACTCACTTGATGCTGCCCGAATCGGAGTTCGCACCGGCGATTTAGTCCGTGTAGAAACCGAGATCGGCTACTTTGTCGTCAAAGCGTGGGTTACTGAGGGGATTCGCCCTGGTGTCGTGGCATGCAGCCATCATATGGGACGGTGGAAGCTCGAAGGAAGCGGGCAGCGACAACTGATGGCAACGGTTGGTCTGACTCACCAGGGAAGCCAGTGGAGCATGCGACGCAAGAAAGGAGTCGAAGCCTACGCGAGCACCGATGCTGACAGCCAACGGATTTGGTGGACGGATGCAGGCGTACATCAAAATATCACTTTTCCTGTCCATCCAGACCCTATTTCTGGTATGCATTGTTGGCACCAAGCAGTGCGTGTCACCAAAGCGGAAACCAACGACCAGTATGGTGATATTCATGTTGATACCGACAAATCCTGGTGCGGCGTACAAAAGATGGTTAAAGATGACACGTCCAGCGGAACAGGTCTCACCTGATGGCACCCGGCGCCCATACTGGCTGTTACGTCCACTCAAGCCGTCACGAGAGGTGTATCGGTTGCCTGCTGATACTACGAAGAGAGAAATGTAAAGCATGCTAAGGGTGCAGCTGCGACACACGACGATGAATCGCCACGCTCAAAAAACGAAGCTATATGGAAAGCACACCGAGACATGGATTTTTGCGTAAGAGCACCGTGGCGGGCGCAGCACCGCCATACGGGTCTCCGCGGGTACAAGGTAGGGCAGGCTGTGCCTGCCCTCATCAATTGGCATTCCATACTTTGCTGTGCCACAGGTATAGGTAAACCAGGTTTCCCGGAGGCATTATCCCCTTCGTAAGTTCAGCCAGGAGCTGTAGCTCAGGGCAGTGGCGGCGCATGTCATTCACACGGTATCTTCCCTTCCTTGACCTCCGCACGTATCGCCTGAGTTCACTCCGACGCGACGTTCTTGCCAGTGCCTCCGTCATGTTCCTTGATATTCCGCAAGGTGTCGCGTATGCGATGATCGCTGGACTTCCACCGGCTATGGGACTGTACGCTGCTGCCATCCCCGCTATCGTTGGGGCGCTGTTTCGCAGTTCACGACACGTTGTGACTGGTCCCACCAACGCACTCAGCCTACTTGTGGGCAGTGCCGTTGCTGCGTTCGCGGTCCAAGGTGGAATTTCACCGCTCGAAGTCGGGGTTACACTCGCCTTCATGGTCGGAGTAATGCAGTTTGCTGCTGGCCTCTTACGCCTTGATGCTGTCGCAGATTACATCTCACAACCAGTAGTCCGAGGCTACATCACCGGCGCAGCAGTCCTGATCGCCGCCGGTCAGCTTGCCAATGTCACCGGCACCACAGGGGCGAGAGGCAACCTTGGCGATATCCTGAGCCATTGGATCACGACGCTCCCGCAGATAAATCTTCTTGCGCTCACCTTCGCCATTGGGACCATCATCACTGTCATGGCGATTCGTCGATTCTCTCACCGCGTTCCAGGCTCGCTGGTGGCAATAATCGTGAGTATCGTGATCAGCAACCTTTTACACCTTCACGAACAGGGGCTCCACGTAGTTGCCGATCTTTCTCCGATCCCAGCAGGGTTTCCTCCTTTCACTCTACCATCCCTTATCCACTGGGCAGTGCTCGTACCTGCAGCTGTCGCCTGTGCAGTGCTGTCTTTAGTGGAGTCAAGTTCCGTCGCGCGTGCACTTGCGGCAGGGAGCAGACAACGGCTCGATCTCGCAGCTGAGTTTACCGGTCAGGGACTCGCAAATGTGGCCGCGGCATTTTCTAGTGGCTATCCCGTCAGCGGGAGTTTGTCACGGTCAACTTTGAACCAGCAAGCAGGCGCAGAGAGTCGCGTATCCGCTCTATTTTGCGGACTGCTCATGATTATCGTACTCCTCTTTTTCGGACCGCTCGTTGCCCGTACTCCTATTGCTAGTCTTGCCGGCCTTCTCCTCGTCCTCGCCACTGATTTGATCGATCGTCAGCACATTCGCATGATCGTGAACGGAACAAGAAGTGATCGAGCAGCGTTCGTCGCAACACTTGTGGGGACGTGGATTCTTCCGCTCGACAAAGCCATCTACCTTGGCGTGGCCATCAGTATTGTTTTATTCTTGCAGCGTGCTCGCTTGCTCACCGTTCGTGAAATGATTATTGGCGAGAAAGGGCGGTTTCGTGAAATTGATCTCGACTTCCGAGAAGAACGACCGGCTTGCGCTTCTATCCGCATCCTGAACCTCACTGGACCACTATTTTTCGCCGTGGCTGGAGAGCTCGAATCAGCACTCGAACCTGCGGTGAATAACCCGGAAATTCGAGTGCTCATTCTGCGAGTGCGACAAGCGCAGGACTTCGACGTCACCACCGCGAATGTGCTGGATGCAACCGCTAAGAAACTCGCAACGGAAGGGCGGACGTTGCTCCTTCTTGGTCTCCGTCCTCCTGTGCTTGCCTTGTTGGAGCGTACTGGCATCGCTGCGCGCATCGGCACCGATAATCTTTTCCCAGCGCAATCCGGCTGGTTTACCGCGATGGAAGCCGCTCTCCACCGCGCGCTAACGCTTACCGGAGAGCACGCCTGTGGCAACCACTGCCCGTTCGTCGAATACGTGAGCACTCAAGAAGACTTTCGCGCGACGACAGAAATCTCGTCAAAAGCTATCTGGACCCCCGACTTGTGAGAAACCGCCCGATGCGCGCGATACCCTCACGTAGATTTTCCATCGAGGTCGTGTAGGTAATCCGCATATAGCGTTCTGACGCGTTCTTGCCAAAATCACGACCAGGAGTAACAGCAACTCCAGCTTTCATCAGCAAATCCTCGGCTAAGGCGAAGGTGTCGGCGGTAAACCGTGAACAATCAGCATAGATATAAAATGCACCGACTGGGGTGACCGGCACCTCAAAGCCAGTTTCTCTGAGTGCAGGAAGAAGAAAATCTCGTCGGCGTTGGAACTCCGCCCGCCGGGCTTCGGTGATGGCTAGCGTTTCTGGACGAAACGCTGCCAGCGCAGCGTGTTGGGCGAGATTCGGCGGACAAATAAAAAGATTCTGCGCGAGTTTTTCGATCTCACGCACATATGATTTTGGCACGACTAACCAGCCAATGCGCCAGCCAGTCATCTGGAAGTACTTGGAGAAGCTATTGAGGACAAAAATCTCATCCGAGATTGCCAACGCCGTCGAGGCATCAAAACCATATGTGAGACCATGATAGATCTCATCGACGATCAGTCGCCCACTACGTGCATGGATCACGTCAACAATCGCTCGCATCTCTGTGTCAGCAATCATGGTACCAGTTGGGTTCGACGGAGAAGCCAACATCGTAGCGACAGTTCTTGGCGACCAGTGTTGCGCCACCATTGCCGCGGTGAGTTGATAAGAGTTTTGTGGTCCGGTCGCAATCAGTCGTGCCTGGCCTTCTAAGGTACGTACAAAATGCCGATTGCAGGGATAGCTTGGGTCACCCATTAATACTTCGTCACCAGGAGAGAGGAGGACACCGAGCGTGAGGAGGAGAGCGCCACTCCCACCAGCAGTGATAACGATCCGCTCAGGGGGAACATTGACATGATAACGAGAGGCATACCATTGAGAGATTGCCTCGCGTAGAGCCGGAATACCCAGCGCTGGCGTGTAGTGAATGTTACCGTGCTGCAATGCTGACATACCCGCATCGATAATCGGTTGCGGCGTCGCAAAGTCTGGCTCACCCACTTCCATGTGAATGATCGAGCGACCTTGGGCTTCGAGCTCACGTGCTCTAGTAAAAAGCTCGACCGCTTCAAAGGCCGTGATGTCGGCCATGCGAGCAGCGAAATGCGGATTCATGTTCATTAACAATCCTTACTACTTTTGACTTTTGATTTCTGCTTTTTGTCTTCGTCTACTTTCGTCACAATGCAAACGCTTCTAACAAGTTCTGTCGATAATAATCCTGCTGCTCGCGAGTTGTACCAGTTGCAGGAACAGCGAGAATAGTCGTGTCCAACAGCCCTTCTCGTTCCTGTATTTTCGCGCGCACGCGATCAATCGGTCCGACTGCGCAAAAAGCATCGACCATCTCACGAGGAATGAGATCGATGGCTTTGAGTCGATCCGCCTCTCGCTGTGTTGCACGTACTTGCGCGACAGTCTCAGCAAAACCATGTGCCGTGAAAATGTCGTCGTAGATCATCGCCCAAATGCTGAAGAGCATCGCTCCAGCCGCAACACGATAAGCAGTGGCAAGATCGTCATCAACTACAGTGAAGCATTGCCCCAATACTTCGACAGCGGATCGTTGTCTCCCCGCTTTTCGCAGGCCGGTCTCCAGAGACGGTAGGATATTCTCCCGCACGTGCTTAGGTGAGAACATGGGATTGCCAACCAAGCCATCAGCCAACTCACCAGTAAGGGTCGCCATCTTCGGTTTTACCGCAGCAACATATACTGGCACCTGTGATCGCGGTCGTGGCGTGGAACGGGCAAAGAAATTACGCGCGTGAATCTGATAAAACTTCCCAGGGAAATCGATCTCGCCTCCGGTAATAGTTTTCTCCATGACGAGTCGTAGTACCTGGAGATACTCGCGCATCTGTGCGACCGGCTTTCCGCCGTCGTGCCCTGCATACCAGTTGTTATTGCGATGTTCGTGGGCTGCCCCAAGCCCCAAGATAAACCGACCATGACTCAAGAAATCAAGATCAAGCGCGGCAAATGCCAGCATGACTGGACTGTGAGTAAAGGCAAGAACCACCCCAGCCCCAAGCTTGACCCGCTTCACTGACGAAGCCACACCGGCAAGGGGAATCAATGCAGAGGTGGTCAGCTCACCTTGCCAGAGGGAATCAAATCCAGCGGCTTCAATCTTCTGTGCCCAGTCGATCATCGTCTCCGGCGAATTGCCTGGAAGAAACATGGCGTATTTCATAGAAAGTCCAAATGCAAAAGTCAGAATGCAGAGTGATGAATTGAGTAGTCAGCATTCAGTAGTCAGTAGTGTGAAGATGAACTGGCGAATCAGCGAAGGAAGATGAGTGTTCCTTGTGTCTTCCCATTTCCATTTCTCCGGTTCTTCTTCATGCTGGCTACTGGCTACTGACTCCTGGCTACTTTTTCCTCATTCATCGTTCCTCATTCATCCTTGAATCCGTTCTTCTTCCACTCCTCTACTTTCTTCAACGCCTCAGCCGGGGAGAGCCCTGCCCGTGCGATCAGCCAACAGGTAATCGGAGCAGCGATCCGCTCAGAAGAATGCGCGGCTTCACCAGCTAAGGCGAGCAGATCACGGACCTCGTCTCCGGTGGGAGGCTCGACGCCAAGCACGGTGGCAAGCCCAAGAAACCATTCCTTTGCTGTCATGCGTTTCTCCTTCTGTGCCGTTGCACCGGTCATCATAAGAAGATATGCACGCATGGTCTACGAGGGCTCTTACAACACTTTCCAACAGAACGTATGCCAACTTCTTCTGCGCGCGGAGATGAGGTCAGCAATCAGGTAAACGACGTCCCTGTTTCAGCCTTCCGTTCTCCAGGATTTCAACGCTATTGGATCGGTCGCTCGTGTGCGATCTTTGCCACGCAGATGCAATCGGTCGCAGTTGGTTGGCAAGTCTATGAACTAACGCAGCAACCGTTGGACCTCGGACTCGTTGGGCTAGCACAATTCCTTCCTGCCCTCGGGCTTGTCTTCGTCACTGGCCATGTTGCTGACCGTTATGACCGTCGCTACGTGCTTGCAGCTTGTATTGCTGTCGAGGCGCTCTGCGCATTAGTCTTTTTCGGACTGACAGTGACCGGCCATACCAGTCGTGGATGGATTTTCGCTGCACTGGTACTGTTCGGTATGGCGCGGGCGTTCGAGTTCCCGGCCTCATTTGCCTTGATGCCAAACTTAGTACATCCGAGTCAGTTTACTACCGCTGCAGCCTGGAATTCTTCCACCTGGCAGGTCGGCACAATTGGTGGACCAGCACTGGGTGGATTGCTGTACGCTTTTGGACCAAGTGTTGTCTATGGCATTTGTGTCGTACTACTACTCACTGGCGCATTCTTGGTGAGCTTGATTCCTCCCATCAGTACAACGACAACCGCACGCAAAGCTGTGACGTGGGAGTCGGTCGCCGCCGGTCTCCACTTCATTCGTCAGCAGCCGATTGTGCTTGGTGCGATTTCACTCGACCTCTTTGCCGTGCTGTTAGGCGGAGCCACCGCGCTATTACCAATCTACGCGAAGGACATTCTTCTGGTTGGCCCGTGGGGACTCGGCTTGCTACGCAGCGCTCCAGCCGTCGGTGCATTAGCGATGGCCTTGTACTTTACTCAACGACCAATCAGGAAACGAGCGGGCTTTACGTTACTAGCGGCGGTTGGAGTCTTTGGTCTCGCGACGATCGGGTTCGCACTTTCTCACAGTTTGTGGTTCTCTATGGCAATGCTCGCCCTTCTTGGCGCAGCGGATATGGTGAGCGTTGTGATTCGCCGTGTGATTATTCAACTCGCGACTCCCGACGAGATGCGTGGTCGAGTTGGTGCGGTCGAATCAGTTTTTATTGGTGCATCAAACGAACTGGGAGAATTTGAATCGGGCGTAACCGCTGCATGGTTCGGAGTGATTTCGGCTGCGGTGCTTGGTGGTGTTGGAACCATCGCCGTCGTCATTCTCTGGTCCTGGCTCTTTCCGCAATTACGCAAAGTCGACGCGATGGAGGAGGTGGGGTAGATTCACCTTGGCCACCTTCCCTGAGGGGTTGTCCGATTGAGAACATTTTCAGGATACCGCACCGTCCACTTCCATAACGAGTCGAATCCCTTCCCACACGCGGCGTAGCAGAGTCTGAGACAGAGCCCCGATCTTTTCGTGCAAATAGAGGCGATCAATTGTCTGAATCTGTGTGACATTCACGACACACGGTTTTGGCAGATTCGCTTCCCCTTTCCGGAGTCGCACATTTCCCGGCAACAGGGAATAACGTAGGTTCGAGGTGATCGCGACAACTACTACTGTATTGATATGACTGCGGTTAAATCGATCATGTTGGAGAACGACAGCCGGACGACGTCCCCAAGGTTCTGAGCCTCGACCACTGAAAAAGGAAACCCAGTAAACGTCCCCCTGGTGGATCACCACTTCTCTTCGGTCCATGACCCTAACCGTAAGAACTCGTCTGCGGTGCGCTTTTGTTCTGCACTAATAGTTTTATCATCAAAGAGCGCATCAAGTTGTCGCGTTATATCTCGGTCTCGCTTGACTCGCGCAACCTTTGATAACAAGGTAGCAATGACGTGGCTCCGCGACTCACCTCGATGTTCTGCAAGCTGATCAATTGTTTCAAGTACAGGTTCTGGGAGAGAAATTGCAATTTTCTTCATAGGCATGGCTAAGTCCCAATTCTGACGCAGGTCGAGCAATTCTTCGCTCATATCTTGGTATTCTATAATGTTCATACCAGGATAGTGTTCCTCGTCGCAAGCTACTACAGACTGTTCTGTTGTTAGAGGGCACGGCAGCGCCGTGCCCCTACAGAAAGAAGGCTGCGTTAGAACTGCAACCCAAGAGACGGTAGCGGATCGCGGTCAACTACCGGAAGGCGACTGGCACCGGCGTGTACTTTCACAGTTCCCGGCGTGCGCTCGTACGGATCAGGCAGGCCGATCTCTTTGGCGTAGTCGCGCAGCGCAGGAGCGACTTCTTCGGCTAACAAGCGGACACACTTCAGGCGATCATCGTTGCCCACTGGCCCTTGCACGTTAAAGAACATGAATATGCTCGGGCGCAAAATACGTAGTAGCATCTTTGCTCGTTCAATCACGGTCTTCGGAGAGCCAGCAAGAATCTGAAAGTTCTTCTGTGCCTTCACATAACTTGACGCGAGCTTCCTACGCACCTCGTTGTAATCAACTTCTTCTGGCTGTTCATCATATTGCGCTTGGCGTAGTTTCTCGGGGCTGACGCCGAGCCAACTTCCGCCTGGATGTTGAGCCAGCATCTTGATCGCACCTTTCGAGTTGTAACCCGGTGGCAACGTATGCTCAGGACGGGAAACTGCAGCTTTTGCCCACCACCGTGAGACAAAACCTTTGCCAAGTTCCTGGGCTTTCTCTTCTGTCTCGGCAACAAAAGTCGGCAATCAAATAACCGAAGTTTTCCGGTCCAGCTTGATAGCCAAGCTTGGCTGCTGTGTCAGCGTAGATGTCCCACAAATCGCACGTCGGACCAAGTGCGGTACCCAGCCCAATGTATGGATAGCGATGCTCTGCGCACCAGCGCACGGTCTCCTGCGAACCCTCAACACGCCAGGAATCCAAATCGGTGGATGTGGTCTCTGATATGGCAACGCCCACGGATTTACATGGCGATAGTGAAAATGCTTGCCTTCATACCGCCACGGTCCGGGTTTGGTCCACGCTTGAACGATGAAGTCATGCGCTTCGTTGAAGTACTCGCGGTTGTACGAGGGATTCGCATTGTTAAAAAACTGCTCGCTGCCGGCACCGCGCACCCAACCTGTGACCAAACGCCCACGGGAGATCAAGTCGATCTCTGCCAGCTCTTCTGCCATGCGCAGGGGATGCTTAATCACTGGTAGTGGGTTGCCGATCGAGTACGATCTTCACGCGCTTTGTGAGACGGGCGAGGATTGAGGCTTCGACGTTCATTACCCCACCCCATGCAATATGGGTTACCGTGATGCTCGTTGAGAGCAACGACATCAAAACCTTTCTCTTCGGCGTAGCAGTACTCATCAAGATAATAATTATAATCGTCAGCAGCCTTGTCGCGGTCGAAGTGCGAGTTGGACAGGGCAAAGAACGCATGGTTCTTGAGTACCTCGTCCTCTGGCACCCAACGATACGGCCGCTCGGTGAAGTAGCCGATTTTCATGGATGACGCTCCTTAATGTAGTGAAGCTGGAGGAAACGGCTCTACAGAGTACGTGACGCGTGTTATGGAATGCGTAATGAGGAAACGCTTCTAGTTTTCACATTTCACGTTTTACGCATGATGTTTCACGTTCCACGCACCACGCAATACGTCAGACGTGATACGTATTGCGTGATCCGTGATGTGTACTCCACTGCTATGCTGACAAGAAGCTTTTTACCGCCTTCACAAACTCCGCCGAGTTTTCGATTTCTGAGCGGTGCCCTGCATTCGCGATCTCCACGACTTTCGCTTGTGGCAGCGCCTTCTGATAGGCAGCAATACATCCTTTGGGAACAATACGGTCTTTTGTTCCCCACACAAGCAAGGTGGGAAGATTCTTCGCCCCGGCGAGTAAGTAAGGAAGGCTAGGGTTGTGCATGTAGGGTTCCCAGCCGATACGGGCAGTTTCCGCACGCGCGTCTTCAAACGCCTCGAATTGCTCAGGGGTCATCTCACCACCATAAATCTTGCCGAACTCCGGTGTTGCAGGATCGGCTACCGTTGATCGTATCAAGGTACGAATGGTGAGTGGGAAAATATCCGCGATTTCTCCCTCAGCAGGCTTAAGGCCCATGGGGGCAACAAGTACCATGCGAGAAAACATCTTCGGATCTGCTGCTGCCATTTCTGCCGCAGCATACCCACCAGCGGAAAAGCCAATCACATCGAGCGGAGCCAGATTCAACTCGCGCACGACGTTAGCATAAAATCCCCCAAGGTCACGGAAACTGCGAATCCACTCGATTCGTGGAGTTTTGCCAAAACCAGGCTGTAGGGGAATGATAATCTCACGATCCTTCGCCAGTTCTTCGTTCCAAGTCATCCAGCCCGGGTATCCGAGCTCGTCATGAAACATCAATAATGGTTTTCCTGATCCGCCTCGGACGACCGTCAGGTCTGCCCCGGCTACCTTCATTGTACTCTCAGTCCAATTTGCCAATGGTCTTTCCTCCTTCTTACGAATATGGGCGTGAAAGCCGTCGCCATTCGATAGCACACCTTCGATAGGGTCGGAAAGAGATGGAGAGGATTTACGATTGAACAAGAAACTGACTCGCCAGCCCCTAAATAATCGTCATATTCTCAGCAATCGTATCGTGAGGAATGAGCAGATACTTCCACGGCTTACCATCGTTCTCACTGCATGATGGGTGGCGTGACGACACCACTGCACTGCGGCGTCCTTCTTGGCCTGAACTTCACGTCGTCCATTTCGTTTCGTGCTTTGGGCTCCAGCATGTAAATGCAGTCTGCTGTCTCCGCCACGAAATCGGGCTGATACTCCAGGATGATCGACACCTGACTTGTAGAAGATCTGGAACTGCCCCTTGGCCGGCTTGAACCACTTTTGGTGATTCGCGGTCCAGAATCACGGCGAGTTTTCGCTCGGCGTCGGATTGAAATTTCTGACCGGATAGAGACACCGCTTGAAGCCACCGAACAGGTATTTTCGCCATATTGCTCTTGTCGGCGAGCCGTCGGCGAAAGTCAGCGGACGGCTCGTCCGCTTGACGGTGTAAGGTGGGCTCCTTCAATTCGGTGAATCCCTTACTGACCTTCACCTCGTAGCCGAACGCCTCCTCCCAGTAATGGTCCTGCATCTGCGCATGGATGAACTCGGCAGATGCCCGCTGATAGAAGCTCAGGACATTCCTGCGTCTCGTCTTCCGAAAGGTAGTTCGAGAAGTGCCTCACCATTTGCCCAGCCAAGTCGTAGAGCAGATCGGCGTGGTCGTCGTAGGCAACATCGTCGAAGTCGACGAGCCCGCTGACCACATAGTCTTCCAGGCCGTGCTTCCTCGATACTGCCCCCGCCACAGCTGAACGTCACCTGCACGTCGTGCGCAGGTACTGAATCAAGATTTCTCGGTCCACGGGCTGGATAATTGAATGTTCGAGCTGTCCAACGTGAACGGCTTGAAAGCCTGAGTGTCACTTCGCCCTTGGGCACCACAAGAATCCGGGGAATGTCGATGGTCTGCTGGATGACAAGGTTCGCGGTCTTCTGCCACCACCGCGGCGATGTTCGGCTTTCGCGTAACCCCTCCAGCTCCAGCTGCGCCGGCCCCAGCTGCTCTCCGTCACTTTCTCGCCTGATCTCGGCTTCCTGCACTGCGTCATTGAGCAGGTACTGCGAGCTGGCTGGTTTTCGTATTGCGGATCACCTCGATAGGCGTCTGCGCAACTTTTTGCTCTGCTCCTTCGTGAAGGACGGGTAGTCGATGCCTGGAACGTGCGTCTGCGGCTGGCCAGTTACACTGAGCCGGAGACAGCCAATTCCGCTGAGGTTGCGACTTCGAAACGACCGTCACGGTCTTCTGCAGGATCTGTGCCGGATCGAGGATCACCTGCTGCAACCGAATCGACCGAGTCCGGCTTGTTGGCTTCGTCGATGATCTCCTGAAACTTGTCGTGCGCGACGATGTTCAGCCGGTCCACTGCAGTCACGCCAGTGCGCTTGCCGTAGGGCAGGCGCAGGCCGCGGCCGATGGATTGCTCGATCAGGATGCGCGCATTGGCGGCGCGCAGCGGGACGATCGTGTAGAGGTTGGTCACGTCCCAGCCTTCCTTGAGCATGTTGACGTGGATGACGATCTCGGTCGGCTCGTCGGTGTGCTCGACCTTGAGCAGGCGCTCGATCATCTCCTCTTCCTCCGCGCCGGTCTTGCTGGAATCCACCTGGATGACCTTGTCCTTGTAGCGGCCTTCGAAGAAGCCGTCCGACTGGATCAAGCTTCAGCAGCTGCGCCCGCGTGCGTCGTGTCGCGGGCGATCACCAGCACGAACGGCTTCACGATGTGTTGCCGGTCTCGCGCGCGTAGGTTTCCAGCTCCACCTTCACGTCTCTCGTGCAGGCGAACGCCGTCTTCCAGCTTGAGTCTTTTCAATCTCCTGCGGCGGACATGCCGGTCGGGTTGAAGTTCTTCTGCGTCACGACCGCCGGCTCCTTGACGAAGCCGTCCGCCATCGCCTTGCCAAGCGGGTAGTCGTAGATGACATTCTTGAACGGCACCGCGCCCCTGGCTGGTTTCGACGAATGGCGTCGCGGTCAGTTCCAGCCCGAGCACCGGTTTCAATTCGTTGATCGCGCGCACGCCCGCGCGACGCCCGGTAGCGGTGCGACTCGTCCATGATCAGCACGAGGTCGTGCAGCCCGGCCAGATAGTCGAAATAGCTTTCGCCGATGTATTCCGACAGCCGCTTGATGCGCGGCGATTTGCCGCCGCGCACCTCGGAGTTGATCTTCGAGATGTTGAAGATGTTGACCTTGCAGCGGAGCAACTGGTCGAACAGCGTGCCGGCCTTGCGCCTCGTAGTTGTCGCCGGTGATGATCTCCGGCGCGTCGGTGGCGAACTCGGCGATGCCCTTGAAGACATACTTCGGCGTGTTCGGCGTGAAGTCGGTGATCAGCTTGTTGTAGATCGTCAGGTTCGGCGCCAGGACGAAGAAGTTGTTGATGCCGTGCGCCAGGTGCAGATAGCTGATGAACGCGCCCATCAGCCGCGTCTTGCCGACGCCGGTCGCCAGCGCGAAGCAGAGCGACGGAAACTCCCGCTCGAAATCGGTGACCGTCGGAAACTCGCTGCGGATGGCAGCCAGCGCCGCGTCGAGGTCCGCTGCCTTTCGTCGGCGGGACAATCTCCGTGATGCGGTCGAGAATCTCCAGCGAATGGCGCTGCGGCGGGCGCAGGCTCAGGCGCCGGCGATGGCGTTGACGTGGCGGTTCATGCGCGCTCGCCATCCGCGCTCAAAGAGAGTTCCATGCTGTCCCGGCTTCGGCGGCGCCTTGGGCAGGTTCTCGACCTTCAGGCTGTAGTCGTCATGGCCCCATTCGCAGCGGGAGAGCACCTCCTTGGGAATCTTCTTCACCGTCAGATTCGGATACCGTCCGCCTTCGGCCGCGAAAGGCGGAGCAGAGCACCAGCAGTGTACGGTTCGTCGCCCACCTCATCGCTCAGCTGCTGGAGCTGCTCGTGGCTCAGGTTCGGCGTCGTGACGTAGATGAAGTCGCGCTCGGTCGAATGGCCGTGCTGCCAGTAGACCGTGTCGCTCGGCGCGTAGGTGAAGCCCTCCAGCTTGCACACCGCCTCGGCCAGCATGGCGGCGTTGTAATTCCTTGTTGATAACCCAGTTGCCCCACTTGTCCTTCTCCAGCAGCGACGGCGCAAGCCGGTAGTAGCGGAACCCGCCGCCGCCTTTCCAGCCCACGGCTTCCGTGATGCCGCCTGGGTCTTCGCCGTCGATCACCTTCTTGAGCCGCGGAATGATGTGCGTGTGGCAATGCTCGCCCAGCTCGACCATGATCCAGCGCCGGCCCATCTTGTGGGCAACCGCGCCGGTCGTGCCGGAGCCAGCGAAGGAGTCGAGAACGAGGTCGCCGGGGTTGGTGGCGATCTGAATGATACGCTGCAACAAGCCGTTCGGGCTTCGGCGTCGCAAACAGTCTCGATGTCCGGCGACAAATTGCTTTAATTTCATGCTTCGCTTCCTCGATTGTGACCGACTTCCTCGTGCGACCACACGTTCGAGGCACGACGCCTTCTGAACATCGCTGAGATAGCGCTTAATGATCGGAACCCGTTGCCGTCTTTCCCCACTAGATGCGCTCCGTCTTGCAGCAAGCTCTTAAAGTCTGCTTCGAGAAACGTCCAATATCGTCCTGCTGGCGGTCTGAACTGCTCGCCCAGATGGCACAGTGATCGGATATATCTGCTCTCGGTGCGGTACTTGCGGCCGTACAGATCACCCTGCCTTCCAGGGGCCACGCGGATCATTGTCCGGGTTCTTGTAATCTTGCGTTCTGTTTCTCGTTCTCGGCAGAAGATTGTCAATCTGCCACTTCGCTCGAATCCTTTGCATAGCACGACAATGTAGTCATGCATCGTCGGAAAGTGAATTCGCCGAATTCTTCGCGCGTAATACCTTTTGCCAGACACACTGTAGCAACGAAGTTTGCTTCCGAATACTTCATCCACAAGACCTCAAATAGTGGCATCTCGTTGTCATCGATAGTGATCCAGAGCGATCCATCGTCCGACAAGCAGCGTCGGAGAACTCAAGCCTGTCGCGCATCAGCGTCAGCCAGAGAGAATGCTCCATTCCATCGTCGTAATGCTCGAACGCACTGCCAGTGTTATACGGCGGGTCGATGAAGATGCACTTAATCTTGCCCGCGAACTCCTGCTCCAGCGCCTTGAGGGCGAGAAGGTTATCGCCAAAGATGAGCCGGTTATCGAAGATGTCGCTATCGGTGACTCGATGCGGGGCGTGATAGGACCTCTCCGGGTCTTCCAGCAGGATGCGCGGCTCCAGCCTGGGCCGGTTCTCCTTACCAATCCAAGTCAGTTCGAGTTTTTGCTTCTTCGTCATGCGCGTTCCGATACTTACGCCCAGTAGGGAATGTACTCCGCAAACTTCGAGGATGATGATGTCGGGTCTTTCCGCTTGATCCGGCCTGCCTCTACTGCATCTCGGATGAGGTTGGAGACTTGCGTGCGCTGTTTCTCATGCATCTTAAGACGCTCGCGTAACGATGTGTTGGTCAGCGAGCTACTGCTGAGATACTTGAGAACCGCATGCTGGTAGCAGGCCTCGATCCGTTCTGATTGGGACATCTCAGCAAATTTTCGAGGTGCGAATAATGAAACCTTAAAGTAATTTTCTCCCTGCTCGAAGGCAACAGGCGGAAGACCATAAAGTTCAACGCTGGTTACCACCTTCATAAAGCCGGTGCCGCGTTCCTCACAGATCCGATAACGTCGGAACGCCGAAGCAAGTATTTCGTTGCGTGACTCCGGTGTGGTGCCGATGAGCCGGTCGATTTTCTTGGATGGAGGAAGGGCTCCAGGATTAGTAAACTCGATACGGTTGTCAAAAATTTCTACCATCGGGCCTGTGCCAGTAATGGTAAAATCTTGATGAATAAGCGCGTTGGCAATGAGTTCCCGCAGGGCAATCTCCGGGTACACACTCACCTCGCGCCGCAGCGCCTTTTCGATGACTTCGCTATGGGGAAGGATATGCTTGAGGTGCGTAATCAGTCCCTCGAAGCCGATAGCGTATCCTTTTTGTCCCACGGTCTCATCAATGGTTTCTACCTTGTTGAAGCCCCTGTAGTGGATCACGCGAATGCGCTTGCGTTCGAGCTCGTCGAACTCGGCCAGACGGCGTGCGGCGGCAACTACGCCAAAGTTAGTAATGTAATATCCGCCGCCGTCTGGTTCGATGAATTTTTCCTCTCTTAGCCAGCGCAGCAGCTTTCCGTTTTCTCGGTTGCTGGACGGTCCAGCAACCTATGGATACCCGTGGTATCGAGTTTTTGTAGCACCTCTTCGAATGGGAGCAGCGTTGAAGCCCGCAGTTCCTCCCAGCGCGGATTGCGGCTGTTTAAGAGCAATGCACCGACCTCCTGACGAGAAGCAACACGCGTGGTTCCTCCAGACCGGACATAGCAATGCTCAAGGGACTTACCGCGCAAATGCACGGGTTTAATCTTACTTTCCTTGACCAGCACGAACAGCAAAGATGTTTTGTGGAACTCTACAATGGCATGGTCTATCGTGACCGGTGGCTCCAAGGCATCGCGCCCAAGATTCGCAATCTGACCAACGATCGTTTCGGCTTCTGGCTGTTGGATACCTATCGGGGTGGCCGTCTGGTCATTGACGCCAAATACGACGATCCCTCCGTTCGGAGAGTTAGCAAAGGCCGAAAGATGTTGCACCAGACGATCCTTCTTCGGGGAAAGGCTCTGCTTCCAATCCAGCTCGTTGAGTTCGTGAGGTACCGGCTCAAGGCTGGATTCAAGAGTGCTCACTGCGGTAGTAATCCAGTGCTTCATTGTCTATGAACTAGTAAATTGTTGTAATTGCAGCAGTTATATGACTTTTCCGTTTTCGAGTGAAGTAAAGAAACCACGCTATCGTTAGGGTTATCCTTCCTCAAGTCGCCACCGAATGGCCAGGAGTGACTCTAACCGGGTTGTCTGTGCTAGCTTCCCTTCAATATCCACGATTAACTGCTCGCGCTGCCGATCAATCTCGTCCTGCGCATCAAAGAGCGCCCGACGCTTGCCGTTGCGCTGT
The DNA here is from genome assembly GCA_963733195.1 of uncultured delta proteobacterium. Taxonomy (GTDB): domain Bacteria; phylum Desulfobacterota; class Binatia; order Bin18; family Bin18; genus VGTJ01. The sequence continues at coordinate 23,387 of CAVTCR010000078.1, forward strand.
GATTCCAACGCCTTGATCTGCTTCTGACCCGCTAGCTTCTCCTCCAATGTCGGCGCGAGCGTAGCGGCCCGTTTCGCTTCCTTAACTTGCCGGTCAATGTCTTTGATCTCGCGTTCAAGCGCCACCTTCAGGTCATCAGCCCAGCGATCGAGTTTCTCGGCTTCAAGCTCGAAGAAGTTGGCGTTTCGTTCTGAAATGTTGCGCTGAATAGCGGCTTTTCGTTGCTCTACCAGTTCCTTCAACTCATCGTGGGAGATTACGTCCGCGAGCGGTGTCGTTGATGTCGCCGGGAGGGAAAGGAGTCGCCGCGCGGCGTCCTCTTCGAGTATCCATCCTTCCCTTGTGCTGACCGCCAACAGCAAATGATCCTCCGTCTGATTCAGAGATTCCACCATTAACAGGCTTAGGAGAAGCTCGCCACTTTGTCCAATGTAGGGCTCCAGGGCGCTGATTCTTGGCCCATAACTAGAGTAATCGAAAGTGAGCTCGGCCGGAGACAGCACGCGAGACTTGGCTTGCCGCAAGACCTGTTCGGCTAACGGGTGCCCAAGCCGGTAGAGGTGCGCTTCCCCGGAACGACGCGGCAGCTCGTATCGTCCTAATGGAATATCACCGGGGAAAGGGCAGGACTTCAGCCAAAAGGCAGACCCGTCAACGAGTTCCGCATGGTCTCGCAACTCGTAGCGAGTCAGGTCCATCAGCATTCGCTCGTAGCGATTCAGGTAGGTCTGGCTGTTCTCCAAGTTGATGCGTAACTTTTCGTGGACTTCCGTATCGAAGTTTTCCAGCAACTGTTGGCGGGTACGGGTTATGGCTTCGTCAATCTGTTGGCTTAATTCCCGCTGGAGTCATCAAAGGCGGCATTGATCTCTTCAGGTTTGCGACAGCGTTGATAAATGTCTGCGATCCGTTTCTCGAAGTCTACCCCCGACTCGACCGCACCGAGCACTTCATCACTCGCGCCAAAGACGCCTTCAAACAGGGAGAATTTTTCCGAGAGCAGTTGAAAGACGCGCTGATCGGCAGCGTTTGTCTGATTGAAAAAATTGACCACCACGACATCATGCTTCTGTCCATAGCGATGACAACGCCCGATCCGTTGCTCAATGCGTTGCGGATTCCAGGGCAGATCGTAGTTCACCACCAGAGAGCAGAACTGGAGGTTGATGCCTTCTGCTCCTGCTTCCGTGGCAATCATGATGTGCCCTTGCTCACGGAAGTAATCGACCAGGGCCGAGCGCATGTCAGCCGTGCGGGAACCGGTCACGCGATCCGTGCCCTCATGCCGTCGCACCCAGTCAGTGTAGATCTTACGCGATTGTGTGTCGGTATTGGAGCCGTTGAACAGCACGATACCTTCGGAGTACGGACTTTCGGCCAGCACTCGTAGCAAATACTCCTGCGTACGGCGGGATTCCGTGAAGATGATGGCTTTGCGTGCAGCACCCAGACGCTCAGCCTCGGCGAAGGCACGATCAAGGGCGATGAGTAACGCCTGGCCCTTGGCATTGTGGGTGATCGAGACGGCGAGGGTACGGAACGCTTCGAGATCGGCAATTTCTTTTTCGAGAGCGACACGGTCAGCCTCGGAGAGCGGCTCAGGTTCAGAGTGTCTCTTCTGGCCATTCCTCTGCTGTTTCGTCGAGAGCTTCGTAGTCTTGGTCTAGCTCTTCTTCAAGCGATTGCTTCGGTTGGCGTTTTCCAAGCCGAGCCTGAAGACGCTGACTGATAGTGTCGAGCGCTCCGGCAATAGCGAAGGTGGAGGATGCGAGGAGCTTGCGCAGCACCAAGGTCATGAGCGAACGCTGACTCGCAGGCAGCGCTTGCAGGTTATCACGCCGCAGATACTCGGAGACGAGGTGATAGAGCCGGTCTTCACTTTCTTCGGGGGTAAAGGATTGCACGAGGGGATGACGACGGGTGTAGGGCACGTAGGCTGTCACTTGTCGCCGGAGAGTGCGATGACAAACGGGTTTGATCCTGGCCTTTAGCGTATCGAAGACGTGCTTGTTGTTGAGAGTGGTAAACTGCTCGCGAAAGCTCTTGAGATCCCCGAAGGCATACTCGTCGATGAAGCTGACCAAACCGAAGAGTTCCAGCAATGAGTTTTGCAGGGGCGTGGCAGTGAGCAGCAGTTTCGGGACATCCTTGAGGGCGTGTTTGAGAGTGTTAGCGATCACGTTATTCGGCTTGTACACATTGCGCAGCCGGTGCGCTTCATCAATCACCACTAAATCCCATCGATCGCGTTGACATCAGCCGCCTTGCTGCGAGCGAACTGGTAAGAACAGATGACGATCGTGTCCGTGGTCTCGAAAGGCCGGAAGTTCCCGTGTTTGACTGCCTCGTTGTAAAAACGAGTCTCCAAAATTGTACACGGTAGAAAGAACTTCTCCTGCAGCTCTTGATGCCATTGTTTACGCAGGTTGGCAGGGGTGATGATCAGAATCCGCCGTTTCCGTTCCGCCCACTTCTGCGAGATAACAAGTCCAGCTTCAATGGTTTTGCCGAGCCCGACTTCATCTGCCAGTAACGCACCTTTCGAGAGGGGAGAGTTGAAGGCAAACAGCGCAGCTTCGACTTGATGTGGGTTGAGATCAACCTTGGCATCCACCAACGCCCCGGCCAGTTTTTCGAGACTGTCTGACGAGCACCGCTTCGTCAGTTCATACGCGAAGTATTTTGCTTGATAGTCGGTTAAGTTCATCACGACCACACAAAAATCTCACAAATGGCAATAGGTGAAACCCTCACCTGAATGAACAGCAGCTCTAAATCTATGGAGAGATTGAGCAATCCCGATTTCCCCCCTTAAATAGAAATTACAGTAACTTGATTGTTACCGTCAAATTCCTTCAAGTTTCAGCCGAATTCCGAATTGTGCGGAGAAGCAGTCATTCACGTGGAAGGCTCTGCCGCTTCAGCCTAAATCCAGACGTTATGCACAGTAAGGAAGTGTGGAAGGATTGAGGACCTGATTCAACCAACAGAACTTTTCGAATAACTGTCGGGAAGGGCAGCGGTAGGAGAAGAAACCTCTCTGGGAGATAAGCCAGAGAGTCTCGCGAAGAAGCCGTGCACCATTACACAGCCCCCAGAGGAGGTGTGCGTGCCCGGCAGCCCTGCTGCCATATCCCACTAACTACACGAGACGTAGGCCAGTGGCTTTGCGTCCCACCCTTTCGAGCGGTTTGCCCTTGACGGGTTTCTTCTGCCTACCGCTGTTGGTCCAAGTACTAAGAACGGACAATGAGAGAAAAGCTTTAATACGTAACGCTCCACTGTCATGCACTTTGGATTTCTCATAAGATTCACGCACCCCGTGACGTTGGCTGCTGATTTCCCCAACCATCGAAATGTGTTACTTCTGGCGCAGGTCGGCGTGAAACCGGACCAAATTTCCCTTGTGGAAAACCAATCGGTATCAGCGCTACGACTCCGTACTGCTCAGGAATGGCAAACCGCTCATGTAATTCCTCTTCAAACAGTTGATGCATGGTCGTCAGACTTGCTCCGAGCCCCAATCCACGACACGCTAACAGAATGTTTTGTACACAGGGATAAATCGAACCGTAGGATGGTGGCGCTTTTCCCACACGTTTGTCCTTCGGTACGCTGAATGGCCAATCACGCAGTCCGCAAACCAGCAGCAACACTGGTACTTCGTGCATATGTTCAGCCAAATGCATGGCGGCGCGAGCGATGCGGGCGTTGGAAGAACGATCTTCTGGTTTCGGCAGAAAGGCAGCAAAGCGGGACAGCATTGCTTGGTGATAACGTTCTTGGATGAACTTTTTTCCCTGTGGTTCTTGTACGACCACAAATGCCCACGGTTGCGTGTTCTGTCCGCTCGGAGCGCGCGTACCGGCATCAAGTACTTTGCGGATCAATTCAACCGGCACCGGATCGGGCTTGAGCCGCCGCATCGCGCGCATGGTAGTGATAGCGTCAAATAAATCGAGGTCTGGCATGAGAAACTCCTAAGAGGTTGTCATAAAAGCAGGAGGACCCTGTCATTGCGAGGAGTCGTAGGCAATGTAAGAGCACGGCGTACCGTGCCTCTCCAATGCATCGCGGTCATCTCTGTGAGCTATGTTTTGCTAATCTCGCGTAGACAATCAACAATGGCCTGTGGTTCTAAACGGTGAGTGTAGTCGGCATCAACAAACGCTAAACGAACAGTTCCATCCTTGGCAACGACAAAAGTGCCCGGCATCGGCAACTCCCACGATTCATCGCCATTGTAAGCTGGAAGGTCAGCACCGATGTTTTTGTAAATTGGGCGGAGGATTTCGGCGACTGGAAATACGAGTTTGAACTGCCGCGCTACTTTGTTGCCTGCATCACTGAGCACGTCAAACGTGAGATGATCTTTCTCTGTCGTTGCCACGGTTTTCTCTGGTTGCTCTGGAGTGATCGCGACAATCGACGCTCCTAATGCTTGCATCTCAGGCAGTCTCGTTTGGTACGCCTGCAACTGCAGGTTGCAGTACGGTCACCATCCACCGCGATAGAAAGTGACAACCGCAGGTCCCTTTTTGAGGACCTCGGAGAACGTGACGCGCTCCCCACGCGTATTGGCCAGCGTAAAGTCAGGAGCCTTCTCACCAACATGGAGGCTGCGCTCGGCAATGCCAGAACGAACAAGTTCTGTCGTCGTTTTCTCGAAGGTCTCAAGGATCTCTTTGGGAATCTTTGGCAGCAAATCTTTTTGAAACGCACTGATCTGTTCTTGCAATTCAGTGCTCAAGCTGTGACTTTGCGTGCTCATTGGCCGTGCCCTCCTCTCGTAAGATGAGGACACAGCTACTCTTGCTGAGCAGGTGAATCAACTCCCTCGCTGCTCTGAAACGAGCAGGTCCCGGGAAATCAAATGTGATACATAGAAGCCGATGCCGCTCTGCGCTGGCTCTGCGCTGCGCGACGGCTCATATCGACCAAAGAAACTTGTTCAAGCACAGCAGTCACACCGCTATCGACCTCTGCCATAACTCCACGTAACCAGCAACTCTCCAACGATACACAGTCTGGACATTTCGTTGGAGCTACAGGGCTCAAGCAAGGAAGTGCCGTAAGCGGTCCATCCACTGCACGAATGACATCCCCCAGGGAAACATCCGCCGGAGCCATGCTCAGACTATATCCGCCGGTTTTTCCACGGCTGCTCTGCAGAATCCCAGCTTTCTTGAGCGCCAAGAGGACTTGCTCAAGAAATTTCTTGGGAATGCGCTCCCTCTGGGCAAGTTCTTGAATCGACATCATCGCCGGTGCCCCTGGAGATCCTAATCTCGTGAGAGCGCGGAGTGCGTATTCGCATTTCTTTGAGAGTTTCATGTTGTGCCGTGAGCTCGGGGAACCACTGGAGGTGTTCTCGCAACGCGACTACCTCTCCTATAACCGTTACGACCGGCGGTTCAAGGCCAGCCGCAGTCGCCTTGGCAATAATATCAGCCAGGGTTCCAGTCACTGTCTGTTGCTCGCTAGTTGTTCCCCAACGAATGAGTGCAGCCGGTGTCTCTGGCGAACGTCCATGAGCAAGGAGCTGACCGACAATCTTGGCTAACCCTTTCACGCCCATCAGGACCACTAAGGTATCAACAGCAGTCGCAAGCGCGGCCCAGTCTCTCGTTGAAACGTCTTTGCCGCCTTCTTCATGCCCGGTCACTACCGCAAAAGAGGACGCAACTTTTCTGTGGGTCACTGGAATGCCAGCATAGGCGGGAACCGCAAGCGCAGAACTGACACCTGGAACAATTTCGAAGGGAATACCTGCATCAACAAGCGCTTTGGCTTCCTCACCGCCACGACCAAAGACAAAGGGATCTCCACCTTTCAGGCGTACTACTCGACGACCTTGACGAGCGTATGTCACCAGCAGCTCATTGATTTGCTCCTGCGGCACATAGTGCAGCCCAGTTTCTTTCCCGACGTAGATCCGAATTGCTTCGGGTGGGGCTTCTTGGACGATCTCGGGGTGAACAAGACGGTCGTAGATAACTACTTCAGCCTGTTGGACAAGTTTCAACCCTCGCACAGTGATGAGTCCTGGATCGCCTGGTCCTGCACCAATCAAATAGACGGTTGGGAATGTCATTGTTCCTCCCGTAGTTTCTCTAACAGCCAGTTTGTCGCATCTTCACGAAATCCGGCACGAATGAGGTCGCGAAAATCTTCGTTCCTGAGCGCCTGTACCCAACGGGCTCCTGGCACTGTCCGCTTGTCAGTACGAAGTTTTAATCGCACTTCAGCAGCGACTGTGGCGAGGAGGCTGTAATCAGCAGTGAAATATTCCTGTAGCTCCTCACGAATGGCACGAGTTAGCGCCGGGCTCGTCCCACCAGTCGCGATAGCAACACTTAACGCTCCGCGCTGGACGACGGCAGGAAGAATGAAATCACAGTACGCGGGATCATCCGCAGCATTCACCCAGATGGCCCGCGCGTGCCCTTCACGCGCAATAGCGGCATTCGTCGTGCCATCATCGGTGGCAGCAAACACCAAATGATAGCCGAGCATGTCTCCTTCTTGATAGGAGCGGGCAATATGCTGAATAGCTCCATGCTGGCTCCAGTCAGCAAGCAGTGCCGTCAATTGCGGACTCACAACCGTAACCGTGGCCTCCGCCGCAAGTAATCCATGCACCTTGCGCTCGGCGACGATACCTCCACCGATGACCAAACAGCGCCGCTCACGCAATTCTAAAAAAATCGGATAGTAACCCATAACAAGGAAAACCTACGATGCATCTTTACTTTAGGCTCTTGACTCTGCCGGCGTGAAAAGGATATTAACTCAGTAAATCTTTAATGTCTATAGACTTAGTAGTTTTAAAGAAAAAGGATTTTCTATGGCGAACGTCGAGCATCTCAAAGCCAATAGCAAAGCGCTCCGCGGACCGTTGGCTGAGGAACTGACGCACCAGCGTCCGGGGTTTTCCGCAGGCGGAGCCGGGATTCTCAAGTTTCACGGCATGTATCAACAAGAGAACCGTGATGCCCGACAAGACCCGTAAACAAGAGGCGCAAGGCAAATCTCACTCTTTCATGATCCGCACGAGAATCCCTGGCGGGCGTGTCACCCCGCAGCAGTATCTTGCCCATGATGAGATCGCTACACAGTTTGGCGACGGGAGTCTACGCCTCACCACCCGCCAAGATTTCCAACTGCACGGCATCCTGAAAACCGATCTGCGAACAACACTGCAATCTATTGCTTCGACACTGCTCACGACGTTTGCTGCCTGCGGCGACGTCGTGCGTAACGTTGTGTGTTGCCCATACCCAGTCGCTGATAGCCTCGAACGCGAGATCTGGCAACAGGTCACAGCTCTCGCGCGTCACCTCGAACCAAAGACACAAGCTTACAGTGAAATCTGGCTCGATGGAGAAAAAGCGGCAGACGTCGGTCTTCCAGAGGAAGAGCCGTTGTACGGTGACACGTACCTCCCGCGCAAATTCAAGATTGGGGTTTCTCTGCCATGGGACAATTGCGTTGATATACTCGTTCAAGACCTCGGGTTTGTCGCCGTGACCAACGGTAAACGCATCATTGGTTATAACGTGTATGTCGGTGGCGGGCTCGGCATGACTCACAACAAGCCGGCAACGTTCGCTGCGCTTGGACAGCCGCTGGCCTGGGTAACCAGTGCTCAAGTGTTGCCGGTCGCAACCGCTATCGTCGCTATTTTCCGCGACTGGGGCGATCGAGAGAACCGCAAGCATGCGCGGATCAAATACCTTGTCGCTGAGCGTGGAATTGAGTGGTTCCGACAAGAGCTCAGCAGCCGTCTCGGCTACACTTTGGTCCACCCACATCCGCTCACGATCAGCGATGCCCATAGCCATTTAGGTTGGCAGGCGCAGGAGAATGGGTTGTGGTCCCTCGGAGTGTACGTTGAGAGCGGACGTATCACCGATACGAATACACATCGGACTCGCAGTGCGTTCCGTCGTATTGTCGAACGCGTGCAACCAGGTATTCGGCTGACCGCAGACCAAAATATCTTGTTCACCGATATACTCGAATCTCAGCGCAGTGAAATTGATGCGATTCTTCAGAGCCACGGAGTGACAGCGATCGAAAATATTTCTCCGCTTCGCCATCGTGCGTTAGCCTGCCCGGCGCTGCCGACCTGTGGCCTTGCGTTGTCGGAAGCTGAGCGGTTCATGCCGTCGCTGCTACCGCAGCTTGAGCGTGCTTTCACAGCGTTAGGTTTAGAAAATGAAGCCCCGGTTGTCCGTGTCACAGGTTGTCCGAACGGGTGCGCTCGTCCCTACACTGCGGAGATCGGCATTGTTGGTCGCTCCGGTGATAACTACGTGCTCTATCTCGGTGGGAGCCATCTTGGTACGCGTTTAGGATTCGCCGTTGCCGACTTAGTCCCCAGCAAAGAGATTATCCCGACTCTCTATCCGGCGTTGATCGCCTTCCGTAGCGAACGGCAGCATGGCGAACATTTCGGAGATTTTTGCCATCGTCTTGGCCTTGAGCGCATGCGTCAGCTCGTGAACCCGCAAGCGACGACTGACAACACCCCAAGGGTAAACACCATTCACGCGGAAGAGCCACATTTCCAGGAAGCGACGCTGGCCTAGTGCCATTCCACCCACGTAGAGGAAAGCTCTCATGACCGACCGTATCAGATTGCACGAACAAGAAGTGACGACACTGGCACTAGCGTATGAAGCACAGAGCCCACAGGACGTACTGCAATGGGCACTAAAGCGGTTCGGTTCACAGATTGCACTGTGTACGAGTTTTCAGGCCGACGGGATGGCGATTCTCGACATGGCCTGGCGGATTGATCCTAAAGTGCGTGTATTCACTATCGATACTGGACGGTTACCGCAAGAAACCTATGCACTGCTTGATCAAGTACGCGAGAAGTACAACATTGAGGTTGAAGTCTATTTTCCTGATGCCACCCAGGTCGAAAGTATTGTTCGGCGGCATGGAACGAATCTTTTTTATCATTCTGTACAGTCGCGCCTCCTCTGCTGTGAGGCTCGTAAGGTTCTGCCCTTGCGCCGGGTTCTCGCCTCGCTCGATGCATGGGTCACTGGCCTGCGTCGTGACCAGTCTTCCACACGGGCAACCGTTGGGAAAATCGAACTCGATAACGACCACGGCGGACTCGTCAAAGTGAACCCCTTGGCAAGCTGGACCGAGGCAGATGTGTGGAATTATATCCGAGCGAATAACGTGCCGTATCATCCGTTTTACGATCAGGGATACACCAGCATCGGCTGTGTACCTTGCACACGCCCGACATCTACTGGTGAAGATTCACGTGCAGGCCGCTGGTGGTGGGAAACTGGCGTTGCTAAGGAGTGCGGGATGCACTGCTCAATTGAGAGTGGCAGGTTTGAGCGTGAAGGGTTGCTCTCTATAAAAAACGAGGGCCGCTCGCAAGTCGAATAGCCCCTGCCATGACATTGAGCATGCTCAATGTCACACGGAGCTTACATGGAAATGCTCTTCTCGGACCCAGCAGTCATCACGCTTATCCTGATCACCTTCTTTGCCGCAACCGTCAATGGTGCCCTAGGGTACGGATTTTCCTCGCTCACGGTTCCAGTTGCTTTACTTTTTTATACAAACCGAGTTCTCAACCCGGCGTTGGTACTCCTGGAAGTCATCATTAACAGCTATGTGCTGGTGATGAACCGACGGAGCCTTCCGCAAGTGTGGCGGCGGGTTCTTCCTATGTTAGTTGGTCTCCTTCCTGGAGTGCTAGTGGGAAGTTACGCTCTAGCAGCAGTGCACCCAGGCTGGATCAAGTTTCTCACGTATGCAGTTATTCTCCCCTTCATCCTCATTCAAGCCGCCGGATTTCGCAGATATATAAAGGCAGAACGCGCAGTGAGTGTTCCCTTTGGGGCTGGTATTGGCATACTCTATTCGATCACCACCATCTCTGGCCCTCCCCTGGCGCTCCTGTTCAATAATCAAGGTTACGTCAAAGAAGAGTTCCGCGCCGGGTTAGCGCTCATCAGAATTGCCGAATCATCCCTCACCGCGGTCGCCTACTACTTCTTGGGCCTTTATTCTTCCACCACTCCTCAGCTTATGCTGATGATTGTTCCCAGTGTCATCCTTGGCGTTCCGCTGGGAATTGCACTTCTTCGACGAGTCGCAGCAGAAACCTTTCGTCGCGTATGCATGAGTTTTGATGCCTGGGTTGTTGGGTTTGGGCTCTCACGCACCCTTATCGAGCTAGGTATCCTTGCGAGTCCGCAGGCCTACAGCGTGCTAGTAGCAACCTTTGTGATCGATGGGGTACTGCTTGCTCGCTATTTTGGCAAAGCCGGGAAAAAACTCTCTCCTGACCTTGCTCAGTTGAGCTCCTCGCCCACGGCATATTCTCCTTACCCAAGAAGCACAACCAACCCGCTCCCCAGGACAGACGTTTCTCTCTCTTCCTGATACACTAGGACTCCATCTTTTATACAGAGGAGTCCTATGGCCAGGCTATTCAAAGATATCACTGAGACCATCGGTCGTACTCCGCTCGTTCGCCTCAATCGCATCACGCACGGTCTCTTCGCAGAGATTTACGCCAAGCTCGAATTCTTCAATCCGCTGGGGAGTATCAAAGACCGCATTGGTCACAATATGATTCTTGCCGCCGAAAGAGCTGGCAAGCTAACCTCCAATAGCGTCATCATCGAACCAACCAGCGGAAACACCGGAATCGCCCTTGCTTTTGTTGCCGCAGCGCGTGGCTATCGTCTAATCCTGACGATGCCAGAATCGATGAGTATGGAGCGGCGCAATCTGCTCCGCTTACTCGGCGCGGAACTAGTCCTCACTCCCGCGCAGGAAGGGATGCAAGGGGCAATTCGCAAAGCCACCGAACTGGCGAAGAAGACGCGTCAGGCGTTTATCCCGCAGCAGTTCGAAAATCCGGCTAATCCTGACGTGCATCGTCATACAACCGCGCAAGAGATCTGGGAGGATACCGATGGGGCAGTAGATATTTTCATCAGCGGCGTGGGAACCGGGGGAACCATTACCGGAGTCGCAGAAGTCATTAAGAAAAAGAAGCCAAGTTTTCAGGCGATCGCTGTTGAACCGGCACGATCTGCCGTTCTTTCAGGGAATCCACCAGGGCCGCATGCGATTCAGGGAATCGGGGCAGGGTTTGTTCCTAAAGTGCTGAACACCAAAATCATTGACGAAATCATCCAAGTGCAAGACAGTGATGCACTGGCAACCGCACGGCAAATTGCCCGGCTGGAAGGAATCCCGGCTGGAATCAGTAGTGGCGCGACAGTATGGGCAGCCCTGCAAGTCGCGGCACGAAACGAGAACAAAGAAAAGATGATTGTCGTGATTCTCGCCAGCTCGGCTGAACGGTACCTCAGCACGGCGTTGGTTGAGGATCTCTAAAAGGGCCACTCAAGGTAGGGTGGGCAAAAGCGGAGCGTTGCCCACCGACTCAACAGTTTCGGCACTGTTGGGCTTCGCTTGACTCAGCCCAACCTACTCGCTGTTGTCCCAGGCAGTGCCTGGGACGGAGCAGGTTTTGTTTCTGAGCAGCCCTTCGACAGGCTCACCTGTCGGACTGCGAGGCAGGATAGACTCCGCGAAACAATCTTTGCCAGAAAAAGAGATTGCTTCGTCGCCTGGGCACCTCGCAATGACACCTTCCCTCCGCCTTTCAGACGGCCGCTAAAGGCTGGAGCGCCCTACCCCGCGCTCGCGGCACTCTGCAGCGCATCCATCAACTTGCGCAGCTCCCACGAGATGATCGAGCCCACTAAAACTATTTGTGATGATTTATTAACCTGCGCATAAAGGCTAGTGTTGACGGGATTATGTTTCCCGACCGTCAAATTTTGTGACCCTTCCCCTTCCACATTTAGTGTAATCTGCGTCACTGGCGGTTCGAGGCCGTAGTCAGAAAGTTTTTCATCTCGTCCTTTTTCGACTTCTCCCAAATTGACGAGTTTTGTCAGATTGACGAGGAAATCATCGATCACAGACGACGGTAGCACCGCTCCGTCAGGGGACTTCCATCCCTCCGCCGTACGCTGGCCAATGACGTGCCTCCCATCATAGATCACCTCAAACTGTCCGATTTTCTCGGCATTAAATGCAAAAATCGGACGTTCACTGGTTTCTTCGACGGTAACGGTCAGCGTCTTCTTTGTCGGCGTGGTGACATAGGTGTATCCACCCAACACACAAGCAATCAGGCCAAGCATAAGGATGCGACGGTTTTCTCCCGCAAGATTCATCCGTTCCGTCTCCGTCGTAAAAAGATGATCATCCCTACGCCAAAAACTAACAAAGGTTCAAGGACAACCATCAACCAGAAGAATCGACGCGACTGGGATGCAGTGAGATAGAGTGTTTGTTGTGGAGTCGTGTTGCGTTTCGCCTCTGACACTCTGGCCATGCGTCCCAATGCGACCAACTCTTGCCGGCCTAATATCCACCCAACGGTGTTCATGAAAAAATCGACGTTACCAGGTACCCGCGCATAAAAGTTATCGACAAAACCAGAGTCTCCCAACACGACAATTTTTCCTTGTTTCTCTTTACCCGTCGTAGCAACAGCAGCAACAGGAAGCGGGCCACGTTGGTCTTCTCCCTCTTTGAAGTTTATGTCTCCTTGCTCCGCACGCGTACGATTACGTAACGCCCAGCTCGCCTCACTGGAGAACGCGAACGCTTGAGCTTTGCCGTCTTGTACGCCGACTGATCGCACTACAGGTAATACCGGTTCACCGCGCGGTTCGCGCGGAAATACCTCACGAGAGAAGTTTCCGATCACTGGGGTAAATGGGTCACCACCTGCGACTTGGACTTGCGTATCAACCACAACATCTTCGACCAAGACAAAACCGAACTGGGCTAAATACTGCACCAAGCCTGGAACCGTGTAAGGATCAAGCAAGAACAGACCGTTTCCACCCGCGGCAAAATACGCGGACAGGGCATCCAACTCTTCAGCCGAGAGGTCCTCTTTTGGTCCACTGACAATAACCAAATGCGCTCCTTGCGGTACAGCTCCCATTTGTCGTAATGGCAACGGACGCACACGGTAATTCTCGGTTTCCAGCACCTTGCGCGGCACACCGTAGCCATTCCGTTCTTCAGTATCTGCCGCGTCATTCTCTCCATGTCCAACAAGGAAGTAGACCGTCTTCCCCTCTTGTGTCACTCGGAGTGCAGCGTTGAGCATCCGCTCTTCGTCGGTCACCGGGATCGAAACCCGATTGGTCGCCGTTTCCACGACCGTTGTTCCGTATGCAGACACCCCGTAGCGTTGGGCGATCCCCGGTGCACGGTCTAGGTCGAACAACTGATAAGTAAAATTTGGACTTTCTTGTGAGAGAAGGCGTAACAACTCTTCATGTTTCTCGCGATCACCACGACGGTAGAAGACCGTTGCCTGTATAGGCTGTGAGAGTGCGCGAAACGTCTGTGTCGTTACCTCGGAAAGACTATATTTTTGTCCCGGAGAAAGATCATAGCGAAGGTTCGTGCGACTCCAGAGCGCATCAAGCGAGACGATGATCACGAGCAAGAACAATACTTCCAGCCCCAGTAGGAGAAATCGCCTGGTTGATTCTCGAGTCAATACGCTTTGGGTTTCCGTCTCTGCGGACGGAGCGGTTATCGTGTCCCGCGCCATTTGCGTGACTCCAATGATTGCAGGGTCAGATAGAGGAAAAATACCGTGATCGCCACGAAGAACAGAATATCTTTGCTATTGATCACTCCCTTGGCAAAATCCTGAAACCGGTCAAACAACGAGAAGCTGCTAATCACACTGAGTGCTTGCTGTCCAACGGCTTCTTCGTTCCAGGTAAGAAACCAGAACAAGACAAGCACCCCATAGGTAGACATAGCCGAGACGACTTGGTTCTCGGTGAGTGAGGAAATGAACGTGCCACAAGCAATGAACGCCGCACCGAGGAGGATGGTTCCTAAATACCCCGCGAGCGGCGGCCCCCAATCAAACTGATGAACAGTGGATAGCAACAGCGGATACACAAGCGTACAGGCAACCATCGCGACAAACACGACAAAACAGGCAAGAAACTTTCCGAGAATAATATGCGGATCTTTCAATGGATAGGTCCACAAGAGTTCGATCGTGCCGAGTTTCTTTTCCTCGGCGAACAAGCGCATGGTCAAAAGCGGCAAAATCAACATAATGACAAAGCGCATATCTTGCTGAAAAAAGTAGAACCAGAGTGACGAGGTAATATCCATGAAATCGCCGAACAGATCATAGAAAATCATGTCGGTGTAGAAAAAGTATCCAGTCAGCACGAGGAACGCCGTCGCCAGGGAGTAGGCGATGAACGACCCGAAATAGAGCCGCAGTTCTTTCTTAAAAACGCAGAGGAATTTCATAAGGCAAGTAGTCAGTAGTCAGCATTCAGTAGTCAGAAGGAAAAACGATGACTAGTAATGCTGCAGACTGATGACCCGGCGTTTCTTTGTCCAGCCCTAACATTTATGCTCATCCACATTGACCCACTGACCTAATTGGTCATTGATGCTTTTTTCCGCATCGCGGACAAGCTGCAAATACATGTCTTCGAGTGTCGGCTCGACCGAGCGCACTTCTAGTAATCCCCATCCTTGCTCGAGAATCATCCGACTGATCTTTTTCCGAATATCATCTCCAGCGTGCTCAACAATAAAGGCGGAAGTTCCATTCGTTGTGCCGCGGACTTCGGACTCCAGACCGCGGACTTTTTCGACTTCTGGCACCTTCTCAAGCGCTTCTCGGATAGCCGTTGTCGGTCCCTCGACTTCTACTCGTACCCGACGCGTGCGCTGTACTTGGGCACGAAGTTCGGCAAGAGACTGCGACGCGAGGATACGTCCACCGTTAATAATGATCACACGGTCACACACTGTGCTCACTTCAGAGAGGATATGGGTAGAGAGAATTACCGTGCGTTCAGAGCCGAGGTCGCGAATCAATTTACGGATCTCAACCACCTGTTGCGGGTCAAGTCCGATGGTGGGTTCATCAAGAATCAATACTTGTGGCTTATGAATCAACGCCTGGGCAATACCCACGCGCTGACGATAGCCTTTCGATAAATGACCGATGATGCGGTCACTGACTTTCTCGAGGCCACAGGATTCGAGGACTCTAGCGATTTCGCGTTTGCGTTCAGAACGGGGAACATCTTTGGCCTCGGCAACAAAGTCAAGAAAACTGCGGACCGGGAAGTCGGGATAGACCGAGACTCGTTCGGGAAAATACCCAACCAGTTGCTTCACTTGCAGTGCGTGCGTCACGACATCGTTTCCGCCGACACTCGCGTGCCCAGATGTCGGCGGGAAGAACCCTGCTAGAATGCGCATGGTTGTGCTTTTTCCGGCTCCATTGGGACCGAGAAAGCCAACGACTTCTCCACGTGGCACAGAGAAAGAAATGTGGTCAACTGCGAGGATGGGACCGAAACGTTTTGTAACGTTCTCGACTTCGATCATGTATACTCTTTCACAACTCTAGGTGCGGGGGGATTATTCCGCGACTATTTCAACTTCAACAACGGCAAGAAGGGAGACTCTGGTCGAGGTATGAGTTTTTGCTGAGAACAATCTACCAGCAAGTCTAATGTTTCCAGTATCACCTGCCCGAGCAATGGTTCACTATTCGGCGGCCCAACCACACAATTCACACTGGTGAGGCGATTGCCAACTTTTACTGTGACAATCCCAGCAATTGGGCGTTCCTCTTTGCGTTCATCGGCATAGGTCACGATAGCCTTGCCAACTTCGTTGAGACCGAGGGCCTCCACTAAATCCTGAGGGAGAACCAACATAACTGCACCACTATCGACCAGGATCGGAACCTTTGCCGAACGGATCTGTCCCTCCTGAAGGTATCCACGACGCGCTACCTCTCGATCGCCAGCATTCTCCAATTCGACTTCAACTTTTACTTCTCCCATGCTGCTACCTTCAGCTTGTTCCGTACAAAAAGCAAGGGTGACGCATGCGTCGCTCTCAGGGAAAGCTAGCGGATAAACAAGATCGGGCAGTAGCCGAACGGGACGAGCGGATCGAACTCAGTGGTTCGTCAACTTAATTCTTGGACAGTTGTGACGCCCGGAAGCCTCTGTCATTGCGAGCGCAGCGAAGCAATCTTTGCTGAAAAAGCGATTGCTTCGTCGCCGAGCGATAGCGTGCTTGCCGGAATACGGAAAGGATGGCCGTTTCTACCTTACATGAACGCAGTGTCTTGGTATCTCGCAATGCATGCGATGGCCAATTCCCTTAAGCAATGATTGCAGAGCATCCTCCGCCACCACCTCTCCACGTCGCCGAAAGTAAATGTAATAGATCTCCATCAAGTTGAAGATGTGCGCGTAACAGGTGCTCCCCGGTTCGGTCAGCACCTGTTCGACAACGCCAGCCCCTGGTTCATCATCCAGAAAGGCAATCATAGGGCCAGCATCAAGGACGTAATTCACGCTTTGGCTCACGAGGATGCGGTGTTCTTCTCGTCCCTTATCTATTTGACGTTCCCGATGGAGGGCCTCGGTGGCCGAACCTGTAGCTGTGTGGGCAAACTTTCCCCGGATGCTTTTCACCACAGCAACAAGCGCCGGGTCGCGCTCGGTAGGAGTCTCATCGTTAATAGGAGACTTGAGTGTAATGGCCGGGAGGTACGTTTGCAGGATTTGCTCAGCTACATTCACCGGGTCAACGCCTCGCGCTTGGGCGAGTGCTCGTAAACGAGCTTCTACTTCTGGTAGTAAGTGTAATGTTAACGTCATGATTATCCTCCGCCTATTCCTTTTGCAATTCGATCTTCGGCATTCTCCAATTCGACTTTGACTTCGTCCATAGTGTTTCTTCAACGCCATTTCTTCAGAAAAAGACAATGAGGCAGGAAGAGAAAGAAGCGACCGGAACGGTCGCGCTCCCAGCACAAAAAGCAAGGGCGCAGCATGCTGCGCCCCTACGATAATTAGGTGGGCGATGCCCACCCTACTTCTACTACTCCAGAGAATTCCCTCAAAAGCAAGGCGGCAACGTATTCCATGATTAGAGCTCCCTCAGACGCTCGATCTAAGGTCAATTGCGGTAAATCTCGCTCCGATGTCCGATCCTATGAACTGAGAGAACTCGCCTCGTTTGATCGACCGTATAGAGAATGCGGTAGTCCCCGACTCTGAACTTAAAAATCCCCCGAAGATCTTTCCCAGAAAGTTGCTCTGGGGCAATGGAATCGAAGTTTTCCACAAGCCATTTCAGTCGGTTAAGAAGCCTCTGTGCTACGCTCCGATCCAAATTTTGCAGGTCTTGTTCAGCGTCAGGCCGGAACTCAAGAGCATATCCTTTCCCTACCATTGCAGTCCCAGTCTTCGCACAACCTCTTCAACTGGAATTCCCTTTTCTCCACGCCGCTCAGCTGCGATACTTTGCCTCAGCCTTTTTTTCACTTCTTCGCGCAAACGCTTCCCTCGGTCAGGGTCAACCGTCAGCTCCATCAGTTTATCCTCAACGACTTCTCTGATAACCTCTTTGAATTCTTCAACTGTCAAAGCTGAAACTTTTCTCATAACGAGCGTCCTCTCTCATCCCCTTTCTTCAACGCCATTCCTCCACAAAAAGCAAGGGCGCAGCATGTGCCACGCCCTTGCTACCTATCCTACTGACTACTGAATGCTGACTACTGACTCCTGACTACTGACTACTTTCCCCAGCCCCTAGTACAACTGATACTGCAACTCGACCCAGACGTTATCCTTACGATTGAGAACACCCAAGCCCACCATTGCCACGGCCATCAATCACGTTGTAGCGAATGCTCACCGCAAACGGGTCCCAGAACTTCCAGTCCACCCGGGCTGAATCAGCCAGTTCCCATGCCAGTCGTAGAAGAAGGTGAAACTCGGTCGCAGATTCCCGCCCATGTACGGCGTGTTCACGTTGAACGTCGTCAACCAATCCCGACTCGGCGCCTTCCACAATGAACACCCCGTCCGGTTTCCCGTGCTCGGCTCGCAACGTGCCGCTACCGCCGCATTGGTCACCGGCTTCTGGAAGCTACGATTCCGACCCGCGATCTCATCCCGGTCGTTAAACACCCCGAACGGTGCGTTAGCGATCATTGAAATTCGTCTTCTGCGAATTGCGTCGGGTGTAGAAAATCTGCGCCGAGAAGGAAAAGGAGTTGGCCGGATTGATCCAGCGAAGCCATTGGTTGTGATCTAACCCAATCACGAACAAGAACCAGTCCCGTTTCGCGTATCCAACTTTCCGTTTCGTGACCTGATTGGCCAGCGCGCCACCAGGGGCAAAGGCCCCACCGTTACTGCCCAGTGCCCCCCCCAGGAACCGATCAAAGGCCGTCGTCCCGTCACGATGCGCATAAGCCAAGTTCGTCGGTACATCCTTGAAGTACGCCACCTCACCGCGGAAGGTGGTGTATAAGTAGTACAGCGGGTTGTCGGAACCGACAAACATCCCAGTCAACGCGTTGACTGGAAACGACAGCGAGGCTCCAGACACCTGAATCCGTCTCGAATTCCACCGTCGAGCGAATGTTGCGCTCCACACCTGCAATCGTGGCAGTGCCCCCTCGCCCGGTCGGGTTGGCCCCAGACGAGATCATTCGGTCCGAGATCGGATCATCCAGCCCCCATGGATTCCCCTCGGGCCACGGTCGTCCCTGCGAGTCCGTCGCTAACCCTAAATCCCACCGCAAGTGGTCTCTGGTCGGTGAGATGATCGACCGCCCGCACCTGGGGTGCATCTTGATAGGTGTAGTAGTGGGCCAGAGAGAAGGTAAAGTCCTAATCGTCCCGACAATGCGACCACCACCGCGTCCATCCTTCAGGTTCGAGTGTGGAACAGAGGCACGTTCAGAGCAATTCCCACCCTCGCGTGGCCCTGCCCCGGACCCGGCATACGGCATCAACGGGTCTTCATTGTACGCTGGTATCCCTCGCCGCGCCATGTAGTCCCCACCACACGGCGTGCGCCCGACCATAATCGCCGTGTTGCCGTTCTGGATACTGCCCCAGTAGTTCGTCGAACTGGTCGGTAACCCTGTGGTGGGGATTTCGTTATCGATCGAATAGAACCCCTCCAGCGTCAGGTCATTGATCGGCCCGACCGTGCCAAAACTCCACTGCGCCCGCAGCATGTTGAGCGGAACCCGCCGCTCATCTAACCCACGTCAGAAACCCGGCAAAAGTGTTGTCCAGGGGGTTGATCTGGTCAAGCAGCCGAAACCCGTCCGATTCACCCCACGACAGGTTCTGCCTCCCAATGCGGATAAAGAGCGGTCCTTTGGTAATATTGAAGTACCACTCAAACAAGCGAATGTTAGGACCGCGCAGCTCCCGCAGATGGCGACGGTTGGTAGAGCGAGATCACATCGGCCGGATCATCGGATGCCTTGCGTCCCGCAGGCCAAGGATGGCGCGTGACAGCTGCCGAAAATGGCGTGAAGTAGAGCCCATCATATGGGTCGCCGTTCTGCGATCATCAAAGTAGGGGGCTTTGAGGCGTGTCCCCTTCATCATCTTCTTCATCGCATTGGGGCCGTAGTCCCACACCCCGTCATACTCGTCGCGCATGTTGAGGTAGTAGTCGAAGGAGTCGAAATTGAGAAACTCAAACACCGGGCCAATCGTCGGGAACCCGCGCGCGAGGCGGCTGATGTTATGGCGCCATTCTAAGGTGAGAAAGTTCCGGTGCTGGACCAAATTGCCGGTCTTGGTAGAGCTGTCGGCCCGCTGCCATGCTGTCACTCGACAGGGCGATGGTCCCCCGCGTAATAGGCAAAGCCCGATAGACTCATCTCCCGTCGATCATCAAAGAAATACCCCCACGCCGCACTTGTTGGCAGAAACCAGACCGCAAGCACGACAGACAGCCACCAACCCATGTGTTGTCTTTGTCCCCTCATGACAAACCCTCCTTAATCTTTGTGTAGACCCCTTCCGTTCGCCTTTGCCCTACGCACGGAGAAGAGCAGCCCCTACTCTACAGGTTCACATATATCGGTTCTTATTTTTTTGTCAAATTTTTTTAACATTACGTAAAAAAACTTTCTCATTACAGCTTATAAATGGGCCGCCTAGATGGGTGGCCCAGCAAAACTACGCCCGCAACTCCATGCCGATATTCCGGCGCGTGGCCCACAGATGCTCGCCAACAGCGACAACGAGCGCCAAGACACCTAAGGTGAGCAACTCAGCATACCCAGTGTAGTAGAGAATGAGGGCGGGAACGAAGGTCACTAGCAGGACGACTATCATTGCCTTATTCGGCAAGGGGAAACGCGGCTGCAGGAGGGATACTATACCCGGAATAAATGCCAGCGCTCCCACAATATGAAAAAAGAGCAGCATCGTGAGCAGGATCGCCATCTCGGCCTGGAATTTCATCGGGAAAGAAGATCCAGAAGAGCACACTCATAGTGAGGGTTGTGCCGGTGAACATGATCGCCTTGCCCGTGGTCATCAGCGCTTCCTCAATCGCCCGGTCATAGTCATGAAAACGCTCGAACTCCTCAATAATACGCGAGAGTACGTAGTAGCCGTAATCGACGCCAATACCGATTCCCACAGCCGCCACCGGCAGGGAGTTGATGTTGGCATCGATCCCCATCCAGTACATGACTGCTTCGGAGAGCGGCTGGGACACGATCGAAGGGATCATGACGATCAATGCCCCCACCACCGAGGCGTAGGTCAATACGCTGAGGACAAACACCGAGACCATCACCAGGATCAAGTTCCACTTGTACGACCACTCTACTTCCTCGTTCACCGCCGCGAGGATGCCGAGCAGTCCGCCCGCCAGACGAAACTGGATATTCTCCACCGGGTTCTCATCAATGAACTGCCGCGCCCTGTCGATTGAGCCTACCACGGTCTCGTGGTTGTAGTCCTTGTAGAAAATGGTGATGGTGGCGTTCTGCGAGTTCTTATCGAGAAAACGGTCAAGGTCGTCAGACCCCAAGGTATTGAGGAATTGGTAGAAGATGTTGCCGATGTCACGCGGGTTATCGGGAAGAATCGCCCACTTGGGGATGCCCTCTTGGAACATCTGATAGAGGCGACGGGCCATAGTCGTAATCGTGATACTGCCTCCCACCAGTGGCTGCTGCTCCATAAAGCGCTGAAATTTCTCGAGGGTCATCAGGACTTGGGGGTCTTTGATGACCCCGATGTCCTTCCCTTCCGCAAGAATCACGAGCTGTGAAGCGCCGACAAACTTCTCGTTCACCTTGTCATACGAAACATTGTAGTCGTGGGAATTGTACAGCAGGGCCTTGCCGATCGAGACGTCGCCGATCTTGAGGTAACTCGAGTACGTCATGCCAAGGACCATAAACACCGCAAAGATACCGATCATCGCATAGCGATACCCGCCTTCACTGATCCTAATCATGGCACGGTTGATAGTGTTGTAGATGCGATCGGAAAAGCGTAACCCGGCCTTAGGGTCATCCCGTGGCGGTGGAAGAAAGGAGAGGACAATCGGATGCAAGGTGACCACACTGATGGCAATGGTAGAGACCCAAAAACAGGTGACATAGGCAATCTTCTGAATGACCGGGATCCGCGCGACGGCCAGGGTCAGAATGGCAAACGCATCGGTGGCGATCGCCACCAGGGCCGGGCTAAACAGGCCCACGTAGGAGGCCATAATCGCGTCGCGCTGGTTCCCCAGGCGGTGGTATTCCTCGTGGTAACGCTCCATTGACTGCACCGAGTGGGACAGTGCGCGGGCCGTAATCAGGACAAAGATCACGAGCACTAGCGGGTCGAGGTTAAACCCGAAGTAGCCGGCGAACCCCAGGGCCCACCACGAACTCAACAGTCCAGAGCCAAGGGGCACAAAGACCCCCACGGCTGTCCTGAAGTAAAACCACAATAGGAGAATAATGACCAAGATAGAGACGCCAATAACCGCGAAAATATAGTTCTTATAGTTAAAGATCCACGAGTAGAGCATTGGGAACCCGGCGACATAGACCTGGTGGTTCCCGTCCTTCTCGACCTCTTGGCGAATTCGCGTCATGCGATCATACAGGTTACGGAAATCCACTCCTTCTTCCCAGAAACCGGCGGTGATGAGCGCCGCAGTGTTGTCGCGTGAGACATAAAAGCCGTGCACCCCTTCGTTGGTGTAGACAGCATTCTTGATTTGCTTGACATCGTCCATTGTTTTGGGCGGTCCAGGATACATGATGGGATAGGCCGTGATCATCGCCCCGGTGATGCGGATATTTTTCATCTTGGGGTGAGTGAGCGAGAGGAGTTGGTAGGGATTCACGCCCGCGGTTTCCAGCACTTGGCGCGTGGCCCAATCCAGTTTATTGATCGTTTCAACGTTAAAAATATCTCCCTGTTTCTTCTCAATGGCCATGACCAGCACGTTCGCCGTGCCGAACATACGCCGATATTGCTGGTAGAGCTGGATATAGGGGTGATCAGGAGGGTAGAGATCGAAGAAGTTGGTGTAGACTCGCATCTTCCATGACTGCCAGCCGAGAAAGATGGTCATGAGGGTGAGCACAGCGAGGATCGACCAGCGGAAGTTAAGCAAAAATCTGAGATAGGCCTCCATTGCCCAACGAGGAAGCATAGCTATAACCTTTCTTCTTTGTGTTCGTGCGCACAGCGCACGTCACTGGGCTGATGGCTCGCTCGTTTCACTCGCTCTATAACGGATGGCTCGTTCGCTGCGCTCACTCTATGGCAAGAAAGCTCTTCCATAGCCATAAAGCGAGCGTAGTGAGCGTGCTATCTGCTATAAAGCGACCGAAGGGAGCGGGCCATGAGCCTCTCTGCCGCCTCAGACTCGCAACTCCATGCCGATATTGTGGCGCGTCGCGTACCAATGCTCACCGATAGCCACGATCACCGCCAAAATCCCAAGCGTCCCAAGGTCTGCATAATCAAAGTAATAGAGCACCCCAGCGGGGATGAAGATTGCCAGCAGGAGAATCATCATGATCTTATTCGGCAATGGGAAACGCGGCTTCAACAAGGACACCATCCCAGGAATGAAGGCGAGTGCCCCAACCACATGAAAGAACAACAAGAGTGTCAACAGGATGGCCATTTCCGATTGAAACTTCATCGGAAAGAAGACCCAGAAGATCACGCTGACGGTCAGTGTTGTCCCAGTAAACATAATCGCCCGCCCAGTGGTCATCAGCGCTTCTTCGATCGCCCGCTCATGGTCGCCGAACCGCTGGAATTCTTCCACGATGCGAGAGAGCACATAGTAGCCATAGTCGATGCCGATGCCGATCCCGACCGCAGCAACCGGCAACGAGTTAATGTTGGCATCGATTCCCATCCAATACATAGATGCTTCAGACAGTGGCTGGGCGACAATCGATGGAATCATCACAATCAGCGCGCCCACCACAGACGCATAGGTCAGCATGCTGAGAATAAAGACTGTCACCATCACCAGGATCAGATTCCACTTATAGGACCACTCGACTTCCTCATTCACCGCCGCCAGAATCCCCAGCAAGCCGCCAGCCAGGCGGAATGCGATGTTCTCGGTCGGATTTTGCGTCGATAAACTGCTGCGCGTTCGCGATTGATCCCACCACAGTTTCGTGGTTGTAGTCTTTGTAGAAGACGGTAATGGTGGCGTTCTGCGAGTTCTTGTCGAGAAAGAGATCAAGGTCATCCGCGCCCACGGTATTGAGAAATTGATAGAAAATATTTCCCACATCGCGTGGGTTATCAGGAATAATGCCCCATTTGGGAATGCCTTCTTGGAACATTTGATAGAGGCGGCGCGCCATCGTGGTGATGGTGATACTGCCACCGACGAGCTCCTGTTGTTCCATGTGGCGTTGGAACTTCTCCAGGGTTTGCAGAATCTGCGGATCTTTGATGACGCCCGGCTTCTTTTCCTTCGGCGAGAATCACGAGTTGCGAGGCACCAACGAATTTTTCGTTGATCTTGTCGTAGGCAACGTTATAGGCGTGATCGTCGTACATGAGCGCTTTGCCGATCGAGACATCGCCGATCTTGAGGTCAGTGCGAATAGACCATGCCAATCGCCAGCGCAACCGTAAAACTCCCAAGCACATAGTAACGGGCATTGCCCTGGCTAATGCTGACCATCATGCGATTGATGGCGTTGTACAGCTTGTCCGAGAAGCGCGTCCCAGCTTTTGGATCATGCGGAGGCGGGGGAATGTAATAGAGGATAATTGGATGCAGCGTGACTACGCTGATAAAAATTGTAAAGACCCAGAAACTCGACACATAGGCAAGTTTCTGAATCAGCGGGATGTGGGCAAGCGCGAGCGTCAAGATCGCAAAGCCATCTGCCAAAATTGAGACGATCGCTGGACTAAACAGGCTGAGGTAGGAAGCCATGATCGCGTCCATCTTGTTCGCTTTGTCGCCTTGCTCACGTTCCAGTCGGTGATACTCCTCGTGGTAGCGTTCCATCGACTGAACAGAATGTGACAGAGCGCGGGCGGTAATCAGGACTAACACCACGAGTACCAGCGGGTCGAGGTTGAAACCGTAGTAGCCCGCCAGTCCCAACGCCAGCATGCGCGCTGAGCAAACCAGAGAACAGCGGCACCCACACGCCGGTGAAGGTGCGGAAGTAGAACCAGAGCATGGCGACGATAATCAAAACCGTCACACCGATGACCGCCAGGATGTAGTTCTTGTAGCTAAAGATCCACGAGTACAGCATCGGAAAACCGGCAGATATACGCAGTATGGTTGCCATCCGATTCAATCTCTGCTTTTAGCGCATTCAGGCGATTGTAGAGATTACGGAAATCCACCCCCTCTTCCCAGAAGCCGGCGGAAATTAAGGCAGCCGTATTATCTCGTGCGACAAAAAAGCCGTGTACCCCTTCATTGGTGTACACCGCTTTCTTAATCGGCTTGACATCATCCGGCGTTTTTGGTGGAGCCGGGTACATGATAGGATAGGCGGTGATCATCGCGCCCGTAATACGGATGTTTTTCATCTTGGGATGGGTGAGTGACCGCACCTGGTAGGGATTCACTCCTGAAGTTTCCATCACCTGGATAGTGGCCTTATTGACTTTGTTGATCGTGTCAACGTTAAAGATGTCGCCATCCTTGCGTTCGATCATGATCATCAAGACGTTGGCGGTACCAAACATCTTGCGATATTGCTGATAGAGCTGAATGTAGGGATGTCCAGGCGGGTAGAGATCGAAGAAGTTGGTGTAGACTTGCATGTTTTTAAGGTGCCACCCTAAGAACAAAGTAATGGCTGCCACAACAACGAGGACCGAGACACGAAATTTGATCAAGAAGTTAATGTATGCTTCCATCCAATGGCGAGGCAGCATGAGCTATCCCTCCTTAAACTATGTGAAACTTCAACAGGGGGCGTGTCGTCCAGAAAAGGCGGTGGTCTGATCGCCTTAAGTTAACGACTTCCTCGGTCGCTCGCACCCTTCGACTTCGCTTCGCGTAGTTTATCCTGAGCTTTGTCGAAGGGCTCAGGGCGAGCGGCGTGATGGGAAAATCGTAGAAAAAGTTCCGCTCATGCTGAGCGTAGCCGTGTAAGCGGCGAAGTCGAAGCACAGGTTGAATCCTTACTGTCGTTTGAAGCGCGTAGAGAAGTCTACTTTTGTCCCCTCGGCAAAGAGCGTCAAACCGTTTGATCCAGTGATCAAGCCATGTGAGCCCTGTATGACGGACAATCCCATGAGCCAGTACAACGACAGTTCTTCTGGAGCGTCTAGCAGGCTCCAATTCTTGCCAGCATCTGTTGAGGTAAGAATCACCCCTTCATCACCTACCGCAAGCCCAGTGTCCCCATCAAGCGCGACATTATAGAGCGCGGTCTGCACCGGGCTTTCGTACGCTTTCCAGGTTTTCCCTGCATCCTCACTTTGCAGGATCGTTCCATCCATACCAACCGCACAACCGAAAGCCCCATCCTTAAAACTTAAACCTAAGAGCGTGGCCTCAGTCCCGGTTGGTTTGCTTCGTCCAAGCTTGCGCCACCATCCTCGCTGAGCAAGAGCGTTCCCCGCTCGCCAGCAATCCAGGCTTTTCCTGAATCGTGCATGACTACAGCATACAGAAAAACATCTTCTTTCTGTTCTGGTTTATCTTTAAATGGGTCATTCCAAGTTTTTCCCCCGTCTGTCGTCTGAATGACCGTACCAAAGTCCCCAGCCGCAATTCCCCGTTGATTGTCAAGAAATGTCAGATTGAACAAGTGATGGGGCGTTCCGCTGACTTGCTTCTCCCACGTTTTTCCTCCATCAGTCGTGTGAAGAATTAGCCCAGATTTCCCGGACACCCACCCTTCCGTCGGACTGACGAAACGCACTCCGTAGAGCGGCTCGAACACCTTGCTATCTTGCTTCTCCCACGTTTTTCCGCGGTCTTTGGTGTGGTAAATCGCCCCAAAGCTTCCTACGGTCCATCCTTCATCAGCAGAAATGAGATGCGTGGCATAGAAGTGATCGCGAATTCGCATTTGTTCTTGTGCGACGGCCTCTCCTCTGTACCCTGCGAAGATCCCCACAATGCCGATGAAGATCATTACCCAGTGGCGCGAGGGGAAGAAATTGCTGCCTATCATGATCAGTCTCCCTCCTTAAAAGATGCATGTAGACTCGTGCGGCTGGAAAAGCGTGCCCATGTCTTAGACCAGGAGATAAAGACTTGTCAACAACGACCCTCTCCTCACGAAGAGAAGATGCCCTGCCTCAAAGGGTATTTTGCGCGGCACAGTGAATCCCTCGCTCCTGGAAAAACTCGATGCTATAAGGACATCGCCCAATGGAAGGAGGGAGCATGTCTGTTCCACAATGGGGCAGCCGTTGGACCCATTTCATCGTTTCTCACCGGATGTTTGTTCTCTGCATTTTGGTCAGTCTCATTGTCGCTGGACTGTGGCAATCGCAGCGTGTCTCATTGTCAGCGAAAATGACTGACTATTATCCCAACCACCACCCCCACGTTCGTCTCTACCGTGAGTTTGCCGAAATGCTGAAGATGGCAAATACGGTTGTCATCACTGTGACCGTCAAAGAAGGCTCAATCTATACCAACGAAGCATTAGGAAAGATTCATCGCCTCACAGTGAATCTACTCGAAACCCGCGGTGTAAATCCGAACGAGGTCATGTCACTGACCCATCCTCGTCTCAAAGACATCCGCGTCAGCAACGATAACATCGAAATATTGCCAGTCGTGAAGCAACCCGAACAGCAACAAACCCCAGACGCGCTCGCACACATTAAGAATGCGGTGTACACGAACCTCGGTATTCGTAGCGTGTATGTTTCCCCCGACGACAAAACGGCACTAATTCGAGCCGGATTCTGGGATGGGATGGTAGAACCACTGGCAGTCTTTGAGCGGCTCCACACAATTACCGCTCGTGAGCGCGATGCGAGTACCGAGGTGCATTTTACCGGGAATCTTGTCTTAGCCGCGTGGCTGAGAACCTCTGCCTCTCGCATCTTGCTCCTGCTTTTTGCCAGTGGAGCACTCGCGATATTCTTCTGTGGTCAGAGCCTTGGCTCTATTCACGCATTTTTTCTTGTGTTGTGCACCAATGTAGTTGGGGCAATCGTTAGTCTCGGTCTACTCGGAGCTTGCGGCCTCGTGCTCGAACCCCTGATGCTCTTCGTGTTTTTCCCTTTAGGAATTCGTGGCATGAGTCTCGTCATCAGTTGGTATACGCATCTAGTGCAGGTCTATCGAGCGGTAGGAACTCCCTTCGCCACTCAGGAAAGCCACCTCTCTGCCCTGGAGCAGACGGCAGCACAGGTGTATCGGCCGCTGACGATAGCGCTTGGCATTGACGGCCTCGCTTTTCTCAGCTTGGCTCTGTCGGATGTTCCAGTTATCCGATCCCTCGCTGTCCTCGGCGCGGGGTGGAGTATCGGTCTCTTGTTCGCGTTGTGGCTGCTGTTCCCATTGTGGTCCTTGATGTTTCGCTTCCGTCCAGTTTCTACACTCCAACCACTCCGCACGGAACGACTTATTACCCGGCTCACCCAGGGACTACGGCATACTGTTCCTTCCTCATCTCTATTGCCACTGGGGTTGCTGATGCTCGCTGGGTTTGGCACCGTCGCTGCGGTGCAGCTTAAAGCAGGCCGCGAGGTGATGGGATCGACACTGTTCTACAGCACGCACCCGTACAATCAGGCGTTCGCCCTGGTTAGTGAGAAGTTCATTGGTGTGAACCAACTCATTATTGTCGCCCAAGCCAATGACGATGCTGCCTTCCGCAACCCGCAGGCACTCCGAACTATCGAAGCCTTCCAACAGCATATGGCAGAAGACCAAGACTTCGGCGGAACCGTCGCAATTACGAATCTTGTCAAATCGATCACTCGCATGTTCCACGAAGACATTCCGAAATGGGAGGTCATCCCTGACGATCTTGATTCGGCGGGTCAAGTCATCTTTCGCGTTGTTTCTTCTGCGGCGACCCCTAGCGACGTCGCTCGCTTATTTTCGCAGGACTTTCGCGCTACCGCGGTGACGTTTTTCTATCGGCAATACTCCCCGAGTATTGTGGCTCGCATCCTCGAACGAGCGCGCACGTTTACGGTGACGGGTGATGGCCACAATGTCCAATTTCACATTGGTGGAGGATTACTCGGAATCCTTGCTGCCATGCATGCGGCGGTCGAACAGAACTATTGGAGGTTCTATGCCGTGTTCATCGTGCTGATCGCACTCGGCATTCTGCTTGCCACCGGATCGGTCCGTTCACTACTAGAGATACTCGGAACAGCCTTACTCATCCAAGCAGCACTCCTCCTCCTCCTGTGGTGGGGAGGAATTGACTTGAACATGTATTCGCTTCCCATCATTGTCGCTGGTCTGGGCATGTTCTTACTACCGACATTTTCCTTTTGGACCGCTCAAGAGGAGAACACCGCCTTTCATTCGTTGGTGACCACAGGTGTCATTACAGCAGTGGCAGCAGCGCTGTGGCTCCTTTCCCCATTGCGGTTGCAAGCAGAAATGGGAGTGTTCCTTATCGTCACGGCTTTCCTGAGCATATTGCTTCCGTTACAGCTACGACAAGTCTTCGGCTCAGCCAGTCTGACAGTCCAAGAGTCGAACAGTCAGACTGATAGACTTCAGGCTCCAGGCTGATAAATTTCGAACTGATGAGGTGACGGTGCATTTGACAGAAAAGAGATATCCGGAAGGTGCGTGTTCCCAAACAGTGAAGAATTAAAAGTTATGAGTGAAGAGTTGAAAATTCCTCGTCCTCAACTCTTAACCGTTAATTCTGAACTCTTAACTGTTTCTGCTATTGTCCTCACGATCGAACTCCGGTGTAGCGCGGCTCAAAGCAAAGACAGCGGCTGTTTCCTTTACTCTTCTAATTGGAGCGAATCTTGGCGATGCATGGGGCGCAAGGTTAGATGAGCTTCCTTGAGCTTGCCAGTCACAAACTTATGCAAGGTGCTGGCAATCAGTGTCTGATACGGAATGCCTTCCATCACGGCCCGTTTTTGCAGCTTTCCAGGTCTCGGGAAGAAATGCGACGATTCTTCACCAAATCTTTCCTGGATTGAGAATTCCTTTCGGATCAAAAAGCTGCTTAATCCCTTTCATCAGTTCGAGTGAGGCTCCGTGCTCTTGTTGCATGTATTTGCGACTACCAAGGCCGATGCCGTGTTCACCAGAAGCGGTACCGCCAACAGACAATACAAACGAGACAATCTCATCTTTTGCTTGATTCGCGGTAGCCCATCGCTCAGTGTCATCTGGGTCTTCGCGTAGTAGGGCGTGCAGAATGCCGATTCCAGCATGGCCAAACGTATGGAGTACAACTCCATGCCGCTCGGCGATGGCATAGCTCTGCTCGACAATCTCAGGCAAACGCGAGACAGGGAATCCCATATCGGTCCGCAGTGTTTTGGCGTGGGGATTGAGCGCTTGGATTGCACGCGTAGTAAAGTGACGAATCTCCCACGGATTGCGTCCGTCAGGAAGCACGATCGATACACCTTGATATTCTTCACAAATAGTGCGTGCTGAAGCAAAGATTTCGTCAACTGATAAAGGAGAGCCATGTACCTCAATGAACAGGGATGGCTGTTCGATGAGACCAAAGTGCTGAAAGCGATTGAGTGCGGCAATAGAACGACGATCAAGAAACTCTACCGCGGCAAGGTCTACGCTATAGCGCATCATCTCAGCAATGGCCGACACTGCCGCCTTTTCTGAGGGAAACGTGAACGCCCCTTGCTTCCGCCCTTGTGGCAACCCAACCAGCGACAATGTCAGTTCGGTTACGATCCCCAATGTCCCTTCCGATCCAACCAAAAGGCCAAGGAGATGATACCCAGATGAAGTTTTGCGACTGCGGGTACCAAGGTGCAGTACTTCTCCTGTGCCAGTCACAACCGTCATTGCCTTCACATGATCTCGCGTTCCTCCGTATTTCACGGAGTAGATACCACTCGCATTGTTGGCGACCATGCCACCGATGGTTGCGACATCTGAGCTGCCACCAGGTGACGGAGGAAAAAACAAGCCGTAGGGTTTCAGTTGTTCATTGAGCTGGTTGTAGACGATTCCCGGTTGCACAGTCACTTGAAGATCCTCAGTATGAGCACTCACAACCGCGGTCATCCGCGAGAGATCGAGGACAATCCCACCTCGCACCGGAATGGGGTTTCCTTCCAAGCTGGACCCAGCTCCGCGAGCAGTGAGAGGAACATTTTGTTCGTAGGCATAGCGAACGACACGGACAACCTCATCAGTTGTCAGCGGCCACACGACTACTTCGGGCATTGACGGTGGACAAGAAGATTCATCGCGTGACGCGCTCTCAAGGTCAGTTAGGTTCGTCGACACCTGGTTTGCAGCCAGTAACGCAATCAAATCATTGGCAATGGACATAATGCACCTACGAGGCCGCAGAGCGGCAACATGAGACAAATAGACCAGTCTTCCCTACCCTCTAAGCTTCTCTACTCCTTGTCTCCCTTTCCTGACAATCACCCTCTATAGGCGGCAAAGTAACAGTCTCCCCTTTAGGCGCTACCTAATTTCTCCACTCAACGGTCTCCTTGCGCAAGAACTGTCGGCATACTTCAGTGGAACTACTAGACACTGCGGGGTTCTCCTGTTCATTATGCATGTTATTATGCCTGATCGAACCGCTGTCCGCACTTGATGACATCTCCTCGATAAGAGATTCGTGCAGAAAGCTATGCCTATTCGTCTCACTCGCCGTGCCGCTTGCACACTCATACTAACCGCACAGGGCCTTCATCGTCAGCCTGAAGGTACGGCAACGAAGAACAGTGTCCTGGAAGCGATCCGTCGCATGGGTGCGTTGCAAATCGATACAATCAACGTAGTCGCTCGCAGTCCGTATCTCGTCTTATGGAGTCGTCTCGGCCACTACGACCCTCGTTGGCTTGACGAGTTACTCAGCGACGGAGCCTTATTCGAGTATTGGTCGCACGAGGCCTGTTTCTTGCCGATTGAGGATTATCGCTTGTACCGTCATCGGATGCTTGAACCCAGTTCCTTAGGCTGGAAGTATCCCCAAGAATGGGCGGCTGCACATCAAAAGGAGATTGCACAGGTACTTACGGGTATTCGTGAACGCGGCCCTCTACGCTCGGCTGACTTTGCGAGTAACGGAAAACAGAAGAATGGGTGGGGGGGATGGAAGCCGGAGAAGCGTGCCTTAGAGACTCTTTTCACCACGGGTGAACTCATGATCGCGCGTAGGCATAACTTTCAGCGTGTCTACGATCTACGAGAGCGCGTATTGCCGACCTGGGATGATACACAATTGCCGCCACGCGAGGAGCATGCAACGATCCCTCATCCTCAAAGCGGTTCGCGCCCTTGGCGTGACAACTGCGGCTTGGGTGGCAGACTATTTCCGCATCCGCAAGCAAGACACGATTCCGTTGGTGATACAGTTAGCAAAGGAAGGAGCGTTATTAACTGCGCAGGTCGAGGGATGGGACAATCCAGTATACCTCCACCCTGACCACCAGGAGAGCGCGGAGCAGGCAGTAGAAAGCACGATTCGCCCACAGCTTACGACATTACTCTCTCCGTTCGACCCTCTGGTGTGGGATCGTGAACGCACGAGAATGCTCTTCAACTTTGATTACACACTGGAATGCTATACTCCTGCTCCTAAGCGACGCTACGGATACTTTACTCTGCCCATCTTGCATCGTGGAGCCTTGATCGGTCGGGTAGATGCGAAAACCCATCGTCAGGACGCACTCTTTGAGGTGAAGGCGTTCCACCTGGAACCTGATGTTCGCATAACTGACAGATTGGTTACCGATGTCGCCCAGATGATCCGCGCGTGTGCAACGTGGCATGGAACTCCGGAGATCGTGATTCGCCACACCGATCCGCCCAAGGTCGCTCCTCTTCTGCAAGGGGCTATTGCACGGAGTTGAGCAGTATTGACAATGTGAGGACTCAATTAGACTGCAAGCGGAGAGTTACACCTGGAGATACAACGGATCGCGAATCTCCCTTTTGGGTTCAACGAAAAGTCGTCCGCCAATAAAGAAAAGGAGGTAGGGATGAAGATCGAGCCGTGGTCCCGCAGACATTTTCTCAAAAACCTGAGCGCAGCCACTGTCGCTGCAACGGTAGCTGGACGGGTGGCCGTGCCGCAAGTCAGCCAGGCTGCCCAAACAACTCCGGGAGCGCTACGCTTTGGTGTTCAAGTCGTCCCGCAGCACACTACATACGCCGATATTCTCCAAACCTGGCGCGAGGTGGATGAGTTGGGATTTGATACTGCCTTTCTCTTTGATCACTTCATCCCTATTCTCTCTGATCCCAACGGCCCATGCTTCGAAGGGTGGACGCTGCTCGCCGCCTTAGCGGCACAAACCAAGCGTGTGAAAATTGGATTGTTGGTGACCGGTAACACATATCGTAATCCGGCTTTGGTGGCAAAAATGGCCGCTACCGTGGATCAAGTGAGTAACGGTCGCGCCATTCTCGGTCTCGGAGCAGCATGGTTTGAAGCTGAGCATACAGCGTATGGTATTCCGTTCTTCACTCCGAGTGAACGTGCCAAGCGACTGGGAGAAGCAGTCTCAGTGATCAAACTTCTCTTCTCACAACAAAAGAGCACCTTCAACGGTAAATTTTATCAGCTGAAGGACGCGCCGTGTGAACCTAAACCGGTCCAGAAACACCTGCCACTGTTAATTGGCGGCGTTGGGCCGAAACGGATCCAACCGCTCGCCGCACGGCATGCTGACATTTGGCATTTTTTCCCCGGCAGCGAAGATCCGCAGGATGTGAAGCGTATGTGTGAGAGTTTCGATCAACTCTGTCAAAAAGTGAAACGTGATCCCGCCACAGTAGAAAAATCGCTCTCGCTACGTCCGCCGCAACTCGCTGGTCCGAGCAAAGAAGTCGCTAGCCGCGTCAAAACCCTCGCGGATGCTGGTGTTAGGCATTTCATCATCTCTCTGTCGCCACCTTTTGATCATGCGTTGTTACGACGTTTCGCGACCGAAGTCATTCCGGCAGTGAGAAAGGCATAAACGCAGATAACCTCACAGTAACGACCATCCCGATAAAGGAGTCACATTATGCAATTTTGTTTTCTCGCGCAAATAATCGAAGGAACCCCTAGGGAATAATAACATTAGCCACAGGCAGAAAATGCCGTCTGCCTGTGGATTATTGATTACTCTCTCTGCGTTTCGGTCGTAGATTCTGTTGCAGAACCTTCTTGCGCAACCGGATCGACTGTGGCGTCACTTCCACGAGCTCCTCATCCGCGATCCACTCAAGCCCATCTTCGAGACCCATCTCGCGGTGTGGAGTGAGTCTGACGGCTTCGTCGTGGCCTGAGGCGCGCATATTGGTCAGCTTCTTCTCGCGACACGCATTAACGTCCAAATCTTTATCGCGGGAATACTCACCAACGATCATACCTTCGTAGACCGGTGTTCCGGGAGGAACGAAGAGCATCCCTCGTTCTTGCAGGTGAAATAGAGCATACGGGACCGCCACGCCTTCACGATCGGCCAC
This sequence comes from uncultured delta proteobacterium, assembly GCA_963733195.1. Taxonomy (GTDB): domain Bacteria; phylum Desulfobacterota; class Binatia; order Bin18; family Bin18; genus VGTJ01. Next base: position 57,413 of record CAVTCR010000078.1, read on the forward strand.
CATTGCACCATTGACACGGCTTTGAATCGCCCCTTGCCAAGGCGCATAGCCGTTGAACAATGCGTTAATGATCCCAGTGCCACGGGTATCAGTCAGGAAATGCGAACGAAAACCGATCAAGCCACGTGATGGCACTGAAAACTCTAGACGTACCCGTCCTGAGCCTTCATGTTCCATTTTTGTCATGACTCCACGCCGCACTGCTAACAGTTGCGAGACCACGCCAATGTATCCCTCTGGAACATCGACAAGAAGCGATTCCATCGGCTCTTGCAGCACCCCGCCAATTTGCTTAGTGACAACAGTCGGCTTCGATACTTGTAGTTCATACCCCTCGCGGCGCATCGTCTCAATCAGAATCGCTAGCTGCAGCTCCCCACGTCCCAACACGCGGAAGGAATCCGGGGAGTCCATTTCTTCGATTCTTAGGCTCACATTCTTCCGCGCTTCTGCCCCTAACCGCTCACGGATTTTGCGCGATGTCACAAACTGTCCCTCGCGACCAGACCACGGCGCGGTATTGACCCCGAAGATCATCGAGATGGTCGGTTCATCAATCCGAATGGCAGGTAAGGGTTTGGGAGTTTCACGATCAGAAACGGTTTCACCGATTTGAATCTCTTCAATTCCAGCAATCGCCACAACGTCGCCAGCTTTGGCTTCGTCAATTTCCACCCGTTTCAGTCCCTGCCAGGTGTAGACTTGCACGATTTTACACGGAGCCTGGGAACCATCGAGGCGACAGAGGGTGTAGAGACCCGCGGTTTTGAGTACGCCACTGACGACACGGCCAATTGCCAACCGCCCAACGTAGTCGTTGTAGTCAAGATTGTTCACCTGAAACTGGACCGTTGCTGTAGGATCACTCAGTGGTCCTGGCAGAGTAGAGACAATCAGATCAAACAGTGGACGCAGATCTTCTGACTCATCTGTCAGCTCCCGTTTTGCAATCCCAGCTCGGGCATTGGTATAGACAACTGGGAAATCCAGTTGTTCTTCGGTGGCATCGAGATCAATGAACAGATCGTAGATTTCGTTGAGCACTTCTGTGATGCGGGCGTCAGGTCGGTCGATCTTGTTGATACACACAACCGGAGGTAAGCCAGCTTCGAGTGCTTTTTTCAGCACGAAACGAGTTTGGGGGAGCGGGCCTTCAGAAGCATCAACCAGCAACATAACACCATCGACCATTGCCAGCGCGCGTTCCACTTCACCACCGAAATCAGCGTGTCCTGGAGTATCGACGAAGTTAATTTTCACTCCATGGTATGAGAGAGACGCATTCTTAGCGAGAATGGTGATGCCGCGTTCTCGTTCCAGTTCAAATGAGTCCATCACCCGGTCAACAACTTGCTCCTTCACTCGAAAAGTACCGCTTTGCCGCAACAGAGCATCAATCAGAGTCGTTTTGCCGTGGTCAACATGGGCGATGATGGCAACATTACGAATATCATCGCGCCGTGGCGTGCCGTTCTGCAATGGAATCCTCCTTACAAATTGGGGAAAAAAGGCCGGAGACGTCCGACCTCTGTACAGATATTTTGTTTGTAGCTTTATTGTTTATTGTGCCGGATTTGTCTCGGGAAGTCAGCAGGGACAACACTATTCCCCTCGGAAGTTAAAGATTTTTCTCGTATCGTCGATAGTACAGAGACGGGAAAGTCTGGGGGATATTCGGCACACACTACATTTCTCAAATATCCGTCTACATTTCCCTCCGTGTAGGAGACTCGCCTCTTCTTGGTGTGTAGAGAATTTACCACCAATAAGGACGAGTACCAAATCGGAACAATTTGTCAGAATCTCGATGAGAAGAGAGGCAGGACGTATGCAGCAGAAGCATAAGGGGACGCAAAAAAGCAATCAGACCGGAGAGCAAAAATCTCCAGCAAAGACTCGAGAGCTGGCTACAAGAGCCAGAAACGCGCTTGGAATTCGTCCGAGACCCTCTCAGGACTACACCAGCACAAAACCTACACCGCAACAGGGACAACGCCAGGCCTCATATGTGAAAGAAGCAACACTTCCCCCTTCATTTGAGTTTCGCCCTTGTGCTCTTGTTGGTCCCGACGGGCAAAATCGACCAGGCTGGGAATTGTGGGTCGGCGGTATGATGTTTGGGCGTGCTGATACAAAAGAGACCTTACTCGCATACCATGCACGCTTGCATGATCCTCTACCGAGTGGTCATTGGAAAGACCGCGCGTGGCAACCGATGAAGAAAAAATCGACAGGGCGACGGGCTAACGAAGAACAGGACTCTCGGTTCGACGATGAGGAGCCCGAAGCAGAGCCAGAGATAGAAAGTTCCTGGAAGGAGTAGAAGAGAAAACGCCCTCCCCTCGTAGTTATCAGTTGTTCGGTAGCATTGTAAGAGAATGACCTCGGACGACTGCCATGCTCAAAGCGATATTCGTTGATCTCGATGGCACCCTTGCTGGGGCTGAAAAAAGGCGAGGGCTATTGAAACCCTCAGCCTGCCTTTCCCCTTTATCCTTAATTTTCCATTGCTGTTTCGCCGTTTCTCATTTCGCCCTTTCTCTGCTCACAGCGTGAAGATATGTACCGATGCCACTGCGTTTTCATTTCCTAGTACCCCACCACCATTTTCGGTAAGACCAACCTTTGCTCCCGGAACCTGACGTTTTCCTGCTTCACCACGCAATTGCCAGAAAATCTCAGAAATTTGCGCCACTCCAGTCGCACCAACTGGATGTCCTTTGGCGAGAAGACCGCCACTTGGGTTCACCGGAACGCGACCACCAAGCTTCGTCACACCATCATCAATCAGCTTGCCACCTTCACCAGCACGGCATAGTCCGAGTTCTTCATACACAATCAGTTCTGCTGGCGCGGTGGCATCGTGGACCTCTACTACATGCACCTCTTCTGGACCGATCCCTGCCATCTTGTAAGCCTTTTGCGCGGCTTTGGTTACAATGCCTGGAGCATCAGCCGTATGTTCTTCACTTGATGAGACAATCGACGCGCGCACGAACACCGGTTTCGCTGTGAGTTGGCGAGCCTTCTCTACGGTCGTAATTACCACTGCAGCGGCGCCGTCACCAATCGGAGAACACATCATCCGAGTAAGCGGCTCGGCAATCAGCGGAGCCGCAAGAATATCTTCCATCGTGCGTGGGGTCTGAAACTGAGCATGGGGATTCAGACTGCCGTTAGTGTGATTCTTTGCGGCGATGCGAGCAAATTGCTCACGAGTTGTGCCGTAGCGAGCCATATGCGCTCGGGCAAGGTTGGCATAATAGTCCATGAACACACTGCGTGACTCCCCAGCGCCGGCAGCCTGTTCGCCGCTCATTTGTCGCGCAAATTCATCGGCCAGTTCAAGATCAATCGCGCTACCAATTGCCTCGAACGTTCGCTTCTTGTCGGGGTGAAAGAGTTTCTCCATGCCAACAGCGAGCACGGTATCGTACATTCCCGATGCTACATACAACCACGCGAGATGGAATGCAGTCGAAGAACTGGCACAAGCATTTTCGGTGTTGATCACTGGGATCCCACCAATGCCCATTTCCCGTAAGACCACCTGGCCACGGATGCATTCTTGACCAGTAATGAGACCAGCTACAGCGTTCCCAACTGCCGCAGCTTCAATCGTCTCTTTCTCGATACCTGCGGTGCGCAACGCGTGTTCTACAGCCTCACGCGCAAGATCTTTCATACTGCGATCTTGATGTTTGCCAAAGCGGGTCATCCCTGCACCAACGACGGCAACTTGTCGCATACTGGCCTCCTTTGTCTAACGTGATAGGGTGCAGAGTCTAGCAGGTGAATACACAGACAGGAAGGAGCGCATATCGTGGAAGACGCTTTAGCAGTTGTTGGACAATGGGTTGGCCTCGTAAAGGCAGCAAAGTTCGCCCTCGCCGAGATTAGTCGTGACTGCGAAGAACGAGTGGCAAACGGCACAGTAACAACAGAAGACGATTTCCGTGAAGCCGTGGATTCGATCTTTGAAGCGTTGAGTTCACTACAGGTCCAACTCGAAGAGCAGGAAGCTGCTCTGGAACAGGAGTTGGACGAGGAAGATGGTCATGATCATTCTGCTCATTGACATATCAAAAAAAATTGATATATTGACCGCATGACATTGGCTGCGACAAAAGCTGTCTTTCCATTGCGAGAGGATCTCGTCCCACGAGTTGCACGGTGGTTTCATGCGCTATCTGATGAAACACGACTGCGGATCGTCGATCGGCTGAGTGACGGCGAGAAGTGTGTATGTGATTTAACTGACCTCCTTGACTCTGCACAGTCGCGTCTCTCGTTTCACCTCAAAACATTGAAAGATGCTGGCATCCTGAAGGACCGCCGTGAAGGGCGATGGGTGTACTACTCCCTCAACCCCGAGGTAGTGAAAGACTTAGAAACCTTTCTCTGTTCGCTCACCGATTGCTGTCGGAAGCTAAGAAAGGAGGCACCATCATGCTGTAATTAGTCTCTTTTTTTACTCTAATCCATCAATATTTTTTGATTTGACAATAAGGAGACGGACAATGGCGCAGAACACATTTCATGTTGCACTCACGGTGAAGGATCTTCCCATAGCGATCGAGCATTACAAGAAGATTTTGGGCATTGAGCCGGCAAAGGTGAAATCAGATTATGCCAAGTTTGAACTGTCTGATCCACCGGTCATTCTCTCATTGAACCCTGGTTCCGGTGAGCCAGGAACGGTGAGCCATCTCGGCATTCGTTACGCTGACAGTGAAAAGGTTATTACCGAACAGGTGAGAACAAAAACTCAGGGGATTGCAGTCCGCGAGCAAGTCGGGACCACGTGCTGTTATGCGAAGGCGGATAAATTCTGGCTGCACGATGCCGACGGGATGGAATGGGAAATGTACACGCTGCTGGAAGATGCGGACGTACACTCACTACCGGATAATGCGTGCTGTGCACGACCCACGACCGTGCAGAAGAGCAAAAAAGAAGCCTCTGCCGCTGAACGCCGCGCTCCAACGACAAAGCCGTCGTGGATGCGCCGCTCGTACAAATTGAGATGAAACGGTCATGTTGTTGAGGGGTATGGGGTTTACAGTACGTCACGGCACCTCCCCCGCTCTTGCAAAAAGGGTAGCAACGCGAAGCGTAGGGGGATTTTACGCTGTCGGTACGAGAAATCCTCCCTTGCCCTCCTATTGTAAAGGAGTGTGAATAAGATTATGTTCAGATAGCCTCTGATAATGTCAATACAAGGAATCGTGAGGTATGAAACAACTGTCTTTTCTCGACCGTTTTCTCACCTTATGGATTTTTCTGGCAATGGCCATCGGTGTCCTGATCGGCTATCTCTTTCCTGAAGTCGAATCCTTTATCAATCAGTTTCAGAGCGGCACGACCAATATCCCGATCGCCGTCGGCCTCATCCTCATGATGTACCCTCCACTCGCTAAGGTCCGCTATGAGAATCTTGGGAGTGTCTTCCATAACTGGCGGATATTACAATTATCGCTCGTGCAGAACTGGATCATCGGTCCCATCCTGATGTTTGTCCTCGCACTTCTCTTCTTACATAATTACCCAGAATATATGGTCGGGCTGATCATGGTCGGGCTCGCGCGCTGCATCGCAATGGTGATCGTGTGGAACGAACTTGCGCGTGGAGATACAGAGTATGCAGCTGGCTTGGTCGCACTGAACAGTGTCTTTCAAGTGATTTTTTTTAGTATCTATGCATGGTTCTTCATCACCGTCTTGCCACCCTGGTTCGGACTGCAAGGCATCGTCGTGAATGTCAGCATTTCACAAATCGCGTACAGTGTTTTTATCTACCTAGGCATTCCTTTTCTTGCCGGTATGTTGACCCGTGCCGTTTTGGTGAATCTCAAAGGCAAGGAGTGGTATCACTCCCAGTTCATTCCCCGCATTAGTCCGCTTACGCTCATTGCGCTGCTATTCACGATCGTCGTGATGTTCAGCCTCAAAGGCAACTTAATTGTTCAGCTTCCGCTCGACGTGATTCGCATCGCCATCCCTCTCTTTCTCTATTTCGTCATCATGTTTCTCGTCAGTTTTTACATGGGACGGAAAGTCGGGGCAGATTACTCACAAACCGCAACTCTGTCGTTTACTGCGGCGAGTAATAACTTTGAGTTAGCTATTGCGGTTGCTGTCGCAGTCTTCGGAATCAACTCGGGGGCCGCATTTGCTGCCGTCATCGGACCGCTCGTAGAAGTGCCGGTACTAGTGGGTTTGGTGAATGTGGCACTCTGGCTCCAGCAGCAGTACTTCTCCCCAACAACAGCAAAGGGCCTGGCACGGACCGGGACAGCGTAGGCATACAGTCCGTGCCCCGGTTTCGCTCTTTTTGACTTTTGCGCTTTGACTTGCTGGGAAACAACCACGGCCAATACGTGTCTCAGCTCCCGTCTTCTTCTGTTGGCTGTAGGTGGGGATTCACCACCGTCAACCCGATCCTGCCAGCGCAGGAAACGGAACCCGTTAACGCCGATTCGTTGGACCACAGCTCTCACACGATGTGTGGTTTTTATCTCGTTGAGGTATCCGACACTTTCAATTGTCACAACTTGCGGAATCGCGAAATTCAAACTTCGCCCCGCGCCGCCGCCAGGGAAGAGTCCACCAAGATTTGCCCCTGTAGCCTCAGATCGCCGCTGCACGAGATCCCGTGCCGCATCGGCATCGACACCAAGAACAGCACGGAGTACGAGCGGATTAGCAGTGAGCAAGTTTACTGTTCCGCTGCCGCCACTATACACAGTAAAGAGCTGCTGGAGCGCAGGTCCTTCCCTCCCATAGAATAACGCGGGGGTTACGCCGCGGATAAGTAACAGCTCGTCGAGTGAATCGAATGGACCATCTTTGGCCGGGTATGGAACAGGCAATCCTTGGTAGTAATCATTCTCTGCACCGTGGAGCCGAACTAACGGATCAGTGTCTCGCCAGTCTTGAATGGTATCCGTCAGCAACTCTCCGGTTTCTTGGTCGAAGCCGAGGTTAACAAATGTCTGCCGCAGCGTCGCTTCATCCACTTGATTCAGGTTGATCTTCCCCCCTTCATCGATCACCCGGACCCAATATCCACCAGCACCAAACTCCTCTTTCTTCCAGCGACCGTCTCCGCGCAGCCATACGTCCTGCTCCTCTTCGTTCTGAGGTCCTTGTCCACCTGACGATTGTCCGAACCCGCCTCGTGGTTGTCCGAACTGTCCTCCCGCACCCATATTGAGCAAGTTGCGTCCTTGCTGTTGGGCGCGCAGAACACGATACAGCGCCCGGTGCACTCCTGCCGTGGCCACGTAATATGCTGCTGTATCCTGTTGGTAGACATCGGTGGTTCGCCCCTCGATCCGCGAACTCAGCGACAACTCAGCCGCGAGCACCATGAGAATCATCATGGTCCACATGACAATAATGAGAACAATCCCACGCTCACCTTTCATCGTCCGCTATCTCCACCAAAGGAACCTCGCCGCCCACGTCGCCCACCACGACCCGGAGCCTGCGGAGACGCGAGCATCTCTGTTTGTGGGAACCGCACCGTCAGTGGCACTTCGATCTGCCACTCGTAGGGGAGCTCACCAAGCCGGGCACGCCAGGATAACCGCACAGCAAGCGGCAACTGACGTTCATCTTTACCACTCCAGCTATCAGTCCATTCTTCACGGTTCTGCGTTGGTAACTGGCGGAGATATGCCCATGAAACATCTTCGATTTCTGGCAAGATCTCCGTTTCCTGCCAGAGCCCTCCTTCGCGGTCATTGAGTAAATCCGTCGGCAGTGCTGGAGCAGCGGTTCGCAACCAAAGACTGCGCCGTCCACGCTGTTCGCGCACGAAGTAGGTGACTTTTTCGAGCCCACCTACTTCTGGCCGAGCGGTAGTTGCAACAAAATTTAGCTCTTCTCTTCCACCAGTAAAGTAGACGGCAATGCCTTTCTCGGTCTGTAGGGCCAAGGGATAGGCAGATTTTAACTGCCGAGTGATCAGCGATAACGCCGCCCGCGCCCGCTGATTCTCAGAACCACGACCTTGGCCCTTGTCGGCTGCCTGTAGTCCGATACTGAGTGCAGCGTTCACCACTAGGACAATCATCGCCACAATAGTGAGGCTGATGATGAGTTCGAGAAAGGTGAATCCGCGGGTCGAGAGAGATGTCATGGCTGTTGAGCTTGCGGTTGGGGTTGGTCAGTAATGGTACGCAACGAACGGAGCGCATAGGATTGCTCGCCCACTCCTTCGCTCCAGTAGACCTCAACATTGATTTGCTTGAGACGGAAGAATTCAGTCTGGTTTTGGCTTTTCTGTTGCAATGCAGAGGCATCATCATCGGGGCGGATTTCATTCACCCGAGCTCGCCAAGAGAATCCGCCAGGAAACCGCCCGCCATCGTCTCCATCGTCCAACGTGGACTGTGCAAGCAAACGGTCCATTACATTCTGGGCATACACCACCGCCTGCGTCCGCCTGGAGGATTTCGTCATCAGCCGCAAGCCGCCACCAAACAGTTCGAGAACCGCGGCAATACCTACAGCGAGTACAGCAAGGGCAACCATCACTTCGAGTAACGTAAAGCCGGCGCTCGCAGCCCGTAGGCTAGAGGCTAGAGTCCGAAGTCCGAAGTCCGGGGTCCGGGGTCCGAGTTTCTCGTTGTCCCTTATCCTTTTATCCATTTCCCCGTTTCCTCTTTTCGCCTTTCCCTCTTGCCTTCTGTCTCAGTTATCACGCCGGATGGTGGCCGTGCCGAGGAGCGGATTAAGAGTGAGCCCATAGATCTTGCCGCCTTCACTGCGTGATTTTTCGATGCGCACCTCACCACCAGAGTTGGTCCCATCCGGATAGAAATGAAATTCCACTTCGCCAGTTTCCCGCGTAAAGCGTCCACGGGCCCTAAGTTCACCGCTTTCGGGCGGGACTAGTACCTCTCCGTCACCACCCTCGTGCCAGTAGCGCCCCTCTTCCGCTGCCACAACTAGTACTTCTTCTTTTCCTTCTTCGATTGCACGAACTCGCATGAGTTCCATCGCCGCACGTAGTTGTACAATCGTCTGACGGGGATCGGCGGAAGTAAAACGGTTGCCAATTGCCGGTGCTACGAGTGTTGCGGCAACCGCAACGATCACGAGCACGAGAATCAACTCTAATAAGGTAAAGCCGGACGCTCGCCTGTTTCGCAGCAGAGCCTGAGATACACGTTGCTTCATTGTGGAAGTACTCGATGATGCACTCATTATAGCGAACTTCTCACTAATGTACGGATTGAAAATCCGTTCGTCCTGAGCGTAGGCGTAGAGCGCCGAAGTCGAAGGACAGAAAAGTACGATGGCGGGCACAGCCCGCCCTACGGTGATCACCCATAGCCGAGTGCTGGTGTCGTAGGGCAGGCTGTGCCTGCCGAGTCCCATTCAAGGTAAGCACGTCAGCCCTGAGACGGTTTCTGTGCCTCAGATGCTGTTTTTTTGATTTCCCCAATTTTGAGAATGATCACAAGGATCGCGAGCCCAATGCCCAACAAGTACCGTGATTCATTCATAGGTTCAGGTGAGCGGAAAATCTCTTGGAGACTGAAGACAATGACTGCCCCCATCAATACAATCATGAACCGATTCCACGTACTTCTGCTCATAGGAACTCCCTAGCGAATCAAATCCATTCGCCGCGTTAGATCTTTGGCGATGTTTTTCTGATGGGCTTCAATTGTGCCACCACCGATTTCCAATAGTTTCGCGTCGCGCCAGAGGCGTTCAACAACATACTCATTGAAATAGCCGTAGCCACCAAGAACTTGCATCGCGTTGTCAGCTACTTGTTTAGCCATTGTCGTCGCCACCAACTTGACGCCATCGGAATCGACTCGTTGACCAGGCTTGTCAAGACTCATTCTTGCTGCCGTGTGATACAGATAGGTACGTGCTGCCATATACTGCGCATACGAATCAGCAATATAGCGTTGAATCTGACCAAACTGGTTGATCGGTTGCCCATAGGCCGTTCGTTCGCTTGCGTATTTGGTCATGACCTCGACACAACGCGCGGCAATGCCGGTGGACATCGCAGCAATCGTGACTCGCTCAATCTCTAGATTGCGCATCATATGGATCGTGCTTTCGCCCTCTTCGCCGAGACGGTTTTTCACTGGCACAACACAATCCTCGAACACCAGTTCCGCAGTCATTGACGCACGCATTCCTGTTTTGCCGTGCAGTTTCTGTCCGAGGGAGAAACCTGAGAAACCATTCTCAACAATAAACGAACTAATTCCCTTCTCTGTACGTGCATAGACGAGAAAAATATTACCGAGTGTTTTCTCGTCGAGCGCGCCGTTGGTGATGAACATTTTCCGTCCATTCAAATAATAGGAATCGCCTCGTCGTACGGCTTGCGTCTTCATCCCCAACACATCGGTTCCTACCGATGGCTCGGTCATACACATTCCACCAATCCATTCGCCGGAGATTACTTTATTGAGATAGCGCCGATGCTGCTCCTCGTTGGCATTGTGATAAAAGTTGTTGACAAACAACATCGAGTGAGCCAGATACGCCAAGCAAAACCCCGGGTCTGACGCCGAGATCTCTTCATGCACGATGACCGCCGCCACGGCATCCATCCCCGCCCCACCATGCTCGCTCGATACCGTAATTCCAAGCAATCCTAGCTCTCCGAGTTGACGAAACAGCGACAAATTGAACCGCTCATCACGGTCGTGGGCTAATGCCTGAGGTTCAACTTGCTCGCGGACAAAGTCCCGCACGGTTTGTCGGAGCAACGAATGCTCGGGAGTGGGATTGAAAAGGTCAATAGTTGACATACACCTCTCCACTTGTCTGGCCTGACACTGCAAATGTCTTCTTTACGAATCCTGCGTGAGCCGATGTGTGCTGTCAACTAAGGGGCGTGGGGGGAGTTAGGATTGAGGAACTGAGAACGAGAGAAAAACAAAGGAGAGAAGTCAGGAAGGAAAGGGGCTGGGGAGACCAAATCCCAACCCCTAAATCCTAACTCCAGTTAGTTAATGTTGTACAATGTCGCGGCGTTTCCACCGACAACCTTGGCAACAATATCCCCTGGTGCACGGGCGAAGTGCTCGTGGATGTACTCCTTTGAGCGTGGCCATGGCGAGTCAGTATGCGGATAGTCAGACGACCACATGATCTTGCTCGCGTCTAAGCTCTTGAGGTTATCGATCCAGGTATCTTCAAACTGGAAGGTCGCCCACACGTTACTCTTGATGTACTCGCTCGGCATCTTCGACAACTGTACGTTCTCAAAATGTCGCAGCCGATCATAGCCATGATCGAGACGATACATGAAGTGCGGTAGCCAGGAGACATCGTTCTCAGCCGAGACAACTTTCAGCTTCGGGAAGCGTTCAAACACGCCACCATACACCATATCGGCCAGAGTAATCTGAATCTCGTGCGGTAAGCTCATGTAGGAATGGAGAATCTTGCTGAAATCGATCCCATGTCCGCGCCGCGAGGTCAGAATGTGCAACGAAAGTGGGAAGTCGAGTTCCTGTGCAGCGGCAAAAAACGGATCGTACGCGCGGTTGCTATACGGACGATCTTCCGGCGGTGCACCCCAAATCAACGCGCCACGGAGTCCCTTCTTGGCGATACGCTTCAGCTCTGCGACACCAGCCGGAATGTCTTCGAGGGTGATCGCCCCGAGACCAATCAAGCGTTTGGGATTGTAGGTGACGTATTCCGCGGCCCAATCATTGAAGGCAGTAAAAGCAGACGCACGAAGTTCTGCATCTTTCAGACCGAACAGTAACATGCCCATCGAGGTATACATCGCCTCAGCGGTCACACCATCACGATCTTGCTCTTTGAGACGTTCGGCTGGATCCCACACGCTCTTCGGTGCAACCTCAAAGCCTTTTTTGGTGTGCTGCGGTAGTTCTTCAGCGCTTTTTCCCGAGCCGAAGAAGCCTGCTACTGGCACCGGCGTGATGTTCTCGCAGACAAAGAATTCCCCTTCTTTGCCATCAAGATTCTTTACCGTGTGCGGCGCACGATCACGGAATTTTTTATCCATACGATCGGCCCACATGTTTGGTGGTTCAACAAAATGCGAATCGCCTGAGATGATACGGAATTCCATACGGTAACCCTCCTTCATACTATGGATGTGTTCAGTGTTAGTGGTAAGACAAAAATAGGCGTGTTGTCAACCCATAGCTGCCCGGAGAAAGGGGAAAGGCGAAATGAGTAAATGGGTAAAATTATAAGACTGGGCGAAAGGGTGAAAAGGGAAACGGCAAAAAGGATAAGAAGCTGCGTACTTGTCCCTTCTCTGTTCCTTCTTTCTCGACTCACGACTCCAAGACGCCCAGACTCCTGGACTGTTTCCTCCATTTCCCCATTTATCTCCTCCTCTCCCATTAAAACCGTGCTCCTCCCGCATGTTTTTCGTACGCTTTGGTCTCAAGAATCTTCTTTATTTCACTTACCGTGACCTCAAGCTCTTCGTCTTTGGTGTAAAAATGCGGGGCAATGCGGATACCTGCACCAGGGCGGAAATCGACAAGGATATCTCTTCGGGAGAGTTCTTGTACCACTGCTGCGGCGTGGGGCACATCGACAACAACCGTCCCTCCACGTCTGGCTGGATCGCGCGGTGAATTGACCCGCCATCCTTGTGCATCCGCCAGTTCCATCAGTCGTGCGGTCTGACGCAGAGATTTCACACGGATACGCTCAACCCCTATCTCGTTAATAATATCGTAGCCACTTTCAGCCGCGTACAACGCAGGAATTGCTGGCGAGCCATGCAGAAAACGATGGATATCCTCGGCGTAAGTCATGTCCGGCTCAAAGGCAAATGGCGACTGATGGGCCATCCAGCCTGTCACCTGCGGTTCAAGTTTGCTGCGAAGTTTGGGATGGACGTAGAGATACCCAGCACCAGGACCACCACAGAGCCATTTCACTGAACCGCCAGTGACAAAATCGACATCGAGATCTTTGACATTGAACGGTACCGTGCCTGCGGATTGATAGACATCAAGCACAACATAAGCGCCCACCGCATGCGCTTTGTCGATAATCGCTTTAGCATCTTGGATGTACGCGCTTTTGAACAGTACGTGAGAGATCGGGACTAGCAGCGTTTCTTCATTGATCGCCGCCAGCATCTTCTCGGTATCGATCGTGATGCCGTCTGTGCTCGGGACTTCCACCAGCGGCGCGTCAGCGGCTTTCGCATGAGCGGCATACACATACATCACCGACGGAAAGTTCATCGCCTCGTAGACAATTTTGTTGCGTTTTTGGCGGAGATCGAAACACGACAGCACAAGCGACTGACAGACTGAGACGTTCTGATGCATAACAACTGAACCAGGGTCAGCACCAATAATTCTGGCAATCTTATCACCAGTGGTGACTGGCATCTCCCACCAGCCCTCGGCCCAGGCACGAATGCCACGTGTCGCCCACACATCGGCATACTCATGCAGCCTATCATATACGCGACGTGGCATCGCACCGAGTGAGTGGCTAATCATGTAGACTGTACGTTCAAGGATAGGAAATTCTTTGCGATAGGTGAGTAATTCATCCATGGGGTGCGACCTTTCTTTATATGACCACTCGAATTATCTTTCACTCATCACTCTTACTCCTCATTCATCAGCGACCGCGCTTCCCACAGTTCAGGAAAAAAGCGTTTATCAAGCGTTCCGCGTAGATACGACGCACCGCTACTGCCACCTGTCCCCATGCGCGCACCAATCGTACGCTCGACCATCTGAATGTGCCGTAGCCGCCATGACACCAACAGTTCATCGAACTCAGTCAACCGTTCACACACGTCGATCCAATCGCGATGCCCGCGTTCGTCACGGTAAAGAGCAACAATTCCTCAGGGCTCGCGTACGAAAGCGAGCCTCGTCCGTCGCACGCTCATCACTGTGCGGAACTGTACCAAGCGCAGTCAGTGCAGCAAAGAAGACATCCCGCAAGGATGGTTCACGCAGTCGCCGTTCAAGCGCGGCATGCATTTCCGGTGTCGCTTCATGCATCTGCAGTAGCTTTTCGTCTTTCAGTCCACAGAGAAATTCAATTTCGCGAAACTGCTCAGATTGAAAACCACTGGCAGGTTTCAACTTGTCGCGAAAGGCCAGGAAGTGAGACGGTAGCATCGTCTCCAGAATAGTGAACTGCTGCACCAACACACGAACAATTTCCGTACAGCGTCGTAATAAGCGCGCAGCTTCATAGACTTCATCTCGTGAACCAGGGTTTGTCGTTGCTCTGCGTAAGTTGGCAACAATTTCGTCAAGCTCATGCAGCAACTGTTTGAACCACAGCTCGTAGGTTTGATGGGTAATGATAAACAGTAACTCGTCATGATGTGGAGGTGAAGATTGCGGATGTTGGAGGTTGATGAGCTGTGGAACGTGAAGATAATCGCCGTAGGTGAGCTGCGACGCGATTTGACTGCGATGAATGCTCAGTGCTCATACTAGGACAGCTTAGCACGTAACACGCAACACGTGACACGTAATACAGCAAGCACTCTCGGACATTCTTATGCTTTACGTTTTACGAAAACTGAAGCACGACTAAGAAGGAGGTGAGGGAACACGACAAGGGCGCGTACGTACGCGCCCTACGAAACTGGCCTGTTACGGAATGTAATTGAGGTCCTCCGGCAAAGGTCCGGCGATCGGTACCTCGAACAACGATCCTGACCCGTCTGGATCAATAACCGTTGCACCATCCGAAGCGAAGAACTCGGCGATCTGCCGCTGGGCGCCTAGCCCAATATCCCCTAAATTTGGGGAGAAGACAGGGAGGAAGTCCAACAAAAACCCGTGCGGTTCCTTCGGAACTTCCGTGCCGGTCGGATTGCGTACGGGGTCGGCAAAGGCAAAATCATGACGGTAAAATGTTGCCCGATTGGCCAGGTCTCCAGCGCGGATTCAGCGCTGTTGTTGTGGATTCGGGGCGAACCCATCTCCTTTAGCGAACTGGATGATAACGG
>CAVTCR010000079.1:0-26371 GCA_963733195.1 uncultured delta proteobacterium
ATCCAATATTATAGATAGAGCAACGATTGCGCCGGAGGTGTTATATTGGGCCGATCGGATCATCCGCTGAATCCACTAGGCATGAGCCAAGAAATCAGGAGTTGTAGCCAGAGTCTTATCTCTGGCTGCTCTTCCGTATTTCTGCTATCCCAAGCACAGTGAAGGGAAGCGAGTTTGTTCAGAAAATCCAGCACTTGGGGCGAGAGCGAAGTGTCTCTGTCCAGCTCGTCACAGAGCGAGGGAAAGGTTCGCATGCCACTTTGTATTTTGGTACTCGCTTCACTATTGTAAAGGATCGCAAGAAGGAAATTGGCCCAGGCTTACTTCAGAAGATGTTGTCAGACCTCGGGTTAGACAAAGCCGATATCAGGTAAGCGAGGTGTCTCGTGTTGCGACAGTTTATCTATCCGGCAGATGTGGAACGTGATGAGGCCGGCTATTTTCTTGTTACTTTCCCGGATTTCCCAGAGGCTGGGACAGACGGTGAGACTTTAGAAGAGGCATTGGCCGAGGCAGCAGATTGTCTGGCAGAAGCCATGGCTGGTCGCATTGCGCGGACTGAGAATATCCCCAAGGCCGCGCGTAAACAGAAAGGCCAGTACGCTATTGCTATTCCCGCCCAGATAGCAGCCAAGGCAGCTCTCTACCTTGCGATGAAAGAGACTGGGATCGACAAGTCTGACTTGGCCCGTCGCCTTGGTCGTGACGTAAAAGAGGTACGGCGCTTACTTAATCCGAAACAGCCTTCTGAGATACAGCGTATCGAAGAAGCCTTAGCCGCAATCGGGCAGGAGCTAGTCGTTGGCGTGCAAACGAGTGCGGCTGGATGAGACTAAGACCCAAAGAAAGATGAGAAAGATAAGTCTCGCCTCATCCTACGCGCAGTGGTCTGTCGCCCTCGTCGTGCTCCTAGTGAGCAGTGGGCTGCTCACCGGCAGTGCAGGCGCGGAGGAGCGCACCCACCCATCAAAATTGGGGTGCTGACGGCGGCGTGGGGGCCCACGCCAGAAACGGTAGGCCTGCGGGACGGTCTGGTGGAGCTGGGCTACCGTGAGAACGAGCAGTTCGTTCTCGGCGTCCGCTTCACCCAAGGTGATCTGGCCGCCTTGCCTGCGGCCGCACGCGAACTGGTCCAGTACGGAGTGGACATCATCTTCACCTCGGACGATAGCCCGGCGAAGGCGGCGCAGATGGCGACCACCCGCATCCCGATTGTCTTCTCTGTGGTGAGCGACCCCGTAGGGCTAGGTCTGATCCAGAGCTTCGCCCGGCCTGGCGGTAACATCACGGGGGTGACCGATCTGCGGCTCGAGCTGGGCCCGAAGCGTCTGGAACTCTTCCACGAGATCGTCCCGGGTCTGAAGCGGGTCCTATACCTCTACGATGCAGCCGATGCCGACTCCGTGGCGGGGGCGAAGATGTATCGCGAGGCTGCTCACCGCCTTGGGATCGAGCTGGTGGAGAAGCCAGTGCGGACCGAGGAGGAGGCGCAGGCAACTCTCGCCCAGGTCCGCAAAGGCGAGGTGGATGGGATCCTGCAGCCGCCCTCTGCCTCTTTGAACATTCCCGGCTTCATCCTGGAGGCGTCCTCCCAACAGGCGATCCCGACAATGTTCTGACTGCAGCGTTCTGGGTGGAGCGCGGCGCACTCGCCAGCTATGGTCCGGACTATCACGAAACAGGCCGGCAAGCGGCGCGCCTGGTGGACAAGATCCTCAAAGGGGCGAACCCGGCGGAGATCCCCGTGGAGGTGAACCCGAAGGTCGAGTTCGCTATCAATCTGAAAGTTGCGAAAGCTCTGGGGCTCACGATCGCGCCGGAGGTGTTGTATCGGGCCGATCGGATCATCCGCTAGACGTTACGCTAAAAGAAACTCTCTTTATTATTGACAAACTTCGCCCTTTGGCAGGATAATTCTTCACGCTGAGTAACATACAGAAGAAAAATCAGTAAGCTGGGGAAACATATGGCAGAACAGACAGAGAGGTTGATAGAATTCGATTCTATCCAATCTCACCCAGGGCCGCCCGCTTCAGGCCACAGAACCCGAGAGTTAGAGTGGCGACGTACGCATAGAGAAGTTCTGCGCAACTTTGCCGGTCAGTGGGTTGTGTTGGAGGGAGAAGAGATTGTGACCCATGGTAAAGATCCACAACAGGTTGTAATCGAAGCCCGAGCCAAGGGCATTCGGGTTCCCTACATCTTTTACGTAGGGAAGCCGACCAATGTGAGTCCAGTGACTCTGGAATGGTAAGGAGTATGGTTACCGTACAATACCAGCATGAGTTTCCATATACTTATGTCGGGGAGTACGATGATTATTTCCCAATACTCACGCTGCGGATGACAAACCCGCACCAGTCTGAGCAGAGCCTCGATATAGATGGGTACCTTGACTCAGGAGCGAAACGCTCCTTTTTTGATGGATGGATAGCGGCAACGCTCGGTTTTGATCTTTTCAGCGGGCCAAAGGTCACACACGGGTCGTCTACGGGTTTCCAAACTACAGGACATCTCCATCAGGTCCGCTTCTTTCATCCTGCCCTTGGAAGTTTCGACCTTGAGATAAGCTTCAGCACGGCGAAGATTTCGCGGAATCTGATCGGCCGTGACTTCTTTAATCTAGTCCAGGTTGGGTTCCGCGAAAAATACCTGACTTTCTACTTAACGCCTACTCCGTGAAGGAGACACAGAGGGGTGATTTGCCGAGCAACAAAAGAAGCTCTTGGAACTCTCCAAGGGTTGCGGTCTGTCGCTCTCGTCGTACTCCTGATGAGCTAGTGGGCTGCTCACCGGCAGTGCAGTCGCGGAGGAGCGCACCCGACCCATCAAAATTGGGGTGCTGACGGAATCGTGGGGTCCCACGCCAGAAGTGGTGGGTTTGCGGGATGGTCTGCTGGAGTTGGGCTATCGTGAGAACGAACAGTTCGTGCTCGGGGTTCGTTTCACGAAGGAGATTTGACAGCCCTGCCCACCGCCGCACGCGAGCTGGTTCAGTACGGAGTTGACATCATCTTCACCTCGGAAGACAGCCCGGCGAAGGCGGCGCAGATGGCGACCACCCGCATCCCGATTGTCTTCTCTTATGTATCCGACCCCGTAGGGGTGGGTCTGATCCAGAGCTTTGCCCGGCCCGGCGGCAACATCACCGGAGTAACCGGTCTGTACCTCGAGCTGGGCCCGAAACGTTTAGAACTCTTTCACGAGATCGTCCCGAGTCTGAAGCGGGTCCTGTATCTCTACGACGCAGCTGATGCCCATTCCGAGGCGGAGGCGAAAGTATACCGTGACGCCGCGCACCGCCTTGGCATTGTGCTGGTGGAGAAGGTGGCGCGGACCGAGGAGGAGGCGCAGGCAACCCTCGCCCAGGTCCGCAAAGGCGAGGTGGATGGGATCCTGCCGCCGCGCCATGCCTCTTTGAATATTCCCGGCTTCATCCTGGAGGCGTCCTCCCAACAGGCGATCCCGGCTATGTTCGATGCAGCGTTCTGGGTGGAGCGTGGCGCACCCGTCAGCTATGGTCCAGACTATCACGAAATAGGTCGGCAAGCGGCACGCCTGGTAGACAAGATTCTCAAAGGGACGAAGCCGGCGGAGATTCCCGTGGAGGTGAGCCCGAAAATCGAGTTCGCCATTAATCTGAAGGTGGCGAAAGCCCTGGGGCTGACGATTGCACCGGAGGTATTGTATCGGGCCGATCGGATCATCCGCTGACTCTACAAAAGAGTAAGAAAGGAAGATAGATTTATGTTGTCACAATTCACGAAAGGTTTATCTCTGGCGTGCATACTGCTGGCCGGAGCACTGGATGGAGCCGGGATGGCCCTCGCGGTGGAGGTTGGGGAGAAAGCACCGGACTTTACGCTCCCCAGTACAACAGGAAAGGATATTAGCCTGAGCGAGTTTCTGGGTAAGAAGTATGTCCTCATTGAGTTCTATGGCGGCGATTTCGACCCAGTGTGCGCGAAGAATCTCTCGGCCAGGAAGGCCGACTACAGCAAGTTCCAGCAACTGGACATCCAGATTCTCGGGATCAGTGGCAACGCTCCTTTTTCTCAGAAGACGTTTGCGGATTCGCTGCAGTTACCGTATCCACTCCTCAGCGACATGGAACAGAATGCCACCACCAAGGCGTATGGCGTTGTGTCCGGAAACAAGTGGAGGCGATCGTTCTTTCTCATCGATAAGCAGGGAATTATCCGAGGGCAGTGGCGTGGTGAGGACGAAGGGGTGTTTTCCAACGAGCCACTCCTCAAAGCGGCCCAAGAAATTGCGGGAAAACCGGCCGAGGGCGTTGGTGAAAAGAAGACGTCAGGGATGTGAGAGGCTTGAAACGTGTCTGAGGACGCCGGGTCAATGTCATTGCGAGGAGCCACGCAGGCGACGAAGCAATCCTTGCAGAAGACAAAGATTGTTTCGCTTCTCTCGCAATGACAACATTGAGGTTACACTCGCAATGACTCAATCAACTGTCTTCTCAGGCAGCCTCTGAGATGCCATGAACAACGTATTTCTCTCCGAAGACTCCGCTCAAACTCAGGGGAGTCGCGCCACGCCCGGAAGCAAGGGTGGCGGCCGGCTGCTGCGGCGGACGTTCATCATTGCCCTCGTCTTAGTAAGCAGTGGGCTGCTCACCGGCAGTGCAGAGGCGGAGGAGCGCACCTAACCCATCAAAATTGGGGTGCTGACGGCGGCGTGGGGGCCCCGCCACAAGCGGTAGGCCTGCGGGACGGTCTGCTGGAGCTGGGCTATCGCGAGAACGAGCAGTTCATTCTCGGTGTCCGCTTCACCCAAGGAGATCTGGCAGCCCTACCCGCCGCCGCGCGCGAGCTGATCCAGTACGGAGTGGACATCATCTTCACCTCGGAAGCGAGCCCAGCGAAGGCGGTACAGATGGCGACCACCCGGATCCCGATTGTCTTCTCTGGAGTGGCCGATCCCGTAGGGCTAGGCCTGATCCAGAGCTTCGCCCGACCTGGCAGCAACATCACGGGGGTGACCGACTGCAATTTGAGCTGAGCCCGAAGCGCCTGGAACTCTTCCACGAGATCATTCCGGGCTTGAAGCGGGTCCTGTACCCTCTACGATGCAGCCGATGCCTACGCCGTAGCAGAGGCGAGAGTGTACCGCGAGGCTGCCCGCCGCCTTGGGATCGAGCTGGTAGAGCAGGTGGTGCAGACGCGAGGAAGAGGCGCATGTGACCCTCGCTCAGATCTCGAAGGACGAGGTGGATGGGATCCTGATGCCGGCCTCCCTCTCCTTGAACATTCCCGGCTTTGTCCTGGAGGCCACCTCTCAACGGGCGCTCCCAACAATGTTCAATGCAGCGTCTTGGGTGGAGCGCGGTGCACTCGTCAGCTACGGTGCGAACCTTCACGAGTCAGGCCGGCAGGCGGCGCGCCTGGTGGACAAGATTCTCAAAGGGGCGAACCCGGCGGAGATTCCCGTGGAGGTGAACCCGAAGGTCGAGTTCGTCATCAATCTGAAAGTCGCAAAAGCCCTGGGGCTCACGATCGCGCCGGAGGTGTTGTATCGAGCTGATCGGATCATCCGCTGAATCCATTCCGAGAACAGGGGCGAAACATCGGGGAACTTGTGTTATAGGGCAAAAAAATATTGCCCTAGGAAAGTGAGGGTGAAAATATGTTAGCGAATCGAAGAAAAGGACTGTTTCTGTCCAGTGTGCTGCTGGTCGGTGTGCTGGGTGTAGCCGGTGTGGCTACAGCGGTGGAAGTCGGGGAGAAAGCACCAGACTTTACGCTCCCCAGTACAATAGGAAAGGATATTAGTCTCAGCCAGTTTCAGGGAAAGAAACATGTTCTTATTGAATTCTATGGAGCCGACTTTTACCCCACAATGAGCGGAGAACCTGTCGGCCAGGAAGGCTGACTACAGCAAATTCCAGGCACTAGACGTTCAGGTTCTCGGGATCAGCCAATACCCTTCCCTTTTCGCAGAAAGCGTTTGCGGACTCGCTCAAGTTACCATACCCGCTCCTCAGCGACTCACTTTTGCAGACCACCAAGGCGTATGGCGTTCTGTACGGCTCCACAACCTGTGTTGCTAGCCACTCCGGGGTGTGAGAATCAAAAGATAGACGCCCCCGGTATGGAGTGGGGTTCCCTCTCTAATGTGGAGGGGAGAATATCAAAGCGATCGTTCTTCCTTGTGGATAAGGACGGAATTGTCCGAGGGAAGTGGATCGGTGAGGACTTGGCCGTCTTTTCCAGCGAGCTGTTGCTGAAAGCGGCACGGGAAATTGCGGGAAAACCTGCCGAGGACGCTGGTGAAAAGAAGCCGTCAGGGATGTGAGAGTAGCCTGAAAAGTGGCTATGTAGTCATTCCGCGAGAAGCCGGAGGCGACGAAGCAATCTCTAACCAGAGGCAATGCTTGAATCCGGCTGCTCGCTCCCGTCAATGAGGACATTAGTGCTGACATACGCAATGGAGCATCAAAATGCTGGTCTCGCTAGACAGCCTCTGACATGCGATGAATACCGCGTTCCTCTCTGAAGACTCCGCTCGAACTCAAGGCAGTCATGCCACGCCTGGAAACAGGAGCGGCGGCCGGCTGCTGCGGCGGACGTTCATCATCGCCCTCGTCTTAGTAAGCGGCGGGCTACTCACAAGCGGTGCGGTCGAACTCTTCTTTCGCTACCGCGAGAGCGTCGAGGGCATCTGGGCGCTGCAACGGGAGATGGCGCAAGGGGCCGCCTTCAAGATCCAACAGTTCGTGCAGGACATCGAGAAGACGCTGCGGGCGTCCACGCAGACGCCAGATATCGTGACCGCCGGGTTGACGGCAGGCCTACCGGTTCCAACTCATCAAGCTGCTGAAAGTCACTCCTGCGATCACCACGGCCACGGTACTGGATGCCAACGGCCGCGAACTGCTTAAGGAGTCGCGAGTGGAGATGACCCGGCCGCAGGAGCTGGGAGACTCATTCCTCAGACGAAGCCTTTGTGCAGGCTCGTGGAGGACGCCGCGTTCTTCAGTCCAGTGTATTTCGTGCAGGCAGTCCGAGCCGTACATGCGTATCGGCGTTCCCATCGAGCCGTTCGCTGGAGAGGTGATCGGTGTCCTGATCGCCGAGGTCAACCTCAAATACATCTGGGAGGTCATCTCGCAGATCAAAGTAGGTCAGACCGGGTACGCTTATGTCGTCTCCCGTGAGGGGGATCTCATCGCCCATCCCGACATCAGCCTGGTTCTGCAGAAGCAGAACCTGAGGAATCTTGGTCAGGTGCAGGCGGCACTGGCTGGCGCGCCGGGTCCGTTTGCCGCTCAGCCGAACCTGGCTGGCCAGCAGGTTTTCCCAGCCTATGCGGTTATTCCCGACCTCGGGTGGGCGGTGCTGGTCGAACGGCCAACCGCTGAGGCCTATGCGCCTCTGTACGCCTCGATTCTCAGAACCTCAGTGCTTCTTCTGGTTGGCCTCGGCATGGCTACCCTGGCAAGCCTGCTGATTAGCCGTCGGGTCGTGCGTCCGGTAGGGGTGCTCCGCCAGGGGGCGGCCCAAATCGGCGCGGGCGCGCTGGACCACCGTATTGATGTCCAGACCGGCGATGAGCTGGAAGCCTTGGCCACAGAGTTCAACCGGATGGCTGCCCAACTCCAGGAGTCATACGCCGGCCTGGAGCAGAAGGTTGAGGAACGCACGCGCGAACTCGAGATCGCCAGCAAACACAAATCCCAGTTCCTCGCTAATATGAGCCACGAACTGCGCACTCCCTTGAATGGCATCCAGGGCTATACCGAACTCATTATGGACGGCATTTATGGCGAGGTACCGGAGAAAATCAAAGAGGTCATGGAGCGCATACAGCAAAGCGGCAATCGGCTCCTCGGCCTGATCAACGCCGTCCTCGATCTCTCGAAGATCGAGGCAGGGCGGATCACGCTCTCGCTGGCTGACTACTCGATGCAGGGAGTCGTGCAAAACGTGTTCACGGCTGTAGAGCCGCTGGCAGCGGAAAAAAGCTTGCACTGAACGTAAACATACAACCTAACTTGCCAGTAGGCAAAGGCGATGAACAACGCATCACGCAGGTGCTCACGAACCTCGTGGGGAATGCCATCAAGTTCACTGAGGTCGGTAAGGTCGGCGTGCAGGTGACCTCAACCAACGGCGACGTTTATGGTCGCGGTGTCCGACACGGGTACCGGAATCGCGGAAGCCGATCAACAGAAAGTCTTTGAGGAGTTCCAGCAGGCCGACAGTTCCAGCACGCGGAAGAAGGGTGGAACCGGCCTTGGTCTGACCATCGCCAAAAAAATTATCGAGATGCATGGCGGACGCATCTGGGTGGAATCGAGCATCTGGGACAAGGCTCGACCTTCTCAGTTTACGCTGCCGGTGCGTGTCGAGCAGCAGAGGGAAGTGACATGAGCAAGCGGATCTTGGTTGTTGAGGACGAAGAGGATAACCGGCGCATCGTGCGCGACCTGCTCACCAGCGTCGGCTATGAGATCATCGAATCGGTGACCGGAGAAGAAGGAGTGAATGCGGCGGCAACGCATGTTCCCGACCTGATCCTTATGGATATTCAACTGCCTGGTCTCGATGGCTACGAAGCGACACGCCGGATCAAGGCCAACCCAGCGCTCCGCCACATCCCAATCATTGTCGTGACCTCCTATGCGCTGAGCGGAGACGACGTTAAGGCATTCGCGGCTGGCTGTGATGCTTATATCTCTAAGCCCTTCAGCCCACGCGTGCTCCTGGCGAAAATTCGTGAGTACTTGCCGTAGGAGGGATACCATTCGCAAAATCCCCCTAGCCCCCTTTTTCTCAGGGGGGAATCGGAATGCCCCCTTCGGATTTCAAGCAACGTTACTACACACGGGAACTCCCGCTTTTGCGAGTATGGCGCCACCACTGCCTGCTACCCTTACATACTCAACATGATGCCAGCATTTAGCCGTGTGTTTTATATAAGCACGTCCCGAGCTGATCCTTGCTCGCAAGTGATGCAAAATTTTTAAGATGGCAGAATTTGACGGAAAAATGTCATTACCGACATCTTGCGACACAACGGAGGGCTGCCCATAATGTCGCCATGGCGAGACGCAACAGTAAGAAGCACTCTGAGGAAATTGCTTCTACTAATCGACTGTCGCACGAACGTGGAAACCAAGGGCACAAAGTCCCAATTCGCATCGCGTTGGTTGTGTACCCAAATTTTGAACCACTCGACCTAACCGGTCCCTTCTCAGTCTTTGCTGGTGCAGACCATTGGTTACGTAATCAAGGAAGAGAGACGCCTGCATACACCGTGGAAGTGATGGGCGCTGAGATCGGTCCACTCAGAGCGGAAGGTGGTTTGGGCATTATAGTAGACCGCTCTTTCCTCACAGTTCGCAGCGGAATCGACACGCTCCTCGTCGTCGGCGGTCGAGGCAGTCGCAGCCTACCACAGGATAGCGCGTTGTTCACGTGGCTGCGCCGCATGGCCCCTCGGGTGCGTCGGCTCGGCGCAGTTTGCACAGGAAGTTTCGTCCTCGCTGAAGCCGGTCTTTTGGACGGACGGCGAGTGACAACACATTGGGCCTGGAGTGCGGAACTCGCACGGCGATATCCGCGCTTGATCGTGGATGCCGACCCCATCTTCATTCGTGACGGCAACATCTATACCTCGGCTGGAGTGACAGCTGGGATGGATCTCGCCTTAGCGCTTGTCGAAGAAGACTACGGTCGCGAGGTGGCACTGCAAATCGCTCGTGGCCTTGTCCTCTATTTACGACGCCCAGGAGGACAATCGCAATTCAGTACTCTCCTTGTCGCCCAAAGGGGAGACCGTGAGCCACTACGCGAGTTGCAAAGTTGGATCATAGAAAATGTCGACGCTGACCTCTCGGTGGCCGCATTAGCGCGACGCGTAGCGATGAGCCCGCGCCACTTCGCACGAGTATTTGCCCATGAGGTTGGTATGACGCCGGGGCAGTTTGTCGAAAAGGTGCGTGTCGAAGCCGCGCGCCGCCGCCTGGAAGAGTCACTACAAGGACTAAAGGTAATTGCCGCAGACTGTGGCTTTGGCAACGCCGACACCATGCGACGTGCGTTCTTACGGACAGTACGAGTCGCGCCGGCTGGGTATCGCGACCGGTTTCGAGCAGCGGCTGCGTAAAGCACAAAAGATTGTCGTAACATAAGAAGCTTAGCTTTCCGTCTGCGCCATACTGCCATGGTAGTTCATTACTGATAGTGAGAAAGGAGATAGAATCGTGCAGCAAGACGCTTCAGAGTTCACGATAGGGATGCTGATCTTCCCGCGCATGACCCAGCTGGACTTCACAGGTCCCTTCGAGGTGTTTGCAAGAATTCCGAACGCGAAGGTTCATGTCCTGTGGAAACAGATCGAACCAATCATTAGCGATCGCGGCCTAGCCATTATGCCCACGACTACACTCGACGATTGTCCAAATTTGGATCTTATTTGCGTTCCTGGTGGGCCTGGGCAAATCGCCATGATGGATGACGAACAGATTGTCACATTCGTCCGTAATCAGGGCCAACACGCAAAATTTGTTACCTCCGTGTGTACCGGAGCGCTGATTCTGGGAGCGGCGGGACTCCTAACCGGCTACAAAGCAACCACCCATTGGATGTCGCACGATCAATTGGCCGCATTTGGAGCGATTCCCGTCGTGAGTCGGATTGTCGTGGATCGGAATCGTATTACTGGCGGCGGCGTCACTGCCGGGATCGATTTTGGGCTTTCCGTTGCTAGCCTCATCGCGAGCGAGCACGTTGCTCGATCCATTCAACTACAACTCGAATATCATCCTGAACCACCCTTCAACAGCGGCTCTCCAACAACAGCCACCCCGGAACTCGTCGCGGCAGCCCGGCAGGGCGCAGAGACAATGCTCAGCGAGCGGTCGGCAGCCACTCGACGAGCAGCTCAGCGGCTTCAACTGTCAACACCAGAGTCTACTCTCGGAGGAGACTCCTCTGTACAAGAGCGAGAGGCCTAACGTCACATCCAGTGTTCTCAGGATGAGCCTTATCAGCGCTAAAGAGGAAGGAGATCCTTATCTATGCTTGAACTGCGACCCACGTGTGAGCATTGCACCAAGCCATTACCCCCGAACTCAACCGAAGCAATGATTTGTTCGTTCGAATGTACATTTTGTAAAAGTTGTGTAGATGGCATTCTGAGCAATGTGTGCCCCAATTGCGGCGGCGGTTTCTCAGCGCGTCCCCATAGACCTTCGCGCAATTGGAAAGGCAACAACCATCTCGGTACCTATCCAGCAGGCGCCACCGTAAAGCATCGGCCCGTTGATTTACGGACTCACACACAGTTTGCGGCTGGTATTAAGAGTATTCCGCCCGAGCAACGCTGAACACTCTCCCTCAATCTGGCAGAGAGGATGACATGCCGCAACAAGCGATCTTTGGTCCCTTCTTCGCTACGATTTTCCTGACGCTGGTCGTATGGGTGTACATGTACATCCGCCGGATCAGATTTATCACAAGCAACAATTTCAGCGCGAAAGAGCTGACCCCGACTGTATTCGCGCAGCTCTCGCCTCCCGAGGTGGCCAATCCATCAGATAACCTCAAGAACCTGTTTGAGATTCCGGTCCTCTTCTATGCGCTTGTGCTTTATCTCTTTGTCACAAATCAGGTGGATGCGTTGTATGTGACCGCCGCTTGGGTTTTCGTGGTGTTCCGCGTTTTGCACAGCGTTGTCCATTGTACGTTCAATCTCATCATGCTCCGCTTCTATCTCTACCTAGTCGCTACGCTTGCGGTGTGGTTCATTGCGATCCGCGCAGCTCTTGTCTACTTCGGTACGTAGTACCGTGGTGCGGACAAGAGCACAATGTTGCCTGCCACGTAGAACTCTACACAAAGTCTACTCCAGCAAGGAATGCAAGCAGCGTATTGGTGAAGACCTCAGGTTTCTCATCAGGTACGAAATGGCCACACTCAGGAATCATCAGCAGACGAGAATGCGGCAGTACTCGACTCATCTTTACAGCACCGCCTGGAGGAGTCAGCACATCCTCCAAACCTTGCAGAATCAAGGTCGGTACCTGAATGCGCTTCAGATCCGCCGTCCAATTGAATGCACTGACAGCCCGTGCTGCCGCCGCGAAGGCATACGGGTCGTTGGCAGCCGTAAGGCGCTGCCTGTTTTGCACTCGCTCAGGATATGCCTGGGTAAAATTCGCCGCATGGAGGCGATCGGCCATCCCTGCTGCAGCGGTAAATCCACGCTGCTCAACACCAGCCGCCAGCTCCTCCCAGGCAACCTGCGCTTTGGCATTCACTTCACTGGAAGTGCTAATGAGTGTCAGGGATTGCACCAGCTCTGGATAATCAAGTGCAAAGCGCTGGGCGATAACACCCCCCATCGAAATGCCGGCCACATGGGCGCGGGTCACCTGACAAGCTCGTACCAGACCAGCCAAATCACTGGCAAAGAGTTGAGGCGAATACGGACCAGACGGTTTATCCGACTCGCCAAAGCCACGAACATCAACACGTAACACACGGTGATGCCGTGCGAGATCAGGAGTACACCCATCCCAGTCACGCAAACTCATCCCGAGACCATGGATGAGAATCAGATCCGTCCCCTGCCCCTCTTGTTCATAGTGCAACCGCACACCGTCGATCGTAGTGAACATCGGTGCCTCCTCTCCAGCAACGAGGAGTATTACGATAGATGGGCTGCAGATCAAGCCAAGGAAAGAGCCTGAGCGAGAGCATATTTGCCTAAGCGAGAATGCATGACAGTGGGACACTCAGGTCCTTGATATATAAGATTCTGCTCTTCTTCTCTGAAAGGTGACGACCAAGCAACCGATAAATCAAGACTTGCCCCTTGATCCTGCGAGGGCAAATGGGCCACAACCCCCTCAGAACTCTATGCGGTCGCCCTGTTCAGGAAAGAGGAAACGGATTCCCAAATCATTGAGTTCTGCCACTTGCTGTATGATCTGCCCGCGCTCAGACTGCACGCGCTGGAGCGTCGGTTTGATATGACTCACGATCACAGTGATCCCGCTCAAGGCACTGGTTGGTTGTTGAGGATTCACGAGGGCAGCCAAGCGATGCAGTTCCTTCATGAGCCACAGTGGCGTCAAATGGCCGTATAATTGGGTGACGTCCCGCCCATTGGGATAGGAAATCTCCAAGAAGAGCCCACGAAGGCTCCCTTGTCGTATGAGGGGGGTAATCGACTGCCAAACTTGAGACAGGTTATCGCACTGCTCGGCCTCGTCTGGCCCGGTATCCCCCACATAGAGCGCATACGCGCCCTTGGCCTGCAGCAAGAAAGCGGTCGAGGGTGCCCCAGCATGACATAAGACGAAAGGGATAACCGTCAATCGCGTCCCGGCGATGGCTTGTTCCTGGCCGGGATGTAATCGGACGAAGTGATATTTCTTGAGCGGGCGGCCAGGACCTTCGTCACCAAAATTCGGCCAGATATGCTCATTGAACACATGATCCCGCAGTTGTTCAATAGTTGAGGGCAGCGCCAGAATATTCTTGGACACGTCCTCTGGGGAGTTCAGCACTAGCCCGGCGAGATGATCGAGATGAGCATGCGACAGGAGATAGGCTTTGATGTGCTGCGTCAGCACTTGCCCTTCTACACTCAGGGACGATGAGGTCGGTAGGGCAATATCCGACAAATTCCCCTTGCGATTTGCCTGCTGCAAGCCGGTCAGGAGCGTCCCCGCATCAAGGGCCACAAAGTCCGTGCTGCCAGTCGGTGCGAGTAAATACGATGACAGGTTAGACTCTGTCAACCCGCCGGCCGTGCCCAAGACGATCGTCACAAATTGAGGCTCAAGGACCACAGCGCTTATTATATGCCTTTGAGCGACAAAAGTGAGTACTCCCCAGAACAACAGTATAGTCAGAGGTCTTCTCATAGCAATGGCAACCCTGAGGACAGGGACCAAGGATCTAAGCAAAGAGCCAGTAGGCTGTCAAACAGCAGTACAGTCCGGTAGGGGGTCAGTTTGGCAGATGACGCTACGGCAATGTCATTCTGAGTACACGATAGCGCGGCGCTAAGCCCGTGGGCAGAAACATGAGACGGGCCCAGCTATGCTACCTGGGCCCGTCCAGACAAGCTAAGACCCTGGTCGGCAATGGTGCGACCGTAGCCCGATTCTGAGTATGGTTCTGGTCCCGCATGGAGCGAAGAGTGGTGGCGAGGGCGCCGACGCCCCTTGACCCCGTTGAGCAGCATAGCCGAACTGAGGGGGACCAGGTCTGGACGCAGTAGAGAGGCCGGACGAAAGGAGGAAGCAGACGATGCCACACAAGCGACAGCCCGCGCGCCAGCTTCGCGCAGAGCTGGCCCCGCTCAATCCCCATGCGGCAGGCTTGGATATTGGGGCCGAAGAGATTTGGGCGTGCGTGCCCGCGGACCGCGATCCGCAGTCGGTGCGCGCCTTTGGCACCTTTACGCCGGATTTGACGGCGTTAGCCCAGTGGTTAGCCCAGTGTCAGATCACGACGGTGGCGATGGAATCGACCGGAGTGTATTGGATTCCGATCTATGAGCTCTTGGAGGCGCGCGGCTTTGCAGTCTATCTGGTCAACGCCCGCCATCTCAAGCACGTCCCTGGACGCAAGAGTGATGTACAAGATTGTCAGTGGATTCAGCGCTTACACAGTTATGGCTTACTGACGGCCTCGTTCCGGCCCGCGGAGGAGATGCGGGTCTTACGGGCCTACCTACGCCAGCGGGCGATGTTAGTGGAGCACCGGGCAGCCCACATCCAACACATGCAGAAAGCCTTGCAGCAGATGAACCTGCAATTGACGCAGGTCTTAAGCGATATCACCGGCACGACGGGCATAGCGATCATGCGGGCGGTGGTCGCGGGCGAACGCGATCCGCAAGTCTTGGCCCGCTTCCGCCACGGGCGCTGTCAGGCCAGTGAGGCCGAGATTGCCAAGGCGCTCACGGGTCACTACCGGCCCGAACACGTCTTTGCCCTCAAGCAGGCGTTAGCCTTGTATGACTTCTACACCGCGCAAGTGCAGGAGTGTGACACCTCTATCGAGCAGCACTATACCGCCATCAAGCCGGTTTACGAGCAAGAGCCGCCGCCGCTAGGACCATCGCCTAAGCCCAACTCGCATGCCAAGAATGCGCCCGCGTTCGATGTCCGGGTGTGTTTGTACCGCATCTTGGGCATTGATGTAACCGCGATGGAGGGCCTGGAGGCCAGTAGTGCTCAGGTGCTGTTGTCCGAGATTGGCACCGACATGAGCAAGTGCCCCACCGAGAAGCACTTCGCGTCCTGGCTGGGGTTGGCCCCTCACAACGACATCTCCGGGGGGCGGGTGTTACGCAGCCATCCCTTAAAAGTGCGGAACCGGGCGGGGCAGGTTTTGCGGCTAGCCGCCCAAGCCCTGGGCCGGACCCAGACCGCCTTGGGTAGTTATTACCGTCGTCTTCGTGCGCGCAAGGGACCCCAACAGGCGGTGACAGCCACGGCCCATAAACTCGCGCGCATGCTGTACCATCTGCTGAAGTATCGGGAACCGTATCACCCTCCAAGTCAGGAGGCCTATGCTCAACATTATCGCCAGCGGCAAATTCGTCACCTCAAACGGAATGCTGCACGATTGGGGTTCACGCTCCTCCCCCAACCGGTCGCGGCTTAACGTTTTGTTTCTGAGCAGCCGACGCGCAGCAGAGACGAAGAATCTCTCCTCTACGTGCGCCAACCTGAGAGATTCTTCGTCGCGCTGCTCCTCAGAATGACATAGACTGGGAAGTTTCTCTTGAAGCCGAAAAGGGAAACTGATCCACACCGTGTCATTGCGGTGTTGAAGGAGGTCGCCAGCGCGCACCCGCTGATGATAGACGATCCGCCACCACAAGCATTGCTGATCAAGTTCGGTACCAATGCGCTCGATTTCGAGCTGCGTGTACGGACAAGTCGCTTTGAGGAGTGGGGACAGATTCGCAGCGATCTCGCTATCGCTATCAACACTGCCTTTGGAGAAGGGTACATCACAGTAACATAAAACACAGTGCGATTTTGTAGGCGTTGTCAGCTCTGAAAGACGCAAGCAAGGTCACACCTCAGAAAGGAGACGACCAACCAACTGATCAATCAAGCACTTGCGTGTCCTGTTAATCAGTACGGAAAAGAATCCATGCTTTCACGATTTGCCTTGACATGCGTTACATTACACATTACGGTTCGACATGATCCTTTTGATCCGCCACAAGGGGCTAAAGCGTCTGCACGACGATGACGACCCGCGCGGCGTGATCGCGGAACATGCAACCAAGCTGCAAGATATTCTTGCGCGCTTGGATGCCGCCGCTACAGTGGAGGATATGGACTTGCCGGGGTTCCGGCTCCATCCGCTTAAGGGCGATTTGAAAGGCTTCTGGGCGGTCACAGTACGCGCCAACTGGCGGGTTATCTTCCGCTTTATCGCGCAGAATGCCACGGATGTCGACTATGTTGACTATCACTAGGGAGGCTCAACCATGCCAATGAAAAATCCCCCACACCCCGGTAGCTTTGTCCTGCGTCAGTGCATCGAGCCGTTAGGCTTGACCATCACGCAAGCCGCCGCGGCGCTTGGCGTGACCCGTACCACTTTGTCTGAATTAGTGCATGAGAAGCGCGGCATTTCGCCAGAAATGGCCGTGCGCCTGTCCCAGGTCTTCGGCGGTTCCGCCGAAAGCTGGGTAACGCAGCAAGCGCATTACGACCTTGCGCGGGTGCGGCGGGATAAGATCAAACTCAAGCGACTTGAAATGGCGTAGGGGAAGGCGGCGGCGTATCTCCCGGGGTGTTTGAAAATCCGCTACGCCCGTGAGAAAAATGGGCGCAGGTCTTGAGAGATAAGATTTTGCTCTTCTTCCTTGAAAGGAGGCGGCCAAGTAACGATAAATCAGGCCGAAAATGCGGCCATGAAAATCGGCTGTGAATATGGGGTTAACCTGCCCCTCTAGTAGGTGATGCACTTGCCAGTCTCAATCCAACATCTGCGCGGATTGCAAGTGAGCGATCTCTGCTGCGGAATAGCCGAGCAAGTCGCGGAGTACCCATTCGGTGTCCTGGCCTAACAACGGCGTTGGTGCGCGCACCCCGTTCGGAGCGTGTATCAGAAGCCACGGCATCCCAGCATATGTCCGTACCTCGACCTCCGGATGAGGAGAACGTAGGGCGGACACTCCCGCCCTACTATTGAGTACGACTTCCTACGTTTATGCGTAGTGCAACAGTTTCCCTGGCAGTAATCCGGTGGCTTTGCCATCCTCAAAGGTCACTTGGCCGTTGACCATGATCCAGCGATATCCCTCTGCGCCTTGTACGCGCCGCCAGTTGTTCGGAGGGACATCGTACAGGACTTCCATCGGTTTCACAGCTAGTTTTGCCAGATCATAGACGAGGATGTCAGCGGCTAAGCCTTCCTTAATCGCGCCACGATCGCGGAACCCTGCCACCCATGCAGGCAGATAGCTCAAGTGATAATGCGCCTGCTCCAACGTGATCATGCCGGTATCACGCACCATCCACGTTAAGAGATCCGTGACATACGCGCCCAAGGTTTGGAACTTGGTATGAGCGCCGCCGTCGGAGAAACCCGCGACTGTCCGATGACTCAACATCTCCTTGCAATACTCGGGGCTCTGGTTACGCACGGGGGTGAGCCATTCCGTCTTCCAGTTGTCCGCAGCGGAGATGTCAATGAGCACATCAATGACGTGCTTGTTCTCCTCTCTAGCGATGTCTCCCACAACTCGATCCCGGTACTTATTACGCAACTCTACATTTTCAATCTTGCGGCAGACAAAGTTGGCGATATCCCCCAAGGCTTTCGGTTGTTTCGTGCGGTCATACTCTTCCCGCATCGCCTGGCGCAGTTTGGGATTGACCAGCTTCACTTTACGTTCTTCCGCAGTCCCCAACGTCGCCTCACGCCACGCATCCACATTGTCAAAAAGATTCCACTGTTCTTCGAGAGAAAAACGGAAATCGAGCCGCATCGTCAAGCCATGCGCCACTAGCGGTACGCCTTTCTTGTTGCACTCGTCCACCACATTCAACATCGTGCGAAAGACTTGTGGTCTCTCATCTGTCACGAGCACGGCGTTGAACAGCGTCGGTCGACCGCTCAACTCAGCGAGCCGTCCTGCAAAGCCCATATCTCGTCGAGGACCTTCGGTCCCCTCATCTAACGCGCCGGACACCTGGGCGAACTGAATCGTGCCGCGATCGTACTCGCTGAGCGCCTTGGCCATATTGAGGTAAAACTCGTCACCCATCAGGTCCGAGACCATCAGCGTCCCGTCATAGTCACGCTGCACAGAGGCGCCGTAGCCGGTGAGTCGTTGCGCTGCCCAACCGCCAGCGCCGGACGCCATAGCTTCATGGAGGACGCGGATGATTTCCGCCATCTCCTTTTCATTTGGCTGGCGGGCTTTTGCTTCATTCCAGCCGCCCATCACATAGCTCACTAGCGGTGTGACGGGCACGAGTTGGATCATGTTGATCGCCTTGGGCATGCGATCGATGTGATCCATCCATTGTGGGAAGGTTTCCCAATCAAAGGGCATGGTCGCCTTCATTGCCTCGAACGGAATTGCTTCGTTACGCTCCATAGAGAGCATGGAGCGATCCGCATCTTTATGACGAACCGGCGCAAAGCCGAAACCGCAGTTGCCATTGGTGACAGAAGTCACGCCATGCCAACTGCCGATCGTGCAATGCGGGTCCCAGTGAATCGGCGCATCGTAGTGCGCGTGCAAGTCAACCGCTCCGGGCGCGACGATCAAGCCTGAAGCATCCAATACTTGTGTGGCGTCGCTGCTTTTGAGATGGCCGATCTTGGTGATCGTCCCATTTTTGATGCCGACATCAGCACGGTAAGGCGGTACCAGCGTACCGTCAACGATCGTTCCTCCCTTAATAAGGGTATCAAACTCTGCCATAGCGCCCTCCTTTGTAGAGCAATAGGGAAGAGGCGTGCTCTTCCCTACTCTTCGACTGGTTCGTGTAGGAAAGCCTCACTCTACGCAGCTACATCGTAACTCCGCAGCATCTTCCCCGGTAACGCTCCTGTACAATTACCGTGGTCGAAGGTGACCTGACCGTTGACGATAAGATAGTCGTAACCGTCAGCTTTTTGGACTCGCCGCCAATCGCCGTCGGGCAGATCTTGCACCGTCTCCATCGGCCGCACCGCCAGCTTTTCCAACTCGTAGAC
Organism: uncultured delta proteobacterium; assembly: GCA_963733195.1. Lineage (GTDB taxonomy): Bacteria > Desulfobacterota > Binatia > Bin18 > Bin18 > VGTJ01. The sequence goes on from CAVTCR010000079.1 coordinate 19,221, forward strand.
CACGATGTCGGCCGGCATACCTTCGCGCAGCCAGCCACGGTCGCGGATGCCGATGGCCCAACCCAGCATCGCCGAGAGCCGCCAGTGCGCTTCTTCCAACGTCATAATCTGCTTGTCGCGCACCCAGTGGGCGAGGAAGTGAGTGGGATACCTGCCCAGGGTCAGGAACTTGGTGTGAGCCCCGCCATCTGAGGCGCCGATCAGGCACAGCGGGTGCTTGATGATCGTGGTCAGGGCCTCCTCATCATTGTTGATGAAACCCTGCATGGCGAACGTGGTCTTCAGGTCTTCTTCCACCGACAGGTCCAGCAGGGTGTCGATCGGATGCTTCCCCTGCTCTTTGGCGATCTCCCCAATCGTCCGGCCTTTCAGGGACTTGTTCTTGGCCAAATGCACGTCATCAATGAACGTCTCATCCCAGCGGAACATCCGCACCTGACCCTGCTCGCCGTCTGGACTCGTGCCCGGCATCAACGTCGGTGCTTTCTCCATATCGCGCTTCATGGCTGGACGCCGAGTCGGGTCCGCCAGTTTGGCCTTGCGCTCTTCGAGGGTGCCGACCGTGGCTTCGTTCCACGCCGGCAGTTGATCGAAGAGACCGATAGTTTCCAGGGTGAACTCAAACTCGATCGGCATGCAGATATTAACCGCCAGCACTGGTGCTTCGCGATAGGCCTTCTCCGTCCACGCCAGTTGCTCACGCCAGGTATTGGGAGAGGTAGGATCATAGATGACCGCGTTCCAGTTCACCGGCCGCCCGCTGGTTTTGGCCAGTTCCAGGAGGAAGTCCATCCCTAGACCCTGGAGGGCGTGGCCCATCGTCCACTCAATAGAGCCACGGTTGAACTCCCGCATGACCTTGGCCATTTCCAAGAACTCTTCGCGCGGCGCCACATGCGTTGGCAGATAGCCGCCGTCATAGTCCCGGTTCGCCATACTGAAGCTAGCGGAAAAGCCAAACCCGCCCGCCTGTAAGCCTTCCCGCAGAATGTGCTTGATCTCCGCCACCTGCTCCGGCTTGGTCTTGTACTTTGGGTCCCGCGCCGCATCGTTGCCCAGCACCCAGGCGCGCAGCGGAGAGTACGGTACCAGCGAAGCCGCATTCACGCCCAGCTCGCCGCGGTCCAGGCTGTTGAGAAATTCGGGAAAGGTCTCCCAATCCCAACGCATCCCCGCCTGCATGCAGGAGAGCGGGATGGATTCGGTGCGTTCCATGCGCCGCATGGCGCGATCGCGGTCCTCCGGGCGCACAGGGGCAAAGCCGAAGCCACAGTTGCCAATCGCGACGGTCGTCACCCCATGCCAGCCTGACAATGTGGCATACGGGTCCCACTTCAAGCCGCCGCTCAAGGCCGCATCATAATGGGTGTGGATGTCCATGAACCCGGGAGCCACGATACGGCCGGTGGCGTCGATGACGCGCGCCGCGCTCCCTTGGACGTTGCCCATAGCCACGATCTTCCCACCACGGACGCCAATATCCCCCCGATAGGCAGGCATACGCAAGCCGTCGACGATCGTGCCGTTTTTGATCAACAGATCATACTCAGCCATGAGAACCCTCCTTTTGCTCAAACGAGCAGGGTAATTCAGTTCCGCGTACTGAGTAATGAGTTCCAAGGAGAAGAGTTTCTTCCGCCTTACTCAGCACTCAGGACTCAGCACTTACTTTGACTCAGTTTTTAGTCCTCATTACTTATTCCTCAAAGCACGGTATTTTCCATTTGGTCCCACCTTCCGACCGATCCCCTTCAGTCGTTCCCCGTGGTAAGAGCTACCTTGACCACTAGCATACTGACATAGCCGTATACAATGAGTGGCGGCTTGCAGGAATGGCGCAGTTTCGTAGAGGTACCGTTTCCGTCCGTGAAGTCGAAAACTGGATAGCTTGACGTGATCGTTCGATCTGGAGTAAGGCCAGAGTAGGAGCAACAGGAGGAAACCCTGATATCAGCAAGTAAACAAAGGAGGGAAAGCGATGATTCGTCCAAAAAAAGTAGGGCATGTCGTACTGAAGGCGCGCGATCTCAAGCGCGCGGAACAGTTCTATACCGAAGTGCTGGGCATGGAGGTCGTCATGCGGCTCGACCGCCCACAGGGTCTACGTGGGGTCTTTTTCTCGCTTGGCGAGCAACACCATGACATCGCGGTCCTGGAAGTTCCGTCTGATGCAGACTTGGTGAAGGACAATCAAGTAGGATTACATCACATTGCCCTCCAAGTCGGCAGCTTCGCGGAATTGCAAGACTGCTATCGCACGCTCAAGGCACACAATGTGACCATCACCCGCACCATCGACCATTTCATTACCAAGAGCATTTACTTTATCGATCCTGATGGTAACGGTTTGGAACTGTATTGTGATGTGGGAGACGATGGGCTCGAACGCATCCGGCGGGGCGAGGCTGCTGCGTTCGCTCCGCTTCAGTTTGATGCCTAACGACACGGAGACGCGTGCGTAACGCCAGACTAATGCGACGAAGGAGGAACGCGCAATGAAAAGTACAACAAAGCTCCGCCAGCTGTTGGCGCGCTCAGGCATGCTCGTAGCGCCAGGCGCACACGACGTAATGACCGCCCGGCTTGTCGAGGCAGAAGGTTTTGACGCCGTCTACCTCGGTGGCTTTGCGGCCTCAGCCAGTGCACTCGGCATTCCGGATCACTCATTGATCACCATGACCGAGCTGCTTGACCACGCCCGCAATGTCGCCGCGGCGGTGAATATCCCGATTATGGCAGATATTGATGATGGGGGCGGCACACCGCTGAGCGTCCGCCGCACCATCCGTTTGGCGGAACAAGCCGGCCTCGCCGCGGTCCATGTGGAGGACTTGGTCCCGGGCAAACATTTTGTTGGGCACAAGGATAAACTTTTTGCGAAAGACCAAACTGTCGACAAAATCAAAGCCGCTGTTGATGCCCGCACCGATCCCGATTTTGTCATCATTGCCCGCTCAGATGCGATTGGCGTGACCTCGCTGGATGATGCACTGGAACGGGGGCAGGCCTACGCCGAGGCAGGGGCGGATTTGCTGTTTCTCCCCTATCTACGTCCCAAAGACACCAAACGGGCGGTAGAGGCACTGTCGAAACCGTTGTTCAACGTCGTCATTGATACGCCGCAAGAGGAGCTGGCGCGAGCGGGACTCAAGGTGGCCGTCTATCCAGTGCAGTCGTTGTTCATCACTTATAAAGCCGTGCGCGACATGATGAAGGAGCTGAAGGCAACTGGGACCATCGCCAACTGGGCACAGCGCACGCCGTCGTGGGAGGAGTTCAACAACTTCATCGGTGCCAATGAAGCCACAGAACTCGCGAAGCGGTATCGTATTGTCTAGCGTCGGCTTGCCGATCGAGATGGGAACCGGCGAATATGAGCGATCCACAAAAAGGAAGAACGCTCGTCGGCCGTTAATGTCAAACAGTGACTCTATCTAACTGAAGGAGGATGATGCGATGAAATTTGGTGTTGCGATGTTTGCGACGGATTATGCGATTCGTCCAGACGATCTTGCCCGTGAATGTGAGGCGCGCGGCTTTGAATCCGTCTGGTTCCCAGAACACACCCATATCCCTGCGAGCCGCAAGTCTCCCTGGCCTCTGGGTGGCGAGTTGCCGAAAGATTACTGGCATACACACGACCTGTTCGTCTCCATGATGGCGGCGGCGGCTGCAACCAAGACCATCAAAATCGGCAGCGGCATCTGTTTGGTGATCGAGCATGATCCCATCAAGCTAGCGAAAGAAGTGGCGTCGCTCGATATGCTGTCTAATGGTCGCCTGCTCTTCGGCATCGGTGGTGGGTGGAACGCCGAGGAGATGGAAAATCACGGCACGCCGTTCAAGAAGCGCTGGAAAGTCTTGCGCGAGAAGATCGAAGCAATGAAAGAAATCTGGACGAAAGACGCCGCAGAGTATCACGGCGAGTTCGTCAATTTTGATCCGATCTGGTGCCATCCCAAGCCGGTGCAGAAACCGTATCCACCGATCCTGCTTGGCGTGCACAGCGGCAATGGTCTCAATCGCGTGGTGAACTACTGCGATGGCTGGATTCCGGTTGGTGCTGCCGTGCAAGATCTTCGCACCTCTCTGCAAGACTTGCGGTCGCGCGCGGAAAAGACAGGCCGAAATCCCAAAGAGTTATCGGTTTCGATCTTCATGGGACCGGACAAGGATGATGCGCTGAGGCAGTACCAAGAACTTGGTGTTGAACGGGTAGTCTTTGGCGTGCCCTCTGAAGGAAGAGACAAGGTGCTACCGATGTTAGACAAGTACGCAAAGGTCATTCCCAAGTTCGCGTAGCGTCGCAGGGGCGTGCTCCGTCGCGCCCCGCTGGTTCATCCATATCTCATTGACATCAACAATTGTCCTTCGAGCGGCAAAATCATCTGCACCTCGAAGGGCAGTCCCGTCGTTATAGTGACTGTCTGTTAGTCAGCCTGATGTTAGAAGTCAGGAGATGTGACTTTTCCAGACGCCGAGACTTCCTCCAACCAAACATTGATGAGCGTCTCTGTTGAAACTCCCTGCTTGCGAGCACATTCCGTGAGTTTCTTGGCTAAACCTGGCTCCAACCATAGCGTCGTCTTTCAGTTTCATCCAGAATCGTAACAAGGCCGGGGTCCAGTGCAGCGCAAAGTTAGGGGCCGATGATCTCATTCAGCCCCTCAATGGCCTGCGCAAGTTCCTCCGGGCTGACCTTCCCGAGTCGGGAACCGATTCGCTCCACCGCGAGCGTGCGAATTTGGCTGATCTTGACCCACGATTTCTTCGGAAGCCCTTTCGCCTGCAATTCGAGAGTCAGCGGAAACCCTGCTCGTTGAGGTTGACTGGTCAGCGCCACCGCAATCACCGTCCCTGAGCGGTCATTGAAGACGTCCTGGCTGAGGATGAGCACAGGACGTTGGCCCGCTTGTTCCCTGCCGCGGGTCGGGTTGAGATCAGCCCAGCGAATCTCTCCCCTCAGTATTCGGGCCATTCTGCGGCATCCTCAGACATGCCTTCCTCAGCGAGCGCCTTCTCAAAGGTCGGATCAAGTTTCGCGCATTCCCTCGCCAAGCGACTCCTTTCCATACGGGCGAGCTTTTCCTCCACAGCCTCCTGAATCGCTTGACTACGGTTAGAAAACACGGCTCTCTCAACGAGTTTATCGAGACGTTCCAAGGTGGATTCATCAAGGGAGATCGCCACTTTTGCTCTAGACACTTTGCACCTCCGAGTATGACCATATGTCATACCTTAAATGTGATCAACCTCCAGCGTGGTGACACCTGACGAGGCTGTAGAAAAACTGTCTTTTGAAAAATTTGACTCGTGAATACAAAGGACTTGCTGACGCGAAAATTCAAAATTTGGGGGTTTCCTACAGCCTCAACGCCGCGCTTCAGCCGCTGCCGAGGGCCGAAGGCCCGAGGGCGCCCAGGCGCTGCGCGCCTGGGCGGTCGGCTGGAAGCGCTGGTTGGGCATTAAAGAACATGCGGAACGATCATCTTGGTTTTCTTGCGATATGAGACGTACAACTCACCAAAAATGCTAATAAGAAATCTCTCCTCTTCGCGCGCTCGCCATACGAAACTCGGTATCACGCAGGCCAAGACGATTAGGAAGGCAGGCGCGTTGTTAAATGCGACGGCTTGGCCAATCGCCAAAACTGACAAGCCCAGATAAATCGGGTGACGAACGAGGCGATAGGGACCGCTCGTGATCACCCCGGTTTGATCACCCGCCTTCGGCAGGAGGCTCCATGCGGCCCCCAACTCTAAACGCGATTTCCAAACGATGACAGAGCCCGTCACGGCGATCGCACACCCCACGACTCCCAAAGCCAGCGCCCAGGGGGCATGCGTGCTGCCGGCAAAAACGAACAGCGCGGGGAAGAACAAGCCGAAAGCGCCGAAATTCGCAAACACTGCCAGTCGAGCGCGAACAGTCTTGTCCGGCATCGGTCGGTCCTCTGGGCCAGGCCGGCGCTTGCCGATAAACATTGGGCTGGCCAAGGCCAGCAACGAGATGGCGCGTAGAAGCGCGACAGTGGGCGACATGTACTACTTGTCTCTCTTGCGCATGGTTTGGAGCACGACCGGCAACAAGCCGACGGGAAGCATGTAGCTGATAGCGAGGGCCAGGAGCGGCTGATCGGCCCAACCCGCGCCGATCCCGGCGAAGACGAAAGCAGTGGGAACACTGCCAAGAACCACGGCCATCAGAAACTTCTCAAATGGCATGCGACTTAGCCCGGCGAGGAACGTCATTGCTTCCGGGATGCTGTAGGGTAGGCTGCGCGTCAGAACGATGGCCCATACACCGGACCGGTCAAAAAAAACGCCCATCCTATCCATTGAACTAGGTCCTACGAACCGCAGCACGAAACGCCGCGCGTGGGTCCGCATCAGGAAGTAGGCGATAAGTCCAGACGTGATAAGAGCGAAACTGCCCACCAGTCCACCAACGACCGCGCCGTAAACAATCCCGAGCGCGGCGATGATCGCCGTCTGTGGTACGGGTAAGATCAGGTCTGCCCATATCAGACCAATACCCAACACCCATGCCCACGCGTCATAGTCACGAAGACGTGACACAACAGCGTTGGCCTCATCGATCGTCGGCATTCTCCCGGAACACGATGCCAGCATAAGCAATGCAGCGCCGACTATTGCGACAAGTAGTCTCATCCGCCAAATGCCCAACGGTCCCAGTCACCGTTTGCCGCCCCATCGTGTCCTTTCAGGTTCAGCAGTCTCCGCACGCGGGCGGCAATACGGTGCAGGGTTTGTTATATTTCGTTTGACGTAGTGCCATTGGCAAACGACAATCGAGCGTGCGCATCCTACGCCATTTCCAGCACCCTGAATACGCGCGGCACACTTATTTCGCTGTCAGAATCCACGTAACGATTAGGTCAAGGTCAGTATTCGGTATGTCGGAGTGCGCAGGCATGGGAATCATGCCCCACACTCCCGCGCTGCCATTTTTCACCTGCCTGACAAGGTACGTGGCTGCGTCCGTCTGGGTGCGATATTTTGCTGCAACATCTTTGAACGCCGGCCCAATGCCTTTCGTTGCCACGGTGTGACACGCCACGCAGCCGTACTTCGCCAACATCCCTTCCACCCCGCCGCAGGCAACGCAGATTGCAGCGAAACCTGGGGAAC
>CAVTCR010000080.1:0-14258 GCA_963733195.1 uncultured delta proteobacterium
GTGCGCGGTGTAAGCTCACACGTAACATCTCAGGCTTGTCATTGCTGAGTTATCCATAGCGCGGGCGCTAAGCATGGAGGCAGAAACTGGATGCTCCTGGATTCCGGGTCGCGGCCTGCGGCCTTGCCCGGAATGACGGGCTAGTTGTTTTCGTCATTCCAGCGAAAGCTGGAATCCAGGGGAGGCAGTGGGCGGAGCATTTTGTTTCTGAGCAGCGGAGCGAAGAATCTCTCTAAGAGACCCTTCGCGGAGTTTCTCCTGAGCGTCCTTCGACTTCTGAAGCTCCGCTACGCTCAGGATGAGCGGAAGCAAAGGGTTCAGGGTGATATGATCAAGGGGCCGTTCTCAGGCATCCTGCAAGGAGAAGCCTCTAAATCTCCTTAACCAATCTTCATCTACTCCCACTTGCCGCGGCACCACCAGTCTCCGCCTGTTTTCTCATCTTCGAGTCCGATTCGTAGTACCCTTGTGCCAAATACCGGTGTACGCTTCGCCTTCTTCGGCATCCGCCAGGTTGTGACTTTTGCTTTAGTGAGTTCCACTCCTATAAGTGCACGAGGCTGGTCGATGGTTTCGGTGATGTAATAATGTACCGATTGATCATCGATGTAACGGCGCGAGATGCAACGGTAGGTATCACGCAGTGTCATCCTGACCCGGGACGTGGAGAATCTCTGCTTTCCCTTCACTAACACTTTACGATAGCGTCCGGCTTCTTCATCAATGGTAATCGCCACACGCGAGTCGCGCTGAATGTTCGCGTAAAAGGTGGAATACTTACGCGGGGCGATGAAGGTCTTGCCGGCCTCACAGATAAACCACACCGGCACGACACTCGGGCGCCGTCGGCGTTGATCGTCTCAATACGGGCGAGGTGTCCGCGTTTCCGTAAAAATTCGTTCATTTCAGCTTTGGTCAATTTCGGCATGTTCTTCTCCTCATTAGAGGCTGGATGCCTGTTTTACCTGGGACACATCAACATTACCATCGCCTGTGCTGTTCTCGTTATATCCCGTGTGCCATAGTGCGAAGCACTCAAGCTCACAGAAGGAGGAATGCACCATGAAAGCCGCGGTGTTTTACGAAGACAACGCTCTCTGAAAATCGAAGAGATTGATATTGACAAACCCAAACGCGGAGATGTTCTGGTCAAAATTGCCGCCAGCGGCGTGTGTCATAGTGACCTGTCGGTGATGAACGGCACCCTGCCCTTTCCTCCTCCACCTGCAGTGCTTGGACACGAAGGCGCTGGTATCGTCGAAGAAGTGGGCGCTGATGTCACCAATGTACAACGCGGGCGATCACGTGATTCTCTCCTGGCGTCCTTCGTGCGGGAAAGTGTGGCTACTGTGTCACTGGTCGTCCACAACTCTGCCAAACCGGAAGTATGGCACTCCTGCAAGGCCACCTGCCCGATGGCACTAGTCGCCTGCATAAGGGCGATACGGAAATCCGCGTCTTTACTGGCGTGGGGTCGTTCGGTGAATATGCCGTTGTTCTTGAGGCTGGCGTCGTACCGATTCGTTCGGATGTTCCACTTGATGCCGCAGCGCTGGTTTCGGCTGTGGTGTCATGACTGGCGTGGGCGCGGTCATCAACACTGCTAAGGTTGAACCAGGTTCAAGTGTGGTGGTGATCGGCTGTGGTGGCGTTGGGCTCAATGTTGTTCAAGGCGCAGTACTCGCGGGAGCAGATAAGATCATCGCGGTAGATCTCAACCTAAGAAACTGGCACTCGCCAAGCAATTTGGCGCCACACATACAGTGAATCCTACGGATGGCGATCCGATCACTCAAGTTCTCGGCCTCACCAATGGATTAGGCGCGGAGTACGCTTTTGAGGTTGTTGGCCGAGCAGACACCGTTGTGCAAGCCTATCATTCGATCTGCCCAGGTGGGACTGCTATTGTCGTTGGCGTCGCTAAGCCTGACGACATGGTCATGATACCCGCCCTTTCCCTGCTGCAAGAAAAAACCCTCAAAGGCTCGATCTACGGCTCCGCCCGTCCGAGTGTCGATATGCTCTTGGTTGCTCGAACTCTACATGAACAAGCGTCTCAAACTCGACGAGTTGGTCTCCCGACGAATCAAGCTGGAACAGGTGAATGACGCCTTCGAGTGGATGGAAAAAGGCGAAGTGGCGAGAAGCGTGATCATCTACTAGGGACCAGGTATTAGGGCCAGAGTCGTAGCCGGCGCGCCTGCCCCATCCCTCTGACTTCAAGTCAGACACCCCCCGCAAAGCGGGTGGCTTGATGAGTGGGGCCGCCTCAAAGGCGGTCACCCAAGTTTGTTGATCCATGACCCATCAGCAGGGAAGCTTAGAACTTGCCCCCCTCGTCCGGGTCCTCGTCCTCTTGCTTGCGGATGTACGTGCGGATTTGCTCCAGCTCAAACCCGACGGTAGAGACCGCGTAGCCGCGCGCCCAGAAGTGCTCGCCCGTGAAGTTGCGCTCCTTGCCCCCAAACTGTCGGGCAATGGCAATCGCACTCTTCCCCTTCAAGAAGCCGATCACTTGCGCCACCGCCACCTTGGGGGGAATCGCGATGCACATATGGACATGGTCCGGCATCAGATGGCCTTCGATAATCTGACACTCTTTCTGCCGCGCCAGCGCGTGGAAGATCGCGCCCAACTGGCGACGAATCTGCCCATACAACTGGCGACGACGACGTTTAGGAACAAACACAACGTGATACTTGCAGTCCCACCGGGAATGGGCCAAGCTTCGATAATCGTTTTCCATTGCGTCCTCCTGTGGTTGCCTCATCAAGCCTCCGCAGGAGGACTACTCCCGTATCGGTCAAACCTTTTCAAGTCGCACTGGTCGAACCAGTGGCTTACCCTTCTGCTCAGTTATGCCGCAAAAACAGTTTCTGTTGAAAACACCGCCCAAGCATATCTCGAACTGTTACGTGCAATGGGCGTGAAGTATTTCTTTGGGAATGCCGGGACAGATTTTGCCTCGCTGATCGATGGCTTTGCCAAGTTTGCCGCTGAAGGCAAAACCACACCCTACCCTATACAAGTGCCACACGAGTTCTGCGCTATCAGTATGGCGCATGGCTATCATTTAGTGACAGGCGAGCCGCCGCTTGCCATGGTCCATACCACAGTCGGTACGGCTAATGCCCTCTGCGGATTGATCAATGCCGCACGCGCGAACATTCCACTCGTTTTCTCTGCTGGTCGCACACCGATAACCGAAGCAGGAAATCATGGCAGTCGCGACTTACTGATCCATTGGGCACAGGAATCGTTCGATCAAGCGGCGATGGTACGTGAGTACGTCAAATGGGATTACGAACTCCGCTCGTTCGATCAACTGGAGACAGTCATCCGCCGGGCGTTTTCGATCGCAATGAGCGAACCACGAGGGCCAGTCTATCTCACATTCCCGCGTGAAGTACTCGCCAAACCTCACTCTGAGTTTACCTATGAGGATGGCCCGGCATTTATGCCGACCACTACCCCTTTTCCAGATCCTGATCGCCTCGCTGAAGCAGCCGCGCTACTTGCAGAGGCAAAGTATCCGCTGATTATTACGCGGACCTATGGTCGTAACGTGGCAGCAGTTCCAGTCTTAGTAACGCTGGCCGAATCATTCGCCTTACCTGTGGTCGAGTATCCGTTTGCTGCGCACGTGAACTTTCCTGCTGGACATCCACTCCATTTAGGGTTTGAACCCGGTACCCTACTTCCGAAAGCCGATGTCATTGTTGTCATTGATTGTGATGTTCCCTGGGCACCAGCAGTTCACAAAGTGAACCCCGACGCCCGTGTCATCCATATCGGTGTCGATCCACTTCACAGCCGTTATCCAGTGTGGGGATTCCCAACCACTCTCGCCATTACCGGAGATTCCGCGGTGGCGGTGTCTCAGCTGACGACGGCTCTGCAGAAACTTCGCCCCGGACACGAAGGAAAAATCGCCCAACGGTTCGAGCGATTGAAGAAAGAGCACGATATGCAGCGTACGGCCTGGAAACACGAGGCAGAAGAGAAAGGCCGCGCGCAGATATTAACCTTTGAATGGGTCTCGCACTGTCTCAATCAGCTCAAAGACGACAGTATGATCTTCGTCAACGAATATGATTTGAGTCTACGTCACATTGAGTTCAACACACCGGGATCGTATCTTGGCTTCTCCCCTGCAGGCGGGCTTGGTTGGGGCGTTGGTGGTGCACTGGGAGTGAAACTCGGCGCGCCAGACAAAACAGTGATTTCCGTTGTCGGCGATGGCACCTATATTTTTAGCGTTCCTAGCGCGTGTCACATGGTGTCAGCTATGCACAATCTCCCGATCTTAATCATCATCTGTAACAACGGCGGCTGGAATGCTACGCAGATGGCAACCCGCGGCGTGCATCCACAAGGGTGGGCGGTACGTACAGAAAATTTTCCCTTCGGGCGTTTTGGCGTCCAACCCGCCTATGAAATGTTTGCACAGGCTTGTGGTGGACATGGTGAAGTTGTCCACACACCACACGAACTCCCTACCGCACTGAAGCGCGCACTCAAAGTCGTGCGCGAAGAAAAGCGCCAAGCGTTAATTAACGTCGATTGCGGAAATGTACGCGGGTTTGGGGTGTCGTGACCGCAACCAGTAATGTCTCTTTTTTTCGACAGAAAAGAGGCCTGCGAAAAAACTGATATCTATCTAAAGGTAGAAATGCGACGCCACGAAAGATACTTATCAAATTAGTAAATTTTCGTACATCGCCGTTTTCATTTGTCTTTCTTGAAACTCCGGTAAAATCTCACTTCTGGTGACTAATCTGCCGTACGATTTTGGCACATCCCTTGCTCACAAACAGACGCTTTTTTTCCTTGACATGTTGCGCTACTCACGCTAGGAGATCACAACTTTCACAGCAACAGCCGGTTGCACGGGAGGAAAAACATGATCACGAAATGTGTGAAAGCGTGTCTTGTGAGCGGTGCACTCGTGAGCACGATAGTCCCGGGAAGTCTCGCTGTTAGACCTGAGGACGCAAAGAGCACCCAAGAAAAGCAGCACGAAGAGGACAAGGCGCTCTTGGCAAAATCCTCCGTGGCAAAAAGCTACCCCGCCACCCCGGAACCCACGGCTGTGAGCAGACCGACCTCGCACCGCCACCTTGGTTATTTCAAAATGACCGCGTATACGCGATATGCTAAATCCTCCGGTCGTACCGCAAGTGGAACACGGCCGCACCATCAGCGCACTGTCGCAGTTGACCCACGAGTAATTCCGCTCGGGACAAAACTTGAGATTGAAGGAATTGGCGTTCGTATTGCTGAAGACACAGGGCGGCTGATCAAAGGGAAAAAACTCGACTTGTTCTTACCTTCGGTTCAGGCGTGTACAAGTTTCGGCGTACGTTCGCGGAAGGTGTACATCATCAATTGACGCGCTAAATCGGCCCAAACGAGATTCGTACACTTTCTTACGGGACTACTTATTGTTGTCATTCTGAGCGAAGCGAAGAATCCTTCGACTTCGCTTCGCAGAGTTTATCCTGAGCTTGACGAAGGGGACTCAGGGTAACAGACCTGATGTGCTCACCTCTTGTAGCCTGATTGAGGCAACCTCGCCCTTCATTTTTTTTCTTACTCACTTTTTGTACTTTCGCTGACCGAGTCTGTACCGCTTCCCCTCTCGCCGGTGGCGTAAAAACCCCGCGATCCTGCATCAGCTGAATCTGTCGGTCAATCACCTCAGTCTTGTATTCCGCATGGTGCATCGGCTTCCGTTTGAGCCATAAATTCTTCGGGTAAATTGGCTTTTCATAGATCAGCGAGATCACTTCGGTTCGTAGATCCTTCATCCAATTCATCAGCGGGGAACGGGCCCGAAACTCGCGCAGAGCTTCAATGTCGATCACACCACCACAATACGACGAACCTGCACCATAATCATGTCGGGCGACGATCAGTCCGCGATAATCGACAATCATTGAGTGACCACCAAAGGTGTCAACCGGTAGGGGCGATTCTGGCAAGAGATAGTATGTTCCGAGATTGGGCGCGACCATGTAGCAGGTGTTATCTAACGCCCGGGCACGGTTCTGAATCTCCCACGCACCGTTGCTCACATGCGGTTCTGGATACGCTGGTCGGCAAATAACCTCGGCTCCATTCATGGCCAGGCCACGAATGAGCTCTGGATACGACCCTTCATTGGCCATGCAGATGCCGATCTTGCCGATGTCAGTATCGGCGACAGGAAAGAAGGCATTCAGCGAGCGTCCATGAATTTCGATCCACTTGTCCCATACATCGTGCGGACACACAGAATGTTCTACAGGAAAGAGCGGAGAGTTTTTTCGATGGCGAAGGATGACCTTTCCCTGTGGGGAGATCATAAATACATTGTTAAAAAATAATCCAGGAAATTCTGGTTCACGCGATTTCGCTGTCGCTACCACGTAGGCATTGAACTCCTTGGCGAGCTTTCCGAGCATGTCGGTTTCGGGGCCAGGAATATCGATGGCAATCTCCTCGGCATACTTTTCGTGATCCCAGTCAAATACCTCATCGGTAAATCCCTGTAAGGCTCCTTCTGGAATCACAATAAGTCGTACTGGAAGGGCCAAGCTAGAGAGCCAACATGCTCCAGCACACACTTCGTGAAGATGTTCGATGTTGGTTTTAATCTGCTGGCGCTTTAATACTCCGCGTACTGTCGGCGAAATGCCCACGGCGGTGTATGCTTCGATTGCCTTTGCCATGCCCCCTCCTATCTGGCGAATGAAATCGCGGCGGACGATAGCACGCGCGAGGGGGGGAAGAAAGGCGCAGGCAAAGTCGCTATAAGACTCAAGAAAAGTTTTCTATTGTAGGTGTGACCGTTCATCTTTCGACTTCGCCGCTAGTGCGGCCGCGCTCAGGACGAACGGTAGTTCAACATATGCACTGAAGAGAACTCCGCTATAGCATGGGCTGAGGTTTGCTATGATGTGCTTCGACAAGCTCAGCGCAAACGGACTTCCCTCTACCTCATCGCTGACTGAGTCTCCTAGAACTTATTGAAGAACGAGAAGAGTTTTCACTATGACGCAGGCGTTACATCAGACAGAAACTCAGACGGCCACAAGCTCCCGTTTACCAGTGGTTGCGATTGTTGGCCGACCGAATGCCGGAAAGTCAACCTTGTTTAATCGGCTGCTTCGTCAACGCAAAGCCGTGGTTGATAACACACCAGGCGTCACTCGCGACCGCAATTTTGCTCAAGCTGTGTGGCAGGGGCAACCGGTGCTTCTGGTTGATACCGGAGGACTCGATTTTCAGGATACCGATGGACTGAACTCTCGGGTTCAGGAACAAACGCGCCTCGCCATGAGCGAAGCAGATGTGATTATTTTTCTTTTCGATGGTCGCGAAGGGCTCAACCCAGCGGACGCAGAGGCGGTCGATCTTCTCCGCCGCACTGACAAGCCAACATTTTTTGCTGTTAACAAGATTGATGGAGACAAACAGGAAGCAGCCGCCACAGAGTTTTTTGCATTGGGGCTTGATCCACTCTACACGATCTCTTCTGCCCACGGTCGCGGCGTCAGTGATCTCATGGAGGCAGTCGCCGAAACCTGGAGTCAGAAGGATTCAAGCACCAAACTTCGAGCTTCAAGCTTCGAGCCTGAACTCTCCAGCCCCCAGCCCTCAACACCCAACACCCCATTACACGTCGCTATTGTTGGCCGCCCGAATGTTGGTAAGTCGTCCCTCCTCAATCGCTTGGTCGGCTTTGAGCGGTCGATCGTCGATTCTACTCCCGGCACCACACGAGATGCAGTTGATAGCCTCATCGAATGGGACGGTAAACAGATTGTGCTGGTCGATACGGCTGGAGCACGGCGGAAGGCCAAGGTTTACGAGCGGATCGAACAGGCGAGTGTGTTCATTGCATTGAAAGCGCTCGAACGGGCGGAGATCGGGCTGTTGGTCATCGATGCAGTCGAGGGCATGACCGACCAAGAGGCACGCCTCGCCCGTTACGCCTGGGATCGCGGGCGGGCGTTGATACTGGTCGTCAACAAATGGGATGCTGTCCCTGCCGAACGAAAGAATCAAGCGCGCTACTTGCAGAATCTTCACGATACGATCCCTATTACAAACTCCCTCCCTGTGGTGTTCCTTTCAGCGCTGACAGGCTCCCGACTGAGCAAACTGCTCCCTGTCGTCATGCAGGTCGCACAAGCCCATGCGCTGCAACTGCCGACGACACAGCTCAATCGTAGCTTTCAGGAATGGACCAGACGCACCCCACCACCAAGCTTCAAGGGCAAACAACCAAAGATTTTTTATGTCACCCAAGTCGCAACCAAACCACCGCAGTTTGTGCTGTTCACCGGCGTACCAGAAGGAATCACCCCAGCCTACGAGCGCTATCTCGAGAATCAGTTGCGAGCGACGTTTGATTTACTCGGTACTCCGGTGAAGTTGAATTTTCGCGCACGGAGAAAAGACGAAGAGGTCCACATCAATGACGACGAGAGAACGCGCAACAATAAACGGAGAACGAGAACCGCATAGATTGTTTTCCGGTCAGTATTCCTCACTCGTTGAGACAGAAACTTCAACAAACATGTGAACAAATGGAAATCCAGTAACCAGCGTATGCGCCGGTCAATCAGGTTGCGGTTTCCCAGAGCCGCTGCGGCTTCCTGTTTCCAGATACCGAAACATCACCTTACGCGATAAGGGCGAAAAAGGGGTAAACTTGCCGGTATGAAACAACAACCGATAGCCGATTTGTATTCCGATTACTTGCTGGCGTCGTTTGGAGCAACCACGGCGACGGGGCTGAGCGAACTGCTGGAGGGGGAACTCAGCCACGATCAAGTGAGCCGATACTTGGCGGGCCCGAAGAAAACCGCGAGCGATCTGTGGCGGACCGTCAAGTCGTTTGTCCGGGAGGTCCAATCTGAGCAAGGGGTGTTGATCATTGACGACTCGATCGAGGAGAAGCCGTATACCGACGAGAACGATATTGTCTGTTGGCACTACGACCACTCTAAAGACCGGATGCTCAAAGGAATCAACTTCCTGACGGCCTTGTATCACAGCCAAGGCGTGAGTGTTCCCGTGGGCTTCCACTTGGTGGCCAAGACGGAGAAGTATACCGACCCCAAGACGCAGAAAGAGAAGCGGCGCAGTCCGGTGTCCAAGAATGAGGTGTGTCGGGCGCTGATCAAACAGGCGGTGACCAACCGGATTCCCTTTCGCTGTGTCCTCTTTGATGTGTGGTTCGCCTCGGCGGAAAATATGGTCTTTCTCAAACAGCAACAGCACCGCGACTTTATTTGTCCCCTGAAGGCCAATCGCAAAGTTGCCTTGAGTCAGGCCGACAAGCAGCAGGGCCGGTATGTCAGAGTGGACACCCTGGAGCTGGAGGCGCAGGCCACACGGGAAATCTATCTGGAAGGAGTCGACTTCCCGCTCATCCTGGTGAAACAAGTCTTCACAAACGAAGATGGCAGTATTGGCCTTCGCTATCTGGTCTCCAGTGAGACCACCTTGTCGTTTGACGACGTGACCACGACCTATCACACACGGTGGGGAGTGGAATGTTATCATAAGTCGCTCAAACAGAACGTCTCGTTGGCCAAGTCCCCCACCCAAACGGTGACGACGCAAACCAATCACTTCTTTGCCGCGCTGTGTGGCTTTCTCAAATTGGAGCGGTTGAAAGGGAAAACCAAGTTGAATCATTTTGCGTTAAAATCGAAACTCTATCTCAAGGCTCTGCACGCGGCGTTCTCTACCTTGCGTACGTTAACGCCTGTTCCAGTCACTGCGTAAGGTGAGTTCTTGATTCGACATGCGGTCCAGCTTGCACACCTTATGTGTGAATGAGTATATTCAGCAGACTTGTGTTGAGTTTTGGACTACGCTACCAGAAGCCATGAGCGACGATACAAAATTGCTCGATGTCGAGGATGTCACCAAGCAACAAGCTCTGCCTGCTGGTGGATTCTCTTCTTGGCTCCGTCGCACGCGGAACGCGCAGGTAGAAAAAGACAGCATCAACGTGCCATGCGGCGAGTGCAACGCTTGCTGTAGGTCGTCTTACTTCATCCACATCGGACCAGAAGAATCCCAAACCCTTAGCCGGATACCGAATGAACTTTTGTTCCCCGCACCGGGGCTGCCCAAGGGTAATGTTCTATTGGGTTACGACGAAAAAGGACGCTGCCCCATGCTGGTGGACGACAAATGTTCGATCTATGAGCATCGGCCACAAACCTGCCGCACCTACGATTGTCGAGTATTCCCCGCCGCCGGAATTGAGGCAGGCAGTGACGATAAAGAACTGATCAATCGGCGCATACTTCGTTGGAAATTCAGTTACCCCGCGCAGATCGATCGCAAAGAGCATTCCGCGGTACAAGCTGCCGCAACGTTTCTACGAGAGCACGCTGATTGCTTCCCCGAGGGAGTAGTGCCGAGCAACCCTACGCAGTTGGCTATTCTTGCGATCAAAGTGTACGAGGTGTTCGTCAGTTACTCAGACGCGTCTGATGGCTCTAGCCGGGCACCTACAGATCTCGAAGTCGCCAAAGCAGTAATAGAGAAAAAGAGACAGTTCGAGGCTAGGCGTCCAAGAAAGCCTCACATCGCCTAGGTCTTCGTCTTAATGTCACTCTGATCTCTCGCGGGCCGGTGCCCGTGCTGTTCGACATTCGAGGCACACAATGGGTGCGCGGCCTTAGTGCCCCTGTGGCAGACCACACCCTCTACATTGTCCGAATTACCGGTGCCGAAGTGATCGCTGCCCTGACCCGACGTACCCGGACGGGAAGTCTCACGCAAAGCGCAGCGCAGAATCCCATGGCCGCGTTTCGTAGCGACTTCGGCGGTTCCTACCTCATTTCTGAGTTGACCCCGGCACTCGTTGAACGCACGATGGACTTAGCGCAAAGATATGGACTCCGCGGCTACGACGCCGTACAACTTACCGCATCCCTAGATGTGAACACCGAACGGCGCGGATACGGACTTGCTCCGCTCACACTGGTCTCAGCAGACACAGATCTCAATCAAGCGGCGATAGTAGAGGTGTTAGCTATTGAAAATCCCAACGACAACCCGTGATGCTTGATTACAAGACTGAAGCTCTTTTATCTAACGGCATCAACCTTTGGGCTAGGAAAGCGAAGAATGTAGTCTTGACTTCCCTCATAGAGAGCTGTGCGCTGGCCCGTAGCCTGTAGGCGCTACGTCCGATATGCAAACGTCGTGCAAAACGGCCAAAGGCGGTGTAGGATGTAGGTCGAGAGGCTCGGCAGTCTTGCGTTCCTTCGTGCTCCATACGTTCGATGTACGCCGAAGTAATAGAATACCTACGCCGTCATACCAGCGAGCCTGCGCCTTCTGAAGTCGCCTAAACGAGGTGGCTCGTGTGACCGACGCGCGAAGGTTTTGTTTAGCGTGGGGCATAAGAAGGCAAAGAAAGTCAAGGCTTGCATTCCTGTATGTTGTCATGCCGATTACTCGTCCTGGACATGTTGTGAAGTCGCGAGGTGTTAGTCTAAGCCTTGACCCTTATAGCGTTCTTTTGTTAGAGGAGCTCTTAAGTCTTTTTGCGTTCCAAGGGGCGATTAGGGGGGTGACTCATGGCTGAAACTGTTCCAGAGATTCGTCTCGCCTTATTCGGACGCAGCGGATCGGGTAAGACTACGCTATTGTCAAGTTACTATGGGAACCAGCAAAGGAACAGCTTTGAGGAGTCACATGGCTATCGCCTTGAAGCTGAAAACACTTCAGACGGCAATCAACTTCTCAGCCGCTACTACCAAATGGAGAAATCAGGGAGTTTTCCTTTAGGAACCGAGTTGTTTTCAGAATATGGCTTTGCATTTAAAGTACACGGTCTAGCCAGTCCGAGCCTTCGCATCGTGTGGTACGATTATCCCGGTGGCTGGTGGGAGAGGGAACCTCGTGATGCTGAAGAGCGTAATGCGCGAAAGCAAGCGCTCGCGAAATTACTGGCCAGTCATGTTGGTATCCTCTTGGTAGATGGATCAACGTATCTCAGCGATGGTCTGCCATACGTTCGACAGCTCTTTGACCAGTTCCGTAACGAAGCACGCAAGATCGCAGATGAATTTGCTCCAGCGGGACAACCCTTGGATGCTCTACCACAGCAGTGGCTCATCGCGGTCTCCAAAGCAGACGTGCTGCCCAATGGGACGACTGCTGAAGCTGTCTGCAAAGACATTGTTGCTGGCGCGAATGATCAACTCGCCGGCGTTGCACGGGTGTTCAATCCTCGCGCATTCGGTTCACAGTATTTGCTGCTTTCCTCAGTCCGTGGTGACGGCAATCGAGTCTTGGACGCGCATGCGTACGTTGGGCTTCCACTCATTGCGCCCATAGCGCTACTTTCCATCCTTGATGAACTCGCAAAGAAGTCGAGCAAAGGGCAAGGATATGGGACTCTACGTGCAATCTTAGAACGCTTGGCTGCTTTGGCTTCCCTCATTGATCGACTCGATGATCTTCTGCCGCCAAAGTATCAACTCCTAACGCAGTTATTAAAGGCATTAGCTCTAAAGGAGGGGCTCGATAAAGGTGTAGATTACTTCCGAGACAAACAGCAGCGGGCGGCTGAAAAGGGACAGCATTTGGAAGCCGCTGTAGCGGCCATGAAGGCTGAACTCTCGAACGAGGATGCGCAGCGGGCATATTTCCGAAATCAAGGTTGAGTACAACGAGGACAGCTATGAGCGAGGATTCGAGCCCCGTTCGAGTGCAGCTAAAGCTTGAGCATCTCTTGTGGCGTACTCGTGGTCGTCACTGGGATTATTTGTTCCTAGTTGAGCCACATGCTCGGTACGGTCAGGGTTGGTACTCGCTGCACAAGGAAGTCTTCGCAGATTCAGAGCCCCGTCCAGAAGGTGAGCGTTACGTTCTTGGTGAACTGCTTGACGAGCAAAGTCGGCAACGCATGGTGTTCGTGGGCACCGTCTTTCTAGATGATCACCGGAGAGATGCATTCGGTCGCCCAATTGCACACTATATGGTGTGGTTGCGCCCAGATAAAGACCATACGAAGTGAAGAAGAGCATTCCTCAAGACTGGGGTCATGCGGTGCTAAGCCGCGTAGGGTATGCTTTAGATACCGACGATGTCTTCAACGCTGTCAGTGATGATTATAGCGAAATCCGACGTGCTTTCGAGCGTGCACTCACTGCGACCAATTGGACGATAGAACTTGAAGGGCCTAATGTAGATCCCACTGAGTACCGGGACGTCGGAGTGATAAGAAAAAAACCAAGAGACATTGTCAACTCGGCTTCTAGTCCACCCTCTGGAGATCCTGAACGGTATTTTGTTCATAGCTCTATAGTCCTAAATCTGGTGTTGCTTCCAGCGAGAGAGATTGGGAAGCGAAGTAAATCGTGCCATTACCCAAGGTGAAGCATGGGCGCTACTCCAGGACCAGGGATCGTTAGCACAAATATTTCCGACTCCGGCGTTGTTGCGGCAGAAGATAAATAATATGGATCATGGCGAGGTTTTGAGCCGACTCAGAGATTCATTTAGTGGTACCTGGATGATAAATTCATCCAGTCCCAGGCCGAGTTTCTGATAGAACGTGTAATGAAGAGACGACTTCCAAAACGATCCAAAGGATTCGACGCAATTATTGATACTTTTGTACAGCATGGCCAGCATACAGTGCTTAGTAAAGTAGCGCCTGATGAGGCACATGCAAAACTAGCAAAGCAGATCGAGTCATGGGGCGGCAAAGGACGATCTCTTTATTCACAATGTATACGTTCGTCTTTGCAAACAGGCTGAAAATCAATCGCCCCCTGAAGACGCATCTAATATCAACGCAGATCAAGAGGACAGAGACAACTCCTGAGCGACCGAAAGTCGGAGTTGTGGGAGCAGGTTTTGAGTCATGAGTGGAGTTAGTGTCGTCATGGTCTCAGACTTGCCTCACATGCGCCATCTTTTCTCTTGTAGCAATATCTAGCCATAAAACATAACTGCCAGTGGTTACGTGCGCAATCGGACCACACGATATTGGCGCACTGCCGACCACAACCACTCATGCAGAGCCTTTCGACTGTGCTCAGGATAGACTACGCGTACAAGGCGAAAGCGAAGCACGCGAAGGCCCTGATGTACCGCCCTTCGACTCCGCTGCGCTACGCTCAGGACGAACGGGACACTGCTCCACTACAAATGAGGACGGGTGCGAATCTTCTGTGGTCCGATTTAGTCCACTTTATCACCGTCTCCGTCGAGACCGTGGCCCGATC
>CAVTCR010000081.1:0-217395 GCA_963733195.1 uncultured delta proteobacterium
CGCATGCGTGAGCTGTCAGACCGCTTCGCCGTATTCAGCGAATAACGCCTGTCCCCCATCAAGGTGGGCTGGGTCCTTCGCATCGCGAAAGTCAGCGATGAGATTGGTAATGTAAGTGTCAAGATAGACTGCTGGATAGTCGGCCAGGAAATAACGTCCAGCATGGGCTTCTGGAAAGCTTGCGGCTTTAATCATGGCGTTGCCCCTTGTCCCTGTATCCTCATCGCTTAGGTCGAAACAACGGAATCGAAACTACGGGGTGGTGTCTTCGAAGGTCACTTCAACCGGCATGCCGATCTTTACTTCTTCGGGTTTGCACTCGACGATATTGGTCAGCATGCGCACGCCTTCGTCAAGTTCAACATACGCCATGATATACGGCAAATTTTCGCGAAACCCTGCACTCTGATTCTGTTGCGTGACAGTGAAAGTATAGACTTTGCCTTTGCCGCTGCATTTTACCCAGTCAAGATCTTGCGACAGATCGTCTGGGCAGAAGGCGCGGGCGTAGTAAAAGATTTTGCCGCAGCTCCGACATTTCTGCACGTATAGCTCGTGCCGGCGTAGGCCTCCCAGAACGGTTTGTTCTCCTCGTCAATCCGAGGAATCGGTTTTTTGTATTTTTTCTCTTCGGCCATGATTCAAATCTCCTAAGACGTGATTCGTGTTACGTGATACGTGAGAAGAGAGGCAGGACTGTGCAATACGTAACACGCAATACGCAACACGGTTCACACTCCGAGAACTAGCGACGCGCCACTATGCCGCAGGCCCAGGGTTCCACCAGTGCCGTGCACCATAGCGATCTTGCAGTCCTTCACTTGCCGTTCGCCACATTCCCCACGTAATTGTTTGGTTGCTTCGATCACGAGAAAAATGCCACGCATGCCAGGATGATTGGAGGACAGCCCGCCGCCATCGGTGTTAATCGGCAGCGCCCCGCCAAGACCAACGCGACCATTTTGCACGAACGAGCCACCTTCACCTTTTTTGCAGAAGCCCAGACTTTCCAGTGTCACACAGACAGTGATGGTAAATGAGTCATAGATCATCGCCATGTTGATGTCTTTGTGAGCGACACCGGCTCGTGCTAATGCTTTTGGACCGGATTGCTTGGCCGCAGCGTCAGTAAAGTCGCGCATCCCGGCACTGGTGTGATAACACGCTTCTGCGGCACCTAAGATGCTCACAGGTTTCTTTTTGAGATCTCGTGCCCGTTCTGCTGAGGTGACAACGACGGCACCGCCACCATCGGAAATCATACAGCAATCAAGCAGATGCAGTGGTGACGATACCATACGAGAAGTCATGACATCGTCAACCGTAATCAAATCGCGAAACTTGGCCAAAGGATTCAAAGATGCATGCTTACGCATGGTCACGGCGATTTCTGCCAGTTGTTCACTGGTGGTGCCAAACTCATGCATTGCCGCTGAGCGACGAGCGCATAGTCACCGACTGTTGTGGGGCCGTAACAGTTTTCAAACTGTTCTGATGGATCGCCGCCACTCGCACCACCGGTTCCGATGGCGAACCGGTCAGACGACCATTTGCTACCGTAGAGAATCAGCGCCACATTACAGTAGCCAGCGGCAATAGCAGCTGCGGCATGGGCAGTATGCGACACAAAAGAAGAGCCGCCGATAGAATTCGAGTCTAAAAAGTCAGGATTCAGATTGAGATGTTCGGCAAGGGAAACAATCCCCATTCCACTCACGCCAGAAGTGAAGAGACCATCGACATCTTTGAGAGAAAGCCCGGCATCATCGACGCGCCCGCGCGCTCTCAGCCATAATCTGATATTGGTCTTATGCGGAGCCCAACGCAACGGATGCTCATAGACTCCTGCAACAGCAGTTTTTTCTTTGATGCTCATGATTTCTCCATTTTACGCCCGTATCACGTATCACGTGTTGTGTATTGCGTGTTACGTGTGTCTCTTTTTCTCAGGCAGCGAGAAAATTAAGACGCAATCGCCTCACACGCCTCTTGCGGCTTCTCGATCGGTAACCTGCCCAGCTTGTGCAATCACTGAGAGTTTTGCTCCAGGAATACGATCGCGTAACAATTCGCTCTGTGCCACTGGAGTGCTCATGTCATCTTGACCGGCTAACACCAGCGTCGGTTTGCGAATCTCGCCGAGTTTTGCCGTCACATCGACTTCCCGACAAGCAACAAGATCAAAATAGCGGACACGCGGATCGGTCTTAATCTGCTCTCCCCAACCTTCTTGGACGATGTTCATTGGCGTGGCTGGTGAGCACGCATCCTTGGTAAACGGCTGACCCGCTCGGCCTTGCATAACCTGCTTCCAAACATTGAGCCGCTCGTCGGTAATATTAAACTTCGCCGCAGTGCACGTCAGGATCAGGCCATCGACCATATCAGGATGGCGCAGCGCGAGGTCCATGGCAATTGCACCGCCCATCGAGTGACCCATCACGACCGCTGACGGCACGCCTAACTTCTTCCACAGCGCATACGCAAAGTCGCTGTAAGCAGTGACACTCTTGAGGCTTTCGGTGCCACTCGAACGCCCGTGGCCCGGATAATCGAATGATAGCGGACTATGCTTTGCTGACAGAATATCGAGCAGTTTGTGAGCGAAGTGGCCGTTACTTCCAGCGCCGTGGACATAGAAGATCAACTTTCCCTTTGCTCACATCTGGCACCACCGGTGGTATGGTGGTACGGCCGGTGTGAAAATAGTTCACTGCATAGCCGTCAACTTCCACATATTTTGTTGGCATGATTCCCTCGCAGGAAAAAAACTGCCCCTTGACTAGTTGGCTGGTCTGTCTTTGTCAAGGGTTGAGGGGGAGGAACCCGAAGCCGATCGAGACAGGTTATCGCTCGCGACCAATAGGAAGAGGCGAACCCGATGCCGACTGTCTTCCACGGAGATGATTGCGCCTTCTTCGAGGTCCCTGGCTGATTCCGAGAGCACGCGCGCCAGGCGACGAATGACGTTCTCGCTTCGCGTGTTGAGGAGACGGAAGACGATAGCGCTGACGAGCCGCGTTTCCGAGAGCGCGACAATTTCCGTAAAATCCAGATCCCAGGTGAGGATGACGCGCTGTTCGTCAGCAGCTTTAGTAAAAATCCTGCCATTCGGTAAACGATGAAGCTGCTGTTCTCGAAGGTGGATGGCGTCGTGCCCTTCGGTCCTGAGCCATTCAACGATACGCCACGACACACCCATGTCCGCCACGAAACGCATAGGATTTACTCAGGGTGCACTTCTTCATGGGCTAACCAAGCGCTATACGCGAGAACCTGTTGAATGTCCTCTCGTTCCAGGTCGGGATAATCGGCAAGCACTTCCTCGATGGTTGCTCCATACGCAATCTGGCCAACAATCACGGAGACCGGAATACGCATCCCGCGGAGGCACGCCCGCCCGCCCATAATCTGTGGCGAAAAAGTGATACGGTCAAACATCCTAGTATGCCCTTTCGTTTTTGAGAATTACACCTTTGTATTATTGGGTCATTCACTGAATGATTCAATTCCTCAATGATCCGATGACTTAATCACTCAATGGCTCAATTCTTCGATCAGCATCTTCGCTTCCTGCAAATCCTTCGTATCGAACCCTTCGGTGAACCAGTTGTAAATTTCGGATAACACGCGGTGAGCTTCGATCTGCTTGCCTTGTTGTTGCCACAATCGCGCAAGGCTCATCGTCGCGCGTAGTTCTAGGGACTTGGCTTGTTGCTTCCGCGCAATATTGATGGCTTTGAGGAAGCAGAATTCGGCCTCGGCTTGGGGGTCGAATGTCAGGGGTTGAGGATCGGTAACTTGGAACTTTGAACCTTGAACTTTGAACTGCTGAAGCGTCAGTTCGCCTTTGAGTCGATACAGCTCCGCCTCGTAGTAACGCTCCCCAGTTCTGTCCACCATAGCCAGTGCCTCGGTGAGTACGCTTAGCCCTTCCTCTCCTTGCCCCACTTTCCCATGCAACTCAGCCAGCAGAGCAAGCAACTTTGTCCATCCCAGCTCTGCCCCCATAGCCCGAAGGGCGGCCAGACTGTGGTGCATCTAGGCGATCCCTTCCGCTCCCTGTTCCCGCTCAGCCAGCGCCCAGCCCCGCAGGTTAGTCCCCAGCGCTAACTCAAACGCAAATCCCTGCTCACTAGAGGGTGTTATGCACTTTTGAGTGGCGACGGTTAAGCTGGAAGGATGGCAAGAAAGCCTATCCCAGTGATGTGAGCGACGAGGAGTGGGCGTTGTAGCGCCCTATGTGACCTTAATGACAGAAGAGGCCCCGCAGCGAGAGCATACCTTGCGGGAACTCTTCAATGCCGTGCGCTGGATCGTGCGGACGGGGCGGCGTGGCGGATGCTGCCCCATGACTTGCCGCCGTGGGCAGCAGTGTATCAGCAAACCCAGCGATGGCTGCAGGCGGGGGTGTTTGAAGCGATTGTAGAGGACTTGCGGGTGGTGTTGCGGGTGGCGCAAGGGGGTGGAGGGCAGCCCTCGGCGGTCGATTCTGGACAGTCGCACGCTACAATCGAGTCCCGAGAGGGGCCCGCGCAGGCTATGATGGCGCCAAACGCAAGCGGGCAGTAAGGTGCATATCGCGGTGGAACCTTGGGGCATTGTTGGCACTGCGAGTAACGGCGGCCAATGAGCAAGACCGCGCGCAGGTGAAGGAGTTAGCTGCACAGGTCCAAGCGGTGACGGGAGAAAACGTGGAGCTCGCCTTTGTGGATCAGGGCTACACGGGGGAGCAGGCCGCGCAGGATGCGGCGGAGCACGGGATCAAGCTTGAAGTGGTGAAATTACCCGAAGCCAAGAAGGGCTTTGTGCTTGCTGCCCCGACGGTGGGTAGTGGAGCGTAGTTTTGCGTGGGCGGCCCGCTTTCGCCGGCTGGCTCGGGATTACGAACGTTTGCGGGAGACTTTAGCCGGGCTTGCATTTTCTGGCCTTCGCCATCCTGATGCTCAAACGGTTTGTGGTGCTCCTGGTGCAAAGTGCATAACACGCTCTAGATTTTTTTTGGAAAATTGTAAATATCTTCGCCGTACGCTTCTTGAAAATGGAGGTATGCCTCACTGTCCCCCACTCGCGCAGGTCTGCAAAAAGCACGAATATCGGCGGGCTCATGGGACATTAAAAGGGCGCCTCTTCTCCAGCGAATTCATCACTATCAAGCACGATCACTTTCACCTCCATTCCTTTCAGAAGCGTGGGAAGTTCGGACGGGCCGATAATGAGCCCTTCGCCAAGAGAGAGTGAACTGAGTACACCTGAACTCTGACTGCCAGTAGAATGCGCTATGTAATGGCCATGTTCGTGGGTGATGCGACAGCGGACAAACTCGGTCAGCCCCTTAGCCTTTGAGATATCCTCACCAAGCGTTGCTGACAGGACCGGGAGAAAGAGTTTCTCGTGACCCGTCATGCGCCGCAAGGCTGGGCGGACGTATAAGTAAAAGCAGACTAGAGCAGAGACTGGATTTCCGGGAAGCCCAAAGTACGGGCGCTCACGGAGCAATCCGAACGTGAGAGGTTTTCCCGGTCGTTGCGCCACTTGCCAGAACAAACGATGCATCCCGAGTTCATCCATCGCTTGTTTGACGAAGTCAAAATCACCAACTGAAACGCCACCGGTTGAGAGGACAACATCGTGCCGGACAGCTTCAGCTAACGCCGCGCGAATCTCTTCAAGCGTGTCACGAGCAATAGCGAGTGGAACAGGAACGCCACCTGCCTCGCGCACCGCAGCGGCAAGTGTGTAGGCGTTGGAGTTCACAATTTGTCCAGGCCGTAATGCGTCATCGATTTCTGCCAGCTCGTTACCAGTGCTCAGGATTGCAACGCGCGGACGCTGATAGACGAGTACGAGGCTGCGCCCGACAGAGGCCAATAGGCCGATATCAGCAGGGCGTAAGACGCGACCTTTCTCTAAAACAAGCTGCCCGCGCTGAATATCCTCACCGCTTCCACGTACGTTGTTTCCCGGACGCTCACTACGTTTAATCCATACGCGACCGTCATGTTCTTCGGTATCTTCAACTTTCACCACGGTATCGGCACCCGACGGCATCACCGCGCCGGTCATGATCTTACTTGCAGTGCCAGGAATTACCGGCTGTTTCGGAACCGTCCCAGCCTGAATGACTTCCAGCACCTCGAGGGTGACGGGCTGATCTGCATTCGTATCGCGAACGTCATCCCAACGGACGGCGTAACCATCCATGGCCGAGTTCGCAAACGGTGGGACTTCGCGCTCCGAGCGGATTTCCTCGGCCAACACCCGACCGACAGCATTCAAAAGTCCGAGCCGTTCGCCCGCCAAGGGCGAGACCGTATCCAAAATCGTAACTAAAGCGTCGTGTACAGAGATCATGGAGATAGAGTAGGCAAACTTCACGGGGATCGTCAACTTCCTGTAGAAAAAATGGGGAAAAAGCGAATAATATTTACTTTCCATTCGCAACCGCAACACTGCCTCCTTCATCGAACTTACGGGATTAGATTTACACGAGGTGGCAAATCTGCCACCATAAAAAAGGTGCGTGTTGTGCTTGATACGAACACTTTGTATGCCGGAATCCGCTCCTCTCGTGGCGCATCCCGGGTGATTGTAGAACTTATCACTGAGGGTCGGCTAGTAGCCGTCCTCACCCCAGCGTTGTTTTTGGAATATGAAGAACGGCTACGAGGAGATGTCGCTTTACATGCTTTGGGCCTCACGGATGCCGAGTTGAGCGCTTTTTTGGATGAAATGGCAGCTAAAAGTCATCGCGTGCGAGTGGATATTCGCTGGCGACCCGTGTCCCCAGACCCTGATGATGACATGGTCATCGAGTGTGCCGTCAATGGACGGCCGATGTGCTCATTACCTTTAACATTCGAGATCTGCGAGTGGCACAGAGCGCTTTGGGATCCTTGTTCTGACTCCACGTGAATTTCTCCGCCGTTATGGGAGCCGATTATGAAGAAGACCACCGTCCGACTAGAGGAACAGATCCACGTCCTTTTGGAGCAGATCGCTGCCAAACGCGGACTTTCTCTCAATCACTTGATTAACTATGCGCTAGTCCGGTTTGTGTCGTTTGAAGAGGCGACGCAGTTACTGGAAGAGCGAGCCCGGCAGGCACGGCCAGGAGCGATGCGGCGGGTGTTGCAAAAAACGGCAAAGTGGAAAGGTTCCCCCATGTCTCCGGAGGATGAACGACCAGCAGGATTCGACCGGCAAGTATTGGAGCGACGCCTGAAAAGGGAGGCCGCATTACAACGAAGGATTGGTACCTAAGAATTGCCACCCTGAGTGAAACGAAGAGTCTTTCAAAGAGATTCTTCGCTCCGCTCAGAATGACAAGAATGAGTGGTCGCGTTGCAAAGTGTACGAAGGTCGTGTGGTTCGATTGAGATGAGAATTAGCAACTCCGAACAATGCGCCCCGGTCGTGCGCCTGTGTCTTTGCCGTTTTCCTGCACGACTTCGCCACTGACAAAGGTCTTCTCATAGCCGGTGGCGGTTTGCATGAGACGCGGCATGCCAGCCGGCAGATCGTAGATCATCTCAGGATGGCTCACACTCAGATTCTCATAATCAATGAGGTTGATATCCGCCTTCGCTCCTGGCTCCAGCGTGCCGCGGTCAGTCATACCAAATAGCCGCGCGCTGTCGTGCGTCAGCTTCTTGACCACAAACTCTAAGGGCAGACGTTTGGGATCATCAGCTGCTTTGTCGCGTGTCCAGTGAGTCAACGCATAAGTCGGCACGCCAGCATCAACGATCTGCCGCACATGGGCGCCGGCGTCACTGCCGCCCATGACGGTAATCGGGTTACAGATCAATTCGTGCAAAGAATTCGCATTGCCATCTGCATACCCAGCAGCAGCATACATGAGAAAGGCACGCCCGTTCTGTTCAAGCATGAGGTCGTAGACGATTTCCCGAGGATTACGTCCCTCTCGCTTGGCGATCGCGGCAATGCTGTTCTTGCCGTCGGGCTCGTAACTGAGCGGGTGAACCCATGGGATAGGTGCGCTCCCACACCAAGGGATTCTGATACAGCAGGGACATTCCCGTGGTATTGGGGTCTTTTTCCGTCACTAGCTTCTGCCGCAACTCCGGGTTCCGCAGGGCGGCGACCTTTTCACTGTGAGAGAGCTTTTTCAGTGGCTGAAAGCTCGGCAGGTATTCAAACGGATTATCTCCCTGAAAACTGAAGAGGACACACACCGGGCGGGAGAACACCATCGGGACAATCGGGACACCACTGTGGACAGCGGCAGTGCATTTCGCCATGACCTCGCGCCATTGGTCAGGGTAGCTGTTGTTCTGGGCTAACAGAAAGATCAGCGGACAACCCGTCGAGCGGGCAATCCGGATCATCAGGTCGACTTCTTCCGGCAGATCTGGGGATTCGCCAGCGATGCCGCGGGGCACCATTTCCAGGATGCCGCGCCCGGTGGAGCGCACGGCTTGGGCGATCCCAATCAATTCTTCTTCTGTCGCAAAGGTGCCAGGCACCGGTTCCCCGTCATTCGCCGATGTGACACGAGGGTGCGTGAGGACGAGAATCCCAGGGCACCAGCCAGAACCGCCTCTTTTACAAGAGCGGCCATCTGGGCAATGTCTTGCTGCGGTCGCCGGTTCGTTCTTGGCGCCGCGCTCGCCCATCACAAAGGCCCGCACAGCGCCATGGGTGATCAGCCCGCCGACGTCCAAGGTGCGCGGCATTTTTTCCAGTACGTCAAGATATTCAGCGAAGCTCTGCCAACCCCACGGCAGCCCTGCCGCTAGTGCGGGACCGGGAATATCTTCCACGCCTTCCATCAGGCCGATGAGCCAGTCGTGACGATCAGGTGTTGCCGGGGCAAAGCCGACCCCGCAGTTGCCCATCACTACGGTCGAGACCCCGTGCCAGAGAGATGGGGTCATCTGCTGGTCCCACGCGACCTGACCATCATAGTGAGTATGCACATCCACCCAGGCAGGGGTGACGAGGAGACCATCCGCTTTGACCGTCCTTTTGGCGCTGCCGAGGTCCTTCCCAACGGCCGCGATCACGCCCCTTGGCAATCGCTACATCTCCGGTGAACGCGGGTTTCCCCGTCCCGTCTACAATCTTTCCACCACGAATCAATACGTCATGCATGAGCTTTCCTCCTTCTTTAGTTATGTGTATGGCAACCTAATTGTGCTGCGTTACAATCCGTTTTACATCGTAGCCGTCAACTACACTGGGCTGACCAAACTGCTCCACGGCGGGCGCGACCTCAGCCAGTGACAGCGTGAGATAGAAGAGCCGTGTGGCGTCCTGTGGAAGTGCATCCATAGAAAACTGCTCTAAGTATGGCAACACCTCTTCCATCCGGGCCAGCATAGCATTGTAAAATGTTTTAATGTCCTCCATCGTGCTGGCCTGTCGCCTGGCGCTCCGTTCCTGCTCGGTCGCTAGCGACCACTCTTTCCATTGCTCAAGATCTTGAAACTGTGCGGGTAAAAGTGACTCAGGCACGAGCAGCCTCCTCCTTTCCATTGGCGTGCGATACCGCAGCAACCGGCTGGCCGTTGAGCATCTGCTCAATGACGTGGTGGCTGTGTCGGACCAAGATTTCTTCATCATGCAGATAGAATTCTTTTTTCGCGCCGGAAGAGAGGACCGACTGGGTCTCTTCAAAGGTCCGACCATCTTCCAAAATAACATCGCGGAAGATCACATTGCCGTATTCCTGACTAAACCGCTGAGCAGGAGTCGTGGCTTTGGGGAAATACTGCGTGGATGTCCAAATAGTTCGGTCCACCGCGAGCGGCATGAATTGGTGGGTAAAATACGACCCTTCAGACACATCGACAAAGAAGGCCGGAAAGATCACATTCAGATCCAGTGTCCATTCTTTGCTGCGCGTCGGGTTCACCGCCGGCGGCAGCCGGCTTTCAGAAAAGTCTTTGCGAATGACAAAGGCGCCGTGCCGGAAGGCCAATTCCGCCACCGGAGTGGGTTTGAGATCTGCGTTCCCATACAGCGACATGCTGCCATGGCGTGGATACAAATGCACATCGAGACAGTGGGCGTAGGGATTGGCCTTACTCGTAAAGGAATCAGGAATGGACCGTTTGTGTAAAAAGGCGACATGGTAGACTTCCTGGAATGCATCTTTGATCACTTTCCAGTTGGCCTTCACCTCAGTGGTCCATGACGTACTGGTGGCCGACAATTCGCCAAACGGATAATCAATCAGTCCAGCGCCCAACTCGCCCAAGTAGTCTTGCAGGGTTTCTTGAGGGGTGGGATCAACATTAATAAAGATAAACCCTGCCCACACATCCACCGCCACCGGCGTCATGCCGAGGGTCTCTTTCTTCAGACCAAAGAACCGCTCTTCGTCCGGCACGAACGTAAGCTTGCCGTCCAACGCATAGGACCACCCGTGGAATTTGCAGGTAAACATCCGACATGTGCCCTTGTTATCCCAGGCGATCTTATTGCCGCGATGAGAGCACATGTTGTGAAAAGCCTTCACTTTGCCGTCTTTGCCGCGTACCACGATGACCGAGGTATTGCAGACGGCGAGGTCTTTCACAAAGTAGTCACCGGGATGAGGAATCTGTTCCACCCGGCCCACATTCAGCCACACCTTCTTAAAAATCCGCTCCCGCTCCTGCTCGAATTGTTCCGCGGAAGTGAAGACATCAGCAGGAAGCGGGGCTGTTCCGAGATGTGGATATTTATCGTGCCATTTGGTGCCGTTCCCATTTGTTGTGGAGCCATTTTTCATCGCGCTACCTCCTTACCTTGATCGTTATGTCCGCTTGTCCAATGTTGTGTGAGCCGATCCAATTGCTGCTCAATTTCCCGCAGACGGCTGAGCAACCGCGGACGCCCTTTTTCTGTGGCCACAGCGAGCAGGCACAGACTCAGCCCATAGAGCAATTGCGTTTCAAAGCCCTCAATGTCGACCCCACCCTCGATCCACAACTCCATAGCTCCGCGGTAATTCACCTGAATCTGACGCGCAACGAGATCGGCGCGGGTGTGTGGCTGAAAGAGTCCTTGTGCGATCCCGGCATCGAGCCCGCGCTGCCACAAGGTGGTATGCCGTTGGACAATACGTGGCACGGGGAGTGATTCCCCGGTCGTCACCATCGAAGCGAGTAAGCTACGATAAAAAACTGGATCTCGTGCGTACTCCTTGACGGAGAACTGCGTGAGGGCGTACATGGTGTTGATTGGGTCCTGGGTATCAAGCTCGTCGAGAGCGGACTTAATCTTATCAAAGAGGGATTCGAGCAGAGCATAGAGAACATCTGCCTTGGAACCGAATAAGTTATATGGCGTTACCAGGCTGACACGGGCCTCTTTTGCTAGCTCCCGCATCGACAGGTGCGTAAACCCTTTTTTACGGATCAACCGCCGAGCCGCGTCCAGAATTTGCTGCTTGCGCTCTGTTTTTTGTATTTCTCGAAGCATAACAAGTTATAGATTTATAACTTGTTATAGTTTTTCGTCAAGAGCCGGAAGGTCGGGTTTGGGTTCGGCTGCAACCTGGGCGAAAGGACCATCTTGTTAGAATTTGTAGGTTGATCCAGCTCGCTGAGTTCCTTGTCGCTCCCGTGTTCGGCAAATTACATTGCGTCCTCGTCCTGACCCTAATGCGAAAACAGGGTCGGTAGCGGGCTCCCTTCTCTGAGCTTTTGACTTCGGCTCAATGCAAGTGACCCATCTTGCCGTTCTGGTAATCCTCCATCGCTTGACGAATTTCCTGAGAGGAGTCCCGGTGTTCCACTTCGCCCTCATAGACGATGGTCACCGTTTCGAACCCGCGATGCGGGTGCTCGCCGACGCCGCGGCGCTCGTCCGTCGGCGCGAACTCCATGGGGCCGGTGTAATCGAGCAGCAGGAATGGACTGAGGACCGCCCCCAGGGTTGCATCAGGCATCCCCGGGGCCACAGCAATGTCCATCTATTTTACGCCGAGTTCACAGGCCGGCTCAGTCCGGGAGCCTGGACCCGGCGAATGCGCATGGCTTGACCGAACGTTAAGCCCGGGCGAACCCTCAATGATGGCGATAAAATCCCCTAACATTGAATTCGCGTTTCAGGTCACGGGTGATGGGCGCATCGTGGTGGACGGCACGGGTCTGCGGCTTAATGTCGAAGGCACGGCGGGGTCGTCCGGAGCCAGGGATTGGCAGTACTTGGTCGACGGAGTCATGAAGGGGCAGCTCTTCTCCGCGCACGTCTATAACGCAGGCGGCAGCGCTATGATGATTATACGAGTGAGACCGTAATTTGCGATTGCACATGGAGGGAGGAGAGAATCCGCGCCTCCACCCATGGCTCGCCGCGTCAGTTGAGATACCACCTGCAGCGTCAACACGCGTTGAATCGCAGCCGCGGCATAGTGACGCAGACGGCCGAATAGGGGGGACTGCGGCAAACTAACCGCACCCGGTGCAGTAAAGATGTCGCAGTCCCTACGAATAAGGGATGTTAGCTGGATAGTGCTACATAAAGACTTACGTGCTTTTATGTCAGGACGCTGGATGCGAGATTATTTCACTAACAGTGATCGTTCCTTGAAGAGAAGCGCGCAGTTGCTCAAGTGCGGGAGGAATGTTCAGACTATAGTACACTTGAATGGCACGAATGCCGTCCTGCTTGAGGCTTTCCCCTTCTGGATCGCCGGTAAAGTCGTCTGGCATAAAACGGTGGGAACCGGTCAGAAAATCTTGCAGAAAATATAGAAATCCACTCTGGCCGCTATACCGCTTCGTCAGAACAAACCGCTTGGCTCCTTCAGAAAGATACACGGTGAGCGCCGCTTCCCCGCAGCTTTGATACGACCACGGAACCGTCACTGGTGCTTCATCAGTAACCCGGTAGGTTTTCCCCGCACAAGTGATGGAAAAGACGGTTTGCTCCTGCACGAGAGACGGTCGGCCCTCAATCCTAGAGCGCTGGGTTACTCGTATCTGTACCGGCTGTGGTCCTCCTCCACCTTCGAGTGTGGACTTAATTTGTTTGGCATTGCCAAGCAGTTGCACAAAACGGGTCGAGAACGTCATCCCTTCACCTAAGATTGTGCCACTCCGTGGTTCTTCTCCAGCAAGAAAGGGACGAACAAATTGTTCGACAAAACCACCAACCTTTCCTCCTGGTCCATACAACTGTGCAACTTGTTCTGCTGATGGTAATCCTTTAAGCGGAGCCATTATTTGTTCTGTCCAGTTTTTTTGCAGATACAAGCCGGCCTCATCGAGAATCGCGCGCCAGACATATCGTATCGGTTCCGATACTAATGGTCCTAAAATGTCTGGGCCAGACTGTTGCGTGGGTGCTTCTCCTTGGCGAGGTTGGGAGGCAATCCACCATGCCCGCAGCACGGGATTATTGGCTCCCTCGGAGGGTTTCCCCTCAGCGAAGGCCGTCTGCGCGCATCCGGCAGGTTGGAGGTTTTGCCTTTAGCGGGGACGTTGATGCATTCACCAGTGCTATTTTGGCGGGCTGCGATGGCCGTCATTCGCTTGGTGAACTCGTGACTGGACTAGCACACGGCGCAAATATGGATGTTGCGGCGTTCGTTCCAGCGTGTATCAGCGTGGTGCGGAAGTTGATGCAACTCGGCTTTCTAAGTGCAGCGAATTTCTCTCCGTAGCATGTTCTAGTTCACTTACATTTCCCTAGGGTCTTGCTGTTTAGGTGTTTTCGCCTCTAGGATGATCCGCATGGGTGCACTCGCGCTAAAGTCCCCCCTATATGATCGTGACTATTATAGATGGCTCTTGGAACAAGCGGCGCATATCCGGGCGCACCGTTTGGACCAACTCGACTGCCAAGGGCTCGCGGAGGAACTGGAAGACATGGGACGCAGCGAACGCCGGGCGGTTGAGGGTCATCTGAAGAATCTCCTGCTGCACCTCTTGAAGTGGCTCATACAACCGCAGCGTCGCTCTGACAGTTGGCGAGATAGCATCGATAATGCTCGTGATGCTCTTGCCGACCTTCTGCAAGATAGTCCTAGCCTCAGGCCGCAGCTTCCTGAATTTATTACACGACAATATGCGCGTGCCCGCCGCAGTACGGCAACTCAAACTGGCATTGCCGAAACAGACCTCCCTACCGACTGTCCTTTTCGTTTGGATGAGATCCTTGATCATGGGTTTCTCCCTCACGCTGGAGGTCAGCAAGAACCTAGCCCGATGCGGGTACGAGGACTGAAGCAGAGAAAAGAACGGGTCACGAAGAAAAGACACTAGAAGCTTTTACAAAACCTCTCTAAAGATTAAAAAATTCGCCTCTTTTCCTCTGTTCCTCCCCGCATTGACAGTGACCTAGAAAATGGCGTACGAAAGGATGACGATCTATTAACAGATAGTGATAAAGATACCCGGTGGCACGAGTAGGTAATGAGCTGAATTTAGTTCCGTCGGTCCTTGACCGACTTCTCGATGACGAGCCTGAACTCTCACACGAGTCGCTCACCAGTCGCTTCCAGCACGTGAGCCAGTTGAAAAAAGCGGTCGCACGTGATCTGGAAGCCTTACTCAATACCCGTCAAGAAACACTGGAAGAGGTCCCGGCGGAATTCACTGAGGTAAGCCGCTCGCTCCTCGTGTATGGGCTGCCTGACTTCACTACCTTTACCCTACTTAGTCAGAACGATCGCACCTGGGTGCGGCGGTCCATCGAGCAAGCAATTGCCCGGTTTGAACCGCGATTGGCACGAGTCCGGGTCACCTTAGAACCTCCGCGTGAGAATGATCGCGGTCTGCACTTCTGCATCGAAGGGATGCTCATGAGTGGAGCCGGCGCCTGAGCCGGTCTCTTTCGACGCCGAGTTGCGGCTCAACACTC
This sequence comes from uncultured delta proteobacterium, assembly GCA_963733195.1. Lineage (GTDB taxonomy): Bacteria > Desulfobacterota > Binatia > Bin18 > Bin18 > VGTJ01. The sequence goes on from CAVTCR010000081.1 coordinate 14,821, forward strand.
AGGAATACGTCGTGCAGGGGCGAGCCTGATGGCGGACGACCTCCTAACATACTACGAACGCGAGCTCACGTTCCTGAGACAGATCGGTGCAGAGTTCGCGGCTAAATACCCGAAGATCGCGGGCCGTCTGCTCCTGGGGGCGGACAAGGGGGAAGACCCTCACGTCGAACGTCTAATCCAGGCGTTTGCCTTTCTTGCCGCCCGCGTTCACCATAAGATTGATGATGAGTTTCCTGAGATCACTGATGCGCTCCTCAATGTCCTCTACCCGCACTACCTGGCGCCCTTACCCTCCATGTCCATCGCGCAGTTCGTGTTGGATGCGGAACGGGGCAATTTGACCAGCGGATATCGTATCGAACAAGATGTGACGCTCTACTCACAGTCAGTCAACGGAACGCCCTGCCGCTTCCGGACGCGTTACCCGGTGACCCTCTGGCCTATCGAGGTCGCCTCTGCACGTCTCGATGCGCCAGACCGGTTCGGTCCAGTCCCGCGGGCCGCCTCGGTGATCCGGATGGAACTCCGCTGTCTCGCGGGCACAACCTTTCGTGAACTCGCGATTGATCAGTTACGCTACTTCCTGCACGGCGAGAGCCAGCTTGTCTATGCTCTCTATGAACTGCTCCTGAATCATACCTGTCAGGTGCAACTCCGTCCGCCGGAGGGACAGAAAGGAAGCAAGCCGATCGTGCTTCCTCCATCGTCGCTGCGTGCGGTCGGCTTCAACCCGGATGAGGGCATGTTGCCCTACACCGCGCGCTCGTAAATTGCAAGAGCCACTGCAGCCCGACACCCACGGCGCGGCAGATCCCGCGTAAGGAGATTCTCTCCAGCAGTAACCGCTCAATGAGGGCGCGTTGCTCTTCGGTGATTACAGAATTTTCTGGCGTCAGCACGAAGGCCCGGCCACACACTTTGCAGCGGTGATTTTGCTTTCCCGTGTGAATGTGACCATTCCGTTTGTACCACCTTGATCCGCAGTGTGGACATGCTTCTCTGGATCATCATACGCTCTCACACCTCCCCGCTCCTCGTTTTTTGCTCATGGCCCAGAGTACTATGAACCTTCCGAAAGCATTACCAAGAGAGCATTACCCAAGCCAGACTGATGATCCACCAGTAAGACAGCCGCCTCATCTTTGGACAGTCGGTTGTATTTGTATGTAGCATTCATAGATGACTCCTTTCTTGGGCTTGGGTATAATTTGCTTCTATCAAGTCATACCGCACGCTTGATCATCGCCTCACTCGGCGCAACGACAAGCGCGTGGAGATTTCCCTTCCAGCGTAGGCCAGTCATTGAGCCGAGCGGAGCAAAGCAGATGTCGCCAGCCCGCATATCGAGCCTGCGGAAGCGCCCGTCAACCAGCCGCTCCAATCTGAGCGGCGGACAGTTTAAGTACAGCAAGACTGTATGCTGTCTAGGGAACAGTCTTGGCACTTCAAATGAATCTATGCGCTGTTCTTCGATGATGACGTCGTTCAAGGTGTGGGGACTCGACAAGCAAATCTCTAGGCGATCGACAACGGCTTGAGCTTTTCCATTCGCTGAATGAGAAACAAGAATTTTTGGCGCGGGTGTCGTCTGGGATGTTTGCACTTCACCCTCCAAAGGCGACTGTTTTGTCGGTCGAGTTCCCCTGGTGGGACTCAGCATGATTTGCGAATGTAAGCCGTCGAGTCCCGCGCCGCCCCGTTCTCCTGAAGGTCAGTTCAACATAAACCGTGGGCAAAAAGAACCCTCTGTAGAGAAGTTAGCTTGTGACCCGAATATGTTAAGCGGAAGGGATTCTTGGATGCAGAATGGAGGATTTTCTCGCGATCGAAGACGCTACTACTCTTGTACGAAATCAAACTCCAAGAGAGCGGGACGACAGAACTGGTACTCTGAGCCCTTCGGCAAGCTCAGGATAAACTCTGTTTAGGGAAGGCAAACATCCAATCTCTTGTACGCGATGTATCATTTTCTGTTCCGCAACCGCTCTTGCAGCTTCCGATCTTTGTCCAGTGTCGCTTTGGCGAGGTCTTCTTTGAATTTCACCATGCGAGCAAATAGTTCAGTGTCCTTAACCGCAAGGATCTGGATCGCGAGCAGACCGGCGTTGCGCCCTCCGTCGATTGCGACTGTCGCGACAGGGATTCCTGGGGGCATTTGGACCATCGACAGCAGAGAATCGTGTCCTTGCAAGGCTTTGCTTTTGACAGGAATGCCAATGACTGGCAGAGGCGTGTGAGCAGCAACCACACCTGCCAAATGAGCTGCGCCCCCAGCTCCAGCAATAATCACTTGTAGTCCTTTTTGATGTGCTTGCTTCGCATATTGAGCTGTTTCATCGGGAGAGCGATGAGCGGACAACACATGCATCTCATAGCCAACCCCAAACTCTTCACAGACCTTGGCGGCTTCTTCCATCACTTCTAAATCAGAATCACTACCCATGATGATACCGACGCGGGGGGTCATAAGACTTCCTTTCCTGCTTTCGTACGAATCACGTTTCACGCATTACGTGTTGCGTGTTACGTACTTCGTGTTCTTGTAGTGATGTATTACGACTCCAGTTGACTCGCTTTGTGACTTCCTCTAACCGAATACCACGTGAACCTTTAACCAGCAGCAATTGTGGTCCATGAAACCGCTCTATCTCTTCACGCACGAATGTTGCCGCCACATCGGACGTGGCAAACCAACGAACCGGAATCGGGGTTTTCTGTATCTCTGCAGCGATCAGTTTCGCATCTTCACCAACAGCAACAACCAAATCTGGCGGAGGAGTAAGTGTTGCGACCATTGTGCCGATTTGTTGGTGACGTAAGTGACTGAGGTCGCCGAGTTCCAACATGTCACCGAGCACGAGAAGGACCCGTTCTCCTGCGGCGCGCACGTGTTGGACTGTCATCAATGCCTGCTGCATCGAAGCTGGGTTGGCATTGTAGCAGTCATCAAGCACGGTAAGTTGTCGAGCTGGTATGTCAACGACAGCCATTCGTCGTGCCGCCCCCTTAGCGACACTGAGAGCTAAACAGGCATCGGCTAGCGCAATGCCACAGGTTGTTGCAGCGGCGACTGACGCTGCAGCTGCCAGGGCGAAATGGCTACCAAGTAACTTGAGGTGAATTTCTTTTGTTCCAGTCGGCGTGATCAGCGTAAAACGTGTTCCTTGCCGAGTTACCTGGACGTTGTTGACGTGAAATTGATTTGTTGCTTGCTCACCAAAGGTCACAATCCGACACCGTGCCTGGCGATACACGGACTCTAATAGACCATTGTGATCACCGTTCACGATAGCCAGTCCATCGTGAGGGAGTGCGGAGATCAACTCAGTCTCAGCCGCAATAACTCCAGCAAGATCTTTAAGTGTCTCTGTATGCTCCTCGGCAATAGACGTGATGACACCAATTTCTGGATGAGCGATACGGCAGAGCGTAGTCAGTTCACCAGCACCGCTGGTGCCGAGTTCTAAAACCATCGCCTCAACGTCACTGTCTGCCTGCAAAATAGTTAACGGTAAGCCAATGTGATTGTTGAGATTGCCTTGTGTAGCGAAGGTTTTCCTTTGCGACGCGAATACCTGCGCCATGAGTTCTTTAGTTGTGGTTTTGCCATTACTGCCAGCAATACCGATAATACGGGCATGCAAACGATTCCGATACCAGGTCGCCAAGTCTTGCAGAGCAGTAAGCGGATCATGAACCCGAATTGCCGTAGCATTGTCGGGAAGCTCGGGCTTTAGGTGTCCAGCGAAGAAGAAACCTGCAGCTCCTTGTTGAACGGCAGCCGTCAGAAAAGCGTGTCCATCAGTCCGTGTGCCAGGAAGGGGAACAAACAGCGCGCCCTCTGGAACCGCACGAGAGTCAATCGTCACCGCAGTGAAGAGGGTCTCTTTACGACCTTTAACTAGGGTCCCATCCGTTGCGGTGCAAATATCTTGTGCGGTCAGTTTCATTGTCGGGCAACTGTAACTAGGCAGAGGTACCACTGCAAGGAGGGAAGCGCCTGGGAGCGCGGGCGTCCCGCCCGCATAAAGGGCGACCGAGACGGTCGCGCTCCCAGATCATTGATCCGTTCCGGTCCGCATGCCACCATGAACAGATGACTGACAAAGAACGCCATGCCCGAGCGATCGTGCAGACGCTCCGCGATCGCGGTTTTATCGCGTATTTCGCAGGCGGATGCGTGCGTGACAAGTTGCTCGGTGTCGAACCGAAGGACTTCGATGTTGCTACCAACGCACAGGCAAGGGATGTAATGCGCTTATTCCCCCAGACTGTTCCTGTGGGCGCACAGTTTGGTGTCGTGCTTGTCATGCAAGAGGGAATACCGTTTGAGGTTGCGACCTTTCGCTCAGATGGAGCCTATGTCGATGGCCGTCATCCTACGAGCGTTCGTTTTAGTGATGCGCGTGAGGATGCGCTCAGACGAGATTTCACGATCAATGGGATGTTTTTTGATCCGTTGACGGAGCAGGTGATTGATTACGTTGATGGGCAACGGGATCTTGCTGCTGGGATCCTCCGCGCCATCGGCGACCCGTATGCACGTTTTGCTGAGGATCGTTTGCGTATGCTGCGTGGAGTGCGCCTTGCCGCGCGTCTTGGATTTTCAATTACGCCAGAGACCTTCAAGGCAATCCAAGAACTCGCGCCCACTATTGTCGATATCGCCTGGGAACGGATTGGCGACGAAATCGTCAAGATCCTCACTGATGGTGGTGCGCAACGCGCTTTTCATCTGCTAGCAGAGTTGGGTTTACTGTCAGTGATTTTGCCAGAGATTGTGGCGATGCGTGGAGTTGAGCAATCCCCAGATTTTCACCCAGAAGGCGATGTCTTTATTCACACACTTCTCCTCTTAGATAAACTCAACGCTCCAACCGAGACCCTCGCTCTGGGGGCGTTACTCCATGATGTTGCGAAGCCTGTCTGCCGTGGCCAAAACGGAGAACGTATTACGTTCTACGGCCATTGCGAAAAAGGGGCTGAGATGGCAATCGACATTTGTCAGCGCCTCAAGCGCTCGCGCGAAACCTGGGAGCGAGTCGCCTATTTGGTCAAGAACCATCTTCGTCTGATCAGCGCGCCAGAGATGCGGGCCTCGACCCTGAAACGTTTTCTCCGCGAAGACGGAATTGAAGAACTGCTTGAGTTGGCACGTATTGATGCATTGTCATCGAGTGGTGATCTTCGTCCCTACGAGTTCTGTCGCCAAAAGCTGTCCGAGCTTGGACCTGAGCAAATTGCTCCGCCTCGGTTGCTGAGTGGTCGCGATCTTATCGACCTCGGGCTCCAACCTGGACCTCGATTCAAAGAGATTCTCCACGCTGTAGAAGATGCACAGCTTGAGGGACGTTTACAGACCCCGGAAGATGCCCTCTCGTGGGTTCGCCGACAGTATGGCATATAATGATGCGAGAAAGGGAGGAACGAACGTATGGGCCTCTTTCCCAAAGACACCAATTTTTATGACCTCTTCGAGCGTGGTGCGGGCAAAGTCTGTGAAGGAGCAGAGCTTCTGGCCGAGCTGGTAAAGGATTTCACCAACGTTCCGCTCAAAGCCAAGCGCATTAAGGATGTCGAACACGAAGCAGACCTCATTACCCATGAGACGATGGAAAAATTGAACAAAACGTTTGTGACCCCGCTTGATCGTGAAGATATTCACGGCCTCATCTAGTTCACTTGATAATATTCTCGATCACGTTGAGGCGGCAGCTGATAAGTTCTCACTCTATCGTATCCCTGAAGTTCAGCCTGATGCCGCGCTCCTTGCGGATATTTTGGTTCACAGCGTGAAAGAAGTGCAGACCACTATCAGCAAGCTGCGCAATCTCAGAGATGCTGATCTTATCCTCAAGCACTGCATCGAGATTAATCGTTTGGAAAACGAAGGTGACTTTGTCTACCGTTCTGCCATCGCCAAACTCTTTGAACGTGGCGGCGATCCACTCAACGTGATCAAGTGGAAAGAGGTCTACGAATCAATCGAGAACGCGATCGATAGCTGTGAAGATGTGGCCAATGTGATCGAAGGGATAACGTTGAAGAACAGTTAGGCAACCTCAGTGTAGAGACGCCCCGGCGGGGCGTCTCTACGAACGTCACCTCACACCTGAAGCCTCTGGCCTGCTAAAAAATCGCTTTTAGCAACGGCTCACTCACCATGTACGTTACAGCAGCAATTAACGCTGAACCAGGAATCGTAAGTACCCACGCCCACACAACCGTACGAGCGACTCCCCACCGCACGGCAGAGAGCCGTCGTGCTGCCCCCACCCCAATAATGGCGCCAGTAATCGTGTGCGTCGTGCTGACGGGAATCCCAGCGTAGGCTGTGCCAAGCAGTGTGATCGCCCCAGCGGTTTCGGCGCAGAACCCACCCACAGGCTGTAACTTGGTAATACGCATGCCCATCGTGCGGACGATACTCCACCCGCCGAACATGGTGCCAAGCCCGAGAGCTGCGTGGCAGGAAATGATAACCCAAAACGGCACGTAGAAGGTTTCCCCAAGGTAGCCCGCGTTAAAGAGTAAGATGGTGATAATTCCCATGGTTTTTTGTGCATCATTGGTGCCGTGCCCGAGGCTGTAGAATGCAGAAGAAACCAACTGCAAGCGACGGAAGTGTTTATCTACTCGTCCCGGTGTCGCCTGCCAAAAGAGATTCAAGACGAGCGACGATAAACGTCACTCCTAGTGCGAATCCCAGCAAGGGAGAAACAATGATGAACGTCGCGGTTTTTGAGAAACCGCTGAATATCACCGCCTTGAATCCTGCTTTCGCGATCGCAGCACCAGCAAAACCGCCGATCAGTGCATGCGAAGAACTACTCGGGAGTCCATAAAACCAGGTAATGAGATTCCAAATGATCGCTCCCATCAGGCTCCCGAAGATCACATACGGATCAACGATTGCTGGGTCGATGATCCCTTTCCCGACCGTGGTGGCGACATGAACCCCAAAGCCAAAAGCCGCTATGAAGTTAAAAAAGGCTGCCCATGTTACTGCCTGAAGCGGAGAAAGCACGCGTGTCGAGACAACGGTAGCAATTGAATTTGCGGCATCATGAAAGCCATTAATAAAGTCAAAGACCAACGCAACAAAAATCAAGAAGACAACCAATTCCATGCCCACCCTCCGGACGGTCCGCTCTCTTGTGCCGGAGTTAGGAGGAAGAATCAATCGGAATCCGATATATGGCGAATGATGGACCGCAGTGAAGTCTGATGTAACTGAACTTGTGCTCCCACCTTGGAAAGATTAGGCTGTTGCTCATGAGCCTGGAAACCGAAGTCACATATCAGCACCTTAGAGCCAATACCGAGGAAGCATGAAAAGAGTGTATTCGTATGACCGAACCGATAACTCTCAAACAGGTTGAAACACTCGCTGTGCGACTGCCCGCCAAAGACCAATTGAAGTTGCTGGCACACCTCAGTGAGCGCTTGAGCGATATGCTCCCGGCTGAACGAGACGGGAAGCGACCACGAGCAGCAGACGCGTGATGCAGCGATTGCGTCTCGCCAAAGCCCTCTGTGAAGAAGTTGAGGATACGACTGACGATGCGCAAGGAACATTCGACGCAGCGGAAGACATTCGCCATATACGAGACGAAAGAATGACCCAGTTATGCCGGAGCGATGTGTAGACGCTAGCGTGGCGATCAAGTGGGTAGTGAAGTCGGAAACCTGGCGGAAGAAAGCGCGCCAGTTCTTACTGAACTCGCTCCGGGACGGGTATAACCTCATCGCTCCACCGCTGTTTGCCTATGAGACGGAAAGCATCTTGCAAGAGCGGTTGCATTCTGCAAACAATGATCGTTACGAAGTAGACCAAGCGCTGACACGGCTTGCGAGTTTTCGTGTACAACTGGTGACGCATCCTGATATGGTGACACGCGCCCGTGCCATCGCCCGGCAATGCAATCAGCCGAGGATTTACGATGCGCTCTACGCCGCGCTTGCCGAACTGCGCGGGTGTGAATTCTGGACGGCAGACAAAAGGTTCTACGACGCAGTGACCACGAACCTGGCATTTGTGAAGTACTGCCGCACTACCTGTGAGCAATGTAAGGTGGGTCGATTGCTCATCTTCTGTCTTCTGTTTCCCATTTTCCGTCTTTTCCTTTTCGCCCTTTCCCCATTTCGCCTGTCTCTCTCCGTTTCCGCTTCTTTCTTTTCGACTCCCAGACTCTGAGACTCCTAGACTTCCTGCCCCCGTTTCCCCGGTTCCTGCCTTCCCTGTCTCTGTCTCGCTTGAGCCGTTTCAGGACAAAGGTTATGCTCGCTGACAGAAGAGAAACGCTCGGGCTCTCACCATTGCAAGGAGATGATCGTCATGACCAAGACTCCCTTGCTCACCACAGAACAGATGCAAACCCAATATCCCGGTCAGTGGCTTCTGGTCACGGACTACGACTGGACACTGCGACCTCCCTTCGTAAGGGTCGGGTCGTGGCTCATAGTAAAGATCGGGATGAGATCCATCGCGCCCTCAAGCACCATGCTGGCCATCTGTGTATTCACTTCACTGGCCGCGTGCCGCAGGATACCGTGGTGGTCTTTCCATGCCTTGAGTAACGTATGATCTCTCTGGCTCGTGGTTGCTATAGGACGATATTCCCTTTCGCCCCGTCTCCCGCTCACCCATTCACCCATTCACCCATTCGTCTTCTCGCCTGCCGTCTTCTGTTCTCTGTCTCACATCTCTGTCTGCCTTCCCCTTCAGCCTTTAGCCTTTTTCTTACTCTTGCTTTGGATTTTCTTCCGTTTCTAGACTCTCAGACTCCTAGACTCTCAGACTTCGGTGCCATTTCCCCTTTGTCCTCTCCCCGATTCATGGTAGAAGACAGGAAAGTTTGGAGAGGGCCATTCCTATGGCGACATCAACCGAACAGATTGAAGAGTTTCGCAATCGGCTGCGAGAGGTAGATTTGCTTACCTGCTAGCTTTGACCGCGAGTTGCATCGGCTTCTAGATCTGAAAAGAGAAACCAACGGCAAACAGCACCGGACACGACGGCACAGAGAGTTTCGCCAGCAATATCCCCACCTCACGATTGATCCCGACCTGTTTGCTCTCGTTGGCATCCATCCCGCTACGCCGGTAGAAGAGGATAAGCCTCTGATCCGCGCGCAAATTTCCGGAGATTAACGGAGTGAGAATCCTGGTGATGTCAACGTCTTCATTGACGTGGTGACAAAACGGGCAACTGGCAAGGCAGTTTGCGCGCCGTGAATCTTGCCCGTCCTCGCCAGAGATCGAAGGCTGGACTTCCGCACTGACCGTCCCGCTCCTTTATTTCTTTCGGTTGCGAGTGACTGAGGAAGAGCAAGCTCGTGTAGACACCCAAGCCTTGGTCAAAGGATTCAGTCTTGTCCCCCTCATCCCAGACATTATCGACAAGGCCTGGCCTCGGTCCTGCCGATTTTGAAGATAATATCCAACTGATGAGTGCTGAGACAATTATTGCTGACCATATCGTCACTCGGAACAAGAAACATTTTCAGCCAGCCCCGATCTCCGTTCTCACTCCGGAAGAATGGCTTGCTCTTGACGCAGTTGCCGGACTTGAAGCGAACTTACAAGACTAAACCATTTGTTTCGTTCTCGCTTTCTATTTTTCTGTCTGTCCCTTTTTCCATTTCACCGTTGCCCCATTTCCCCTTTTCGCCCTTTCTCTCTTCTCCCCTACAGCCTGAAGCCTTTAGCCTTTCTGTACTGACAACTGATACCTGGCAACTGGCAACTCTGTCTCTTTTCTCTGTCTTTTTTACTTTTGACTTTTGATTTCTCTTAGCTTCTTTCGCTTGCATCCGCGCGAGAGCGGGCGGAGGGTACGGTACCGTCTCGTAGGGATCTTTACTGTCGCGGGGTTGTTTGATCCGGCGTTTTTCCGAAATGATATGCAGATTCACGTTACTCGTTGGGGACGGTGTACCGGGCTTGATTTGCACGAACTGGATTGCTTTATTGATAGCAACATCGGGCATCTCAAGCTGCCTGTCGGGTTCGGCGCACAGGCTTACCATCTATTTGTATGCTCTCGACAAACACCACGGTTTGATTTGTCGGAAGAAGGTAGCTAGGCGACCTAGACAAGGCTCGCTTGGTCTTACCTGTGACTTTTGTTCGAGGCTTCCCAGCGGCAAGCGTCCCTGTGGCGCCGTTGCCGCCTAGTGGGATTCCTAAAGCTTGAGCGTTCCTCCTCCTGCGATACTGAAGGTATAGAGGCGAGAGAACCACCACTCCCGCCACCCCAGTGGTCGCCCGGTAGCCGCGTGTTCACCAGCGTCGTTGTTGTTGCAGAGGTGATCGTAGTTCGCACACCTTAAACGCCACAGTATTGTCGACGGTGTACCGCTAAAGCTTGTCCCCGGATCATACTGTTGTTCCATCGCTCCATTTCGGGGGATAGCCGAGACAGAAAGCCTGGTAGTTGAGCGTTTGATTTCCAGGTCTTCAACCGATCGTCGACGTACTCGATGACATTGCTGCGATCGATCACTTCGTCATTGCCCACTCGTCGTAGAATACTGAAACGTGATCGGCGCTTGGGTAAGTACCGGCGTTGCCAGCACAATGCGAGGAACAAGCGGTCAACCAGTGCGACCTGTGCGGTCAGTGTCCGCTCGCCCCTGCCGGCACCTCCCGGCCGTATTCTCTTCTTTTGCCCCTGTGGTACAGTTTCCTTGCTACGCGGAAAAAAGGCACGGGACGGTTATGCACACCGTCACATCGATCTCTCGCTAGAAACTACAAGTTGAGAGCAGCGCAGAGCGGCAGCGTGGTTTGGCGTTGCTCGAACGGCGCTGAGTCACATGAAGTGGTGCGTCCGCAAACTGCCCGCAACGTTCTCCAAGCCGCAGGGCGAGTTCGCCGCTGGTTCAACCCTGCGCGACAGGATCATTCCAGGTGTTACACTTGATGAAGTTCGCACGATTCTCTCACACGCTTCCGGCCCCTCGCTCAGCGACCTCATCCAAGAGCAACGAGGCGCGAAGTCGTGACGGAGTAGACTCGAGCGCTCTGGTCAAACGCTACGCGGATGAATCCGGCAGTACGTGGATGCGGCAGATTACTGATCCGTCTATTCAACACACAATCTTGCTTGCCGAGATTACGCTCGCAGAGGTAGCGGCGGCACTGGCGGCCAAACAGCGCGCTCCTGGTGGCAGCACGCAAGAGCAGCGGGACCGGGTTCTGAGTCGCTTCTTGCAGGATTGTGCTGAACACTTCGTTTTGCTCCCTGTGGATCGCCTTGTGATTGACCGCGCGGTAGAGTTGACCCAGCGCCACCGCTTGCGCGGGTATGACGCGGTTCAACTGGCCACTGCTCTGGTTACAAATGAAACTCTGCAAACGCAAAATTTACCTTCCCCTATCTTTGTCGCCTCAGACAGAGACCTCCTGACTGCCGCAACAGCAGAGGGGATTCCGGTAGACAACCCGCTGAACCATGCTGATCTTGATCCCCAGCTCTCAAAACTTGACCCCAAAAGCAACCCTGATAACTGACAACTTGTTTTATCGCCTTTTCCCTTTTTCAACTGACAACTGGCAACTGATGCCTGGCAACTTTTTTCACTTTTGCCTTTTGCTTTTCTTCTGACTCTAGACTCCCAGACTCTCAGACTCCTAGACTTCCGGTCCCCGTTTCCCCTCAGCCTTCAACCTATTTCGCCTCTTCTCCAGCGCACCGTTTTGTTGCACGACACTTGTCCCGCCAGCGCGGAAGGCTTAGGTTGTTGTTTATGAGCCTGGGAACCGAAGTCACGTATCAGTACCTTGAGCCACGCCCGCACCCATGGCGGAAAATTCTCTGGATCAGCGGTCGTAATATGCACGTGTGGCACCTCGTGGCCACGATGCTTCGAGAGGAAGAGACGCCGGAAGAAACGGCCAGGAATTTCGGCTTGCCGGTGGCAGCGGTGCGCGAAGCTCTCGACTATTACCGGCGCAATAAGACGCTGGTGGATGCAGAGATCGAAGAAGAAGGACGGCGATTGCGCGCCAAAGGCCAGCTCTAAGGAGCGAACGATATGTCTACTTGGGAACAAGAGGTAGGAGAACTCAAAATACGTGTAGAGCCTTGGAAACAGCCGTGCCAAGTTGGCCGATCAATGCACAGCCAAGGCTCTCGCCAGAACCAGACCAGCTTGCAGACCCAGAACAGCTCTTGACTTGGCTCAACGCCGAAGGCTTGGTTCGTCATCCGACTAGCCGAAGAACAGCGTCTGGCCGCTGAGTGGGACGCTCTGCCAGAAGAGGAAAAACAGGAGCATGTGCGTTTCATGCGGAGTCTGCGTCTCGATCCACCTCTGAGCCAGATTCTTATTGAGAGCCGTCGCTAACCCCTTATGGCTCTGTATTATTGCGATATCAGCGCGCTGGTCAAATACTACGTCACTGAGCCGGGCAGTACATGGGTTCGTCAGCTCATCGAGAGCGAGACGAAGAACCCCATGCGTTTCCGTCACGCTATCCTCATCGCTGACATCACCGTGTAGAGGTTGCGGCGGGGCTTGCCATCATCGACGTGTAGGCCGGGTCAGGAGGTCAGAGCGTGACCGAGAGTACGCTCACTTTCTTGCTTAATGTGTCCATCGCTATACTAGCCTTCCGCTCACACCTATCGATCTGGAAACAGCCGCAGCTCTGACCCAACGTCATCCCCTCAAAGCTTACGATGCCGTGCAATTGGCTGTGGCTTTGCGTTATTATTTTTTGGCCGCTCATCCTCTCACTTTCGTCTGCAGCGATAACACCCTCATTACCGCTGCTCAAACCGAAGGGCTTTCCACCGCTAACCCTTTCGATCATATTGTTCCCAGAAGACCAGTAAAACTTTCCGACTGCCGCTTTGCCTTCTCTTTTCCCTATAGCCTGAAGCCTTAGCCTATTTCCCGTTTCGCCCTGTCGCCCCGTCTCCGTTTCTTTGTTTTCGACTCCCAGACTCCCAGACCCTTAGACTCCTAGACTCTAGACCCTAGACTTTCTGTCCCCGTTTCGCCCTTTTTCCCTTCTCCCCTACAGCCTGAAGCCAATAGCCTGTGGCCTTTTTTCTCCGCTTCCCTCTCTGTCTCTCTTAGAGAGCAAGTCGCCAGAGCACCCGGCTATTGAAAGAAAAAACCAGTAGGATTTCCCGTTAAACCGGCAACGCACTCCTGAGTGTTAGTCCCGCACATGGGTCTCGCAATGGCCGAAGCGAACAGTTATTATAGTCAGCGGTAAAAACTTCCACTATTTCCTGGCAGAGTCTTTCGACACCTTCTTGGCCAAGATCCTTGAGAGATGTTATTGAGGGGTCTGTTTTATTACCTAGTAGTTCCACGACACAATCAATTAAGCCGCACACGATCGCTTCACATACTTCCGGGTGCAGGTTGCAAAATGTGGCAACTGTCACGACCACTGCTGGCACTCCTCTCCCAGTTGGATCTGTAAATCTCGTAGAATTATTAAAGACATAACGATAAAGATTTACATCTCCTCCATTAAACCCAATCAGATCTTCACTAATAAATCGTCCGGCGATCGGATTGTAAAACCGCGCTCGATAGTAATAGAGATTTCCCGTTATCGGCACTCTGCCAGTAAACTGGAAAGGATATTTACCTCCGCTTGCTGTCGTTTGTCCGAATGGTTCGTAGAGACTGCGAACTGCTCGACCCGTTCTGATCGGTCGTGGCAGTTGTACTGTTGATGGTGTCGGTTAAGCCAAAGTTGGTCTGACCACCCGATCCAACAACCGCGAGATGCGTGTCGATACTCTGCCCGGTCAGAATGTGAGCTGACTGCTATCACTGTTCTTCTGGTAGGCGATGTTGGTTATCTCATCTAAGACAAACTCTTGCGACGATGGATTTGCTCCGCTGACGCTCTTGCGAATGAGATTCCCAGCAAAGTCATAGAGGAAACTGATTGTTTGACCATCGGGCGTTGTAAGAGACGCGAGACGATTCCTAGCGTCCCAGCGAGTAGGTTGTTGTTCCCTCTAAACCAGTTTCTGAAGTTAGATTGCCATTGTCATCGTAGGCGAACGTCTTTGCTCCGCTTTGTGTCAAACGATTACCGTTGTCATACGAGTTGCTCACAGGCTGCGTGATCAACAGCTGGGCGATGTTGGTGGCGTAGCTCGTGCGGTTGCCAACCGCATCGTATTCATACGTCTGAGTGTTCAGTACCGTGGCGTCCTTGGCATGGGTGAGGGACAGTACTCGCCCAATCGGGTCATACTCATACGTCGTAGCGACACCATTAGAGCGGGTGATGTCGAGAAGCTGATCTCTAGCGTCATAGCTGAAATCTACCGTCGCCTGGGGCATCGCTGCCTTCAGCAGGTTCCCCACCGGGTCATAATCGTAATCAACCGGTGGCTGACCGACTACCTGACGGGTAGTGACTCGTCCGAGCGGGTCGTATCCGTACTGCACGGTGCCAAACGGACTGGCCGCGCTGGTCGTGCGACCGACGAGGTCGTAGGTGAAGGTAAAATCACCGCCGACGGAATCTTCCACCCGCACAAGGCGGCCACGCGCGTCGTAGAAGCGTTGCACACTTCCATCTTGGTAGGTCTCGCTAACCAACTGGTCCAGCGCGTTGTAAGCGAAGGAACTTTGCTGCCCGAGTCGATCTGTGAAGGTCGTCAGATTCCCGTTGAGGTCATAGACGCGCGTGTCGGTCTTCTCGAGTGGGGTCTTTTTCGTCTTGAGGCGATCCCTATCGTCATAGGTGAACGAAGTGGTGTTGCCCCGCGCATCCGTAACCGAAAGCAAGTTGCCAATAGGATCATAGGCAAATCTCGTTCGCGTCGTTCTTCGCGTTAGTCTGTGCCACGACCTGGTCAAGATTGTCGTACGTCGTGCCGGTTTTTCTGGTGAGTGTGTCGATCGTTTCGACCTGTCGTGAAATGGCATCATATCTGAATAACGTAATGTGATTGAGCGGGTCGGTGATGGAGATGAGGTTGCTAAGAGCGTCGTAGGCGAACATCGTGCGTTGGCTAAGCGGGTCGATGATCTCAGTCAACAGGCCGGCACTGTCATATCCAAAAGAGGTAGTGTGATTATTCTCGTCCGTCCGTTTGGACAGGTTCCCGCGTGCGTCATAGGTAAACTTGGTGATGTTGCCGAGCGGGTCCTTAATCGAAGCGACACGGTTGAAAGCCGATTCATACATGAAGGTTGTGGTCTGTCCCAGCGCATCAGTACGCGTCAGCACGTTCCCTTTGGCGTCATAAGTAAAGCTCTGGTCACCGGCACTCTGGTTGCCACAGGCGGTGCAGGTGGCGTTTCCCTTAACGGCCAACAGCAGGCTCGTGGCTGGGTCTCGCTCAAAGGTCTTCGCCTGCCCCAATGCGTCGGTCACCTCGCGCAAGAACCCTTGCGGGTCCCAGCGGTAGGTCGTCGTGTGACCCCGCGGATTGACCGCAACTGCGCCCGTCGGCGCGTCCTCGGGTCCAAGATATGTGAATGACCAGGTCCCCCCATCAGCCTGGTGCTCCTTGATCACGCGACCCTTGGCATCGTACTCGGTTCTCAGGTACGTAATGCCCCGTGCGTCTACGATGGAACGAATCCCTCCTGCTGTCGCATCGTAACTATACCGCGTCACCCCACCCGCCGGATCGGTGACGGTCTCAAGACGCCCAGTCCCGTCATAGCTATAGCGGACAACACGTGTCAGCGGATCGCTGATCGCCGAGATCCTGTCAGCAGTGTACGAGATCACTATGCGCGGCCCGCAGGTTCGACAATTCGTGAAACCTGGTTACCACTGCGTTCGATGAGGAGGCGGTTTCCATTCGGGTCAAGCTGCTCGGCTAGAAGATAAATCCCTCCGACAGACCCAGGCACGAAGCGCCACTGCGCGCCGTCCTTGAAGCGCAAGAAATACTCCCCTCCACTGGCACTGAGCGTGGCACCGGCAAAGCGAGGACGGGTCGTATTTATAAACGACCCATCCGGCTGCAAAACAAAGGAGAATCGTGCATTGCCCGGTAGAATAAGGGTGCGTAATTTCGAGCTTTCTTCCTCGAGCACGACGTCTACTGACAGCGCCCAGCCTGGCCCTAGGCCCAGTTGAAATCCGGCGATCCCGCGAAACGGGTCATGGGGGTTGTAGGTGCGGTGGATCACTGCGGGGATCCGGCCCTGGAGCGTCAAATCGGTCTTCTCCACAATCGTCTGCCCCAAGAATAAATCGACTGGGTTGCTGCCGGTACAGCCATCCGGATTGCGGTTCGGCTGAGCCTTTTGCAGAGAGATGAAGCAGGACATCCCGCATACACCGCAGAAACGTTCGATTCCTACACCTGGATCAGAGGCAATCGTGGTCCCATCTTCGCTCACGGTTCCGAGCCCAGCCTTCCGCCATTCTCCAGGAACACCTGGAAGAGGAGCAGCATCGTAGTACCAGAGTTCGGCCTTCTCGCCCGGCTTGAGATCGAGGTCGTTCGGAAGGGTCACCGGGATCGGGGCTGAGGGTAAACCGCCCATCGGCGTGCCGAAGAAGGGCTGGTACAGAGAGCGGGTCGGACCGGGCGGTGGCGGCACCGGTAGGCGATCAGGGGACAGCCGTTCCATGGCCATCTGTGACTTGAGGATCCCATCCCAACCGGTGATCGTCACCCCGGCAGGTAAGGTGAAAGACGCTCCTGGATAGCGAGCGTCGGTGATGACTTGAGCTTGTGTGGCATTTTGGATCGGAGTAAAGCGCTCGGACGGTGGCGGCGGGTAAATAAATTGTGGGGGCAACTGCACGGCCTGTCCAGCTACTAACGTGACACTGACGCCAAAGATGGGAAATTTCGGGTTCGCAGGGGTAGCATCAACCGACATGACCTGGTCCCCAGCGGGGAGATCCAGGAGCAGAAAATTTCCTCCACTATCTGTTTGTGTTGTCTTGTCGGTCACTGAAACCTTGACGTTTGCCAGAGGAGTGCCGGAAACCAGTCTGATCTGTCCGAGCAAGGCGGTACGGCCACCAGCAAGAACCGTAACGCTCGCCGACGCCGACTGGGTCACATCCTGGCCGTTCACTTGAGCTGTACCAGTGACGGTAAAGACTGTGGATGTTTCGGCTGCATTCTGGCTGGCCTGGACGGTGAGCGTCGCTGACTGTCCAGCAGTGATAGTCGGTGCCGAAAAACTCCCGCTGACCCCTAGAGGGAGGCCTACGACATTGAGGGTTGCCAGTTGAGAGAAACTGCTTGTGGCGCTCAGAGAGACGGTGTAGCTCACCGATGAGCCTTGGAGGACATTCGTGGCGCCCGGCTGTGCAGTGATGATGAAAGGAGTGATTTCATCGCTCCCGTTACAATCTTCATCAACCCCGTTGCCAGGGATTTCTGGCGCGGGCAGGACTTGCCCGTCGCACACGCCGAAGGTCTTGTCAGGTTTGCAGGTCTTCGTGCCCGCTTTGCATTGTCCTACCCCTTTGGTCTCGGATGGTCCGTCGTAACACTCCTTGATTTCACCAGGGGTGCACTCTCCGATTGGCTCGTCCTGTCCGTTACAGTCCTCATCGATGCCGTTGCCGGGGATTTCTGGTGCGGGCAGCACCTCCCCTTCACACGGTCCGAAAGTCCCGTCAGGCTGACAGGTCTCCGTACCGCCCCGACAGAGCCCGACATCCTTAGTGCCGCCCGGTCCTGTGTAACAGGCTTGCGTCGCTCCCGGTTCACACTCCCCCACGGTGATGGTGACCTTCGCCGAATTCGGCGCGCTGTCCACCTTGCCATCGTTGACAATGAGTTGCACGACATAGAGCCCAACTACATCCGGGATGAACGTTGGGTTGACGATGGTGGAGTCTGATAAGACGGTGTTGCTATCGTCGGGAACGGAGATAAACGACCACCGATAGCTCAATGGGTCTCCGTCTACGTCGCTGGAGTCGTGCCCATTAAGCTGTATGGTCTGATTGACGAGCCCGGGCAGGTCCGGCCCCGCGTTTGCCACTGGAGCGCTATTTTCCGTGGAGACGATGACGATGTCGGCGTCGCTTTCGGTGACTCCGTCTTTGACGATCAACCGCACTCGGTAGGTCCCCGCCTTATCCGCCACAAAGCTGGGGGCTGGTGTTGTTGAACCAGCTAACACAGCGGTGCTGCCCGCTGGCGTACTCGTCAACGTCCACTGATACGTTAAAGGGTCTCCGTCCGGATCAGACGAGGCGCTGCCGTCAAGTTGGACAGATCCTCCAGCAGACACCGTTTGGTCCGGCCCCGCGTTCGCAGTTGGGGCACTGTTCGTGGTGCTGATCACCACAGTATCGGGAGTACTACTGGCGTTCAGATCTTTCACTACCAGTTGGATTTCGTAGTTCCCAGGTTTATCGGCCACAAAGGTGGGGAGAACCGCCGTCGGATTGGTTAACGTCGCTGCGCCGCCTAGCGGTCGAGTCCGCAATTCCCACTGAAAGGTCAGTTCCTCCCCATCCATGTCGCTCGATTCGCTGCCGTTGAGTTGTACCGTCGCGTTCACCTGGACGGTCTGGTCACGGCCGGCATGAGCTACCGGACGGGTGTTACCGCTAATCTTCCACACCAAATCGGCCGGGTTGAAGGGCGTGCTGCGGTCCTGGCGGATGGTGAACGTAATCTGTGCAAGCAACGGTCTTTCCTGCTGGCACATTGCCGCAGGTGAGGCTGCCATCGATGACCACCGTCTTAGGTGATTTGCTGGTAAGTGTGGCAGTGACACCGAGAACGTCGGCTGTGTCAGGGTTAGTGACACTCGCTTTATAGACATAGTCGAACTCGGTGCGGGTAACACGGGTACTGCTGATGAGCTGGTAGGATCCAATAGTGAGGTTCGACACCGCAGCGCGGCCAGTGAGCAGCGAAGACAGCAAAGCCGTCGCTACCACCGTTAGGATCACCGACCGCACGAGGTTCTTCATTGCCAACATGTTGTTACCGTTCGTCGCTCACCGAATCACACCGAACCGTACGCCCCCTCACCTTAACCCTCTCCCGCGAGGGGAGAGGGAATTCTCTCTCACCCGTTTTCGCATAAGACCCAGGCCGACCAGCCTGTGCCGACCAGGAGAAAGGTGCCTGGCTCTGGGATCACCCCACGAGGAATGGTCTGCCCAGTATCGAGCGTCTGGAGAAAATTACCTTGCGCATCAAACTCATTGACCTCAAACGGCTGGACGCCCGGAGTTGTACCTGTAGCACCCAACCACACGAAACTGAGGCTAAACGGGCCAGACAATAATGCGCCATTGAGTAAGGCAAGGGCGGAATAGCGTCCCGGATCGGGAATGTTCGGGTCTGGCTGGAAGATCAAGATGCCCCAATCCGGTACTGTCGGAGGCGGATCTTCGAGGTCACTGTATAAGATTGGATTAAAGAGCACTTCGAAGGCGACGTTTTCCTGCGGAGTGAAATCGCTGACAAAATAGAGGTACTGCCAGAGATCGCCTCCGTTTGGCCCAGGAGTAGCGAGGTCGATGGCTTCGAACTCAATGGTGATCGCCTGTGCAGGTCGCGGCACGGTCGATGGAAAGAGCAGTACACTTATCGCCAGTAAGAGTAGGATAGGTTTGTTCATGATGCAGGCCTCCAGTAGTAATGAGGGGGAGTTGGCGACGGGCACGGAAAGCACGCCCTGTATGACTCCCCCTTTTTCCCCTTGCAAACGCTCCTCATTTATGGGAGGTCTACCATAGGTCGGAGTAGGGAGTCCTGACAAAATGTTGACATTTCTCGGAGCACGTATGACAGATGTGCAGGAACGCCCGATTGCCCCCTTATGGGTGGACACGGAGAACGAATGGGTCTGGCTAGGGGAACAACGCCTCACGCTGACGCCGAAACCCTTTGCCGTTCTGCGTTATCTGATCGAGCGCCCCGGCCGGCTGATCACCAAAGAGGAAATTCTCAAGGCGGCATGGCCGGGTATTTATGTTAGTGACGAGACTCTCCAAAAGTGTATCAGCCGTATCCGTAACGTCTTAGGAGATGAGGCGAGCGTGCCACAGTACATCGAGACGGTGTCCCGCCGGGGATATCGGTTCATTGGGGAAGCAGCCAGTAGTCAGTATTCAGTAGTCAGTAACCCCCTGCCTCAGCCGACCCCTTTTCCCCTAGCCCCTAACACCCAGCACCCAACACCTACTCTGGTCGGGCGAGAGGAGGAATTAACGCAACTGCACCGATGGTTAGATCTGGCCCTGACAGGACAGCGCCAAATTGTCTTTGTCTCGGGTGAGCCAGGGATTGGCAAGACCACGCTTGTCGATGCGTTTCTGCAACAGATTCAGGAGACGAGAGTCCCGGAGGCAAAAGAAAGTCAAAATGCAAAAACGCAAAAGTCAAAAATAGGAAACTCCTCCCTAGCCCCTAGCTCCCAACCCCCAGCCCCTGTCTTCATTGGCCGTGGACAGTGCTTGGAGCAGTACGGAGAAGGCGAGGCGTATTTGCCCATCCTTGAAGCGTTCGGTCGCTTGTGTCGTGAGCCCGAGACGACCAATCTGATTCCTCTCCTCGGTCAGTATGCACCGACTTGGTTAATCCAGATGCCGGCGGTACTCAATGATGCAGAGCTCGCAAACCTGCAGCAACGAACCCAAGGGGCGACTCGGCAGCGCATGCTGCGAGAAATGGTGGAAGCCATTGAGGCCATGACCGTGGAGACCCCGCTTGTCTTTGTGCTCGAAGACCTGCACTGGAGCGACTACTCCACGTTGGAGTTACTTGCTTATCTCGCACAGCGGCAGGGACGAATGCGGTTGCTGGTAATCGGTACCTACCGACCCACAGACCTGAGACGGGGGCATCCCTTAAAAACGATCAAGCCGGAACTGCACATCCGACAAAAGTGTGAAGAACTGCCGCTGAAATTGCTCAGTGAGCAGGAGGTGGCAATCTATCTTGCCAAACATTTTTCCCCTCAGGCGGTCTCGCCAGAGCTCGTCAAGGTGATTCATCGTCAGACGGAAGGGAACCCGTTATTCATGTTGAACCTGCTCAATGAGCTCGCGAGCCAGGGAGTGATAGGAGAAAAGGAGGGGCAGTGGGAGATCCAGAACGGCAGTAGGGATCTCAACTTTCCTGAGAGCCTATGCCAAGTGATCGAACAAAAATTTGCGCACCTCAACCCTGAAGAGCGGCAAGTCTTAGAAGCGGCCAGTGTCGAAGGCGCAGAGTTCTCTTCTGCCGTGATCGCTACAGCGGTAGGAAGAGAAACTATCGAGATTGAAGAGCGCTGTGCCGAGCTTGTCCGCCATAGCCAATTCATTCAGGAACGCGAAACGCGGCACTGGCCAGATGGCACGGTTACTGCTCGCTATGGGTTTGCGCATTCCCTCTATCAGGAAGTGTTGTACAATCGACTGACCCCGGGGAAACGTGCGCAGCTGCATCTCCGCATCGGTGAGCGCCTCGAACAAGCGTATGAGATCGTACCCATGAGATAGCGACAGAACTGGCGTTACATTTCGAGCGCGGCCAGGATTATCAACGGGCAGTGCAGTATCGGGAACAAGCTGCACAGACCGCCCTCCAACTGTTCGCGTACCACGAAGTGATCGATCATCTTACCAAAGGGCTGGAGTTACTTGAGCACCTGCCGGACACTCCGGAGCGTCGCCGGCACGAACTGCAACTGCTCACCGCCCAGAGTCCAGCCTTGCTGGCAGCCAAGGGCTATGCCGCACCGGAGGTAGAACAGGTCTACCAACTGCAGACTTTAGAAAAGGCCTGAGACTCTAAACCAAAATGTAGGAGATTGGCTCCGTTACCGCAGTCGCCGGCCTACCCCTTCGCTAATCCCAAGGCGTCGTCCTAGCTCAACATTGCTCACGCCGGCTGCACGCATAGCCTCTTCTTCAATATCAGAAAGCTTTCATGCGATGTGGAGAATGCACCCTTCGCTGCTTATGGATGCGCGGTGACCATAGAATGAGACGAGGTGCCCGAACTACGCGGTAGAAAAATCCGCACCGTGGTCCCGTGCTTGAGCTGACTCTCGATCCGCAGAAACCCATTATGCGCTTGGACGATATGCTTCACGATTGCGAGCCCCAGTCCGGTGCCGCCGAGTTCACGCGAACGGGCTTTATCTACTCGATAAAAGCGTTGCGTAAGACGAGGGAGGTCTTCTTCCGGAATGCCGCAGCCGGTATCTGTGACCGCGACTTCTAGCCATTCTTTTGAGGCTTGCCCCCGACGGAGGGGGCAGGCGGATTGAGGCTTGGAGGACTGTTGAGGAGTTGCGTGTTAGGGAAACTAGTCCTCCATTCTCCTTAGTCTCTTCATGATCTCTGATCTGGACTTTGGACTCCGGACTCTGGAGTCTGGACGGTCTTCGCTGTGACCGTGACTGTCCCACCGCTTGAGGTGTACTTGATTGCGTTATCGACGAGATTCACAAGCACTTGTTGGAGACGATCGTTATCGCCTCTTAACGGTGGAAGGGTAGGTTCACACACGTGAACCAATGTGATGCCTGCTCGCTCTGCTTTCTCCTTCACGACTTCAAAAATCTCGTTTATCAACTCTGGCACGATGACTTCTTCTTGGAGTAACTCGGTCTTTCCGAGTTCGAGATTGGAAAGGGTGAGCAGATCATCAATCAAACGACTGAGCCGTTCGGAGTGTCGATCGATAATTTCCAAAAACCGCTGCGCAGTAGCAGGCTCTTTGAGCGCCCCGTTGAGCAAGGTCTCGGCATACCCTTTGATCGCGGTGAGCGGAGTACGGAGTTCGTGCGAGACATTAGCGACAAAATCCTCGCGCACGGATTCTAACCGTTTGATCTGGGTGAGATCGTAGAAGACCAGCACATACCCACTCACAGTGACGCCGTCTTCACAGATTTGCATACTGCTTGCAGCCAGATGACGCTCATCTTTCCCTTCGAGCGACAGTTCTCGAGTCACCGGTGCATCACCTGGCCGCCGTTCAGCAACCTCCCGCAGCAGATCTTGTAAGAGCGGATGACGGGAGAACGCTTGGATAGGTTTCCCTTGCCAATCGTGGTCAGCGCGGAGCCCAAACAATTCTTTGGCGGCACGGTTACACAGGACAACGTTTCCCGCTGGATTGATGACCACTACGCCTTCGGCCATGCTCTGTAAGACCGCTTCCAGCTTTTTTTGTTCTGCTTGTAACGCACGGAGACGCTCATGTTGGCGCATCATCAGTTGCTGGATACCACGTTCGAGGGAGCCAACCTCATCCTCATTCCATACTGGAAGCGAGGGCGGTTTGTCCCGTTCCGACGCAGAGGAGAGGAAGGTCGTGAGACTACCAAGGCGGCGCTGGAGACGTACTCCGAAAGCGATAATCCCTCCAAGGGCGATCAGTGCGAGTGCCGCCGCCCCATACCACAGCAGTGATGGACGATGAATCAACGAGAGGAGGTAGAAGAGTAAGAGACTGCTGACAGTCGCGAGTGCGAGGAGGGCAAGGGAGAGGAGCGGGAAGAGAATGCTATGTTTCGAGGGCATCAGGATTGAATTTATACCCAACGCCGCGCACGGTCAAAATGAGAGTAGGATTGGTGTCATCTCGTTCCACGCGTTGGCGCAGGCGACGGATGTGAACGTCGACCGTCCGTGGCTCGACGTACACGTCTTGCCCCCACACGAGATCAAGGATCTGGGTGCGGCTAAACACTCGGTGAGGATATTGTACAAAGAACTTGAGGAGTTCGAACTCGCGCAGCCCGAGCGGGGAGGGTTGACCATCGAGCATGACTTCATAGGTGTCGTAGTCAATACGGAGACGGCCTTTGTCGTAGACTTCGTGCGGGCGATCGAGGGTTGGTCCATAGGCACGGCGGAGTACCGCTTTTACTCGGGCAACAAGCTCACGCGGGCTGAACGGCTTAGTGACATAATCATCTGCCCCCATTTCCAAGCCTAACACTTTGTCTACTTCCGAAGCACGGGCAGTGAGCATGAGCACCGGTAGATGCAACGTCAGCTCTTTCGTCCGCAGTAAACGGCAGACTTCAAGGCCTGGGACACTGGGTAACATCAGATCTAAGATCATCAAGGCCGGTCGCTCGCTGGCGGCTAAGCTTCAGCGCGATTTCGCCGTCACTCGCCTCAACTACACTAAAACCTTCGCTTTCCAGATTGTAACGGACCAGTTCGCGGATATCCTGCTCGTCTTCGACCAGGAGAATTTTGCGTTTAGGCTCAACGATCGGAGATTTGCTTTGTATTTGCGCTTCCATAGACTCCTTTGGAGGAAAAGGGGAAAACGGCGAAAAGAAAAAGAGAAAACGGTGACCTTGCTATTTTGTTGCAGTTCCCATTCCACCCTTTCCCCGTTTCCCCTTTCTTTATCTTAAGCTCAGAGCGATGCCGGTGGCGGTGACATATGGCGGATACTCTTTCCTTTGGCCATATAGATGACCATCTCGGCGATATTGGTGGCATGATCTGCAATGCGTTCGAGGTATTTGGCAATGAACAGATGGCGCGTAGCACGACTCACACTCTGTGGCTCTTGCGTCATTTGTGAGAGCATAGAGCGGAACAACTCTGCCGTTAAACTATCGATGAAATCGTCACGCTGACAGACTTGCAGCGCCAGTTCCGTATCTTCACGCACGAACGCATCCAGGCTATCGCGCAGCATGGCCTGTGCCCATTCCGACATACGAGGAAGATCGGCAGAGAACATGAGCGGGGCTTCTTGGTTTAGTTCCAATGCTCGCTCGCAGATGTTCTGTGCAATGTCGCCGATACGTTCGAGGTCCGTGGTAATTTTCAGACTCGTCATAATGAGACGGAGGTCCCGCCCTGCCGGCTGATGTAATGCAAGGAGACGGGTACAACTATCATCAGTCGCCACATCGAGGTAGTTAACCGTGTGATCACGGGCAATCACCTCCTGTGCTTGAGGCGAATTGCGTGCGATCAGAGCAACCATCGCGTCGCTGATTTGCTTCTCGACGAGTCCGCCCATTTCCAAGATTCTCGCCCGGAGTTGCTGAAGTTCTTCTTCGTACTGACGGTCAGTGTGGAGTGGTGGCATGTAGTGTTCTCCCAATGATCAACCGAATCGGCCGGTAATATAATCTTCCGTTTCTTGTTTCTCCGGGGTAGTGAACAGCTTGTCGGTCTTGCCGAATTCTATCAGCCGCCCCAGGTACATAAAAGCCGTGTAATCTGACACCCGCGCAGCTTGCTGCATGTTATGGGTGACAATCACAATCGTGTAGTTCTGTTTCAGTTCGTGGATCAGCTCTTCAATCTTGGTAGTCGCAATGGGGTCAAGCGCTGAGCATGGCTCGTCCATGAGCACGACTTGCGGTTCAACTGCAATGGTCCGAGCGATACAGAGGCGTTGATGCTGACCACCAGACAGCCCGAGCGCATTATCGTGAAGGCGGTCTTTCGCCTCTTCCCATAACGCGGCTCCGCGTAGGCTACGTTCGACAATCTCATCAAGTCGCGCTTTGTTACTGATGCCAAGGATACGGGGACCATACGCGACATTTTCGTAAATGGTCTTGGGAAACGGATTGGGCTTTTGGAAAACCATTCCGACCCGTTTGCGTAACTCGGTAACATCAAGTGTCGGATCGATAGTTTCTCGTCCATCGATCTTGATACTGCCGGTGACTTTGACGCCGTCAACCAGATCATTGAGCCGATTGAGGCAGCGAAGCAAGGTGGATTTGCCACACCCTGAGGGACCAATAAAGGCCGTCACCTCATGACGCCCGATGTCCATATTAACGTCGTACAAAGCTTGTTTTTTGCCGTAGAACAGGCACGCGTCACGAATTTGAATCTCGATATCCTGTTTATACTCTCTGGCAGCGGTGATGCCGTTTCCGCTTATGCGAGGGAGGGAGACCGAAGCTGCATGGGTTGGAAGCTGGTGTTCTTTCTCCATAGTGTTGATCATTTCTAAAACGTTCCGAAGCGCATGCGACTCCGAAGACGGTTACGTACGGTGATGGCGGTTAGATTGAGAGTCACAATAATGGCAATTAACAGCAGCGTCGTCATGAATACCATCGGTTTGGCGGCTTCAACGTTCGGCGATTGAAAGCCAACGTCATAGATATGGAAGCCGAGGTGCATGAACTTGCGCTCCATGTGGATAAACGGCCAGTAGCTATCCAACGGTAAGGTCGGTGCTAACTTCACCACGCCAGTAATCATTAACGGTGCCACTTCTCCGGCTCCTCGCGCCATCGCCAAGATCATTCCGGTGAGGATACCAGGCAGAGCCCCGGGCAGCACGACTTTGCGAATGGTTTCCCATTTCGTTGCTCCCAAGGCGAGCGAACCCTCGCGCCACTCGCGAGGAATTGCAGCCAATGACTCTTCAGTGGCAACAATGACCACCGGAACGGTGAGTAACGCGAGGGTCAACGAGGCCCACAGAATACCACCAGTGCCGTAGGTTGGTGTCGGTAACGCTTCAGCGTAGAACAATCGGTCGATGCTGCCACCCATGAGATAAATGAAGAATCCTAAGCCAAACACGCCAAAGACAATGGAAGGAACACCGGCAAGATTATTGACCGCGATACGCACTGCCCGAACCAGTGTCCCTTGTTTCGCATACTCGCGTAAGTAGAGGGCAGCAACGACACCAAAAGGAACAACCATGATGCTCATGAGCAAGACCATCATCACCGTGCCAAAGATGGCGGGGAAGATACCGCCCTCAGTGTTGGATTCGCGCGGCTCATCCCATACGAACTCCCACAAACGTGTGCAATAAAGACCAAAGCGCTGCCCCCAACTCATCTGATTGGGAAAGAACGCCCGCACGACGTCGGCAATGGGCATCTCTTTCTCGCGTCCACCGGCGGCTTGAACAATCATCCGATAGCGTGCGTTCTCCGTCGCCAAGGCTTGAAGCTCTTTGGATTTTTCCTCATAGCGTTGCTGCCATTCAGCAATCTCTTTCTCAAGTTCAGCGACCTTCCCCGCAGTGCGGCCCTGATCCTGTTCCTTCTTCTGGATACCTTTTATTGCCAGGCGCAGCTTTTCCAGGTTGTAGTTAATGTCACCGATTTCTTCGCGCTCGATTCTGCGTGTGCGTTCGAGTGTTTCTTGTGTCCGTGGGTGCAACTCCTGAAACTTTTGCCAACTTTGCTGCGGCCCATCAGCGATGACTTGTCCATCTTGGGTGATCTGTTTGAGGGTGCCGAACAGCGGCCCCCATTCCCAGCGTTCAAAGTAGATGGCGTCAGCCGGCTGTTGTTGCGAGACAATCTCATCGTCATTCACCCAACGAAAATCTGATCCGTACAAATCGCGATTGGCGACCTGAAACTGCGTACGAGACTGCGGCGTACCTTTTTCAGAGGCTGACCGTGGAATTTCTTCATGTCCACGAATTTGTCCGAGGAGTTCGCTGCCATCCTTCAGCTTAGCCGAAACGAGACGGTCAGGCCAAAAGAAGCCGAACGCGTTGCTCGCGATAATCACCATCAAGGCAATGATCATGAGTAAACTAGAGGCTAGTGCTCCGCCTGTTAGCCACACAAAGGGATCGCCACTGCGCCAGAAGTTCTTAAACATAGTTCACTTACCCAACTGTGAGACTCCTAGACTCTCAGACTCCTAGACTGGCAGACTTTCTAAATCCGACTATACCGCTCCCGTAACCGCTGACGGACGATCTCTGCTACCGTGTTGACCAAGAACGTCAGAACAAACAGCAGGAATGCGCCAAGGAACAAGACACGATAGAGCGTCCCACCCTCTGGCGCTTCGGGAATTTCGACAGCGATATTAGCTGACAATGCGCGAAACCCACTGAACGCGTTGAAGTCCATGACCGGCGTATTTCCTGTTGCCATCAGCACGATCATGGTTTCCCCGACCGCGCGGCCAAAACCAATCATGACCGCCGAGAATACCCCTGGGCTCGCTGTTGGCAGCACCACCCGGAGGGCAGTCTGCCAGCGATTCGCCCCAAGGGCCAACGAACCCGACACTAAGTGCTGCGGGACATTGGAAAATGCGTCTTCACAAATAGTGTAAATAATCGGAATCACTGCGAATCCCATCGCAAAGCCAACGACGAGAGAGTTGCGAGGATCGTACCGGACGCCGGTGGTGTCATAAAGCCATTGTGGGAAACTGCCGTTAAAAAACGTTGCTTCGAGCCAGCCATTGGCATAGGCGCAAGCCGCGACTGCCATCACTAAAAGTGGCGCGAGAAAAAAGATCTCGACTCCGGGTTTGAAGCGACTGCGAGTCGGCAGTGGGATCAAGCGCCAGACAAACGATGCGGCCAGTGTCACCAGCGGAAGTGCGATCAACATCAGCATGATGCCTGGCACCATCTTCTCGACCCTGGGGGCGAGCCATAACCCGGCAAAGAACCCCAGGACGACACTGGGCAGGGCGGCCATCACCTCTACCGTTGGTTTGATCACGTTTCGCAGGCTCGGATGCAAAAATTGCGAGGTGAAGATCGCAGCGCAGATGCTCATCGGCACTGCTAAGAGGAGAGCGTAGAACGTCCCCTTTAAAGTGCCGTAGGCAAGCGGCGTTAAGCTAAACTTAGGCTCAAATTCATCGCTCCCACTACTCGATTGCCAGGTGTATTCAGGTTTGTCATAGCCTTCGTACCAAACCTTACCGAACAGCGTCCTCAGGTTAATATCTGGATGTGGATTATAGAGAGACCAGTAGGAAAGTTTATCGTCGCTGGTGAGGGCAAAGATTCCATCGGCTTTCGGAGTAAAGCTAGCGAGGTGAACGGGGCTGCCGTCCGTGCGCACGTCGAGTAGTGTCTGCTCAGACGTGGAATGATGAAGGAAAACGTTGCCCTGCTCATCAGCCGAGAGGAAGCCTTTATCGCGCGGCGAGGGCGTGAGCGCCGTGACCGTTGCCGGATGCGAACGCAAGGCGTGTACGCGATGATAAGAGGACTTCGCAGAATCGTTCGGATCACGGATCTGAAACCACACGCTAACACCGCCGGCAGCATCTCCCACCAGCAACGATCGATCGCCGAGTAACCATCCTAGTGCAGTGACTCCGGCGCCAGGCTTTGAGCTAGCTGCATACGTTTCGGTAAATTGCGGTGCCGCCGGATCAGTGAGGTCCCAGTGATGCAAGTCGCCGGTCGCGGTCCCGGCTATGAGATTCACGCGGTATTTGTCTAAGGCAAGCGCCGTGGCATCAGCTTTCAGCACGGAAGAGAGATCCGACCGCAGCTCCTCAACGCTAGATTCTCCCAGGAGCGAGGTCTTTTCTTCCTGTGCCAAGAAGATGAGAGTACGTGGGCCAAGCAGCGCGGCAGTAGCAACCTTTCCCTCCTCTTCGCGATATACCAACTGTGTGATTGCTCGGCCTTGCGGGTCGAGTTGCAGTGGTTTTCCTTCCTTCACCTCAGGTACGATCACGCGTTTCCCTGTTTGAGATTGTGTCGAAAAACTGAGGCGCAACGGAATCACACTTCCACCAGACGGTGCCGATAACGATAACGTGCGAGATGCCGTCGCGATACGCGGCTGTCGCCTGTTGCCCCTGGAGCGCTTTAACCTCGTAGCGTTGAATGAGCTGATTGTTTGGCAACGCCAGAAAATCGACCGTGCCGTTGTCTCGTAGCACGTAAGCAATTGACTGGTATTCATCGACACCAAAAGCGAGCAGTTTCTCAGGCGATGTTGTGGCACTCGGAGTGGGCGCCTCAGACGATTGCGGTGTCGACTGACTCAGATTGAGTGTGGCTACCGGAGTCGCTATTGGTGAATTCCACAATGGCAGAGTTTCCGCAACAATGACAAAGAGAATGGCAACGATGCTCAAAATAACCGCGATCCCACCAGCAGTAATAATGTAATCTGCCGCCTTGTCCGCGAGCTTCTTGCGTCGCAGCCGGGCCTTGTCCTCCATGGTCGATAGACGGACATCGACTGGGGCAGATGAAGATTCCTGCCGTTCTCTTTCTCGTTGCTGTACTTCTGCCATACACTCCTCAGTTGTGTCGGGGCGCAGCACGCTGCGCCCCGCAGGTTCTTACTGCAAGTTCTTCATCTCCTCGTTCACAACCGAGGCCGGTAATGGGTAGTAGCCGTCTTTAATGACAACCTCTTGTCCTTCTTTGCTTACGATGAACTTGGCAAACTCACGGACAAGGGGATCGAGTGGTTGACCAGGTGCACGGTTGATGTACACAAGCAAAGCGCGGCTCATTGGATACTTTCCACTGGCGACGTTTTCGTAGCTCGCCGGAAAAAACGGATCCCCCTGCTTTGCGGCCAGCGGTACTGCGCGTACACCAGAGGTGGCATAACCAATACCGCTGTAGCCCGCGCCGTTACGGTCTTCGCTGACACCCTGCACGACTGAGGCTGAGCCCGGCTGTTCTTTCACTGTGTCCTTAAAGTCGCCGTTGCACAGCGCATGCTCTTTGAAGAAACCATAGGTTCCAGAGGCTGAATTACGACCATACAGGCTAATAGGCGAGGTGGCCCATCCTCCATCTACCCCAACCTCTCCCCACACCTTCACGTCGTTCGGCGTTCGGCAGCGACGGGTTTTGGAGAAAATCGCATCCACCTGCTGCAGAGTCAGCCCTTTGATCGGATTGTCTTTGTTGACAAACACTGCCAAAGAGTCGAGCGATGTCCGAATCGCGGTAGGCTTATAGCCGTATTTCGCCTCGAAGGCGTCTATTTCTGAGCCTTTCATCGGACGTGACATTGGTCCAAGTTGCGCCGTTCCCTCGATCAACGCCGGTGGGGCAGTACTGGATCCCTTGCCTTCAATCTGAATGTTGACATTGGGATAAAACTTCTTAAATCCTTCGGCCCAGAGCGTCATCAAGTTGTTCAATGAGTCTGAGCCAATACTATTGAGGTTGCCTGAAATTCCGCTCGCGGCTTTGTACGCAGGAATTGTGGGATCGACCTTGACGGCTTCCTGGGCATATCCTTGACTGGCTCCGAGGGTACCCAGGGCCAGAACGGCTGCGGTTACCGTGCGCCAGATAGATGCTTTCATAATTTTTACCTCCTTACTACTAAGGTTGCTATACGATTATTACAAACGTGTTACACGAAGGTGACCATTTGGTGACGTTAAATCGAATCATAAGAAGATTCAGATACTTTCTTCTCTATAGTGAGATACTCCCCGTTCGTCCTGAGCGTAGACGCGCAGCGTCGAAGTCGAAGGGCGCTGAGGCATTACCCGTAATCCCTCGACTTCGCTGCGCGTAGTTTATCCTGAGCTTTGTCGAAGGGCTCGGGACGAGCGCATGTAGGCTCAGATGTAACGAGACCGGGTCTGACTTAGAACGCAACCTGTGCATCAAGCTGGAAGCGGTGCAGGAGCGAATTCGATTGGCCCTGTGGTCGATCGATGAAAGAAACGAAGTGATTCTTGGCGGTGAGCGTCAGGCGGGGGAACAGCATGTAGTCGATCTTGACAAAAGGGCCTTGGACGTTAGTTCCACCGTCACGACCGAAGTCACTATAGCTAAAGGCTGACAACACGGAGTCGGTTTCCATGCGTGCCCATACAACCGAGAACGCCCAATCTCCAGGGTTTCTGGTTTGACCGAGACCCAGCCCCGCCCAAACGGCAAAATCTTCACCTCGCTTCGCATCGAAGTTGCGCGCAATATCAGCCATCAATGTTAGCGGCCATCTGGCGTATCCCGTATTGTACTCAAGCTGCAACGAACCGTTGAGAATATTGTAACTGCCCCAGAAGTCCTGGAATTGTTTGTCGCCGGTTCCCGGAGTCAATGAAGATCCTCCTCTGACGATGGTTCCATCTCGGAGAACAACAGAATTAGTAATTTTGAGAGCGCTGTTAGTATTCCGCGCTTGGGCAATGAGGTCGTCCTTGGAGAAGTAATAATCGGCCATAGCCACGGTTAAGCGGGTACTGGGCAGGGGCTGGATGGTCGCCACTACTTGTCCACCGAACATCCATCCATCTGCCGCCCGAGCCATTTCCCGGTACACCCACTGGGCAGCATTAAGTTGGAAGCGGCGCAGCAACCCTTCTGTGCCTTCATACAGAGTAAAGGTCTCATGCAGCCCTTCTGGAGAGAGGTCATCGTCGAAGATCATTTCTGAGCTCATCACCGCCCGAGGTTTGAAGAATTGGTTAGCGAATTTCCCTGCAGTAATCGAGATCGGGCTCCAGGCCCAGTCGCCTAATCCAATGCTCTCTTTCGGTGTGATCGTGATATACGCATGGTCAATACTCACGGGCTTACGTGTGAATATATTGGTCAACGTTTCATTGGTCGAGATCGGATCGTTGGCATCTCCGCTGGCAAGTCGAATCCCTGCGAGTAATTCGTCACTGATTTTCATCTGCGCACCAAAGCGTAAACGGAATCGTTCACGTGTACGTGCATTTGCGTTGGGCCCGTGGTCTTGGTAAAAGCCCTCCATACGAACGCGCAAATCTCCTGAGAACGTGAATCGGCTCAACCAATCGAGGCTTCGATCAGCTTTGATCATTTTAACGGGATCGCGGCGATAGGCTTCGACCCCAGCTTCACGTGCTTCGTTCTCAGCTCTGGCCCGGTTCATCAGTTCTTGATATTTCTCGTCACTAATCTTGTTTTCCGCACGCAGAATCTCGAGAATCTCTTCTGCCACACTGCGTTTCTGTGCCAGTGCAGGAGAGACTCCGAACGCAATCGCCACAAGTCCGCTCCAGAAAGTCACCATCAGTTTTCTCATTACCCCTACTCCTTCCCTTGCGTAGATTCCTATCCATCACTTTCGTGGTGCAGGGTAGAAGGAGAGTGTTACGGAGAGATGACAGTGTCGTTATGTGTTTGTGACGCTCGGAAAGCGATATATAGGTACGAACAAGTTTTGCCGTACCGTTTCATAACGACCTCTGACAAACGAATTGGTATTAGATAAGCGAGAAGCCTGTCCTTGACGGCGGACTGAGAAGCCCGTCCCACCAAAGATCTTATAGTGGATTTGCCCAGCTCACGTCCTGGGGCTTTTCCAGCAACGAACGCACTAATAAGCAGAGTTCAGTGACAGAGAAGGGTTTTCCCAAACAATGCTCGACACCATTGTGACGAAGTTCGGTTTGGAGCTGCGGGGAGCGTAGCGCACTCAACACAATAACCGGTAGTGTGGCAATCTGTCTCCTGGGGTGCTTGCGGATAAAGTCTAAGACCTCCCACCCGCTGTGCAACGGGAGCAAGAGGTCCAACGTAATGAGGTGTGGTGCGGAATCTTCAATCAGGGAGAGTGCTTCACGACCGTCAAAAGCTGGAGCTGTCAGATACCCAGCCTCAGTCAGGTTATAGGTAATAAGTTGAGAAATGTGGAGTTCGTCTTCCACGACTAGAATGCGTTTCACGCTATATGATCCCTCCATATGGCAGAGGATCGCATCTATGTTTTGCAGGAGAATGGCAGCAATGTGAAAATTGTGTGACAGTGAGCGCCCGTGGGCTTCACTCACACTATCTCTCGTGGTGAGGGAACGATTTCCGCCTATCAGCGGAAATTTCCTTTCACGTCAATTACGACAGAATATGAAGGAAGTCTTCCGTTGAGAGTTGACCTTGCGGAGCCGAGTGCGAGGAGTGGGACGCAAGAGCTTTTCGAGAGACTGGTTGCCTTCGATGACCACGACCCAACGTTGTCTTTCTCCTCGTATCGTCACCTGCCAACCTTGCTGGCGAAGTTCTTCGGCCTTAAGACACATCCGTAAGTAGAACCGTACGTTTTCGCGAGCGTGAGGACCTCCCTGTTTCACAAAGTCGCGTAAACGCTCAAGGATACTTCGTGTGTCCTCTTTTTGTGAAGGCTCGTTTGTTATCATCTTATTATGGCTCTCCTCATGCTGACATGCTGAAAGGGATACTCATCTGTTTTTACAGAACTGGTTGAATATTGTGCAGTCGTGTGACGGCACTGTGGCAGCATGATGAAGGTTTAATGACATTCTTGCTTCGCGGAGTTTATTATAGGCAGGGGCACGGCATGCCGTGCCCCTACTAATTTAAGAAACCCGTTGCGCTCGGCGGCGCGGGGCGAAATGTCGTATCGTGCCGTTCGCGATGCGTGCCGCATGGGACATCGCGGGCCGTGCGGGCGCTTGCAAGTGGTCGATGGCAGGTACGAAGCCTTTGACTATCTGGTGAGGGATTGGGCTACCAATACCGCGCTCGATCGTGCGAACGAGTGCAACTTCATCGGCGGAGACAAGCGAGACGGCATCCCCTGTCGCCGTTGCCCGTGCCGTGCGACCAATACGGTGCACGTATTCTTCAGGAGTCTTCGGCACGTCAAAATTCACAACATGAGAGATCCCGTCGACATCCAGACCTCGCGCCGCGATATCCGTTGCTACCAGCACCTCGACACTTCCATTGCGAAAGCCGCTTAAAGCCTGTGTACGTGCCCCCTGGCTTTTGCCTCCGTGCAACACTGCTACGCGACGGCCTTTTTGCGCTAAATGCCTTGTTAGACGATCTGCACGGACCTTGGTGCGCGTGAACACAAGTACCTGCTGCATATGTCCGTTCTCTAACAGGTGGCAGAGCAGGTTCCGCTTCTGTTCAGCCTCTACAGAGTAGAGGACTTGTCGCACTGTCGCGACTGGCGTTGCCCTGCGACCGACATCAATGATGACCGGAGCCTGCAGGGTCTCGTGCGCAAGACGCTCAATCTCAGCAGGCATAGTTGCCGAGAACATGAGAGTTTGCCGCGCGGCTGGCATGGTGCGGAGGAGCCGGCGCACATCGGGAAGGAAGCCGAGATCGAGCATGTGGTGTGCTTCATCCAGGACGAGAACCGCAAGATCATCGAAATGCACGTTCCCACGCTCCAGATGGTCTAAGAGCCGTCCTGGCGTAGCGATGAGGAGATCTACTCCAGAGCGCAACCGTTCGGTTTGCGGCCCTAGACGAACCCCACCAAAGACCGTCGCTGTGCGGATGCGCAGATATTTACCATAAGTACGAGCGCTCTCGCCAATCTGAGCAGCTAACTCTCGTGTCGGTGTTAAGACGAGGGCGCGAGGGTGTCCCGCTTTCCTTTGTGCCAAGTGTTGTAGGATAGGCAGAAGGAACCCTGCTGTTTTGCCTGTGCCGGTTTGGGCGCATGCAAGGACATCGTCACCTCGGAGGATCGCAGGAATGGCTTGGGCCTGGACTGGTGTGGGGGTGTGGTACCCTGCGTCACGCACGGCGCGTAACAATTCGGGCAAAAGATCTAATTCAGAAAACGTGGTCAAACTTCTTTCTCCTTGTCTATGTTGCCTAATGACACAGACGGGTAAACCTGCAGGTGGGATACCTACACGTGGGTTATCAAAAGAACCTGGGAAACGTGGGACTCGGATCTAGGCAACCAGAGGGCCCGCTCCTGAGCGGAGCATCTTGCAGAAGGGAAAAAGAAGCTTGCTCGCGGTTCGTTATGTAATCAGCAGGACTCAACATAGCTCACTTTTGCTGCGGATGCTAGCCTTGCAGGTGTATATATTTTGCGGGAAGCCGGCAGAAGTGTGAAAGTTGTGTGACCGCTACCTCTCATGTCATGCTGCAGTTGAACATTCTTCGCTAGAAGAATCTCCGTGATTGGCAAGGAATTCAGTCATTCCCTTCTGTCCCATATATCGAGAGAGGACCTTTTCCCAGAGGAGATCAGAAGATTCTGCAGGGACGACTGGAACCAAAGTGTTGCCGCTTACCGATTCGTTAGCTCCTGCGAAGAGTTGATACATGATGTATGCCCTCCACTTTCTTAAGCCAAAGATAGAGAGCGTGAGTTACAAACTTAGTAACAACGAGTTTATTTATCGGTGAAATGAGCAATAGCACCGCCACGATAGGAGTCCCTGTAGATCATCACACAAAGTTAACTTTTCTGTTACCGCCTGTTCACGATGGCGAGAGACCTTCTGTTCTGAATGGACTTTCATCTGGAGGCTTCACTAAAAGTTTATTTCGTCGTCACCCTTATGTGGTGGAAGCAAAAGAGCCGCGCAGTATCCCCCAGAATGTCTGGCATTCAGTACATTCTGAGAAGATGACGTTACGCGGGTGTCATTCTGAAATGATGTGAGGATATACGTTCACACGATTTTAACGAAAACAACACGAAGCGGTCACCGAACACACTCATTGTCGCCCCTCTCCTAGTGATAGCTGCGACAGACTGACAAGGCCGCTCTCCATAAAGAAAGAAAATTTACCACACAGCAAAGCAAGGAGGATGGTCATGCGATATCTCAGAGGGGGTTGCCGTGCAGATTGACATATTTAAAGAAATTCTCGTGCCAGTCATTGGCGGCCTGGGGATCTTCATGCTCGGCCTCGAGTTCATGTCCGACGGCATCAATAACCTCGCGGCCAACCGCATGCGGATGTTGCTGGCCAAGATTGCTGGCACGCCGATCAAAGGGCTGTTCGCCGGCACGCTGATCACGGGGGTGCTGCAATCGAGCACCGCGATGACGGTCATGGTGGTCGGGCTGGTCAATGCGGGCGTGATCGGGCTGCGCCCCGCGATCAGCATCATCATGGGCGCGAACATCGGCACCACGCTGGGCAACGGCCTGATTGCGCTGCCGCTGGGGCCGTTGGGGCTGATCGTCGCGGGCATCTTCGCGCTGGTGTACGTGTTCGCCAAGGTCGAAAAGACCAAGAATATCGCGCTCTCCATCATGGGCTTTGCGCTGATCTTTTACGGCCTGAACCTGTTGACCGGCGGCCTGAAACCGTTACGGGCGATGCCCGAGGTGATGGCCTCGATTTCGTCGCTCAATGCCAATAGCTTCATGGGCCTGCTCTACTGCGTGTTCACCGCGGCCGGCATTACGGCGATGATCCACTCCTCGTCGGCCACCATCGGGATTGTGATGGGCCTGGGCGCGGCTGGCGTGCTCGGCTGGCAGACCGCGGTGGCCTTTTCGCTGGGCGCCGACCTGGGCACCACCGTCACCTCGTGGATGGCGTCGCTGAATCTGTCCAAAAATGCCAAGCGCGCCGCCTATGCGCACATCTCGTTCAACGTCATCGGCGTGGCGCTGATGCTGCCGCTGTTCTTCCTGTCGATGGAGTTGTTGCAGTGGGTCATGGGCTTCTTTGGCGGTGACCCTGGCAAGGCCGTGCTTGATGCGAACGGCAAGGAGACCTTCCCGCTGGTGCCGGTGGCCGTGGGCCTCTATTCCACCGCGTTCAACATCTTCAATACCGCGGTGCTGTTTCCGTTCATCGGCGTGTTTGAACGGGTGCTGTCGCGCATCGGTCACAACGTCGCCGATGACGAAGAAGACTATTCGATGCCGCTCCATCTGGCCCCAGGCTTGGCCAGCCAGCTGCAGACGGCGGTGCCGGCCGTGCAGCAGGAAATGGCGCGCTTTCTCGGGGCCTCGCGGCTGATGCTGGCTGCGGCCAGGGGCGGCGATACGAAGTTCAAGAGCGTGCACGATCACCAGAAGGCGCTGGATTCGCTCAATCGCGAGATGCGCAGTTTCACGGCCACCACCTTTCAGACCGAGCTGACGCCCCAGCAGACCGAATTGGTGGCCAGCCTGATCGAGGAAGAAGACTTCAGCGCCAGCCTGGGTGAAACGCTGTACCAGATCGCCCGGCGGGTCGAGCGCCAGCCCTTCACCCCTGAGGGGCTAGAGATCATGAAGGCGATCCTGGCCGTGGTGGACCGCGGCCTTGCCGCCCATCTGGGCTACGCCGTCACGCCGATAGGACCCAGGGCGCCGGTGGACATTGAGCCCATGAAAGCCCTCGGGGAGCTGCGCCAGCGCTGTCTGTGGGCCAACGAGTTGCCCGGCGAAGATCGCGGTGCCTTGCTCGCGCTACTGGGTAGCGCCGAGCGCGCCTTGTACCTGGCCGAGCGCATCGAGGCCGAACGGCGCTCGGTGTCACGCGAGCTGCCGCAGGTGGAGCCCGTGCTCGATCACGGCATGGTCTCGGGCAGCTTGTTACCAAAGCAGGCGTGATATGAACCGCACTCACATTGCTCCGCGGCTTTTCGTGGTGCTCATCGCGCTGGCTGGGGCGCTCACCGTGGCGGCTCCGATAGGGCTGCAGGCCCAGACTGTCGATGAGTTCGGCTCGCCTCGGCTCGACGGGCGCTGGCTCCACCTTCGCTCACCCCTTGATGTCGGCGTGGGCGCGCGACTATCGCGTCTTTCGCAACAGCGGCGGCGTGGAGGTGGTGGCCGCTGGCAGTGGACTTGCTGACGAGATCGGCGGTGCCGCGCTCGACTACGAGGCCATTGGCTCACAGGCTGGTATCCAGCGTGTCAAGGCGCGCGCGGTCGACTTCGCCGTCTCCGAGATGCCACTACCGGCGGCCGACCTGCGCAGCAACGGCCTGTTGCAGGTGCCGCTGGTGGCCGGTGCGGTAGCGGTGGCGGTAAACATTGAGGGCCAAGCCGCGGCCGGGCTACGGCTGAGCCCGGGCCTGCTGGCCGACATCTTTCTCGGCCGCGTCAAGACCTGGGCAGACCCCACCATCGCCCAGCTCAACCCCGAGCTCAGGCTCCCCGCGGCACCGATCGCCGTGGTGCACCGTACTGATGGCTCGGGCACCACCTACACCTTCACCGCCTTCCTGGCGCAATCCAGCGCCGACTGGAAAAGCCAGATTGGCAGCGACCTGCTCGTCAACTGGCCAGTGGGCGAAGGCTCCAGGGGCAACTCCGGTGTGGCACGTGCGCTCCAACGCACCCCCAATTCGATCGGGTATCTGGACCTGGTGCAGGCGCTCGCCGCCAAGCTCCAGGTCGCCAGTGTGCAGAACGCCAGTGGGCGCTTTGTCACGCCGAGCGGGGCTTCAGTACAGGCTGCGGTGGCCTCTGCGAGCTGGGACCCGGCCACGCAGTTCAATACGTCGCTCGTGAACATGGCCGGCGAAGGCAGCTATCCCATCGGGGCTGTGGTATTCGGCCTGGCGAGCGACGGCTCCGCCCAACGCGCACAGACGGCGCGTGCCTTCCTCGAGTGGTCGGTCACGAGCGGTCGCGCCACAGCCGAGCAACTCGGCTACGTGGCCCTGCCGCCGTCGGTAGTGGAAAAGGTACAGGCTGTTCTGCGTTAGTGCACTTTGCTACGTTAGGGGCTAATCTCGGGGACACTGGTATTTAAATGGACAAATTCTAGCTCGTCCATTTATTTCCCATCGCAAGAGGATGCGCCATGGAGTGGATCGTTGACTCGCAAGCCTTGATTGGCCTGGTAACGTTGACCTTTCTGGAAATCGTGCTTGGCATCGACAATATCATCTTTATTTCGATTCTCGCTGGCAAATTGCCGAAGGAGCGGCAGGACCGGGCCAGGCAGATGGGCCTGGCCCTGGCGATGATTATGCGTATTCTGCTGCTGCTGTCGTTGAGCTGGATCGCCCGCTTAACCGAGCCCCTGTTTACGGTATTTCACGTTGCCATTTCGGGGCGCGCGTTGATTTTGCTGGGCGGCGGCCTGTTTTTATTGGCCAAGAGCACGTATGAGATTCATGAAAAACTGGAAGGCGAGACCGCCCACGCCTCAGCTACAGGCAAAGCCTCATTTAGCAGTGTCATCACGCAAATCATCCTGCTCGATATCGTGTTTTCGCTCGATTCGGTCATCACTGCGGTTGGGATGGCCAACCAACTGTGGGTCATGGTGACGGCCGTGATCATCTCCGTCGTGATTATGTTGTGGGCGTCTGGCCCCATCAGTGCCTTTGTCAACCGCCATCCGACCGTCAAGATGCTGGCTTTGAGCTTTCTCTTACTGATTGGCTTTTCGCTGATGGCAGAGGGGTTAGAACTGCATATTCCGAAAGGCTACATCTACTTCGCGATGGCGTTCACCGTTTTCGTAGAGATGCTGAATCTGCGGCTGCGCGCGAAGGCCGAGCCCGTGCACCTGCGCGAGCCATACGCAGCTGTGTCAAACAAAGAGTGAGCAAACAAAAACGTAAAAGGCTGTCTGAGAAGCAAGAGGTCAAGTCATTGCGAGCGGAGCGAAGCAATCTTTGCCCGAAACAGAGACTGCTTCGTCGTTGAAGCCTGTCCTAAGCGGAGAGAAAAAGATAGACACCGCTCGGCCCTCCGCACATTTAAGGAAATAATTGTTGGAAACGGCCAAGATGAGGAACCAGGTCTCGCCGGACCAGTCTTCGACGCCGTCGTTGTCGGTAACAACAAAGGTGCGGCCACTACTGGTAATCGCAACGCCTTCTGGCTTGTCGGTGATCCAGCCTTTAGTCGCCTTGAGATCGGGCAACATGTTATACACAGACTTCTCGCTGCTGTTGATCAGATTGTCGGCGCCGCATTGGGTTTGACCTTGACCAGCGTCTTCAGGGCAGCGAAATCACCAGAAAGGTTATCGCGTTCAAGAACGACATACGAACCATCTGGCGCGCGGGTGATCTCGGACAGGCCGACCCAGGCAGCATTGGCTGGCAGCGGTGCCAGTTCCCAGGCGATCTACTCCCAAGTATCAGCTATCTGGATCGTAGATCCAGATGCGGGTGCGGTTCGGTTCGTTACGTGAGTTGAAATCGCCAGCATCGTCGTCAAGATCTTCGCATTTTTTGCTGGCGTGGTATAGTCCCAGCCACGTTGCTGGGCAACGAGTAACTTGTAGCTACTGCCGTTACCAGGCAGCACTGCCACGCCTTCGAAGCCTGAGCCTAGTGTCCCTCTGCGGGTAGAAGC
Organism: uncultured delta proteobacterium; assembly: GCA_963733195.1. Lineage (GTDB taxonomy): Bacteria > Desulfobacterota > Binatia > Bin18 > Bin18 > VGTJ01. Next base: position 55,447 of record CAVTCR010000081.1, read on the forward strand.
CGCTCGGCATGCGATAATCTCTGCTGGGAAGGCCCACTTCCTCAATGACGTTTCCGGAGAAATCGACTTGCAACAACAGATTCGGCCGCGAATCGCTGGCATTGCCTTCGCTGGCAATCCACAAGGTGCGGTCCGGTGCAATCGCAATGCCTTCCGGATCATAGTCCCCGGTACCGCCACGAATGGTCAGCGACTCGGTGATCACTGCCGGTTTTTCTGAAACATCGATGCGGAAAATATTGCTTTGGCTATAATACGAGTCCCATACCGCCAGTAGGGTGGCAGGCTGGCCCGGAACGGCGACCATGCCAGACAGTGCCGACCACGGGATCGGCGAGCCATTGACATCATCCGAGACGATCTGCGGTAGGTCGGCTGACCAGGTTTAGCTGATAGATCATGATGGTAGAACGCACACCGAAGCTCGGATCATCTTCCTCGCCAGAGGCGATCAGGAGATTGCGCGAGGGAATAGCAAGCACTCCTTCCGGGCCTAGCGGTCCAGGCAACAATTGCTTGAACTTCGGACGGGCACCGTTAACCTCGTACACCGCAATGAAGCTACCACGCTCGGAGCCGACAAAGAGATAATCGTCGTTGCCGAAACTACCAAATTCAATCGCTTCCGGTTCAGTGCCTTTATTTAGACCGGACTTCCGGGTAGTGGCCGTACTGCACGGCGATTTGTTCTAACGATGCCCCGCTATCGAACACTACGTTACCATTACGGTCGAACAGTGAGAACCCGCGCCTTCCGCCAAACAGGTCCCTTCGTTCGCCTTAGCGATAAAATATCGCGCCGTGGCGGCCATTGCGAAACAAGACAACAGCGTCCGGTTCGCGCGCTACGTTGGTTAACGTTTCGGTAGGGAAATGATCCGTCCTCGGTCTTGTCGATACCGTTTAGTGTGACTGAGCCGGCGGTGAAATGTTTTATCACACCCCCGTGACAAGATTGACGATGACAATGTGACTGTTCTCCTGTAGCGTCACCACAGCTTCATTATCCTCGTTAATGTCGACGGACTCCGGTTCCGGATCACGCCCTCCATAGCTGGCAAGACGGTGAAGCATCAACATCTCGGATCGCGGCGCTCCCAGGTCGTTGCATTCGTGCCACCAACGATATCGACGATAGCAAGATAACCAGGAGGCAGTTGCGGCAGCTTCACTTCACACCATTGACTTCGACGTCTTCATCGCATTCATTCTCAATGGCGATGGCAACGTACTTCCGTCCCGGCTGATCTTGACGGAGACGGCTAACCGCCGAGATCGATGCTATGCACGATCGCCGCGGAATAGTAGTGATATGGACCACAGCAGCTTGCCGCTCGGATTAATGAAGCGGTGCTGGTATTAACGGCGACCAGCGCGTATTATTGCCAAGCACGTCAACCGAGGTCGGTTCGCCACCCATCGCAAGGACCCCAGTCGGCGCGGAGTAGATTGATCGGTAATGTCGACAAAACCGATTTGCTTGCTGGGCTGTCGGTATAGATCGGCGTGTTGCCGTCACGCGTGGCAGCAATGATTTCTGATATGTCGTCTTGCCGTTTGGTAGCGCCATATTCACGTAGTTGCCAATGTCGACACCCGTTGAAAATCTCGCCTTGTTATCATGATTGCGGAAATCATTAATGACTTCCGATCATCCCCAAGCCCAAAGGCGAACTGGGCGTGGCGGCAGCGCCCGCAATAAACAGAGTTGTCAAGTAAATTCCGGTGTTTTTCTTCTGCATAGGTACTCCTCTCGATTTCAGATGTTCGATCTATCTCGGTAGTAGTCACAATTGGAGAGGGCATATGATGTCTCCGGTATGTTGTATCAATATGCACACTCGTATGACATCCACTTGGGGGTGACGAACCACACTGCTCGGCATTCGTTATGCACACCCAGTTATAAGTTCTTGCTCCGGCAGGGGGGGGGAAGGGCTGCAGAGCCACAGGGATTAGGTTTGGTGGTGACGCGAGAGGCCGTCGCTGTCATCAACTTTCGATCCGTCCTCGTCAACCGTTCACATAGGTAGCGTAAGGTCCCTCCCCGCACCCGATGACTAAGTCTCGTGTGACATTCCTATACGACCATTGTTCTGATATTCTTTTTGTAAATATCACACTGAGAATGTCTTATTTTGAAAGAGGGTTTTATGCGTCAAGGTGTAGCAATACCAGTGTCGCGGCTGTTCTCTGGGCATTTTCCTATCAGGCGAGATGGTCTCCGCCGGCGATGATAGTAGCAGTAGAGGGAAAGGAAAGAGAGGTAATCGAGGTGAGGAACTCTGGCTGCGGAGAGGTTTTGGGCAGGATCGGACACGGCCGGAACATGCAACTCGGCCGCGCCCGTTCTCTGTGGTCGACAGAATGCGTGCCGCCCACTCGGGGAACGCTGCCGACAGTGCAATAAAAGTCGTTCAACTGAATTCGTTTTTCGATAGATTAACCGTGGGGGCACACCTCTGCTGATTCCCGAGCACACCAAGGAAAGTAGATCGAGACAGTAGCAGCATGGGCACTCGTATTCTTGAAGTGACGTAACCTACAAGATACAACTCATCTGACGTCACAATAAATGTCGATTAACATCTCGACGAACAACATTCGTGCTGCTCCATTGGCAGGCAGAAGTGCACGAAGCCGTCGATTAATACAGCGAAACTACCCGGCACTCGCACCTCCGCGCAAGTACTCTGTGCTTTCTACAAGCAAAACTACGTTCACGAACTCAAACCTGAAAGGAAAAATCGGACGCGTCTGACCCTCGGGAACTACCGTACGGGTATCGACAGAACCGCGAACTATGACGACCTAATATATATAGGACAAGGGGAACGCTGTTGAGCCACAAGGAAAGTGTCGGGCTGGTGTCAAGTTTCTCGGCGCCGAATTTGCGCCCAAACTAGAAGGGCCCCGACCGTCATCACCCCAACCTGCAAGATGAGGAGGTGTTCAACAACCAGGAACATACAAAGAAGATGATAGAAAGATCCAGAACGACGATGTCAATCCTTCCCAGGGAATGTCTTGGCCCAATCTTGACTGTGCGATGTCTGTCTACTGGATACGAGAAGCAGCCGAGTTCGGCGGGAGAGCCGTGTTCCTCGATGATGCCAATGTCCCCAGCAAACTTCCGATACTGGCTGACCTCCAAACATGCAGAAAGCAATGATCTCAACATTTCAGCCCCACCCATGTAGCGCTTGCTGACAGTAGAGCAACGGACGGATCATCCCTTCCCGGTACGCCCGGAACGCTGAGATTCGCTCACCTCGATGCTGTCGCCTGGACGCTGGAGCGCTCGGGCGACCATCATCGAGGAATGTTGCCGAACCAAGGGTACCGCGAGCCCCATCGATTCTACTACCAGTGACACTCGATGCCCTGCGTAACAACGGTGACATCCTGACGACACCTGAGACGTGTTAGCTTCGGCAGATTTCCACATCACGGCATCTTCTCCGACTGGTCTGCAACAGTCGTCTGCTATGCAAACTGTAACGGATGAAGATGACAACTCAAAAACGATGCAGCGCGGATCTTGCTCGCTACGCCCACTCGTAAGTCAAGGACCACCTCCCGTTCAGCCAGGGCCTATCCTGTCCAGAAAGAAAACAGAAGGTGTCTGTGATAGGATGCTCCTACAACCGTTTCATCACTCATCGTGCGAACATTCGGCGTGGCCTGCGTATTCGAACCACGTCGCCGGGGTTCTTTTCTTCAGCAAAGTCAGGTTTCCTGGCCGCATGCGAGCTGAAGCACCTGATACCGGCGCGAGACCCTGAGGCACACAGCGGGCGGCCTTCTCAAATAGCAGCAGTGATCTACGACGCCCCTCACCTGAATCCGAGACACGCCCCGAGAAATTTGCCAAGTTGTTACCGATTTCTCCTCAGAGCAAAGCAAGATTAAATCCGACGAGCCACGAACCACGACACTGCCGCCCGCCACACTTCAGCAATATATGGAAGAAGTTAGCGAATGATACTGATAATGCTACAGATTGAGTAACAGTGTCTTATTTCAGCATCCGCTTTCCGGTACTCCTTCCCTCTCGTGGCAGTCTACCGTGAGATATTGAATCCTTCGGCGTAGGCCGCCATCAGGCCGTACTTCGATGCCGTTGTTGCCGCCCATTTTTTGACGAATGCCCAGCCCCAGACAGCCACCAGTGCAGATAATTTCCTCCTCCACTGTTCCCGAACATTTGCATGCCCAGGAGTGCGAGAAGGTACGCATCTCTCACCCGGGCCAACGTCTCGGGAATCGGAATAAGGGTTTCTTGAACTCCCTGTTCAGGTACCACCAAATAATGAGACGATGACCAACCACCTCCAGGCCCAGATGCCAAACTGATGCCGAAGACATCGAGATAGTGAATCCCCTTGACTTTGAGATTGTTCGAGCCACGGATGTCGTTCAAATGTAATATCAATCTCCGCCGTCGATCACAATGTAACTATGTGCTGGAGACGAGGAGCAAAATCGTCGGGAGCGTTCTCGTCGACCACCGCCTCGCACCATCACCCAGACTGCCCGTGGTGGAGTCGAATCGCTGGATGGATTCATTTACTATGGACGATGTTTCCTACAGCCCCTTCATGAACAAGCATCTGCACCAGTACATAGGATTCATGTCAAAACGACGCATAAATGGTTCACCACGTAAGAGCCAGACGGCACCATGTACCCATTCTGCCAAGCCCAATCATCCCCAGTTCTTGCATCATCAATATCCTTTCTCACTGTTCTTCTGACATTTTTGTCTCTTTCATTGCAAACAAAGTGTCTCAGAGAAGAGCAAGCACGCGTGTGGTGAGCAATCATCAAAATCACTACAGTCGTCGCAATGATACACACGGTACAAGAACTGCGTAGATCACTTCTTTTACTGATATTCTTGCATGCGCTCTAACTTATAGAAGTGCTCAGTATGTGAAGTAGTAGTGAAGCCGGAACACTGTACAGACTTCATCGAGGAGTTTCGGTCGTTGACTTCTCGTCGTGTCAGGCATATCAGGGCCAGTCATCGCGTCTTGAGATTGTTGAGAATAGAAACAGGGCAAAACTGCCCAAAAACCCGGTTCATATCGCATTATCAGGGCAAAATGGCAAGTTAATCAATGGTTAGCCGCTGGCTTGGCTTATTCAGCAATGTCTGCAAAAGTATGATCGGATGCACTTTGAGATTATTGGAGACATTACTGACATTGAACCGATTGCAACTGGACCCAGTATCCGAATCCTCCCGTTTCTTCGCAAGCGCTATGGGAGAGGGCGATGGCGGAAACTCAAAGGAAAAGCCCTGGTGCGGCTTGCGGATGGAACCGTCCGGCGCGCCGAACTCCATTGGTTTGAAGCGCATGGCATCGGCAAACGGAAACTGCGGATCAAACGCTTCCTGGACTAAAGACTATGCCTACACGAGTAAAACCCAAGCGACGATTTGCGATTTGTATTCGGGCCGATGACTCTGATTTGCTGACGCCCCGTCGGATTTACGAAATTCTCCCTGACGCAGACTCGGCCAAATCCCAGTACGTTCGGGTGATCGACGATGAGGGCGAGGATTATTTATATCCGGCTTCATATTTTGTGGTTGTAGACTTTCCACCAGCAGTGGAACAAGCCTTATTGCAAGCGTCGTGACATCCCGAAGTTGTCGCGGCTAACAAACGTCCTGGCAGCGGACGCGGCCCCTGTTGCGGATTCTGCTGAATCGTGAAAAGGCAGCGGTTGGGGGCCTTGCCGGCTGAGGGCAGACGTTAGGCTCCTTCGGCGGAGAATGACAGAAATCTCTGGATCTTATTACAATAGCGAAGGGTAAGGAGGTGATATGGATGTTAGGTCTCATCCCTAATCGCGACAACTCGCACTGGTGATTTAGCCGCACTCGCTCGTCGTACAGAAACGATATGGGCTTCGACTCGCTCTGGATTCCCAGAACACTCGTGCTCCCCAGCGGTTCCCTTTCCCCGTTATCCTATTTCCTTCGTGGCCAGAGCACTATGGGCGCTGGGTCGATCCCTTTGTGGCGCTCACCGTGGCGGCAACTGCGACCACAAGGCGACTCAAATTGGCCACCGGGGTGTTTGCCTCTTGCCCTAGCGCGACCCTCTGGTGACGGCCAAGGTCGTCCTGAACTCTGGACTATTATTCTGGAGGGGGCGGGTTACTTGAGGCGTGGGGGCAGGAGGGCTCAAGGAAGAACTCGAAGTGATGGGGACGCCATTCCGATTGCGCTGGCAGCGGTTGCGGGAGACGGTGGAGGCGATGCGCGTCCTCTGGACGCAGGCAGAGGCGAGTTATATAGTGGGCTAAACTGGTGCAGTTTCCCGCAGTGCGGTGCGAGCCCAAGCCGGTTCAACTGGGCGGTCCCCCGATCTTGTTAGGCGGACATGGGCCGAAGGCGCTCGAACGGGTAGCGAGGAGTTATGATGGATGGTGTCCAATTGTTGTGGAGCCACAAAGTTTTGCAGAGGCGGTGACGATCCTGTGCCAGCTCACGCGCGAGGCGGGACGCAATCCGGAGGCATTGCAACTGAGTCCCTGTGTTGACCCTCAAGAAGGGGAATCTGTCCGGCGACACTCTGAAGGCGTATCGAGAGGCCGGAGCCACCCGGGTGGTGCTCCTTTCCCAACACATCGCGAGCGAGATGGCTGATGGGCAGGCAGCAGCGTGGATTGAGCGGCTGGCTCCTATCGTTGAGCGGGCACGACCTCTTATAAAGGAGGCTTCTTGGACAGCTAAGATAATAGCAGGGGCGTAAAGCAGGGCAGACAACAGCGAAGTGGTGCTCACGACTAGGATTTGGCAGCCTGACTCCCATCAGGGCCCCGATGTCAAGTGGGCAGACGGATGCACTACGGGGGCGGGGTGGCCGTCCGAGAAACAAATGGTGAGTCGTCTTTGCCAAGCGATCGCGGCTGACTTCATTTCGGTTGCTGGTCACAGCCTGTGGGCTGCACCAAACACCTATAGAGGGTCAATGTTTCCGTGGACAATGTTCCACGGGAAACAGTGGCATCTCGCAGAACGCCACGCCCTAGAAACACTTCTGTGCCCTCATGCCGGTCTTCTCAATAGCAGCGGGTTGTGTCCAAAGACACTCCTAGTTAGTCTCAGACTCGGGGGAGGGGCAGCCACGGGACCCTTGGTGACGGATCACCAAGAAGATGAGCGGGAGAGACGGTCCAATCACGGCCTGCGGCTCCGGGCTTTCGTCCAGATATTCCCCACAGTCCGTGCTGTATATAAGGAAGAAGCATCAAGAGGGCTCTCCCTGTGTGGGCCAGTTAGACGGCGGGCTCCGTCTCTCCCCTCAGCGGTTACGCGGTCACAAAGCGTTGCAGATCAAACGCCTGTTCCCGCGTGAGCATGTAATACACGGCGCGGCCCAACTTGTGGGCGAGCACGGTGAGCGCTTTGGCTTTGCCGTGTTTGTGTTCGAGTGTGGCAAAATACTCTTTCCCCGGCTGACTCTGGCGGATAAACAGCACGGCGGCTTCGGCAAAAGCCCAGCGAAGATGGACGTTGCCAATCTTTTTGCCCGAAGTCCCCAGTCGTTTGCCATTGGATTCTTTGGCGCACTTCACCAAGCGACAGTAGGAGACAAAATCTTGTACACGGGGAAAGCGGCAATGTCCTGAATCTCATATAGGATGACCAACGCCAGAATCTGTCCGATCCCGGGAACCGACTGCAACCGGGCGAACGTCTGGACATCATCGGTTTTGGCACTGCGCGTGAGGTAGAGTTCCACTTCGCCTAATAACTGATCGTAGTGATCAATGAGCGACACGTCGACCTCGATTGCCTTGTGGACACTGGGATCGGGGAAATGGTCGGCGACATCTTCGCGATTCGCTTTGTTCGCCAGCCGTTTGCCGATCTCCGGCAGATTGTACTGACTATTGGTATTGTGAATGTGCGCTAAGAGTTCGGCCCGTTTACGGGCGAGATGACAGCGGCGCCGGAGTAAATCTCGCGTCGCCCGCATCTCTGAAGGATAGACATAGGCTTGGGGGAACATCCCACCGCGCAATAAGACGGCAATCTTCTGCGCATCAATTTTATCGTTCTTGGCTTTGCCCCCATGAATCGCCTTCATATAGAGGGCGTGTCCCAGAACGAAGGCAATCCCTTCCTTCTGACACAGGTCCGCCAGCCAATACCACGTGAACATACATTCGACGCCGACGACCAGATCTTCACGATACGGGGCAATGAGCCGTAAAAATGCTTCCGGGGTCGTCGGCAAATTCTTGTGGACCAATTTCGTGCCGTGTTGATCGAGAATACAGACGTACATCGCTCGCGCATGTAGATCGATGCCACAATAGTGTTTATGTTGGTGCGTGTAAAAGTTCATCCAGGTTTCCTCCTTGGGGGGTGGATTGTTGGGATACAGCCATCCTACCGCTGCCACTCGCAGCAAAGGAGGCCTGGATGAGTATCAAGGCGCGCCACCGCATCGCTGCCCTGTGGCGGTTCTGACTAAACCTGAAAGGATACATCTAGCCGCGGCGTGTGATGGCAACGGCATACTTAACCTACGCACTGGCTTCGTGCGATTCAGAACTCCGTCCAATGACGTAAGGCTTCGCGCTGTCTATTGTGAATTGTCTGGTCCGCGACCGCCCCTAAACAGCCCCCCCAACCACCCTCACGTAGGAGATAGGCACGCGGCTGCTGCGTTGTCACACATCATTCGCCTGTGTTAACGCCCGTGTAATAAGCTGTTGCGCTTCCTCTTGAATCTGGCGTAGATGCTCTACGCCGAGGAAGCTCTCGGTGTAGAGCTTGTAGATATTTTCCGTGCCGGATGGGCGCGCCGCAAACCACCCGTTGGCGGTCATCACTTTGAGCCCGCCAATCGCGCTGTTATTCCCAGGGGCGGTCGTTAGTACTGTTTGGATCTTTTCACCCGCAAGCGTATCGCTCGATAATTGCTCTGGTGAGAGTCGTTGCAATTGCGCTTTCTGTTCTGCCGTGGCAGGAGCGTCGATGCGTTCGTACACTGGATCACCATACTTATCCGCAAGGTCACGATAATACGCCCCTGGGTCGCGACCAGTTTTGGCCATGATCTCTGCCGCTAGTAGGCCTAAGATGATGCCATCTTTGTCGGTTGTCCATACCATTCCGTCACGGCGCAGAAAAGACGCTCCTGCACTCTCTTCACCACCGAACCCAAGCGTACCGCTCATCAACCCTTCGACGAACCACTTGAATCCCACCGGGGTCTCAATCAGCGGGCGACCAAGTTGGTTGGCAATACGATCGATCATGCTGCTACTGACCACTGTCTTTCCTACAGCCGCGTTTGCCTGCCAGTTCGGACGGTGCTGAAAAAGATAGGCAATGGCAACGGTCAGATGTCGTTCGGATTCAACAAACCTGCACTTCGAGTGACAATGCCGTGACGATCATGGTCAGGGTCATTCGCCCAGGCGATGTCAAATCGGTCTTTGAGAGCGATCAAACTCGCCATGGCATAAGGGGAGGAACAATCCATGCGGATCCTCCCGTCCCAGTCTAGCGTCATGAACGAGAACGTTGGGTCGACCGTGTCGTGCATGACCGTAAATTCCAGTCCATAGTGTTCAGCAATTGCGCTCCAGTATGCAACCCCAGCACCACCCAACGGATCAGCGCCAAGCTTCAGCCCGGAGGCACGGATGATACTCATGTCCACGACGTTATCGAGGTCAGCAACATATGTCTGGAGATAGTCGTAGCGATGGGTCGTGGAAGCAACGCGAGCTTGTTCGTAGGGAATGCGTTTCACCTCATGAAGATTATGAGCAAGCAGCATGTTAGCCTGTGCCTCAATCCACTGCGTCACATGTGTGTCAGGTGGTCCGCCATGCGGCGGATTATATTTGAAGCCACCGTCCTCAGGTGGATTATGCGAGGGCGTGATCACGATCCCATCGGCAAGCTGACTCTTCCGTCCACGGTTGTAAGTGAGAATGGCATGAGAAATGACAGGGGTTGGAGTATAGCCGTCGTTGTTATCTATTCTTACCTCAACCCTATTTGCCGCCAGCATTTCCAGCGCCGTAGTAAAAGCAGGCTCGGAGAGCGCATGGAATGTCTCCCAAGAAGAGTGGACCGCTAATGTCGTGCTTCTGGCGATACCAGCAAATCGCCTGACTCACCGCAAGAATGTGGGCTTCGTTAAAAGAATGGGTAAACGCCGAGCCTCGGTGCCCTGAGGTGCCAAAGGCTACACGTTGCGCGGGCACTGCGGAGTCAGGATGACCCGTATAATAAGCGGAGATCAATTGTGGGACATTGATCAGCATTGTTGGTTCTGCACGAAGACCAGCTAACGGGCTGATGCGCGTCATGGCCATTGCTCCTCTCATGATCCCGTATAGGCTCATGGTACTCATAAGATGTGACAAAGAATTTGGCAATATAGACAGTAGCCTTGATCCTCTTTAGGAGAGGACTGGATTCAGCCCTGGAACAAAGCGGTGCGAAAAAACTTGTCAGATGTAAAATGAGACTTGTCGTGTTTATGCCGCTTTCTTTCCTTAGGGTTCTATACTGTCATTCACCGGATTCTCGCCCACTTGCTTCTCGTTGGAGTTGGCTTCAACCTCAGCGGTTATGATGCAGGATGCGCGAGATTCTCTGCATGCCTGCTCTGCACCGATACTGTTTATGGCTGGGGCACACGACCGTGTCGTACCGCGCCAGAATGCTGAGGCGATAACCTGGGGATCGAAAACACAAGCAGTGATTATCACAGGTTCTCACTTGGCGATGTATACAAAACCAACGGCAGCAGCCACAGCCATTAGCGGTGTGTGCGGCACGACGATTGAGAGTCCTGGCGTCAGTCTCTTCGCGAGTTTTCCATCTTACGAAGGCGGCTGCGATGTAAACGGTAGCAGGAGAGGTTGACTGCTGGCGGTCAATTCGTACAAACGCTCTTGCGAGCGAAAGGGTGGGTCTCCGGTTGCTGTTAGACGTTGCGAATGACCATCTGGGAGGATCACGCGAGCTTTGACCGTGTCACCTAACTGAATATCGAGAATCTTGCGAAGGTGTGTCTGCAAGTGCGGATCGAGAATTGGAAACGCGACCTCAATACGGTTATCAAGATTCCGAGGCATCCAATCGGACGACGCGAGCCAATACTCTGGGGTCCCTGCATTGTGGAAATAGAAAATCCGCGCGTGCTCAAGGTAGCGGTCGATAATCGAGATGACACGGATACGGTCGGAAACTCCAGGGATACCGGGGCGCAGACAGCACAAGCCACGGACAATCAGGTCAATCTGAACGCCTGCTTGGCTGGCAGCATACAATTCGTCAATCACCACAGGGTCTTCTAACCCGTTCATTTTGGCAATCAAGTGAGCAGACAGTCCAGCGCGGGCGTGCTCCGCTTCCCGCTGGATACGTCGCACTAAGCCATCGCGCAAATCGAAGGGAGAAACCAACAAGTGGCGAGATTCTCGTGGGTGGGCATAGCCAGTCATGAGGTTGAACAATTCAGTTAAATCTTCTCCGAACGTATCACGACAAGTGAAGAGGCCGAGATCACCATATATGGTGCTGGTACGGACATTGTAGTTACCAGTGCCGAGGTGACAATAGCGGCGCAGTCCGTCTGCTTCCTGGCGGACCACCAGGCACGCCTTACAATGGGTCTTATACCCGACGATGCCATAGACCACGTGGGCACCAACTTCTTCCAGCGCGCGCGCCCAGGAGATGTTTGCTTCTTCATCGAAACGGGCGCGCAGTTCCAGTAACACGGCCACTTCTTTGCCGTTCTCTGCGGCGCGCGCAAGGATCTGCGGGATGGGCGAGGCCTGTCCGACGCGGTACAAGGTCATCTTGATCGCCAGCACCTTCGGATCATCTGCCGCCTCTTCTAGGAAGCGCGTAAAGGCGCGGAACGACTGATAGGGGTGGTGGACAAGAATGTCGCCGCCGCGAATGGCGCTCCATATGTCAGAGGCGCCTTCGAATGCCGACACCGGGAGCGGTGGTTGAGGGCGGTCCTTGAGCCGTGGCAAATCGATGGCAGTATATAACTGAAAGAGATCGGCAAATGCCGTAAAGCCCTTGCCGGGATATAAGTCTTCCGGTTGGAGTTCAAGTTCAGTAACGAGCTTCGTCAGCACATCAACGGGAAGATCATCGTCATACTGCAAACGCACCGCGGCGCCCATCCGGCGATCCCGCACACTTTGTTCTATCGCCGTGAGTAAGTCTTGATTTCGTACGAGAGGAAGTTGCATGTCGGCGTCACGGGTGACGCGCACCGCATGGCACGAAAGGACCTCGTACCCGTGATAGAGCTGCGACAAATGTGAGTGAATCACGTCTTCCAACAAGATAAAAACGTGTTCACCCGCCGAAGCCGGTAACGCAATAAAGCGCGGGACGACCTGCGCTGGAAGATGCACAACCGAAAGTGAGGTCTTCGGCAGATGCGATGGTCTGGACGGACGCAGAGATGCGACCAGGCAGAGCGAGCGATTGGCAAGGTGCGGGAACGGATGTCCTGGATCAATTGCTAAGGGGGTAACAATCGGAAACAGCGTGCGGCGAAAGTAGTCTTGGAGGAAATGCTTTTGGCCCTCTGTCAGGTCGGAAGGACTAATAATACGAATTCCTTCGGTCATTAACCGTGGCTGCAGATCTTCCAAAAAACATCGATGCTGCTCCTCAGCCAGATGATGCACGCGCTCGGAAATGGCGGTTAGCGTCTGGGCGGGAGTGAGTCCATCGGGGCCGGACTGCTGGTCTCCGGTAGCAATACGCTGTTGGAGGCGAGCTACCCGCACCATGAAGAATTCGTCGAGATTGGAACTGAAAATCGCCAGGAATTTCACTCGTTCCAACAGTGGAACACTTTCATCGAGCGCTTCCTCAAGCACACGGCGATTGAACTCCAGCCACGAGAGTTCTCGATTGGTATACAGGTGCACTTCCATGCTTCAGACTCCTCGCCCGAACGTCTCGCGCAGAAGCAATCCTTGTCGTACACCTTCGGTACACACTGTGAGGGTACGATAGTTGCCGAGTCTCATGACTTCTTCGACGACAACGGTTCCCGCAAGGATGACGTCCGCGCGCTCCTCTTTGAGGCCGCCCAATTGCGTACGTTCGAGTGCCGAGAGTCCCTCCATGCGTTCGCGGAGTGCAGTGATGTCGGCTCGGTGGAGGCTTAGTCCTAGTCGCGACTGTTGCTTATTGATGGCGGTCAAATGCATACGCCCGAGGGTCCGGATGGTCCCACCGAGCCCAACCATTTCACTGCCAGAAGGCGATAGGAAAAATTTTCTTTCGAGCTGATGCTGGACTTCCTGACGTAGCGCTTGTACTTGCTGTGCAGTTGGCGGGTCGCTTTTGAAAAACCGGACGGTAGTGCGAACTGACCCGAGCGGCAAGCTGGCAGCTGAGGTGATTTCCTCTTCGCGCACGTGAGAGAGTTGGAGGCTGCCGCCACCAAGATCCGCGACGGTGCCGTTGCGGAAGGAAAGGCTCCGCAACGCGGCCTGGGTACCCAACAGGGCTTCTTCTAAGCCACTGAGGATGCGGACCGAGACTCCAGCCTCGCGCTGCAACTTATCCAGCAATTCGCTGCGATTCGTCGCCTCGCGCACGGCTGACGTGGCTACGGCGAGGATACGTGGGCGATACTCCCGTCGAGCTTCGCGGAGAAAGCGGCGGATGGCGTCGGTGGTTTCCCTGATCGCAGTGGGAGGCAATACGCCAGGACGACCAGCGCTCAGGCGCGTTTGTACACGTTCTTCGCGGAGTACCTGAAAGCCTACTCCCGGAAGGACTGAAGCGACAAGACAGCGGACGGCATTTGATCCTAATTCTACCAGCGCGAGAAACTCAGACACATGAGAAGCATAAGAAAGTGCTCCGCGAAGATCAAGAGCGACCTCACTTTTTGTCGATACTGGCATTAACCACTCCCTCTCCACCCCCCACAATATACGCCTCCAGTTTTGCTAAGGCCTGTTGTACGTCCTCTCCTGAGGCTTTCAGGTGACGCATAACCAGCCGCATATCGATCATATCTCCCGGATGACGAAGGAGGTGCAGCAGCACCTTGTCTCCCGTGTCCTCAGGATCGATTTGCAGTGTCAAGGGAACTACGCTCTGGTTGATTGCTTGCCTAACATCGGCTGCGGTGGCGTGAAAGGTCCGCATCAATTTACGTACGCGTCGGATAGCGTATGGATGACGGCGCAAATGTTGAGCGATCTTATCCCTTACCTCGTCAGGTGTATGCAGACGATCGGATGAATCCATAAATGTAGATCTCCAAAAACCCCTTACTTTTCCAGGACGATGGAAGGAAAAAGAAAGTAAGAAGAACTCTGCCACACAAATGTGACAAGAATATGACAGGCAGATGACGTGTGTATGACGTGTCAATAGATCTTGCGCCTTCGGGTGCCTGCTTCACTAAATTTTCATCGTGTTGTCACTTTCTCGTAGACCCTGCGATGTATCAAGAGAGCACCTTTCTCGTTAAGGAGCCTGTATGTCTCAGGATGAATCGATTTACCTCTCTCTGCGCCTGCCGTTTTTTTGGTGGCGTCGCCTGCAGCGAGTCGCCGGGAGCTGCTCTGCTGCCCCGAACGAATTTGCACGCGAGACCATCGAAGCCGAAATTGTTAGACGCGAACTGTTGTTAGAAAAACAGGGGCAGATTGAGGACGACTGGCTGAGCCTGGTAACCGGTGCGATACCGCCCTCTCGGCTGCAGTAACAGCGTGTTTCTTCTGTGAACCGCGTTGCGCGACTGGTGCACGTTGTGAAAGGAAGCCCTTACGACGATGCTAACGGGGAACTTTGTTTCTCCTTCGACGATTCACTCAGATCTCGGATGTCTTGATCGAAGAGCATTTCTTGTACGAATGCCGCGAGAGTGTGCTGTGCCTCTGTGTAGCAGCCACGACCAAGTGGGGTGAGCTTATAGTAACGACGAACCCTACCTTGGACGGTGGTTGTATGACTCTTGAGCAGCTTTGTCTGCTCGAGTGTGTGAAGCAGAGGGTAGAGCGTTCCTGGACTCACAGTGTAGTCGAATTTGCGTAATGCTTTGATCAGGGCGCCCCCATATACCGACTCGTGTTGGGCACGCTGGAGGATAAACAGTTTGATCATCCCATTTATGAGCGATCGGCGGAGTGAGTTTACGGAATCATGTAGATCCAACTTGCGGGTTGCCATTTCTCTCAGGCGATCAACACGACGTTACACGGTGATGTCTATTATGTGACGATTCGATGAACCCTTTTGCAATAGGCACAAAAAATAGGGCGACTTTTTTATTTTTTATTTTCGACATGCGCTCGTAACACACACATAGTATCGTTCCTGTATTGATCTCGACAGAACTAATCACAGGAGGTCATCACGAATGTACGAATCTATTCAAGAAAGAATTCCATCTCACGTCCACGTTATTCTTACTGAAGTCGAACTGATCCAACCTTCTCTTCGTCGTGTGCTCTCACGAATTTGCAAACAACAGCGGCGTTGGTGGAATGAAGAACGACTGACACTACTGGCGTTAGGTTTGGGGAATATCTGTTTTCTCGGGCTTGTGCTGTGGTGGATTTTGTAGCGATTTATTTCATTCGTCACCAAAAATTTCACTTTATGTCATATTTCTCTCCAGTTCATCCCTCAACCTCCTCCGGCCCGAAAACACATCGGCGTGTGAAACGACAATAACTTTGCCTTCAGCGTCGGGCAGCACGTCGAAAGCAAACAAATGGTGACAATGAGTTTATCATCATTCGCCTTGGGACGATTCCCCCCTTCGCTCGACGAGGGGAGGGACGCAGGCCCGCAGGTTTTTCTCTCCGTCTGTAGGCCTGTTGTTTTTATCGATTCTTCATTGTCCTTTCATCTTCATGTAATAACGCGTCTCTATACTAGACGGCGATCATCTCCCAACCCCAGAGGCTGCGCAGAACAGCGGGCCTCTCCCTCCGAGGCGCTGGTGAACAACGAGCAGCAGCGCCTCGCCCCCCACTTTTAGGTGCCCCATGATTCTCCAACATGTCACTATGCTGCAACGCGCGCGTCATATTGTCCCTGTATGAATATCGTCATCCTCATAAATCGTGTGACCGTCGCTCGGCCAGGGAATCTCGAGTTTCTCACGGCCTTTAGTTTCGCCGGAGCGAATGTTGCCATTGATGGAGAAGAATTGATTATTGCCGGAGCTCGCGTCGGTAATGGTACAGCAACAGTCCGCACCAACGTGCGGATGAAATATGCGATTGCATCGCAATCCCTCATCATCGGTGCTGCGGTCAATGTGAATACTGCCCTTTTCAACTCCGTTCAGGAGATTTTTAGCAATTGCTTATCGTCAGGTTGTCATGGCAGCGAGAATCCCCAAGCTGGACAGGTCCTATCTTCTGGGGTTTCATTTCAGAACATCGTAGCAGTGAGAAGTAGCGAGGTTCCCGACCTTCTCCGAATCAATCCTGGGTTTCCGGAAAAAAGCTACTTGTTACAGAAGATCGAGCAGGAAAAACCACTCATCGGTGGGCAGATGCCGTTAGGAGGTCCACCGCTTTCACGCGAACAGATTGAGACCATACGCCAGTGGATCTCCGCCGGGGCTCCTCCCCCATCATAGTCGCTCGTTGTTTATTCCCTCATTAGCGTATGCCGAGAACATGTTGTTTCATAAAAATTGTACTAATCCTCCTTCTTATAGGGGTGCTGAGTGCGTCTGTGCACGCTGATTCACGTCACTCCGAGGAGGACGATGACCACGAGTCAGGAAAAATGAAATTTGCCTTCGCACTGATCGGCGATCTGCAATACAGTGCCCACGAAGATGCCAAGTTTCTGAACCTTCGCGACAGTATTAACAAGGAAAATGTTGCCTTTGTGTTGCACGACGGCGATTTCAAAAGTAGTTCTAGTCTTTGCTCTGATGCCCTGTATCTCCAACGGTTCGAGTTGTTTCAGACGTTCAAGTCTCCGTTCGTCTACGTGTTCGGCGATAATGAATGGACGGACTGCCACCGCACCGCCGCCGGCGCTTTCGATCCTCTAGAACGTCTCGACAAGTTACGGCAGATTTTCACCCAAGGTGATCAGAGTCTAGGAAAACACACCTTGAGACTCGATCGGCAGAGCAAGAACCCACTCTTTAGCAAATACCGTGAAAATGTCCGGTGGGAGTATGGGGATGTCATATTTATTGGCCTGAACATTCCCGGCAGTAACAACAACTTTCCGCCATATCCTTCAACCCTTTCGGCACAACAACAGGCAGCGAATGTCGTTGAGTCGACTGAACGCAATCAGGCCAACCTTGCTTGGATACAGGAGGCGTTCGCGGTGGCGAAGCAGGACGGTCGGCGGGGGATTCTTTTCTTCATCCAGGGAAATCCGTTTATTTTTCCACCATCTAATGACAAACTGACAGGGTATGCCGATTTTCTTTCATTACTTGAGGGTGAAACTCGAACGTTTGGCAAACCTGTGGTATTAGTCCACGGCGATCGCATTACTTCCGCATCGACAAGCCTACACCACAACCGAGTGAAGGTGACCCGAAGGATAACCGCACCACACGGTTGGCGAACTTTACCCGTGTGGAGACATTTGGTTCACCGGATGTGCATTGGGTGCGTGGCATTGTGATAAGAAACAATCCTGATCTGTATTCGCTTCAGTACCAGAGTTTGTTGACGCGAACCGTTAGTCCCGTGTGTGTTTCCCCTACGCACGAGTCGGGTGGACACTCACTGCCCCACCCATCAGCAGTTACGTTCGTGATAATGGGGAGTGTCCACCTTTCCTCACTCTCTGCGCACCTTTCATTACGGCCACGGTACAATGGTGAAATTCTGTAGTGCGTTGTAGAACCAGAACATGTACCATCCCCACATGGTAAAAGTCGCCAGAACAAATAAGAACTCCCCGAATCGCTCCGCTCGGGTTACTTGCCGAAGTCGTGCACGAAGACCCTCCCACGCGACTGGTGGTACCTGACCGTCATGTGTTTTCCCCCACGCCTGCTCCAAACCCTCGCTCGGATACCTTCCCTCAATCATATAGTCGTTCATCATGTTATCCTCCTTGCGTTATAACGTGCTTAGAGGATTAGACGCATTGGATCCTACATCGCCATGAAAGGCCAGTGAACAGCTGATGAAACCCGCCCTTGCTATGCGTCGTATGATCTTTAGTTAGGTGCTGGCAGGCACAGCCTGCCCTACCTTGTGTCCATGGAGACCCGTAGGGCGGGCTGCGCCCGCCACGGTGCTCTCAAGTAAAAATCCACATCTTGCTGTAGCGCTTCTATGGCTCCATCACATCACGCTTGAGAGTGCGAGCTGAATTTCCCGAGGTTGAAGGAATTCACCAAGAGTTCTCGCTTTCTTCATGCCTCTGTAATGTTCATCAGCCAGTGTTGTTTGTACGCTGAAGAGCTGTTTGCAGCGGATGTGTACTGTCATGAGAAGGAGGCGTTATGGACAAAACATTACGCTGGGGTTTGTTCTGGTTGGCTGCTGCCCTAGCGGCGAGTGCGATATTGCTCGCGTCATCGACACAAGCTGCATCGCCTGATGTTGTCATCGGTCAAGTGTATGGTGGTGGCAACAGCAAGGCCACGTTGCGTAATGATTTCCTCGCATTATTCAATCGAGGTTCAGCCCTGAAGGTAGATTCGCTATGACTACTCTCTACGACTTCAATGAGAACCTGACAGAAGAGATACTCCTTCCGGAGCAGGTTTTTCTTCCTATGCATTTTCAGGACAAGCATCGTGGCGAAGTGGCGCTGCTCTATGCCATTCTCGACGATGCGATTAGGTGTCTACAGAACGGACGGTGGGAAAAAGGGTGGGATCATGTGCGGGCGGCACAGGAGGCTGAAGCTTGGCTGTTTGCCGATGATTACGAGTGGCCGTTTTCTTTTGTCAACATATGTGAACACCTTCGTCTTGATCCCACATATCTGCGGCGTGGTCTTAAATGCTGGCGACCTCTGAGGCAATCAATCCCCAAACACAAGAGCCCTTTGCTCGCGCGTCTAGTGTCACTCTAGTGAAAGTACAAGTTTTGGAGACTCAGCAAACCTACCATCTGGACCTGGCTCAGCATCGATCAGCGGAGGTAAAAGGAAACATCCGGCAGGCAAATCATCCGGATAGAGATCCTCAGGGTGGTACAATAGTTGCCCTCGTAGCAGCTATGTTACACTGAAGGCGGATGAATAAGAGGCAACGGAGGTGTCGAGATGCTGCTGATCCTTGATGTTGATTTTACCCTGAACCATTTCTACCCGCCGTCGATTCGCGACCTCGTGCCGGCTGAACTACTGGAGAATCCGCAAAGTCCGCAAATGTGGGATTGGATCGTAGAACATTTGAACACAGTGAGGTATCCGGTGCGTGAAGATGCGGTTGCGGTTCTACAGCAACTTGACCAGCACAAGCCGACGGTCGTGGTGAGTACTGGTCGTCCCGAAGCCTTACGCACGACCACAGAACGGTGGTTAGAGCAATTCTTCCGTGTCGAACGTGCTTTTATGCGTCCGCATGGAGATTATCGCCATAACTCGGAGATTAAACGCGATGCACTGACACAGTTCATTCAGCCGCTTGCCGGGTCGCGTCCTATCTACGCATTTGAGGACGATGCCGAGGCACTCGCCATGTATCGGGAGGCTGGAGTAGTGACGTTTCCTGCCCCAAATTGTTGGGAACGCCTCTCCACCCGGCTCCGGGAGGCGAGGGATTTCGAGGCGGTACGATTGATACTCGCGCAAGGCGATCTTGGTGATCGCCCTAATATCCCCCTGGCCTCCTAGTGAACACTTCCGTCAGAGGGTGTTCTGGATACTGTATTGCCGCTCGGTCTCGTTCCTTGCCTTTTCTGTGCCCACCTTTTTTTCATAGTAACGTCACACTGCGGTAACAGAGTCTAGCAAAACTGTAGCTTCCCTCATCGATATTCGCTGGGAGGTCGTACCTGTTCTGGAGTGAGCGAGGTCCGTGCGATTTCCCAACAAGTCATAACGCCTGGAGATGAATTATGCAGCACAACGAGTATGATCTGATTTGTATCGGTAGTGGTCCAGCAGGGCAGCGCGCTGCCGTTCAGGCAGCAAAGCTGGGGAAGAAAGTAGCAGTAGTTGAAAAACAGCGCTTTGTCGGTGGCATGTGTATTGACACTGGTACGATTCCCTCAAAAACCTTCCGTGAGGCAGTACGCAGAGTATACTCGCGACCCGGCCTTGAGCTGACGGATCCGTTTGCTGCACGAAATCGCGTCCGGCCGACCATGCAGGAATTGGTTGGCCACGTCGGGCGCGTGATCCAACGTGAAATTGGCATGGTTCACGATGCACTCACACGGAATGATGTTGCCGTTGTCCATGGTTGCGCCTCGTTTGTTGATCCACACGTGATTCAGGTGGACACCGGAGAAGGACAACGTTCACTGACGGCGGATTATTTTCTGATTGCCGTTGGTACGCGTCCCAGCAAACCGCCTGGAGTGGAAATCGATCGGCAAACGATTATTACTGCTGATGAAATTTTACACCTTGATCACTTACCGCGAACAATGGTCGTCGTTGGGGCGGGAGTCATCGGTATCGAATATGCATCCATGTTTGCTGCATTAGGAGTCCAAGTGACGGTTATCGATCAGCGTCCGCGCCCCTTGGAGTTTCTTGACGCTGAGATCGTTGACGAACTGATTCACCAGATGCGCAAGAGTAATGTCACTTTTCGTTGTGGTGATGCCGTCGTGCGGATCGATACCGTGCAGGCATCACCGCGCCAAGGGCTGATCCAGCTCGCTTCCGGCAAGCATATCGTGGCGGATGTCGTTTTGTTTTCTGCTGGGCGTGGTGGGGCTACCGACACCTTGCGCCTTGAAGCTGCGGGGCTGACCGCAGATGAGCGTGGGCGGTTACTTGTTGATGCGACCTATCGCACCAGTAGCGAGCATATTTGGGCGGCAGGCGACGTGATTGGCTTTCCCGCGCTGGCTGCGACATCGAGCGAGCAAGGGCGACTTGCTGCCTGTCACATGTTCGGGGTCGAAGCTGCGCCAATGGGCACGCATTTCCCAGTGGGGATTTATGCGATTCCCGAGGTCTCGATGGTCGGAGCCACTGAGGAAGAATTAACGCAGAGCAAGGTCCCTTATGAGACTGGCATTGCACGCTATCGCGAGATTTCGCGGGGCCCGATCTTAGGGGATGATTCCGGACTGTTCAAAATGCTCTTTCACCGCGAAGACGGACGGTTGCTTGGGTGCCACTGCATCGGTAGCGGCGCAACGGAACTGATTCATGTTGGTCAAGCCGTTTTGGGTTTAGGCGGAGGACTCGACTACTTCCTCAAGACCGTTTTTAACTATCCCACACTAGCAGAGTGTTATAAAGTTGCGGCCTATAATGCTGCCAATAAGATGTCCTTAATTCGTCATGCAACGAACGCTGTCCATCTTTAACAACCCCTGTCTTTATACCTGGATGTCAGCAAACAGTGTAAACGGCGCGCTGTTCTAAGCTGTCGAGCAATAGCAACACCTACAAAAGTGATCCTGCCGGGAAAAGTGTTCTCCTCATAGGAAACGTGTGTTGAGCACGACAGGAGGTGCTCTTGGGACCCCTGGCTGGCTTCGTCATCGCAAGACCGGACGGTTCTCATCCGTGTGCAAGGCATGATAGAGGTGCTTGCGATGGGTGAGAGAACTACCGAAAGGAATGAAGGATGAGGATGCCTACCGCAGTACTCGTTTGGCTGGTGAGTGTATTGATTATGATACAAAAACTCGCACTGGCGGCTGGCCCAAATACTCCTGAAGAGTGGTTTGCTGCTGGTCAACGTGCTGTCCAAGAAGCGAAACAACTAGCGCAAACGCGAACAGCGGCGAAGAATGTGGTCCTCTTTGTTGGTGATGGCATGGGCATCTCCACAGTAACGGCGGCACGTATTCTTGAAGGACAACTGCGCGGTGAAAGTGGAGAGGAGAACCAACTGAGCTTTGAAAAGTTACCGTATCTGGCCCTGTCGAAGACCTACAGTGTGGATCAGCAAACGTCCGACTCTGCGCCGACTATGACGGCGATGGTGACTGGGATTAAAACTACTGATCGCATGATTTCCGTCGATCAGTTCGTGAAGTTTGGTGAACCGAATAAGGATGTCGTTCGGCAGCACACACTCAAAACCGTCTTAGAGATGGCTGAGGAAAAAGGTTTGTCGACTGGGGTAGTCACAACGACACAAGTGACACACGCGACACCGGCTGCTTGTTATGCGCATACGGCCCATCGCGACTGGGAAGGTGATGACGATCTACCGGAGGGGGCGACAGTGCCGGATATTGCACGACAGCTTATCGAATTCTCCTATGGCAATGGGCTTGAGGTCGCCATGGGTGGTGGGCGAAGCAAATTTCTCCCAAAGTCTGTGGATGATCCAGAAGATAAAGGCAAGTCAGGAAACCGTAAGGATGGCCGCGATCTCACCAAGGAGTGGCTCACGAAGCATACGAACGCAGCGTACGTCTGGAACGCCCAGCAGTTCACCGCAATTAATTCAGCGACCACTGATCATCTGCTTGGGTTATTTGAACGTTCGCATATGGAGTTTGAGGCTGATCGTCAAAAAGACACTAGTGGTGAGCCTTCGCTGAGTGAAATGACGGTAAAGGCCCTTGAGGTGCTGCAAAAGAACAAGAAAGGATTTTTTCTCATGGTCGAAGGTGGGCGCATCGATCATGCCCACCATGGCGGGAATGCCTACCGCGCGCTTACTGAAACGATCGAGTTTGCTAAAGCCGTACACGTCGCGCTGGATAAAACCAAGCGAGCAGAAACGCTTATCATCGTTACTGCCGACCACAGTCATACGTTCACGATTGCAGGATATCCAAAACGTGGGAATCCGATTCTGGGGAAAGTTGTTGCTCCTGACCGCACTGAGTTTGCTCGTGATGCACTCGGGCTTCCGTATACAACTCTCGGGTATGCCAACGGTCCTGGGTACACTGGAGAGTCACGTGAAGCAGATCAGGACAAGACGCGCCCAGAGGGGCCTAAACTCTTTCCTCACTTTCTTAGCAAGTATTTAGGCATCACTGCTGGACGTCCAGACTTAACTGCCGTTGACACCACAGCTCCAAATTATTTGCAAGAGTCAGCTGTGCCGATGGGTAGTGAGACCCACGCAGGTGAGGACGTAGCGATCTATGCTGGTGGTCCGCTCGCCCATCTTTTTCATGGCGTGCAAGAACAGAATGTGATTGCCCACGTGATTATGGAAGCGTTGCAGCTGAAGAGATGAGACCCTCTACCACAACTCGCGTACGTTCAGCACGAAGCCTGGTAAAACGGGGTCGCCACTGACAGCGGCAGGATTGTCGAGCAATTCTATCGGCTGTCCAGGACGATAGACGTAGACGCGTTGTTCGAGCGGATCAATCAACCAACCGAGGCGAGCGCCGTTGTCGATATATTCCTGCATCTTCTCTTGCAGGTCTGACAGGCGATCGGTGCGCGAACGTAGTTCCATCACGAAGTCAGGACACACCGGAGCAAAACCTTCCTGCTGGGCGTCGGTCAATGCCTCCCAGCGTTCCCGTTTCACCCACGAGGCATCCGGAGACCGTTTCGCGCCGTTGGGGAGAGTGAATAAAGTTGACGAGTCGAAGACGAATCCACTGCCATCGACTTCGGCCCAGTTGCCTAACCGTTGCGTGAACGTACTGTTACGCCTCCCTGTCTTTGATCCGGTTGGCGGCATAATAACTAACTCCTTCCGAGCGGTGAGTTCGAGTCGTAGCTCCGGATTCTCTTGACAGAGAAGTTTGAACTGCTCATCGCTGACGATGACGCCTTGCACGTTCAACTTAACGGGTTCGCTACCTTCGTAAGTAACAGCAGTCTGAGCCATATGTATTCCTCACTCGTGAGAGAGCCTAAAGCTTTATCGCTAGGGTTGCAATCCGAGAGTTCTCAGCTCTGCACCTCTTCGTAGACAAGCTTGACGCCATCCCCAAGCCTCACTAGAGTTGCCCCAGCACAAGCTGAGGCTTGCCTCAAGGGCAAGCGAAAAGGAGGACTTATGCCGGGAGGCGCGCTTGCAGGCTTCCGGGTCGTTGAATATGGCGACATGGTTTCTGCGTCCTACGCGGCCAAGATGATCGCTGATATGGGTGCAGAAGTGATTAAGGTGGAACACCCTGGGCGCGGCGATGATGCACGTCGACGTGGACCCTTTCCAGGGAAAATTCCGCATCCGGAGAAAAGTGGACTGTTTCTCTATCTCAATACCAACAAACGCGGCGTGACGCTTAATCTCGAAACGCTACGAGGCCAAGATATTTTCCAACGGTTGGTCGGGCAAGCTGACCTCTTTATTCACAATGTCCACCCGACGCGCATGACGGCGCTCGGCTTAGATTACGAACGTCTCGCGTCCAAGAATAAAGAGTTAGTCATGACGTCGATCACTCCTTTCGGGGTGACTGGCCCACATAAGGATTACCAAGCGTACGACCTGAACTCCTGGAGTGCTGGGGGGCTGACGTATCTCAACGGTGGTGGTCCAGGGACGGAGGATCTTCCGCCGCTGAAAGTGTTTGGTCAGCAGTCAGGCTTTCAGGCTGGCGTTCATGCTGCTGTGGCTTCGTTGGGTGCCCTCTTTGCGCGGCTGCGCGATGGCGTGGGACAGCACGTTGATTGTTCAACGCAGGAAACCCTCATGGCGATCTCGGAATTCGCCGGCATCATGCCTGCCTATGTAAAACAGATCGTGGTCCGCTTTACCGGCAACAAAGCGATTCGCCCACTCGACATCATGGAGTGCAAAGACGGTTGGATTTATATCTGCTGCGTCGAAGAACATCAGTGGAAAGGGTTCGTTGATATCATGGGTAACCCCGAATGGGCGGACGAGCCCTTGTTCGCTACGCGCCTCGACCGGGCTGAGAACTGGGATGCCCTTGAGCTATTCATGGGACCGTGGGTGAAAGAACAAACGGTGGAGGAACTGTATCATAAAGCCCAAGCACGTCGCATTCCGTTTGCGCCGGTTTCGACCATGGGGGATTTGTTCAACTCTGAGCATCTCAAAGCCCGGGGATTTTTCGCTGAAATCACTCACCCCATTGCTGGCACGCTTCCCTATCCCACCACTCCAGCGCAATTCTCAACGACGCCGTGGACGCTTCGTCGTCCCGCGCCATGTTTGGGACAACATAATGCGGACGTTTACAGTGAGTTGGGAATCGACCAAAAAGAACTAGAGCAATTGAAACGGGAAGGAGTGATTTAAGGAGAACGGGTAAAGGATAGTGGATAATGAGATAATGAGGAGAAAACGCGGAAAGAAATTCCCAGATTTCTTTCCTTATCCTTTATCCCATTTATCCATTGCGCCATTTATCCATTCCTTTCTCGGTAAGGAGCAAAGACTATGAGTAACAAACCACCACTAGACGGTATCCGTGTTGCTGACTTTTGCTGGGCCTGGGCTGGTCCGTATGGCGCCCTGCAACTCGCGCACCTCGGAGCAGAAGTCATTCGTATTGAAAGCGAAACCCGTCCGTGTCCGTCACGTCAGATTCCTCCATGGGCAGATAATCAAAAGGGAGGATTCAACCGCTCCGGGTATTTTAATCAGTACAATCAGGGTAAACGCTCACTAACGCTTAATCTGAAAAAACCTGAAGGGCTTGAGTTAGCGAAGAAAGTCGTCGCTAAAAGTGACATTGTGACCGAAAACTTTGCCGGTGGCGTGATGGATAAGATGGGCTTGGGCTATGAAGTGCTACGAGCGATTAAGCCCGACATCATCATGATCTCGTTGTCGGGTTACGGTGCGACTGGCCCAGAAAAAGGCTATGTCTCCTACGGCCCGCCACAAGTTGCGCTCAGCGGTATGTCATCGTTGACTGGATATAAAGATGACCAACCTCGACAGGCAGGGTTTTCGTATGGTGATCCCAACGGTGGAGTTCATGGCACATTCGCTGTGATGTGTGCACTGCTCCATCGCGCGAAAACTGGCAACGGACAATACATCGATCTTTCTCAACGTGAAGCCTGCGCCATGTTGCTCCCCGAGGGGATCATGGAATATGCGATGAATGAGACCCAACCACCACGAAACGGGAACCGTGATCCCTACATGGCTCCACATGGCGTATTTCGTTGTAAGGGGGCAGATCGTTGGGTCAGCATCGTTGTGGGCAACGAAGAGGAATGGCAACGGTTCTGCAAAGCCATCGGTCAGCCTACGTTAGCAACCGATGCGCGCTTCGCGACACTCGCGGCCCGCAAAGAAAATGAAGATGCACTTGAGCAGATTATAACGACGTGGACAAACGAATTATCACCGGATGAGGTCACGCAAAAATTGCAACATGCCGGAGTTGCGGCCTATCCCACTCTCGATGGTAATGACATGCTCGCCAACCCACATGTAGCTGCACGTGGCTATTTTGTTGAACTTGAACATGCAGAAGTGGGAAAGCGCCGACATTTGGGGATTCCGTGGAAAATGTCACGCACCCCTTGCGAGATAAGCCGTCCAGCGCCACTCTTCGGGCAAGATACGAACTATGTGTTAGGGGAGATTCTTGGCTTGAATAACGACGAGATCGCAATACTGAGAACAAAAGAAGTGCTTGTCTAGATCAGACCACATGACATTCGTATACTTTACACTACGATCCCTCGGGCGTGTCATTCTGAGTCCCCGAGAGTGCTGCGCACTCAGCGAATGGGCAGAAACAGCACGAGCATTCCCGTCCGTCATTTCCGCCCTCGCCGTCGCGAGGGCAGGCTCCGGCGGGAATCCAGTCTTTGGCCCCTGGATACCGGGTCTCGCGTTGCTCGCCCGGAATGACGAGCTGGTCGTTTTCGTCATTCCAGCGAAAGCTGGAATCCAGGAGGTGTGGTGCGGGTTGGGCATTTTGTTTCTGAGCAGCGGAGCGAAGAATCTCTCTGAGAGACCCTTCGTTTCACTCAGGGTGACAACTTTGGTGTGCCAATTTTGTGTGTTTCGATTTAGCTCAGTCCCCAAGAGCCTGACTCAGTGGCACACGTTTCACGTTTTAACCAAGAATTTTTGCCGGCAACTTCGCTTATCCCGGCCTGTTCTTCTGTAGGCCGGGATGAGGTCGGAGACCGTTCCCGGCTTCCTTTTTGCCTCTACAAACCCGCTGCAAGACTTGCTATGCCTATGAATGCAGGAGTGACACCCCGGCGGAGCGTCTCTACATAAGACAAGGGGGCACTTGCCTGTGGGGAATCACGTTTTCATCTGTTACGCGCACGAAGATTGGAACTTCGTCCAAAAGAATCGCAATCAAGCTGAAGGAGCGTGGAGTTCCTATCTGGTTAGATGAATGGGACATTCCTCATGGTGCGAACTGGAATGAAACGCGAGATAACGCGCTCTACGATGCTGCGCAGTGTCTGGTCATTCTCTCGTCTGCAGCCGTAAATTCTCAGCAGGTCCAGGCAGAATGGGTGACCGCTCTGGAGGAGAAGAAACCCCTCGTTCCTATTCTCTATCAGACATGCCGGATTCCAAGCAGATTGCGGCTTATACAGCGCTTTGATTTTACCAGTGGCGGTTTAGAAAATGAGGAAATTCTAGAAGCCTTGCTCCGTGCTCTGGGAGGTCAACAAGAGCCGTCTGGTTCCCAAGCAAAAAAAGTCTCGTAAGCAAAGCCGGAGGCCAACGTGAGGAGACGACGAGAGCGCCAATCATCACCTCACCAACTACCCTCTACCCTATCAGAGATCACTAATAGTATTGGTATGAAACTCATTCTCATCCCCGCGGGAGAGTTTCTGATGGGTTCAGAGAATGGTCGTGCCGATGAAAAGTCAGTGCGACGAGTGCAAATCAGTAAACCCTTTTACCTGGGGAAATATCCAGTCACGCAAGCGCAGTGGGAAACGGTGATGGGTAATAGTCCGAGTCGTGTAAAAGGTGAGCCAAATCGACCGGTAGACAGTGTTTCATGGAATGAGGCTCGGGAGTTTCTCCGGAAGCTGAGTGCACGTGAAGGGGGGAAGCCGTATCGCTTACCGACGGAAGCGGAGTGGGAGTATGCCTGCCGTGCGGGATCTACGGGAGCGTATTACTTTAGTGACAACGAGGCAATGCTAGGAGAATACGCTTGGTACAGTAAAAATGTTTTTTGCTCAGGTATTGCAAAAGCTCTCTTCGCGAGTGGGGGTTCGCACCCGGTAGGGCAGCTCAAACCAAATGATTGGGGGTTGTACGACATGCTCGGCAATGTGTGGGAATGGGTGCAGGACTGGTATGCGGCAGATTACTACAAGCAACGCCCAAACCCGGACTGTGATCCTCAAGGGCTTGACAAAGGGAAATATCACGTCCTGCGCGGCGGTTCGTGGTGCAATGTTGCCGAGTACGTCCGCGTGGCCTGCCGCGACTGGCACGGCCGGCTACCGCTACGTCTTTCGGTTTTCGGTGTGCCCAGTAGCTTGTAAAAGGTTCTGGATTCTGAGTTCTAGAATTCTGGATTCTGTAGGGTCCAGGGCGGAGTCCTGGTCGAATTTTTTCATACTACAGTAAGAGTTCTCGTAGTCTGTCTATGTAATGATAAAGGATTGTCATTGCGAGCGTAGCGAAGCAATCTTTTTGGAGATATTGTGTCGCCGAGATTGCTTCGTCGCTAATACTCCTCGCAATGACAGGAACTTGCGGTTTGTAGACACACAAGGAGGATCCACAATGAAAGTCATCGACGGCGATAGCCACTTTATGGAGCCATTGGACTTGTTTGATCGTTATACTGATGCGAAATTTCGTGAGCAGGCGATGCGGGTGGTGCAAGACCCCGCGACTGGCAAGCCTGCCTTAGTCGTCGAAGGGCGACAGTTACATATCCTCAATGTCGAAGAACTACTCGCTGCTGTGGTTGGCTACGGTCAAAAGGAAGCGGGACACGACCTCAGCAATTTTGATCAAGCGTTGACGTACAATGCTGAGTGGCAAGACATGACCAAACGCGTGCAGTTCCTTGATCAGGAAGGAATCGATTTGCAGATTCTTTATCCGACGATGGGTCTCTTGTGGGAAGGTGGAGTAGAAAGTCCACAAGTTGCCGATGCGCTGTGCCGCGCCTACAATACTTGGGCGTTCGAGATTACCGCCTCACAGAAGCACAGATTGTTTCCCGCCGCTCATATTTCACTGCGTGATACTCAATTGGCAGTGAAAGAACTGCAACGAGTCGCTACACTCGGCTGCAAGACTATCTTTGTTGCGGCGATGCCAGTCAACGGTCACAGCTTTGGCCACCCAGATTTGGACCCGGTGTGGGCGGCGGTGCAGGATCTGGATCTTAGTGTCGGTATCCATCTGGTTGGCCACCGGCATTACACCGGCAGTCAGTGGTATCAAGATCGTGATCCGGGTTTTATGTTTGTGACGATGAACGTGATCCAAGACCCGCGTATGGCGCTGACGACGATGGTCTATGACGGTGTATTTGAGCGGTTTCCGAAGTTGCGAGTGGCGACCATCGAAGCGATGGCTGGGTGGGTGGGTGAATGGCTTGAACGGCTCAACTATCGTTTCAAGTATATGAAGCACACCTCGCAGATGAAGAGGTCAGCGAGCGAGTACTTTGCCCAGAATATTTGGATCAACGGTGATCCCGAAGAGCAGATGTTTCCGATTATGGTCCAGTTCGCCGGTGACGAACGCTTCTTTGTCGGTTCCGATTACCCACATGCCGAGGGGTTTATTGAGCCGATGAAGAAAGCGCGTAAGCTGCTTTCTGGATTACCCACAACTTCGGTAGACAAGATTTTAGGGGCGAATGCGCAGAGGTTCTTTGGGATTTAGGCTGCAGGCCGCAGGCTGTAGGCTTAAGGTTAAGAAGCTCCCCTACAGCCTTAAGCCTCTGTAGGTGAATCACAAGAGAGGAGAGGTATGTCCCTTGAAGGCCTGATTGACGTACACGCCTTGGAAACGTTCTTACGCCAAAATTTGCCGCCGCATGAAGGCGAGATAATTATTGAGAAGCATGAAGCTGGTTTCTCGAACGAAACCTTCTACGTTTCTTGGGGACCGAAACGATGGGTGATGCGCCGCCCACCGCGTGGAGACATTCTGCCCACGGCTCACGATATGTTACGTGAGTTTCGTGTGCTGTCTGGCTTAGCCCCGACTGGAGTGCGGGTGCCGCGGCCGGCGGTGGTGTGTGAAGATCGTTCAATTATTGGCGTGCCGTTCTATTTGATGGAGCGGATAGAAGGTGTGGTCATTCGTGAACAACTCCCGCCTGAGTTCGATGCGGTGATAGATCGCAAGAAAATTGGCGAAGAGCTGATCGACGCGTTGGTCGAGTTGCATGCCGTCGATTGGCAAAAAACGCCACTCGTGAATTTGGGAAAACCCGAAGGCTTTCTTGAACGGCAATTACGACGGTGGCTGGGGCAGTTAGAACTGACCTTGCCGCGAACTCGTTCGCTGCAAGGTATCCATGAGGTAACGCAATGGTTGCAGACCCATGTGCCACCACAAAGCACGACCAGTATCGTGCATGGCGACTACAAGCTCGATAACGTGATGTTTGCGCCGCCACCGTCAACGCATTTGGTTGCAATCTTTGATTGGGAGATGGCAACCCTTGGTGATCCGCTTGCTGACCTTGGCTGGGTACTGAGCTTTTGGGGGCCAACAGGCGATCCCCCTGACCCTGAGCCAAAAGAGAGTAATTACATCACCTCACAACCTGGATTTCTCGCACGCGAAGAGCTGCTGGCACGGTATGAACAAAAAACTGGCCGGACAATGAAGCACTTTGCCTTTTATCATTGCATGGCTGTGTGGAAGTTGGCGATTATTCTTGAAGGGTTATATCGCCACTACATTGAAGGCACGGCGTCAAATCCCAAAGCCAATGAATTTGAATGGAGAGTGCCACAGCTTGTTGATCGTGCGCATCGGATTATTGCCGCTGCGTGAGCTTGTCGGTCATGTGGCCGAGAAAAAACAGCCTCTCGTTTACTCCGGCAAGGCCAACACCTGACGCAACACGTCAATGTTCCAAAGTACACACTTCGTCTGGGTCATTTGTTTACTTGGCGGGCTGTTGAGGATCTACCAACTTGGCAGTGAGAGCCTGTGGCGAGATGAAATTAGTTCGGCGGCTGTTGCTCAGCTCTCTTTGGCGCAGATTGTCGAGAACCGCTCTTCCGATGTCCATCCGCCATTGTATTACTTTCTGTTACACTATTGGGTAGCTCTCTTGGGATCTTCGGAATTTAAAATCCGTCTACTGTCGGCCATTTTTGGCAGCGCATCCCTGTGGCCGATGTACAAAATAGGGCGCACCCTTTTTAATCAGTTTGTGGGGATTCTCAGTGCTCTCCTCTTGGCGCTTGCTGAATTCCATATTCACTACTCACAAGAGGCAAAGAGCTACAGTCTCCTAACGTTTCTTACCTTACTGTCTTTTCTGTCGTTGATTCAGCTTCTCGAAGATCGGAAATTTTTCGTCTGCATTCTTTATGTCGTTGTAAACACATTGCTCATTTATACTCACGCCTATGGGCATTTCATTCTCATTAGTCAGCACTTCTTTTTTCTCTATTTGTTTTTTTCAGTTCCCGAAAAAAACAAATTCACGGTGAAGGAGTGGTTGATTCTCCAGAGTATCCCACTGGTTCTTTACATACCGTGGGCTCAGATTTTTCTCGACCAGGTGCACAAACAACAAGAGAGGTTTTGGCTTGAGACTCCGACGATTTCCTCAGTGGAGAGAACGTTTTCAGATTATGCTGGCTCTCGACTCTCTCTCATCTTACTTCTGTTCATTGTGGTGTTTCCCTATATGCAGCACGCTATATGGAAGGGGAAAAACGCGGAGAACGAATGGTCTAGGGGACAGATATAGGAGATTGAGGACAGCGAGAGGAGGAACTGGGGGGGAGAGACCTTGTATGGGGAGAGGGGGGTAGCGGGGTACTATCGGGGGGGGGGTGATATATTGTTGATAGTTAGTTCTAGCGGTGGCTTGTTTAGGCGATCGCTAGAAAAGCCTGGACAACGGTCGAGCAATTCGGCTAGCTGGTCGTTCGCCCTTTTGCTTTCCTGGCTCCTAACGCCGATTCTGCTGCCTTTTGCGATTTCGCAGGTGGCGACGCCGGTGTATCTCACAAGGGGACCGGGAGTGCGTCGTGCGCGCTTTATATCCTCGTTGCAAATGGGGTGTATAGAATAAAAGGAGATCGAACCCTCCAATCTTGATGAGTAGCCTTATTTTCATCTTTTTCGCGGTCAATCTGTATGAGTATTATACAAAGGTCAAAAAAGAACAGTGGCGAGAACTTGCCCATTACGTAGATAATCAGGCTGGACCGGGGGACCTCGTGCTGTTTTATCCCTCTTTTTGTCAGCAAGCGTTCGACTATTATTCGACGAGACGTGATCTCGTTAAAAAGGGTCCCCAGGATAACGGGGACGATGAAGCAAAGCAGTGGCAGTTGATAATGATGAGCACAGAAAGTGACCCAGCATGGTTCATCCTGTGCGATGATCGAGCGAAGAGGACCTCGATGGAGCAGATGCTGGGCGAAGCCTATCCGTACTTGTCACGTGTACATTTCAAAGAACTAGACCTCTTACGATTGAGGAAGGAAGAATAACGCACTCCGGCGCGCTCCTACGTCGAAGTGGCCAGCACCTCTCGCAGTACGTCGAGCGTTTCCTGATGTAACAACCCATTTGTCGCTAGCGTTTGTTCACCAGTGATGTCAAACGTTTGGCCGGTGAAATTGCTCATCTTGCCGCCCGCTTCTTCGACAATCAGTGATCCGGCGGCCGTGTCCCACGGATGCAACCGCCATTCCCAGAATGCATCAGCGCGGCCACAGGCAACATAACAAAGGTCGAGCGAGGCTGAACCGACGCGCCTCACTCCTTGTGTTCTCATCATGAAGGCTTGATAAAAGCGCAAATAGTATTCACTGCGTTTGCGGCGATCATACGGAAACCCGGTGAGAACCAGCGATTGGTCGAGCGTCGGGGTTGGCGAGACGTGAATGGGGTGGTTATTGAGTGTTGCCCCGTTCCCGCGCATCGCACAGAAAAGTTCGTCTTTGATCGGGTCATAGACAACACCGACGATTATCTGCGACTCGTGCATCAGTCCGATCGACACGGCGAAATGAGGAAACGAGTGCGCAAAATTGGTGGTGCCGTCGATCGGGTCAATGTACCAGCGATAGGCGCTGGGCTTGCCTGACACTGCGGATTCTTCGGCGATGATCTGATGATCGGGAAAGCGGGAACGGAGAATCCCAGTAATCAACGCGTCTGAGGCTTTATCGACGTTAGTAACCAGATCGACAATATCTGTCTTGATCTCAATGGTTTTGGCTTTTTGCCAGTTGTCTTTGAGTAACGCCCCAGCCTGACGTGCGGCATCGACCGCGACCTTCATGAATGTATCCATGCTGTTGTTGTTTCATAGGGAGCTTTCGGCTGCAACGACGAGCAGCTAAATATCAACATCATGCGGATTCTTGCTCCGGCGAAAATTAATGTCTTCCTGCGAATCACTGGCCGGCGGCCAGATGGATACCACTTGCTTGATTCCCTGATGGTGCCGATCAGTTTGTGTGATGAGATTCAGATAGAGATAGAGAGAGAGACAAGAGAAGGATTCCAAATAACTCTTACTTGTGATGATCCGACATTGCCGACTGATGAAACGAATCTTGCCCACAAGGCTGCAACGTTGTTGTGCAAAGAAGCCGAAGTACAAGCTCACATTACTATTGATCTACTCAAGCGCATTCCGGCTGGTGCCGGACTTGGCGGCGGGAGCAGTGATGCAGCCGCAGTATTGAAAGGCCTGAACGCGCTCTTATCATTGGGGTTTGATGAGTCGCGCTTGCGTGCGCTTGCCACTCGATTAGGCGCTGATGTGCCTTTTTTTATTCCTTGTCGTCCTTCACGTGTCCAAGGAATCGGGGAAATTCTGACCCCAGTGTTCGCGTTGCCACCGAAATGGTTTGTTGTGGTTGTTCCCCCCTTTGGCGTCTCTACACTGTGGGCCTATCGCCGTTTTGATGAACTGCCTGAACAAGAGAGCCCTGATAGTAAGATTGAACTGACCAACGGAAGGTGGCCTCTGGGAAAACTTCTCGTTAATGACCTCGAACGTGCAGTGATTTCAGCATATCCATCAATTGGCGAACTCAAAGAACAAATGCTCCGGCTTGGTGCAGAGAGTGCTTTGATGTCTGGCAGTGGTTCAGCCGTGTTTGGTATGTTTCAGAATCCCCACATTGCAGAACAGGCAGTGGACACACTTGGAAAAATAGGAAAAGCTTTTGTTGTCGAGCACTTGAACGAATCATAGAGTATCAATACTGTGTGTTCCATTAATCAGCACTCTGTGAAGTGGGTGGGAGTTGCAGGCTCGGTTCTTCTATTGCTTATCTTTTCGCCGCTTCCCCTTTTCGCCATTTCCCCTTTTTCTGCCGTAGACTTCTAAGGGCAAAACTGCTACGTAATTTTGGCCTTCAGCGATCAACTATCAGCCAAAAATGCATGCTGACGAATGAGGACTGGGGACTGGGTAAACGAGGACGAAAAGCCTGAAAAGAGAACAAAACAGTCCTCATTGCTGAGTTCTCTATGTCATTCTTCGTTGATCACTGAATGCGAGTAGATGGCTTCTCGATAATGGGGAGTAGCCAAGTTTGGTAAGGCACCGGACTTTGACTCCGGCACCCGCAGGTTCAAATCCTGCCTCCCCAGTGTGTTTTGTGGTCTTCGAGCAGGTGAGGAGTATTATGCGAGACGCACCCCTGAAGATCTTTGCTGGAAATTCAAACGTACCCTTGGCGAAGGAGATCTGCGCATATCTCGGTACCTCGCTAGGGGCAGCAGATATTCGTCGCTTCAGTGACGGCGAGATAGCGGTCGAAATCACTGAAAACGTGCGCGGTGGCGATGTGTTCGTCATGCAATCCATCTGCACGCCTGGCAATGACAACCTGATGGAGTTGCTGTTAATGCTCGATGCTTTTAAGCGAGCATCGGCAAACCGCATCACAGCGGTGATTCCTTACTATGGCTATGCACGACAGGATCGCAAGGTTGCCCCACGTGTACCGATTAGTGCGAAACTCGTCGCTGATCTTGTCACGACAGCCGGGGCTTCGCGCGTGTTGACGGCTGAACTGCATGCTGGGCAGATTCAAGGATTCTTTAACATCCCAGTCGATAATCTGTTTTCTGCACCAGTGCTGTTGCCGTATATTCGTTCCCGCATTGGTCGTCAGGAGGTCACAATTGTTTCTCCTGATGCCGGTGGTGTTGAACGTGCCCGCGCTTTTGCGAAACGCCTAGGTTCGTCATTGGCAATTATTGATAAACGCAGAGCACGTGAAGGCGAGTCTAAAATCTCAGGGAAAGCCAATGTCGATGTTGCCGAGATGAACATTATCGGTGACGTTGAAGGTCGGGTTGCTATTCTTATCGATGATATGATTGATACGGCAGGAACGCTGACTACGGCGGCGGCGGCCTTGCACGAAGCCGGTGCACAAGCGGTGTTTGCTTGCTGTACGCATCCGATTCTTTCCGGGCCTGCAATCGAGCGTATTCGTGGGTCGGTGCTTGAGGAACTACTTGTCACCAATTCGATTCCCTTACGGTCTGAGGCTCAGGGGGTAGAAAAAATTAAGGTACTGTCGCTGGCGCCTCTGATCGGTGAAGCGATTCGTCGTATTCATAACGAGGAGTCAATTAGCTCTCTGTTTGTTTGATGAGGAAAATATGGAAACAGTGGTTTTGAAAGTTGAAGATCGTCAAGTAAAAAGCAAAGGGGAATCTGGGAGACTGCGACGCAGCGGGAAAGTTCCAGCCGTTTTCTATGGTCCAGGAAAACGGCTGCCCCATTTGTGTCGATGCACGCGAGTTTCGCTTTAAGTTGGACGGCCTTGAAGGATCACATTTGATTCAGCTCACTTCGCCCGGTTCAGTAGTCAATGAGAAGTTGGCGCTGTTGAAAGAAGTGCAACGCCATCCGGTGACCAGTGCCCCAGTCCATATCGACTTCTACGAGGTCGATGTGAATAAGCCGATTGAAGTGACAGTCCCGTTGCATTTCATTGGCAAAGCACAAGGGGTGACGGCTGGTGGTATCCTGCAATCCCTCCGTCGCGAAATTACCGTAGAATGTCTGCCACGAGAAATCCCTGAGTTCTTTGAGGTGGATGTTTCACCGCTAGCCTTACACGACTCGGTACGTATTTCTGAAATTCCGTTGCCGGCTGGCGTGAAGGCGGTCTATGACACCGATGATTCCGTCGTAACTGTCGTTTCACCAGTAGCCGCTGAAACGAAAACTGAGACAGAAGTGGTTGAAGGAGAAGCTGCGGCTGGAACGGAGACGGCTGCCCCTGCACCAGCAGCGGCGGGTGGAGCACCAAAAGCGGACAAAAAATAGAGGCCCGAGAGGTGAAATGGGCGAAATAGGGAAGATGGGCAAAAGGCAAGGAAACACTGAACAATTTGTTTCCTCACTGTTTTGCCCTTTCTCCCATTTTACCCTTTTCCTCATTTTATTCAGGTTCGGACGTGCGTGTCATTATTGGTCTCGGAAATCCTGGTCCCGAACACCGCAAGACACGCCATAATGTCGGCTTTTGGGTGGTGAACACCTTGGCTGAACGCTGGGGCATCCGCCTGTCTCGCCGAGCGTTTCTATCGTTGATTGGTGATGGCCAGCTAAACAGAGAGAAAGCTCTTCTCGTTCAACCTGAAACATACATGAATCGTAGTGGCGAGGCGGCAATAAAAATACGGGATTTCTACCGACTGGAATTGTCGGACTTTATTGTTATTCATGACGACCTTGACCTTCCCTTCGGACGAGTGAGGGTGAAGCGCGGAGGGGGAGGAGCAGGAGGAAACCGCGGAGTTGCTTCGCTGATTGCGGCGTTTGGCAGTAAAGAGTTCGTGCGCATTAAGGTCGGTATTGGGCGCCCTCCTGGACGTCAAGATCCGGCCGACTTTGTTTTACAGCCCTTTACTCCTCAAGAAGAAGCGTCTATTCTCCCCGCGGTGGATAACGCTGCCGACGCGGTAGAAATGTGGGTCCGCGATGGTATTGAGAAAACGATGGCGGCAGTGAATGGAGCGGTCCAACCAGAGGCAGAGCAGCCGTAGAGAGTGAGAACACTCAACGACCTTTGCTCGACACCCCTTAATGCGAGGACCACAAGTAGCGATGCGATTATTGGCAGGAGGAACGCATGCCGAGTTACGAAACATTGTGCATTTTTCATCCAGAGTTGCCAGAAGCTCGAGTCAAAGAGCTAAACGCATGGATGCAAAAGATTGTTGAAGGAGCTAATGGGACAGTGGTCCGGGCAGATGAGTGGGGTATGCGGGATCTTGCTCACCTGATTAAGAAGCAGAGGCGCGGCTACTATCTCCGGCTTGAGTATGATGCGCCAGGGGCAACGGTGAAAGAGCTAGAGCGCAACCTTCGTATCAACGAAAATGTTTTGCGTTTCCTTTCGACCGTACGCAAGCCGTCCGTGGTTGCTCCAGCTTCGCAACCTTCTACGACGGCACCTTCCACACCTCCTCCGGTCGAATCAGAGAATCCGACTGCTGGTCAATAGTTTTTTCTTAGGAACGAAGTTGATTTTCATAAAACTTTGGTATTTT
The DNA here is from genome assembly GCA_963733195.1 of uncultured delta proteobacterium. Taxonomy (GTDB): domain Bacteria; phylum Desulfobacterota; class Binatia; order Bin18; family Bin18; genus VGTJ01. Next base: position 93,195 of record CAVTCR010000081.1, read on the forward strand.
GTTTGAAGGATTACGCGTATGCCACCGAGACAACGACAACAAGAAAGAGGGCCGCAAAGAAGAGGGCCAGCGACCGATGATAAATTCCCGAATCGGCGCCGTTTACGCCGTAAGGTGTGTCGATTCTGCGCTGACAAAGGAGCCGGAATTGACTACAAAGAGCAACGCATGCTGGAAGACTTTATTTCCGAACGAGGAAAGATCATTCCCAGCCGGATTACGGGCACCTGCGCCTGGCATCAAAGAAAGCTGACCAAAGCGATTAAGCAAGCCCGCTCTATTGCGCTTGTGCCGTATGCGTCGGCACGGTTGTAAGAGCGCATGGCAAGATGAAGACTCACCCCGTTCTATGGACGGTGAAACGATCTAGTTTTGAACTTGAGTTTTCTTATTTGCTGCCGTAAAAATAGAGGCTGCTATGGAGATCATTTTACAAGAAGATGTTGCGAACCTTGGTACTATCGGCGAGGTCGTGAAGGTTCGTGATGGATACGGACGTAATTATCTCATTCCTCGTGGGTTTGCTATTGAAGCAAATCGTCGTAACCTCCACGTCCTTGAACATCAGAAACGGTTAACGGCGGCAAAGAAGGAAAAAGATCACCAGAAAGCACAGGGAATGAGTGACCGGATTACCGCACTGTCATTAACAATCCAAGCTCGAGCTGGGGAAGAAGATCGTCTATTTGGTTCAGTGACGAATATCGACATTGAGAAGGCGCTGACAGCGCAAGGTGTGACGATCGATCGGCGAAAGATCCTGCTGGCAGAGCCAATTAAGCAACTTGGGACGTATACGGTTCCTGTTCACCTCAGTAGTGAAGTGCGCGGGAATATTACTGTGCATGTCGTGCGGGAATCGTAACAGAGAAATGGTAGAGTGGGGAGCAGCTGAGCAAAAGGAGAGGAACTCCCTGTATCATAATTTTGCAGGCACGTAGCTCAGTGGCAGAGCACTACCTTGACACGGTAGGGGTCAGCGGTTCAACCCCGCTCGTGCCTATTTCCCCCTTAGTCTAGAACTCGACGCTGTCAGCTTTCGGCACTAGAGATTGAATCCTTTTCCCAGTTGATCGAATCAATGAATTAATGCGTCAATCCATCAACGACCCGCTGATTGCTGAAAGCTGATTGCTCTTATGAGTTCCCGTTCCCAAGAAATCACCATACAAGTTCAAAAGGGAGAACAACGTACCGTAGCTCTGGGGACTGTGGTGCGCGAACTCTTACCTCCCAACCGAAAAGATGTGATTGCCGCGAAAGTCAACGGCAAAGTCGTCGATTTATCTCACTCGTTAAATACAGACTGCGCGATCGAGTTCATCCCGTTAGCATCGGTCGAGGGACTTGATGTTCTGCGCCACTCCTGTGCACACCTCATGGCTCAGGCTGTGAAACGCCTCTTTCCTAGTGTGCAGATCACTATTGGCCCAGTAATTGAGAACGGCTTTTATTACGATTTTAAGCATGAGCGTGCCTTCACTCCCGAGGATCTAGAGAAGATCGAAGCAGAGATGAAAAAAATCGTGGGAGAAAACTTCTCCATTGCGCGGGAAGAAGTTCCGCGCGATGATGCCGTTCGTCTTTTCCGTTCGATGGGTGAGGACTTCAAGGCGGAGATTATCGCTGGCATTCCTGGAGATGAAGCGATATCGCTCTATCGACAAGGCGAGTTTGTTGACCTCTGTCGTGGTCCCCATTTACCTGCGACTGGTAATATTCCGGCGTTCAAACTGACGAGTGTTGCCGGAGCTTACTGGCGTGGAGACGAAAAGAACGAAATGTTGCAGCGGATCTACGGGACCGCGTTTGCGACAGAAAAGGATCTGCGACAACATCTCGCGCTCCTAGAGGAAGCGAAACGTCGTGATCATCGGAAGTTGGGCAAAGATCTCGACCTCTTCATCTTTGATCCGATTGCGCCAGCAAGTCCGTTTTTTCTTCCCAAAGGGGCGTTCATTTATAACGAACTGATTGCGTACATTCGTGGTCTATATAAGCGTTACGGCTATCAGGAGGTGCTGACTCCACAAATCTTCGATGTTGATTTGTGGCACCGATCCGGTCATTACGAGAATTACAAAGAGAATATTTTCTTTACCGAGATCGAAGGACGAGAGTTCGGTGTCAAGCCGATGAACTGTCCTGGACACACTTACATTTACGCCGCGAAGAAACGGTCATATCGTGATCTGCCGATTCGGATTGCTGATTTTGCTCGACTGCATCGCTTTGAGCGGTCTGGTGTGACCTCTGGGCTCACACGGGTTCGTTCCTTCTCTCAGGACGATGCTCATATTTTCTGTACTCCAGAGCAGATCGAGACTGAAGTGAACGGGGTTCTGCGCATGATCAACGAGGTCTATCGAACCTTTGGTTTTGCAGAGATGCGCTTCAATCTCTCGACTCGACCAGCAAAGCGCCTTGGCGAGGATGCGACATGGGATCGTGCAGAAGCAGCGCTTGCTGCGGCACTCAAAGCGAATCAGATTGATTACCGAGTGAATGCTGGAGATGGAGCGTTCTACGGACCAAAGATCGATTGCATTGTCCTTGACGCTTTACGTAGACAGTGGCAGTTAGCGACTATTCAGCTTGATTTCATGATGCCTGAGCGTTTTGACCTTGCATTTACCAATGCACAAGGAAGTGAAGTGCGGCCGGTGATGATTCATCGAGCAGTCTTAGGATCACTCGAACGCTTTCTTGGCGTACTGATCGAGCATTGTGGTGGCGATTTCCCATTATGGCTTGCCCCGGTGCAGGCCCGCCTCCTTACTGTGACTGATGCGCAGGAAGACTATGCGCGCAACGTCTGTGATCAGTTACAGCAGGCTGGTATTCGCGCTGAACTCGATTTACGGAACGAAAAGTTAGGTTATAAAATCCGTGAAGCCGAAGTGCAAAAAATTCCCTACATGGTTGTGATTGGCGATAAAGAAGTGAACACTGCAACAGTAGCGCCGCGGGGACGCAAAGGAGAAAAAATCCCTTCCCTCACGGTGTCAGAGTTGATTGCCCGTATCGCTACTGAATCTGTTCCAGGAGGTGAGCCATAGCCAAGGAAGCAGGAGTCCGGATCAACCAACAGATTCGTTCCCGTGAGGTCCGAGTAATCGACCAAGAAGGACAACAAGTCGGCGTCCTTCCTCTCGCAGAAGCACTTCGCCTAGCTGGCGCAAAAGAATTCGACCTTGTTGAGGTTTCTCCGACAGCAACGCCTCCAGTCTGTCGGATCATGGATTACGGCAAGTTTCGTTATCTGCAAAAGAAGAAAGTGCAGGAGTCCAGGAAACACTCAACACAAGTGTTGGTCAAAGAAGTGAAACTTGGTTCACGGACGAGTGACCATGATATCGATTTTAAAGTAGTTCATGTACGCCGTTTTCTGGAAAAGAAACAACGAGTGAAAGTCTCAGTTCTTTTTCGTGGTCGAGAAATTACCCACCCAGAATTAGGGAAAGACATGCTGGGGAAGTTCTTCGAGAAGGTACAAGACATTGGAGAACTCGAAGGGCAAGCGCGCTTAGAAGGGCGCAATATGTCAATTCTGATCGTACCGAGGTAAAGTATATGCCAAAGCTCAAAACCCGCCGCGGGGCGGCAAAACGCTTCAGAACGACTGGAACCGGAAAGGTTCGTCGGGCGAAAGCGTTCTTACGCCATCAACTCTCAGCGAAAACGCGCAAACAGAAACGGCACCTGCGCCAGACGACGCTAGTTGATGTGACTAACGAAAAAGCGATTAAGAAGTTGATTCCCTATAAGTAGGAATGTAAGGAGACACAGTCATGCCACGGGCAAAACGCGGCTTCAAAGCACGCCGCCGTCACAAGAAGATCTTGAAACTTGCCAAAGGATTCACCGGTGGTCGGCGGAGACAGTACCGTCAAGCACGAGAAACCGTCGAACGCAGTTTAGTCTATGCATATCGGGATCGGAAGGCACGCAAACGCGACTTTCGTCGCTTGTGGATTACTCGGATTAATGCTGCAGCCCGACTCAATGGGATCAATTATAACCAACTCATTCATGGCCTGGGACAGGCGAACGTTGAGATCGACCGTAAGATCCTCGCCGCACTGGCGATTGATGATCCGGGTGCATTTACCGCTGTCGCCGATCTGGCGAAACAGCGACGCGCGGCAGCCTGAGTTCAGCTTTGAGGTATGAGCACCGAGCGATGAGTAAAGAGAATGGAAGTAGCCTTCTCTTGCTCGATGCTCAGGGCTCGGACCTCGAACCTCTTTTCTTCCGATCCTATGGAACACGAACTCGTACGTATCCGAGACGAAGCGTTGTCTGCCCTTGATGCTTGTAAAGATGAGGACGGACTTGAAGCAGTGCGGGTACGCTTTCTCGGGCGTAAGGGAGAACTCACCGGAGTTCTTCGTGGCATTGGTGAGCTACAACCTGAGCAACGACGCAAAATAGGCGAAACAGCAAACGAGATCAAAGTCCTGCTCGAAGAGCGGATCGTGAGCTTGAAGGCAGGATGGCAAGAGGCTCAGCGGACTCAAAGCCTTGCTGCCGAACGTATCGATATTACTATCCCTGGTAGGCGACGACCGCGCGGATCGCTGCACCCGTTGTTGCAAGTGATGGACGATACGATCGCAATCTTTACGGCAATGGGGTTTGAAGTTGCGCGCGGTCCTGACATCGAAGACGACTACCATAACTTTGCTGCACTCAACATTCCGGCGGACCATCCTGCGCGAGAAATGCAGGATACCTTCTTTATTGCTCCCGAAGTGGTGTTACGAACCCACACCTCACCGGTGCAGATCCGGGTGATGGAGAGTCGTAAGCCGCCATTACAGATTATCGTGCCAGGCTGTGTTTATCGTTGCGATGATGATGTCACCCACTCGCCGATGTTCGTCCAACTCGAAGGGTTGATGGTTGGTTCTGATATCTGCTTCGCTCATCTCAAAGGAGTGCTGACCGCCTTTGTTCATGCCATGTATGGTTCAAGTACGCCGGTGCGTTTTCGGCCGAGTTATTTCCCGTTTACTGAACCGAGTGCGGAAGTAGACATTGGTTGTGTGCTCTGTGGGGGAAGTAACGCCTCTTGTCCAGTATGTAAAGGTAGCGGGTGGATGGAAATCCTGGGGTCAGGCATGGTCCATCCCAATGTGTTCCGGGCGGTGGGATATGATCCCGAACAGGTTTCTGGATTTGCGTTCGGTATGGGTATCGATCGGATCGCGATGTTGCGCTACGGGATTGATAACATCAGATTATTCTACGAAGGAGATCTGCGGTTTTTGCGGCAGTTCTAGAAAAAGTAAATAGAGTCTAGGAGTCAAATACAGAGTCCAAGGTTCTCACGGATTACGTTTTACGCTTATTACGTATTACGTATCACGTTTCACGGTCTTCCCCATGAAAGTTTCCCTTAATTGGCTTGCGCGAATTTGTGACGATTGAGCTTTCGCTTGATCGTTTAGCCAGTCGCTTGGCAATGGCTGGCCTTGAAGTCGACGATATTCGTGAGCAAGGGGCCGAGCCAATCCAAGTCGCACAGATTGTGCGGATCGATCCACATCCACAGTCTGACCACTTAACGATCTGCTACGTTACTCAGGGTGGAGAGACGCTTCCCGTTGTGTGCGGTGCGACCAACATGAAAGTTGGAGACAAAGTAGCCTTTGCTCCAGCCGGGACGACATTACCCGCTGGGCAGCACGTAGAACTGACAGAAATTCGCGGACAACAGTCGCATGGTATGTTGTGTTCTGAACAGGAACTTGGACTCTCAGATGATCACAGTGGATTATTGATTGTCGAAGAAGACGCTAAACTTGGCGAAGAGTTGTACGCTCGTCTTGGACTGCGGGATACGATCCTTGATATTGCCATTACCCCGAATCGCGGTGACTGTCTGAGTGTGTTGGGTTTAGCGCGCGAAATCGCCGCACTCACCGGTGTCCCGCTGCTCGCGAAGCGGCTACGTGTACGAGAAGGGAAATCTGTAACGAGTGAGCAAGCCCGTGTTTCGATTCTCGATGCTGATTTATGTCCTCGCTATGCCGCACGGATAGTAAATAATCTCCGTGTTATTCCTTCTCCGGCCTGGATGAAATGGCGACTCGAAGGCACTGGAGTGCGGGCGATTAACAGTATTGTGGATGTCACGAACTATGTGATGCTGGAACGTGGACAGCCCCTGCATGCGTTCGATCTGCCTTCTCTACATGGGCCAGAAATCATTGTCCGTCGTGCTCGTGACATTACCTCAATTACGACCCTCGACGGAAAAGAGCGGACGCTAGTCTCAGACGACTTGCTGATTTGTGATCGTGATCGCGCCGTCGCTGTGGCTGGAGTCATGGGAGGTTCAAATTCTGAAGTCCACGACCAAACGACAGTGACCTTCCTTGAAAGTGCTTATTTTATTCCAGAAACAGTTCGTCGTACTGCTCGTCGGTTAGGATTACGAAGTGAAGCTTCGTATCGTTTCGAGCGTGGAGTCGATCCTCAAGGTACTCTTCTCGCCTTAGATCGCGCAGCAGATCTTCTTGCGCAGATTTCAGAGGGGAAGGTAAGTCGTGGAATTATTGACGTCTGTCCACAACCATTGCTTCCGACAACTATTCCTCTGCGTGGACAACGTGTCTCGCGTTTCCTCGGTATGCCGGTCGAGGCAAAAGACGTCGAACACTGCATACACACTTTGGGAGCCAAGGTTAAACGCAGTCGGGGTGGAACCTGGAATGTGACGGTTCCCTCGTATCGCTCTGACCTTACTCAAGAGGTAGACCTGATTGAAGAAGTCGCGCGGCTCAGGGGCTATGAAACGATTCCAACGCTCTTACCGCGAGCAGAAGCACACGAAAGAACCCTGGATGATGAGGGGAATTGGGTACGGCGTATTCGTGCCTGCCTTGCCGCACAGGGACTTTCCGAGGTGCTGAGCCTGAGCTTCACCTCGGCACAGCTCAATCGGTTGTTTGCGGGGACCAGCTCAACGTCTCCTATTCCATTACTAAATCCCCTTTCTGCTGAAAGTGCAGAAATGCGCGTGAGCTTGCTTGGTAATCTCATGCGAGTACTCCAACACAACCTTCATCAGGGAGAGAGTGGCGTGACGGTGTTCGAGATTGGCAAAGTATTTTTGGGTGCCCAGGAAACACCAGATGGACGGCAAGAACGATTACATGTTGCTGGAGTGCTCTATGGGAATTGGCCGGCAAGCGGTTTACAGAAACCAACACCGATCGAGTTTGCCGATCTCAAGGGAGTGTTAGAAGCGCTCTGGCAAGAGCTACGCTGTGAGGAAAAAATTCGTTGGGAGCGAGCGACGACCGTCCCGTTTCTCCACCCAGGAAAAGCGACGACGATTCTGATTGATGGTACTGTATGTGGTGTGGCTGGGGCGGTGCATCCGAATCATTGTCGCGCACTTGATCTCACGGTAAACCCATGGGTGTTTGAAATTGATCTTGCGCCTTTGTTTCCCCACGCGCGCACCGCGGTTCGCTATCAGCAACTACCGCGCTTTCCAACGACTGTTCGTGATGTCGCTCTGGTAGCAGATGAAACCTTGCCGGTACAGGCGGTGATTGATGCAGTCCGTTCTTTAGCGAATCCTCTGATTGTTGAGGTCCGTTTGTTCGATCAATACCGAGGGAACTCCATTCCGCAAAACAAACAGAGCCTTGCCTATTCCATTGCATATAGAGCGACGGATCGTACCCTTACTGCACTTGAAGTGAATGCTCTACACTCACAGATCATTGCCCATCTCGCGCAAACCCTTGATGTTGAGGTGCGAGCGTAACAATTCCCGGGAGAAAGATCTCCGTCACGGAAGGAAGAAAGTTTCTCTTAGTGCCTCCCTGGACTTTCCTTCTCGCATAGTCCAGTGCTACAAGGAAGGGAAAATTCCTTGTCGGCCAGGAGTGACGTGGCGCAACAAGTAGAGCTGCCGAATAAACTCTATTTCCGGATTGGTGAAGTCGCAAAGATTGTTGGGGTTAAGCCTTACGTTTTGCGCTACTGGGAGACCGAGTTTTCCATCCTGAAACCAGGAAAGACGCCCTCTCGGCATCGTCTCTATCGTCGCCGGGATGTTGAAATGCTCTTAGAAATAAAGACGCTCCTATACGAAGATGGTTTCACCATTGCGGGAGCGAAGAAAAAACTCAAAGAGAGCGAGAACGAGAGAGAGGATGAGAAAGACGTCCTCGCCGACCGTTCCCCTTGAACAGACGATTGCTGTACTTCCCCAAAGTCAGAATCATCTTCATCTTTTACGTGCCATCCGAGATGATCTCCTAATGCTATATAACATGCTCACATAGCGTTTTTCCTGCGAAATATCTTTTTCCTTCCGTTTTTGCGCAGAAAAGTTGCGCCGATTTTCTCCGATATGGTACTATGATCCTTCTTGCCATTATTAATGGCAAGAATCTTTTCCCATTTAGAATCAGATATTTATTCGTGTATACGACAAGATTTCATTAATAAAGCGGAGGACGAATGACGTGGCGGATTAAGATGTGGAGGTGGATTGGAGTGGCGATTGGAGGAATACTCGCCTTCTTACTAGATGGAACGATCGGTCAAAGTCTTGCGTATAAGACAAAAGAGACGCAGGTCTCGCGACAGCTTCCTCGTGCAGAGAAAAAAGCGGCACCACGGCTGATACAAGGCAAACAGAAAGAGAACCTTCGTGTATTGACCCTCCGGAGTTCTGACCCTCGGCGACCTCGATCTCACGTACGACCTCGCATCCAGAAGCGGAAATCTGTACGGCAACTCAAACGCCGAGCTCCTGTCGCACGGGAAGTCGTGCAGCTTTTCGATCCAGAACCAGGCAAAGATTTCCAGTCGATGTTATTGGCAGATGCGGAGACTGGACAACTGCTTCTGGCTGAAAATATTAACAAGCAGTGGCCCACTGCCTCCCTAGCAAAGATGATGGTCGGACTTTTGGCAATGGAGGACCTAGAGCGAGAGCGGTTGTCGTTGCAAACTCCGGTTGTGATTAGTTCCCGCGCAAGCCGCGCCCGTGGGAGGACGATTAACCTCCGTCCGGGTGAAGTTTTTCCTTTAGGAGAGCTTCTGCAAGCTATGCTGGTGACATCAGCGAACGACGCTACCGTTGCAGTAGCAGAACATATTCACGGGTCAGTTGAAGCGTGCGTTGCTGCGATGAATCAAAAAGCTCGTGCGCTGGGAATGAAGAAAACCAGATATCAAACTGTTAATGGGATGCCTCTGCCCGGTGGTGGTGCTGGAGACGTATCCTCTGCCCGGGATTCGGCTGTCTTAGGCATGGAACTCATTAGATACCATCGTGTCTTACGCTGGACTTCCCTTGACCATGTCCCGTTCCGCGATGGGATGGCAATGTTGCCAAATACGAATCACCTTGTTGGTCGTGTTGATGGAGTGAACGGACTAAAGACAGGTTTTACGGTTAGGGCTCGGTACAATCTTGTGGCGACGGCTCAACGTGGAGAGAAAAGCCTCATCGTTGTTGTCCTCGGCGGTAGGAATAGCCGGGTGCGGTTCAAAGCGGCTGAGGAGTTCCTAGAATGGGGATTCTCCCACGATAATCGCCGAACTGAATTTTCCGATGAGAGCAGAGAGTTAGAGGATGGTTTCCGGGTGAGGCCGGCAGTTGTTGACCACGATGAATCTCTGTTCTAGTTGGGATAATTCGCGATAATCTTAAAGTCCCAATCTTCTTCTTTGCCGGAGGACCTTGCAATTTACTAAAAGATGCATACCTTGCATTGTCCCTTAATTTTATCGCGAACACAGTAGGTGAAAGGAGAGTACAGGATGGCGAAGAAGCTCGTCTACCTGCATGACAAGGCACGGGAGGGAATCCTCCAGGGGGTTAACTTGCTAGCCGACGCGGCGCAAGTGACGCTTGGTCCACGTGGGCGTAACGTTTTGTTACAAAAGAGCTTTGGCGCTCCGTTGGTAACTAAGGACGGGGTAACGGTTGTCAAAGAGATTGAACTCGAAGACAAGTTCCAAAACATGGGCGCCAAGATGATCCGTGAGGTAGCCAGCAAAACTTCAGACACCGCTGGTGACGGTACCACGACTGCAACTGTGTTGTCGCGTGCGATCCTCCGCGAGGGTATTCGTCTGCAGAGTGCTGGGTTTGACCCTATGGAACTGAAACGTGGGATCGATACAGCAGTAGAGAAAGTAATTGAGGGTATAAAAGAACAAAGCCGTACCGTCCGAGGGAAAGAACAGATTGCCCAAGTCGGAACCATTGCGGCCAATGGTGAGAGTACGATCGGTGAGATTGTGGCTGAAGCAATGGATAAAGTCGGGAAGGAAGGCGTCATCACCATCGAAGAAGGCAAAACTTTGGAGACGACACTTGATGTTGTCGAAGGCATGCGTTTCGATCGTGGATACCTGTCCCCGTACTTCGTGACCCATCCAGAAAAAATGACTACAGAGCTGGAAGATCCCTATATCCTCTTCCATGAAAAGAAGATTTCTAACCTCCGCGAAGTCCTCCCGCTGCTGGAAAAAATCGCTCAGAGTGGTCGCGCACTCCTCATTATTGCAGAAGATGTAGACGGAGAGGCACTTGCTGCCTTAGTGGTCAATAAGCTACGTGGTACCCTGCGATGTGCGGCAGTGAAAGCTCCTGGGTTTGGTGATCGGCGCAAGGCTATGCTGGAAGACATAGCGATTCTGACCTCGGGAAAAGTCATTGCCGAAGAGCTCGGGATCAAACTGGAGAATCTTGCGTTGAGTGACCTTGGTCGCTGCAAACGCGTGATTATCGATAAGGACAACACCATCATCGTCAGTGGTGCAGGCAAAAAGGACGCGATTCAAAGCCGAGTTCAACAGCTCCGCACCCAGACTGAAGAAACGACATCTGATTACGATCGAGAGAAACTGCAAGAGCGCCTGGCAAAACTCGCCGGTGGGGTTGCTGTCATTAAAGTCGGTGCAGCAACTGAAGTGGAAATGAAGGAACGCAAAGCGCGGGTGGACGATGCAATGCATGCGACTAAAGCTGCAGTAGAAGAGGGGATTGTTCCTGGTGGTGGAGTAGCGTTAGTGCGTGCGCAAAAGAAGCTTGATGGGTTGAAGTTTGGTGATGGTCGTGACCAGGGAGTCGCTATCGTTCGACGCGCTATCGAAGAGCCGTTACGACAAATTGCGGCAAACGCAGGATCTGAAGCCTCTGTCGTTATTAGTAAAGTACGTGAGGGGAAAGACGACTACGGGTTCAACGCCGCGAGTGAGAAATTCGAGAACCTACTGAAAGCTGGCGTGCTTGATTCAGCAAAAGTTGTGCGCACGGCGCTTCAAAATGCAGCGAGTGTCGCCGGCCTCATGATTACAACTGAAGCTGCGGTCGCCGATCAACCAGAAAAGAAGCAAGCTCCTGCCGGTGGTGGGCATCATGGCCACAGTCATGATGACGACTTCGGCGATGACTATTAGTCGCTGACTCATTTTCTGCTCTACGCGCGAGCTTCTGGGGGGAAACTATTCAGATATGGGAACAGCATGCCGTACCCATACCACACATTTGCCGCCTCGAGGTTTGAGTGAGCGACAAAATTGTGGCAAAATAGAGAAATCAATGTATCTAACGAAGGGGGTAAGCAGGATGAGGGACTTTTGGCGGATTGGCCACAGGCGTTGCCGCAGTGGCCCTACTTGCAGTTGTTAATATTGGTTGTGCAACACAGCGCGAAGTGAAAGACACCTGGACTGATGCGTCTAACCGCTCAAGTCAATCGGCCAGCCGTGCAGAAGATGCTGCCAGGCGTGCCGAAGCCGCAGCTGCACGTGTAGAGGTAGCATCGAAGAAATGTGAAGATGCAGCGGCTCGAATCGAAGCAATGACGACAAAAAGTATGAGAAAGTAAGACAGACATCGCTGGAGAGGTAAGGGGTAAACGCAATGAAGACGTATAAGAGAATAGGGACAGCCGTTACCGCTGCTGCCCTGTTAGCGATGGTCAATGCTGGGTGTGCGACGAAGCAGCCTGAAGTGAGAGACACGTGGACAGATTCTGCAAATAGATCAGCTACGGCAGCGAGTCGAGCAGAGGATGCCGCGAAACGTGCTGAGGCTGCAGCTGCGCGTATGGAAGCCGCTGCTCAGAAAGTCGAGAACGTTGCCGGGAAGTACAACTCAACGCTGGAGAGGTCTTTTAATAAGTAAATCTCACTAGGAATCCAGTAAGGGCGGCCTCGTTTCCCGAGAGGCCGCCTTTCTTTTTTATGATCTGCTAAATGCTCCAGCCGTGTGTGCAGCTATAGCTTCTGTAGAAGACACCGTTTGAGGACGGTCACGTTTAGCATCCACGATACAAAAGAAGCCAAACGGCTCATCGTTCACAGCTTGGAACTGATGCGGAGTCCACGGAGCTACATATACCGTATCAAACGGATTTAGCTCATACGCAGTAGCATCGAGGATCGCCCGGCCTTTTCCCCTGACGACAACGACGACATGTGCATGCTCGTGTTTTTCGAGGCTCGAGTACCCACCCGGAGCAACCTCAAAGTAACGCAGGTGAAAGGCAGTAGATTCTCCACCTTTCCCAACGAGTACCTGCCGTACAATTCCCTGCCAATCACGTCCTTCTTCCTGGCTGGATTTATACACCTCACGCTCGACGCCTTCCCAACCGGGTCCGTCCTGAAAGCGTGTGATTCGTGTCTCTGATTTCGCCATCATTCAGTCATCAAGGAAACTCGACCAGAGTCTTGATCGAGTCTCGTGCTTCAGAGGCGGTTTTGTATGCATCGTGTAAAGCGGCAAAGGGAAAACGATGAGTAATGAACTTATCAGCAGTAACGATGCCTGTACGAATGAGCTGTAATGCCTCGCGGGTATCATTCGGTCCACACGAGTAGCTCGGGATGAGGCGAATCTCGTTAAAATAGAGGTGATATGGAGAGACTGGCAATATCGCTTCCGGAGTGCTCGTGGTAAAGAGAACAACCGTCCCACCTTTAGCTACGCAGCGAATTCCTAATTCCATCGCTTCAAGCGACCCTGGTCCGACAATCACAACTTCAGCCATCTCACCATGCGTGTGCTGCCGCAATTGCTCTTCAACGTTTCCTTGAGCTGGATCAAGGGCAAAGTCTGCGCCCAAAGCGAGAGCCTTCTCGCGCCTATACGGAACAAAATCGGCACCGATAACACTGCCTGCACCAGCGTGGCGAGCCAGCGCAACATGCAATTGACCCATAATGCCCAAGCCAATAATGAAAACCCGATCACCGGCTTGCATTCCTGACTTACGCATTGACTTTACTGTGCACGCAGCAGGTTCGATCAGCGCACCATCAGCAAAAGACAGGTCAGAGGGAAGGGAGAGAGTGTCTCCGGCGAGGTTTTCTTTAGGCGCGAGAAAATACTCTGCCATACCACCCGGAACAATGCGGGATGCTCTCCATGTGGAACACTGAACAAACTCTCCACGCTGACAGGGCCGGCAAGTAAAACATGGCGCATGATGGTGGACAAACACCCGGTCCCCAGGACGAAAATCTGTTACCCCAGGCCCAACTTCGATTACTTCTCCGGCTGGCTCGTGACCGAATACGAGCGGCGCTTTCTTCTTCATATACCAGCCCATGACATCACCAGAGCAAATGCCACACGCTCGCGTACGAATCAGCGCTTCTCCAGGGCCAACTACCGGGACCGGTTCGTCTTCAAAGCGGATGTCTGTCGAATCGTAAAGCCGCGCGACTTTCATAACCGCATTTCCATGAGGCGATTATGAAAACATCCATTTCGCCATCTTCCACATGTCCTTGCGGGCTTTCGGGGAAGGTGCGGGTGACAGATGCCTCGAACCCTGAGTGCATCAAGCAATCGTGGCATCTGGTATCAATGCGTTTTTCCCAGTAGTTCCAGTCCACCCCATTCCAGAACTCGTCCCAGGTTTTATAGTATTTTTCGCCAATCAAGTAACAGGGGCCTTTCCAGCCGAAAGGGGTACGAGTGACATTTCCCCATGGGGTGCAGGGATACTCACGCTCTCCAGCGGCGAATTCAAGAAAGAGCGGAGTAGAGCCGAGGCGATACTTCTTTGATAATTCCAAAACCTTTCTGAACTTCTGATGGATCTCCTGACGGAAGAGGAAGTGGTTCTCTTGGATTTTTTCGTAATGATACCCAGGTGACACCAACATGTTGTCGATTCCCATCCGCGTCAGGAGTGCGAACAACTCCTCAATCTCTTCCATACTGGTTTCACGATAGACCGTGGTGTTCGTGCAGACGGTATAGCCAAGCTGCTTGCCCACCTTGATCATCTCAAGGGCTTTGTCAAATACCCCTTCACGCGCACAAACGAAATCGTGGGTCTCCCGCAAACCATCAAGATGAACGTTGATGGTTAATCGCTTATGTGGCTGTGCTTTGCTGAAGAATCGCTCAAGCAGAATGGCGTTTGTACAAACGATTACATGCCGTTTGCGAGCGATCGTTTCACTAACTAACTCGGGAAGTTCTGGATAGACGGTCGGTTCGCCACCACAAATAGAAACGATGGGTGCGCCGGACTCATCAACCGCTTGAAGACATTGAGAGAGCGTGAGTCGATCTTTTAGCTCACCAGAATGACGTTCTGGGGAACATCCGACACAGGCAAGATTGCAGGTATACAGAGGCTCAAGCATCAGCACGACCGGATACCGTTTCCGTCCTTGTAGTTTATTTTTCGTCTGCCACTTCATCATATCTGTCGTTACATGTAGCGGGTACCGCATCCTTTTCCACACTCCTTCTCCACACTTGACCGTTTGGTCAGCGAATCTTAGCGGTCTGCCGTGAGCGTCGCAAGGAGGATAATGGATAAGGGGGAAAGGAGAAAGGATAAGGGAAAGGCCAGAAGGATGTTTTTCTATCCGTTTCTCCCTTTATCCGTTACCCCTTCTCCCTTATCCTATCTCGATAAGAACACCGGACACGGCGCATTGCGCAGGACATACTCGGTTGTACTTCCAAGGACCATTTCGATAATACGAGTATGGCCGTATGCGCCAATGAATAACAGATCGTGGCTTCTTTCTTTAATGCACTCGACGATCCGTTGGTTGGCATGACCGACAGCAGGGACGAGGGTTAGTGGTATTCCGTAGGAGCTGAGATAGTGTCGTGCTTCTTCGAGGAGTTTTTCTCCACCGTTTTTTTCGCGATGTGCGACCGAGAGAACGGTTAAGGGAAGATGGAGCGCAGCACAGAATTCTGCTGCCAAATGCATGGCTGTGCTGGCACGCGGGCTGCCGTCATAGGCAAGGAGTGGATTCGTGATCGGTTGAAATTGCATCGGAGTGATGAATACCGGACGTGGACATTTACGTGTGACACTTTCGGCCGTACCACCTAACAATCCTGTGGAAAATCGTTCGTTAGCTCCGCGATGGCCAATGACAACAAGATCGCTGGTGCGGGCATGTTCACAAATGTCATTCGCGATGATCCCAGTAACGAGAATGGTTTCGTAGGCAATCCTCCGTTCACTACACGAGGCTGTGAACTCTGCAAGCAATTGCTGTCCACGTTCATGCAAGGCTTGACGTACTTTTCCAGTTACATCGAGATAGGGTTCAAAGCCCAACGCTCCGGAGATGTCCTGAAAAAATGGCCCTTCAACCGAAACGATGTCGATGACGTGCAAACCAGAGATCTCAGCCTGGAAACGTTCGGCTAACCATAATGCATACTGAAACGCAGTCCGCGCATGGTCAGAGCCGTCGAGAGCGAGGAGGATATGTTTAATCATGTAATCCTCAGTGTCTCAGTTACCATTCCTCGTGGGCCTGATTATCACTGTGTCCTCACGTGAGCAAGCAACCACTTTACAAGCCGAGAGCCCTTGGTCACAATAGAGAATTACTATGGCAAAAAAACCGCAGTCCGGGGGAAGAGGTGGTGCCCTCCTTCAAGAACTGAAGACCGTGGCTGAACGGATTGGCATCCGTGTCCGCGAAGAAAAGCTGTTCCGAGAAGTGGGCTACCAGGTACGAGGTGGAGGATGTCGAGTCCGTGGACAAGAGACCGTTTTCTTGGATCGAGATATGCCAGTTCCAGATCGCATGGATATCCTTCTTGATGAGTTGTCGCGGCGTGAGGTTGATCGCGAGTTGTTGTCTCCTGCGTTACGACGGCTCTGGCCTGGAGGAGCATCGCAGTGAGCGATCGGCTCACCCAATTCCGTCATTGGATCAAAGAGCAGGGACTCAAAGCAACCTCGCAACGAGAGGATATCGCGCAGGTTTTCTTTTCAGCCGACCGTCACATCAGTGTTGAAGAGCTCTACAGCGAGGTGCGTCGACTCAATCCGCGTGTGGGCTATGCCACTGTGTACCGCACGATGAAACTCTTAAAAGAGTGCGGCCTAGCGGAAGAGCGACACTTTGCCGATGGGCAAGCTCGATTTGAGAAACTCGAAGATGAACGTCATCACGATCATATTATCTGCGAACGCTGTGGGCGCATCGTCGAGTTTACTCAACCGCAGATCGAAAAACTTCAGGAAGAAGTTGCTCAGCGATTTGGGTTTGTGGCAACAACCCATAAGATGGAGATCTACGGCATTTGCAAAGACTGCCGAGAGGGCAAAGGTTCTCGTGCAGAGCGCGAGCGACCGTTAGTGCGAACCTAATCCCATCTCCATCCTTTCTGTTTCTTCGTTTTGCTGCTTCCTTTTCATTACGCACAATGAAACGTGTCTGGAAAGTGTTCATCTCGCACTTGCTGCGCCGCAGCTTTCTCGTCGATCATCGCTAGATCATTTCGTTACCAAAGCGTTGTGGTATCGAGGACATGAACGTGTCCGGCATGTTCAGTGACTGTCTCGTACATGTGTTGGGTTCCGCCGAGGCCGTCTCCACCTTTACGGTTCCACAGACAAAGGAAGTGCAGTCGTTCCGGCCCCCACGACAGTGCGGTGTATAACTGCCATAGATTGTTACGCGCGAACGCATTGACACCTTTGGGGAGTGGGCCAAGCTCATCTGGCATAACCAGCAGTTTGGTCTTTTCATGTTTTTTGACGGCGTAAAAACGCTCGCGCCAGTTGTCGCCGGCGAAATTGACCGATTCTTGAAGAAACTCCGGCTCATCAAAGGGAATACGTACTTCCAGTCGTAAGCCGCGCGTCAGGCATGCCTCAGCGAACAGCAAGTCACCACCGCATGCGCCACCACAGAGGGCAAGGTCTTCTGCTCCAGCACCAAGTGCTTCGAGTTTGGCGAGAATCGCCCATGTGGCGATGGATTCCTTCTCCGCAGGAAAGCGGGGAGTTGGACGATCCGGTCGCGTCAATCATATGCCCACTGAAGAGAAATACGCGCTGCGGCTTCCAGCGTTCTTGTGGAGCTTCGAGTTTCTTGAGCTCGCGCTCAAGAATCTTCAATCCGGCTTCGACTTCTACGAGGCGGAACCCGAGGTCACGCAGTAGGAGTAACTGTTGGTACGAAGAATCAAGTGCGAACCAATCCTTCTCGGCCACTGCAACCGCGACTCGATACTGTCGCTCGACCTGTGCTTTATCAGCGGAGAGAACGTCGAGATCACCGAGCGTTACTCGTGCCCAGTAGTCTCTCGGAGTTTCAGTGAGTGCACTTTGTACTGCCCATCGGACTCCCCCTTCCAACGCACGCTGCTCGGGAGTCTGTTCCTCGTGAAGAAGTGTTTGCTTGAGGGTAAGAAGAGTAATCGCATTAATACCGGCATAGTAGTTCTTCGGATCTTTGCGAAAACCGGTCATGTAGGCGTCGATTGCTTCATGAAGAAACCCCTCCTCGGCCAGTGCATCTTCTCGCATTCGCTCGGGTGTTTTGCCCGAATCCCTCCACCTCATGACCCAATTCTCCTTCTCAATACGGCCCAGTAACGCCCAGCTTTCCGAATCCTCAGGGTACTCCTCAACAACCGCCTTGAGCCACGCTTTGGCTTCGTCATACTTTTTCAAACGTCCGAACAGGAGACCTTTCTGTCGACGACTTTCGAGATCAGTTAGATCGATGTCCAATGCTTTCTGGTACTGGTGCAGTGCGTATGAAAACTGTCCGAGAGAAAGCAGAGCTTTTCCTGCTTTGCGACGTGCTTCAGGTTGGAGGAGGCGAGAAGGAGCTTCTTTGGTAAAGACGAGAATATCACCGGGGAGGTTTTTCCGCCGCGCGACTTCGATGCGACGTGCCCATCCATCATACGCTTCCCAAAACTCTTTGGCCTCTTCCACTCGGAGTGATTTCCAATCTGGCTCCTGCAAGTAACGAAGCAGATGATAGACAGGACTGATCTTGCGTCCGTGCCATGACTGGATCGTTTCAGTTGCAAACGTGGCTAACGCCTTTTTGTCGTCTTCCAGAGTTGCCGGATCGGGGACGCCATCTTTGATGTGATACCGGAAGGCACGATCGACATAGACGTCGAACGGCATGTAGTCACGCTTACATTGAATTTGGATCACTCCGCGTGAGCGAAGTCCATGACGAACGCCTAACTCGTACCAGACGTTGGGGTTGTCGATTGACAAGTCTACAACCACCAGGTCGGCAAGCAGTAACTCTTGGAACATATCCGTGCGAATGTTCCCTGCCTGCTGTTCCTCATCGGCACGAAAGACGTTGAATCCAGCCGTTTCTAAGGCGGGTTTAATGTAATCCTTGTAGACCTTGTTAAAGTCGATGCCTTCTTTCGTGCCAAACGGCATAGCGACAAAAGCATGCAAGGTCATTGCGTGTTCCTTATGTGGTTTGAAGACAGACGGTAGCTATGTCTTTTTTCCTTAGGTCTCGGAGAGGGAACATGTCTGGAGATACTCCGTAGATCCTACGTACTTCTGCCACTCCTCGTTGGTGAGATTCCGGTGCAGGCGCTCGCATACCTCGCGTACCGCATCCTCTCGTCGCCACAGCCAACGAAATTCGACGTTCTCCCAATTGGCGGTAATCACGTACTTGCCGTCGGGACTAAAAGCGACGGTTGCGACTCCGGCATCGTGGCGTAAGCGGGTGACTTCCTGAAAACCAGGCATTTCCCACACTCGTGCAATTTTGTCCGAACCAGCAGTGGCCAAATATTTCCCGTCAGGACTAAAGGCGAGCGCAGTGACGGTTTCTTCACGGTGGGGATGGGGACTGGTCACAACCTGTCGCGTCTCCAGGTCCCAAATGCGGATCGTTTTATCCCATCCCGCAGAGGCGAACTGTGTGCCATCAGGGCTAAAGGCGATTGCCGCTGCACCTTCCTTATGTAACAGGAAGGCGCGCTCTTTCACCGTTGACGTGTCCCAGATACGGATGGTTTCATCATCCCAACCAGCGGTTGCGAATTGTTTGCCGTCGGCACTGAAGGTCAAGGCAGCGACTCCGCCTTCATGCGGAATGATTGTTTGGTGCTGCGGATTGCGGGCTTCCCACGCCCGTGTGATCTTGTCCCAGCCCGCCGTAACTAGATACTTACCGTTAGGGCTGAATGCGATAGCTGCTACTCCACTGGGGTGAACCATCCGAGCCAGCGGCTGGCAGTCCGGGCGGCGGCAACGGGCTACCTGCCACACCGCGATCGTGGTATCCCACCCCACAGTCGCCAGATAGGTGCCGTCACTGTTGAAAGCGAGTGCAGCGACTCCGTGAGCATGCCGCATCGTGGCGATCTCTTGCTTGCTGTCCTGTTCCCAAATGCGGATCGTCGAATCGTCATCGGCCGTGGCAAGGTATTTCCCATCTGCACTGAGGGAGACCGCAGCTACGCGTGGCATATGCGTGAATGTGGCGATCATACGCCCCGTGCCCGACTCCCAGAGCAGAGCGGCAGGATCATCACTCGCAGAAATAATGGACTGACCATCGGGACTAAAGGCTGCCGCAGTGACCCCACTGTTGTGGGTCAGGCGGACGCTCTCTTTCGGCGAGGCAATCTCCCATACACGAGCCGTCTGGTCATAACTTCCAGTGACAATCTGCCGGGAATCACTGCGGAAGGAAACGGCGATGACCCCCCCTTCATGCGGAAGCTGGGCAATCTCCCGTCCGCTCGCACGTTGCCAAATCCGGGCCGTGTTGTCCCACCCGGCAGTGGCTAAGAAGTTTCCATCCGGGCTAAAGCTGAGGGCGGTCACCCCACCTCGGTGTGAAACGTGGGCAATCTGTTCGCTGTTGGCGACTTTCCAGATGCGCACCAGTGGGTCATAGGTGGCCGTGCCAAGGAGTGCACCATCCGGACTAAAGGCAACCGCAGTCACTCCTTCCTTGTGTGGCAGTCTTTTAATCTCGCGACAACTGACAAGATCCCAGATACGGACGGTTTTGTCCCAACTGCCTGAGGCGAGGTAGCGACTATCATGGCTGAATGCCAGACTGGTACTGCCTTTGTCGTGCATGCCACGGAGGATCTCACGGTTAGTATTGTATTCCCACACACGAACGGTTCCGTCCCAGCTTGCGGTGGCCAGGTACTTACCATTGGGGCTGAAGCTGATCGCTGTGATTCCTTCTTCGCGAGCCATCGGCGAGATCTCCTGGCCTGTCGTGATGATCCACACATGCGCGTGACCAGCCCAATCGACTGTAGCCAGATACTTACTATCAGGACTAAAAGCCATAGCCGTGATCCCGCTCTGGTGTGAGAGCAGGGAGACGGGTTGCTGATTGGCGACATTCCAGATGCGGACAACACAAGAATATCCAGCCGTGGCAATGAACTGGCCATTGGGACTGAATGCAACAGAGGTGATGCCCACCTTCGCAGTTGCGCAGGGCAGCAGTACTGTTCCCTGTAAGACTGCCTGATCAGATTCTAGAGAAGGTGAAAGTTTGATGGCGGTGGCAGCTAGCAGTTCTCGGAGTGAGGACAATTCAGGGCGGCTTTTCAACGCCTCAACTTGCAATGCGAGTTGCCGGGCGAGGACGACTTTCGTCTGCGAGCGGGCGTATTGCCATTGGATCAACGCGATTACAGCCAATGCCGCAACAATTCCAAGGCCAGACGTGGCGATACTCAGCCAGACCCCTTTGCTTTTGGTAGCCGCGCGGCGACTGGCGATAATATACTGAGTTTGCAGTGGTGTCGGTTGTGGATCTTTTTTGTCGGCTTGAGTCAGCCACTGTTCCGCTTCGCGTAGCTCACGCCCACGCACGAGCAGGCTGTGTTCCTGTCCTTTACGATTCCACTCCTCGGCTTTGATTAACCAGCGTGTATGGGTATGCACCCACTCCGGGTCGACGTTGAGGACCTCTACGAGTGCCGTAAAGGCGCTGGAGAAATCATCCGTAGCACGGAAAAACTGCCACTGGCGTGCCGCAAGCGGTTGCGGGATCGTTTTCTCGTCAACCTCGCGATAATAGATCGGCACGATACGTTTATGGTGTTCAACCGCGTACGCAAGCTCCTGCTGACAGTACGCTGAACTCAATGCCTCCGGACTGATAACGAAGAGGAACGCTTCAGCTTCTTCGATGGCAGTGCGAATCCGTGGCCAGAACTCTTCCCCAGCGTAGAGGTCGTCGAGATCGACCCACGTCTCGCGATTTTGAGCGGTGAAGGTATCCTGGAGCTTCTGTACAAAGTCCTTATCTTCACGGGCATAGGAAATGAAAACAGCGGCCATGTTCCCCTCGTAGATGGTGCCGGTTCCTTGTTAGGACTCCCAATGGTAGAGCAATGGGTATGCCATTAAGTAGATATGCAAGAAATTGCTCCATTTGCAATCTGCCTTATGGAAGCCAAGGGTAAATTTATCGAGGGTTACAGTCGGAATTAAGAAAATAAGGACAATACGACGAATAGCGAGATAAAACTGTCTCACGGTAACAAAAGTTGACAGGACAAGTGAAGTAGATGGTACAGTGGTAGGGGCGATGGCCAGATGCCCCGGCGGTTCACCTTCCCGCTCAATAAGGAGGGAGGGTCAATTAGTGTGACAAAAGAGTCGGGCAGCACCCTACTCTGAATGAGGTTTGTCTACGCCTCATTTCTCCGGTGATTTGTCTTTACCTTTTGCCTTTTGACTTGTTTGGACCCTAGACGCTAGACTCTAGACTATCGAGTAGCGCTTTCGCCTCTTGCAAGTCTTTCGTGTCGAATCCTTCAGTAAACCAGTTGTAGACCTCGGATAACATCTGTGTAGCTTCGTGGAGCGTGATGTGCGTGGATATCTTTCGTGCTGCGTATCTGCTTGCTGTTGTCGTAATCGGACCAGGCTCATCGTGGCGCGGAGTTCCAGCGATTTGGCTTGTTGTTTTTGCGCGATCTCGATAGCTTTGAGGAAACACGCTTCGGCGTCTTCTTGGGGGGCGGGGGTCAGGGGGCGGGGATCGGTAACTTTTGCCCTTTGTTTTTCTTCTTTTTCTCTACTGACTACTGACTGCTGACTACTGACTACTGTTTCCTGACTTTTGCCCTTTGCCTTTTGATTTCCTTGGACTCCAGACTCTAGACTCTGGACTCTAGACTGGGCGAGCGTTAGCTCGCCGCGCAGCCGATACAGCTCCGCCTCGTAGAAACGCTCGCCGGTTTTGTCCACCACCGTCAGCGCCTCGGCGAGTGCGGCCAGCCCTTCCTCTGTCTGCCCCGCTTTCCCATACGCCTCGGCCAGCAGGACAAGATAATAGGATTGAAATAGACCTGCCCCTATGGCTTCGTGGGTGGCCAGTCCTTGGCGGATCTGGCTAATCCCCTCTGCGACTCTGTCCCTGCTCGGCTCAGCGCCCAGCCCTGCAGGACAGCCCCTTGCCCTAACCACATTGGAAATCCTTGCTCGCGCGCGAGGGTGATTGCTGCCTCGGCCCACTCTTGGGTCAGGGGTCTGTCCCGGCGGAGCTGATGCAACAGGGCAGCATAAACCCGGGCGGCGGCCAAGCTGTATGGATGAGACCGCTCTTCGGCCAGCGTACGCGCTGCATTGCTCTTCTGGAGCGCCTGGTCCGGATAGCCCAGATGCCACAGGACCCCGGCTGCATAGGAGAGGCCAAAGACCCCCGGCTCCATGCCGTAGAGGAACACAGGGGAGTGGTGGCGCTGAGAGTCATACAGGGTCATGCCCTGCTCCAGGTGCGCCTGGGCAGCGCCGAACTCACCCAGATGGAATAAGGTGCCGCCCAGCGCCCGATATGCCTCCACGAGCAAGGCCGGGTCTTGCTCCCGCTGGGCCAGGCCCAGGAGTTGCTCCCCGAGCTCTCGCGCCGTGAGAAACTCGCCCCGCAACATGATGAAACGTCCGCAGCCCAAAGAGGACCCGGAAGAGCTGGCGGGTCTCCCCGACCTGCTGGCACAGCTCCCGTGCGCGGGTATAGGCGGCCATCACTTCCGGTGAGGCAAAACTTCTGGTGGCTTGTAACGGCACGCCCAGAGTGAGGTGCAGTGTGAGTTCTTGTTGGGCGCGCTCGCGGGTGTCTGGCAACGTCTTGAGGAGATCTAAGGCGGTCGTGAAGATGACTGATCGCTTCTGCATTGGCCGACCGCTGGGCCGCCTGTTGCCCCGCCAGGTGCAGATACTCGACGGCTTTTTGCGTGTTGCCACTGCGCGTGTAGTGATGCGCCAGCTCACTGTAATGGTCGTCCAAGGTGGCCCGATACAGTGCTTCAATCGCCTGCGCGGTCTGCTCATGCAGGACTTTACGCCGCTCCTGCAGCACCGTGCCATAAGCGACCTCTTGGGTCAGGGCGTGCTTAAAAATATATTCCACCTCGGGAAAGGCGGGCTGCTCGTAGAGAAATTCTTTGTGTTGGAGGGAGGCAAGGAGGCGATACAGTTCGTCTTCTGGCTGGGTGATAACCTGGCGGATCAAGACTCAAGGGAACTCACGACCGATGACCGCAAGCTGTTGAAGAATGCTTCTCTTCTGGCGCGAGGCGGTCGATGCGGGCGGCGAGGATGCCTTGGACGGTGGGGGGAGATGGAATCTTGGGGTAGGGCGCGACCCGGCCGGTCTGACCCGCTCGCCCAAACACGCCTTGCTCGCGTAACTCTTGGACCATCTCTTCCATGAAAAACGGGCGTGCCTTCGGTCTTCTCCAGGATGAGCTGTTTCAAGGGTTGTAGGGGCGCAGCATGCTGCGCCCCTACGGTGTCGCCCAACAAGCACATCAAGAAATTCTTCGGCTTCCGCTTTACCAAATGGCGCCAGCCGTAGCTGCGTGTAATACGTCTTCTGCCCCCATTCGGACCGATACTCAGGACGGTAGTTCACCAGCAGCAGGACCTTGGCCGAGGCTACACTCTCACTCAGCACGTCGAGAAAGCCTTGCGTCTCGCTGTCAATCCAATGCAAGTCTTCAAAGATGAGCATCAGGGGCTGGTTAAGACTCTCCCGCAGGAACAACCTTCTTGAGCGCTTCAAAGGTGCGTCGCCGCCGTATCTGCGGGTCCATCTGCTGAAGACTTGATTGCGGGTCTTCAATCCCCAGCAGAGCAAAGAGATAGGGCAAGGTGTCTTCCAGACTGCGATCGAGTGTGAGCACTTTGCCCGTGATTTTCTCCCGCCGCTTCCGTTCGTCGTCCTAGAGGCTGATGTCGAAGTAGCTCTTGAGCAGTTCAATGAGCGGCAGATAGGGCGAGGCTTTGCCATGCGAGACTGAGTAGGCTTCCAGCACCAGGCAGCCACGTTGCGAGGTGAGCTTGAACTCGTAGAACAAGCGAGACTTGCCCTAGCCCCGGCTCGCCCATCACCCCGACAATCTGTCCGTGTCCGGCTTTCGCTTGCTCAAGGCCCGCTGCATCTGCTCCAGTTCGCTCTGCCGTCCCACAAACCGGGTCAGCCCGCGGCGCGCCGAGACTTGTAAGCGCGTGCGCAGTGGTCCCGCGCCGAGCACTTCGTAGACATGGAGCGGCTCTTCCACGCCTTTGATCTGCGTCTGCGCCCAGATCCTTGAACTCAAAATAGCCGTCGGTCAGCTTGTGCGTGTAGGCAGTGACGAGAATCGACCCGGGCGCGGCCAGCTGTTCCATGCGCGCTGCTAAGATTCGTCGAATGTCCGACTGGGACATAGTCAGTATGCAAATCATCTTTGCGGATCGACCGCAGAACGACTTCGCCCGTGTTAATCCCCACCCGCATCAACAGCGGCGGATAGCCTTTTAGTCGGAGCTTGTCGGCATACCGCCGCATCTCGTCTTGCATGCGCAGCGCGGCATAGAGTGCCCGTTGGGGATGATCTTCATGGGCAAGTGGGTGCACCAAACAAGGCAAAGATGCCATCGCCCAAGGCTTGCGCCACATAACCTTCATAGCGATGCACCGCGTCCATCATCAGCTGCAACGCCGGATCGATAATCGCCCGCGCTTCTTCGGGATCAAGCCCTTCGATGAGCGCCGTCGAGCCTTTGAGGTCGGCGAACAGGGCCGTGATCGTCTTACGCTCGCCCTCCGTAGACCCCCGTGCTTCTAACGCTGCCTGCTCCGCGCGGATCCGTTCGGCCAGATGGGGTGGCGTGTAGGTCACGGGGGAGAGTTCGGGTTCGGGGTTCGGAGTTCGGCGTCTTGACTTGGAACCTGGAACTTTGAACTTGGAACTGGCGCAGCCCCTGCCCACACCAGCACCTTGCCATCTTCATCCCGGGCCACGTGTTCCGCATCAATGAGTTCTGCCGCGACATCGGCAACGTAATCGTCATCCAGCGTGAACTCACGCTTCAGCGCTCGGTACGTCACCCGGCCTTTGTCCCGGACCTTCCCCCGCACCTGGTCCAATATCTCACGAAATGTCATTCTTGTTTCTCTACGCTACCAAAGAACCGTCACCCCATAGTCAGCAAAAATAGCCTCAATGGTCACAATGGGCACGCTCTGCAATTTTGCCTGTGCGATCAACATCCGGTCAAAAGGATCCCGATGCGGGCCAGGCAAACTGCCCGCTAAGAGCGCATGATCGACGGAGACCTCAAGGGCGGTAAAGCGCGCCTTTCGTAGGTACAGCGGAAATTGACTGACGATGTCCCCAGCCTCTGGTAATTTGCCAATCCGATACTTGGTCGCGATTTCCCAAGCCGAAGCTGCACTCACGAGGATCTCGTTCTCCGGTGCAGCAATGGTCGTCCGCGCTCGGTGTGAGAGTTTGGGATCGTCGAAGAGCCACCAGAGGAGTGTATGGGTATCGAGCAAGCACCTCATCGTTCCCACGCCTTTAGTTCCTCCTCGGGGAGTGGCTCAAAAAACGCATCGGTGACTTTCCCGTGCGCAATACCAGGGATGCGCGGCGAGCGCTCTTCGACTGGCAGCAAGCGCGCGACCGGCTGGTTATTTTCGGTGATGATGACCTCCTCATGAGGCTGAAGTGTATGGATCAAGTCCAAGAGTTTGGTCTGAGCCTCTTCAATAGTCACAGTTGACATCACAGACTCCTGTTGTGGTTGATGACCGTTTGTACAAACGGCTCCTTTTCTTTTTTACTTTACCTTAGGAGAGACGTTCCAGCAGCGCCTTCGCCTCTTGCAAGTCTTTCGTGTCGAACCCTTCGGTGAACCAGTTGTAGACCTCGGATAACATGCCGGTGTGCTTCGTGCTCTGCTTGCCTTGTTGTTGCCACAGCCGGACCAGGCTCATCGCCGCCCGCAGTTCCAGCGATTTGGCTTGCTGGTGCTGGGCAATCTCGATGGCTTTGTGAAAACACGCTTCGGCTTCGGCTTGGGGGTCGGGGGTCAGGGGTCGGGGATCGGTGACTTTGAACTTTGAACCTTGAACTTTGAACTGTTGCAGCGTCAGCTCCCCTTTCAGCCGATACAGCTCGGCCTCGTAGATACTGCTCCCCAGTTTTGTGCACCGTCAGCCAGCGCCTCGGCCAGCACCGCAAGCCCTTCCTCGGCTTGTCCACTTTTTCCGTACCCTTCGGCTAGCAAGGCAAGATAATACGGACGTGCCCACTCTGCCCCGGTGGCCCGGTAGGCTGACAAGCCCTGACGCATCTGGTCAATTCCTTCCTCTACCTGTCCCTGCTCAGCCAGCGCCCAACCCCACAGGACAGTCCCCCACGCCAACCAGAACGGAAACCCTTGTTCAGTGGAGAGGGTCATGGCGGCCTCAGCTCGCTCTTTAACTGCTTGACTCTCTTGGCGGTGCTGATGGAGCACAGCAGCGAAGTCCAGAGCAAGAGCCAGGTTAAAGGGATGAGACATCTCCTGAGCCAGGGTGAGTGCCTCGTGGCTCCTTTGCAGCGCCTGCTCCGGATAGCCCAGAGACCACAGGGCCCAGGCTGCATAGGATGGGCAAAACACCCTGGAGGCTATGCCATAGATGAAGGTATGAGAGCGGTGCTGCTGAGAGTCGTAGAAGGCAATGCCTTGCTCGAAGTGCGCTCGGGCAGCGACCAACTCGCCAAGGTTGAACAAGGAGGCCCCCAAGGCACCATGCGCCTCCAAGAGGAGGATCGGATCTTGGGCACTCTGGGCCAGGCTGAGGAGCTGCTCCCCTAGTTCACGGGCCGTGTGTGTCTCTGCCCGCAGAGAATAAAACCTCCGCAGTCCTACCAGCACCGAGAAGAGCTTCGGGGTTTCCCCTACCTGGTGGCACAGCTCAAGCGCCCGGGTGTAGGTTTTACCTACTTCCGGTGCCGCAAGGCCTTTGGTGGCCATCCACACCGGACCGAGAGTGGTCTGTAGGAGCAGCTCTTGGTAGGTACGTTCGGGAGTGTCCGGGAGCGTGGTGAGCAACTCTAAGGCGGTCGTCAGATAATGGATCGCTTCCACATTGGCTGAGCGTTGGACAGTCTGTTGCCCGGCAAGTTGGAGGTAGTCAATTGCCTTCTCGCGTATTGCCGCTCCGAGTGTAGTGATGCGCCAGGTCACTGTAGTGCTCGTCGAGGTTAGTGCTATAGAGTCCTTCAATAGCTTGCGCCGTGCGCTCGTGCAGGACTTTGCGCCGCTCCTGGAGCACCGAGTTGTATGCCACTTCCTGGGTGAGAGCATGCTTGAAGATGTATTCGACTTCAGGAAACGCCGGCTGTTCGTAGAGGAATTCTTTGTGCTGAAGGGAGGCAAGGAGGCGATACAATTCGTCTTCGGGCTGGGTGATAACCTGGCGGATCAGGCTCACAGGGAACTCGCGACCGATCACCGCGAGCTGTTGAAGGAGCTGTTTTTCGGCAGGTCGAGTCGGTCAATGCGGGCGGCGAGTACGCCTTGCACGGTCGTCGGAATATGTAGGTCGGTGGGTAGGGGCACGGCGCGCCGTGCCCCTGCAGCGTCGCGTACGAGCACCCCCTGCTCCACCAGCTCCTGGACGATCTCTTCCATGAAGAACGGCGTGCCTTCGGTCTTGTCGAGGATGAGTTGCTTGAGGGCTTGTAGAGACGTTGCATGCAACGTCTCTACAGTTGCGCCCAACAGCACGTCGAGAAATTCTTCCGCCTCGGCTTTGCCAAACGGCGACAACCGCAGCTGCGTGTAATAGGTCTTACTCCCCCACTCGTGGCGATACTCCGGCCGATAGTTCGTAAGCAGTAAGAGCTTGGCGCTAGCTACACTTTCACTCAGGATATCGAGAAAGCCCTGCGTCTCATTGTCAATCCAGTGCAAATCCTCAAAGATGAGGATCAACGGCTGATTAAGACTCTCGCGCAGGAAGAGCTGCTTGAGGGCTGCAAACGTCCGCTGCCGCCGAATCTGCGGGTCCATCTGCTGAAGTGGCGACGGTTGTTCTTCCACTCCGAGCAGGGCAAAGAGGTAGGGGAGAATGTCTTCGAGACTGCGGTCGAGCGTGAGTACTTTCCCGGTGACCTTCTCTCGTCGTTTGCGTTCGTCGTCCTGCGCCTGGATGTCAAAGTAACTCTTGAGCAGTTCGACCACCGGGAGATACGGCGAGGCCTTGCCATGCGAGACAGAGTAAGCTTCAAGCACCAGGCAGCCAGCTTGTGAGGTAAGCTTGAACTCATACAACAACCGTGACTTGCCTAGTCCAGGCTCGCCCATCACACCTACAATTTGTCCATGTCCAACTTTGACCTGCTCTAGTGCACGGCGCATTTGTTCCATCTCGCTCTGGCGCCCGACAAAGCGGGTCAGTCCGCGTCTGGCCGCCACTTGTAACCGCGTACGCAGCGGTCCCGCACCGAGCACTTCGTAGACATTGAGCGACTCTTCCACGCCTTTGATCTGCGTCTGGCCCAAATCCTTGAACGCGAAGTAACCGTCCGTGAGGCGGCGAGTTTGCTCGGTGAGCAGAATAGAACCAGGAGCGGCGAGTTGTTCCATCCGTGCCGCCAAATTGGTCGAGTGACCCACGGGAACATAGTCGGCGTGCAGATCGTCTTTGCGAATCGACCGCACCACCACTTCGCCCGTATTGATGCCCACCCGCATCAACAAGGGCGGATAACCTTTTGTCCGCAACGTGTCCGCATACCGGCGCATCTCTTCCTGCATGCGCAGCGCAGCATAGAGCGCTCGCTGGGGATGATCTTCATGGGCAATAGGTGCACCGAACAGGGCAAAGATGCCATCGCCGAGCACTTGGGCCACATAGCCTTCATAGCGATGCACGGCATCCATCATGAGCTGGAGCGCAGGATCGATAATCGCCCGCGCTTCTTCGGGATCGAGGCCTTCAATCAACGCCGTCGAGCCTTTGAGATCGGCAAACAGTGCCGTGATCGTCTTACGTTCACCGTCCGTCGCTCCCCGTGCTTCCAGCGCCGCCTGCTCGGCGCGTATACGTTCCGCGAGGTGGGGAGGTGTGTAGCTCGCAGGAGGCGCACTCACAGCAAAAGGAGAAGACTGAACGGGTGGCGGTCGCCCGGCGAGCGGCGCGGCGCATTTCCCGCAGAACGCAAAGCCGGACGGGTTCTCAAAGCCACACTGAGAACAGCGTGGTATCAGCGAGGCCGCACACTTGCCACAGAAGTTCATGCCTTCGGGATTTTCAAACCCACAGCTTGCACAGCGCATAGGGCCTCTTTACTCCTTGAGGTTTCCCGGGGCAAGGACAAGACCTGAGCCTGGGCAATCAGGCGGCCATCTTCTGCAGAGGATACGCCGCCTGCCCTCTGTTTCCACACCTTTGGGTTATCCTCCTCAAAAGAGGAACCTGTGATGGCCCTCATTGCACAACCGCGCGTGCTAAGGTGCTGCGGTAGGGTTCTTGCGTGGTGAGCAGTGCGTCGAGAAACGTTTTCTCAGCCCAGCAGATGTCTTCGTCCGAGGCGCGCGCAGGGTCGCCGGTGAGCAATAGGCGAGATGGTCAGCTTGCTCTGCCGGTAGCGTTTGCAAGAGCGAGCCGAAACGCCTCGGGAAACTGGTCTTGCAGAACCATCTTGGGTGGTTTCTGCTTTTTTACTTCCGCGACGTTGCGGTTTCTTTGAGAGAGAAGAACGCCTCGACATCGGGTGCATCAAGTGTTGCCAGGGCGGCGTGGGTTTGCGCTTCAGTAGCTTTATCGCGTACTACGGCAGCACAGGTAGTGACATCGGCAGAAGAGAGTAACTTGCGGCGAATGGTCACCCGTTGGAGCAGCTGGTCGTCACTCAGTCGCTTCCAGCCGCGCCGAGCGAGTCGATCGAGTGCCTCGTCAGTGGCGGCTGAGGATTGACCAACGAGCGTTTTCTGCACATCGGGATTGGCGAGGAGTCGTTGCTTTGTCTGCGTGGAAATTGTTTCGATGGAAGTGGATGAATATGAGGTTGGCGATTCCTTTTTGCTACAACCGATCGTTACGCTCATGAGTATGAGACTCACTCGAATAAGAATCGTCAGATCTTTGCCCATAGCAATGCGCCCCTTTTGCCTTCGTAATGTGGTAGGGCGGGCTCTGCTCGCCTGATCATCGGCGGCCAATGGCCGCCCTACGATTGCTCCGCTATAGAACTGACCGGTTGTTGCTGTCAATTGCTCGCACCGGTTGCCAAAGAAGCGCCACTCAGGCAAAACAAGACATAGCTCGCTAGTAAAAGGAGGAGAAATTGTATGATTACGTTGACTGCCAAGCTCACGGTAAAGAGGGAAAAGAGAAAGAGTTTGAAGAGACGATGAAAGGTGTGGTGCCGAAAGGTGCGCCAAGAAGCGGGCAACCGCGCCTACACGATGTGCCAAGTCGAAAGAGAATCCCCGTGTCTTCATGTTCTATGAAGAGTATGTTGATGATGAAGCATTTAAGGCACATCGCAAACATCTGGGTGAACTGGGAGTGAACCTTGGTGCCATACTCGACGGCGCGCCGGTGTTGGAGTTTTACGAGAAGATTGCTTCCTAAGGAAACAGGGGATGGGTAATAGGGGCTAGGGGACAGGGGAGGAAGAGGATAGCTCGATTAACTCTTCTGTCCCTTGTTGGCCTCTTTTTACCCAAATCCTAACTCCCAACTCCTAATTCCTGTCTGCATGTGATTACCCGCAACAACCTCTTCATATTTATTGCGCTGGTCTTTTTGTCTGTGCTTGCGTGGATCGTCACTGCTGCCCAAGCCGACGGTATGGGTTGGGGTATGTTCACGTGCAGTATGACGATGGGCACGCCTTTTTCTGTCAGTAATGCGTTTCTCTATGTCGCCCTGTGGGGCGTGATGATGATGGCGATGATGCTGCCAGCGATGACGCCGATCATCGAGGTCTTTCAGGCCATGGCACGACGACGACAAGAGCAAGCCTTGCCCTTTACGCCGGTGTGGGTGTTTGTTGCTGGCTACTTAGTATTGTGGACTCTCACTGGCGGTGTGGGCTATGCTGCCGATCTTGCGATCCAGTCGCTTCCTGCGCAGTTTCCAGCATTGCGTACCTACGGTATGGTAATTGGTGGAGTGACATTGATTGCCGCTGGAATTTATCAATTGACTCCGCTGAAATATCTCTGTTTGTCACAATGTCGCTCACCCATGGGCTTTCTGCTCAGCAGTTGGCGTGATGGGCATTGGGGTGCATTTCGCATGGGAATGGACCACGGATTCTACTGTCTCGGTTGCTGTTGGAGTCTGATGGCCGTGCTGTTTGTCGTTGGCTCAATGAACTTGGTATGGATGGGGATTTTGTCGGCGGTGATTTTTGTCGAGAAGATCGTTCCGCAAGGAGTAATCATCGGGAGAGCAACCGGAATCGTATTGATTGTGCTCGGTGTCGCTCTCAGTGCAGGTATTGTGCCTTTTGGTGAGGGGACCGTTACATGATTAAACTCGAACCAGACATGCTCAATAAGGAAGTGCCACTCGGAGAGTTTGCCGTCACTGCCGATGATATTCGTGACTTTGCCGAAGCGGTTGGTGACCTCAATCCATTGTATCTTGATGCTGAAGCTGCTCGACAGGAAGGGTATCCTACGGTTATCGCGCCACCGACATTCTGCATGCACATTCGTGGACAACGATTATTACCTGAAGTGACAGTCGAGCCCGGCTTCACTACCCTGCACGCAGGCCAAGAGTTTGAATATTACGACGAGATCTATGCTGGGCAGACATACTCCGCGTTTGGCAAGCTGGTCGAAGTGTACGAGAAGACTGGACGCAGTGGACCACTTGGCGTGATCGTACGCGAAATGGTGGTGAAAGATGCAACCGGCAAAACTGTGGTCGTGCTGCGCGAACGACAGATGGTGCGGTCACCGGAGAAAAAGATCTGAGGCGTGAAACGTGAAGCGTGTTGCGTGAAGAAGAACTAGTAAAATTGTGGCTTTTGCTTGATTCATCACATACCACGCATTACGCAACACGTGGTACATAGTGCGTGTTACGTAAGGAGAATTCCGCTATGGCGGTGAGAACCCTAAGGGCGTTCGCCGACATCGAAATCGGCGATGAAATCGGTCCAGTAACGAAGACTCCGACTAGTGACGTTGTCATACGCTATGCCAAAGCTGCGCGCATTACTGACCAGCGCTTTATTGATCCAGAGCGTGCGCGGCAGACTGGATTCTCACAGCCGATTGTCCCAGGTCCGTTGAGCGCAACATTCCTGGCGCAAATTGTGACTGATCACTTTCCTGGTTGGCGCTTGCAGAATTTTCAAGTCAGCTTTCGCACGCCAGTAAAACACGGCGATACGCTCAATCTGTGGGGAAACGTGACCGAGAAAAACGGCGACGAGGCTGACGGTAGCGCGACGATTCATTGCGACGTTATCGTAGAGAATCAGAACGGGGACCGTGCGATCGTGGGGACAGTGATACTAGGGATGCGCAAACCGGTGTTGTGAAGTAAGGTAGTCATTATGGATAATTGGATCCTGTTAGGAATTTGGCTCAACACGATCATGCTACTGAGCGTCGGCGTAGCAACGGTGATATCGTTGCGAAGGATTGCTGAAGTCGTGGGACGCGTCGAGGAAACTGCCGCGCGAGGAGAACGAATGACCGCCGAGATTCTCACTCGGTTGACCAACTCAACTGCGCAATAGGAAGCGCTGTCCTTTTCTCAACTACGCCCCAGGAATTCTCACAAAGAGGTATTTTATACTGTCCTGGCCAAGTGCCGCGTTTCGATAGTAGGAGAGGCAATCGGTGACCGCGCAATCAGTACCTGATCAGCCATACCAACAAACAGTCCGTGACCAACGATACCGGGCAAAGCATTGAGTTGTTGATCAAGTTGAACCGCGTCAGGAATCGCATCGAACTTCACGTCCAGAATCGGATGACCAAGGTCGGAAATCACCGGTCCCAGTTTACCATTGCTTGAACGGATCTGTGGATGCCCACCGAACTCGCGTAATTTCTTCATCACAAACGCCAGTGCCGGAGTAATAACTTCCACTGGAACCGCAGTGCGCGCACCCAGCACCTGAACAGATTTGGTCTCGTCAGCGACAACCACAAATTGTTTTGCCATCGCTGCAATGAGCTTTTCCATCACATGCGCACCGCCCCCGCCTTTAATCAGGTTCCCGGCAGGGTCGATTTCATCAGCACCATCGACCGTAATATCAACACTCTCCACACCCATCGGATCAAGTAGAGGCACTCCCGACTCTTTGGCTAAGAAGTGCGATTGGTACGAGGTGGGAACCCCGACGACATGAAACTGACCAGAACGCACCCGTATCCCCAGTTCTTGGATGAAGTACAACAACGTCGAGCCAGACCCAAGTCCAACTACAGCGTTGTTTGGGATGAGGTCAAGCGCTGCAAGCGCTGCGGCTTTTTTTAGTGCGTCCACGTCACCCATACTCTTTGTCCCCCATTTCCGTACATTGTAGCAATGTTTCTGAACGCCAGCAGAAACACAAGGGCTGGTAGGTCAGAGGGTAGGTGAGGCCCTATATCTAGCGTGCGGCGAGGAAGTGGTGTAAACACAGGGCACGAGAGCGTGCAAACAGGGAGGTGGAGGATGCGCATTGTGCTTGATCCATGGGGTGGCGACTACGGCAGCCAAATTTCCACTCCCTATGAAGCTGATACGGAGGAGGTATCGGTTCGGGCACTCGATGAAGAAGGGGAGCAGTGTCCCTGGAAGCCGATTGTCCCGGCTCCTATCTCATCACCAATAGAAACGGTAGTCGTTGATGGTGTTATGCGTAGCGATGCATTCGGTATGGTCGAAGACGAAGAGCGACGTGCGCTGGCGTTGTTTGGCTCGTTTGCTGCGGGTGCGGTTTCCATTAACGCCCACGTGCGCATTGTCCAAGAACGCATCGTCCGTCTCTTCATTACCGGTGGGAATTGGCTGACACCAGAGAACGTCGATGTTCCGGTTGGGAGAGGCGGCAACCTGTGTTACC
This sequence comes from uncultured delta proteobacterium, assembly GCA_963733195.1. Taxonomy (GTDB): domain Bacteria; phylum Desulfobacterota; class Binatia; order Bin18; family Bin18; genus VGTJ01. The sequence continues at coordinate 127,810 of CAVTCR010000081.1, forward strand.
ACGGGTTCAGTACCAAAGATGAAACCTATGAAGACCTCCGGGAAGCGTTGGTGAATGAGATGCGGCGGGCGGAAGCGCAGGTCGCTGAAACGCTGACCAGTGCCGACAGCTTGGTCCTTGCAGACGGAAGCCTGAAATTTTTCGGCGGAGCATCTTCTGTTGTCGGGGTGATTAAAACCATTCACAAACTCTACCTTCCGCCCAAACGGACCTCACTGCTCGGACGATTACAGCCAGGCCAGCGCACGCCATTTTTTTGTATCGAGAGTAAACGCAAAAACACCGGGTATCGCATGTTGACCTGCTATCTGCGCTTGGTGGAGGCGCAGCCAATTGAACTTCCCTTTGCCGGCTTAGTCCGTTTGGAGGTGAATCCCTCGCAACGCGATGGCTGCAATGTGTCGGAAGTGTTCGATCAAGCAGCCGTGAAGGTTCGTGCATTAGCGTCCCGAGCGCCGAAAGATCCACGCGCGCCGCAAAATCTGATTCCCATAGGCGGGCTGGAGCGACGGTTACGTCACCAGTTAGGGGACGCACAATTAGTGCTACGCGGCATTAGGCAGAAATTACGAATGATGCACCAAGACAGTGGACTGACAATCCCGGTTGGTGGATTGGAGGAATAATGGGAAAAGTCATCGGCACACAGGATGCAACCCCGCTAGAATTTTGGGTGTTGTTGGACGAGACCGAACCCGTACAGCAAGACGAGATGATCGTGGTCGAGACCAATTCTCCGGTTGGTCCGGTGAAGTTGTTTGGCATGGTGGACATCATTCGTTCCCGACACCAGGGCTCGACCTTTGATTCTGATGTGGTGGAAGCCGAGCGCGGGCTGCCCGTTGAACTTTCGATCGCCGCCCATGTGCGCGTGACCCGGCTTGATCCTGAGTATTACTATCCGCCGCTGCCGGGTGATCAGGTCCGCGTGGTCAGTGGTGAAGAGTATGCCAAGGCGCTGTTCATGGACAAGATGGAACGGAAGTTCCCACTCGGGCTTGCGCTCTCGCGCAAAGAAGTGGTGTACGGTAATCTCGACTTCCTCAACGGCCGCAAAGGCGCGCATATCAACATTAGTGGCGTTTCTGGCATTGCTACGAAAACCACCTACACAACCTTTTTGTTGCACAGTTTGTTAAATTGTGGCGCATTCGATGACCCGGCCAATACGCACGCCATTATCTTCAACGTGAAGAATGAAGACCTGTTGTTTCTCGATAAACGCAACAACCAGTTAAGCCCTGGCGATATGGCGGAATATGAAATGATGGGATTGCCTGCCGAGGCATTTGACTCGGTGCAGTTCTACGTCCCACCAGTGGACAATGGCAACGGCCCGATCCAGCCACGTATTGGTGCACGCAAAGCGGATGAGGTGACGCCCTATTTCTGGACAGTGCGCAGTTTCTGTAGAGATCGCCTGCTGCGCTACTTGTTTACCGATGCGAGCGAGGACTCTTCTCTACTTTCGACCTTGGTGTATCAAGTTGAGCGGAAATTGAGTGAAGCTGCAGAAGAGGCAGAGAAAGTTGGACCTGGACCAGGCGTGTTTTTGTCCTTGGGAAAAAGAGGCAAAGGGAAGAGAGAAGAGGACGAAGAGGATGAGGTCCAACCACCACAAGAAATTCGAGATTTCCGTTCGCTGATTGGCGGGATTGAGACTATTGCCTCGTCCACCAATCAAGCTGCTGGCACCGTTGGTGCGTTCATGCGTCGGCTCTATGGCACTGAAGACAAGATGTCGTCGGTCATCCGTGACCCGAGCGATGCTGATCCCACGCGACACATGATTAACTGGCGCGCGAAACAGGTCACGGTCGTGAGTCTGACTGGACTCTACGAAGTCGGCAAAGGTTTTGTGGTGGGGTCGGTGCTGCAGCAGATTCAAGAAGAGAAAGAAGCAACGGGTAAGGCAGAGCCACTGTGTTTTATTGTTGTCGATGAACTCAATCGTTACGCGCCACGTGATGGCTGGTCACCAATTCGTGAGCGGTTACTCGAAATTGCCGAACGCGGGCGTTCGAGCGGCACGATCTTGATTGGCGCGCAGCAAACGGCCTCAGAAGTCGAACGCCGCATCGTGGCGAATCCCGCATTTCGTATCGTCGGCCGCCTTGATGCAGCAGAGGCGGAGCGTGCGGAGTACGGGTTTTTACCACCGACTTTACGTCAGCGCGCAAAGATTCTCACGTCTGGACGGATGATCGTGTCACAGCCAGATATTCCGACTCCTGTTCCTGTTTGTTTTCCCATGCCTGCGTGGGCGACACGGGCGGAAGAGGTGGAGAGTCAGCCACCAAACTTAAAGTTAGCGAAGGTGAGACGCAGTTCATGAGATTCCTTCACACCTCCGACTGGCATGTCGGCCGCACGATTCGCAACCGTTCGCGAATCGAGGAGCACCAGGCCGTGTTTGCCGAAATTATTGATATTGCCAAACACGAACAGGTCGATGCCGTACTTATTACTGGTGATGTTTTTCATGAACGTCGTCCGCCGCTTGAGGCTGAAGAACTGGTAGCGCAGACGTTAGCTGACCTCGCCCGTGCGCAGATTCCCTCGGTCATGATTCCTGGGAATCATGATGATCCCTATCGCTTGCGAACCCTCAAACCATTAGGCGACTTGGTCCAGGTCCACGTCGTTACGGACTTTAATGGTGATGTCTCGTCGCTAGTCGTACCAATCCACTCTCGCGATGGCAAAGAAAAAGCACTGGTTGGTTGCCTACCATACTTATCGCCTCACTCGGTGTTAACCGCAGCAGAAGGTGTCGGAGCCTCAGAGGATGTTCGTCTTGCCACCTATCAGAGCAAAGTGCAGGATTATTTTCGTGCCTTGGAAGAGGCCATGAAACGGCAAGATCGTAATGCTGTGACCATAGTCCTTGCTCATGCGCATCTTGCTGAGTGTGAATTCGGTGGCGGTGAGTGGCGGTCGAGTGTCTATCCGGTCAGTGCTCGGTTTCTTCCAGCGCATGTACAATATGTCGCATTAGGGCACATGCATAAACCGCAAGTGATTCCTGGTGCCAGTGCACAGGCACGCTATGCGGGTTCGATCTTGCAGATGGACTTCGGTGAACGAGATCAAAAGAAGAGCGTCTGCCTTATTGAGGCGCATCCTAACAAACCAGCAACGGTTACTCCCATTGAACTGAGTGCTGGTAAATGGCTTCTCCGCCGCACTGGCACTGCCGAAGCGATTCTCGCACAAGCAAATGAGTTCAGCGATGCGTGGGTGGAGGTCGTACTCCAGCCTGACAAGCATACATTCGAACTTGCGGAACAGGTGCGAACCTTGCCTGGTGTTATTGCTATGCGCTTTGAGGAGGTGCAAGCCACGAGCGTGGGAAACGGAGAAGCAGGGAAACGGGGAAACGGTAACAAGCCAGCAGCCGAACTCTTTGCTGAATACTACAAAACCAAACGCAAAGCTGACCCCGATCCGCAGTTAATGGCATTGTTTGACCGACTGTATCAAGAGGAAAGCACGGCGAAGGATGAGGCATAATGCGTGAAACGTAATGCGTAAAGCGTAAAAATTTGCTGCCCTTTTATTATCCAACCTCCCAAACCACATATGCGCCCACAAAAACTTACACTCAAAAACTTCATGCCTTTTCGAACCGCCAGTGGCGAAGAGCATGTCGTCGATTTTTCTAATCTCGATCTCTTTGCTATCACCGGCCCGATGGCAAGTGGGAAGTCTTCCCTGATCGATGCCATTGTTTGGTGTTTGTACGGACGTACTGCTCGTTATGGTGCAGATTCCAAAGGTGTGATCTCTGCCGGGGAAGGGCTGTGTGAAGTCGCGTTCGATTTTACTGTCGGTGATCGGTGGTTTCGTGCGGTGCGACGCACCGGTAAAACGACGGAATCCGGATTGAGTGAACGTGAAGGCGAAGAATGGATTCAGGACGAATCAGGGTCAGAGCGGCTCACTGCACGCGTCGAAGAGCTGTTGGGTATCGATTTTGATGGCTTCACCAAAACGGTCATTTTACCTCAAGGTCGATATGCCGAGTTCTTGAGCAGCAAGCCAAGTGACCGTCGTGAATTATTGGCCAGTATTCTTGAACTCGGTGTTTATACTCGCGTGTCTGAGCGTGCGCGAGAAGTCGCTGGACAAGCAAAAGCACGGTCTGACGCTCTACGTGAAACGCTCTCTCAATATACTGGTGTTAGTCGCGAGCGACTTGAACAGCAACGGCAGGACCTTGTGACGCTTGAACGACAACTGGCAGAAACGACCAACCGAGAAGCTGTCTTTCAGACATTAATGCAAAATGTAGATGGCCTGACGATACTCATCCGCCGTGAGGCAGAACTGCGCACCGAAGAGCAAACGCGCACGAACGAAAGAACGCAAGCGGTACGAACGCTCACAGAAGCAGAAGCGCAACTCCAGTCACTTACCCAGAAGCTCGCACAGATTACGACAAATCGCGATGCGCTTGGCTATGACGCCACCCGCCATGACATTCTTCGACGGGCGGTGGGACATCTGCGCGAGTATCACTCGGCGCGACACGAAGCTGAGCGTAAACAACAAGAATTAGGGTCGCTTCAGAAAGACATTGATGCGCTTGCCCAACGCCTCGTGATAAAAGAACAAGAAGTGACTACCATGCAACAGGAGTATCACGTCCATGCGACTGCTCTACAGGCAGAGATTACGCAGGGTGGCGACATTGCCGTCTTGACAGAGAAGTTGTCACAGGCAACGCAGTGGAAAAAATTGCAACACGAGCAACACCGACTGCAGGCACAACACCAAAAGCAAGGTGAGAAGTTGGCCCAGGTTCAGCAGTCGCTCACTCAGTGCGTTCAACGGGAAGAAGCAAAAGACCAGGGGCTCCGCGCATTACAGCAACAGCGTGAGCGATTACGTGAAGAAGAACAAGAAAAAGCGCGCTTAGAGGACGAAGCAAAAGCGCTTGGGAAAGAGTTGCAAGAGGCAGTCCGTGAAGAAAAACGACTCACCAAAGAATGTGAAGATGCGCGTGCTGCTGTACTTATTGCAGAGCAAGAACTACAGCAGCAGCAGGACACCCTTACGCGGGCCGAGCAACATGAGAAAGACGCGCTCCGCGGGTTGGAGGAGACACGTCGCCAATACGAAGTCGAACATTTGCGTGCCTCGTTGCATGTCGGTGAGGCATGTCCTGTTTGTGAAGTAAAGGTGCAACGCGTACCAGAAGTGTCCGAGTTAGCGATGGGAGATCTTGCAACCCTCCAACGGTCAGTGGACACCTCCAAAGCTACGGCACAGAGCGTACGTCAGGCGTTGCAAAAAGCCCACGCGACTGTCGCTGCCGCGACGACCAAGAAAGAGTCTGCGGAGCAAGAGTTGACTGTACGCGAACAGAAACGACGCGAAGCGCAGGAACGATTTGTCAGTCGGTTTCCTGGATTTGCATCACTTGCTACTGCGCTCAGCGGTGTGCAACAACAGCGACAAGCTTTGGCAACTGCAGTCAAAGAGGCTGAAGCAAAAGCTCAAGTGACGGAAAAAGAAAAACTTGCTTTAACCCGGCAACGAGAACAGGAACAAAAGGAAGAGGCAACTCTGCAGGAAGCTATACGCAGTCTGACGGCGCAACTGGAAACGAACACCGCTCACATTGCCGAGCTTACTCAAGCACTCGCTGCATTCATCAAGACTGGTGAGGATCCGGAGTCCACGCTGACCGCACGACGGCAACGGCTCGCGCAGCTTGAACAACAAGTGAAAGCGGCAGAGCAACAGCAGCGTGCGCTGGAATCGGCAATGGCAACAGAAAAGACCAACAAAGTGCAAAAGGAAGGGACTGCTGGTATTCTAGCTTCTCAGCTAGAGGCGGCTGAACAACACGCACACCGTGAGGCGCACGCAGTGCGCGAAAATCTCACTCTTCCTGTTGACGCGATTTTGCCGGAACTGGCCACGCTCGATGGCGAACTGACTGGACTGACACAGAAACAACAACAGCATGCGGTTTTCCAGCAGCAAGAAAAAGCGCTGCTGGACGAACAAGGAAAACAGGACCGTCTCGTGACGAGGCTCCGTGCTGATTTGCAAGCCCGAGAGCGTGCATTAGCAGAAACACAGCAAAGTGTTACGAAATGTGAGCAAGAACGGATACAAGCGCAGCAGGATTTGCGGACGGAAGTGCAAAAGGCTGGTTTGTCGGATATCGGTGAAGACGGACAAGGGTTGAAAGAACAGCTTGCGAGCATTCATGCACAAGGAATCTCCATCCGTGAACGTCGCAGCCGATTAGAAGCTGAGATGTCCGAACTCGAACGGCGATGTACAGAAAAGGGACAGGAAGAAGAAAAACTGCGCGCCGCAGATACCGAAGGTCAGTTGGCGACCGACCTGCACAAGCTGTTGGGGTCAGAGTTTACCGACTTCCTGTCACAAGAAGCAGTAGAAGCGTTGATGCGTGATGCGACCCTGCATCTACAACGACTCACGCATGGTCGTTACTCTTTTAACATCGCCTATAAACGCCGGGCGATTGAGCTGCTAATCATCGATCATGAAGACAACAAGCGCGAGCGACCGACGCATTCACTCTCGGGCGGAGAAACGTTCCTAGCCTCGTTAGCGATAGCGCTGGCGCTCTCACAAGGCTTCCGTGAACTCGCCACCGGCAAAGCTGCCCGCACTTCGACCGAATGCCTCATTCTGGACGAAGGTTTTGGGACGCTCGATCGTGAAGGCGTACAACTTGTGACTGAAACGCTGCAAGAGTTGCGTGGCGAAGAAGGCCGCATGGTCGGCATTATTACCCACGTCGAGGAAGTTGCCGCTGCTATGCCCATGCGTATCGAAGTGCGGAAGGGAAATCGCAGTAGTGTGATTGCGGTGACCGGGTAGCGATACTTTCCGTGGTGCTCCTTCGGTATAGTCACGATGTGGTTAAAAAAGCTTATCGTGAAAGATTTTATCGAAGAGAAATTATGGGAGAAACATCAGGTTACTCGCGGCGAAGTAGAAGAATGTCTGGTTAATCGTCGAAGTATACGACTTCGGCATAAACGAAATCCTGTTAGACTTATTGTTCTTGGAGTGACGCAGGGCGGAAGACTTTTGAAAATTATCCTAGAATTTCAAGGACGGGGGCAGTACTTTCTTGTAACTGCCATGAACATGGAACCTGAAGAAAGAAAGCAGTATGGGAAAAAAGTTAAAGGGCATTCCTAAATTTGCTTCTTGGGAAGAAGAAGATGAATTTTGGTCCACCCATAGTGTAACCGAGCTCGACTTAGAAGAAGACCCAACCCCCCTTATTGTCGAGTCAGGAGCATTGCGTACAGTAAAGATCATTACCGTCCCGAACCCTCGTGCGGTGCGCGTATGGAAAAGAAAAGCGGCATAATCGTGACCCGCGAAGGGCTTTTTATTCCTGCCCGTTACTTTGAGCAGATGGCTCAGCAGCTTGAAATAGTCCTTGCTGCCGAAGAGATAAAAATACGATCGTCAGCGAAGAAAGAATCGGCAACCCGAAGACGGGAGGTCAAGCGAAAACCCGCCAAGGCGAACTGATCAGCGTTGTATGAGAGATTCTTCGCTTCGCTTAGAATGATAACGCCAGACGGCTCTGGTTATTTGGAGAGATTCTTCGAGCATCTGCAGAGCCTCTCCTCCGGGCGAACACATAGAAATGGGTGTTTCCTTGCACAGATCACTGCACTCCACTTAAACTCCAGACAAACGATGTGAGCCACTAAGGGTGTGACGAATCGAGGGGAACGAGACGGATGGAATCAACACAACTGAATTGGATCGTCAATTTCATCTGGGGTATTGCCGACGATGTGCTCCGTGATCTCTACGTGCGTGGCAAGTACCGTGATGTCATCCTGCCGATGATCGTGCTGCGCCGCTTGGATGCCGAGCTTGAACCGACGAAACAGGCAGTGCTGGACATGAAGGCGTCGCTTGATACCGCTGGCATCACCAACCAGGATATGCCGCTACGACAAGCGTCGGGGAAAGCATTTTATAATACCTCGAAGTTTACGCTGCGTGACCTTCGTTCTCGCGCCAGTCAACAACAGCTTAGGGCCGACTTCGAGGCGTATCTCGACGGCTTCTCGCCCAACGTGCAGGAGATCCTCGATAACTTCGAGTTCCGTAATCAAATCCCGCGCCTCTCTAGAGCCGATGCGCTTGGCACGCTGATTGAGAAATTTCTTGATCCTTCGATCAATCTGAGTCCTACCCCCGTTCTGAATGGCGATGGTTCCATGAAACAGCCTGGACTCGATAATCATGCGATGGGAACGATCTTTGAGGAGTTGGTCCGTCGCTTCAACGAAGAGAACAACGAAGAGGCAGGTGAGCACTGGACTCCGCGCGACGCTGTCAAGCTGATGGCGAAACTCATCTTCCTGCCGATCGCCGAGCAGATCGAGTCAGGTTCTTATCTTCTCTATGACGGAGCCTGCGGCACTGGCGGGATGCTGACCGTGGCCGAGGAAACGTTGCAGCAGCTTGCGAAAGACCACGGCAAGCAGGTGACGACACATCTGTACGGCCAAGAAATCAACGCCGAAACCTACGCGATTTGCAAGGCGGACCTCTTGCTCAAAGGGGAAGGCGAAGCGGCGGACAACATCATCGGCGGGCCGGAACACTCGACCCTCGCGAATGACGCTTTTCGCTCATTGGAGTTTGACTTCATGCTCTCTAACCCACCCTACGGCAAGAGCTGGAAAAGCGATCTGGAACGCATGGGTGGGAAGGATGGCATCAAGGACCCGCGCTTCGTGATTGAGCACGCAGGCGATCCGGAGTTCTCGCTGGTGACGCGCTCCAGTGACGGGCAATTGCTCTTTCTGGTCAATCTCCTCTCGAAGATGAAGACCAACACGCCGCTGGGGAGCCGCATCGCCGAGGTGCACAATGGCTCGTCATTGTTTACGGGCGACGCAGGGCAAGGTGAGAGCAACATCCGCCGTTGGATTATCGAGAATGACTGGCTCGAAGCGATCGTCGCGCTGCCGCTCAACATGTTCTACAACACCGGGATTGCGACCTACGTTTGGGTAGTCACCAATCGCAAGCCCGAGCATCGGCGCGGCAAAGTGCAGCTCATCGACGCGACGCAATGGTACAAGCCGCTGCGCAAGAATCTGGGCAAGAAGAACTGCGAGTTGTCCGAGGAGGACATCCAACGTATCTGTGAGACCTTCCTCGCGTTCAAGGAAACTGAGCAGTCGAAGATCTTTCCCAACGCCGCCTTTGGTTATTGGAAGGTGACGGTTGAGCGGCCGCTACGTATTCGGGGCAGCAACCATAATCGGGTCTACACGCCCAAAGAGATCAAAGCTCTCAAGGTTGACGGCCAGGTAGATGAAACCGCTCCGCCCATCATCAAGAAAATCCACAAACCTGGCAAGGCAGAAGCAGACTCGCTCCGTGGGCGGTATGAAGGAGTTATGGATGGAAAACCTTGTATCGTCGAATACGAGCCTGATCCAGAGTTACGTGACACTGAGCAGGTACCATTGCTGGAAGAAGGCGGCATCAAGGCATTCATTCGCCGTGAGGTGTTGCCCTATGCTCCCGACGCGTGGATCGACGAATCCGCCACAAAGATCGGCTACGAGATCTCCTTCACGCGCTACTTCTATAAACCGCAACCTTTGCGGACGTTAGAGGAAATCCGGGCCGACATCAAGGCGCTAGAGCAGGAAACCGAAGGATTGCTCGGGCAGATTCTGGTGGAGACGGAGGGGATGTCATGAAGAAGCGACAGGACCTTTCCCAGCGGAAGGTTGTGTCTGCCTCCCTGGAAGCCTCGTTCGCTGAAGTTGTGGATCTCATCCAGCAGGCGCGGCAACATGCGTTGCAGGCCGTTAACACTGAGCTGATTGATTTGTACTGGCAGATTGGTGAATACATCAGCCGGCAAACTAGAGAACTGCAATCTGGGGTGAAGGCGTGGTTGAGCAACTGGCGCGCCACATTGCTCGAAAACATCCTGACATCAAAGGATTCACTCGCCGTAACCTGTTTCGGATGCGCCAGTTCTACGAGATATATCGAAGCGATAAGAAAGTCTCACCACTGGTGCGACAATTGTCGTGGACCCATAATTTGCTCATTCTTTAGTCGTGCTAAACGCTCCGAGGAACGTGACGTTTTATTGCGTTTGTGTCTGCGTGAAGCATTGGAGTAACGTGAACTTGAACGCCGGTTAGCAGTGCATCTGTTCGAGCGTACCGTCCTTGCGCCGCTAAAAGTGTCACCACCGGTGGCACAATTGCACCCTGACGCAACGTGCTTTTCAAGGATACCTATCTCCTCGATTTCCTCGACTTGCCTGAGAAGCACGATGAGGCTGATTGCAACATGCCCTAGCCGCGAACCTGCGGCGGTTTCTCCTCGAACTTGGTCGTGATTTTTCCTTTGTCGGCGAACAAATATCTCGCTGTAGGTCGGCGGCAAAGACTACACCTGGATTTGCTCTTCTATCATCGGAGTTGCAATGTCTGGTCGCGATCGAACTGAAAATCGGTGAATTTCAGCCCGAATACCTTGGCAAGTTGGAGTTCTATTTTGAAGCCTTGGACCGCGATGTACGCAAGCCTCACGAGCGCCCGTCTATCGGCGTGCTGCTGTGTGCCACGAAGAACAATGAGGTCGTCGAATACGCTCTGAGTCCGTTCTCTATCGCCCACACTCATTGCCGAGTATCAAACCCAGTTCGCCCGACAAAAAGCTGCTCCAGACAAACCCACGAGTTCTATGAACTTGCCCAGTCATCTGGAGAACAATCAGTGAGACAGTACCGAGCGAAGCCGCACGTTGTCTTCTCGCACGATGAAAGGGAAGCGTGCATGAAGCTCAAGCCCTATCCTGAGTACAAGGATTCCGGCGTGCCGTGGTTGGGGAAGGTGCCGGAGCATTGGGAGAGTACGAAGCGGATGAAGACGGTCTTTGTGTGACAGCTCGGACGAACGTCGCTGGCTCGATGGCATCTTTCTGTCGTTCGCGGAAGGGTCTCATTGCGTCCACTATGAGAGACGAAGAGAATCACAAGTTGCATGATGATCTCAGCGGCTACAAAGTTGTTCGTCCTGGGAATTTGGTCGTTAATAAGATGAAGGCATGGCAGGATCACTCGGCGTGTACGAGCTCGATGGCATAGTCAGCCCTGCATATGTTTGTCTACGACTTCCGGGTAGCTAATCTCCACTTAGGGCCATGTCTTTTCACGCAGCCTCTACGTTGCTGACCATTTGCAGAGTTCTCGAAGGTGTACGGATTTGGACAATGGGCTTCGTCATATTGACGGCATGAAGCGATTCCAATCGTTCTCCCATCGTCAAATGAACAATCCGCCATCGTCCGCTACCTTGACCATATTGACCGACGCATACAGCGTTACATCCGCGCCAAGCGGCGGTTGATAGCACTGCTCAATGAGCAGAAACAGGCCATCATTCACCGCGCCGTGACTCGCGGTCTCGATCCCAACGTGCGTCTCAAGCCTTCGGGTGTAGAATGGCTCGGTGACGTGCCGGAGCATTGGGAGGTGCGGCCACTAAGTCGCTTGTCACGAAGGGTCAGCTGGTTCGACATCTCCGAAGGCAATGTACTACACTGGCAGGATGGTCGATTTCCTATGGTTACAGCTGAAGATGTGAACCGGATGACTTAATGATAGCGTGACATATGACATACTTCGGAAGATACGATTGCTGAGATGTCCGTGCATCCGTGTATTGCCGAGGAGTGTTCTTGCTGCATTGTCATGGCAAAACGGTTCGGTGTGAGGCTCTACTATTAGATCAGAAAGCGTTAACCAGGGATCGTAGCGTTACTTGCCCGCAACCGAACTGCTTACCGAATTCATTCACGATGCGCAGCTCTGATCGTCCTACTCATGACAGGCTGCGAGCTTATGCGAGAGTGCTAAGGGTACCACCATGAGCGTATTGAACCTGCGAGAGACTTGGCGAATTGCATCGCATTCTCCTGCCACCAGAAGACGAGCAGGATGCGATTTGCGATTACTTGATCGAAGACAACGAATACAAGCTTGTCACTGCGATCACTGCGTGCCCAGCGCGAAATCGATCTTCTCCGCGAGTACCGCACTCGCTTGATCGCCGACGTAGTCACAGGCAAATTGGACGTATGTGAAGCAGCAGCAACCTACCTGACGAAACCAATGAGCGAGAGGAGTTTGACGGAGCTGAGGTAGTAGCAGACGGTGATGAGATAGCAGAAGACGCCGAAATCGATGCCATAGAGGAAGTGAGTGATGTTGCATGAGAATAGCTGGCTACGGAGTATGAGCGTGCATGCGCTAGTATTCGACCAGCCCCAAAATCTATCACATCACGCATGTGGACAACCTGCCATCTATCATTGCTGCTGATGGTATCGGTTCGGATGCCCAACGAATCCGGCAAGGATTGGTGAACACCAATATCGGTATGTCGGAGATCAAAAGAAGAAGGTTGGCGTTGGTAGTCGGTTGCTGTCCGGGTACTACCGTTGGCGAATATGTGCCATTTTACTTCTGTCCACGCTCAATCATGTTGTTCCTCATTCATCGCGGAAATCATCCAGACCTACCTTATCGCGGAGGGCAACGACCGATCGTACATCTCGAAGCGGATCTCAACAGGGTGGTGCAGTGGGCTGAGGCTAATAATCGGCAATGGGCATTCAGCAAGAGCAACGCTGGAGCCTATTACACAAAGTTCTTCAACCGACTCGACCAACTCGATGAGATTGACTGGGCAGCGGTGACTGCCCTAGACTTTCGCGACTCGATGGTAAAAGAAGGGAAGCAGGCGGAGTTTCTCGTATTTGATGACTTTCCCTGGCATCTCATTGAGCAGATTGGTGTGATTGATCAGCGAATGGCGGAACAGGTTGTTCCTCTGGTGAGCCAAGCGGCGTACCAACCTACCGTAAGCGTTCAACGAGTTTGGTACTATTGAGCGCCATAGGGGTCATGGCCATGATTGAACTGAAACACGACGATATTGTGACCGCGGATGCTGAAGCCTTGGTCAATACGGTGAACTGTGTTGGTGTGATGGGTCGTGGCATCGCCTTGCAATTTCGCAAAGCCTTCCCCGAGAATTTCACCGCCTACAAAATTGTCTGTGATCGCGGCGAACTCCGCCCAGGCCAGTTGTTTGTGTATGTGCAAGACCAACTGACCAACCCACGTTACATCATCAACTTTGCCACCAAAGATCATTGGAAAGGGAAGAGTCACCTCGATTACATCGACTCAGGGTTGAAAGCGCTCGTGCAAGAAGTGCGACAACGAGGAATTCGTTCGATCGCGATTCCACCATTAGGTTGTGGTTTAGGAGGCCTTAGATGGAGTGACGTACGCCCGCGTATCGAGCATGCATTCAGTGTGCTGCCTAAGGTTCAGGTTCTGTTATATGAGCCGGACGGTGCGCCACAGGCTTCGGTCATGGCAAAAACACAGCAAGTCCCAAAATGACTGTTGGGCGAGCCGCTTTGTTGGGGTTAATGAATCAATATCTGGCCGCGCTGATGGACCCTTTCGTTTCCTTGTTAGAGATCCATAAGCTCATGTACTTCATGCAGGAAGCAGGAGAAAACCTCAAGCTACAGTACCGTAAGGGAACCTACGGTCCATACGCAGAAAATCTGCGACATGTCTTGAACGTCATTGAAGGACACTTCATCCGTGGATACGGCGATGCAGAAGATGCTCCGGGTACCCAGATCGAATTAGTCCCAGACGCAGTCAGCCAAGCTCAGGCTTTTCTCCAGCATCATGCAGATACCCGTGCGCGTTTTGATCGGGTCGCCCATCTTGTTGAAGGATTCGAGACGTCCTTTGGTATGGAGCTACTCGCTACAGTCCACTGGGTTGCAACGCGTGAGGAGAGTGTTTCCATAGACGAGGCTATCGAGAAAACCTATGCGTGGAACAGCCGGAAACGTATGTTTGATCCGGCGCAGATTCGCATTGCTTGGGAAGTCCTCCACCAGAAAGGATGGCTGTCCAAGGGGGCGTAAAGAAAAGCAATGCCGACGACCGACACCACGAGAAAGGACTCGAAAATCTCATCGTGACCGCGATGACAGGCCGTCCGACACCGGAGCCGACAGCGAATGATGTCGTGCGCGACGTGACGCTTCCCCTTGGCAGGGCAGTCTGGATTCTTGGCGACCCGAAAAACTACGACCGTGAATATGCGGTAGACCTCCTGCAACTGCGCGTTTTTCTGTTGGCAACGCAGAAGGACACCGCCGAAGCGCTTGACCTCAACCATGCCAGCCCCATTCGGCAGAAATTTCTCGCTCGTCTCCAGGGTGAGATTACCAAACGTGGCGTCATCGACGTTTTGCGTCACGGCATCAAACACGGGCCGCATCACCTTGACCTCTTCTACGGCACGCCCTCGCCCGGCAATGTGAAAGCTGCCGAGCGCTTCGCAGCCAATCGCTTCAGTATCACCCGACAATTACGCTACAGCCGCGATGAAACACAACTCGCGCTTGACCTCTGCCTTTTCATCAACGGGTTGCCCATTGCCACCTTCGAGTTGAAGAATAGCTTGACCAAGCAGACCGTCGAGGATGCGGTGGAGCAGTACAAACGCGACCGCGACCCACGCGAACTGCTCTTTCAGTTCGGGCGCTGCATCGTGCATTTTGCCGTGGATGACCACGAGGTGCGCATGTGCACCCACCTCCAAGGCAAGGGCTCGTGGTTCTTGCCCTTCAATCAAGGCTGGAATGACGGCGCGGGCAACCCGCCCAATCCAGAAGGGCTCAAAACCGATTATCTCTGGAAGCGTATGCTCACGCCGCAGGGACTCACCGACATTCTGGAGAACTACGCACAGATTGTTGAGCGGAAAGACAAGAAGACCGGCAGAAAGAAGCGGGAACAGATCTTCCCACGGTATCACCAACTCGACGTTGTACGACGGTTGCTGGCTGACGCCGCGCGCAACGAGGGCGGGCGACGATACTTGATCCAGCACTCGGCAGGCAGCGGCAAGTCCAATTCGATAGCCTGGCTTGCGCATCAGCTTATTGGCTTGCGCCAGGACGATGCGCCAGTGTTCGACTCGATCATCGTTGTCACGGACCGCACCATCCTGGATGAACAGATTCGTGACACGATCAGGCAATTTGCCCAGGTAGGGGCAACGGTTGGCCATGCCGCGCATTCAGGTGACCTGCGGAAGTTCATCGAGAGCGGCAAGAAGATCATCATCAGTACCGTGCAAAAGTTCCCGTTCATTCTCGACGAGATCGGCACCGAGCATCGTGGGCGCAGGTTCGCTATCCTCATCGACGAAGCGCATTCGAGCCAGGGCGGACGCACCTCGGCAGCGATGAGCATGGCGCTTTCAGAGGCGGGCGCGGAAGAAGACGACGAGACTACTGAGGACCGTATCAATCGCATGATGGAAGCCCGGAAGATGCTGCCCAACGCCAGCTACTTCGCCTTCACGGCGACCCCGAAGGGTAAGACGCTAGAGATCTTCGGCGAGGCGTATCACGAGGGCGTTCAGGTGAAGCATCGTCCCTTTCACAGCTACACGATGAAACAAGCGATTCAGGAAGGCTTCATCCTGGACGTACTGAAGAGCTACACCCCGGTCGAGAGCTACTACAAGTTAGTGAAAACGATCGAAGGCGATCCCGAGTTTGATACCAAACGGGCAAAGAAAAAGTTGCGCCGCTACGTCGAGAGCCACGACCACGCCATCCGGCTGAAGGCCGAGATCATGGTGGATCACTTTCACGAGCAGGTGCTGGCGCTGAACAAGATCGGTGGGCAGGCACGGGCAATGGTCGTGACCAGCGGCATCGAGCGCGCAATCCAGTATTTTCACGCCATCCGTGAGTACCTGAAGGACCGCAAGAGCCCGTATCAGGCCATTGTCGCTTTCTCCGGTGAACATGAGTATGGCGGAGTAAAGGTCACCGAGGCATCGCTGAACGGCTTTCCCAGCAGCCAGATTGCCGACCGCATCCAGGAGGACCCTTACCGTTTTCTCATCTGTGCTGACAAGTTCCAAACCGGCTACGATGAGCCACTGCTGCACACGATGTATGTGGACAAGCCGTTAGCAGGTATCAAGGCCGTGCAGACGCTCTCACGGCTCAATCGTGCCCATCCCCAGAAACACGATGTGTTCGTGCTCGACTTCATGAACGATAGCAAGACGATCGAGGCGGCGTTCGCCGACTACTATCGCACTACCATCCTCAGCGAAGAGACCGACCCGAACAAACTGCACGACCTCAAAGCAACACTTGACGGATATCAGGTCTACACGCCCGCGCAGATCGACCAGTTTGTCGACCTCTACCTCGGTGGTGCTGACCGCGACAGACTTGATCCGATCCTGGATGCTTGTGTGGCAGTCTACATCGAACAACTCGACGAAGACGGACAGGTGGATTTTAAGGGTACGGCCAAGGCGTTCACGCGCACCTATGGATTCCTCGCGTCGATCTTGCCCTACACCAACGCCGAGTGGGAGAAGCTGTCGATCTTTCTTACCTTCCTCGTTTCAAAGCTGCCCGCACCGAAGGAAGAAGACCTGTCCAAGGGTATTCTTGAAGCAATTGACATGGACAGTTACCGCGTTGAGAAGAAAGCGGCAATGCAGATTGCACTGCCAGATCAGGACGCTGAGATCGCGCCAGCGCCGACCACCGGTGGCGGCTCCAAAGGCGATCCTGAGTTGGACCGGCTCTCTAACATTCTCAAGACCTTCAACGACCAATTCGGCAACGTTTCATGGACTGACACTGACCGGGTTCACAAATTGATTACACAGGATATTCCGGCAAAGGTCGCCGCCGACTCGGCGTACCAGAACGCCAAGATACATTCTGACCGTCAGAACGCCCGTATCGAGCATGATAAAGCGTTGGCGCGAGTAATGACCGGCGTCCTGAAGGACGACACGGAACTCTTCAAACAGTTCAGCGACAATGAGTCCTTCCGGCGCTGGCTCACAGACACCATCTTCGCACTGACGTATGAGTAGTGGGTTCTGTGAGGCCAGAGCAGATGGGCGAAGAAGAAAGGTGACATATGACAACAAACAATCGCATTGATGTCTATCTGATTTGTAACGCAAGATTTCACGATACCAACTTTGCCCGGCTGGAGTTGTTAAAACTCTTGGCTGAGCACGAGGATGTGATGGTGCGAGTGGCAGAGGATTATCGCGACTATCGAAGCGATCAACCAATCTCAACTCTTAGTGACCTACACATGCAATGTCTGTCCGACACCAGAGCAACAGGAAGGGTTGAAGCAATTCCTGACCAGCGGCAAGCGCTGGTTTGCGCTGCATGCCACCAATGCATTGGTTGAGTTTGTTGGGCCAGAGCGGAAAGTTGGTGACATTACCATTCCCGGTGCAGCCGATACACCTAACAAGGCTCCCAAGCTAATGGAGTTGCTCGGTAGCCGTTTTGTTGCCCATCCACCGCAGCAAAACTTTCATGTGACGGTGTCAGACCCGGCGCATCCGTTGGTGCGCGGTATTGCAAGCGTTCGATGTGTACGACGAGCCGTACTACTGCGAGTATTTCGGCAAAGTTCACACCTTGTTGGAGTCGCGTTACACAACCAAGGCCACAGGCTACGTCCGTGAAGACTGGGACAAAGACGAACCGCGACCGCAGTTCTATCTTCATCCTTACGGTACAGGCGAGGTCTTGTATCTGACACTTGGGCACTGTCGCGGTAAATACGATATGCAGCCGATTATGCCTGTGTGTTCGGTTGAACGCTGTGCGTGGGACTTGCCGGTCTACTATGAGTTGCTACGACGCGGCATCCGGTGGGGTATCGGAGCGTTGCAGTAAGGGTAAGTTCCTTGGTGCATCGCATCGCGGTTTCTGCTACGAGAGTGAGCAACTCATCGAAGGAGGGAACGCGATGGCTGATGAACTTGCTGCTCTCGATGCGATGGCGCAGGCCGATCTGGTGCGTCGTGGGGAACTGAAACCCATCGAACTTATTGACCGGGCGATTGCGCGGATCGAAAAACTTAATCCGCAAATCAATGCGGTTATTACCCCACTGTTTGACAAAGCACGAGTACAGGCCAATTCGCCAACACTGTCCAACGGCTCGTTTCGTGGCGTTCCGTTTCTGTTGAAAGATCTTGGCTGTCATTCGGCTGGAGACCCGTATCACGAAGGCTGTCGGTTCGCCAAAAACGCTGGCTGGGTAGAAAAAGAAGATACCTACATGGCTGCGAAGCTACGCGCCGCTGGCTTCATCTTCTTAGGGAAAACTAATACGCCAGAATTTGGTACGTTTCCGACGACTGAACCGGTTGCCTATGGTCCGAGCAGAAATCCATGGGACACCACGCGTTCAACTGGTGGATCAAGCGGTGGATCTGGTGCTGCTGTTGCTTCAGGAATGGTCCCCGCTGCGCATGCCAACGATGGTGGCGGTTCGATCCGCATTCCAGCGAGTGAATGTGGTCTCGTCGGACTCAAACCCTCGCGTGGTCGTTTGTCTTGGGGGCCTGACTACGGTGAGTTGTGGGCTGGCTTGGCGGTTGAACACGTTGTGAGTCGTTCGGTACGGGACTCAGCAGCAATCCTCGATGTTGTTTCTGGTGCGATGCCTGGCGATCCTTACTTTGCCCCGCCACCATCTCGACCCTTCTTACAAGAAGTGGGAGCAGAACCCGGTAAATTACGCATTGGTCTCATGAAGACCGCGGCTGGTGGAGCAATTTCTGTCCACCCTGATTGCGTAGCAGCGGTGACTGAAACCGCCCGCCTGCTAGAATCTCTTGGCCATCGTGTCGAGGAATCGTATCCAAAAGCGCTCGACAATAATCACGAGCGATTCTCATCACGTGTGGACCTTGGTGGCGAGCTCGGTAGCGGCAGTCCTTGCGGGCTGGAGCAAGCGGGTTGGTCGCCCGGTTGGACCTGACGATGTGGAGTTGCACAACTGGACGATTGGCGAGATCGGGCGCACTCAGTACCGCAGCGCAGTATGTTGAAGCAGTCACCTGGCTCCAGGCAGATAGCCGACGCATTGTGAGCTGGTGGAATGAAGGATTTGACCTCTTGCTGACACCAACGCTTGCTGAACCGCCGCCACTGTTGGGACAGTTTGTCTCTACTCCGAGTGATCCACTCGCAGCCGCGCGACGAACCGAAACGATCATTCCCTTCACTCCAGCTTTCAATCAAACAGGTCAACCGGCGATTTCACTCCCGCTGTATTGGAGCAAGGAAGGATTGCCGATCGGGATTCACCTGGTAGCTGCGTACGGGCGTGAAGATTTACTGATTCGTATCGCCTCACAGCTTGAGCAAGCCAGGCCGTGGGCGGATCGACGACCGGCGGTGCATGCATGAGCGCGAAGAAGAACCGTAAGATGAGGGTGTCAAGAAGTGATCCAATAGTACCTATACAGAAACGCACAGCTGATCGCAGTGTCACTGTTGCTAATTGGGAACGAATAGCGGCAATGGATGAGTTCAAAGTACTTGTCGCTGCGAAACTCAAGTTTATTGTCCCCGCGACTGTCTTCTTTCTCGTGTATTACTTCGCATTGCCAGTACTGGTGGGTTACGCACCGCGTCTTATGGAGACGAAAGTCCTGGGTGTAGTAAACCTTGCCTACGTATTTGCCCTGTCGCAGTTCTTCATGGCGTGGATTTTGGCAGCGATGTATCTGCGTGCCGCAGGACGGTTTGACGAGATGGCAAAAGATGTGGTGGATAAGATCAAACGACGATGAGAGGGGAAACGGCGAAATGGGAGAAAAGTAAAAAGTAGTCAGTAGAAAAAAGGCTTTGGACTTTGAACTTGGAACGTTAAACCAGAAACTAGAAACTTGAAGTTATGTCTACTGCGCTCATAATGTTTCTTGCTTTCATCGCGGTGACTTTGGGCATCACCTACTGGTCAGCACGGCAGTCAACGGGGGCCAACTCGTTTTTTGCTGCCGGTCGCCGTATGACGGCATGGCAGAACGGCGTGGCAGTTGCTGGGGATTATATGAGCGCGGCGTCGTTTCTTGGCATCGCCGGTATCATTGCCTTCCAGGGCTACGACGGGTTTATGTATTCAGTCGGCTGGTTAGTTGCCTATCTCACTGTTCTCCTCATCGTTGCTGAACCGTTGCGCAATACGGGAAAGTATACGATGGCTGATGTGTTGGCGTATCGCTTGAGCCCGCGTCCAGTCCGAGCAATGGCTGCGCTCAGCACACTGACTGTGAGTACGTTCTACATGATCGCCCAGATGGTTGGCGCTGGTGCGCTCGTTGCTCTGCTTCTGAAGGATTCTGGCATCAGCTATCAGACTGCGGTCATCGGTGTGGGCGTGCTCATGGTCACCTATGTCGTTTTTGGTGGCATGTTAGCGACGACGTGGGTACAAATTATTAAAGCGATTCTGTTAATGGCTGGTACGGTACTCTTGAGCATCCTGGTTCTTGCTCACTTCGACTTCAGCTTTAGTAAATTTTTCAATGCCATTACGCAGGTCACGTATACCGAGAACGGCGTACAAGTGACTAAAGACTTTCTCCAACCAGGACTGCGGTTCAAACCACCGTACGGAGCGCTCGACCTGATCTCCCTGAGTTTGGCTTTGATCTTTGGCACCGCTGGATTGCCGCACATTCTGGTACGGTTTTATACCGTGCCGGACGCGAAGACCGCGCGAATTAGTGTCGTTTGGGCGATGGCGCTGATCGGTAGCTTCTACATCATGACCACGTTTCTCGGATTTGGTGCGGCGACGATCGTCGGACGTGACACGATTGCTGCGAACGGCGGTACCAACATGAGTGCACCGTTACTCGCGCAGACGTTGGGTGGGGATGTGTTTTTTGCTTTTGTCGCGGCGATTGCCTTTGCGACCATTCTTGCCGTCGTTGCTGGTCTTACTATTAGTGCTTCCACTTCTTTTGCCCACGACTTTTACACGAACGTCCTCCATCATGGCAAAGAACGCAGTCCAGGCGAAGAGGTTCGTGTCGCGCGAATTACGGCATTCGTCGTCGGTGCGGTCGCTATCGCGATTGCCATTCTCCTTGGACCTGCTGCCAACGTTGCGTTCTTGGTCGCCCTGGCGTTTGCTGTAGCTGCGTCTGCGAATCTCCCAGTCATCATCCTCTCGCTCTTCTGGAAACGATTTACCACCGCAGGTGCAGTGAGTGGGTTAGCGACCGGACTTGTAGCGTCGATTGTTTTGATCCTAATCGGTCCGAGTATTATGAAGAGTGGCCCATTGTTTCCGTTAGAGAATCCAGGGATTGTCAGTATTCCGCTTGGGTTTCTTGGTGCGGTGGTTGGTACGTTGCTGAGTCGTGAACCAGCAACTGAGGAAAAATTCGCTGAACTTATCGTCCGGGCGAATACGGGTTTGGGGGCGGAGAAAGCGACGGAACACTAAAACGTGATCATGGTGCGTGAAGCATAATGCGTGAAACGTAAAACGTGAGACGTAGGAGGAGGGCAAGAATGCCTTCTACTGACTACTGAATGCTGACTACCGACTACTGTTCCCGTTAAGGAGGGACCTATGCCGCTGAATTCATCTACTGTCGGTGCGACGGCGGAACCTATCGTTCATGATGTCGATGCCCGTTGGCTGATGGCCTATGCCGCCGGACTCGGGGATACGTTACCCTGCTATCTGGACACGTTACGCCCGCAAAGTATCATCGGTCATCCTTTGTTCCCGGTATGTATCGAGTGGCCAACCGTACTGGCCATGCGGGGACAAGCCGAGGGTGCGGGATTGTCCACTGACGAAGCCATCCGCTCAGTACATGCAACGCACGATGTGATTATTCATCGTAGTGTACGGCCCGGAGATCGTCTCACAACCCGTGCGACTATCGTTGGGGTTGAGCGGCGCAAACCGGGTGCGTTTCAGGTGATGCGGCTTGATACAGTCGATGCGAGTGGATCTCCCGTGTGTACTACCTGGCAAGGGGGCCTGTTTCGCGAGGTTGCCGTCGCCGGACCAGATCGTCCGGCGACGGAGATCCCGCCACTGCCGAACTTTGCTGCGACCGGTACGTCAATACGAGCAGAGGTACACATTCCCATCTCTGCCTTAGCGGCGCACGTATATACCGAATGTGCGCGAATTTGGAATCCGGTGCACACCGACACGGCGGTTGCTGATCGGGCTGGGTTGCCGGGGCTGATTCTGCATGGAACGGCGACGTTAGCGCTGGCAGTCTCACAGATTGTCCACCTCGAAGCCGACAATGAACCTGGCACGAGTGCGACGCGTTCTGGCCGGTTTAACGCAATGGTATTGATGCCGTCGGAGATCACTGTCCGAATCGTGTCGCGTGAAAAATCTGCTGACGGTGATGTCGTGTATTTTGAGGTGCGCAACGCTGAGGGAGCACTAGCGGTTCGAGATGGCGCTATCGTGCTGCGTGGATGAAGTTGGGGAAAAGTAATCAGTAGTCAGCATTCAGTAGCCAGTAGGGGAGAACACGTCATGATTTCTTTTCCCATGCTGGCTATTGATTTTCGTGCTTTCGTTCCTCATTCATCGTTCATCCAGAATTAGCGTTAAAAAAGGAAGGGACAACCATGATCAAAGGTATCTTTCACATCAACATTAACGTGACGAATTTTGAGCGCTCCCTGGCATTCTATCAGCAACTTGGCTTCAAGGTGGTCAAGGATCTGGGTGAAGGTGGGAACCCACAGTTTGAGAAGGGGCTACGAATGGCCAATCCGCGCGGACGAGCCGCACTCTTGATGTTAGGGGACAACAAGTATGCGACTCGTATTGATCTCATCGAATGGAAGAGCCCGAAGGTCGAAGGGAAACCTTACCCGCATCTCCATCACGTCGGGATGGCGCGGCTGGCGTTGTGGACCGACACCCTGCAACAAGACTACGAAAGACTGAAAGCGACAGGTGTCGAGTTTTTCTCCGAGCCGCAAATCATGAAAGATGGTTCGTCGTTTGTCTGTTTCACTGATCCAGACGGTACGATACTGGAATTTATCCAGTTCGGAGGGGAACGGCGTAAGGAACAGGCTCTCAGTGAGTGAACCCTCTCGCGTGTCGCAGTCCACGACATCCGCTTCGATCCAACCTGCACAGACAGAGACGGATGAAGCGGATCGTCATTATCGACCATCGTGGTTCAAGTTTGCTTTCTTCATTGGCCGACCACCGGAGCTGACTCGACGCCAGTGGCATGTCCTTGGCTTGGTGGCCGCAGTCTCGTTCTTTGAACAGTACGATCTCTATCTGTTTACTCTCGCGCTCAAGCAAATTCAGACAGGATTAGCGATTGAAGAAGCAGAGCTTGGGCTTTTAGGGTCGATTGTTCGGTTTGGTGCTTTGCCGGCGTTCTTTGTTACGTTAGTCGCTGACCGCATTGGTCGTCGTCGCGTGCTGCTGTTTACCATCCTGGCCTATACGTTGTTCACTGGGCTGACGGCATTTGCCTCTGATGTTCGTCTTTTTGTTGTCTGTCAGTTTTTGGCTCGTACCTTCGCAGTGGCGGAAGCCTTGCTTGCAGTAGTCGTCATTGCCGAAGAGTTCGGTCCCACTGTCCGCGGATGGGGCATCGGTGCCTTTGCTGCGATTCAATCCTGTGGAGCAGGATTTGCGGCTTTGCTATTTGCCTTTGTCGGGCATACGGAACATGGTTGGCGTGGACTCTACCTCGTCGGTCTGGTTCCACTCTTGCTAATTGCACAGTGGCGTCGCACATTACCAGAGACAGAACGATTCGCGGAATACCAGCAGCAACGAACACGCGCAGGTCAGTCAGAACACGCACTAGCGCCGCTCCTTCGGCTCATACGCATGTACCCTCGTCGTATGGTGATGCTATCCGCTGTTGTGTTCGTGTTAGCGGTTACGGAAGCGGCAGCAGGATTTTTTGGCCCCAAGTATTTGCAAGAGGTTCATGGGTGGACACCTAGTGGAGTAGGCCTTCTGACCGTCCTTGGTGGGGCGTTTGCGGTGGTGGGGAATACTTTTGCTGGTTGGCTCAGCGACCGCGTTGGACGCAAATATGTCACTGTTGGTTTCTTATTTGGTGAAGTTATTTTCACTCTTGCGTATTACAATGCGCCCGCGTCGTTCATGGTACCCCTATGGATATTGATGATTTTCACTCTTCTTGGCGGCAATGTGACATTGGCCGCGTATGGGGCTGAGTTGTTTCCGACATCTTATCGTTCGACTGCAGCTGGCGCGCGAGTTGTTGTCACCACGATTGGGGGAAGCATCGGCCTGGCACTTCAATCGGTGCTGTATGGAGTTCTGGGATCACACTGGGAAGCTATTTCGTTGTTAGCAGCGCTCGCAATATTGGGTCCTATTCTTGTTATGCTGACTTTCCCGGAAACGAGCGGAAGGACGTTGGAAGAAATTGCGCCGGAGCGATAGCAGAGTTGCGATCTTACCGAATCCCGAGTCGGTGGCAGACTGCCAGAAGTACGTCGGGGCGGTCTGAACCAATCGCATCCACACCAAGGTCGATCAAGCGGCGCATGTCAGCTTCTTTATCGGTATTCCATGCACGAACGAGTAAGCCTTGCCTATGGGCATCATTCACAAGCTGTTGGTCGATGAATTCGTGCCAGATGTGTAGAGCATGAAGCCCAAGTTGCTGGGTTCGTTGGACAACATCGGCGGGAAGGCGACCCCATAACGCCCCGGCGCGAAGCTGCGGATTTCGCGTGCGGGCTTCTATCAACCAATCATGTTTGAAAGACGTAAGGATAACCTGATCGACCGCATGTGCAGCTTCTACCGCTTGTACCACTGGGAGAGCGCTACCGGACCCTTTGAGTTCTATTTGCAGCACGACTTTTCCGTGTGTGACAGCAAGAATTTCTTCGAGTGTCGGAATATGTTCCCCGAGGCCAGCATCGAGCCGGCGAATCTCTGCGAAGGTTAACTCTGCTACTTTCCCCGTGCCGTTGGTCGTGCGGTCGACGGTTGAATCATGCATTAACACTAAATGACCATCGCGTGTGAGTTGGACGTCGGTTTCGATTTGATCAACACCGAGCGCAATCGCTCGCTGCATGGCCCGCAGTGTGTTTTCTGGTTCGAGGGACCCGGCACCTCGATGCGAGGTAATAATCACAGCGTTTGCTTTTGGGTGTTGTGGTCAGACTCGTTGCCACTGCACGAGCGTCACATCTTCATGATCTTCCCACACCACTTCGACCGCATCACCAATCTTCACATCTTGTTGTGGATCACCGAGGAGGTTGCCGACCATACGCACATTGCCAGCGGCAGGCAGTTCTACCAAGACGATGAGGTACGGCACGCGATCCTTGAGTGCTTTGTGAACCGGATGCCAGACACGCTCAAATGCGTAGACTTTGCCACGACTTGAACATTCAACCCACGCGATTTCTCCCGAGCGACAGTTGTGGCAGATCCACTCAGGGCCAAACTGGAAAGCACTACAAGCGTTGCAGCGTTGCACCAACAGCTTGTGCTGTTTCGTTCCCTCCCAAAATGATGCATCGAGTCCATCGGGCATCGGGCCGGGTAGGGGCATTCCTTCAGGGAAGTAGGAAGTTGTTGTGGAGTCGTGCGACATTGGGGTTTCCTTTCACGTTTCACGACATTACGCGTCACGTGAACGTAAAACGTGTTGCGTGAGACTGATACCGTAGCTCTCGTTTAATTCCGCATCAACAAATTACTCACCGGCGCGACCATCGGCCCGGCGGCAACGAGGCACGTGCGCGCATTTTTCACCTGACACGTCGACGTGCCACGCATTTGTCGCACTCCTTCGAGAACCAGTTCGAGACCATGCATGTACGCTTCGGCGAGGTTGCCACCGCTCGTGTTTAACGGCAGCTTGCCATTGGGCCACTCCAAATTGCCGTTGGTACAAAATGCTTCAGCTTCTTCAGGTGCGCACAGGCCGTGTTCGACTAAGCTCATCAACACGCCACCTGTGAAGTTTTCGTATACTTGGGCGACATCAACATCTTTGGGTGTAATTCCTGCCATGCCAAAAAGCCGGGGAGCGAGCGTCTTAAAATTTGAGGTCGCATAGTCTGGGTCATTATGAGCAGCAGTCCATTGACGATAGCCTGAGCCTTGGGCAGCGGCCATAAGATAAACGGGCTTTTGTTGCAAGTCTCGCGCTCGTTCCGCAGTGGTGAGGACGACAGCCGCAGCTCCATCGTTCTCTAAGCAGCAATCAAACAGATGGAACGGTTCAACGATCCAGCGCGAATTGTAATACGACTCGCGAGTAAGTGGGCGACCGTACATAATCGCACGAGGATTTTGCTGCGCGTGTTTGTATGAAGCCAAAGCGATACCGCACAGCGCTTCTTGGCTAATCTTATGCTCGTACATGAACCGCTGTGTACGCATGGCGAACATTTGCGCCGGGGACATCAGTCCGTAGGGCATTGAGTACGCCATTGGACCGCGTACACGTGCGCTGGCGTGACCTTGACCGAAGCGGCCAAATTGCCCTTGGGCTAAGGCGCGAAAAGCCACGACATGCTTTGCATAACCTGCGACGACTGCTGCTGCAGCATTACCTACAGCCCCAGCGACACCGCCGCCACCACCTCCCCAATGCATGTTGGAGAACTGAATCTGTGGGATTCCTAATGCTGCGGCAAGACGTACTGGGTCGTTACGATCATCACTGTACGAGGCAAAACCATCGATATCTTCAACTCGCAATCCCGCGTCAGCCACTGCCTTCTGAACCGCTTCCAGTGCAAGCTGAAACTCGCTCACTGGCGATTGTCCGGCTTTGTAGTATCGCGTCTCGCCGATGCCGACGATGGCAACTTTGTCTTTGATAGTGTAGTCGGTCACAGCCCCTCCTTGATGGGTCAATCGATGGTAACACGGCGTGATTATGCCGCTTTTTGCTTCCGAGCAGCAGCGAAATCGATAATAACTTTTGCTGGCGGTAAATCCGGAATGGCAGTATGTTTGCCATGAAAAGGAAAGAGTATCTGATCAAGTTCCTGAGCCACTTCTCTAGAAAAGAAGGCTCGTCCGCATACCGGGCAGAGATCGGTCGGGATTTCTTCTACGATGACCTCAACCGCACTTCCTGTGCGGCGGAAAACCCGAGTAATCGTGTCGGATTGTAGTTGACCTGGGCAGTCGCTCAGGCAACGTCTTACTTGCGTTTTTTTCGTCGGCGTCTTTTCCAATCTGGTTGCCATAATTTTGCATCAGGAACATAGGCAGTAACAACACTCGCTTCATCTGTTCCCGGGACGTACTCTAACACGATGTGGCATGGTATCCCATCGTCCCGGGTGAAATGTAAGAGAAGCCCACGCATCCCATAGTCTTCAATCAGTTCTCCATGGAAGACAGCTTCTTCAAGATCGTTGCTGGTTAAGCCGTCCTTTCTTCCTTCAATCAGGGCATGATCGACAAAGCGTAGGACAATTCTTCCTTGTGCAAGCAATCTGCGCACGCTGATGAGGTTCATGCGTTCCGAATAGCCAGAAGGAACAGAGGCTGTAGACTAAAGGCGATTTTCTTTTCTCCCTCAAGCCTGCAGCCTCAAGCCTTTAGCCTATTTCTGTTTCGCATCAACTTCATCAAACACTTCTTTGGCGATACGCAGACCGTTCACACCGGTGGGCCAACCGCCATAGTGAGCGAGGTGGATCATCATTTCGTTGATTTTCTCTCGGCTAATTCCGGCATTGAGTCCGCCACGGATATGAACTTTCATCTCACGCTCACGAGCAAGCACGGTGAGTGCTGCGATAGTAATCATCGAGCGTTCCCTCAATTCGAGACCTGGCCGGTTCCAGATATCGCCGAACAGATTTTCGACGGTCACCTTAAGAAAATCTTCCTGCATCATCCCAGGTTGCGGCTCGCGGCCAAACAATTCTTTCATCTTGGCCACACCTTTTTGCCAGCGTTCTGATTCTGCCATATCCTTTTCCTCCTTTGTTTTTTGCGTCTTTCACCCTTGCTAGCTAGGAACCGGTTGTTTACTATCAGACCTGCTATTCGTCAGTCAAAGTCCTGAGAGCAATGAGACATAAGGACTGAGAACTGAGTAACGAGTGATGAGTAATGAATAACGTGATACGTAGTGCGTAATGCGTGACCCCTCATTCCGCTTTTTACGTTTTACGCTCTGTGTCTTTATCGTTTTCGTCACGTTTCACGTAATACGTCATACGAAAGACTCTATGATTTCTGAAATTTCTGCCCAAGCACTCAAGAAGAGGATCACCGCTGGTGAAAAGCCAGTTTTGCTCGATGTTCGCGAGCCAGAGGAAGTGGCGATCGTTCGCCTTCCTGGCGCGGTGCATATCCCAATGGGTGAAGTGCCCGGACGTCTGCACGAACTCGATCCTGACAAGGAGATTATCGTGTATTGCCATCATGGAGTGCGAAGCTTACGCGTCGCGCAGTTCCTGGCGCAGCGTGACTTTGACCGAGTAAGCAATTTAACTGGTGGTATCGACGCCTGGGCAATAGAAGTCGAGCCGGGAATGGCACGATACTGAGATAAGAATTCAGAATGTAGAATTCAGAATGCAGAATGAAAAAAGAAAGATTCTCCAATGCCTAATACCCAACCCCCAACCCCTAACCCCCAGCACCCAGGCCCCCTGCAAGGTATTCGCGTCATCGAGTGTGGCAACATGGTGTCTGCCCCCTATGCGGCGAAGTTGATGGCCGATTTGGGTGCGGAAGTGATTAAAGTCGAGTCCCTGGCTGGAGATGCCTCGCGTCGTCGGGGGCCGTATCCTGGCAACGTGCCGCATCCGGAAAAGAGTGGGACCTTCTTATACCTCAATACCAATAAACTCGGAGTGACACTCAATCTTGAAGCGGCGAAGGGGCAAGAGATTCTTCACCGCCTGGTGAAAGATGCTGACCTGGTAATTCATAACTACCACCCGACGCATATGGCAGAGGTCGGTATGGATTATGACATCTTACGTCAAGTGAACCCGCGAGTGGTCATGACCTCGATTTCGCCGTTCGGGCAGACTGGTCCAAACCACAACCTCCATGCCCAAGAACTCACCATGTGGAGTGCAGGTGGCATTGTTTACCTCGGTGGCGTTTCTGGTCGTCCTGATATGCCGCCCCTGAAGACTTTTGGACACCAGGCTGGATTTCAGGGCGGTGTTAATGCTGCCAACGGTTCTTTAGCTGCGCTGTTTGGCCGCTTCCGCAGCGGCAAGGGGCAACATGTCGATATTTCGGTGCAGGAATGCCTCGTGGCGATTATGGAGAATAACTACATCTCCTGGCCGTACGATCATAGTGTCGCCTCACGCCTTGGTTTTCGCCTGATCCCACAGGATATGTTTCAGTGCCGGGACGGTTTCATTTATTTCTTGGCGATTGAAGATCATCAATGGAAAGGTGCCGTTGAATTGATGGGCAACCCAGACTGGGCAGCGATGGACATTTTTCAAGATTTTCCCTCGCGTTCAGCCAACTGGGATGTACTGAAAACGTTGCTCGAAGAATGGATGGCCGACAAATCGGTACAGGAAGTTTACCATGCTGCGCAAGCGCGCCGGGTGCCGTTTGCGCCGGTGTCGACCATGGGTGACCTGATTGCCTCAAAGCATCTGAATGCCCGTGGTTTCTTCGCTGAAATTGCTCATCCGCAAACTGGCAACCTGAAATACCCCGGTGCACCGTATCGTTTCTCGGCGACGCCATGGGCGTTGCGACAGCCTGCACCGTGCCTCGGACAGCACAACAGTGAGGTGTATGGTCGTATTGGCTTATCACAAACTGAGATCGATGAATTAAAGAAGCAAGGAGTGATCTAAGAGGTGAAACGTTAAAGCGTGAAACGTGAACGTACCACGTAACACGCATCACGGATTTCGCATTATATGATGGTTAAAATTCATGCCAGACGATTTGCCGTTATCAGGAGTTCGCATCGCAGATTTTACCTGGGTGTGGGCTGGACCGTTTGCCACCCTGCAGCTTGCGCACCTGGGAGCAGAAGTCATTCGCATTGAAACGCAGAACCGCGTGTGTGTCACACGCCGGATTCCGCCGTTTGCCGAAGGGCAAGCGGGGGTGAACCGTAGCGGCTACTACAATCAATACAACCAGGGCAAAGAATCGATCTTCCTTAACCTCAAAGACCCGCAAGCCCTGGAGATTGCCAAGAAGCTCGTCGCTGCAAGTGATGTCGTTAGCGAAAACTTTGCCGCTGGAGTGATGGACAAAATGGGCCTCAGCTACGAGGTCATGCGCAAGATCAAGTCGGACATCATCATGATCTCCATGTCTGGCTATGGCGCAGTCGGACCAGAAAGTCCGTATGTATCGTATGGACCAGCACAAGCACCGCTGAGTGGATTGTCTTCGCTAACGGGCTTTCCCGACTTTCCACCCATGCATGTCGGCTTTTCGTATGGCGATCCGAACGGTGGCTTGCATGGCGCGTTCGCGGTTCTCGCTGCACTCATGCATCGCGCTCGTACCGGTGAGGGGCAATACATCGATCTGTCGCAATGGGAATCCTCAATCGCCGTGATTGGCGAAGGGATGATGGCGCAGACGATGAACGGTGCTCCTCTTCCACGCATTGGCAATCGCGATCCGTACATGTCTCCACACGGTTTGTTTCGCTGTCAAGGCGAAGACCGTTGGGTGAGTATTGTCGTTACCAACGAAGAAGAATGGCAGCGATTCTGCCAGGGTAGTGGACAGCCTGGACTCGCGACGGACGCTCGTTTTGGCTCACTTGCTGAGCGCAAAACGAATGAAGATGTATTGGAGAATCTGATTACTGCTTGGACAGAAACGCTGACCGCTGAAGAGGTGACAGCGAAGTTACAAGCAGTCGGTGTAGCTGCGTTTCCTGCTGTCACCAACAAGGAATTAGCCGAAGACCCGCATTTGCAGGATCGCGGATTCTTCGTCGAATTGCCCCATCCTGAGGTGGGAGTACGTCGGCATGCTGGGGTGCCGTGGATGTTCTCTGATACGCCGTGCCAAGTGCGACGACCTGCTCCGTGTGGCGGGCAAGATACGGACGACGTTCTGCAGCGCGTTCTCGGATATTCCGCAGACGAGGTTGCTGCGTTCCGAACGAAGGGTGTTTTGACCTAGGAAAAGATCATGGCAGTCAAAAGGCAAAGAGACAGTCGAGAGTCCAAGGTCCAAGATCTAGAGTCTTTCGCATTACGCATTACGTGTTACGTGTTACGCACCCTTTGGCCTTTGGACTTGAGACTTTGGACTTCGTTCGTATTGCTATGGTTGTTCCTTACTCCGATTAGCGCTGCTGCGCAAATGACGGGTGGGGGATGGACGATAAGCCTCTACGGTATGGTACAGGTTGAGCCAGGCAATGGTGTTACCACGCTGAAAGTCAGAGACGAACACATCCGTTTCGTCATTCATAACATCCAGTGTTCCGATCGAAACTTTTCAACCGGGCGTTTCCTGTCGGATGTGACCAATAGAGAGCCAGGTCTCTACATCAAAGGTCCGGAAGAATGGTTGGATTTGTTGATTAACGAACGTCCGGGCAAACGTGTCCTGCAAATGCGCGGGGCCTACTACCCAGACTCGCGCATGTTGCTCCTTCATAAGCTGGAACGATTTCAGGGAACACCGATACCAAAGTAGTGAGCCTCTCCGGCTTTTGCCTTGGTCCAAAGCATGGTAACATCCCTACCTAGTGGTGGAGGTGGTTGTGCGGTCGGTGGAGGAAATTCTCATCCAAGAAGCGGGAGTCCCCGCTGATATTCTTACGAAGGCCAGAGAGCGGGTAAAGCCTGACAAGGATCTCGGCGACGCTTTGCGTGAACTAGGCGCGCTAGATGCGGTGGGTTGGGCAAAAGTTCAGGCTGCGTATTATGGCCTCTCATATCGTGAGACCCTTCCATGGGATGGGAAGAACGCTGAGTTACTTTCTCGTGTGCCGTTAGCCTTTGCTAAACAATATCACTTGCTTCCACTCTCACTGACTGATGAAGTACTCACTGTCGCTATTGCGAATCCGCGCGAAATCGCTGCGCTTGATGACTTGCGGTTACTCTTTGGTCGATCAGTGCAACCGTTCGTAGTGCCTAAACCGGTGCTGCTCGATGCTCTGAATCACGCCTACGATCAGGCGTCGCAATCAACCCAAGACCTCCTCGATACACTTGACGAGAAAGTTCTTGACCTCGACGCGACTGAATGGCAAGAGCCACGCGATCTGCTCGAAGCCGATGATGAAGCGCCGATCATTCGCCTCGTCAATTCACTCTTCTACCAAGCGGCCAAGGAACGAGCGAGTGACATTCACATCGAGCCGTTTGAACAGGAATTGCTGATTCGCTTTCGCGTTGATGGCATTTTATATGATGCCGTTACCCCGCCGCGTTCGATTCAGCCGCTACTGATTTCGCGCATTAAGATCATGGCCGGGCTCAACATCGCCGAGAAGCGCCTGCCACAAGATGGTCGTATCCGCCTGAAAATTGCGGGCAAAGATGTTGATATGCGTGTTTCGGTGATTCCGACTGCCTTCGGTGAGCGCGTGGTTCTACGTTTGCTTGATCGTTCCAGTGCGTTACTCGGGTTAGAAGAGTTGGGATTGAGTGGGCGCAACCTGGAACTCGTCAATCGCTTGATCTATCAGAGCCATGGCATCATATTAGTGACCGGACCCACCGGCTCTGGAAAAACGACTACGCTCTATGCGGCGTTGAGCAAGATCAATTCGAGTGAGAAAAACATTCTTACGATTGAAGACCCGATTGAATACCAACTCCGTGGGATCGGTCAGATGCAGGTACATCCGAGGATTGACCTCACCTTTGCGGCTGGACTGCGCTCAATTCTTCGCCAAGATCCCGACGTCATTATGATCGGTGAAATCCGTGATGCTGAGACTGCGGAGATTGCTATTCAAGCTGCGCTCACTGGTCACTTAGTGTTCTCGACGTTACATACAAATGATTCGTTCGGTGCTGTCTCGCGTCTGCTCGATATGGGAATCGAGCCGTTTTTGGTTTCGTCTTCACTGCTTGGAGTGATGGCCCAGCGACTGGTTCGCCGTGTGTGTTCGCAATGTCGCCAGGCTTACACCCCGGACGAAAGCAAAATGCGGGAGATTGGGTTGACCCCAGAGTACGTAAATGAGCGGCCCTTTTACCGTGCTGGAACTGGCTGTGAAGGATGTCAACAGAAGGGATATCGGGGTCGTGTTGGAATTCATGAACTATTGGTGATCTCTGATGTGGTACGTCCACTTGTGATGGAACGGGCTGATGCTGCGACAATCCGCCGTACCGCGACAGATAGCGGTATGCGCACACTACGTGACGATGGCGCAGAAAAAGTGCTGGCCGGACTGACGACAGTAGAAGAGGTGGTACGAGTAACGCAAGAAGAAGGGATTGGAGGTAAGAGTTAGAGGATGGGGAGAACAAACCCCTAATTCCTCACCTCCACCTCTAGAAGATATGCCTATCTACGCATATACAGGGTTAACCTCACAAGGCCGAACGGTCGCGGGCGTGATCGATGCCGATAGTCCCAAGACTGCCCGGGTGTCGTTACGTCGTACAGGGATTTTCCCGACCGCTGTTCATGAAGAGCAGGCAAATCGAACCACGGCGACTGGGAGCACTCTAGACACCTCTGGCTACGGGTTTGGCCGTATATCGGCACAAGATTTAGCACTGCTGACGCGACAGTTTGCGACACTGACTAAAGCGGGACTGGCGCTCATTGAGTGCTTAGGGACGCTTATTGATCAGGTGGAGCAGGTACGCCTCAAACGTGTTCTAACCCACGTGCGTCAACAGGTGCGTGAAGGGAGATCCTTAGCCGATGCTTTGCAGGCTCATCCCCGAGTGTTCTCCGGAATCTATGTAAACATGGTACGTGCGGGAGAGGAAAGTGGGACTCTCGAAGCGGTCCTAGCACGATTGGCCGACTACAATGAAAGTCAAGCTCGTCTTCTGCGCACCGTGCAGTCTGCGCTCACATACCCTGTAATCATGATTGTCGTATCCCTCGCCATCCTCATTTTTCTGTTGACGTATGTGGTCCCTCAAGTCACACGGATTTTTACCGAAACCGGTCGTCCATTGCCGCTCGCTACACGGATCCTACTTAGTTGTTCTTCATTTTTTGCTGACTACTGGTGGAGCCTGCTTTTGGCCCTCGCGGTTGGAGGACTAGTCGCTGCACGACTCATCCGCACCCCAAAAGGACGCGAGTGGTACGATCGTACGCTTTTACGGCTACCGTGGGTGGGGCGCCTGTTTCAGCGTCTGAACGTTGCTCGCTTTGCCCGTACGTTAAGCACGTTACTTGCCAGCGGAGTGCCAATCCTAACAGCACTCAGTATTGTGACACATTTACTAAGTAACTCCGTGTTGCGGCGTGCGGTAGAAGGCGCGCGTGCCAGCGTTCAGGAAGGGGAGAGTTTAGCCGCACCGCTGCGGCGGAGTGGTCTTTTTCCTGCTTTGCTGACACAGATGATTGCTGTCGGGGAGCGGAGTGGGGAGCTAGAGGGTATGTTGGCACGGGCTGCGGATGCGTATGATGAGGAGGTCACTGTCGCCCTCTCGCGGCTGACGAGTCTGTTGGAACCTCTCACTATTCTGCTGATGGGTGGAGTCATCTTGTTTATCGTGTTGGCGATTCTCCTACCGATCTTTGACCTGAACCAATTAGTGCATTGATGCATAGGCAGGGCCTTGCTAAGCTAACTATGGTTGTTGAGGAGGTGGTATGGCGGTATCAAAGTTCAGAGTTCAAAGTTCAAAGTCCAGAGTTCAAAACTTTAAAGTCTCTAGTTTCTGGCTTCTGGTTCAAAGTCCAGAGTCCAGAGTCCGAACCTCAGCCTACTGGCTACTGGCTACTGGCTACTGACTACCGTTCCCGCGGCTTCACCCTCATCGAAATCATGGTGGTGGTGTTTATCTTAGGACTATTGGTGACTTTAGTCGCGCCAAAAGTGATGGGGAGAACCGACGAGGCAAAGCGGACGAAAGCAGCGGCAGACCTGCGTGCCGTGCAGCAAGCGCTGAATCTCTATCGTCTCGATAATGGCGGCTATCCCACCACCGACCAGGGGTTACAGGCCCTGGTGACGAAGCCCCAGAATGGAGCGATCCCACAACGTTGGAATCCTGAGGGGTATCTCGAAAAGATGCAGACCGATCCTTGGGGCCATCCGTACATGTATCTGAGCAATGGCGAACGCTATTCACTGAAGTCGCTTGGCGCAGATGGTGAGGAAGGTGGGGACGGAAAGTATGCAGATTTGGATAGTCGAGACTTATAGGGAGGAAGGAGGGAAACGGCGAAACAGGGAAACGGCGAAAGGGCGACGAACGATCTCTTTACTGTTTCACGTTTCATGTCTCTGACCCAAGCCTCAAGCCTCAAGCCTCAAACCCCAAAGGTTTTACCCTCCTCGAACTCTCCCTTGTCTTGTTCATCATTGGACTGTTAGTGACGATTCTTCTTCCTCGTTTTGGCGATATTGGTGGAGCACGTTTGGAGAGCAGTGCCCGGCGGCTGGCTGCATTAGTGCGCTACCTGAATGGCGAAGCAGCCTTCAGTGGTCAGGTTTACCGAATTAGTTATGACCTAGGGGAGCAGTCCTACGCGGTGCAGGTGTTAGTGCCGTCCCGTAGAGCAACCGAGTTCGTGGCTGATTCATCGCCGATGTCGCAGCCGGTGAGGCTACCGTCGGGTATCGCTTTTGCTGATATTCGCGTTTCCCAGGCTGGGCGGATGAATGCGGGGCAAGTGTTCACGCACTTTTATCCGCAGGGGTATGTTGACCCGACAGTAGTGCATTTGCGCGACCAACAGGCACGGATGATGACCGTAATAATCCCGCCAATCACCGGCGAGGCGAAGGTGTATGAAGGGTATGTGGATGGAACGAACCGATAGGCGTTTGGAGTTCAGAGTCCAGGACCAAAAGTTCGAGGTTCGAGGTTCGAGGTTCGAGGTCCAAAGATATTCAAAGTTCAAAGTTCGGAGTTCAAAGTCTACGCATCACGCAACACGCAACACGCAACACGGTTCAAGTCCCCAGTCCCCAGTCCCAAGCCCCAAGGGCTTTACCCTCCTCGAAGTCCTTGTCGCGCTGGCCGTCCTTGCTGTCGCGCTGGTAGGCTTGCTTGGCTTACACAATCGAAACCTGCTGCTGATGATACGAGCAGAGCGGCTGAGCACTGCGACTTTGCTTGCGCGCGAGGTGCTCACGCGTACGCAGCTAGAAGGTCAAAACGCTGCGAAGGTGACAAATGGTGACTTCTCTGCCTTTCATCCAGGTCAATATTCAGAGTTCCGTTGGCGTCGGACGGTGCGCCCCGCGCCAGTCGAAGGATTATGGGAACTCCGAGTTAATGTTTTGTGGGGAGAACGGGAAGACGAACGGTGCGAGTTGACGCTGTTTACACCGTTGAGCTGAAGAAAGTAGTCAGGAGCCAGTAGGAAAAAACGATGAACACGGAACGATGAATGATGAACGGAGAACAGAATCCCTCTTTAATTCAGCAGTCAGGCTTCGGCATTCTGCGTTCCCGCTGTGCTGGCTACTGGCTACTGGCTACTGGCTACTCTTCTCGTGGTTTTACTTTGCTAGAAGTTCTTGTCGCCAGCTCTATCCTTAGCATCGTCCTTGCCATCCTCTACGGCGTGTTCTCACAAACCCTGACAAGTAAACAGATCGCGGAGGAACGCTCTACTCTATCCCGTACGGCACGAGTGGTGTTGCTGCGTATAGGGGAAGACTTGCAAGCAAGTTTCCCCTTTGCTCCTGAGAATGCACGGTTTATTGGCAAGACACACCGGACCTCCACATTTCCTCAGGCGTCATTGTCCTTCATGTCTTTCGCCAATGCGCAATTGACTAACGTCGGTCGTGAAGGCGATTGGAGTGAGATTGTATACGACCTCGTACCAGATCCCTTCGCGCCGACCTTATGGCAACTGGTACGACGCGTTCATCTTAATTCAGAGCCTGCTCGCTTTGAACCAGATGAGGAAATTCTGCCACTCCTCTCGCGCGTACAAGGTCTCCGTTTTCGCTTCTTTGATGGACGGACATGGTCTGAAGAATGGGGACAAGACCAGACCCGAGGGCGCGTTCCACAAGCTGTTGAAGTCGAAATTATACTAGCAATGGCAGAAAAGCCTGGAGTCAAGAGTAACGAACAGTTAGAGGATGTGACGTTCTCAACTCTGGTTGACTTGCCACTGGCTCGCCCAGTTGGAGCTGCGGGGCGCGTTGGAGGAAATTCATGAGAATGGAATCCTCACACCAGACTGGGGCCGCACTCGTCACAACATTACTTGCTGTGACGTTGCTGACTATTGCTGTGGTCGAGTTTGCCTACTCTAGTCAAGTGGACTATCACCTCGCGCATAATGCACTCAAGGCATTACAGGCGAACTACCTGGCGCGGTCAGGAGTCAACCTAGCCATGCTCGTGCTTAAGCGTGATGGTCGCTCGGCCTCTGGCATTGACTCGCTGCGGGATGAATGGGCGCACCCCCTTCCTCCTCTGCCTGTCGGCGAAGGGATGGTGGTGATCCGTGTGAGCGATGAACAGGGAAAAGTAAATCTGAACGCCCTCCGCAATACGAGCGGAACAATCAATCGCACTTGGCGGGAAGTCACTGAACGTGTGTTTGCCCTTCGCGAGATTGATCTCAATGTTCTGGACCCGTTGTTGGATTGGTTGGATGCCGACGATTTTCCCGAGCCACGGGGGGCAGAGCGAGATCACTACGCGCGACTCTCGCCTTCGTATGTGCCGACGAACGGCTTTCTCCTGACAATGGGAGAGCTAGGTCGGATCGAGGGGTTTTCGGCGGCTCTGCGTGCTCGGCTAGGGGAGGTCGTCACTGTTCTCCCGAGTAACAGCACGCCAATCAATGTGAATACGGCTCCTGGAGAAGTGCTTGCGGCGTTGTTTCCGACAGTAGACCATCAGACCCTTGAAGGATTCCTTGTCTCGCGGGTCGAAACTCCCGTGCATGGAGTCAATGAACTGCGTGATCGTCTCGGCTTCGATCCAAAGGTTTCTCTCGACATGTTGCGATTAGTGTCAGTGCGGAGTGAATATTTTGTTGTCACCACGTTGGCAACCGTCGAACCCGTAAGCCAAGGACTCTCCGTTATTATCCAACGTCGCGCGGCAACTGTGACACCTCTCACCTGGCAGACAGCCCTACCGGTGGCGGTGCAAGGATAAACCAGTGGCACGGCGTATCTTAGCACTTGATCTTGGGTCTCACTCGCTCAAAGCGGCGATGATTGAAAGTTCGCTGAGTCGCTGCCATGTGACCGGATTCTTTCAGCAGCTTCGTGTGTCAGATCGTTCGTTGGCTGAGCAGCTGCAAGACTTCTGCACTTCGCATCAGTTACAGGCGGATACGGTGTTGTCCTGTCTCCCAGGAGATATCGTTTCTCACCGATTGTTAAACTTGCCGTTTACTCAGACACGACAAATCAGCCAGGCTGTTCCTTTTGAACTGGAGAGCCAAATCCCTTTCAGCTTGGATGATATGGTGATCGCTGATCAGATTATCCAGCGGACAGAAGATGGCACGCAGACCCTTGCCGTAGCAGCGTTGAAGCAGACGATCGCCGAGCATCTCGACGTTTTGATGATGGCGGGATTAGACCCCGCACAAATCATACTCGCTCCATTGGCACCGCTGACATTGTTGACACTAGCAGGAGCGAACACGAGTGGATTTTCTGCGCTGCTTGATATCGGCGAGAAGCGTACTTCTGTTGTCCTACTCCAGGAGGGAATGTTTGTTGGTTTACGAACGTTTGAGATCGGCTTGAGTCGTACTGGCGGTTTGGCGGCTTTTCTTCAGGAGTTGCGCTGGACTTTCCTAGCACTGAGTCCAGACGAGTCCTTACTGCCTACGAAGATTTTCTTGTGTGGTGGGGGCGCATGCTTTCCTGAATTGCAGAGCGAACTCGAGCGCGAGTTTGCGGTAGAAATTTCTCCCGTTTCAACAACTCGCTATTCCTTCAATTGCTGAACCTCAACGAGAAAGTCAGGCAGCGTTCGCGACATGCCTTGGGATGGGGTTGCATGAGGCACTGCGTGGGACAACACCGATGGTGAATCTCCGCCGAGGTGAATTTGTTCCGCAACGCCACAATGAGACTGTTCGCCACGAGTCTCGCCGTCTCGGCTGGTTAGCGGTTGGGGTTGCTGCGGCTGCCGCACTTGCTTTCATGTTAGATTTGCATCGCTTGAATTTGCGCTATCAGGCGTTACGCCAAGAAACCCGTCGCGCGTTTGTTGCCACACTACCCGATACACAGACAGTGGTGAACGAAAAGGCACAGCTTGAAGACGCGGTAGAAGCGTTGCAAAAGCGGCAACGCCTCCTACACGGATCGTCTACTGGATCACCACTCGATGTTCTCCGTCACTTGAGTGCAGTCGTTCCCGAGCAGATAGCCCTCGATCTTGACGAATGGGCATTTGACGAGGATGCCATCCGTCTGCAAGGCACTACCTCGTCGTTTGAAGCAACCGAGGCTATCAAAACTGCTGTTATGAGTCTTGGGCTCTTTCGTGAAGCGCAACTCAAAGACGTGAAAACTGTGGCGGGAAGTAAGAAGGTAGCGTTTGGGTTGCAATTGTTCTTCCAGAAAAACGAGACGCAGGAGACAAAACAGGAAGAGAAAAATCGTGGACACCAAGCAGAAGTAAGGCAACCGAATGCGGATGCTCGAAGGGGAGAAGGATGAGGAGCTGGCTTTCACTTCCTTCGATGTTCCTCCGAGAAAGATTGAGATTGCCTGGCAAGCTCAATGGTGTCGTTCTTGATGTTGTTGCTGGACTTGCTGCTCGCCTTTCGCCCCGAGAACGGGGGTTCGTCGGTCTCGCAGGGGTCGCCCTTGTTACTCTGTTACTCTCTCTATTTGTCATTGAGCCACTCTGGGATATGCATGGACGCTTGCGGGCAAAAGTTGCAGCAAAAGAACGAGAGTTAACTGAAGTGGCAGCATTAGCTGATACCTATGAAGCTCTCCGGCGCGAACTGGAAATGGTCGGATCAGCCACTGGTACGGCCCTGTCCCCGTTTGCATTTCTCGAAGGACTGACGACGAGTACCCTAGGGCGAGAGAAATTAGCAGCAATCAACCCGGTTGGGCGCGAGGAACGCGGTGGAGTAGCACGAGAGGCCATTGAGTTGAAGTTGAGTGGCGTATCGCTGCAAGAGCTAGTGGACCTTTTGTATAAGATTGATGTGACAGGTGCTGCGGTGCGTTGTACCAATCTTGCGATCAAGAAACGTTATAAGGACCCGTATACTTTCGATGTCACCCTTACCGCCATTGCCCTCAACACCCGATAGTGAGGTTGCGCTCTCCGAGACCAGCGCAGTACCGGCGATGCTCGTGTTGCGACGATGGACGCCTCCGTTCTCCCCACGTTTTGGATGGGGATTGTATACACTGCTCTGTTTCGGTGTTTTTCTCTTCCTGACGTTTCCCGTGGATATTTTGTTACAACGTGTGGTGGTCTCAACAACTCGTGGGACACCGTTACGCGTCCGTTATGCTCAAGGAGAGCTAAATTGGCACGGGGCTGGTGTCGTGCACGATATGACGATTGAGCATGCGGATACGAACCTCCCTGCGTTCAGACTGAATCGTCTGACTGTCCAACCATCGTGGCTCGGTCTGTTTTTCGGTCACCCACTGCCGTTGGCTTTTCAGGCTGACTTGTACGGTGGAACGATAAGCGGAACAGTTAAGCAAAGTACGGAGGGACTGAAGACGCATCTCGTCGTGCAGCGATTAAACTTGGCGCTGTTACCCTTGCTCTTCCCAGGTAAACCTGGAGGACTCAAAGGTTTCCTCACTGGCAGTGGAGATGTCAGTGGCGATCTCTCGCAGGTGTTTTCTCTGAAAGGCACGCTTGAGCTGGATCTTTCAGAAGGAGCCTTGTCGGCCGGGGTGCTTGGGAAAGTTCCAGTCCCGCCATTTCAATCTCTCCAAGGAAAGCTGCGTACAGTGATCCGTGACGGGCGACTCAACATTTCTGACCTCGTCCTTACGGGAGACGGTATTGAAGCCCGCGTGCAGGGTACACTTACTCTCGGCACCCCACTTCCTCGTAGTGGACTTGATTTTCAACTCACGGCTAAAACCATAGGTTCTCCCCCGCCTCCCTTGGTCGCGCTGCTTTCACTCCTACCCGTGTCCCCTAACATGCCAGGCGAGCGGCGGGCAACGATTAGTGGTTCGCTTGCTACTCCAGTGATGCGGTAAAACGCAAACTGAACACTACTCCAAGATGGAAGTGTAAACGCCATTCCCTTCCCATCATCTTTTTGCCAGAATACTGGCCACGTTCAGGAGCATCGGTACGCATGCCGCATATTATTGGTACTGCCGGACATATTGACCACGGCAAAACGTCACTCATCCGTGCCCTCACCGGTCAGGAAACCGACCGCCTGAAGGAAGAACAAGAGCGTGGGATTTCGATTGATCTGGGGTTTGCTTACATGGATCTGCCAGATGGCGAACGGGCCGGCATTGTCGATGTTCCCGGACATGAGCGCTTTATCCGCAATATGTTGGCTGGTGCGCACGGTATCGATCTCGTGCTGTTTACTATTGCTGCAGATGACGGGGTGATGCCGCAGAGTGAAGAACATCTCGATTTCCTGCATCTGCTCGGAGTAAAGAAGGGAATCTGCGTTATCACTAAAGCGGACCTAGTTGATGCGGCGCGTCTGGCTGAGGTACAAGAAGAGATTGAGATTCTGACGCTCGACACGACACTCGAAGGATCACCGATTGTTCCAGTCTCGTCGGTAACCGGTTCGGGGCTTGATCGTTTGCGTGCAGAGATTGCAACGCAGTTCCAAGCGTATGAGCGTCCTTCTCTACCCGGCTACTTTCGCCTGCCCGTCGATCGTACCTTTGTCGTCAAAGGACATGGCGTAGTAATCACCGGGACTGCTGTGGCTGGCACAATCAGTGAAGGCGATACCGTTCGAGTTCTCCCCGGCGGTGAAGAGTCGCGCGTTCGCTCCATACAGGTGCATGGGCAATCGGTCTCGCAAGCGAAATGGGGCCAACGGGTGGCGCTTAATCTTACGGGGTTAGAGAAGAGTGTTCTCACGCGCGGCCATGTGATCTGTCATCCAAAACTGACCCTGACGACGGACCGTTTTGATGCTTTCGTGGAAATCCGTCCAGGCGCAGGGCGTGACATAGAGAATCACGAACGTGTACGTGTACACCTCGGAACGGCGGAAATCATCGGCAAAGTGATTATTCTCGATAGACGCGAGATACTTCCGCCCCGTTCGAGCGGCTACTGTCAGATCGTTCTAGAAGAGCCGGTGGTGGCATTCCGTGGTGACCGTTTTGTGCTGCGCAATCAAACTGCCCAAGGGACACTTGGAGGCGGTGAGGTTATTCTTCCTTTTGCCCAGCGCCACCGGCGTTCAGAGGAAGGCACTATCGAACGGTTAATGCTCTTACGCTCGGCGGACCTCCTTCGTGCGTGTCGTGCTTATCTGGAAGCGCAAAATGCGTTTGCTTTGCCGTTGGAAGAAATCTATCAGGGAGTGAATGCGCGCGAAGAGGAGGTCGCGAAACTGCTTGCGCAAGACGCAGAGATTTTACCACTCCCTGACAAAGCCCATCCAGAGGCTTACTCAGTCGCTGCGAAATGGAAACGTGTCGTGATTGAAGTGACGAAGGTGTTAGCCGCATTTCATGAGGCGACCCCGTTGGCGAGAGGTATGGAGATGGAGTCACTGCGCAGCCAATTATCGTTCTCATTTACGCCCAAAATTTTTCGCGCAGTCATCGAAAAATTGGTGAGTGAGAAGGTTACGGTACGAGAGGAGAGCATTCTCCGGCTTCCCGCGCATAGTGTAAAACTGAGTGGCGGTGAACAAGAAACCGCGGCCCGTGTAGAGCGCCTCCTGCAAGAGGGTGGGTTTACTCCGCCAGAGGTAAAGGAACTCGAAGAGAAACTCAAGATTGCCCGTAAACAACTTACAGAGCTTCTGAACGTGCTGGAGTCGCGTGGTGCGATTGTGAAGGTTACGACGGATCTCTATCTCAGCGGTGCAACGCTAGAAAAAGCGAAGACCACTTTGATTGATCATCTGACTATGCATGGGGAAATCGCTGCCGCGGCATTTCGTGACCTTTTGGGAGTCAGTCGTAAGACTGCGATTCCGCTCTTAGAGTACTTTGACCGCACTGGACTCACCCTGCGAGTTGGGGATGTCAGGAAACTGCGAAAAAAGTAAGAATGAAAAATTAAGAGTGAGGAATGAAAAACGGGAAAGGAAACTTCACTAATTCTCAACTCTTCAACCTTCCTTCAGATTGCTCCAAAGGAGCTTTATGAGTCAGCCAGACCAAACCCCGAGAGATCAACGTTCACGTATTCGCTTGACCGAAAAAGTCAAAGCGGCTGGGTGAGCGGGGAAACTAGGTCCGGCGGACCTAGCAGTAGTACTCGGTACGCTTCCGCGTAGCCATCATCCTGATTTACTCGTCGGTGTCGAAACATCGGACGATGCCGGTGTATTTCGTCTGCGCGACGATCTAGCGATTGTGAATACCGTTGATTTCTTCACCCCAGTCGTGGATGACCCGTACACGTACGGACTAATTTCGGCAACCAACTCTCTGAGTGATGTCTATGCGATGGGTGGCGAACCGAAAACTGCAATGAACATCGTATGTTTTCCGCAAAGTGGGATCGAGAAAGAGATCCTGGTGGAAATCCTTCGTGGAGGTGGAGATAAAGCAACGGAGGCTGGTGTCGTGATTGTCGGCGGTCACTCTGTCGCTGACGACGAAATCAAGTATGGCATGGCTGTGACTGGAGTGATCGACCCGCGCAAGATCATTCGCAACGTTGGCGCGCAAGAGGGCGATGTTGTAGTTCTGACCAAACCGCTGGGTACCGGTATTCTCACCACCGCACTCAAAAAAGGGCATCTGAGTGAAGAAGAATATGGTGCGGCGGTGATATCGATGTCGATACTTAATGCCAAAGCTGCGCAGGTGATGTCACGCTACAGTGCGCATGCCTGTACCGATGTGACTGGCTTCAGCCTCATGGGGCATGGCTGTGAAATGGCGATGGGCAGTAAACTCACTCTCCGTTTGCAAGCTAGTGCGCTGCCGATCCTGCCTGGTGCATTGCGGCTATCTTTGGAAGGCTACATTACCGGTGGCTGTAAACGGAATCGAAATTATCTGGCTGATAAAGTCCAAGTGGCTGCTTCTGTGTCACAGGATTTGAATGAGGTAGCTTTTGATCCTCAGACCTCTGGCGGTTTACTTATTGCCATCCCCGCTCACGAAGCACAGGCGTTTACGCGAGAGTTGTTGAATGAAGGAACGCTGGCCGCTGCAGTGATTGGTGAGGTAGTGGCGCCTGCGTCTACGGGAGTGTGGGTGGAGTTGGTCTAACTTCAGGTCTCTGGGCAAAAAGGCCCGCCCACGCATAACAACGCCCATAAATGGGCTTATCGCAGGAATACTCCGGCGATCAACCCAAGCTAGAGTGCGAGCTCTGCGGTGTTGGTCATGCCGTGTACAAGCATCATGAAGGCTGGCATAAAGGCAGGACGCCGTAGCCATACAACGCGTGCAGCGCAGCCGCGAGAGACAAGTGATGAAAAGAGCGCAGTTGCCACATGAACCGCAACACATCGCGAAAGGAGTCTGTGGGGTGACCGACGTTCTTGTTTGC
This sequence comes from uncultured delta proteobacterium, assembly GCA_963733195.1. Taxonomy (GTDB): domain Bacteria; phylum Desulfobacterota; class Binatia; order Bin18; family Bin18; genus VGTJ01. The sequence continues at coordinate 172,558 of CAVTCR010000081.1, forward strand.
AGACCTTCCGATTGTCCGCGTGGTGGTTCACGCAAGGTTAATCTGCACTACTAAGGCAAGCACGCACTCCCGGCATCCGACGACAAAGAAGGCTGTGCGCGAACCGAAGTACTGATTGATCCAGCCGCCTACTAGGTAGCCGATCATAATGCCGATCGGAACACCGAGTGAGAAAATAGACAACGCTGTTCCTCGCGTTCAGGAGGGAAATAATCGGAAAGGAGAGAGTGGGCTGGAGGCGAGCAAGCAGCTTGCCGATACCGACACCAATTCGCGCGAGGGCGAGTTGCGTGAAGGATTGCGCCTAGTTCGGTGAGGGCAGTCATGCCACTCCACACGGCGAGTCCAAGCGCTATAATCGTTCGACGCATTCCGCGGTCCGCCCAGCGCGCGATGGGAATTCCGGCAAATGTGTAGAACAAGCGCAAAGGCAATGCCGGTCAGAAAGCCGAGCGCCGTGTCGGAGAGTTGTAAGTCCGCTTAATCGACTCCAGGAGAATCGAGAGGATCTGTCGGTCGAGATAGTTGAAGACGTTGACACGACGAGCAGCGCTAATGCATAGTTCCGATACGTGGACGAGAGCGTGTTGGATACCGACACCGCCGACGTGCTCTCAGGTTGTGAAATCGAGATTTGTTGAGCCAGAGAGATCCTGTACTTTCTTCTTTAGCTCTCCGCTTTCCATTCCAGTCCGAGTCTCATCAACGGAGCAGCGACCGAGATATTCACTCGGTCGGCATAATTGATCGCGCCGCTAGTCGCGAGCAGTCTCACCAATTTGTAACGGACAGTTATGCCATGCTTCCCTCCTTGTGGCCTGGTGAACCGAGCGGCAGAATTGTACTCATCATGAGTGAAAAGGTCAAAAAAATCGGAGCAGGGCAAGAAGAGGTTAACCTCGGAACTCTCTGGCAAATTGACGTGAATCCCTTCATTCGTAACGTTCTTTTCATGAGGAGTAGCCGGACTTTACAGGAACTAAGGGCATAATCTGCTCTTTGGGTAAGACAGAAATATAGGCTTAAGTATTCTCGACGCAACGTTCTTGGCAAGACAAAGCGAAGCCTTTGTTGTCACCGTAATGATCGGATCCCTAAAAGTAGTGCGGATATTGCGTATCCTAATTTCTTGCTCAAAATTATGATTTCTTCTGCTGATTGACGAACCGAAGGCGTCGGCAGGATAATCGCCTTCCAGGAAGGGTGAAGGAAACGCAAGCTCGCGACGTAACGAGTACTGAGTACTGAGAAATTGATACGCAAGGATGCTCTATGACACAGCCTGTGCTTCAACGGAAGTTCCTCAGCCGATGGCGACGGTGGTTGGCGATTACCTTGATCCTTGGACTTGTCGGTGTCATCGTTCTAGCGTTTGCCTTATGGCGACAAGCAATCGGGGCCGAGGCCAAGGATTGTCGTGGCGAAACGCCGCTGCCCACAGGAGTGCACCTCATCACACCTGGTGCCGAGGTGCCAGAAGCGGTTGCGCGGTTTGCCGGTGCATGGACCGGGGTATGGAGACCGCAAGGGCTTGTTGCGATCTCCTTGCTCGTTCCGCAACTTCATGCGCGGCCAGAGCTTTGTGCCACCATGTCAAACTCTGGTCGTCGAGGAGGTGCGACCGAACGGTTACGCTCGGCTCATTTTCAGTTATGCTGCGGCTCCCACTTTGGATGTCCAGCTGCCAGACTTTTTGCGTGCGAGCGGACGAGTTGCCAACGGTGAACTCCGGTTTCAATTACCCTTGCCGTTTTCCCTCCCCTCGTTCACCTATCGCATGGTCGGTGGGGCGCTGGACGGTGTTATCAATCTTGGCGATAACACGATCACCGGCGTACGCTTGACTCGGGTGACAGACCTCGACCGGCGAGGCTAGCCCGGATTATTCATGAGGAAGTGGGACGACACGGCTCGACTCTGCTAAGGTCTGAAGCTGTCAAGACTTTCGGACCCTGCGCAAAGGAGCGAGCCGATGGCAGAGTGTATTACACAACTCTCGCTGGATTTCCATCCGACCGTCCCTCTGAAGGTGGCTTTTGATGCGCCCCATATCTCCAGTGATGGCGGGTGCGCTGTTACTACGCCAAATGGATGATCGCCTGGGGCTGAGTGAGCGGCTGGCGGCCCTGCTGCCTGATGAGCGTGATCCGCGCAAAGTCAAACATGACCGTCGTGAGCAACTGCGGCAGCGGCTCTACCAGATTGCCTTGGGGTATGCCGACTGCAACGACGCGGACCGTCTGCGGCACGACCCGTTGCTCAAGAGTGTGTGCGATCGCACCCCGCAGGCCGAAGGACTTTCCTCGCAACCGACGCTCTCGCGGTTAGAGAACGCGGTGGATGCGCGGACGCTACGGGCGTTCTTACGTGAGATCGAGGAACAGTATGTGAGATCCTTTACTGAAGCCCAGCCGTGATTGTCTTGGATATTGACTCCACCGACGATCCCACGCACGGCCAGCAGCAACTGTCGTTCTTTCACAAATACTACGACCAGCACATGTATCACCCGTTGGTAATCTTTGACGGAGAACGGGGGCAGCTGGTGAGTGCAGTGCTGCGGCCCGGCAATGCCCATGCGGCCCGTGGGGCAATGGGCGTCATCCGGCGTATTATTCGGGGCCTCAAGCAGCGCTTTCCTGACGTGCAGATTGTCGTGCGGGGCGATTCGGCGTTTGCCGTCCCGCGCGTGCTACGAATGATGGAGGAGCTGGATCGGGAGCTCGGCGGCATCGCCTACGTCTTTGGGCTGGCCCAGAATGCCGTCCTGCTCCGCGCTGGAGCCGTCGCGTTGACGGAAGCCCAGGGCCGCTTTCGGGCCGCCAAGCAGACCGTGCAACACTTCGACGCCTTTGCCTATGCGGCGGAGAGTTGGCCGCAGGCCCGCCACGTCGTGATGAAAGCGGAGGTCAGCGCGCAAGGCGCCAATCCGCGCTTTGTCGTGACCTCGCTCTCGGAATTTGCCCCCGCGCTGCTCTATCACGCCTATTGTGAGCGGGGCCAGTGTGAAAATTTCATCAAAGACTTCAAAAATGCGCTGCAGGCCGATCGCCTCTCGTGTTCCACGTTTGCGGCGAACTTCTTTCGGCTCCTGGAACACGCGGCCGCCTATGTGCTCTTCCACGCGCTACGCACCCAGGTCGCGCCGTTGGCCCCCAGCTGGGCCGGGCGCAGTTCGATACGCTGCGGCTGCAACTCTTGAAAGTGGCGGCCATTGTCTCACAGTCGACGCGTCGGGTGCTCGTGCGGCTCCCGTCCGCTTTTCCGTTGGCGCGCGTGTTCCGCCAACTCGCCACGACGCTCGCGGGGCTGCCCGTCCTGTCCTCCGCGTAATCGCGATCCTCCTCATAGAGAGTTTGTCCTCGTTTCGCTGTCGCCTTCGCGTCGGCAGGGAGAAGTTCGTCTACACCTGACTACGGACGCTTTGGATGCCCCTCGTCAGTCCTCGTTTTCCTTGTCATGGCCCTACCTCTAATCACTTTTCGTTACAATTGAAGCTCTTTTGCTGTTGGAGTAGACGACTTCCGACCTTCTGCTCTTCGTTCATGAATAATCCGGGCTAGCGATGTCGGGTCATCGCCAGCTCCACCGGTCAATAGTCCACGCGATCGACTCATTGCCGATGAACTGTTGAAGGACGTCGGTATGCAGTCTGGAGTTGTTCACAACGCATACTTCTTACCGGTCGGCCAGCACACTACCAGCGCTTCACACTTTTAAGGGGACACTGACGGTCGCGGCATCGACCATGTTCAGGGCTCATCATGGATGTGCTGGTTCATCAGAGACGCTCCCTCCGTTCTCTGCTACCTTTTTCACTCAAGGTGAATATCTCGTACCAGTCATGCGCGACATCATACAACCGCCGGGTAACTTGATTCTCTCTCCTGGGCGTGTGTGGTCCGAGCCAAACGACGGGGAGATGTCGCGGGCCTCTTTTCCGTTCGTGCTGATCAGCCCATATTCCAATGAGACTCACAATGGTCTGGCCACTTTTCTCTACGATGGTACGCGCGTGTCTGCCTTACAGTTTCAGGTGATGCAAGAAACTGCCGCCTGGGCGAAGTATGATGGCTGGGGTCGCGCCACGATGTCCTATACTCCAGGCTCCATTACCAACGAGGATGCGTTACGGGAGACAGTTCGCCGCTGAGCTGCGCTCCCAGGCACCTATCCAGCCGTGGTCGGCACTACAGGTTTCGTCTGGAACGGAATGGCTGAAGCGCTTTGACGGTGAGGCTGCGCCCGAAGACATCAGCGCCAATGGGTTGATCGTGGATGGTGTCATCTATCTTCGAGGCTGCGACACGCGCTATGGTCTCTATCCTTACTGTCAGCAGATGCGACATGGGGTCTTTTCCGTGACCAAGTCTCTTGGCGCTGCGGTTGCTCTCTTGCGGCTGGCGCAGAAGTATGGCGACCAGGTGTTCGATCTCAAGATCAAAGACTATCTTCCAGTGATGGCTACCCATGATGGGTGGGAGAAGGTAACTTTTGGTGATGCTTTGAGCATGGCCACTGGCATCGGAGACCTCGCGCCACAGCGGGAGCTGAACCAACCCTTCGCGGATGAGAATAAGCCGAAGAGTTTTCAATGGAGTATGGCGCAGACAGCCAAAGAGAAACTCAACATCAGTTTTTCCTATGGCAAATATCCATGGGGACCGGGGCAGGTGCTGCGCTATAACAGCACCCAGACGTTTGTCCTGGCGGCTGCGATGGACGGCTTCTTGAAGAGTAGAGAAGGACCGCAGGCACACTGTGGGACATGGTGGGGAACGAGGTGTTCCAGCCCATCGGGATCTTCCATCTGCCTACTATGCATACGCTCGAACCACAGGAGGCACGCGGCATTCCGCTTCTCGCATCGGGTCTTTATCCGACGATTGACGATCTCGCCAAACTCACGACGTTGCTACAAAACGGCGGCCGCTATCAGGAGCAGCAACTCTTGCATGCTGGTAAACTGGCCGAAGCCCTGAACAAGACAGCAGTTGCGGGTCTGCTAAACCGCCAAGAGAATCGCTTTGGCAAGGGACAGTATCACTTATCGTTTTGGTCGATACCGTATCGGACGGCAAATGGCTGCTTCTTCCAGGTTCCCTACATGACTGGATATGGTGGCAATTTGGTCATGCTGTTACCTAATGGCGTTTCCGCTTTCCGGCTTGCCGATGGCCACAATTATGATGTGGATACGATGGTGTTAGCGAGCGAGGCGGTTCGCGCCCTTTCCATGTTCGTCGGAAGCTGTAGAGGCGCCGCACAGGCAGCAACCGCTGAGTGCGAGCGAGGTACGTACGGAGTTATCTGGAAACACGCTTTATGCTGACCCCTGGAGCGCGTTCGGGGTTTACGACGCACGCCTCAAGATGTTTGTCGCAGCCGACGGCCTGATGTACATCACTCTCGATGGGGGATCTGAAGTTGGCGTATGGCCCGACGCTGGTAAGTGGCACATAACGCCAGAAGGGCAGTTTTGTAGCAAAGGGTGGAATGACCGGCGTGAACGATGTGCTGTGGTGTACCGGCAAGGAGAAGCCTTCGAGCTGCATCTGACAGACGGATTCGAAAAATGGACCTTCCGACGTGCACCGGGTAACCCCGAAGGCTATTGAGGAACACGCTATGACCGAACCAATGCCGCTTGTGGATGGACGATCCAACGCTCTGTTAATGACCTCCAATTCTGCTTAGCTTCCTCATCAGCCGGTCGGTGTCTATCGGACTCGACACTTTCTGCCGTCAGCATGGCTGTAGTCGTGAGAGCAAATGCATCCTCGATCTCTGGCCGCTTGGCAATATAGTTGAGCCATAGAGAACCTGTACGTTTCTTCTTTAGCTCTCCGTTTCCATTCCAGCCCGGGTCTCATCAGCGGAGCAGCGATCGAGCTATTCACACGGTCGGAATAATTGCTCGCGCTACCAGTCGTGAGCAGACCTATCAACTTGTAACGTACGGGATACGCCACAGTCCCCTCCTTGTGGTCGGGTGAGCCGAACGGCGGGATTGTGCATCATCAAGAGTGAAAAGGTCAAAGAAAATCAAAGGATCGCGATCGTAGATCACACGAAACTTGCTTATGCGTTTCGTAATCATTTAAGGTGGAAATGTAACTCAAACGTCAATGGGCGCAGTCGGGTGGGGGCAAAAGGCGGCAGGGGTAGTGCGTGACGTGCCACCGGGAATTCACCGCAACTGTGCAGAGAAGAGAACGCCTTACCGTTTTTCTACCGAGCTTTCGATTTCACTCATTAAAGGAGAACACGCCTTATGCTCAAACGATTCGTTTCTGATGCACTTGGATTAAGTGATATCGGTTCTGTGATTAGTCCAGCAGACTACGACAAGGTTGATGCTGATGATTACGTGATGCATGAAGATGGAGAGAAAATCATCTTCTTAATCAAATCCAAGACCGATGAATACTGCTTTACGAATCTCGCTTTGATCCATGTGGATGGAACATCGGCCGTGAGCAAAAAACGAACGTTGCGACGCTTTGATTACAGTAAGCATCCCATCCAGGACGTTACCTTAGAAACCGCAGGGACGGTGGATATGGACGTCGAAATCAAGTTCAGCATGGGAGAACTATTCTATTCCATCGATGTGAACAAAAAGTATATCGAGGAACTCAAAGATCTGTATAAGGCTCTGATCAAGATCGGAGCACTGCAGCATGAAAACGCCGAACGCTTCCAATATGCCCAGCAGAGCCTAGTGACAGCTGCTAACGCAGTTAACCGTTCTTCTAGTTCAAGCCCTCTCGATGAGCAGTTCAAAGCTGTCAATCACTATGCCTTTGACTGGATACAACAAGCCCGCACGACATACGTAGTCAAAGACTTTGGCACGGTGTTCGAAAAATTCATTAAAAACTAGTAACTACTCAGCCGTAGCGCGGCGAATGTAGGGTAGGCCGGTCTTACAAGGCCGGTTGAGCTGGCGTCCTTGTAAGCAACTGGCTCTTCTTGTTTTTTTCCTGGAATAAAGAATTATACGGTTCTGTCGATTCTATTAATCGTACAGGCACTACGACCACGGGGGTGGTCAGATAGGGGGAAGCGATATGCAAGCGACAGAATCGGCTATTCTGCTACAGAATTTGGTCTCTCTCTCAGAGGGATTTTCACAGCTTGGCACACGGTTATCACAAGCGGCGAATGTCCTACAGGCGACGGGCATGCCACCGGCAAAGACGCTAATCGACGAGATCACTACCTCCCGCAATTCGTTTACTGAATTGTGTGCAAAGGGCGTCGCTCTCGCTGAGGCTCTTGCCCTTTCGCCAGCACCCAAACCCGAAACGATTGTGTCGCTCAACGATCTCAAGTCGTTATTGCAGACCATTACCCAGGCTGAGGAAAAGAGAAAGGCCATGCAAGAGCTGTCACAACGAGCCCTGGCAACGTTGGATCGGCTCTACGCGATTAGGCATCGAGAGCGTGATGTGTTCACGCCGTTAGCGGAATGTCAAATGCGTGGCACCGTGCTTCGCAATGCCATTACCGAGACCCCGTGGCCAAAGTTACATCCCAGCGTCGAAGAGTTAGCAAAAGCGGATAATCCGTTTGTTGCCCTCCTGACTCTCGTCGAACAAGGAGAGAAGCTTGAAGACGACCATTGTATGCGGTTGCAAGAGATTGTCGAACGTGCGTTTAACAAATCGCTTGCTATCGCTGCTTTACGGGGAAAGCTCACCTTCTTATCTGATAATGAACCTGTGCGAGAGATTCGGACTATAAGCCCACAGTCGGCAACGAAAACTGAACGTAGTGGCATCCCTAACAGCACGCGACCGGGTTTGGAATCGTCCCCAATCAGCGTATCTGGCGGGGTGGTTCCCAAAGTCGAGAGTGAGAAACAATCAGCCGTATTCGCCGATGCACGTACTGTCAATAAAGAGATCAAGCCGGAGGTGCTATGGGCAAATGATCTGCCCCGTTCATTTTCCGAAGCGAGCGGCGAGAGCAAACCCTCTTCCCTTGCGGATATACAGAATGGGATGAAGGGCGTGAAAGCAGAACCGTCCTCTGCGAGGGAACCAGTGCAGTTTCGCATGGTGCCCGAAACTGGAGACGGGAACAGCGTCACATTTTCTGCGTCCACAATGACCGATGAACCAATTGCTCTAAATCTGGCTCCCCTCAGCGATACGCCTGAGTTACAGGACGATCCGATACTGATTCCATCTTCTGCCCCCACCATGACAGACCATGGAGCAGAGACAATAGGAGGCGGGAGTGTTGATGTATTCTATCGCTGCGAGGCAGACGACAAAGCGCAAAAGATCGCCAATATGTTACTGACGAGAGCTTATGGATTAGTAGAGGAGAAACCTGCCTTTCTGCGGGACTTAGTGTGGCGGCTCATCTTTGAAGAGAAACTGAGCCTTGCCTTTCATGTCGCTCGTTGCCTAGAAATACAACACCCAGAGTTTTATCCACGGCTGCCGTCCTGGTTGCTCCGCACAATTGTTCTTGGCCAGCGTGTCCGGAATCCAGCGGGAGACATTGCCCGCCTCTTGAAGGACGATTTCGCTCGTTGTGATACTGACTGTCGCACAACGGGTGATAAGGGGTGGGATCTTGCAGTCGAGCTCCTTCTACTCGCAGGAGCATTCCTTCCTGCTCTACTTGCGCCTGACACACGGGCCTCAACCATTCTCCATGGTGTGTGCCTTGGCGACGGTCTAGAGAATCTCTCTACCTACTGTAATGCCATCGCATTGTACGGGGATTTGCTTGTCCCTCTTGATCCGACGATGCTCAAGAAGTCAAGCCGGATGCAGGCGAAAGAATCTGTAGGCTTCATGCGTCGCTTCATCGGGAATCAGGAAAACGGTATACGAAAAGATGTTGTTTCAGAGCAAACAGAGCCGCTTCGCATTGAGCTTAGCAATCGACACCAGACAGTGATCGATGAACTGAGTCTTTTAAAAACCGCTAATTCCTCCCTTGCGTTGCTCGGTAGTCTTGCCTGTTGCCGACGAGCGATTGAGAACGTGGCCCTCCTCTTTGACCCAGAGACATCGTTTTCTTTCGATGAGCCGTTACCTCGCCCGCTCTTGAATGCGGACCTCTCGCGCATTCCGACGTTGGTATTGAACAAGCAAGGCGAAGTGGAGGGGATCGATCAGCCGGCGTTTCTAGAAAGTTTGTTAAGGCTGATAGCCAGCGGGTCACTGAAGATGCTCTAAAGCAAATTGCAATTGTTTTTACTCTATACCTCAACTTTCGACCCTCACCCTAGCCCTCTCTCTACCAGGGAAAGGGCAGCACGAGCGGAACGCGTGCGGGTGAGGGTAAGGTGCACGGTACACCCAAGTGGAATCCGCTCTATCAGCAATTAATCCAACGTAATAAACAGTGACTTGCGGGGTTTGCCGCCGACCGCGCGGCTAATGTGCCCTTGGCCGGTGGTGTCTTCGGCCAACAGAATGTCGCCGCTTCGCAGAAGGCGCTTGGTGCCGTCACCCACTTCAATCTCTACTTCGCCCTCCAGGTTGACTACATACTGTCGTCGTGGTGCGTTGTGAAAATCAAAATTGTACGAGCCGTCAGTTTCGCGAAACACCACGCCAGTGGCCTTCTCTAATGCGGACATGAATCCAGCTTTGCCACCATCCTTTAGCTGAACTTCGATATCCTCGAAATGCGATTTATTGTCTGCGCCGGTATATACACGGGTAATCTTCATCGTTCGTCCTCCTGTGTTGGCGAAAATTTCTTGTGGTCGTAGTGTGTCTGTGTTCCACATGGTCGTAAAGAACAGGGCGAGAATCGCTCCAACCCCAACCGCTTTCTTCGGTGACACAGCCGTCTCCCTTCTCTTCGAGAATTGCGACCTTGTTCTATGTCATTGTCGAGGGATTGAGAAGGCTACGTACTTGGCAGATTCCTTGTGCTGGAGATTGAAATCCCTGACTACCATCAGGGGCCCTTCGTAAGCCGGGATAAGGCTGCAGGCCATTCCCGCAATCTTACTTTTCCGTCCCTGGCAAGAGAACACCACCTGATTTCTTATCTGGCGGGGCAGCAAAGGTTGGTCGATCAAGCTGTTTTTGCCACTGTGGCGGTGCTTTGTGGTCACGCAAGAAATTACGGAACCGGTCGCGCTCGCCAGACGAATGCGCAGCAATCTCGGTTTCATCGCGCACGATGTGCGGGGTCAGAAAAATCAACAAATTGATCTTGTCATTATGCACATCGTCCGTACGGAAAAAATTCCCCAACACTGGCATGTCTTGGAGATACGGAACGCCAGAACGTCGTCGGACCGAGTTGTCGGAGATCAGGCCGCCAATAACCACCGTTTGTCCATTCTTCGCCACCACGGTCGTACTGGCCGAACGCACGGAGGTTGTGGGGCCGACGAGATCGGGATCACCAACCACAGTCGGTACAATCGCTGAGACTTCTTCATAGACATCGAGTCGGACTGTCTCCCCTTCAGAGATCTGTGGTGTGAGCCGTAAGGTGATACCGACATCCTCGCGTTCTACATTAGCAAACAGGTTGTTGAGCTGAGAGGCATCTGTCGCTCGGCTGGTGATGAACGGTACGTTTTGACCGACTAGAATTTCAGCCTCCTGGTTATCAGCGGTCAATAATGTTGGGGCGGAGAGCACGTTGATGTCTCTACTGTTTTGCACGGCACGCAACAGTGCAGCTTGTGCAGGAACACGAGTACCATCGGGAAGTTCAATGGTTTTGTTACTCGCCGCAGCGAGCGAGTAAGCCTGAGAGGCTCGCGGGATTAGTTAAAGCTGTGTTTAAATCTTTAAAATTCGTGCGGCCAAGGGCGACACCCTCACCGCCTAGACTAAAGGCATATTGGAGTTCAATACCTAACTCCCGGGCTCTCGCCATACTAACTTCGAGAATAATCGCTTCGACGTAGACTTGCCGGCGACGGACATCGAGTTGTTCAATAACTGTCTTCAAGGTGGCGAAATCTTGTGGCGCGGCGCTAATAAGTAACGAGTTCGTCGTGGGATCTGCAGAAATAGTGACTTCGCTACTGAATTCTGGAGAGCTCGCGGAAACGGTACCTCCACCGGACGGTGCGGTCGGGAGTTGGGAAGAGGAAGGGGATCGCTCAGCTAATCCTGAACCATAGCGGTCGCTACTTCTGCCGAAACGTTGATCTCGAGTATAGCGCCGTTCGCGACGAGGAATATTGAGCGAACGGCTTTCTCCTGTGCTGCCGGTGCTACCATCAATTAAGTCTGCCAACACTGGCAGTAGCTCTTCGGCATTGGCATATTTGAGCGCGTAGACATGAATCTTGCTGTGGCCTGGCGGAAGTGGGACGTCAAGCTGATGAACTAAACGGTGGACTGTTTTCAATTCTCGAGGGCCCCCCATGACAATGAGTGAGTTCGTGCGTTCATCGGGTAACACACGTATCGTCCGAGTGCTACTCGAGCTTGGTGGAGGGTTGTTTGTTGCAGCCGTGGTCGCTGCGGTTGTTATAATCTTGACCCGTGATCCAGTCGGGCTGTCGCTATTGCCCTGATCTTTCATGATTTCTTCAATTTTCTTAGATAAATCCGTTGCAATGGCATGCTTGAGGGGAATCACCTCCGTGAGGCGCTCATATCCTTCGACATCAAGGTCCTCTAGCATGCCGAGTAAGCGCTTGACGTTCGTTGCCGCGTCGGTGAGGATTAACGAATTGGTTTGCGGGTACGGCAGCACTAAACCGTCGCCAGAAACCATCGGCTGTAGGACTTGAACCATTTCGGCAGCGCTGACATGGCGTAAAGGAACTAATCGGGTAATAAATTCGTCTCCGACAGTGGCTAACGAACCATTATACAGGGTTGGCAGGCCAACTTGTTTCGCTTCTTTACTCGGGACGATTTTTACCACTTGGCCACTTTGTACGGTGGTAAACCCTTTTACTTGCAGGACTGACTGAAAGATGGCGTAGGCTTCATCTGTGGTGACTTTGGTGGGAGAGATGACCGTGACTTTGCCACGCACTTTCTCATCGACAATAAAGTTTCGATGGGTGATCTCGCTGATGAACTGCGCCAGGACAGGGATATCGATGTCTTGAAAGTTCATCGTGACCAGGTTGTCTGACGATGGCGGCAGCGGCTTCTTGCCGTTGGTTGCAGGCGCGAACCCGTGGTGTTGTGTGTCGGCGTCGTCCACGCTGTCGTTCTGCGACTGCGGATGTTGTTGTGTCCAACCCACCGAGCCATGCACAAGCACGAGCAAGGTGGTCACCAGACCGATCACATGATTAGCGAATTTCATAAGAAAGCGATGTCGGTTGCTGGTTACGAAGCACATCGACTCGGATTTGTGGGTGCCCTTGGAGATCTTGTAAGAGCTGAAAGGCGGTACTTGGGTCTGAAATTTCTACGCCGTTGACACGTTGGATCACATCTCCGTTTTTCAAGCCAATGCGATCAATGAGGCTGTCAGGTTTGATTTGAAACAGTCGGAAGCCCTGCACGACACCCTCTTGTAGCGAATAGGGAACCGCACGGACTTGGGTGAACAGTTCACTCAGGTTGTTGATCGCATGATCAACCTCTCGGCGGTCGATCTGGTAACTATCTTGCGCCAGTTGTCGCACGCCTTCCGGAGTACTTTGACTTGCGAGCGTAGAGATAGGGACGGTTGGCGGCTGTCCCGGTATTGCAGGTAAGTCTTTGGGCAAGAGGAGCGTTTCTCGTTTTCCGTCACGCTCAATGGTGATGCGATCCCAACCTACTTGCACCAGGATGATACCAGGAGCTACGAGATCTCCCTCGCGGTACAGCCCTTGCGTACGGGTGGTTTGGTTCTCGACGATGGCAAAGGCACGGTCCTGCATACTGGTGGCGGTGCCAAGGAGTCGGATATTTGCATTACTGGTGGCAGCGACGAGTGCTGTTCCTTCGTGCGTCGTCGGTGCTTTTGTAGAATTAAAAAGGTCGCGCACGTAGACAATCGCGTATGAGGAGAGCGGTGGCTTTGTTTGTGGAGTGCGAGAAAATGAAGTCTCATGTCGCTGCGGAACTGACGGCGAGAGCGCCAGTTTGGTGGCGACGACCGTGTTGACAGAGAGAGCGCAAAAGTACGCTAGTCCTGTTAACAGTGACACACGCGCACTGAGGAGAAGAACCCGCACACCTACCACCACATCCACCTTTCAGCCTATGGTGGCAGGATAGGTGAAAGCCGATGGCAATTCAAGCTTTCCGTGAAATTTGTTGCTGTAACCTGATGGCGAACAAAGAAAGATTTACCTTCCTCATTGACTCGTTGCTCGTTCTTGGTTAAGCCCGTTGCTCTATGGAAGACAATGAGCAAATCCTCGTTCGTAAGAACAAACTGGCGGCGCTGAAAGAGTCTGGCGTAGAAGCCTATCCGAATGATTTTTTTCCTTCCCATACGACCGCAGAGTTGCACAAACGCTTCGCCGGAACAAACGAAGAAGATCTCGCCAAAGGAGCCGAGGTCACGACGGTTGCTGGCCGTATCATGTCGGTGCGCCACTTCGGCAAAGCCGCGTTTTTTCATCTGCAAGATCGTAGCGGACAGATTCAGGTCTATGTTCGTCAGGGAGACAGTCCGCCGGAAGCCGTGACTCTTCTCAAAGAATCTCTCGATGTCGGCGATATTGTCGGCGTTACCGGACCGCTGTTCCGTACGCGCACGGGTGAACTGACCATCAAAGCCACAACCCTGCGCTTGCTAAGTAAAGCACTGATTCCACTCCCAGAAAAATGGCATGGTTTGCAAGATGTCGAGGCGCGGTATCGCCAGCGCTATCTTGACCTGATCGTCAATCCGCAGGCGCGCGAGACCTTCCGCAAACGGGCAAAGATTATTGAGATTATTCGCCGTTTCTTTCAAGAACGTGACTTCATTGAAGTCGAAACGCCGATGATGCAGAGTCTTGCAGGTGGTGCGTTGGCACGACCGTTTATCACGCATCATAACACCTTGGATATCGACCTCTATTTGCGGATCGCACCGGAACTGTTCCTGAAGCGCCTAGTTGTGGGTGGCTTCGATCGAGTGTTTGAATTCGGTCGCAATTTTCGTAACGAAGGCATATCGACCAGACATAACCCCGAGTACACCATGTTGGAGTTCTATCAGGCCTACGCTACCTACGAGCATTTGATGACCCAGACCGAGGAGTTGTTTGTCCGCCTCGCCCAAGAAGTGAACGGCGGCCTACGGGTAACCTATGGAGAGCATGAGATTGATCTCTCTCCTCCGTGGCGGCGACTTGGGTTGAAGGAAGGAGTCTGTGAATATACTGGACTGACACTAGAGGAGGCAGATCAGGAGGAGACGTTGCGGGCCAAGGCCCATGAGCTTGGCATTCATCCACCAGCGTCTGCTCCATTAGGAAAAGTGCTTGAGGAAATCTTCGGGGTAGCTGTTGAACCGCATCTGATCCAGCCGACTTTTGTGGTGAGCTATCCCGTAGAAGTTTCGCCTTTAGCGCGGCGCAATCACACTGATCCCCGCTTCGTTGATCGCTTTGAGCTGTACGTTGCCGGTCGCGAGATTGCCAACGCCTTCTCAGAGTTAAATGACCCTGAGGATCAGTTGCAGCGCTTTGTCGAACAATTGCACGAACGCGAGGCTGGGGACCAAGAAGCGCACGCGCTTGATGAAGACTACGTGCGCGCACTGGAGTATGGGCTCCCGCCGACGGCTGGAGAAGGAATCGGCATTGATCGGCTCGTTATGTTGCTGACCAACTCGCCGTCCATACGTGATGTGATTCTGTTCCCGCAAATGCGGCCAGAGAAAAAATAATGTCTAGGTTCACATAAGAGAGGCTGGTACAATCGGGAAGGAGAGAGAGGGGTATCATGAGGAATAAAAGGCCATGCCACTCGGACAGACTATAGAAGCTGAGACCAAGGAGGTGCGCGAAGCCACTGCGCCGCTCCACGCTCCACTCTCCGATCGTAAGCCTTTCTTTTCCCTGCCATACGAACTCTTCGTGAGCCTTCGTTACTTGCGAGCGAAGCGCCGTGAACGGTTCATCTCGCTGATTACGTTTTTCTCTACGCTGGGAGTGCTGCTAGGGGTGATGACGCTTAACATCGTTCTCGCGGTCATGACTGGTTTTGAAGAAGACTTGCGCAATCGTATTCTGGGCTTTAACCCTCATGTCCTCGTCTCGAGCTATAGCAACACGATTACTAACTACAAGCCTGCGGTTGAGAAAGCAAAGCAGGTACCGGGAGTCATTGCTGCGACTCCTGTTGTGTATGGCCAGGTGATGGTTAGCTCGCGTCAGCGCGTATCCGGTGTTGTCGTGCGCGCAGTCGAGCCAGAACTCGCCAGCTCAGTCGTGAACGTTGTTGCCCACGTCGGAGTCGGCACCTTGGACGATCTCGGGAAAGAACGAGACATCACCATTAGTGAAGAAGGAGAAATGCGCAGCGTGCGTCTCTCTGGGGTCGTCATCGGTGAAGAGCTACGAAAGCAACTGGAAGTGGAAGTTGGTGAACCGATCAGCCTCGTGTCTCCGTTACAGACGACTCCTGGGCCACTTGGGATGGTGCCAAAGGTAAAACGTTTCTTTGTTGCTGCTGCATTTAAGTCTGGGATGGTCGATTATGACGGCACGCTGATTTACATGGGGCTGGCTGACGCGCAGAAGTTTTTTGCGATCGGCGACCAGGTCACTGGTATCGAAGTACGAGTCCAGGACCCCTACAACGCACCAGAAGTGGCGAACGTGTTACAGTCGCAGCTCGGCATTCCCTATACAGCGCGTGACTGGACGAAGATCAACAGTAACATCTTTGTTGCGTTGAAACTGGAGAAGTTCGTTTACTCGCTTGTGATTCTACTTATCGTGCTGGTGGCTGCGTTCAACATCATTGCCACGCTGATTATGGTGGTGATGGAAAAGCGCAAAGATATTGCTGTGCTCAAGTCGATTGGCGCAACCAGCAAATCCATTAGTCGCATCTTTATTTTCAAAGGATTCGTGATCGGTGCGATTGGTGCGCTCTTGGGCACTGTGTGTGGCTATGGTGTGTGTTGGATGATGCAGGAGGGATACATTCGTGTGCCATTGCCTCCCGATGTGTTTTACGTCAATACCGTGCCGATCAAAATCTACTCAGAGAATTTTCTCCTGGTCGGAGCCGCAGCGTTGCTCATCTGTTTGCTTGCCACCATTTATCCTGCACGCCAAGCTGCGAAACTCTCACCGGTAGAAGTGATCCGCTATGAGTAAGTTCAAAGTTTAAAGATTAATGAACGTGAACGATGAATAGCAAAGGAAGAAAGGTTAGAGCGACAGTTTTTTTCTCGTTCTTTTTCTCTCACTGACTACTGAATGCTGACAACTGATGACTACTTCAGCTCTATGTCTGAAGTCCTGATCCGTGCTGAACAGATAGGCAAAAGCTACGGCGACGGCGAGCATGTCGTCCGCGTGTTTGCCGAGTTAGATCTGACTATCCACCGACGTGAGCGGGTAGCGATTATCGGCGAGTCAGGGGTGGGGAAGAGTACGCTGCTGCATATTCTTGGGACCTTGGATCGACCCAGCGAAGGGAAGGTTTTTCTCGATGGGCAGGACTTTTTCGCGCTTCCAGAACCCGAGCTTGCGTCACTGCGCAACCGCGAGATCGGTTTTATCTTTCAGTTTCATCATCTTATGCCGGACTTCACCGCGCTTGAGAACGTGATGATGCCGACCCTCGTCGCTGGGGCAAGTTGGCCGGAGGCACGGAAACGGGCGACCGAAATGCTCCAGCGAGTAGGGCTGGCTGACCGCGTGACGCATCGTCCGGGAGAACTCTCAGGTGGTGAGCAACAGCGTGTTGCAGTTGCTCGTGCATTGGTGTTGCGGCCTCGTCTCATCCTTGCCGACGAGCCAACAGGAAATCTTGATCCGGCGACCGGTGAGAGCGTGTTGCGGTTGCTGCTCTCGCTCAATCATGAACTCGGGGTGACGATGGTGATTGTCACTCATAGTGAAAAACTTGCCGCGGCTATGGACCGAACGTTGCGGTTGACCGGTGGCACCCTCGTTGATGTGACGGCGACGCATCATCAATAGTGACGCTCCGGTGGAACGTCACGACCAAGGGGCGTCTGTTCCAATACTATCGCACCACCTGATTCGTTGGTGCAGCCGGCGGTGCAGTTGGCGTCAGAGTTCCTATCGTCTTGAATCCTGCCATGATCTTCCATCCTGGGTTCGTAGAATTCGTTTCCCTTTCGTATGCTCCAACATCGAAGGGACCGGTGCGTGTTGTGTCATTAAAATCCGTGGGCGCGACCAAATTCGTATCAGCTTTGCCGAGAAGGATCGAGGTGGCAGGAGGCCAGAAATTGAACTGGGCTGGATCGGTAAAGGCAGCCGTAGCAGCTCCACCGGAGAGGAATGCGTTATTGTCGATCGTCACTCCGATCAGGCCGCCTGTTACGTAGTTTGCTCGGACCGTGATTCCCGCTCGACTTAATCCGGTAGCGTTGACAGCGGTTTTTTCCGGGCAGTAGCTTGCGTTATTCGCCAACACCCCATTACTGACGGTGTCCCAGTGGATGAGGAAACACTCTGAGCCCCCATAGATGGTGTTGTTCACGATCGTGAGGTTTTTCTTGATAGCAACTGCATTGTGAGGATAGGAAGAAAGCCCCTGATCAGAGTTCACAATAATATTGTTGCGCACGATCGCATCAGACACGGCAAAGATTCCTTCGCCGCAATTCCACATGCTGTTTCCTTCAACGATATTGGCTGCCGCACCACCTCCATAGACGAAAATGCAGGGATAGCGCTTGCCAATGGTCGTGTCATGGATCACGTTATCTCGGATGATGTTGCCGGATGAGCCAACTTTGACCTCAATGCCGTCGTTGCCGCCGCCGCTAGTGGCGCGGAGATGATGAATATAGTTGTCCTCGATGAAACTATTGGTGACTTGGCACGAGCCATCGTGACACCCTAAATATATACCCTCTCCTTCGGTAGAGTCTGCTGTGCTTAACCCTGTATGGTGGATATGGTTCCGACGAATAATGAGGGAGTCGGCACTGGCACTGTTGACCGGAATCGCGTTATTCAGCGTCTCAAATATCTCACAGTCTTCGATCGTGACATGATGGCCGCCTATGATACGGACACCAGAATTTCCTCCCTGGAAACGCAGACCGCGAATGACAAGATGTGATGAGCGGTCGATTTCAAGGTTGTTCTGTTGGGTGCTACTGGCTGCTGTCCGGAGCAGGAGTGGCCGCTCCCCAGCAGCAGCACGAATAATAATGGGATTTGCCTCCGTACCATTCACCGAGATCGCACGGCGACAGCTCTGGGAGTACGTGCCATCGTGTAAAACCAATTCGTCCCCAGGCTCCAGTGAATTGGCAACATTCTCAAACTGCTCGTCGCAAGTTGCGGTCGTCGGCGGGAAAATTTCGATAACAGCAGCGTCCCCTTGCTTTAAGGCAATAAGGAGCCAGGTTGTGAGACACATGACAAGCTGATAGGTGCGAAGGTGAAACAAATGCAGCCAAGAGTGTCGGTGACGAGGTGGTCGTTGTCTCATGTGATCGTCCCCCTTGAAGGTTCTGCAATGATGTAGCACTTGATGATAGAACCGTCTGTCCCTAGTAGCGTAACGGGATTTGCTACGCGATCCTAATGCGGCGATGGTAGTGGTTCAGTGTGGCCGACAACGCTACGAGCCTGTCATTCTGAACGGAGCCCTTCGACAGAGCCTGTCCTCCTGCGCATCCTGAGCTTGACGAAGGACTCAGGATAAACTCTGCGAAGTGAAGAATCTCTCCCCTCCGCGCTCTAGCCCGAGAGATTCTTCGTCGCGGGACTCCTCAGAATGACGCGGATTGTGCAAGTTTCTGCTTGACCTGGAAAGGGGAACTGAACCGCTACCAAGGCGATCGGCGACTTTACAATGAGAGGAGATTCTGTTACGGAAATTCCGACCTTTGTGAAAGAAGTACCCTACTTATGATGCGCACGATCTGGGTGGTGAGTGCGGCCTTCCTGCTTTTCTTCAATCAAGCACAGGCTGATGATCTTAAAGCGAAGAGCCCTTCTGGGGGATCCCAGACGATTGAGAACGCGCCTCTACCAACCTCCCCGACTTCTTCGTCGACAGAAACCAAGCTCGCTATCAGTCAAATTCTGATCGGTGGTAACGACCGGGTCGAAGAGGAAGCCATTCGAGTCTATATCAAAAGTATGATTGGCGAGCCGTTAGATGAAGAGCAAGTCGATCGTGACATCCGGGCGATCTATAATATGGGATTCTTCAGAAATGTTGAGGCTCGGGTCACAGAAGAAAAAGGTCGCACGGTATTAACCTATTGGGTAAGTGAACGCCCGCTTCTCCGTGAAGTGCGTATCGAAGGACAGAAGGTGCTATCAAAGGACGACATTGAGAATAAGCTCAAGGTACATCCGCGGACGATTCTCAACCCCGTCAAGATCCGTCGTGGAGTTGAGGAGGTGAAGAAAGAGTACGAAAAGAAAGGCCATCTTGATGCGGACATCACCTATCGGACAGAACAGACGGAATCCGGAGAGGTCATTCTGACCTTTACGGTGACAGAAAATGAACGGATCAAAATCAAAGATCTTCTTTTCGAGGGGAACAAGGCGTTTACTGGCTCTCAACTCAGCTCCGTCATCCAAACACGGAAGAAGAATTTCCTGTCCCGGTTCATGAATACCGGAGTGTTGAATAACGACGCCCTGAAGACTGATGTCGAGCGGATTACTGCTTTTTATTATGACAACGGCTATATTAACGTGCGGGTGGGTGAGCCAAGAATTGAGAGAAAAGAAGACGGATTGTATGTCACTGTCCGTATAGATGAGGGAGAGCAGTTCTCTATTGGGGAGATTGGGTTTCTTGGCGAAGTTCCAGGCGGGGAAGAAGAAGCCAGGCGCCGTGTTGCCTTGGAGAAGGGGAAGACGTTTAAGGCAAGTATGTTGCGCGATGACGTATTCCGTCTGACAGGATATTTCAGTGACCAAGGATATGCCTTTGTTAACGTCGAACCTGAGACGGGCGTGCACATGGAAACGAAGACGGTTGATATCAATTATCGAGTAGATAAAGGACCAGAAGTGTATGTCGATCGCGTCGAGATTGCCGGGAACACCAAGACACGAGATAAAGTCATTCGACGCGAACTACGCGTTGAGGAACAAGGGCTGTTTTCTGCTTCTGGATTACAGGTGAGCAAAGAGCGAGTCCAGCGTTTGGGGTTCTTTGAAGATGTAAACGTGGCAACGCAGCGTGGTACACGCAACGATCTACTCAACGTGCTGGTGGATGTGAAAGAGGCACAAACCGGTTCTTTCAGTGTTGGTGCGGGATTTAACTCTTCGACGAGTATCATTGGCAGCGCGCGAATACAGGAAAACAATCTGTTCGGTCGAGGGCAGCAGTTGGTTCTTGGAGTAAGCCTTGGGACGCAGTACCAGAACTCGACGATTAGTTTCTATGACAACTATTTTCTTGATACACGCGTGTCCTTTGGCGCCAATCTCTTTGATTGGGAGTTTGCCTTTGAAGACTTTGATCGTGCTGGGACGGGCGGTGGGCTCCGTCTATCGTATCCCATAGCGGCCGCACTGGGGTATGAGTCGTTGTGGGGCTACACCCTTGAGGATGTTCATTTAGGAATGAACTACCAGTGGGAGCGTGCCCGTATTTCCAATTTCGACCAGATTACTCCGGCAGCGATTCGTGCGGAGCGTGGAACGAAAACCACAGGTGTGATTAGTCCTACACTTCTCCGGAATACGCTGAACCATCCGATGGATCCGACATCTGGATCCTACCAGAGTTTTTCGCTTAGCTTTGCTGGTGTTGGGGGTGAGGTGAATTACCAGAAAGCCGAGCTAGAAGCGCGTTATTTCATTCCTGTCTATCGAAGCCCCAGATGGGGGCAATTTACCTGGATGACCGGTGGTTTCTTCGGCGTATGGCGTCGGTGATATCGACTTCGTGGAAGAGAACCATATCGGTACGGACCGCCCCCGTATCTTAAAAGATGATGTACCGCTATTCGATCGCTATTTCCCGGGCGGTATTAATTCGATCCGTGGCTTTGGCGAACGGAGCTTGGGGCCGCGTGAGGATGTGACAGTGACAGTCACAAACAATGACGGAACGCAGAAAAGGAAAACCTATCATCGGCCGATCGGTGGGAGTGAAGAGTTGATCTTTAATAATGAAATCTCGTTTCCCATCGTCCAACAGCTCAATCTAAAGGGAGTCGTGTTTTCGGATGTGGGGAATGCGTTTACCCATGAACACGGCTTCGACTTTAACGATCTTCGCTATTCTGTGGGAGCGGGCATTCGTTGGCGCTCTCCCTTCGGCCCGATTCGTATAGAACTGGGCAAGGCCTTGAACGCGAAGAAGGATGAACGTACGAGTACGTTGCACTTTTCCTTCGGCGGTTTTGGCATCGGGCAGGGTGGTGGGCGCTACTTTGGCGGCGGTGGGGGTGGGATGTCACCATTTTAATTCACGCGGTGCAACCCATCATTTATGGATAATGTGGCCTTTCAGAAGAAGGTCAACGTCTTATAGGGAGAATGAAGCATGCGCAAAGGTATTCCTCTGTTTATCTTTTCAAGCCTATTTCTGCTTGCACCTCTGACTATTTATGCGGAAGAGATCAAACTTGGTTATGTCGATTTACAGAGAGCTCTGAATGATTCAGAGGCGGGAAAGACCGCGAAAGAGAAATTCAAAGGGGAAGTGGATAAAGCTGAGCAATCCCTGGAGAAGCGGAAGAATGAGGTGGAGAAGCTCAAGGAAGAGCTTGAGAAGAAAGGGCTTTTACTTAACGAGGAACAACGCGATGCACTCGAACGTGACTATCGCGACAAGTTGGGAGAATTCGAGCGGGTGTACAAAAACTTGCAACAAGAGCTGCAAATCAGAGATCGTCAACTGACTGGACGTATCCTCGAAGACCTTCGTCAAGTGGTTCAAGGTATCGGTGAGCAAGGAAGCTACACGGTGATCCTCGAAGGAAACAACACAGTCGTGTTGTATGGCGCCAAGGCGATCGACCTGACCGACACGATTATCAAAGCCTATAACCAGAGGGGGACAAAAGTGTCCCAAAGCCCTGCGCCTGCGAAGAAAGCAGCGGCCAATTAGCACGGTATGGACTCCATCGAGGTTGCCGCAATTCTTCCTCACCGGTACCCATTTTTATTTGTTGACCGGGTTGTGGAGGTGGAAGTGGGGAAACGGATTGTGGCGATCAAGAACGTCACTGTGAACGAGCCGTTCTTTACCGGCCACTTTCCTGGCCACCCAATCATGCCTGGAGTGCTACTCTGTGAGGCCGTTGTGCAAACGGGAGGGATTCTTGCTCGCTTGACCTCGGCAGAGGTTGACGACCAGGCACAAGTATTGGCGATGCTCACGTCGCTCGACCGGGTGCGTTTTCGCCAACAGGTCACACCTGGTGATCAGCTGCGATTAGAGGTCGAGACCGTGCGGCGACGTGGGTCGTTCTGGAAAATGCGTGGGACTGCACAGGTTGATGGGAAGACAGCAGCAGAGTTAGAATTCACGGTGGTATTCGAAGTCGACCGACACCAGGAGGCGCGTTCGTGACGCGTGCCGCGTCGTTGATCCATCCCTTAGCCGTGGTTGCGCCAGGTGCCCGGCTTGGAGCCGGTGTTGAAATCGGGCCGTACGCGGTCATTGGTCCCCATGTCATAATTGGCGAGAAGACCTGGGTCGGCCCGCATACGGTGATCGAAGGGCGCACGACGATCGGTCGCGAGAATCGCATTTTCCAGTTTGCCAGTGTTGGCGCTATTCCCCAGGACAAGAAATATCGCGGGGAAGAGAGCCAATTGATCATTGGCGATCATAACGCCATCCGTGAGTTTGCTACCCTCCACACTGGTACCACCGGCGGCGGTATGGTGACACGCATTGGTAATCACAATCTTTTAATGAATTACTCCCACGTCGCCCACGATTGTCAGATTGGTGACCAAGTTGTGCTTGCCAATGGAGCGACGCTTGCTGGACATGTGACGATCGAGAACTATGTGACCGTGGGCGGGCTGGTCGCGATCCATCAATTTACTCGGATTGGTGAGTCGGCACTGCTCGCTGGTGGTGCGATGGTGTCACAAGATGTGCTTCCGTATTGTATAGCGACGGGAGATCGTGCGCACCTTAATGGGCTGAACCTCATTGGTTTAAAACGGAGAGGATTTGCGGCTGAAGAGATTACCGTACTGAAGAAAGCCTATCGGACGCTCTTTGCTGAAGGCCTCCCTCTCAAAGAGGCGATTTTCCGCCTGCGCGAGGAACATGACACTTCGGCTGTCATTGCTCATCTCGCCGAGTTCCTTGCCGATTCACAACGCGGGGTTTGCCGTCCGCGTGGAAATGCTGACCCCGACGGTGGGGAAGAGTCGCTGTAGTTCGTCAGTGAGAACCTATGGCACGCCTGGGATTGATTGCGGGGAACGGGCGGTTTCCCCTCATCTTTACCGAAGCCGCGCAGGCTGAAGGAGTCGAGATTATTGCGGTTGCTCATGAAGGGGAAACACCAACCGAGATCGCGACCTTGGTGCCCTCGGTAACATGGATTCATGTTGGGGAACTCGGCAAGATGCTCGACACATTTCATCATGCTGGCATTACACAAGCCGTCATGGCCGGTGGAATTAGCAAAGCTGGCGCCTTCGCCCATTTTCAGCCAGATGCACGAGGCCTGGCGTTCATTAGTCGCTTGTCGAGTCTCAAGGATGATGTCATTCTCCGAGGCGTTGCCCAAGAACTAGAAAGCGAAGGCATTGCGGTGGTTGAATCAACACAGTTTCTGTCTTCGCTCCTACCACACGATGGGACGCTCACGACGACAGAACCCCATGCACAGCAATGGGACGATATTCGCTTTGGCTTTACCGTGGCGAAAGAAATTGGCCGCTGGGATATCGGGCAGAGTGTCGTCATCAAACGTGGAACAGTGCTCGCGGTCGAAGGGGTTGAAGGGACGAATGCGACGATTCGTCGCGGGGGAACTCTTGGTGGGGCAGGAACGGTTATTGTGAAAGTAAGCAAGCCACAGCAAGATTTGCGCTTCGATGTGCCTGCGGTGGGACCAGAAACTATCGCGGTGATGCAAGAGGTCAAAGCTGCCGTCCTCGCCATCGAGACAGGGAAGACGCTCATGCTTGATAAGCCGCTCTTTCTTCAAACGGCAAATGCAGCGGCAATCGGGGTTGTCGCACTGACTGAGGTCAACAGAAGCGCTTGATAAACACGTGCTGGTAGAAAGCACGGGCAGGACATGTATGAAGCCGTTCGTTCATTATAGTCGTTTCTTACTGATGATCGTTTCTCTTGTGTGTGGAATTCCGCACCTTACCGTTGCCGATATTCAAGCCACATTAGAGAGTCCAGCGAATCAACAGAAAGTGACAGGGATTGGAGTTGTGTCTGGCTGGGCGTTTTCTACTGATCCGCAAGCCACGGTCCTCAGAGTCAAACTCCGAGTTGATGGGCAAGTAAGTGGGGACATTGCCTGGCCTGGAGAACGTAGCGATGTGGCAGCAACTTTTCCAACGATCCCGCAAGCCTTAAATAGTGGTTTCGCGTCTGGCGTGAACTTCAGTGACCTCTCCAACGGCTCACATAAAATTGGCGTGGAAATCACAGATGACCGTGGTGGATCAATGATTATCGATCACGAAGTCACGGTTATCCGTGTCGGTGGTTTCACCTTGCTCAGCGATCTAAGCTTAGTGACAACCGAACCGAACATTGATGGACGGCAAATCAGGCTGCCGTTTGTTGATGTGACAGAGAAACCGACCGATCCAACCGCTGAACCAAGGACACAACAGGTGAGGTTGACGCTGGGCTGGCAAGCGGACCGGCAGGCGTTAGGGATTGTCGACTCTGAAGACACCAGCGACCCAACACAGCCGGAGAATGACCCTGACAGTCGGTCTATTGAAGGACTTGTGTCGCCACCGCGTGACTCCCGGTCAGCAGAGGGAGATACGATTCGTGCCAATTTGGAAAACCCTCCAAGCGGGCTTTCGACCGTTACTGGTAAGACGCTCATCTCAGGGTGGGCATTTTCGACGACAGCTGGAGCTACGGTGACGAAGATTGAACTTCAGGTCGATGGGGTCCCAATAGGAACGATCCCTTGCTGTACACCGCGTCCCGATGTTGCAAACGCAACAGACAACAAAGACTTCCCGCAGGCACTCAACAGTGGGTTTGCCACTGAAGTCAATTTCAATGATCTCGATACCACTCAAGCGCATACGCTGGAAGTGGTTATTCAGACGACCGACGATAAAAAAACGATCACCTTGCCGGTGACCACTGTTGGTCTTGGCAATTTTTCGTTTATCAATCAGATCAATTTATCGGATGCCGAGGTGCTCGTACAATCGAGTCGAACATTGCGTATCGAGGATCTGAAAGTAGAAGGAACAGACAGGAACGGTGCAGATGCGACACGGACAGTGACTGCCGACTTCTCCTGGAATGAAGCCTGCCAATGCTTTGCTACGCTGTCGAGCTGCGGGGACGGAAACGTTGCTCCATCGACGGAAGAATGTGATGGGGAAACGCTAAACGGAGCAAGTTGCACCTCACTTGGATTTAGTGGTGGCACGCTCTCCTGTACGCCGACATGTACCTTCGATACGCGTACTTGTACCGGGGGGCAGAAACTTTATGTGACGAACGTCCTCGATAATACAGTCTCGGTCATAGATACCGCGACGTATGAAATTACAAAGACAATCAAGGTCGGGAGTGCACCGCGGAGTATCGCCATCAGCCCGGACGGGGCGACAGCGTATGTCGCCAATACCGGAGATGACACCCTGTCGATCATTAACGTCGCAGATGACACCGTAAATGCGACGGTCAAGGTTGGCAAAGGGCCTCAGTCCGTGGTGGTGACTCCAGATGGTACGAAACTCTATATCGTCAATGGCAAAGCCAATGCTGTAGCTGTCTTTGATGTGGCAACAAGGAAAGTCCTGACTAAGGTTGACGTCGGGAAAAGGCCGGAAGAGATTGCTCTGAGACCACCGGATGGAACTACTGCCTATGTCACAAATTTCGGTGACAACACAGTATCAGTCATCGATACAAGGACGAACGCCGTAACTGCGACAATCAGTGATAAGATTGGCAAAGGACCAAGCGGGATTGCTGTCAGTCCGGACGGAACGCAAGTCTACGTTGTTAACTATGATGATGACTCGATTTCTATCGTCGATGCTGCACAGAATGCAGTAGTCGACGATCCCATAAAGTTGGGATTAGCACCGATACGGGTTACCTTTGACCCAGAAGGGACGCAAGCGTACATCACCAGTGTGTTGGACTTCTCAGTCATCGCTTTCGACACGGCCACTAAGAAACAAATCAACTCGATTCCGACGTTTACCGAGCCTGATGGGGTAATAGTGTCGGCAAGAGGAAAACGGGTATTTGTGGCGGTGTTTGGTCGTAACGGCGACGAGAGGCTGCTCGATATCATTAGTGCGATTACGAACACCCGCATCGGCTCGATTGAAGTTGGTAATGGACCATTAGCCGTAGCGCTAACCCCGTTAAAGCCATAACTGTGGAGTTGACTGTCTGAGAGGAAAGTGGCACCATCCCACCACTTTCCTTGTTCTTTGTCTTTTTCTTCTTCGTGGGGCCGTAGCTCAGTTGGGAGAGCGCTTGAATGGCATTCAAGAGGTCGAGGGTTCGATTCCCTTCGGCTCCACTTGTACTTTCCTCGAAACTTGATACTTAGCACCTTTCAAGCCACTATGCGACTTTGGCTATGGCTGTTCTGGTGGCTGTTGATTCTTGCATAAGTCGCTGCACGGCTTCTCGTTGATGGGTTGGGGACAGGTGGGAATAGCGGAGGGTCATCGTGATGGTCTTATGGCCCATGAGTTCTTGCACAGTGCGTAGATCAACTCCAGCCATAACGAGACGTGAGGCAAAGGTGTGACGAAGTCATGCCAGTGAAGATCGGCAAGATTGGCTTTCTTCGGGCAGGATTCCAGACACGGTTGATGAAGTTGTTGGCGTTGAGTGCGGTCTCTCCAGTCTCGCTCGGAAAGACATATGAGCTTTTCATTCGGCTCGACAGGCTTCGCAAGATCTCGACTACTCGATCATTCATAGGAACATATCGAGCTTCTCCGTTTTTGCTGCGAGGAATGGTCAGCGACTCCGGTTTGAAAGTTGACGTTTGACCACAGAAGGCTGAATTGTTCTTCTCTGCGCATCCCCGTATTGATCGCCACTTCAACTTTGCTCCAGTGCTCGGGCGGAAATACTGCCTTCAGGTGAGTTTCTTCCTCCTCGGTCAAATAGCGGACTCTAGCATTATTAGCACGGAAGAACTTGATAGACTTGGCAGGGTTCCTTTCGGCCTTTCCCCATTCTATCGCCTTCGTGTACAAGTGCTTGAGGAGCGCCAAGTGCAGATTGACCGTGGCTGGCGCTATTTCTTGCTTAGTTTCGCTTTCAACCGTTCTACATCTTGCGAGGTAATCTCCTCTAGGGTCTTGCCGCTCAGCTCTCGCCGTAGCCGAACTGCCATTGCGAGATCGGTCTTGTACGATCGCTTATTCACTTTGCTGTATTCTTCGAGATAGGAAGTCAGCATGTCCTCAAACAGGACGGCTTGTCTTCGTTCGTTCACTTTTTCGGGAAGAAACTTGCCTTCTCGGATTTCGGTCTTGCGTTTCTGGTACGCAATGATGGCCAGGCCTTTTGGCCCCACTTTCTCTCGATGGCGTTTCCCAAACTGGTCGTAGTAGAGAACCCACCAGACATTTGAGCCTGGGGGGTGTTCGTACACGCCCCGGTGTTTCTTGCTGTTGGCCTTACGGCCAGGTCTCGCAATAGGACCTTAGTGTTTACTGCCATAGATTTATCTCTCCTTTCTGTAGTGGTTGATGAAAACCCACCACGCGCCTTTGTGGTGTTTGACTTTGACGACCATGTTTCATCCTCCTTTCTTGTTGGTTTGAGTTTTCCATAATACAAATGCCGGAGAGACAACCGCTCTCCGGTGTAGTGATACTATCTCTTTCCTTCTCCTCATGGTTGCTTCTGCTCCTTCACAACCTGTCCGAGTTCACAGGGTTGGCAAGCTAGGTAATGTCTACGATCTCACGCAAGAGCTTCGTCATGGGTCTCCTGCGTTGCAGCTTCAGGAAGTACAGGCTTTTAATCTGGTCGGGCCTAAGTCTGGCTGATACATCGCCTGCCCCTCCCTCTACGCTGCTACCGTAGTCGTCTTTGCTAAGCCAGGTTGCTTGCGGATTGCCTCACATTCCGTGCAACTTTCCTTCCATGCCTGTCTCTGGCCAATAGGGCCATTTCCACACGTGTGAAGGACGCTGCACGCCACAGAGCGCAATGCCTTCCTGCGATACCAAGTGAATCGTGCGCGTGCTCTTTGCCTCCTTCACTCTCTCCTCGCAGCACCGCCAGCGCCAGCGTAGTGGCGTGTTTACAGACGCTCCCGCGGTACAGCGCATCGGGGCAGCTACAGAACACTCCGGCCTCGGTCAGGGTCACCCCGTATTCTTTCCCTTCGCCGTTCTTCACCAGTGCCCGGATCTCAGCCTCCGTCTGGCGCGTGAGCGTCATGGTCAGGCTACCGTCCGCAAGCGCGGTGACGGCTCTCTGAAGTCGATCGGTGGAACTTGTTGCAAGCACGTGCAGGACAAGAGGGGAATGATGAATTAGTGCTGTGTCATTGCCGGATTCCTTCCGGCGGTTTAGTGATACCGTAACGTCCGCCAGTAACCAGCATTGCTGGTGCACGCTAGGCCGCTCGGGGTGCTGCTAACACCCCGGGTGGCCGCTTTAGCCTACGTTCTCTTTCTTTTCTTCTGTTCTTGCTCTCACCTCCTTTGCCACGTAGTGCACGAGTCGGGCGGCCAGTTCTGGGACACGGCGTAAGCCGATCTCCCAGCGGGCAACGGTTCTCTCGTGCGACTCCCAACCGTTGCCCAAGTTCATCCTGTGTCATTCCTAGCCTCGTCCGGAGCTGTTTGAGTGCATGCTCCAGTCATAGGAGTATAAGTTACCATTGGTAACTATTTAGTCAAGCCTATTTTCTGTCTCTTCAGCAGCTTTTCCCAAGATATAGTCCGCGGCCTTTTGCGCTTGGGCTGCGGCCAGGATGATCAGCCGGGTATCGTTCTTGAGTTTTGTCAGCCAGCTCTGGATGTAGGCCGCACTGTTGTCTACTGTCTCATTGGCAATACCGGCAACGCCACAGAGGAAGGCCGCGCCCATCTCTGCAACAAGTTCTTCCTTGCTGTAGTTCGTGCTGCCAAAGGGACAGAGATCGGTGAGGGTCGGACGGTTCAGTCGCTGCCAGTGGCCCGTGCTATGGGTCAGTTCATGAAACAGGACGGAGTAGTAATGCTCTATTTGGGGGAAGAGCCCACGGGCAGGCATGTTGACGGTGTCTTGGACCGGCGTGTAGTAGGCGCGCGCTTCGCGGTGTTCGATCGGCGGACGGTTGGGCATGTGGGCGAGGATCTGCTCACAGGCAGCAATCTGGGTCTGGGGATCAGGGCTCAGGGGCTCATGAATCTGCAAGAAGGGCTGTAAGCGTGCAGGCAGTTCGCATTGCTGGACGTTGAAGACGTGGTACAGGCGAGCCAGAGGAATCCGTCGTGTTGTTGTCCTCCTCTCTTCGCCCTCCTCAGACTCTCCTGTTCCTTCCAGCCATTTCCAGAAGACGACAGGAAAGCCCTGCTCCCCCTTGCGGACATAGCCGCCAATCTCCTTGGCTTGCTTGAAGGTCAGCCAGTAGGGGGACGTGTACCCAGCTGAGCCGAGCACCCAGACGTTAATGCCGCGGTAGGCTTTCTGACTAGAGGGTGTTATGCACTTTTGAGACGGGACGCGGTACGTTGGAGGGATGCCGAAGAAACCCTATCTGAGTAATGTCAGCGATGAGGAATGGGCGTTAGTCGCGCCCTATGTAACGTTAATGATGGAAGCGGCCCCCCAACGAGAATACAGCTTGCGGGCGGTGTTCAACGCCCTGCGCTGTATCGTGCGTGCTGGTGCGCCCTGGCGCATGTTGCCCCATGACTTTCCGCCGTAGGAGGCGGTCTATCAACAAACGCAGCGCTGGCTGAAAGCCAGGGTGTTCGAAGCGATAGTGGAGGACCTACGGGTGGGGTTGCGGATTGCCCAGGGGCGGAGCGGGCAACCGTCAGCCGTGATTCTGGACAGTAGCACGTTACAATCGAGTCCGGAGAGTGGGCACCGGGCCGGGTATGATGGGGCCAAACGCAAGCGCGGCAGTAAGGTGCATAGCGCCGTCGATACCCTCGGCCAGGGGTTAGCGTTGCAGGTGACGGCGGCGAATGAACAGGATCGAGCTCAAGTCCAGGAGTTGGTCGCCCAGGTACAAGCCGTGACGGACGAAAATGTAGAGATTGCCTTTGTCGCCCAAGGCTACACGGGGGAGCAGCCCGCGCAAGATGCAGCCGCTCACGGTATCACACTTGAAGTCGTGAAGCTCCCCGAGGCGAAGAAGGGGTTCGTCTTACTGCCCCGCCGCTGGGTGGTCGAGCGTAGTTTCGCGTGGGCCGCCCGTTTTCGCCGCTTGGCCCGGGACTCTGAACGGTTGCCGGCGACCGTAGCCGGACTGCACTTCTTGGCCTTTGCGATTTTGCTTATGAAACGCTTTGTGATGCTTACGGTACAAAGTGCATAACACCCTCTAGAAGGAAAGAGGGCGAGAGGGACTCGTCATGTACGATGCCATTATCATTGGGGCTCGTTGCGCTGGGTCACCCACGGCCATGTTGCTGGCCCGCAAAGGCTATCGGGTGTTAGTCGTGGACAAGGCCACCTTCCCGAGTGACCTGGCCATGTCCACCCACTTCATTCATCAGCCAGGCGTAGCGCGGCTGAAACGGTGGGGGCTGTTGGACAAAATCCGCAATTCGAACTGCCCTGCGATCGCGCACTATACGTTTGATGTTGGGGCTTTTGCACTCACGGGGTGTCCCCCACCGGCGGAAGATGTCCCCGAAGCGTACCCGCCACGGCGGATCGTACTCGATAAAATCCTCGTGGACGCTGCGGTAGAGGCGGGGGCGGAGTTACGAGAAGGATTCGTAGTACAAGGCCTGACCTCAGATGGCGAGAGAGTGACTGGCATCCAAGGACGCACCCCAAATGGAACGACCGTGAAGGAGCATGCCCAGATCGTCATTGGTGCGGATGGCATGAACTCATTGGTGGCGCGGGTTGTGCAAGCCCCTCAGTATCAGAGTAGGCCGCCACTCCAGGGCACGTACTTCACGTACTGGAGTGGGGTGCCGATGGAGGGGATAGAAATTTACCCACGCGACTATCGTTGCATCTACGGCTGGCCGACCAATGACAATCTCACGCTCATTGGTGCGAACTGGGCGATCAGAGACTTCTCCGGCGTCCACGCCGACATTGAAGGCAACTACTTCAAGGTCCTAGAGGCAGCCGCTCCCGGTCTGTCAGAACAGGTCCACAGCGGAAAACGCGAGGGGCGATGGGTTGGTGGAGCGATCGAGAATTTTTTCAGAAAGCCGTATGGCCCAGGCTGGGCGCTGGTCGGGGATGCCGGCTATAAGAAAGATCCAGGAACGGCGGCGGGCATCACGGACGCCTTCCGTGACACGGAACTCTTAGTCCAAGCCCTTGATGAAGGATTCTCTGGGGACCGACCCCTGGACGAAGCCCTTGCCCACTATGAGCAACAACGCAATGAGGTGGCGCTACCGATCTATGAATTTATCTGCCAAACGGTAACGTTTGAGCCCCCAACGGCAGACCAACTCCAGCTGTTTGCTGCCTTGCGTGGCAATCAGCCGGACACGAATCGCTTCTTCGGTCTCATGGCGCAGACCACGTCACCCCCTGAGTTCTTCGCGCCAGAGAACATCCAGCGCATTATGAGTGCGGCAGGGAGCCTTCCTGCCACAAAGCGGATCTGAGAAGGCTACAGGAAACGGGATCTAAACAGTCGTGAGAGTGACCTCATAATCGTCACCCGAGAGCAGATCACCGCCTCATTCTTTTTCCACACTATTTGACACTATCTCTACGTGAACCCTTCAGTTGCATAGCCTGGATGGCGTGTAGCAATATCCAGAAACAGGACTCCCGGATTGCATCCGGGCTACGGTACTTTGGGCGACTCCGGCACTGTCGGTGAGTTATGTAGGTTGGGCAAAAGTGCAGCGTTGCCCAACAGGCAGAGGCGGCGTTGGGCTTCGTATTCCCTCAGCCCAATTTACGGAACTAAATTGATCGCATCATGAGTTGCAGATAAGTTTGGCGTCGCTGACAGTTCGGTTCTTGTTCACTTAGGCTTTGTGACCTCCTCCGGGCAAGCTCCCGCCGCACGGGTGTAGTCGGAAGTCTAGTAGGATGAGGAGACTAAACTAGGCAAAAAGACAAAAAAGGTGGGGGTGACTTGGCCTCTGTCGTTCTGACCCATTTTCCCCTTGTGTTCCTCTTTTTGTGCTATAAGCCACTCCCAAGAAACCAAACCCGCGGTGACGCGGGGATGGGAAGCCAACGGAACTTCTCCCTCAACAGTTAAGTTAGCCGGGCTGCCAGTGGTGACCGCTGTTTTGGTTGCGATGGAACCCGGCTTTTTCTGCGCGGGCGCTACCTGAGAGGATCCCCATGAGAAGCTCGTGCCTCCTGTTTTTGCTAGCCTGCTCTTTGCTTCTGCCCTTCTTCACCCCCAGCCAATCGAGTTGTGGGTTCATTAGCGAGTTTGACACTCTCTGTGACGGCAAGGCGGGCCTCATGCTGGACCTCCCTTACTTCCCTCGGCCACACTACTCAAGGATCTCCGCAGATTTTTTAGCCAACGACCAACACCCTCTGGAGGGATTGCATGAAGTGCAGCTGGACTTCTAGGCAGAGTTTCTTCTTCTTGGCCGCTCTGTTTATAGGATTGGGGCTTTATGAGATCTGGCATTCGCAAGGAGTGATAGCCGCCCCCCAGGGGCAGCTGGAGACGCCCAGTCAGAACTCTTTCCAAAGCGGAGTGGGCTTAATTCGCGGCTGGGTGTGCAGTGCCAGTCGGGTGGACATCGAAGTCGTCGGGCGTGGCGCCCTGACGGCGGTGTACGGGGAAGAGCGGGAGGATACGCGTCCAAACTGTGGCGACAGTAACAATGGGTTTAGTTTGCAGTTCAATTGGAACGATCTCGGGGAAGGGACCCATACGGTGCGGGCGCTCGCCGATGGGGAGGAGTTTGGACGGGCCACCGTGACCGTGGCGACCCTGGGCCAATCGGTCTTCCGCGGGGCCAGGGCGAATTTCCTATCGAATCGTTTCCCAGCGCGGGGAAGACCAGCCGGCTGCGCTGGTTAGAGAGTCGGCAGCTGTTTGTGTTGTCCAATGGCGGCACGCCTGCCACGGGGGGCGGGAGTTCGCGGGCGGATGCCAAGTTGGAAGATCCGCAACCAGGCTCCTTTCAAAGTGGGATTGGGGTGATTCGGGGCTGGGTGTGTAATGCGAGTCGGGTGGACGTGGAAGTAGTAGGGCGGGGAAGATTCCGGCGGTGTACGGGCAGCCGCGCGAGGACACCAAAGCCGCATGTGGGGATAACAACAACGGCTTCAGTGTCCAGATCAACTGGAATGATCTGGGAGATGGGGACTACACCGTGCGGGCCTTAGCCGATGGGGTGGAGTTTGGGCGGGCGACGTTTACGGTGGTCACGCTCGGGCTGGGGTCGTTTCCGAGGGGGTTGACGGGGGAGTTCGTGCTGGCGGACTTTCCGCTCCAGGGCCGGCGGACGGCAGTGGTCTGGCAAGAGAGTCAACAAAATTTTGTCATACGGGGCGCCAGCGATATCAAGGCATTGACGAGGGGTTGTGTCGAACCCAGCAGGGGTCAGCAGTGGACAGTGCCGGTGAGCGGGCGACAATAGCCTGGAAGAATCCGTGCTTATTGGCGGGCAATACGGTGGGATCATTATGTCCAGTCTGTAAACCAGGCGGCCTTGACTGACGTAACCGATGACCGGGAGCGACGGGCGGCGAGCACCGGCGAGTTCTTTCTGTGTGCGACGAGTGTGAGTATTCATCAAGGCCAGCGAACGTTTGCGGCGGGCAGTTTTCGCTTACTCGACGAAACGGGAATGAAGTGTGTCAGGAGGTCCCGCCGGGCATGACGATCGATGTCCATATCCAGGTGGAGGCGACCTCCACGCTGAACCTCAATGCGCCCTTTACGGTGAGCTATAATAGCCAGCCAGTGCTTGCAGTTTCAGGCCTCAGGGCCTCCCCTCGGGGCAGTGCTGACGGTCTCTCCGGATGCGGTGAGCTTTGATGCGCTGGCGGTGGGCAGCAGTCAGGACAAGACGTTTACGATCACGAATACGGGCTCGGCGGTGTTGACGGGCGGCTTGACCCTGATTGCGAGCGGGTCGGGGGCAGGCGTGTTTACCTTGGTTTCTGAGGACACCATCAATGTAGCGCCCGGCCAGAGCCAAGAGGTCACGGTGCGCTACACGGCCTTGAGTAATGAGGTGCTGCTCGGGAGCGCTGCGTCTGAGTACCAATGGTGGGGTGGCCACGGTACTTTTGCAAGGGCAGGGGCAACACCCGCCGCAGTTGTCGGTAAAGCCGACGAGTGTGAACTTTGGCAGCGTGCCGGACCAGGAGACCGCGACGGCCACGTTTACGGTGGCCAATAGTGGCGCTGGCGTCCTCACGGGGAGTGTCTCTACGGCTGCGCCGTTTAGCATCGTCAGTGGGGGCAGTTTCAGTCTAAGCGTGGGGCAGCAGCAAGCGGTGACGGTGCGCGTCACGGGCGGCACGGGAGGGCCGGTGAGTGACACGGCCACTGTGACCTCGAATGGTGGTGGTGCAAGCGTGACGCTCAGCGCCACGTTTGCAACAACGGGAGGCTCCACCCCTGCCCCGCAACCGCAGCTTTGCACTACTCCCGCGATGCTCGACTTCGGGGCAGTGACAGTGAATACCACGAGTGAGCAGACGTTCACGGTCGAGAATTGTGGCAGACGGTGGGACGTTGACGGGCAGTGTCTCTACGGCAGCGCCGTTCAGCGTTGTCTCGGGCGGAAGTTTCAATCTGGAAGCGGGACAGAGTCAGGAAGTGACGGTGCGGTATAGTCCGAGCGCTGCCGGGCCAGCCAGTGGCAACGCCACGGTCAATTCCAATGGCGGCGCGGCGACGGTGACTTTGAGTGGAAGTGGGCAGCCTCCCGTGCCAGGACCGCAACTGTCGGGGGTTCCCCCAAGTCTCGACTTCGGCACCGTGACAGTCGGACAGGTCGGTGACCAGACTTTTACGGTCACGAATGGCGGGGGTGGCACCTTGACGGGCAATGTGACGACGACTGCGCCCTTCGGCATTGTCTCAGGTGGGGTGCTCAATGTCGGGGCGGGGCAGAGTCAGGAAGTGACGGTGCGGTATCAGTCCAGAGCACTGCCGGGCCAGCCAGTGGCAACGCCACGGTCAATTCCAATGGCGGCGCGGCGACAGTGACTCTGAATGGTCAAGGGGCAACATGTAGCTTCACGCTGAGCTCGGGCAGCACTCAGTTTGCGACCCCAGGCGGCCCAGGCAGTGTGAGTGTGAGTGCGGCCAGTGGCTGTAGTTGGACGGCGGTGAGCAATGTGCCGTGGATCACGATTACCGCTGGCAGCAGTGGCTCTGGCAACGGCACGGTGAGCTACACCGTGGCAGCCAACACGAGTACTACCAGTCGCACGGGCACGCTGACAATTGCGGGCCAGACAGTGACGGTCACCCAGGCAGAGGCTCTACCATCTCCCAGACTCTGTGTTGACCCCACGGATATAGACTTCGGACTCGTCCAGCTCGGTGATACTGTCTCGGAAACTTTAACCATCACAAATTGTGGTGGAGGGAGCCTTATCGGAAGTGCAGCTTTTGTGCAGACCGAAGGAGACCTGACTTTAGCTTCGACCCGCGACTTTTGCCTTCCAGCTTTCCACTAATCAGACTCATACGATTACCATTCGCTATAGCCCGTCGTTTGCTTCAGAGGCGACCAGGGCTCGGATAGATGTGACTTCCAATGGGGGCGCAGCAAGCGTGAGTCTGATAGGGCGAGAAGCGCCACCACCGTTGCCAGAATTACCCGTGCAGCTCTCTCCACCAGATGGAGCCGAATTTGATCACTTCCCCCGAACAACAACTCTCCAATGGTCTACCGTACCTGGTGCGGTAAGCTATAAGATCAACGTTGAATGTCTACATTGTTGCCAGATCGGACAGTGGTGTCCCTGGAACGCAGCAGAGGTTAACACCACCAGTTATACTTTTGACTGGGTTGGGGCACACCAGGACGCTGGCAGGTTTGGGCTGTCGATGCCTTCGGTCGGGAGGGACCACGTACGGACTACTGGACATTTGAATACCTAAGATAGACAAAGAAACAGGGCTGACACCCCTAGCGGCTTTGTCCGCCAGTGCAGCATCACATGGGCCGCTTTGTCCCAATGTTGCTCTAGCGTGGAGGATCAATAGTGTCTATCTATAATCTCACTGGCTGATACTAAGCCAAATAGGGCGCGTCCCACGCGCCATGAGGATGATGTTTGGCACGGCGCGTCAAGCACGCCTTACTTCACTCCGCTGAGCAGGGGGCTCTCTGCCCACTGGACGACTTCTCCTGCGACACGCACGGCTTCGTAAGCGGTCATCCGCCGGCGTTCTTTCCTCATGAAAATTGACGATCAAAATCGGTAACACTGCCGTTTACTCTCCCTCACCCTGTCCCTCTCCCGGCGGGAGAGGGAACCTCGATTCACAGGTCTGAATTTTACCGAACTTGCTTGTCAAAACTCATTAGAGAGGAGACAAGCGAGGAATTCGGTCCGAGAGCGGAGCGGGAAATTATCTCTTCAGGAGCAGCACTCAAGCCATCGTTGCGATGCGTTCTTCGCTATTACGGTCACGGCTTCGCAGCATCTCCGGCTCCAGCGCGACGAAGCTCGCTCACCGCAAAGCCATATTCGGCAAACGCTTTCTTGCCGTTCCCTTTGACCCATTCCAGATACGTGAACGAGGTCGTGTCAAAGAGTGTGGAAATGGCATTCGACAGCGATATGTTCTTGGATGACGATTGTCTCTTTAGGTTAACTCTTCCAACAGCGCTTTCGCCTCTTGCAAGTCTTTGGTGTCAAATCCTTCGGTGAACCAGTGGTAGACTTCGGACAACAGCTGGTGAGCTTTCACTCCCTTACCCTGTTGCTACCACAGCCGGCGTGCGCTACCTCAGTCCATGCGCGTGAGCACGATGACCGGGATCTGCCGGCTGGTCTTTTTCTCATACTCGGCAAAATTCGGTAGCTGGGCAGCCTGGCGGTCGTATAGCCTCCGGCGCTCTTCCCCCGTCGCCACCGTGGCCCGGACCCGAAAGCGTTCGCTGCCCACTTCCACGGTCGCCTCCGGGTGGGTCACGAGGTTGTAGTACCAGGGGGGATTCTTGGGCCCGCCCCCGAACGAGGCGATGACCACGAAGCGCTCGCCATCCCTGGTGTACGCCAGCGGTCTGGTGAGCGCGCGGCCACTCTTGGCGCCGGTGGTCGTCAGGAGCAACAACGGGACCTTGGCGTAACGCCCGCCCACCTTTCCGTGGTTCGTCCGGAATTCCTTAATCACCTGCTGATTGAGGTCATTCACGTCCGCTGGCCCCACAGCGCCGCGGCTAGCGGAGGAATCCCTTTCCGTGCTCGCGGCCCCTGAGCTGCCGCTCTGGCCGGACACGACAGCCGAGAAGGCCAGGACCGATGAGACACTGACTGCCAAAGCGGCTTGCCAGAGTTTGTTTTTTCTCTGCATCCTATCTCCTCCTTTACAAGGTCTGGTCCATAAGCGAGGGAAAAGAGTCCAGCAGCACTCTGCTTTCGGGTGAAGATGATGTGTTTCTCTCCCGGTTACGTCTGCACTCTGTGTTTCAGTTCAACTCCTCCAACAACGCCTTGGCCTCTTGCAAGTCTTTCGTGTCAAACCCTTCGGTGAACCAATTGTAGACTTCGGATAACATCTTGTGCGCTTCGACCCGCTTGCCTTGCTGCTGCCACAGTCGGCCAAGCTCATCACCGCCCGCAGCTCTAGCGATTTCGCTTGCTGTCGGTGAGCGACCGCAATCGCTTTCTGAAAACAGTCTTCTGCTGCCCCTTCGACCTAGGAACTCGGGACTTGAGACTTGAGACTGCAGCGTCAGCGTCTCCTTTGAGCCGATACAGCTCTGCCTCGTAGAAACGCTCCCCAGTCTTGTCTACCTGAGCCAGCGCCTCGGCTAGCGCGGTAAGCCCTTCCTCTGCCTGCCCCACTTTCCCATACGCTTCGGCCAGCAGCGCAAGAAAATACGGCCGACTTACACTCTGCCCCCGTGGCTCGCAAAGCAGCCAAGCCCTTGGCGTATCTGGGCAATCCCTTCTCTCCCTGTCCCTGTACGGCCAGCGCCCAGCCTCGGAACGTCATCGCTCCCCCACGCCAACCAGAACGGAAACCCTTGCTCGGTCGAGAGCATAATAATTGCCTCTGCTCGCTCTCGGACTGGCTTGGATCTCTCCGGCGGCATTTGATAAAGCTGAGTAGCAAAAGCCAGGGCCGACAGCCAGACTAAAGGGATGAGACAACTCGCTGGGCTAGGGCAAGAGCTTCGTGGCTCCTTCTTAAGGGCCTGGTCGAGATAGCCAAGAAACCACAGGGTCAAGGCCGCAAAGGATAGGCAATACACCCCCGGGTCTACTCCATAGCGGAAGGCTAGGGAACGGTGCTGCTGGGGGTCATAGAGGGCAATACCCTGTTCAAAGTGCACGCGGGCAGAGGCAAGCTCGCCAAGCCAGAACAAGGCCTCTCCCAGCGCCCCGTGGGCCTCTAGGAGGAAGGCCGGGT
Source organism: uncultured delta proteobacterium (assembly GCA_963733195.1). GTDB lineage: Bacteria > Desulfobacterota > Binatia > Bin18 > Bin18 > VGTJ01. Next base: position 211,507 of record CAVTCR010000081.1, read on the forward strand.
CTTGCGACACTCTGGGCTAGGCGTAAGGAGCTGCTTCCCCAGCTCCCGCGCAGTCTGGTAACTCCGCCCGGACCAGAGTAAAACTGCCACAATCCTATCAGCTACTAAGAAGAGCTGAGGAGTTTCTCCGACCTGCTGGCACAGCTCTCGGGCCCGGGTGTAGGCTTGTTCCACCTCCGGGGCTGCATAGCCTTTAGTAGCTACCAGCGGTACGCCTAGGGCGAGTTGTAGCGTGAGTTCTCGCTGGCTACGCGCGGGCGTGTCGGGTAGAGCTCTTGAGCAGCTCTAAGGCGGCGGTCTCGTGCCGGGTGGCTTCGGCATAGGATGACCGCTGCAGGGCTTGTTGCCCAGCCAGATGCAGATATTCGACTGCCTTCCCTGCATTCCCGCTCAGCTGATAATGATGCGCCAGCTCACTGTAATGGGCCTCTAGGTCGTCGGCGTACAGCTCTTCTATCGCCTGGCCGGTTCGCTCATGGAGTTCCTTGCGGCGGTCGTGGAGCACCGTACCGTAGGCCACTTCCTGCGTGAGGGCGTGCTTGAAGAGATACTCCACCTCTGGCAATGCGGGCTGTTCGTAGAGGAACTCTTTGCTTTGCAGTGAAGATAACAACCTGTACAACTCATCCTCAGGTCGAATGACGACGTGCTTCACAAGGCTCAGTGGAAATACCCGCCCAATGACCGCTAACTGTTGGAGGAGCTCTTTCTCGTCCGTCGCCAGTCTATCGATGCGGGCCGCTAACACCCCTGGACCGTTGGGGAAATATGCAGTGCGGTTGGCGTCATCTCCAGGCGATAGTTGCCACGCTCGCCTCTGAGAACACCTTCCTCAACCAGCGTCTGGACCACCTCTTCCAGAAAGAACGGCGTGCCTTCCGTCTTCTCCAGAATCAGCTGCTTGAGCGGCTTGAGAGCGTGGTCATTCCCCAACAGGAAGGCCAAGAGTTCTTCTGCTTCGGCTTTCCCTAATGGGGCAAGGCGCAGCTGGGTATAGTAGGTTTTCTGTCCCCACTCGTGCCGATACTCGGGCCGATAGTTGACGAGCAGCAGGAGTTTTGCTGAGGCGACACTTTCACTCAGCGTATCGAGAAACCCTTGGGTCTCGGTATCTATCCAGTGCAGGTCTTCAAAGATGAGCATCAACGGCCGGTTGAGACTCTCGCGCAGAAACAGTTTCTTGAGCGCCTCAAAGGTGCGGCGACGCCGTATCTGCGCATCCATCTGGTGCAGTGACGACCCTGGATCTTCGATACCGAGCAGGGAAAAGAGATACGGCAAGATGTCTTCCAGGCTGCGGTCGAGGATGAGCACTTTCCCGGCCACTTTCTCCTTGCGTGTCCGTTCCTCATCCTGAGGCTGAATCTGAAAGTAACTCTTGAGCAGTTCGATAAGCGGGAGATAGGGCGACGCTTTGCCATACGAAACAGAAAAGGCTTCAAGGACCAGACAGCCGCTCTATGAGGTCAGCTTGAATTCATAGAACAGCCGGGATTTCCCTAATCCCGGCTCACCCATCACGCCAACGATTTGGCCGTGGCCGGCTTTTGCCTGCTCTAAGCGCGCGCTGCATCTGGTCCATTTCGCTCTGGCGACCGACAAAGCGGGTGAGACCGCGTCTGCATGGAGACCTGGAGATCGCGTGCGCAGCGGCCCTGCGCCAAGCACTTCGTAGATATTGAGCGGCTCCTCGACCCCTTTGATCGTTGCGGTGCCCAATGCCTTAAACTCAAAGAAGCCGTCGCGTCAGTTTATGGGTGTAATCGGTAACCAGAATCGATCCGGGCGTGGCCATCTGTTCCATGCGGGCGGCAAGATTCGTAGAGTGACCGACCGGGACATAATCCGTATGTAAGTCGTCTTTGCGAATCGACCGCACGACGACTTCTCCGGTGTTCATCCCGATGCGCATAGACAGCGGTGACGCCATGCTTGAGACGGACTTGGTCTGAATACCGCCGCATCTCTCTGCATGCGCAGCGCGGCATACAGCGCCCGTTGCGGATGATCTTCATGCGCAATCGGTGCACCGAATAGCGCGAAGATGCCGTCGCCGAACGCTTGGGCGACATAGCCTTCATACCGATGCACGGCATCCATCATGAGTTGTAACGCTGGGTCGATAATCGCACGGGCCTCTTCAGGATCGAGTCCTTCGATCAAGTGCTGTGGAGCCTTTGAGATCGGCAAACAGGGCAGTAATGGTCTTGCGCTCACCGTCTACTGCACCGCGCGCTTCTAGCGCCGCTTGCTCGGCTCGAATGCGTTCAGCCGAAATGCGGCGGGGTATAGCTGGCGGGAGGAGGAGCTGGTGGAGTGATAAGACGAAGAACAACCCGCGCGCTTCGCTCGGTGCCGAGCCGACGCTGCGGTTACCCTTCCAGACGAGCATCTTCCCGTCTTTGTCGAGCGCGACCTCTTGCCCCTCGATCAGCTCTTCTTTGAGCGCCGACAAGGCCGCGTCGTCCAGGTTGAACTGGTACTGCAGGGCGCGATACGTGAGGCGCCCCCGCTGCTGGAGGAGGAGCAACTTGGTCGATGACCACATACAGATCCATCAGGACTCCTCCGTCAGCTCCTCCAATAATGCCTTGGCCTCTTGCAAGTCCTTGGTGTCAAACCCTTCGGTGAACCAGCCGTAGATCTTAGACAACAGCTGGCGAGCTTCATTCTTTTGCCTTGCTGTTGCCAGAGGCGTGCGAAACTGATAGAGGCGCGGAGTTCAAGGGACTTTGTTTGTTGGCGCTGGGCGACTTCGATGGCCTTGTGAAAACACGCTTCGGCTTCTGACTCCGACCTCGGACTTCGGACCTGTCTTGACTTGTGTCGGACTGGTTTTCCACTTGCCTTGACTTCAGAGACAATTCCCCCTTGAGCCGATACAGCTCCGCCTCGTACCAACGCTCCTCAGTTTTGTCTATCAAATCCAGAGCCTCGGTCAGCACGCTTACCCCCTCTTCAGCTTGCCCCACTTTCTCATACGCCTCGGCCAACAGGGCAAGACAATACGGCTGGTACAGCTCTGCTCCTGTCGCCCGCATGGCGGCCATGCCCTGGCGTAGCTGCGCAATGCCCTCCTCTCTCTGCCCCTGCTCGACCAGCGCCCAGCCCTTGAAGACAGTCCCAAACCCCAACCAGACCGGAAACCCCTGCTCGGCAGAAAGTGCCATGGCTGCTTCTGCTCGCTTTTGGGTTGCCTGCCCCTCCCGGCGAAGTTGATGAAGGAAGGCAGCCCAGTTCAGAGCAAAAGCCAAGCTAAAGGGGTGAGACAGTTCCTGAGCCAGGGTGAAAGCTTCGTGACTCCTCTCCAGAGCCTGCTCCGGATAGCCAAGAGCCCACAGGGTCCAGGCCGTGTAGGTTAGGCAACCCACTTCAGGGACTTGCACGGTACGGGAGCGGTGTTTCTGGGGATCATTGAGAGACATCCCCTGCTCCAGGTGCTCGCGGGCCGAGGCAAATTCTCCAAGATGGAACAAGGCACTCCCCAGCGCAGCGTGAGCCCCAAAGAGGCGAGCCGGGTCTTGCATGCGCTGGGCCAGAGAGAGACTTTGCTCCCCAAGTTCACGCGCTGTCTGCAACTGCCCCCGGACATGGTAAAACGTCTCCAGTCCCAGCAAGACTTGGAGGAGCCGAGGGGTTTCCCCCACCTGTTGACACAGCTCTAACGCCCGGGTATAGGCGCGTTCCACTTCCGCGGCGGCATAGCCTTTGAGGGCCATCCACGCCGGACCCACTGTGGTCTGCAACCTCAGTTCTTGCTGGGTACGTTCTAGAGTATCCGGGAGGGTCTTGAGCAACTCTAGCCCGTTGCTGAGGTGAGTAATCGCTTCGGTATTCGCCGACCGCTGGGCAGCTCTCTGGCCCGCTTTCTGCCAGTAGGGAATGGCCTGCTCCTTAAGTCCCGCCTCGGTGTAGTGATAGGCCAGCAGTTCCGGTTGGGTTTCGACTGTCTCAGCAAACCGTGCTGCCAATACCTGGGCAATCTGCTGGTGATACTGCTGCCGTTTGTTCTTAAGCAGCGACTGGTAGGCTGCGTCTTGGATCAATGCATGCTTGAAGAGGTACGTGGCCTGTGGGGGTACGCCCCGTTGATAGACCAATTCCGCCTCTACTAACTGCCGCAGTCCCTCCTGCAAGGTTGCTTCGTCTAAGGGGGAGATAGCCTGAATGAGTTCATAGGAAAACTCCCGTCCCAGCGTGGCACCCAACTGGGCAATCTCTCGGACCGGCGCTAGCCGATCGAGCCGAGCCATGAGCGAGTCCTGCAGCGTAGTGGGGATGGCGAGAGGCGGTAAGGGACCACTGAGCTCATAGTGGCCATCTATTTTTTTGAGCAAGCCCGACTCCAGCACCATCTTGGTGAGTTCTTCGACAAAAAGTGGCACCCCATCCGTCTTGCGCACGATCTGCTGCACTACCTCCGCGGGTAAGGCTTTGTTCCCACTGACTTGTTCTACCATCGCTTCGACTTGGGGCCGCCCTAAGCGATTAAGGGTAAGCTGTGTGAGATGGGAGCGCGGCCGCCACGGCGGGCTGAAATCGGGCCGAAAGGTGAGGAGGACCAACAGCCGGGTGGTCGGCACTTGATCGAGGAGAAGCGTGAGGACCTCCAGCGTTGAGGGATCAGCCCAGTGGAGATCCTCCCAGGCACAGTACACCGCGGTCTGCCCGGCTTCTTCCATAATCCACGCCACCAACGCTTCCTGGGTCTTCTGCTTCTGCTTCTGCGGACTGAAGGTCAGTGGCGGAGCGCCGTTCGGGTGAGGAAGCGACAGTAAAGCGGCGAGCAGTGGGAGCGTATCGGCCTGGGGGAAGCGATAGCGAGCGAGCCGCTGTTGTAATCTCTCTAGCTTAGCTTGGGGACTTTCCTCGCGCTGAAACTGCAAGAGCCGCTGCAGGTGTTCAATGAGCGGATAGAAAGCGCTGTTCTGATGATAGGGTGAGCAGCGCAATTCGATGCGAGCCGCGCCTTCGGCCATGACCTGCTCCTTGAGTGCTTGTACTAAGCGGGATTTGCCAATGCCCGGCTCACCACTGAGCAGAACGACCTGTCCTTCGCCAGCTTGGGCCTGTGCCCAGCGTTCCCGTAACAGGCCAAGTTCCAGGTCTCGGCCCACCAGTGGGGTGAGGCCCATACTACTGCGACCTCAAAGCGGCTCTGGGCCTCACTCTCGCCTATAACACGGTACACCGACAACGGGGTCGACATGCCTTTGAAGTGTCTGGGAACCAAGCTCTTGACAGGCAAACAAGCCCGCCACTAACCGATGGGTCGTGGCGCTGAGGACAACGGTATCAGGCTCAGTCAGTCCCTGCACTCGGGCGGCAATGTTCGGCGTCTCCCCTAGGGCCAGCTGTTCCCCGCTCCCCCACGCCAATCTCGCCGACCACCACCGGCCCGGTATGAATGCCAATCCGCACCTGTAACGGGCGGCGTAAAGGCCAACTGGCTGACTGCTGTGACGATCTCCAATCCACTGCGCACGGCACGCACCGCATCGTCTTCATGCGCCCCGGATAGCCAAAGTACACCAGCACCCCATCCCCCAGATATTGCGCGATATGCCCCTCATAGCGCGCGATGACCTGTTGACAGGCAGTCTGATACGCCACCACGCGGGCATGATAGTCTTCGGGGTCCAGCTGTTGCGAGAGGGGCGTAGACCCCACCAGGTCAATGAACTCCACCGTCAACTGACGGCGCTCGCCTTCTGCTCTCGCAGGCACGAGAGGTTGAAGAGAAGCAGTTGAAGACTGCAAGCTGGTTGGCGTCAGCGAGTGGCGTAGCACATTTGCCGCAGAACGCAAAGCCGAACGGGTTCTCAAAGCCACACTGCGGACAGCGTGGTGTCAGGGAGGCCGCACACTTGCCACAGAAGTTCATCCCTT
>CAVTCR010000082.1:0-45371 GCA_963733195.1 uncultured delta proteobacterium
GGCGTTGCCCCTTGTCCCTGTATCCTCATCGCTTAGGTCGAAACAGCGGAATCGAAATCTCCGGCGTGGCATCCTCAAAGGTCACTTCCACCGGCATGCCGATTTTTACATCTTCTGGTTTGCACTCCACGATATTCGTCAACATCCGCACGCCTTCATCGAGTTCGACATACGCCATAATATACGGCAGATTATTGCGAAACCCGGCGCTTTGATTCTGTCGCGTCACGGTGAAGGTATATACTTTTCCTTTACCGCTACATTTCACCCATTCCAGATCTTGCGAGAGGTCTTCGGGACAGAACGAGCGCGCATAATAAAAGATTTTGCTGCAGCTTTTGCATTTCTGCACGTACAATTCATGGCGAGCACAGGCTTCCCAGAAGGGTTTGTTCTCTTCGTCGATCCGTGGGATCGGTTTTTTGTATTTCTTTTCTTCGGCCATTGTTCAAATCTCCTGACGTGATTCGTGTCACGTGGTACGTGACACGTGAGCCCGGCTCTGCTTTACGCAACACGCAATACGTAACACGTTTCTACACTCAGCACCAAACTCGCTCCACTATGCCTGAGCCCCAACGTTCCGCCAGTGCCGTGGCAAAACGCCAGCTGACAATCTTTTACTTGCCGCTCACCGCACTCGCCGCGCAGTTGCTTCGTCGCCTCAATCACGAGGAAAATGCCGCGCATGCCGGGATGATTGGAGGACAAGCCGCCTCCATCGGTATTGATCGGGAGTTCGCCGCCTAAACCGACGCGACCATTCTGGACGAAAGCGCCCCCTTCGCCTTTTTTGCAGAACCCGAGACTCTCCAACGTCACGAGCACCGTGATCGTGAAGGAATCATAAACCATCGCCATGTCGATATCTTTGTGCGCGACACCCGCGCGAGCGAGAGCCTTCGGACCGGATTGCTTCGCGGCGGCATCCGTCAGGTCACGCATGCCGGAGCTAGTGTGATAGCAGCTTTCCGCCGCGCTCAGATGCCACCGGTTTCTTTCTCAGGTCCCGCGCGCGTTCAGCCGAGGCCACCACAATGGCGCCACCGCCGTCGGAAATCATGCAGCAGTCAAGCAAATGAAGTGGAGAAGAAACGAGGCGCGAAGTCAATACATCTTCAACCGTAATAGGATCGCGGAACTTTGCCAGGGGATTCATTGACGCATGCCTGCGCATAGTCACGGCGATTTCCGCCAGTTGTTCACTGGTGGTGCCGAACTCATGCATATGGCGTTGCGCCGAAAGCATAGTCGCCAACGGTGGTCGGTCCATAGCAGTTCTCAAATTGCTCGGAGGGATCACCGCCGCCCGCGCCGCCAGTGCCGATAGCAAACCGGTCTGACGACCATTTGCTGCCGTAGAGGATCAACGCAACATTGCAGTAGCCAGCGGCAATCGCGGCGGCGGCGTGGCCCGTATGCGACACAAACGATGAGCCGCCGATAGAATTTGAGTCGAGAAAGTCTGGATTGAGATTGATATGCTCGGCAAGAGAGACAATCCCCATGCCACTCACGCCGGAAGTGAACAGCCCATCGACATCTTTAATCGAGAGTCCCGCATCTTCCAACGCGCCACGGGCGCTCTCGGCCATGATTTGATACTGCGTCTTATGCGGCGCCCAGCGCAGTGGATGCTCATATACCCCCGCAACAACAGCTTTTCCTTTAATGCTCATAGTTTCTCCATTGTATGCATCACGTGTTGCGTATTGCGTGTTGCGTGACCAGCCCGGCTCCTTTTACGCATCATGCATCCCTACAGTTACTAAGAACGACAAGATCGCGTCACACGCTTCTTGCGGCTTTTCAATCGGCAGCCAATGACCAGCTTGGGAAACGACGACAAGCTTTGCTCCGGGAATACGCTCGCGCAGCAGCTCACTTTGCGCCACTGGCGTGCTCTGGTCATCCTGCCCAGCTAAAACCAGCGTTGGTTTACGAACTTCCCCGAGCTTCGCGGTCAGGTCTACCTGCTGGCAAGCAACAAGATCGAAATACCGGACACGAGGATCGGTTTTGATTTGTTCTCCCCAGCCTTCTTGGACGATATTCATTGGCGTTGCTGGCGAGCAAGAATCCTTGGTGAACGGCTGCCCGGCACGACCTTGCATGACATTTTTCCAGATATTAGCTCGTTCATCGGTAATGCCAAATTTCGCCGCCGTGCAGGTAAGGATAAGCCCCTCAACCATGTCCGGATGGCGCAGCGCCAGATCCATTGAGACCGCGCCACCCATTGAGTGACCAATCAGATAGGCTGGACGCAAGCCCAACTTTTTCCAGAAGCTATAGACCAGTTCACTGTATGCCGTCACGCTCTTTAAGCTTTCCGTCCCGCTCGAACGCCCATGTCCAGGATAGTCAAGCGAAAACGGGCTGTGTTTCGCTGATAACAGATCGAGCATTTTGTGGCCGAAATGGCCGTTGCTGCCGGCGCCATGCAGATACAACAGTACTTTCCCTTTGCTGGCGTCCGGCGTCACACTAGGCAACGTTGTCTGACCGGTGTGAAAATAGTTCACCGCATAGCCGTCAACTTCCACATATTTTGTTGGCATGATTCCCTCGCAGGAAAAAACTGCCCCTTGACTAATTGGCTGGTCCGTCTTTGTCAAGGGTTGAGGGCGATGAACCAGAACGAGAGACTCTTTTGCGGTGACGTTGGGCTCTAGCTGTTAGACCACTCGAAGAAATTCTTCTTGTGACAGCCCAGCTTGTTGAAGGATTGCATTAAGCGTTCCGCGGGGGAGATCCTTTCTCTTCGGAACGACCACAAGTCGTTTCTGTCCCGCTTCATCAATACGATAGAGAGCCACATGACTTCCCTTGCCCCGTTTCGGAGCATAGTAGAAACCCCATTTCCGTAGCACTCGGATAACTCGTCAGAGGAAACTGACGGGAGCTTCGTCATCTGACGGCTGCCTCGAAAGAAGTAGTAAATTTGCCTGGAGTCGTTAACGCTTCCTGCAGTTCCTTCAACATTCCGAGTAACTTGGCGTTTTCCAGATATAACTCCACCGCTTCTTTCAGGTTCTCCAAGGCTTCCTCGGGAGACTCTCCACAGCTTGCCACACCCGTTTCCGGGCATTTGGATACATAGCTCTCGTTCTCTTTCCAAATTACTGCCGTGATTTGTACGTTCGCATGATAATCTCCTACGATAATTCCTCCAGCAGCGCCTTCGCCTCTTGCAAATCCTTGGTATCAAACCTTCGGTGAACCAGTTGTAAATCTCGGATAACATCTGGTGAGCTTCGGTCGTGCTTCGTTTGCGTGGTGCTGCTGTTGCCACTAGTCGTGCCGAGACTCATCATCGCGCGGAGTTCCAGCGATTTGGCTTGTTGCTTGCGGGAGATATCGATGGCTTTCAGGAAACACGCTTCGGCTTCGCCTCGCTGGGGTGCTCGGTGGTTAGGGGTTGGGGTTGGGGACTTTCGACTACTGAGACACTGACGACTTTGACAACTTTTGAAGCGTCAGTTCCCCTTTGAGCCGGTAGAGTTCGGCTTCGTAGAATCGCTCCCCGGTCTTGTTCGACGAATGCTAAGCGCCTCGGCCAGTGCGCGTAAGCCCTTCTTCCGTTTGCCCGACTTTCCCATATGCCTCAGCCAGCAAGGCGAGAAAGTATGATCTGCTGCAACTCTGCCCCCATGCTTCTGTAATGCCGCCTAGCCCCTGGTGAATCTCGTTCAATCCCTTCTTCTCCCTGTCCCTGCTCGGCCAGCGCCCATCCCCTGCAGTGATAGTCCCCCATGCCGACCAGAGTGGAATCCCTTGCTCAGCGAGAGAGCAATCACCGCAGCTTCCGCTTGTTCTTGGGCTAACAGGGCCTCTCCCGCCGGTATTGATGAATCCATGGCAGCGAAGCCAAGCGCAAAAGTCGAAGCTGTAGGGATGGGCAAGTTCTTGGGCTAACAGAGAGCGCTTCGGTAATGCTCTTCAAGGCCTGGTCCGGATAGCCAAGATCCCACAAAGCCCAGGCCATAGGGCCAGCGAACTGACCTTCGGATCTTGACCGTAGAAAAAGGCAAGGGCATGGTGCTGCCTGAGGGTCATAGAGCGCCACTCCCTTGCTCAAAGTGATCTCGGGCTGCGGCTCAACTCTCCGCGCATCAGCAATGGTACCTCCCAGCGCAAAATGTGCCTCCATTAAGAGCGCCGGGTCTTGGACCTTGTGGGCTAGAGCTAGAGACTGCGTCTCCCAGCTCCGTGCCGTCTGAGTAATCAGCCCGAGCAAAATAGAAATACCACAGCCCCCATAGCACGGAGAAAAGCTGCGGGGTCTCGCCGATCTGCTGGCACAGTTCCTGTGCCCGGGTGTAGGCTGTTCTACTTCTGGTGCCGCATACCCTTTCGTCGCCATAAGGGGACCACCAAGAGCAATGTGCAATGCGAGTTCTTTTTGGATACGTTCGGCGGTACTCGGCAGAGTCTGTGAGCAATCTAAAGCAGTCGTCAGATGACTAATCGCTTCCGCATTTGCCGACCGCTGCACGGCTTGTTGTCCGGCGAGTTGGAGATAATCGACCGCCTTCTGTGTGTTGCCACTGCGACTGTAATGATAGGCTAACTCGCTGTAATGGTCGTCGAGTCGATGTCGATATACTTCCTCAATTGCCTGCGCCGTGCGTTCGTGCAGGACTTTGCGCCGCTCCATCAGCAACGAATTGTATGCGACTTCCTGCGTCAGCGCGTGCTTGAAGATGTATTCCACTTCGGGGAATGCGGGCTGTTCGTAGACAAATTCTCCTGCTTGTAAGCGCGATAACAAGCGATGAAGGTTCATCTTCTGGTTGGGTGACGACTTTGCGTAACAGACTCGACGAGAACTCGCGTCCGATGACAGCCAGGGTTTGCAGGAGTGATTTCTCTTCGGGTGATAACCGATCCATGCGGGCAGTGAGCACGCCTTGGACAGTGGTGGGAAGCCGTAGGTCTCGTATGGGTGCGGCGCTGCCCACCCTGCGCGGACCCTGCGATCAGAGTAACTCCTTGTTCGCGTAACTCCTGCACGATCTCTTCCATGAAGAAAGGATTGCCTTCGGTCTTGGCGAGGATGAAGCGTTTGAGGGTTTGTAGGGGCGCTTCGCTGTGTGCGCCCGGTCCCGTCGGGCCGACACGTAGGTCGGCCCCTACAGTTTCCCCTAACAATGCCTCCAACATTTCTTCTGCTTGCTCTTTCCCTAACGGGTCCAGCCGTAATTGCGAGAAGTAGGTCTTGCCACTCCATTGGTGTTGATACTCGGGGCGGTAATTGACCAGCAGGAGGATTCTCGCCGTCGCCACACTTTCACTCAGTAATTGCAGAAAGGCCTGCGTCTCGGCATCGAGCCAGTGCAAGTCTTCAAAGATGATAATCAACGGTTGATTGAGACTCTCTCTGAGCAACAGCCGCTTGATCGCTTCTAAGATGCGCTTGCGGCGAATTTGCGCGTCCATTTGCTGCAATGGTGACGTGGGTTCGGCAATGCCCAGCAAGAAGAACAGATACGGCAAGATGTCTTCCAAGCTGCGATCTAATGTCAGCACCTTGCCGGTGATCTTTTCCCGTCGTCGCCGTTCATCATCTTGGTTGGTGAGTTGGAAGTAGTTCTTGAGCAGATCAATCAACGGCAGATACGGATACGCTTTACCGTGGGAGACGGAGAAGGTTTCCAATACGCAGAGCAGGGGCCGCGTTGCGTGCACGCCCCTACAAATTCATAGAACAGGCGTGACTTGCCAACCCCTGGCTCGCCCATCACCCCAGCAATCTGTCCATGCCCGGCTTTGGCTTGCTCCAATGCGTGCTGGAGCAGCGCCACCTCATTGTGTCGCCCGACAAAGCGGGCCAAACCACGGCGTACTGAGAGTTGCAGCTTGGTCCGCAGTGGCCCTACTCCAGCCACTTCATAGATGTTCAGCGGTTCAGCAAAGCCTTTGATCTGGGCTTGGCCTAATGGCTTGAACTCAAAGTAGCCTTCGGTGAGTTTGTACGTCTGCTCACTGACCAGGATCGAGCCCGGCGTTGCCAGACTCTCCATTCTCGACGCGAGATTTGTCGACTGTCCCACAGGGACATAGTCGGTGTGCAGGTCATCTTTTCTGATCGAGCGCAGAACGACTTCGCCGGTGTTGATGCCTACGCGAATCTGCAGGTTGATCCCTTTGTCGCGGCGCAGCTGTTCTGCGCGTTTGCGACTTTCCTCTTGCATCAGCAACGCTGCATACAGTGCGCGCTGCGGATGATCTTCATGGGCAATCGGTGCCCCGAACAAGGCAAAGATGCCATCGCCCAACGCTTGCGCGACATAGCCTTCATAGCGATGCACCGCATCCATCATCAATTGCAGCGTTGGATCAACAATGGCGCGAGCTTCTTCGGGATCAAGGTCAGCAATGAGATCGGTCGAACCTTTGATGTCGGCAAACAGGGCAGTAATGCTCTTGCGCTCACCATCGGTGACACCTCGCGCTTCCATCGCTTCCCGCTCAGCTTGAATCCGTTCGGCTAAATGCGCAGGGGTATAATTCGCTGGGGGCTGGGGACTATGGGCTAGGTGCTGGGTGTTAGGTGTCGGGGGTTGGACGGGGACTTTAGACTCTGGACCTTGGACTCTGGACTGCTGTGTTAGCGGCGTGCCACACTCATTACAAAATCGGCTGCCGGGCGGATTCACACGCCCACACTGATGGCAAGCGGCGTCCAGCTTCGCGCCACAGGCATTGCAAAACTTCGCGTCTGCGGGATTCTCATGTTGGCACTGCGAGCACGTCACGGGCTTCCCCTCTTTCGGCTATGCCTTTAGCAGAAAAAAGAGAACTCTGCTAAGTGCAGCTTTGTCCATGCCAGGAGATGACAAACAGCGTGACGACAAAAACACTGCGCCCCGGTCATTGCTGGCCGGGGCGCGAGGAGGGCTACTCATTGATAATGACAGAACGTCTTATCCAAAGAAGTGGACAGTGTGGAACAGGACACGAATGACAAACGCGGCAGGATTCGTGGTTGAACCTTCGCTCCGTTTCACTTTAACCTTTACGTAGTAGGCATTCTCTGTGAAATCAAAACTATGATTGAGCTCGACTGTATGTACCTGTGTTGATGAAGTTGCGCTTGCTACTGTGTTGCTATCAAAAGTTTCAATAAGTGATGGATCGATTAACGATAGCGGCCTACGGGTTATGGGGTCGATCCTTGTTACGGAAGTTTCCGCGGTACCATCCAGACCAACCTTGTGGAGTGTGACCTTCACTTGATTTGTCGTTCCATTGCCGTCTGGATCACGGTACACCACTTCCAAGGTGTTCCAGGGAAAATCGAGGTCCATGACGTTAGTGATATTACAACGAAGCGTGATCTCGCCAGTTATCGAGTTAGGGAAAGAAACGCCTGCGCCACCGAATTGATAGTCGATACTGTCTTCATCAGGAGTACAGGCCGAAGCGACCTGGGTCCACGCGCCCTCTCTTTGTTCGACTGCTTGGGCGTGTGCTTCACTACTGGCGAGCATTGTTAAGCATGAGATTGCTCCTAAAACACGGACGGTTTTCTTGAAGATTGTGGAAGTAACGTTATTGATAATCGATTTCATGGCAGTTTTCCTTTCGTGTGTTTGTGGTTGGTTGTGAGATGGACAATCCTTCGGCCTTTTGCCTGTTGGTGTACGGATTAAGGATTTTTCATGTGCTTCTCGCTCCTTCTTTTTGCCTGTGTCTTTCAGTTGTCTTCTGCTTCTACTGACAGAAGATGCAAAAGAAGTGGAATTTGCTGCGGGAAGGGGGAAAGGCGAACTAAAGCGTTGGCAGATGGACCTCCCAGAACTGGATTCCCGCCCTTCGACGAGCTCAGGACATGCTTTCGCGGGAATTTTTATGCCCCTGCGACGCATCTCTTCCTTAACACGACTTGGAAGGTTTCACGCGAAACGAAATTCGGCACTGGTTGTGACTCAGGCGGGCATGAGGGCCGCCGCGACCTGGGCACAAGAGTAGCCTGCGGCGAAGAGGCGTGGCGCTACAGATAAAAGGGAGGAGCAGACCTCACGGGTAATCGTAATGCGGACTGTACAGCGTCATAGACGACCTGCACACTAATAGCCCGTATGTGTTTCCTGTCGTGGTCTGACTGATAAGCATGATGAAAAGTTGGACGCATCTCTTGGATGACAATGTGGCCTTCTCCCCAAGGACCGGTTCTCTCTGGCAATGTCGGTCCGAACAGGGCCACAACGGCAGGCAGAGCCTTCCTTACCCTCAGGCAACAATACGGCACTGTAGAGCGGGCTCTGGCCGCCATCAGGTCGCTGGAGCACAAATCAATTACATGAGCCAATTTTTCATCATCTGGCCTCAACGCCTCCTGGCCCTGACGGCGACAAAGTAGCCCGTCACAAAGCGCGTGGGCCAACGCGCCAACCGCTCGAAAGCCGCTAACAAGCCTAAGAAGCGTTTTTGCGTCTCTCGCGCAGCACGTCCTTCTAGCATACCTGCTATCGCCACGGCGAACACCCGTGGACAGTGCAACACGGTGCTGACCTCAAGCACCTCAAACCCCACCTGTGGCAGTAGGCGGCGCAGACCGCGCGGGCCGCAGGTGGCGCCGACGTAGTACGGCACGATCCGCAGGCGATGCAGTAGGCCAAAAGGCAATGCGTTGCGTAAGCCGACGAGTGGGTTCGCCGGATTATCTAACGTGAGGAGGAGTTGCCCACCCGGACGCAGCACACGGAGAAGTTCTTGCAAACTGGTGACGATCTCGCTGTGGGAGCGAAAATGATCCAAGGTTGAAGTAGAAACGATGACATCGAACGCTCCGTCCGCAAATGGTAGACGCCGGGTATCGGCCCCGACGGCGCACAGGCTGGCGTGCCGTGTGCGCGCCGAACTCAGGGTTGAGCCGGAGAGATCCATGCCGACAACGCATTCCGCCTTCAACGCCAGGAGTGAATACAAACCCTCACCGCACGCCTCTTCGAAGACGTCGGTCTTGAGGAGGTGCTTCACCCGACCCTCGGAGAGCCAGCGCGCGAGCAGTTGGAGATGAACCGCATTACTATGGGCGCGCCACAGCGTCTGCGGATGCGCCTTGCCCCACGCCTCGGCCACCGTATCCCAGTAATGCGACTCTTCATTGCTCAAGGAGGGCGCTCCGCAATTTTTCAGAAACCCACCCGAGTTTCGCGGTTTTTGTCTAGGCGTGCCACGGCAAGATCGAATCCAGTACGATCGTTGATTGCACAGTCAAACGGTTTTGCTGGAGGACATCGCCGTGGCGCCATTTATCGTGTCATCCTTTGGGCTTTTTGTCATGGGCTTATTTGCGGGACTGTTCACGGCGCCCTCGTGGCAAACTTTCACGGTGCTGGCGTGGGGCTGGGCCGTGGCGGGAGGGGAGCGCCAGACCATCACGACCTATCTGTGGCTGACGGGGGCGACGACGGTCAAGCACTTCTCGCGCTTTTATGTGTTTCTGGGCGGCGCACTGTACCCGGCGCGCTGGCAGCTGTGGGCGCGGATCATCCGCTGCGCGGCGCAGTGGGTGCCCGCGGGGAGCCGATCGTGCTCATCGTCGATGACTCGACCAAGAAAAAGGCGGGGCGGCAGATCGAAGGCGTCGGCCACTACCGCAACGGCGCGGGCTCGGCCCGCCAAGAATATCGCACGCTGCGCGGGCTCAACTTTGTGTGGGGGATCATGCGGGTCCCGCTCCCGTGCTGGCCGGGCCAGAGTGTCAGTGTGCCCATTGGCTTGTCGCTCTACCTCAAAGAGGAGCAAGCGCGCCAGCTCAAGCTCCCCTATCAGTCCCGCAGTGCCCTGGCCCGCGAGATTGTGGACTTTGTGGCGGCCCAACTCCCCGCGCGGCCGATTCGCGTCCTGGGCGATGGCGGCTATGCCACCAAGGACTACCTGCACCAGTTACCGGCCACGGTCAACGTGGTCGGGCGCATGCTCATCACGGGCAAGCTCTATGCGCGGCCGCCTCAGCCGCGCGGGCCGCGCCGCGGCTGTCCCCCGAAGAAAGGCCCGTTGTTGGGGTCCCCGAAAACGTTCGCCCGCAAACGGAGCGGCTGGCAGCCGCATCCCACCGAAGCCGGGGCACTCGTCCAAGCGTGGACTGGCTGTGGCATACCGTCTTGCCGGGACGCTTGATCCGCGTGGTGGTGGTCCGCCGCCCAGCGCTGCGCCGCGCTCCAAAGCCGGGGCAACCACAAGCCGCCGCCCCCGTGGAAGCATTTTTCACCACCGATCTCACACTGAGTCTGGAGGCGATCCTCGCCCAGTATCGCGAGCGGTGGGCCGTGGAAATCACGCTTCGTGATAGCAATGCCTTCGCGGGCTTCGGGCAGGACCAGTGCCGCAAGCGCGAGCGGGTGGTCGGCGCCAATACCTTGCGCCTTGTCCTGGCGGCCGCTCGCACCCTGTGGTTTGTGGAACAGACCAGCCGCACGGTTCCCCTCGATCTCCAGCGCTCTCGCCCCTGGTACCGCCAGAAGTGCGCCCCCAGCCAACTCGACATCGTCTGGGCCTGCCGCGAGGCGTTGCAGGACGCCGGAGTTTTTCCCATACCACGGTTCACCCCAGCTCTTGCCACAAATCAGGAAGAGCCCGAAATTGCTTTACCTCTGGCAGCCTAGGGCGCGAAACTAATGCCTAGAGGCAGATCGTAGAGAATCACTCTCCAACTATTCCTTGGGAGGGCGAAGGGTGAGTATACAAAAAACAAGCCAAGAAGGAGGGTGTTAATGGGAAAGCTAACTTTCATCATTAAATAAGTTCCCAAGTGGAAAAGGATCAGGAATAGATTTCGATCATCTGATGTTCTACGCTACCATCCATAGGTCGTCGCCCTCCGGGAAGCAAATCAAAGGTCGTGCTTCGATTCTACACTTCCTCCGAGGATTGACGACCTTATCTGTCAACTCAGGACTGGGGTTTACTAAGGATGGTCGTCCGGCGGCGCCCGGCGAACGGGGCGAGGTAGTGCTCACCGCACTCCATTCCTTCGCCATGCCTTTCATTCGCTTCCGGCTGGGTGACATTGTGACTAAAGGCGACTCTCACTGCGCTTGTGGTCAGCCTTTTGCAACCATCCGCTCCGTGCAAGGACGTATGTTCGATTATTTCCCACTGCCAGACGGACGCCTCGTGCACCCGTACGAAATTATTGCCATACTAAGCGAGCAGCTCCATGGATTCGCGAATATCAGCTCACTCAGAAACGGAAGGACCTCGTTGTTCTGTCCCTCGTTCCGGCTTCCTCACCCTCACCGCGAGAGGTCGGGCGCTTACAGACGACCATCGCAACGTTTCTCGGCCAGCAGGTGGTTTTCACCATCGAAATAGTGCCTGAGATTCAACTTGAACCCAGCGGCAAGTTTCGCGTTTGTCGATACTTTTGTGCACTCAGCCTACGACGGGGTCGACTGGTTCAATTCCTAACGCGATTTGCCGTGGTGTTACCTGAGGCGGGAATAACATTCTCACTATAACGCTCAAGACTTTGGCCCTTCGACCATCGCCTTGAAATCCTCATACATTTTAACCACCCTGTCTCGCGACCGCCCAAGAATAGCCGCGCTGAACTTGCCGCTCGCAAGGCAACCGACATTATAGGGGACTACTCCCTCCCCGGTTTCGGGCATGAAGAAGAGGTTCCCACACAACTTGTCGAGTTCGGCAAACGATTTTGCTTTCGTCATTATGTTTGCCGAAAGAAACGCCTCGATGTACGGTCCGCCTGTTCGTTCCTGTCTTCTGTTGAGGTGTTCCATCAAGGCCCTGGGATACGCCGCCGCGTTCATTCTCGGGTTAATTTCGGCAAGAAAATACTCGCACCTTCCCGTTTCCGGATTCACATACTCCCCGAAATCAAAGCCGGCCAACCCACAATACCCTTCAGCCTGTAACCACTCCGAGATTTTCCGCGCCGACGCCGCCATGTCCTTCACCGTCTTAGCGCTGGAGGGGTACAGATTGCCTTCGTGCGCCAGGTCATCTGTCAAAAGCTGGTCGGTGACGCCTACGCATACAATCTTGTCCGGCTCAACGTACATGAGGACATTTGGGGACACGGTGATATCAATCATGGTCTCTATGAGATAGATGTTGTTGCCGGTTGTCCTCGCAATCTTGCGCAAAGATTCTTGCACCCCCTCAGGCTCACCTTTCACCACGAGCGTTGAGGAGCCCGAGAGGCCACGCGACCCTCTAACAATCGCTCTGCCTGTTCTTCGGCTGTGGAGACGTACGGCGGTCTGGATGGGTGTGAAGTCGAGAGGGCTTCCAGCTTGGCGAAAGCTCAACTCCACGACCTCTCCCTCGGAAACGGGAACGCCAAGCTCTAGGGCTTTTTCCCGAACATGATGTTTCTGATTAACATAGTCAACTATATCCGCATCCCCTCCGAGGACAGAAACTTGCCTGTCGAGGACCGTCTCTAGCACAGCCGCCAGCGCAAACTCCTGCGGTGAAGCGATGTAGGGGTTCAAAACGATCTTTTTCTCCGCTTTGAGCAACCTTTTGATGGTCGTAAGCGCTTCCCGGTCATTCAGCAGTAAGTCCGAAAGACTCACAGCAAAATTGAGATTGCTCCTCTGCGATACTGCTACGACGTTCTCCTGATTCGGACCGACTCCCAGGCCGGCAAGAAATTGCAGATACCGATCATCCACCGCATCCAGAACGCACACCAGATCCTCCGGCCTCGCAAGAATAAGGGGTCGTTCAGGGTATTTTTCAAACCCCGGCAGAGCCGCAGCAAGTTCCTCCACATTCCCTAACGACGCGACGCTATGGACAAAGATTTGCGTGACCCCAGAACCGCCAAGCGTTTCGATGAGGGAGCTGATGCCATTCTCGCGGTCGAAGTCAGTTCTATATCCTATTGACATTTTCTCACCGGGAAGTCATCAGCGCGATTCATCACCATGCTCACCGACAGGGGATGATATGGCCGTCTGCGGGTTATCCCAATCAATTCCGTCATAAGCGGATCGCACGAGGGAGCGGGAAACCCGAAATTTCCCGTTTAGTTCGATCTGAATCTCAGGCACGAGGACCACCTGGAACTCCACCCCTTGCCCGAGCCGGGCGCTGACCGCTTCTTTTAAGGAGGCCAATTGCCGCGGCGAGGGGGCGGTGGACGGCGCCGCCCGTAAGACGACTCGGTCCTCCTGTTCTTGAACTAACTGGTATTGGCGAATCCAAGAGGCGTCAATCAGGTGAGGTACGACAATCTCATAAGGGTGTAGCGCGCGACCGCCGGGGAGCAGAAAGTAGTCGATCATGCGCCCTTGAACCGTCTGGATGGTTGAAAACGGTTGTCCGCAGCGGCAGGTCTCCGACCCTTTGACAACGATGTCGCCGAGCCGGAAGCGAATAAGGGCATGGCAAACGAATGGAGGTTCGTTCCCACCACCTCACCCCGTTCACCCGCCGCCGCCGGGACGACCGTCCTTAAGGACCTCGACAATCACGCCGTCGTCGCACGTGTGCAGTTCACCCGTCTCCTGGCATTCCCACGCCATCACATTGAACTCGTTACTCGCATACAGGTTGAAAACAGGAGCGGCGAAAGTCTCAGTGATATGCCGTCGCATCAGCGGGGTTAAGACTTCTCCGCCGACCGCAACGAAACGGGGGCGGATGGCCAAGCGGTCGCCATCGCTGACAGTCTGAGCTAGCCGCGCCAGTACGCCCGCGAACCCGCTGAGAACATCGGGACGGAAATCCCGCAAGGCGCGCAGGATGTCCTCCGGAGGTAACAGGCAACTGACCCGCAGTTTGCGGTAGAGGCCCAGCGTCTGGAGGATGCGCAGAGGTAGCGGGTTATAATGGGCGGACGTCGGTCGGAGGACGACACTGGCCTCCCGGTCTGAAACGCGGAGCCCGAGCTCGCGGATGGTGCGCAGTCGTAATACGCCGCCGAGGCGCGCCTCAAACCGGGAGCGGCGGATGGTGAACGGCTCGCCCGAGGAACCGCTGGTCCTGTGGGCGATAAGGCGTGTAGGGTTTACGCCACGCGCCACGACCTCTTCCACCGGCAACGACTGAAGGTTCCTCTTTGAAGTAATGGGAATAAGGGGAAGGTCGGCCGCGCCGCGGATATCGCCAGGCTTAAGGCCGTGCCGATCGAACAGCCTGCGGTAGTAGGGGACATGTCTCGTAGGCGTGAGCGATGAGGCGACGCAACTGCTCGTCTCGGAAGGCAGTGATTGCTCTCGGGCGGCGTGCGGATGACGCAACAGAGCAGATATGGTTGCTAGTGGAGAAAATTGGAACGCCATGGCGTGTCTTCGCTCCTCTCAGTCGCGCTGTGCGTGGGCCTCTGCCCCCGCACCTTTGACCGTAGGCCTCTTTGCTGTGGAGGTCGGCGCGGTCTGGAGATCTGCGCCGAGCGGAGAGAGAACCTGCAGATCAAACTCCGGCCGCAACTGGTCACAGATGTCGCAGGAAATTATTTTCCTGCAGGAGGTCGTCCAGCAGCCGATCTCGCCAAATTGGGCAAAGACGATTCGTGAAAGATGCTCGGTCGTCCGCCCTTTAGAGAAGAACAAGATCTCCACTCCGCAACTCTCTCTTCAGATACGCTGCGGCCTGCGCGGGAGTAATGAACTCGAGCACCCGATCTCTTGCCAGCCCAGTGGCGACCGCCGCCTTTACTGCGTAGTGTCCGTGTTCGCCAACAAAGATGGCAAGATCGGCGACCTGCGCCGCTTGTCGCCCCAACTTTCTGAAGCGGACACGATTATTTTCCCGTGAGTCAGAAATATTTCCTAACACCAGAACTTTTCGCCGGGTTCGTGCTTCCGTGAACACACGCATCGCGGCTTCCATTGTGTCGGGTGACGCGTTGTATTCGTCACGAAGAATAGTAGCGCCATTCGGCAAGTGGATCGGCTGCATGCGGCCCATGAACGGCTGAACCCGATCGAGGGCGGCGGCGGCCTCGGGCAACGCAATGTCACACGTCTCAGCCACAAGGATCGCCGCCAGAATCGAATTGACCCAGTGTTCGCCGACTAAGTTCGTCTGTACTTTTTGCGTTGTAGAAGCAGTCCGCACGTGCACGTTGAGCCGTGCAGGCCACTGCGAGGAAACTTCTTCGGCCCAGAGGTCAAGTCCAGCAGAGCGTCCAAACCATTTCACCGGCCCTCGATAGCCGTCAGCCATGCCCCGCACTCGCGGATCATCCGCATTGAGGATCGCTATCCCATTCGACGCCAGTCCCGTGAGGAGCTGCGCTTTCTCCGCCGCAGTCTCATCGAGCGTACGAAACACATTGGTATGAGTACGGGCAACTGTGAGGATAACTGCAATGTGAGGCCGGACCAGCCGCGCGGCTCTTCTTATCACCCCAGGTTGCACATTCCCGGTCTCAATCACTGCAAACCGATGCCAGGGGCGGACACGCAGCAGAGAACGCGCCGCGCCGTAATAGTCATTCTGATTGTAGAGCGTCTTGGCCGTCGGATAGCGCGCGGCCAGGACTGCGGCAACACACTCTTTCGTGGTAGTCTTTCCGACGCTGCCGGTGATAGCAATGAAGGTGGTCCGCAAGAGGAGACGACGCCACACGTACGCTGCCACATAGAGCAACCGCAGCTTACACTGCCAAAGCAGTGTTCCCACTTTGCGACGAAAGAGTATGATATTCATAGTGTTTTCTCCTCGCGCCCGCCGGGCTGAGAGTTACGCAAGAACACGTCATCCCAGAGTTGGACTTTCAGGACGGCCATCAGCACCCAACCATAGTCGGCGTGGCCGGCCTGATGTTGCTGGAGCATGTGACACACGCGCTGCGAATCGAAATACCCTTTGTCTCGGACTTTTCGTTCCGACAACAGCTCGCTCGCAAATTCCGGCAACCGCCGCAGCCAGGAATGAAATGGAGCGGTAAGTCCGCGTTTTTTTTCTGTGCACAATTTCCGGTGGCAAGATTTCAACCATAGCCCGACGCAGAACATGTTTCTCCTCTAGGCGATGCATTTTGACCTGCGGTGGAATCTGGGCACACAGTTTCGACAAATTCATGATCGAGAAACGGCACCCGAACTTCTAAGGAATACGCCATCGACATCGTATCCAGATAACGCACGATATAGTCAGCTAGCCGAACGTTCATCTCCAGGTACTGCAAGCGAGCAAAGGGATGCCATCTCGAAAAGTCTTGCGGCAAGGAAAAGGAATCTTCACCGTTAGGCTCAACCCGCAATCGCTGGCGCAGCTCTTTGGCAAAGAGCCGCTCGCCCCGCCCCTGCGGAGGTAGGCCAATCATGCGTTTGTAGCCTGTCAGACTGAGTGGGTCTGGTGTCCGCAAAACTTCACTGGGATAGATCCATTTTCTCCTTACGCGCAGCAGCGCAGCCAGCAAGCGACGCATTCTCAAAGGAAACCCGAGAACCGGTTGCAAGCGTTTCAGGCGATGAAACCAGGGATAGCCGCCAAATACCTCGTCCGACCCTTCACCGGATAAAACGACTTTCAGGTTTCGAGCCGACTCCTGGGCCAACAACAAACGCGAAACTTCAGTTCCTCCAGTGTGGGGGTCCTCACTGTGCCACAGCGACTGCGGCAGACGAGTGATGTCCTCAGTCGTGCAGACGGATCTGCTGATTTGACAGCTCGTAGAGCGGGGAAAAAACTCGCTGAGCAGTCGGTTATTGCGCACCTCGTCAACCCTCGGATCATCAAAGGCTAACGTAAAGGTCTGTACCGAACGATCGAGGAGTCGCTGCATCAAAGCTGTAACGGTGCTCGAGTCGATTCCCCGGACTGAGCCCATGCACCGACTGGCACATCACTGCGGAGGTGCAGACGGACGGATTCTTCGAGTTTCGCCCGGACCTGTTCGGCCCACTGTTGAGGATCAGTCGCAGCGGGTCTTCCCCGTGAGCCGGGAAACAGAGTTCCCAATACCGATGGAGCGTCGCTCGCCCTTCTTGATACAGAAGATAATGCGCCGGCGGGAGGCGATGGATCTTGCGGAAGAAGGTTTTCGGCCTCAGGACAAAGCCGATCGTAAACACATCGTCTAGCGCATGAATATCGAGTTCACGTTCGACCTGCCCACTGGCGAGGATCGCCTTCGACTCTGAGCCGAAGAGGAGCCCGTCAGTCGTTATCGTATAGTGCAGGGGCTTGATCCCGAGGCGATCACGGGCAAGCATGAGACAGCGCCGACGGCTATCCCACAAGGCGAATCCGAACATCCCCCGCAGGCGGTGGACACACTCGGCCCCAAACTCTTCGTATAGATGAACAATGACTTCACAGTCTGACTGTGTACGAAAACAGTGTCCTTTTGCGACCAGCTCGTGTCTCAACTCCTGAAAATTATAGATTTCGCCGTTGCAGACGACAGCGACTGTCCTGTCCTCATTGAAAAGCGGCTGGTCACCGGTTTGCAGGTCGATGATACTGAGACGTTGAATGCCAAGTCCGATGCCGGGAGCGATGTGGAAGCCGACACTATCCGGTCCTCGATGGCGAATACTGTCTATCATCCGAGCGAGGAGATCGCGCTCGACTGGCTGTTCGGGGTGATTGTACACGACACCACCAATGCCGCACATATTCGCCCTCTTCTTTCTTTACGAGTCCTGAGTGAATGTGCTCGCAGCGAAACTTCGCATGCGCCTCGCATCCGCGAACACCCGCAAAAAACGCGGTCCCACCTCACCCAAAAGAGATTGCAGATTAAAGAATTGTTCAAAGGACGGCCCCATGAGCATGCGAATGCCAATCTGGATGAACGCCATAGCTGGGACTATGAGCCAACGTGCTCTAGAGCTGAACAATGCAAGCGGGTAACCGATCTCAAACACTACGGTTGCCGCAGCGAGAACTGACAGAGCCAGCCGTACTGAGCGACATGAAGACCCCACGCTGTCAGCGGCTCAGCGCCGGAGAGAAAATAATTGCTTTGGATTAACAGTATCGCCATGTTGTCCGAAACAATCCACTCTATGCCCGAGCGCCTGAGCTTTGAGAAGCCCGCCCCAAAGAAGATAAGCGCCATGACGAGCCAGACGGCCCGCACCGGCCAGGTATATTCGCCGCTCATCAGCGGGTGCGTTACCGATGGCTCGCCCCTACGCCGAGCCGTGCGCAGCAGTTGATCAACCGACCAACTATCGCCGCAGCGGGATAACGCCATGATTCCCAAGACGAATACCAAAATTGCATTACTATGGGATAACAGGCCAAAGTTGTACGGCAACCCTAATAAATACACCCCGAGAATGAAGGAGGTCACAGTGCTGAGGCGTGTAAAGAGACCGATGCAGCTTAACCCGAGCGTCACCTTCCAGAGGGCCTGAATGACGGCCAAAAGAGGCGCGGATAGCACTGGCAAGTGAAGACATCTGAAGAGCCCAATCGGTTTCCAGAAGACGGGTGAGACTTCAGCCCAGGCGACGAAATCCTGCGGCAGATACAGCGCAAAGAGCGCGCCGAAGAAAAGTATTCTACAAAAACCGAGGTTAACGGGCGACGCTGGCTCGAACCAGAAGATCTCCCACCGTTCACGCAGCCGCGACATCGTTACCTCTTTTCCTCTACAGGCGGTGTCACCGCAAAGATGAGGTTCTTACCATCCGGTCGGTCGATGTTGCGCGCCCACGGATCAAGCTTCCAGTAGAGCCGGTAGAGTTTAACGCCCTGGAGCGCCGGCCCATCGTGCTGACCGGCAAGACGCCGCTCTTCGTACCGTCTCAGCACGTCACGCAACGCGTCTCCCAACAACTGCTCGCGATTCGCACTCTGTAACATCCAGTTTAACGCGCGTCGCAAACGGTACGGATTGAAAGGCTGAAGATATTGGAAGGTCGTCAGAGGTATTTCACGAGGCGGATCACTTTCCGTGACGCCAAACAACCGGGTGAGGGTTAAGGAGTAGTCCCGATTGACCCAGGAGTACATCGCGTACTGAGAGAACGGCCAGTGCTCCGTATCGGTGATGATATCAAAGAGTGATCCCCCAGTAATTACCGTGATGACGGCATACACGAGCCAGACGCGTTGTTTACTCAACCTTCCCACGGACGCTTCGCGCGCCCCAAGCCTTATATTCATAAGTTCTCCAGCGTGAAGCCTCAATCTAAATAGGACCACAGGACATTCGTACACTGTAGCACTTGTTGTGAAATCCTACCTATGCCTCCTTTTTCCAAGGAGGAGAACTCAAAAGCCCCCTTTGTAAAAGGGGGCCGCGCGCAGCGCGGGGGGATTTTTGTCAGGGACTATGTTCAATCTCCGGTGGTTCGATTTTCTACGATTCTTCGCGGCTTTTCGTTATGATTATAAGAAATCAGAAAATAGTCATGGCGAATTGGTTTTCCAAAGCCTTTCTTGGAACGCTTTCACGTTGTGGCATGTACGTCATGAGGCGCGATTGCCGTATCTTCCGTTGGCGGATATTCTTGCGATGCAGAGTCGGCGAGTCCACTCCATAGTCGCTCACGCATATCAGACCGTGCCGTACTACCGAGAAGTCATGGATAGCGCCGGTCTTCGACCGACAGATTTCCGGACAGCTAGTGACCTTGCTCGGTTACCCATCTTTAAGTTAGTGACCAGGTGGCGCGCGACCCGAGAGCGATTTTCTGTCCCGCCGTTATCGGAACGGGCGTAGTCTTCGAATTACAGGTCTAGCGGAACTCAAGGGCGGTATCGGAGAATTCAGTATGACATGCCGCTCTGTCCTTAGCGCTCGCTCATGATCACCGGCAGCGGCATCGTTATGAAACACTTCGTCGGTCGTCTCTTTGGGCATCGGGAGATAGCGATTGCCCGGCCGGGAAATATAGGCATGAAGATTCGTGATTTTTATGAATCCAATTGCTGGGCGCCGAAGAAGATCGCTCTCCCTCCTAGTAGTCAGTCACATTGGATTTGCGGGGTGATCTCCAATTCATGCCCGCGTAAGCGGGCATCCAGAATCTTCAAGCGGCGGCGGTGTCTTAACCTCCCTGGATTCCCGCTTGCGCGAGAATGACGCCACCACATCCGCCCCTCAGAATCAACATGACTGACTACTAGTCGTCTGTCTCCTGGCGACTCACTGGAAGACAGCGTCACGCACATGAATGAGATCAAACCGTATGTTATACGGGCTATGGATCGGCTATTGGAGACCTCTTCCGCCGGGCATGGGAACGCAAGCTGCTCAACTGGCGGCCAAAGCTTGTGCTGTACGGTGGAGATCAGATGCCCGATGCGGACCGGCAGTTGCTTGAGACCGAGCTGCGGATTCCAGTGCTTTCGTCGTATCAGGCGGCGCAAGCCGGGACCCAGAAATTGCCGGCCCGCGCGCTTCCGGCTTGCGCCGGAATGACGAACATGGATGTCGCTGTAACTCACTTACGCAAAGCTCAATAGACTGCCGGTTACAGCAATTCTGGACCCTTGTTGAGGGATGGCGATCGGCCGCTGGTTAACGGTCGCCTCCGCGTCGCCTGGCATCCGCTAGTGCTCCTCCTCCGTCAGCTCAGGCTATACGCAGGCGAGGCTTGCAACTACCAAGCCCCAGGGCTAGGGCGGACCTTCCACCGCCACCCAGGATTTTCTTGGAATACACACTTTGGACAAATTACAGGCACTAACTGCAGCAGTATACCGGTTGTACACTTCTTGATGGAAGTCATGGAATTTTTCCTTACGCGGAGGAAGTGCGGCCAGTTCGATTCATTAACAAAGTTGGCACTCAAACTGATTGAGGTGCTCTGGATCTCCGTTGTGTGCCACCATCCAGCGGGTACGAAAATGACGTCGCCCGGCCCAATGATACCGACAGCCGGGCCCGTGTGTTCAAAAAGAGGGGCGAGCTGTGCATCGTAGCTGATACCGGGTTGGGGTTCCACGGTTACGGACCACGGTTCCACCGACGTGAGATCCTGAGACCTTGGTGGCCAAGCCCAGAACTTCTTCTGGCCATAAACTGGGGCAATCCATGCGTGCGTGAGCCCAAGATTTTTATTAGTGCACATTCGGGAATCTGCCTCCAGTCGGACCTAAGAAGAACTCCACCATATTAACCTTCCATAGGGCTGAGAGCTAAGCAAGGCCGACAATAGGCAACTGACCAATGTGATGCAACCAATTGGGGGAAAAAGTACTTCGGCAGTACGAAAATCCCCTTGTAATTCGGGAAATAGATTATGGAGCGGGTAATTTCGTAACAGTGGCAACTTTTCGCCATCGTGCCCCGAATTCGTAATCTCATCGATGTATGTACGAAGCTCCATGGCGTGGCCACCGGTCATGTGATACGGATCCAGGTCAGCCTTCGATTTTTCGGAGCTTTTCACACCTGGAAGTCGGCGCTGGATCGACACAACGACGGTATCCGTAGTGCTCGCGGAAAAACGCGGGACTCCACCGTGAGACGCACGGAAGCCCAGCGATTGCGCCGCGAATAATCACTGGCACGCGAGGGTATAGGTGGCCCGTGACAAAGTCCTCATAGCTTAAGGATGCGGGCTCGCTCGCAATCTTCGTGGCCGTGAGCTCAGTAACTTGCGTCAGAAACTTTGACATGGTCGGCTTGTATTAGCTAGTACTCGCTCGGGATGCTGCATTAAACTCCAAGTTTTAGCTCGGGAGTATAGGAATCTTACACCCTTTTTCGCTAATAAGAAGAGTACCGCTGAGCGAGTGAGTTTATCAAACACGCGAGTCCTTGGTCCATGCGACCTCTGGGCCTTAGCAAAGTCACCCGTGTTGTAGCGAATGATCGGCATAGCCCACATGCCCACGCTCAAGTTGGCGGCGGACCTGAGACGGGTCCTCCTCGGGGCGGAAGTTGAGATATTCATCCACCTCGGTTTTCTTGAGTAGGTCGATCGTCACTGGCAGGCTGGACGTTGCCTCAGGGGGAGACTCACTGAGATAACGACCGAAGAAAAAGAGCCGGCGATACACCATAAGTTTATCCAGGGTCTTGAACCACAGACTCCTAATACCTTCTTTGTGTAGAACCTCAACGACTTGCCTCCATATCCCTTGCCGGGGCCGCTGGCCTTCTCTCAGATTTGCGGGTGTGATTTCTTTTGTCATCTCGGGTAGCTCCAGAGCGCGCCACTAGCTATGAGGCTGGCTGATTTCTCCCGTACAGATTTGAGATTATCGGTCGCAGTTTGCCGCCTGCCGTGCGTTCGATGTGATCGACAAAGGTCAAATCCACTGTGATGTTGTCGCCGAGTTTTTGCTGAAAGTCGCTACTCACACGTTTGGTAATCCCCTCTCGATCACAGGTTGGGGACGCAACGACTGACACACGAAAGTGGCCGTCGCTTTCCTGCACGATCTGGAACTGCCAGATCGTCTCTATGTCCTCGAGAATATCCACCACGGGCTGCGGATGCATGATCTGGCCCGAGGGCAAGTGGATCCAATCGTCACTCCGCCCTTGGGGAAACGCCAATAGCGGCAAGGAGCGTCCACACGGACACGACTCCGGCAGCAGGCGGCTCAGATCACCCAGGCGGTAATTCAGCAGCACGATTGCCCGATTCACCAGGTTCGAGACCACCACGTCGCCGCTTTCCCCGTCGGGTAGTGATTTCCCCTGCGCATCCACGATGCGCACAGGGTACAAGTCAATGTTGAGGTGCAGGCCACGACCATGGAGACACTCGAAACCGATCTTGAACGCCTCGATCGCCTCATAGGTGCTCACTATGGGAATCCCTAACGTTTCCTTAATGAAACGTCTGGTTGTATTGGACATGCCGTCAGAACTATAGGTGATGGCTTGGGGACGATGAAAAGATTGGCCGGTCGCGCGCAGGTAAGAGAAAAGGATCTCAAGGTACGATCCGAAGCCGTGAATGACGTCCGGCTGAAAGGCGTTCAGCAGCGGGACGTTTTTCTCCGGTGCATCCATCAGGGAAAGATACTGTCGCTGGATTTGCATCCCGGAGGGGAAAAATCCCGCGCCGCCGGGAGAACTCCTGCACCCGTCGGTCCGTGCCGAGTGACGACGCAAAGACGGTTTCGCGGTAGCCGAACGATCTGCCGACCAGGGCCGTGATCATTGCCCGCTCCCGCTCGGCGTGCGCGGCGTTCTGAAAAATGGCGGCCGCATCGTGATACACGGTGCAGGGCATACCGCTACTTCCTCCGCTCTGCAATTTGAGGTAGCGAGCCAGTGGCTGGGCTGTGGAAACAAAGTATTCTGGATCGCGCTGCAACTGCTCGCGCTCGATCACGGGTAGTTTGGTCAAGTCGTCAATCGTGCGGAAATCGTCCAGACCGAGACCGAGCCGGGTCATAGTCTCTCGATAATAGGGAACGGTGCGATAGGCGTGTGACACCATACTGCGCACTCGCCGTCCCTGGACGCGCTGAATGGCGGCAAGCGGTTTGAACGGAAACTGCGCCTGGCCGCGCAAGTGGTAGGCCAAGTACGCGCTCCACAGTAAGCGAGACGGCCACAGGTGATTGCCTTCCAATCGAACAATCAAATCATTTTTCATCTGGAGGCGCGGAACTTTTCTATATCTTAATTTTAGATTCACTGCGAAGAGGTTTCAGCTATGTGTTCCACAGAGTTTGCAGTTTTTGGGGATTGCAATCCTCCACATCTGCCAGGTTAACCAAGACCGTCTGGGGTGGACACTCTTGCCCGGCCTGCCAACCACCAGCAGATACAAGATATAGGCGGCGCAGCCCCGGCATCCACATGGCATGATGGATCTTCGCCGCCTCGGCTCGCGTCGCCGGTTCGTTCCGGTCAACTACGGCTACGGCCGATAACTCGCCGCGGTCTCGGAATATCAACGGTGTATGTGCAAGAAAAGCCGCCACCGGTCCGCTGAAGCGATTCCAATGCACCAAAAGGTCATAGTGGGCATAGGGCTGCTCAACCAAGTGTGCCCCCCATTTACGCTTGTAGCGCAGTACGCCATCGCTGAGGGACGGACGGCAACTGCCGAGATCGATGAGTGTACAGCCCAATTCTTTAGCGTGCTGAATACCGAAGAAGAACAGCGCATCGGTCGTGCCTGATTTTACCGGCGCCCATTCTCTATTGATCTTACCCAAGACTACAAATCTGGAGTGTTAGGCCCCGCCGCTGAAGAATGCGCCCTGCGATAGGCTGACCATCACGCCGTATCCATTGCAGACTACCTTGACGGAATATGCGACGCAGCCAGTGAATATTACGGATCACGGCGTGTTCACCGTGGCGGTTACGTATAAAGGGGACATACATGGTGTGGTAAAACACCTCGAAGTCCGACTCTGTGTGAGTAATATCAGACGTCAGCCCGTTACGGCGTACAGCCCGCAGATCATCTTTCAAGTGATGGCTCCTTCGGACCAGCGTCGTTAAATCTTCAGGTACTGTCAACGTTGCGCCGACCCATTCGGGAACGGCTAAGTAGTCCGTACCAAAGAATGGTCGAGCCGAAAGCCGATCTATACGGACAATTGTCAGGTCGGCCGTGGTTCGCCAGCGTTGCAAGGTGCGGGCAAGGCTCCATATCGGCGCCATACCCACCAGTTCCCGCTGAGGTTCACTCTCGAAGAAGTGGTGAATGAGATAGTTCATCCCGTCACCAGCACCAGCAGCAACAACAGTTCCCGACTGGCCGTCGCAGCGAGACCGACCGCGGAAAATGGCAACAGGTATGCGAGGGTTTGTAAACGGCAAGGTATACCGTAAGCACCGCATTGAGAACGTCACCCGCCACTGGCGGCAACGGTGTGTACAACCGCCAGGCCAGTTTGACCCACCAGCGGAGCTGCGGATCAGATTGCGTCATATTCTGAGCAGTCGCTTGAATTGCTGACCGATCAGCGTCCGGAGAGAGTGGGGGTAGATCATATACCCCAGGCTGAACCGGTTGGTCTCGGAGTAAATCGCATGCCAGAACGGTTTGTCCGCGCGAATGGCGAAGAGACGGACGTTCCACTCATCATCTACAGAGGTGATAATCTCATGACTGTCGGGGTCGCGATAACGGAAAAACGACTTGCCCGGTTCTTCCGCGTAACTGACATACAGCCGCCAGCCCGGCGCTCCACTATTTGTGTGCCAGGCCATATACGCCCCCGGTGGATACCAGAAATACCCACTGTCGGAGAGTGCGAGCTTCCCTTGAGAGGGGAAATACTGCTTGATTTTTTCCGCAACCGCTTTGTCCGCCAACTTTCTGGCTGTGCGCGCCTCGCTGCTGAATACCGCGTCGTGAATGTTTTTGGCGTTAAAGACAATAACGTTCGAGATCTCTCTGTCTGTGGCGATGCCGTGCACGTTCCTCCCCGACTGTAGAATGAGCCGCAGCGCCTCTTCGGAAACGGCCGCGACGGCAGCCTGGCGGTCCGGTGTAAAGGCGGACTGCAACACTGAACCTGCTGCCCGCTTCTGCACGTCTACGCACGCCCTTACCCGGTCAGTGAGGACTCGGTCATCACGCCACTCGTTCAGTTCTTGATAGGTTTTCAGACCGGCAAAATGCTGCTCATCCATTTGTAGTCTCCCGGTTCCGGTTAGTGCGATAAAAGTCCCGTCGCCACGGCCCTATCTTGATATACCCCATCACCCCGAACGGGCGAAACCCGACTTTCCGGACAGCTTGTAGGTTTGCATGGTTTTCCGGCACGGTCCCGAGAATCATCCGCCGGTAACCGGCGGCGCAGAAGTACCGTATCATCTCCGTTCGTATGGCGGGTGAGACGGCTTGGCCACGAAAATCCGGTCGTGTAAACGAGTCATACACATAGACTTCGCCATCCAGTAGGCGGATTTCACAGGCCAGGTAGAATATCCAGGCGCGGCGGTCGGCCGCCCAAGAGGCGGCAACTATCCGTCCTTCGTGGCGCGCCACGAAGCACCAATGGCCGGCGTTCAGTTGATCCATAACCTCACAAGATGTGGTCTCCACCCGGAACTTGAGATACTCAGCCACTTCCGTCATTTTGAGCAGGTCTATAGTTACCGGCAAACGAGGGCTCACTTCCGCAATCGGCTCCTGTAAGGGTCGCTCCAGTAACAGGAGCCGTCGGTATCCTACGTCGCCTAGTAACTTAAACCAGAAGCTCTTGACGCCCTCTTCTCGCAGCACGTTAATAACTTGCCCAACGACCTTGCTTTTTATGAGAGACATACATATTACTCTCAAGCTCCGCGCAGCGCTGGCGCATCGTCCGGCATAGCCTCTCCATCCTTTTGTCCAGGGAGTCCGTGCGCCGCGGGCGGTCAAACGGGAGAAGGAAAGCCAAGTACAGGAACATCGACGCCCAGTCTAACAGACCAATTCTTACGATCCTCATGAGAATCACGTGGAATGACACCCCTACCACCGCGGCGGCAACCCGCAGGCGTCGACACCAAAACCCCAACGCTAAGAAGTACTCGGTAAGAGCGGAAGCGGTGGCCGCTAGAGCGACCGGTATAGCTAGTGAGCCCACGTGCAGGTAGCCGTCTGAAAGATCGACGAGGAAGTTGGGGAGCATCCGTGACATGCCTATGAGCACGTCACCGCTCAGATACGCTGGCGTTGTTTTCATCAGCGCATTGACCCCGTACACAACTGAGAGCTGTAGTTGGATCAGACGGATCGGCCACATCGGTCCTACGGACGCAGATTGACGTCCCCTCCACAAGCTCAGCCGCGCGTCGCTGCGGAGAAACGAAAAGGCCAGTAAAGTAAACAAAAGAAGCTGCTGGCTAGGGCGCCCGTGCGCCAGAAACGACGGCAGTAACAGCACCGCGATCAGCCAGCTCAACACCTGGGGCCGCCACCCTGCGGCAAAAAGCGCCAGTCCCGCAAGGGTAAGTAACCAGTAAGGCGTCGTGAGCAACACCTGCTCGTACAACTCCGACACCCCCGGGATGCTGTACACCGCCGGGGTCTGCTGTAGGTTGCGAGGCCAGAACACTACCGCCAGCATGACAGCTAAGGCGATGCGGAACACCGCGGCATACGTCGGATTAACAGGCGCGAACAAAAATCGTTCCGCCCAGCCTGTCAAACCGGAATCAAAATCTCTTAGAACCATCGGCGGCAAAAACGATTACGCGCTGTTGATCCAGACGCGTAGAGTTATAGGCGTAGCGGATGACCCACTCGAAACGGGTTCCCGACTCGGCTTGGCGTAACAGCAGGGACTCGTGCATGTACATGCGAATACAATGTTCCAGCCGTTCTAGGAAAACTGGCGATGGCAGCGTCGCTGACCACAGCCGGCTGCATTGCTCCGGTGTTGGCAACGTCTGACGAGTGCCGTCAGAGGCGACACGAACGACGCTGACTTCCGCCACCGTGACCCGAAAATACACACGTAGGCGGTAGCTCGTGATCACAACGAAACACGCCAGTAGAAGAAAGAGCAGGTAATCGCGTCGCCGTGACCCAATCACGAACGTCCGAGCTGGTGATGAAATGGACATCTTTTATCCTACAGACACGAAATTTAGAGCCATTTGCAGATGCGTTTATCCAAACCCACAGCCCTCTAGGGCTCAGTTGAAACTACGTACTTCGACACTGCCGCCCTCGACGGCTACGCTGCTCAGAAACAAAATTTTTCTTGTTTATTTTTAGGTGCTTAGCGCCCGCGCTATGGAGAACTCAGCATGAGCGGTACTAACGTGGAGTGTCCCAATGTCATGTAGTTCAATTTAGGCTTCAAGCACGGACCCGCTGTGCCCGGGGAAGCGATCAACATAGTGCCAACTGCGGTACTGCTCCGGATACCTTCTGATGCGTGATTCCAATAAACCGACATACTCGGCAATACTATTCTCCAAGCCCTGCTCCCTCTCCACGCCGGTGTCGATCCGTATCGGGCACTCGATGATGAGACGAGTCTTACTACCGGGTTCCTGGATGCAAAACATCGGCAGTATCGACGCACCGGAGGTCTTCGCCAGACTGACCATTCCCGTGGCGAAGAATTTGGTATGGCCAAGGAACGGTTGGGAGATGAGTTTGCGCCCGAACCCCACGTCGCCGGTGATGCAGAGAATTACGTTCTGTCTTAACAGAGCTAACAGGCGCCTAGTAAACACCAAGGAATCCGAGTCGGGCAGGTAGATGATTTCCGTAACGAATTGCTTTTCACGCCGCTCGAAAAATGGCTTGGCGATATAATGTCGTACCCAGGTCGCTGTGCTATTACCGGACCAGAACCCTCCGAGATGGCGCTCGGTGTGCACCTGATACAGCGCAAATCCATTTTCGTGCAGGATGTGTTTTGCCAAGTGCCTCTTGCCAAAGGAACTGCTCTCCCAGAGGATCGCCCCTTTCCTCTCCCTCAGCGCGTTTTGTAAGTGCTCCACGCCGGAGATCTCAACTCCTTTCAATGCCGCCTTTTCCTGCCGGGAAAGCGACAGCGAAAATACATCTTCCCAGAACTCCCGGAAAGCTCCCTTGACAATGTCCCGTTGTTGCCGCTCGCTTAGCCTTTCACTAAGAGTTTGGGAAAGGTTTGCTTGGCTCAGCCGCCTCTTGTTCCGTGACAACTGATACGCGGTAAAAACTATGCCGCGGACGACGTAATCTTTGAGCCGGCGCGAAGAAGACCAGCCGACCACCTCCACCAGGGCGATCACCGCGAGAAAGTAGAGGTCCTTCGCCTGAATGAATTTCATCTTCGGTTCATCACTCTTGCGTCAACATTTTCCTGCGGACTTTGCCTGTCGGGCTTTTCGGCAGACTGTCGCGAAATTCAATGACACTCGGGATCTTGAAATCGGCAATCTTCCCGCGGCAATACTCGACGATTTCTTCCTCCGTACACGAAGCGTGAAGGACGATCACCACCTTCACCTTTTCATCCCCGTACGGCGTGGGCTCACCAACAGCAACCACCTCTTCAACCTTGGGATGACTCTCCAACAGCGCCTCGATTTCGTGCGGGTTAATTTTGTACCCCCCTTTGTTGATGAAGAACTTTTTTCTGCCGACCAGATACAGCAGCCCGCCTCGGTCCCGCTTGCCAAGGTCTCCGGTGAAGAAATAACCGTCGCGAAACGTCTCCCGATTCACCTCCTCTAACCCCTCATAGCCGGTGATCGCCGCCGGACTTTTCACCGCAACTTCCCCGACCTCATCGGCCTCCGTCACCCGCCCGTCGTCGGCAAAGACCTCCACTTCCACGCCCGCGATGGGCGTCCCCACGGACTCTAATGACCCTCCCACGTCTGCACCCAGATCCACGCTGATCGTTCCGGTCTCGGTTGAGCCGTACAGTTGCCGTACATACATCCCGAACTGTTCGTAGAACTCTTGGTTCAGTTTCTTCGGCATGGGCGCGCTAGCCGAGACACACAAACGTAAAGACGAAAAGTCCGGTCGCCTACGAAAATTGGCTTTGGCGAGCATGCTAAACATGAACGGCACAGCAATGAACACCGAGATAGCGTTTTTTTCGATCGCCTCCGCTACGGCTCGCCGTTCGAACTTCGCCAGCGGGTAGAGGGTGGCGCCGGCTCGAATGCTGGTCATCATACTGCGCATCAGGCCGTTGACGTGAGAAAAAGGCGCCACACCGAGGAAGCGGTCGTCGCGACTGATTTTGAGCGTGGCGATTAGACTGTCGAGCTCAAAAAGCAAATTCGCGTGCGTGCGAGCGATCTGCTTTGGTCTGCCCGTTGAACCCGACGAGAACTGATACATCACCGGCGCATCAGGATCGAGATCAAGGGCAAAATCGTTCACTACTATGGACGCTGGCCGGGAAGCTTCCGGCTGATTCTCCACAAAAAATAGTTGACACGGGGACGTGCGCGCCGACAGCACTTGTTGACATAACTCGGCGAAAGCTCCTGAAGTGATAAGCACGGAAACGTTGCACACGTCGAGGAAGTATAACAGCTCCGTCTGCTGGTAATGGTCATTCAGCGGGACCGCGACCGCCCCCGCAGTCACAATGGCGAAATAGCCGGTTATGAAGTCCACACCGTTGGGCAACAAGAGAGCTACCCGATCGCCCCGACGGATCCCCAGATTGTGAAGTTCTCCTGCAAGGGCGGCAACCCTTTTTTCAAGAGCCTCGTAATTGATCGCCACCATCCCATCGACAACAGCGGTACGCCCGGCGTTCTGCCTGGCAACGGTTGCTAACATTTCCGGTAGGGTCCTCATATGGATGTTCCTCCCCTTGCGTGGTCTCTCTGTTCTGCAAGCTGCCGCAGAACATACTCGGCCAAAGTTGCAAGGCTTTTGAAAAGACTCGCCGTGAGATCCTCATCGGCGATTTGCATGTCAAACTCCCTCTCGATCTCGGCAACGAGCGTCAGGGTCTCGATCGAATCAAGACCGATGCCGCGCCCCAGCAGCGGAGTGTTCGAGTCGCTCGCGGCGAGGACTGCGGGGTTGACATTCAGTGCGGACACCAAGATGTGTTTGATTTTTTCTTCTATTTCTACGCGTGAATTTTTTCCCATGTTGCGAAGATATCTCAGTCCGCCAGCAAGACAGCCCCCGGCGCTCTTGCTAACCGAAATTGAAGAGAATGGACGCCCTCATTTATATTTCTTTAGGTCATTTTCCCTCTTCATGCGAGAGACTATAAGGTGTCCTATAGTCTGCATCTTTTCATGAATGTGCTGAGGAGTTAAATGCTCGAGTGAAAGTTTTCCCGATATCACCTCGGCGGCGCCCTACGCTCCACGCGGAGGAAGCCGGCATCGCGCTACAGAAATTCCAGTTTTGGCCTTTGGTAAAGTGGGGGTGACTACAGACACCGAAGGTTCGACACATTTCCCAGGCGTTGCGGCGCGCAATTTCAATTAACCCCTTGAGTTTTGCCGCGACCCACGGCCATCTCACCGATCAGCGCAAAGTACCGCTGCAGGTGGGCTTCAGGCGTCCACTGCCGCTGGTAGGCCTCATAGCCCCGCAGGCCCAGCTCGCGTCGGCATGGCGGATCCGTCAACAGCTTGTCCATCGCTGCCACCAGTTCCTCATCTGTATTGTACGCGAATCCGCCGCCGCTCTCTGCGATAACCTCCGGCATCCCCCCCAAGTTCCTGACAATCGCCGGTGTCTGCTGCCTGAAAGCTTCGATAATTACGAGCGCGAAGATCTCGTAACAGAGGGATGGAACAATGACCGCCACCGCCCGACGGTACACAGCCTGCAGTTGTCGGTCGGACAGGTAACCTAAAAAGTGGATGTTGGTGCTGCCGCCGGCCAACCGCCGCAGCCGGGATTCCTCACTGCCCGCGCCGGCGATCAGCAACTGCGCCCTCCGGTAGTGGCGGAAGATGGGGATGAGCGTTTGCAGGCCCTTGAGCTTCTCCAGGCGGCCCACGAAGAGGAAATATGACCCCCCCGCTACTTCGCCCAGGGGTTGTTCGAATGCGAGCGAAATAGCCTCCGCCGCCGGAACAAAATTGGGCAGATGCACGATAGGGGCGTCGATCCCCATCCGGCGATGCACGTCTTTGCAGAAGCGGCTCGGGGCGATGAAGGCATCGACGTGCTCGACCGCGGCCGCCAACAGGCCGAGATACCGCCACCACTGCGGCGGGCGCTTGTACGTCGAGGTACAGAGGAAGCAATGCGGCTTAGTGCAAGCTGCCCGGTTGAATCTGAACAGTGTATGGGTGGGGCAGACCAGCCAGTACTCGTGCATCGTGTAGAGCTTGATGGCCTGCCCATATTCCAGGATTTTTGGCCCACCGACCAGCGAGATGTTGTGATAGTGGATGACGTCAAAACCCGTTTCCAGAATCTGCCGGATACGGGCTGACTTGAAGAATGGGAACCCCGTCTGTTGGGTGGCCAACGGGGAGAGAAAGCCGAACGGACTCTTAAGCCCGTGCACGGTCACGTTGGGATGATCTTCATAGGTCGCCACCGGCTCCCGGCCTGCCAGATAGCGGTGGGCATCGATACAGTGGATTACCTCTACCTGATGCCCGCGCCGCGCCAGCTCGATCGCGAGTTGGCGCACAAAGATTCCGTCCCCGCCGAAGCTGTAGGGCGGATAGAAGGTTGTCACCATGCAAAAGCGGAGGGGTCGGTCCGTCATGTTATTCCGAGTTTATCGGTCCTGCTTATTTCCTGACTTAGTATCCGGTTTCACTGCCCTCACGATTATCAAAACCTCGTAATCGGGGTCAAAGTAATCCAATTCTTCTAAACGCAGTTCCTCGGTTCCCAGCCCATGCAGAGAGGCAATCGCCGTAAGAACATTCCCGTAAGTTTTGACCTCGATATTTGCTGCCGGAAAGTTTTCCTCAAACAGTCGCCGGGCGGACTGAGCGGTGAGGCGCCAGTACTCGCCCCAATGATCTATTCCCTCCCGGCGCCCGATCTTGCTAATTCCATGAGAGGTTACTAAAAGCACTCCCCCGGGTTTCAGAATGCGGTAGAGGTGATGTAATGCCGCCCGCACGTCGTAAATCATCTGAAGCGTCTGAATACAGACAATGCAGTCGAAGGTATCGGACGGGACATGATCGGCACATGTCAGATCCGCCACGATTGTCGCCTCCGGGTTGCTTTCTACGACATGAAGCACATCGCTCTTGATGACACGGTCGCCCCCAAACTTCCGCGTGTAGAAAGCGTCTCCCATTTCCAGCACCCGGCCTCTGACGTCCGAAGCGTGGGCGGATAGAAACTGTTCTATGTAGTAACGGTCAATCGGTAAGCCTCGGTCAAGGCCAAAGATGCGGCTGATCGGCGTTACCCGCCAGAAGCTTTTATCTTTTACTGTTCCTACTCGCGGCCACTGCAGTCGGTGGCGTCGTTGCCGCGCACGTAGCCGGCGCCGAATATCTGCCGGGAACACCGCCGTTGCTATAGCTCTTATCCAGTCGTTGATAGTAGAACGATTCATTCTCCTCATTCGACAGATCGAAACTATGTGGGTTTCTTCACGCACAGGAAACCGACATAGTTGTACCACTGAAAGACGGTCTCGGCGACCGCAAAGCCGTTGCGTCGGAACATCTCCAGGTTCTCATCGATGCGGTAAGGGACGAGTACGTTCTCGAGCGCCTCCCGCTTGCGTAAGATTTCGCTCTCGGAATAACCGTTGCGTCTCTTGAACTCATAGTAGAAATCGATGAAGAAACGGTTCATATGCGTGTTGTTGGTGAGAACCTTCTCAGTCACTATCAGCACCCCGTCCTCAGACTAGTCCGCTAATGGATTATTGACGAAGGAGTCGGTAATCAAAGCAGACCATGTTGAATAAGCTCCCAGCAAAACATTACTTTCTTATAATCGCGATGGAACAAGGATAATTCTGCACACTGCTGTTTCCGAAGGGGGTCGCACAACAGCGCTAGAGGATCTGTATCCAAAGGAGTTTCTTCTTAGAAGTCCAAAGACTCCATGACCTATTTTGGGCTAGTCAACACTATAGATCCACTTGATCAGGTTGTCCCTCCGCAGGGGGCGGATAAACTGCAGGGTCCAACACATCGTCACGACGCTGGCCTTCTCCAGGGACAGCTGCGAGCGATCCCCGTTGAGATCGCCACATCGCACCTCGATGCGGTCCTCGAACCCGTTCTCCTTGATCTTGAGTTTCGCCTGCTCGAGCATCGGGAGGGAGTTATCGTATCCGATCAGGCGCGCCGGTTGCTCCGATCGCCCGGCACAGGTTGATCAGGGTGGTGGCCGTCGAACATCCCAGGTCATAGATGTTCGTGTCTTGAATCCAAAATTTCTTCCCGAATCTCCGCGATCATGTATTGTTGTTCAGGGTAAAACGGCACGCTACGAACGAGCATGTCGTCGAACACCTCAGCGACGGCGTCATTAAACTCAAAGTCGCTCGCCCGTGCCGCCGTCCCAGAAAAAACTTTGTCTCGCTTCACTTCCCGCTCCTTTTTACTGCATCGGCTTGCGACTCGCCTCACCTCCGGCTCTGATGCCGGAAAGCACCCGTCCATGAACTCGTCCAGCAAGTGCCAATTGCGGTAGAGTTCCGGGTATCGCCTGATGTACCCTTCTAGCAAACCTGCGTACTCCCGAAGGCTCTTTTCCAGCCCCTGTTCTCTGCCGGCATCCTTTTCAATGTGAACAGGGCCCTCGATGATCAAAATACCCGCGCTATCGCCCTCCTGGACGCAGAATATCGGCAGGAGAGGTGCGCCGGATAACCTCGCCAGGCTGACCATGCCCGAGGCGAAGAGAGTAGTCCCCGCGAGAAGTCGATGGGGATGAGCTTTTGCCCAACCCTCCCGTCCCCGGAAATACACAAGGCGGCGTTGCGGTTCAAGAGGTTGAGGAGGATTCTGGTAAACGCGAGAGAATCCGAGCCGGGCAGGTCGATGATCTCCGTGACGAAGTGTTTTTCACAGCCAGTGAAAAAGCGCTTGACCATTCTCCGTCGCACCCAGGTCGCAGAGCTATCCTCCGTAAGAAACCCGCCCAGGTGATTCGGGCCGTGCACCTGATGGACCGCGAACCCGTTCGCGCGCAAAATCTGCTTCGCCAAGAGTCGCCGGCCGAAGCCGTTGCTCTCCCAGAGAATTACTCCCTTCCCCCTTTCAACGCCCTGTGTAAATGTTCCACGCCGTGGATCTTGGCTCCCCGGGCCGCTGCCGCCTCTTTTCGTGGACGGCGACCACGAGAGCATTTCCCGCCAGACCCCGGATAAAGCCCCTTTCACAATCCTCCGTCTTTGCTCTCCATCCAGCTTTCCGGCAAACGCCCTCAACAGATTCTTTTCGATGGTCCGCCTCTTCGTCATCGAAAACCTATAGGCCGTAGAAGCAAGGGTGCGGGCGACAAGCTCCTTCAGTCTATGGGAAGGGAACAACGCCGCGACCTCAATGAGGGCAATCGCGGAGAGGAAATAGAGGTCTTTGAGCGCGACGAGCTTCATTCTTGATCCATTGTACGGCTTTTCCATCGTGAAGGCTTTCGCAGAACGTATGTGGCCAAAGCTCCGAAGCTGTCCGCTCCCTGGCCGTTCAGGAATCACAGTCGATCTAAGGCGATCCTCACTTTCAAGAGGTAGTGGTCGCGCGGCCATTGACGGTATACGTCACAGGACAACGCGTGGCGCAGCCGGGCGCGAACGCGTTCCTACTCTCAAGGAAGCGCTCTATGACCGTCCTGGTCGTCGGGCAGCGCGGCCCCGTATATGCGTCAGGAAAATCCTGCGCCAGCAGACTTTCCATAAGAGGTTTGAGGTATCTTGCGCCGTTATACGTAGACAGGAGAATTTGAACCGTCATATACTCCTGAAGGTCGTGATCAGACAAAAGCACAGTGGCCGGTTCATCGTTCTAAGCGGGCGACAATGGCGCGCCGGATCTGGCGCGGTAGTCTACGCGCCCCGATGTACCAGGGAAATAATCGCGACGCGATCAGAGCGAACAACCGCTCGGTGCGGAGATAATACATGTCCACACGTTCGAGGGTATAGGGGTCACTGCCGGCGGCGATCAGACCCAGCTTGTCCGAACACGCGCAGGCAAAATATCGTCGTACGATTTCCCGGCTGCGCTGGTCGTAGCGACCGAAGGGGTACGCAAAACAAGTGACCGGGGCGCCGAGCATGTCCTCGATGATGGCCTTGGAGTGATACACCTCTGCTTCGACCCGGACGGAGGGCAGCCGGGTCAAGTCCGGATGGGTAAGCGTGTGGGCGCCAAAACTGATCCCCCATTGCCCCATCTCCCGTATTTCGCGCCAGCTCAGCATAGGGTGACCTTCGAGAGAGGGCAACCGATCATGAGGATTCGTCGTTCCTTTCGCTCCTACCGTGAGGAATACCGTGGCGGACATGTTATAGCGCTGTAACACCGGGAACGCTTCTTCATATACGGTTTGATACCCGTCGTCGAACGTGAGCACGAAAGATCGGTCCGGAAACGACGCACCCTGGCGCAAACGCTCCACGGCTTCCGGCAGACTCACCGTCCGATATCCGCTCTCCTGCAGCCTGGCCATCCCCCGTTGGAACAGACGCGGCAGGAAGGAGAGCACAGACGACTCGTCGTCAAGGGAGTGAAAGGTCAGGATGGACAGTGAGGAAGTCATGGGAGTTGAGACGCTTGTTCCGCTGTAGTCCTTGCAACTCTATAGGACGTTTGATCGACTTTCACCGGCCGCCCCGAGGAGGCAGACTCTGCGGCGGCGAGCACAACCTTCTCTTGGCTGCTGCTCAGAAACAAAATGCTCCGCCCCTGCCCCCCGGATTCCAGCGTGCGCCGGAACCGGAATGACGCAGACGGCATGCCCGTCATTCCGGGCGAGCACCACGAAACCCGGAATCCAGGCGCATCCAGCTTCTGCCTCCACGCTTAGCGCCCGCGCTATGGAGAACTCGTAAGGCCCTGATACCTCGCCGGACTTCTCAGAAAGTGCCAATGAACGGCACTGTTCCGGATGTCTTCGCGCATAGGCTTCCGACAAACTTACACCCTCGACGAACCTATTCTCCAGACTGCGCGCCTTTCAACATCAGATGCTACATGAATAGGGGGGTTCGATGACAACGCGCGTCCC
Source organism: uncultured delta proteobacterium (assembly GCA_963733195.1). Lineage (GTDB taxonomy): Bacteria > Desulfobacterota > Binatia > Bin18 > Bin18 > VGTJ01. The sequence goes on from CAVTCR010000082.1 coordinate 36,423, forward strand.
CCGGCGACAATACGGCACTGTAGAGTGGGCTCTGGTCGCCATCAGGTCGCTGGAGCACAGATTTTTCTCCTTCCCAGGCAGAGCAGCTCACCGTGTAGCCCGCGAGGTAGTGACCCAGCAAACGCAAGTGCGCACCGACGTGAGGGCCGCCCTTGAGCAGCAACCACACTGTCATCAGGAACAGCGCGGCTCCGCCCATCAGGGAACACAGGTTAGCCCCAACACGCCCGCCTGGATTTTCACGACCGCCCGACTCACCTCGTCAGTCTCCGTCAGCTGGGATTATGTCCTAGAATCCCTGTAACTGAGAGAGAGTAGACGGGAAGCACTTCTGCGGTAGGTAACCAGGTTACGAGCAAGATTACACAACCACGAGAAGGAGGGCTCCCGTAGGGAGAAGAAGATAGCACCGAGTGAACAGAAAGCCTAGGCGTTGCGCGCGTTATTACAGGGCCAAGCGGACGTTTGCGTGTTTCCGAAGCAAGGCTGACCTCCACGTGACCGGGAAGACCGTCCTTCATAGGTACGGCGTCTCTCATGTCGACTCCCGCACCGTGGGGAGGCAGAACGCGGATTTGAGACTTGGATTTATTTAACTGAAGGCGATAGCATCGCCACCAGTCTGTTAGTTGCATGAGCCATCATTCCGATTTAGTGCAAGTGCCATATTACACGACTTGGAAGGTTTCACGCAGAACCAAGGGGCATATTGGAGATGGAATTTTCTCTAACCGACGTCAGCGCAACCCAGCTGTGCTCAGGTGCGCTAACAAGTGCTCTCGAATTGCCTGATCTTTGTAGGGAAGGCTGCGTCGGAGACTATCCAGAGAAATCTGTGGGCTTATCCGCACGATTTCTGCAACTTCGGCGCGGGCCTCTCCTTCATGGCCTAACTCACTAGCGCTTGCCGCTAGTTCCACATGTGCGCCGATATGCGTAGGGCTGTTCTGCAAAACTTCGCGCTGCACGGCTATTGCAGCTTCGTACCGCCCGGCTAACCGATGGGCATGTCCGAGAATCCAGAGATACGAAGTTGAAGCTCGCGGATTGAGGCGAATCGCTTTTTGTACCCACTCAATAGCTTCATCAGGTTTGCCTACCCAGGTAAGGATCTCTGCGAGGGTGGCACAGCCTTCAGCGTCGTTAGGGTCGAGAGCGATGGCTTTTTCAGTGGTTGCAATTGCGCGGTCATACTCTTTTTGCCACAAAAACACGTTGCCGAGTACCATGTGGGCGAGTGACAACGAATCATTACGGCTAACGGCTTGTTGCGCGAGAGACATGGCGCGGTCCAGTGTTTGTGGGGTTTGCTGCCATTGCCAGGTCCACTCCAACAAGTACGTTGCTGCGAGGGCGGCATACGCATCTGCATAATTGGAATCGAGTTGCGTTGCCTGCTCGAACAATTGGCGTGCTTGTAGAGTCGCTTCTTCGGTTAATTGCCCATAGAGCGTCCAGCCACGTAAAAAGAGGTCGTAGGCTTCTAAGTTGTTGGTGGGAATACGATTAAGGCGGCGTTGCTCTTCCGGGGCAATTTGCACCCGTAGGGCTGCGACAATTTTGCTCGTGATCTCATCTTGGAGGGTAAAAATATCCTGCCATAGACGATCATAACGTTCCGCCCAAAGGGGCGAGTTTGTTGTCGTATCGACAAGCTGTGCGGTAATCCGTACCCGCTTATCCGCTTTGCGGACACTGCCTGCCAAAATATACCGCACCCCAAGTTCTCGGCTGATTTGCTCAGGCTTGGTCATTTTGCCTTTGTAGAAAAAGGCTGAGTTACGGGCGATGACGAAGAGGTTCGACAACTTAGAGAGGTCGGTAATCAAATCCTCGGAGATGCCATCGCTGAAATACTCTTGCTCTGGGTCGTGACTGAGATTGAGAAACGGAAGGACGACAAGAGAAGGTTTGTTCGGATACGGAAGGGAGTGGTCATTCTGAGTAGAGCCAGGCATCTGACGTTGATGAAAATGCTGGAGCACTGGAGTGAAGAACAACACACTTGCTGTGAGAAAAAGGAGTCCCAGACTGACGAACCATAACCGACTGGAGAAACGTTTTCCTCTGGGAGGAAATGAAAGGGGAAGTGCAGTGCTGGCAGATACAACTGGATGGTTGACCTGCCCCGTGATGACAATAGGAGCAATCGGAGAGTCGATAAAAGAAGAAACAGAAGGTGCTTTTTCTTGTCCCGGTGACAAAAGAGTAAAGGTAGGGTCGCCGTACAAGACGTAACTTGCCCAGGTCAGGCTGTTCCATCCCTTCTGTTGTATGATGGCATGTCGTGCAGCGAGCAGCGCCGTACCCAAACTGAGTCCAGAGAGCAGATTCTGATAGAAGGTCGTAGCAAAGAGTCGACTTTCTTCGTCATCAACCTCCCAGAACGTACCAATATAGTTTTTCACTCCTGCTAAGAGAAACGCACTGCCGATACCAAACGCCTGCCCTTCGTAGCCGTAATTTCCGCTCCATTCTGCGGTTGCTCCTGCCTGGCACGAGTTGGAAAACACCACCTGCGGCGGGTGACTACATTTACTCAACTCTCCGGCGGTGAGGATGCTGTCATGCAAGCGCCAGCCGCTTTTACTCGGAGTGCGTGGATCGTAAAAACTATGCCCGGCAAAGTGGACGAGGTCATACTCTTGTAATTCTGTGAGCAGTGGGATTTTCTGAATCTGTTTTCCACCCAGAAGGGAAACCTCGACCTGTGGAATGTCGTCGAGCAATGTACAGAGCAATTGTGCTTCTTTGTTGGCTTCTGGCAGTGTCTCAGTTGGGTCAACAATGAGAAGGATTCTGAGGGGTTTGTCCTGCTCTTGTGCTCGTATGCTCCGCGGGATCGGTGCGCCGGTAATAACTTGCCTACCTACGGGAAACTTAGTGACAAGAAATTGCTCACCATCAAAGCACAGTTCCCAGGGGATCTGCATGAGCTGTTCGTCCAGCCGGAGATACAGATTAACTGCCTCTGCGGTACGGAGGCGATTGCGTGCAGGCTCGGTGAGCAGGTGGGAGAAAATCAAGCCGCCGACTCGTTGGAGGTCGTGGATAACTGTGCCTGGTTGCAGAGAAGTGAAGTTTCTAGAAGAGGCTGAGCTTGCACTCCTTCCGTAACCAGGACTAGCCAGACGCATAACCGCGGCAGTCAGTTCTTGTAGAAAGGGTGACTCGACTTGGGTTTCGCTCCGCGGAATCAGGGACCCAACTTCATCCAGATCGATAATGAGAGAATCGCCCTTACGGAGGACAGTCAAGTGGATGGGCGTTTTTTCCATGACGAATCAGCGTCTCTTATGCATGCAGTTCGACCTCGAATGATGCCTCTATACCAGCGCAAACAATCTCATAGAGTCCAGGAGCAAGATGGGGAACTCGGAGGACTCCTTGCTGGTCTGTTTTTTTAGAAAGAATCGACTTGCCTTGCTGGTTGAAAAACACGCGTTGTCCAGCCAGGCTTTCCTGTTGCGGACCAAAAAGCATTAGTGTCAGAGCTATTCCTTTTCCGTCTGGAACTACAGTCAAAGTAATAGTGTACTGCCCGGCAGTGAGCTTGAGGTCAAGCCGAGGAGGCGCTTCTTCAGAACGATAGGCTGGAGCGGGAACGAACACTTCCTGGATGTCGAAAAATGGGGCAACGAGGTTCTGTTCGAGAAGTTTGAGGCTCTTCTCAACAAGCTGAATCACGACGCGAGAAAGGACTGTTCTTTGCTCCCCTACTTTTGACCCTTGCCACAATGCGGCAGCTTGTGTTTTCAGCGCAGCCGGGACAGGCTTCTTCTCGGCTGTAGATAGAAAAGAGGCAGCACGAAACGCTGTCTGTACCTCGTTGAAACAGGCATTACACGTTTGCAGATGTTGCTCAACAATTCCTGTCTCTCTCTCAGAAAGGAGGCGTTGGGCATAGGCAGCTATTGTCTCTGGAGACAGACAGGTCGGAGTGTGTGGTGTGATTGAAAAGGGAGCAGGGGACTGAGCCAGGATGGAATGTCCTCTTTCTGCCGCGCGTTGCAGACGAGCCATGAGAGAGCTGCACTTTACGCAGGTTGCAAGGTGCTGGGTCACTACGTGTTCCTCTTGTGGGGGCGACTCATGGTCGAGCACCCGCGAGAGGAGCGTGATGTCCGGGCACGTCGAGGGGGTGTTCATGGTCTACCTCTCTCTTGAGTTTCTTCCTCACCGAACTCTTGTATGAGACGTTGGCGAAGGCGGCAAACCCGAGAACTCACGGTTCCCACGGTCAGATTGAGAAGCCGCGCGATATCTTTGTATGAGGTTGTCATTTTACTGGTACGTAGCTCTTCTAGTATCCGTGCTTTTTGCTGATAGCGTTTTGTTAGGGCCTGTTCGATCTCCTCCCGTTGCTGTAGCAACGGTATCTGATCTGTAGCATTCCCTTGTGTTTTTATAAGAAGAATTTTTTCTTGTATTTCCTGCAACTCTTTTTGTCGCAGGAGAATCCACCCCCACACCGAATCCAGTTCGTCATCGAGTTGGGTCAACTTGACATCTTTCCGTCGCAGGTTTGCTTGTATCTCAGCGACCAAGGCCAGGGTATCAATGATCGACCGCCCCGAGCTCTTGGCGAGTAGTCGAATATCATCAGGATCAAGCTCACACTCTAAAAGTGAAAGCAGTTTCAGATCAAGGCGTTCCTCTGGAGTGAGAGAGCCCCATACTACTGAAAGAGAGCTTGTCGAAATTGACGCTTCTTCTCTGGTGTTCCAATGGTCATGGCTGGGAAGAACATCTTCTAAAGTTCTACTTTCCCCGTCGGCTGAAGTATCCAAGGGAGTGGATAGTGAAATAGTCTCAAGGTTTTTTCGCGTTCGTTGCCACTCTAAAAACAGATGTTTGAGTACGTAATAGGAGAGAAAGGTACGGAACTGGATGCTATTGCGCCCTTCAAACGTCCGCATACGAGTGAAAATGCGCTCGTTCTCAAAGACATACAGGTAGAAGTCTCCAGCATCTTCCTCGGGGAGGCGATAGATTTTTATCGGGAAATTGTAAATATCTTCGCCGTACTCTTCTTGAAAACGCAGGCGTGCATCATTGTTCCCACTCGCGCAGGTCTGCAAAAAGGCACGAATATCGGCAGGCTCGTGGGACATTAAAAGGGCGCCTCTTCTCCAGCGAATTCATCACTATCAAGCACAATCACATTGACCCCCATTCCCTTTGGCAACAACGGGAAGTTCGGCTGGACCAATGATAAGCCCTTCGCCAAGAGAGAGTGAACTGAGTACACCTGAACTCTGACTGCCAGTAGAATGCGCTATGTAGTGGCCATGTTCGTGGGTGATGCGACAGCGGACAAACTCGGTCAGCCCCTTAGCCTTTGAGATATCCTCACCAAGCGTCGCTGACAGGACCGGGAGAAAGAGTTTCTCGTGGCCCGTCATGCGCCGCAAGGCTGGGCGGACGTATAAGTAAAAGCAGACTAGAGCAGAGACTGGATTTCCGGGAAGCCCAAAGTACGGGCGTTCACGGAGCAATCCGAACGTGAGAGGTTTTCCCGGTCGTTGCGCCACTTGCCAGAACAAACGGTGCATCCCGAGTTCATCCATCGCTTGTTTGACGAAGTCAAAATCACCAACTGAAACGCCACCGGTTGAGAGGACAACATCGTGCCGGACAGCTTCAGCTAACGCCGTGCGAATCTCTTCAAGCGTGTCACGAGCAATAGCGAGTGGAACAGGAACGCCACCTGCCTCGCGCACCGCAGCGGCAAGGGTATACGCGTTGGAGTTCACAATTTGTCCAGGCCGTAATGCGTCATCAATTTCTGCCAGTTCGTTACCAGTGCTCAGGATTGCAACGCGCGGACGCTGATAGACGAGTACGAGGCTGCGCCCGACAGAGGCCAATAGGCCGATATCAGCAGGGCGTAAGACGCGACCTTTCTCTAAAACAAGCTGCCCGCGCTGAATATCCTCACCACTTCCACGCACGTTGTTTCCCGGACGCTCACTACGTTTAATCCACACGCGACCGTCATGTTCTTCGGTATCTTCAACTTTCACCACGGTATCGGCACCCGACGGCATCACCGCGCCGGTCATGATCTTACTTGCAGTGCCAGGAATCACCAGCTGTTTTGGAACCGCACCAGCTTGAATGACTTCTAACACGCCAAGCGTTACTGGCTGATCCGCATTAGTATCGCGAACGTCATCCCAGCGGACGGCGTAGCCATCCATGGCCGAGTTCGCAAACGGTGGGACTTCGCGCTCCGAGCGGATTTCCTCAGCTAACACCCGACCGACAGCATCCAGAAGTCCAATCCTTTCACCTGCTAAAGGGGAAACAGTATCGAGAATTGTCGTTAATGCGTCATGTACGGAAATCATGGAGATAGAGTAGGCAAACTTCGACGGGGATCGTCAACTTCCTGTAGGAAAAATGGCAAGGAGGGTTAGGGGGAGGAATCAAAGGCGACTAACGCTAGACGTTCACGCACCTGTTGATGTCCGCGAAGGTGCAAGCTGAGATGATCTGTATCCAACACATACACGCCATGGCTTCGGTTCATCAGCCTCAAGTGTCGGCGGGAATGAGCGATTTCGGCTGTGAAGTCATCGAAAGTTGGGTCATCTCGTAGGCTGCCGTAAATCAAGCCAACCACGGATTGGCAGCCTGGTAGGCGATTCTTCCACTAGGTAACAGTTTGCCTTTTGCCAAGTGCTTAAGAATGGCTGTTGCTTTGGCCAAAGCTTCTTCTTGTGTCATCCCCTCAGCAACGCAATCGGGACTCCCACAACAGTAGCTGAAAATAGGCCATCAGTGCGACTTTGGACGAATACTTGATATTGCATAATCGCGTGCCTCTCATCGCTAACATAGCATGGAGGTTTCTACATCAACATCAGGCGTTGGGCGTTAGGATTGTCGTTTCTCGTTCAAGGTTCATTGTTAGGTGCTGCTGGTTTCTCTCCGCCGTGCTCCATGCTAATGGCAAACAGCGAAAGTATCCGAGTGTACCGGGTCAAGGAGGGGAGGACATGCACTGTCCGCAGTGCCAGCATCAGAATAGTGACACTGCCAAGTTCTGTGAAGAATGCGGTGCACGGCTTATCACTGCGTGTCCACAGTGTGGACATCAAGCAAGTCCGATAGCGAAGTTTTGTGCGGAATGCGGCACGGCGCTCACGCTGGGGGAAAAGGCGAAAGGGCGAAACAGGAAACGAATAAGATAGCAGAAGTTGCCAGCTCTCAGTCCTCAGTTGCCAGTTCCCAACCCCAGCCTAACTCCCAGCCGGCGAACGTCGTCAACTCACGGTGATGTTCATTGACCTGGTGGGCTCGACGACGCTCTCCCAGCAACTGGACCCGGAAGACTATCATGCCCGGGTGCGCGCCTATCAGACCGCCTGTGGCCAGATCATCACCCGCTATGACGGCCATATTGCCCAATATTTAGGCGACGGGATGCTAGTGTACTTTGGCTATCCAGCCGCCCATGAAGACGATGCGGGACGCGCCGTGCGCAGTGGTCTGGAAATCGTGGCGGCGGTCGGCCAGCTGCACTTTACCCCGCCCTTACAGATCCGCATTGGTATTCATACCGGGCCGGTGGTCGTGGCTGAGATTGGTACAGGAGCGCGCACGGAGCAACTGGCGTTAGGCGAAACCCCGAACATTGCCGCCCGTCTCCAAGGCATCGCCGAACCGAAGATGATCGTGCTGAGCGGCACGACACAACGGTTGGTGGCGGGGCTGTTCGACTGTCAAGACTTGGGTGCCCAGACGTTAAAGGGTCTCACCACACCGATGGCGCTGTACCAAGTCCTGGGCGAAAGCACCGCGCAAAGCCGCTTCGATGTTGCGCCGCGACGGGACTGACCCCGCTCGTGGGTCGCGAGGAAGAACTGGCACTGTTCATCGGCGCTGGGAACAAGTCAAAGAGCGAGAAGGCCAGGTGGTATTGCTCAGTGGGGAGCCGGGCATTGGCAAATCACGCCTGGTCGGGAATGCGCAACCGGGTAGAACAGGACAGTGCCATGCGCATCGAATTTCGCTGCTCGCCTTATTATCAGAACAGCGCCCTGTATCCGGTCATCGAACACCTCCAGCGCCTGTTGCAGTGGCAAAAAGACGATCCGGTCCAGATCAGAACCGTCAAACTCCAAGGGACACTCGCTCGATACCGTTTTCCTCAAGCCGACACGCTCGCCTTGTTTGCCGCACTGCTATCGTTGCCTCATCCTGCTGATGCACCGCCACTCAATCTCAGTCCGCAACGCCAGAAACAGAAGACCGCGGAGGCGTTGATTGCCTGGCTCGTCGAAGAAGCCGAACAAGCACCGGTGTACTGTGCCTGGGAAGATTTGCATTGGGCGGATCCCTCTTCGCTGGACTTGTTGGGTATCTTAATCGATCAAACGCCCACTACCCGACTCTTCGTGCTGCTGACCAGTCGGCCCGAGTTCACCCCGCCGTGGGGACAACACGGCCACTTCAGTCAGTTGACCTTGAGTCGCTTGGGGCGAGGCAGGTGCCGCAGATGATTGAGCAAGCGACCGGGGGCAAGATATTATCGTCAGAAGTGGTGCAGCAGATCATCGCGAAGACCGATGGCGTGCCGTTGTTTGTGGAAGAGTTGACGAAGATGGTGGTGGAATCCATTGAGACTATGGGACTACGATTGAGTACCGTTGCGCCGTCGGCGATTCCTGCGACACTGCAGGATTCATTGATGGCGCGGCTGGATCGGCTGGGGCCAGCCAAAGAGATCGCCCAGGTGGGGGCGACGCTGGGCAGAGAATTTTCCTACGAGTTGCTCCAGGCGGTCTCGCCTGTGGATGAGAATGCTTCAGCAGGGGCTGAGTCAGTTGGTCGCCGCAGAATTGCTTTATCAACGAGGCTTGCCGCCGCAGAGTACCTACCTCTTCAAACATGCCTTGATCCAAGACACTGCGTATCAATCCTTACTCAAGAGCCGTCGCC
>CAVTCR010000083.1:0-52738 GCA_963733195.1 uncultured delta proteobacterium
CTATGCGCTTTGGCTTCATGATGCCGTTTCAGAATCCGCCGCGGTGGGCGCGGCCATATCCCGAACTGTACCGTGAGTACATCGATCAGACCGTGTTAGCAGAAGAATTAGGCTACGATACGATCTGGCTCACAGAGCATCATTTCGATGATGATGGGTGGTCGCCTTCCTTGTTGCCGTTAGCCGCAGGTATCGCCACTCGCACCAGTCGCATTCGCATCGGCACTTTCATTCTCATCTTGCCGTTTCAACACGCACTGAGAGTCGCGGAGGACGCAGCCACGGTCGATATTCTTTCCAATGGCCGCTTGGATCTGGGAGTTGGCAAAGGCTATCGCGTGAAAGAGTTTACCGGATTCGGCATACCGCGTGAGCAACGCGAGGCGCTGCTTGAAGAGGGGCTTGAGGTAATTCGTCGCGCGTGGACCGAGGAGAGCTTTTCGTTTGAAGGACAATTTTATCATCTGCGTGATGTACGTCTCTCTCCCAGGCCAGTGCAGCAACCACATCCTCCGTTGTGGATCGGCGCACGCGGGAAGAAAGCTGTGGAGCGTGCCGCACGATTGGGCTACCACCTGATGGGCACCGGCGAACTTGAAGTGCAACAGTTTTATGATCGTGCGTTAGTCCAGCATGGCCGCAACCCGCGCGATTTCTCGCTCACACAACTACGTTGGATGTACGTTGCAAAAACCCGCGAGCAAGCCTGGCAAGAGGCTGGTCCACACCTGTCTTATATTCTCTCCACCGCGTTCCCATTGTTGAAAGAGGCAGGTGATTTACGCAGAGATCGCGCGATGGGTGAAGTACCGTCATTAGCCAATCTACAAAAAATAGACCCAAGTACACCGGGGGGATTTCCGATTATCGGCACGGCAGACGATTGTCGTCCGCGCCATTGAGAGCTATCGACAAGGAACGCGCCTCACCGATCTAGCCTTAGGCATGCACTTGCCGGGGCTTGCTCCGGAGAAAATACGGCAATCGATGACGCTCTTTGCCAGAGAAGTAATGCCACACTTTAAGTGATGCGATAGAAACGCCAAAGCAAGGTGTGAAGGTGACGATGGCAGGCACAGCCTGCCCTACTCCAGAACGCACGAGAATACGTAGGGCGGGCTGCGCCCGCCACGATGCGCTCAAGCACGTATCAATATCTTAAGGAGCAAAAGCATGAGTGTGTGGCTGTTTCAGACAGACTCGTATCTGCGTGAGTTCACAGCGCGTGTTGTTGCGGTGCAGGAAAACCGTGTCGCGCTCGACCAGACAGCATTTTATCCCACTGGTGGAGGACAGCCCTGCGACCACGGCTTATTGTCCACTGGTGGTCAGCAGTGGGCTGTGGTGAACGTACGCAAAGACGGCGAGGAAATATGGCATGAAGTTGAAGGTGAACCGCCAGCAGTTGGCACTGAAGTGACGGGCTCGCTTGCCTGGGACCGTCGCTATTCGCTGATGCGCACGCATACTGCACTGCATATGTTGGCTGGCGTGATCTGGCGGAACTACGGTGCGCAAGTCACGGGCGGCAACATGGAGCCGTTGCGTGCCCGCATGGATTTCGAGTTCGAAAGCATGCGTCGAGAACTCGTCGAGGAGATCGAACAGAAAGTAAATCAGGAAATAGTTGCTGCTCGACCAATTCAGGTGAGCATTCTGCCGCGAGCACGAAGCCTTCGCCATTCCCGATCTGATTCGTACGAAGATCAATCTCCTGCCTGAAGGAATCGAACAGGTACGAATAGTAGATATCGTCGGCTTGGATTTACAAGCCGATGGTGGAACCCACGTGGCGAATACCCGTGAGGTGGGACGTATCAAAATTGTCGATTACAAGAGCAAAGGAAAGATCAACAAGCGGTTGGAGATCGCGGTTGGTGATTGATAGAGCATGGATTACTTCCTTGACAGTGCCAAAGCCGATGGTCTATGGGTCAACGAGAATAGCTTGAGATGTGTCGTTTCAAGCGGCAGCGAATACAGGAGGGAATTCGTATGACCTATGATCTGCTCATTCGCAATGGAACCGTGGTGGATGGAACCGGCGCTCCGCGTTTTCGCGCGGACATCGCAGTGCAAAATGGCTGCATCGTGGAAGTGGGTACGATTCGTGAGCGCGCGCGGCAAATCATTGATGCCTCGGACTTGATCGTTGCGCCGGGATTCATTGATCCACATACGCACTACGATGCGCAGATCGACTGGGACCCATTGGTGACCTGCTCGTCGTGGCATGGCATCACCAGCGTAGTGATGGGCAATTGTGGCGTAGGGATCGCTCCGTGCCGCCCCGAACAGCGGGAAGCGCTCACCTGGGATCTCGTCAACGTCGAGGGGATGTCTTTCAACGTGCTCTCCAAGGGGGTGCTCTGGGAGTGGGAAAGTTTCCCAGAGTTCATGACCGCGAAACGCAAAGGGCTCGGCATCAATCTTGGTTTTCTCATGCCACTCTCGCCATTCCGCTCCTACGTCATGGGAGAAGCAGCACAAGAACGTTCAGCGACGCCGGGCGAAACCGAGCGCATCGCGGCGTTAATTCGTGATGGCATGAGCGCTGGAGCGTTGGGATTCTCAACCACGGTTGCAACCCAGCATGTCGGATACAAGGGACGCCCGCTCGCCTGCCGATTGGCAAGCCGGGAAGAGCTACGCGCGTATGCGCATGTCTTAAAAGACCTTGGCTATGGCTCAATTGAAGTGAATATGGGAGGAGCGGGCTCGTCAGTTCTTCCGGCAGGATCGACTGAGTTGATCGACTTTTTGCTCACCGAGAGCCAGCGGCCAGTGACGTGGTTGTCGGTACAAACTCGTAGTGATCAACCCACAGCACATCGCGAGCTGCTGTCGAATATGGATGGGTTGATCAAACGTGGCAGCATTCCGCAAGCGAGTTGTCAGCCGACAGAGATTCAGTTCAATCTCCGCAACCCATTCATCCTTGGCCCCTATGAAGTGTGTCACCAATTGTTCAATCGCTCAGTCGCAGAACAATCGCGCATCTATGCCGATCCGGCTTTTCGTTCAGCATTCCGTGACGCCTACACACGGTCGCCGAAGGCGTTTAGCGGCCAATGGGCGCGGATTGAGGTGTGTAAGGTGCAAAACCCAGCGCATCAAGCATGGGTAGGAAAAACCATCACAGCGCTGAGCGCACAGGAGGGAAAAGATCCGCTTGATACCTTCTTCGATCTGGCGATTGCGGACGAGTTAGGAACAGAGTTTACCCTGGCGATGCTGAATTTTGATCCCCCGTTGCTGCAAGAAGTGATTACTGATTCTCGCGTGCTGATTGGCCTGTCTGACGGTGGCGCGCACGTCGATATGCTGTGCAACACAGGCTATCCCACTTATCTTGCTAGGAACCTGGGTGCGTGAGCGGCAAGTGATGAACCTCGAACGTGCGGTGCAGCGACTGACGGCTGAACCTGCGCAGTTCTTTGGTTTGCACGACCGGGGCGTCATTGCTCAAGGAAAAGCGGCAGATCTCGTGATTTTTGATCCGCGAACTGTGGCGGCTGGTGACAAAGAAATGCTCTATGACCTTCCAGGTGACGAGGGACGATTCGTCCAGCGAGCGGAAGGCATCCACTGGGTGATTGTGAATGGAGCAGTGCTGTTTGCGGATGGCGCACATTCCGGGGTGTTGCCGGGACAGGTGCTGCGAGCGGGAAGAGCAGCGTAGTAAGTAGGAGCGGTTCGCGAACCGCTCCCTTCACATCAAGTTAATTTTTCCTCGCATGCTCGTCGCGCAAGTGCTGGGGGAACCAGAACCGGAGCACATCTGCGAATTCTTCAGTCGGCATCGTCAATACGCCTCCACATTGCTGTCCAACGTCCACCAATCACCTGCCGCCCACACGGGACTTTTCAGGTTCAGCGGGAACCGCAAACGGGCGGCGGTGCGGTGCAGCGTCGAGTTAGCCTGCGTGTACCGTCTTGCCCTCGTCGACGGGTTGTTCCCCTTCCATCCAGGCTGGCGTCAACCCTTTGTACAATACATCCGGGTCAATGTCGGCTCCGTTGTCCCACACGATGGCGCCCATCCGAGCATCAACCTTCACGGAGCGAAACATTTGTAGGTCATTTCTGATTGGCTCAAAGATGGGACCATGAAGATAAGGCTGAAGATCAACTTCTTTCATCGTGCCGTCCGTAAATTCTAGACGGACTCTGAACCCTTCCAGCGGTTCGACAACGCGAATACGTACTGGCCGTGGCATAGTCTGACTCCTCGTATTTAGTCTAACGGTTCAATTGGATGGAGCGGTACACCTTGTCGGGCGCGCTCCCAATTGGCTCGCAATTCCTCCCGATGGAAACAGCGAAGCCCAATTCGATGACAAACGACCGTGGACGACGGGGCAATTCAGCCTTCCAAGATTTCTAACGTCTCAATCGCAAATAAGGCTTCGTGCTCCGCCTATAAACTTTGTAAACCTTTGCGTATCATAATTGCTGTCGCGTGAAAGAATAGCGGTATGAAACTCTTTACCCCCCTCCGAGCCTCAGAGCGGTTACATGTCCATTCATGACGATAGCCAAACTTCGATGATCTTCGACAGATCCACGGCATCCAACATCGCCCTGCATCCAAATGAGTTGGTCCAGATCGATGGAGAGTATGTCTCGCATTGCGCAACACAGTCTAATGGTGAATCCGAAATCCCCGGCTTGGAACGGCACGCAGTTCGCTAACTTGCTGCGTGTAGCGAAACGCGCCGAGGTACAAACGACAACCAAACATAGCACCCTCGATTCAGCTCTTCCCGCGACACCACAATTACCGGATGCGGACCCACCGACCCGAAGTCTGCCATATAGATCTCGCCGGCTGGATCATGGCGTCTCGTTCATGCGTGCCTACGGCATTGCGTAGCGCTGTGGTATGGATTGCTGGCTGAGGAACGATCGCTTCAAGCAATTCCTGGACAGCTTCGATAGTCCACCTCTGGTACCAGGACATAAGCGGTGTTCGTTCGGGGGTCGATGACACGCAGGGGTCTATACTCTTGGTTGTCCAGAGCCTGTTGTTGTTGTGGGGTCAGTTGAATATCCATAGCAACCTCCTTCTGCATTCTAGTTCGTTGGGAGGGGCACCCGCGTGCATTGTTGTCCAGTCTCAAGGGATACAGGCGATCTATACAAAATAGCAAGGGCACGGTCATGCCGTGCCCCTACGAGAACTACACTGATAGAAGGGCGAGTGAGGGTTAGGATGCGGCGGGCGTTGATTCTTTCGGCGCGGCGGCTGCCGCTGCGGCCGCTGCTGCGGCTTCTGCCTTTACTGACTTGGCAACAACTCGTGTGCGTCGTTTGATGGAACGAATCCCATGACGCAGGCTCGATACTTTCTTCGCGTCTTTCTGTGCGATGGCTTCGTCGCGTTTCGCTTTCAGCATGCGAATACGTTTTTTCAGCTCAGCTTGTTCTTCTTTCGGCGCTCTTTGTTCTTTTTCAGCCATAGAAATCCTTACTCTTTTTGTTGAATACAACAGGTTGTTACTTCACGGTCCACACATCGCCGCTGTGCAGCAGCTTTTCCAAATCACCATGCCCGGTTTTCTGCGCTTCAGTCAACTGACGGTTGATCAGCTCGTCAAAACTTGGTCGCTGTGCCACTCGAATCACTCCGAGGGGTGTGGGGAACTGCGGTGGTGCCATGCGGCTCACGAGAAATCCCAGGACCGGATTGGTTTCGTCGTGTACGAGGAGGTCAGAGGCGCTGACACCATCACCAAGTGTAACCACTTCCGGCGTCATATCCTTCAGGCGGATACCTTTGTCTTTGTTCTTGCCAAAAATCATCGGCTTGCCATGCTCAAGTATGAGCTGAGTGTCTGCTTTGGTCTCTTTATCAGTAAGCGAAGAGAACGTACCATCGTTATAAACGTTACAGTTCTGGAGGATTTCAATAATCGACGCGCCTTTGTGTGCCGCGGCACGCTTGAGCAGATCTTGCTGATGCTTGGCTTCGACATCGATCGTTCGGCCAACGAAAGTTGCATCCGCACCGAGCGCAAACGCCAGTGGGGCCACCGGGTGGTCGGCAGATCCCATCGGGGTAGATTTCGTGACCTTCCCTAGTTCTGAAGTTGGAGAGTACTGCCCTTTGGTCAAGCCATAGATGCGGTTATTGAACAGGAGAATTTTGAGATCAACATTCCGTCGCAACGCATGCAACAAATGGTTTCCACCGATACTGAGCCCGTCGCCGTCACCGGTCACAACCCACACCATCAGGTCTGGCCGCGACACCTTTAAGCCAGTAGCAATCGCCGGGGCACGTCCATGAATAGTGTGAAAGCCATAGGTATTCATGTAATAGGGAAAGCGGCTCGAACAGCCGATGCCGGAAATAAAGACGACATTTTCCTTGGGAACGCCCAGTTCAGGAAAAATCTTCTGCACCTGGGCGAGGATCGAATAATCACCACACCCTGGGCACCAGCGGACATCTTGATCAGAGGAAAAATCTTTACGTGTCAATTTTGGTGCACTTGCCGTGCTCATCTTCTTTACTCCTCTAGCATGCGCGCGATTCGGGCGCTGACCTCAGAGACTTTGAAAGGGCGTCCCTGGATTTTATTGAGTCCAACCGCATCAACCAGATACTCTGCTCGCAACACGCGGAGTAACTGTCCCATATTCATCTCTGGCACTAAGACCTTCTCAAAACGAGAAATGATCTCGCCCAAGTCTGCCGGCAGCGGATTTAAGTGGCGCAAGTGGACATGCGACACCGACTTTCCCTGTTGTTGGAACTCATTCACGGCTGCGGTAATCGAACCATAGGTGCTACCCCAACCAATCACCAACAGTTTGCCACGTTCTGGACCGTGAATCTTTGTCGGTGGGATATCTTGGGTGATCTTCGCTAGCTTGCGATAGCGCACCCGCACCATCTGTTCGTGGTTCATGGGCGCATAACTGATATTGCCGGTCTTGTAGTCTTTCTCCAGTCCACCGACGCGATGTTCGAGCCCTGGAGTTCCAGGTCGCACCCATGGACGCGCCAGCGTGTTCTCGTCTCGCAGATAAGGAAAGAAGCCTTGCGGATCAGTACGGAACTCAACCTTGATATCCGGCAGGTCTGCTATTTTCGGTAGCAACCACGGCTCCGATGCATTGGCGAGAAAACCATCTGTGAGGAGAAACACCGGCGTCATATAGGTCACAGCAATACGAATGGCCTCGAAAGCCGCAAAGAAACAGTCTGAAGGCGTTGACGCCGCAATGACCGGTACCGGCGCATCACCGTGACGACCATACAACGCTTGCAAAAGATCCGACTGCTCGGGCTTGGTCGGCATGCCAGTACTCGGTCCCGCCCGTTGAATATCAGTAATCACCAATGGCAACTCAACCACCGTCGCCAGACCAATCGTCTCGGCTTTGAGGTTCATACCCGGACCGGCGGTCGTGGTAATCCCAATTGCGCCACCAAACGCCGCACCAAGCGCCGCACCGATGCCAGCAATTTCATCTTCAGCCTGAAACGTATACACACCAAAGTCTTTGAGTGAAGCAAGCTCATGCAGGACATCACTGGCTGGAGTAATCGGATAGCTGCCTAAGAACAACGGCAGCCCAGCCTTCTTGGCTGCGATCACGAACCCGAGCGCTGTCGCCTGGTTGCCGGAAATGTTGCGATACGTACCGGGTGCAATTTGCGCGGGTTTGATCTTGATACGACGAGGCAAAGATCTCGGTATTCTCGCCGTAGTTGTAACCACCATTCAACGCACGGATGTTGGCTTCGAGCACTTCAGTGTTGCGTTTGAAGCGTTGATTGATCCATTGCAGCGTATGGTCAATTGGCCGTTGAAAGAGCCACGATACCACGCCCAAGGCAAAGAAGTTACGACACCGCATCACAGAGCGGTTGGGCAAACTTAGCGCTTCGAGCGCCAATGTCGTCATCTTGGTAATTTCAATCGGATAGACTTGATACTTGGCGAGCGATCCATCTTCTAAGGGATTGGTTGTGTAGTCTGCCTTCTTGAGGTTGGTCTCGTTGAACTCTTCTTTATCGATGATGAGGATGCCGTTCTGCTTGAGGTCACTGAGATTGGTTTTCAGTGCTGCCGGGTTCATCACGACAAGCACGTCGAGATCATCACCCGGAGTGTAGACACTCTTGCTGCTGAATTGCACCTGAAACGCACTCACACCGTACAATGTCCCGGTAGGAGCGCGGATTTCCGCCGGGAAATCCGGGAGCGTACCAATATCATTGCCTGCAAGCACCGACTCGGTCGCAAACTGCGTCCCAGTTACTTGCATCCCATCACCAGAGTCACCAGCGAAACGGATCACTACACTATCCCGCTCCTGCACTTGTTTCTGCAGCGCAGAGGCTACTGGGGTCGTCGCCATTCCATGTCCTTTCTGTTTTCGCTTTGGAAAAGGAGTTTATACAAAGAAATCGTCAGGAACCTAGCGTAGCTGGGTCGCTATTACAAGCACCAAGAATGAAACAAATCGAGACTCATAGAAACCGTAACGAGAACGGCATAATAGCCCAGACCCGCTCCTGCCTCCACCATAAGGGAAGGCCAAGGCGCGTGCGCGGTAAGCGTCGTAACAGTTTCGGCAATCGCCACAAGGAAGGAGCTTTAGGAAAACGTTCAATCATCATGGACGTATCGAGCGAAAACCCCGCACGTTGTTTAGCTTCGAGCAAGGCTTCTTCGAGACCACCAATCTCATCGACCAATCCCCGTGACCATGCTTGTCGCCCACTCCAAACTCGGCCTTGTGCGTTCGGTTCAACAGCTTCGAGACTGAGAGACCGGCGGGAAGCCACTTTGGCAATGAAATCCTGGTAAAAAGCCTGGATCTCAAAATCCAGCCGTTCTTGTTCGGGTGGGGAAAATTCTTGGTAATCAGAAAATAAAGCGGCTTTCTTTCCTCGGGTAAGGATTTCTTTTCCCACACCTACACGCGTATACAAATCACGCAACACTGCCTTTCCAGCGATCACACCGATCGAGCCAGTAATTGTCCCTGCCTCGGCAAACACTTTTCCGCCAGCGAGCGCAAGGTAGTATCCCCCAGAGGCAGCGACATCTCCCATCGATATTACCACCGGCTTATGTTCACCGGTTTTCACCAGTTCGTGCCACATGAGGTCAGAGGCTAACCCAGAACCACCAGGGCTGGTAATCCGCACGACGATAGCAGCAATCGACTCATCCTCACGAGCCTCTTTGACATCCGTCGCGAAGCTGGTCGAACCCACGGCCCGCGTTCCCTCACCACCATCAACTGATTCTCCACGTTTGATTGGACCATCAACCGTTACCACGGCAATTTTTCCCGGGTTTTCTTCTCTCAGTAGTCGCCGTCGTAAGACCCGTCCGCGCTGGCGCTGATAGTCTGCGGTGTCGAGTATTTCCACAGGACCAATCTGCGCTTCAAGGAGAGATTCAACTTCATCTTCGTACGCCACGTGATCGATCAATCCCGCGGTGGCTGCCTCACGCGGGAGAAACAAGCCGTGGTCGATTAACTGTTGCACCTCCATCTTGGTTTTGCTGCGTGCAGATGCAAGGTCATCAACAATCTGGCCATAGAGATCATCGAGCAAGCTGTCGAGCATCTCACGATTCGCCGGTGACATCGATTCTCGCGTAAATGGTTCGGCAGCTGATTTGTATTGCCCAACGCGATGGACCTGAGCGGCAATGCCAAGTTTATCGAGCGCCCCCTTGAAGAACATCATCTCTGCGGCAATGCCTGTAATCGCCAGATGGCCGGCAGGAGCAACTATAATCGTGTCCGCAGCACTGGCAAGGTAATATTCACGCATCCCGCCTTCGGCCAGATATACCCATACTTGTTTCCCGGCTTGACGTAGCGCCAGAAGCGAACGGCGCAGACTTTGTAGTCGCGCCCAGCCAGCCCCCAGGTCAGAAATCGTCAGCACGACTGCCTTCACTTGTTCGTCTTCTCTGAGCCAGCGTAAAAGGGAGGTTGCCGAGAAAAAATCAAGGTCAGTACGATGCAAAAGATTCGTCAGCGAGAGTCCAGACTCTTCTGGCAGTGCACCATGGAGATCGAGGCGAACAGCATTGTAGGTCTTGGTTCGCCCGAAAAGGCGTGCGAAGCGGTCCCGTCCCCACAAAAATGCGAGTGCGGTACGGCGGATAATAGATTTACGTATAGACATCAAACGGTTAGTTTGTAGAGACGCCCCGCCGGGGCGTCTCTACGGGATCGTCATTAGAAGAAAACGGAGAGTCGAAACCCATGCTCCGAATCCAGGGACCTGCGTCATACGTAGACATCGAAACGTACGAGCATTCTCATGAAGTTTGACGGTCAAGTTCGGTCATGCTCTGGTAGAATAGGCTTCCAGCCTGTTTCTGAGGATGAGGACAGGCAAGATGCCTGTCCCACCAAGAACTCTGATTACCGATTTTGTTTGTCAATTTCCATTAGCGCTTCCCACTATGCAGCCACCAGAGTTCCCCGTTTTCGCCCAGGAGGCCGTGATGGGGTTTCTGCAACCATCGACTTGGGCGTAAGCGCGGTTTCCAGTTGTTTTGCTTTCCAGTTCAATAACCCTTGACGAATGAAGTCAGGCTGAAGGCCAAGCACTTCACACACATTCACAAACGAAAACAGCCAACTTCTATCATCTGACAGGATCCACTCCTCAGCATCGGAGCAGAGTAGTCGACCGCGACTTTCTTTTGTCCCCAAGTACTTCTGGAAACAATCAACCGCATCCTCCAGAATTGCAAGCATCAAGCGACGCTCGCCCTCGGCATATCCTTTTCCACGGGTCCCGGTGAAGAATTGGAGAGGAAGAAGAAAATCCGGCTGGAAAACGCCTGCTCCCCCATCCGCGACACGTTGGTCCTTCATACTGAAGCCTCCTACCCTTTCTGATCAAGGACAGTTCCTTGATCGCCACATCCACCACAACCAACAACAGCCTTTACGGGGCTGGACTCTTAACAACCTTCTATAGTGTACATCATTCGTTTTGCTCTTTGTAGAGTTCTAGCCACATCATTTGAATTTTTTCTAGCTTCCCTTCACTGGATGCTTTTGGGTCATCCGCGAACCCATCGAGTTCTGTCACCCAGCGGTGCAGGTCGGTAAACCGTACGCTCAGCGGGTCAACCTCCGGGTGAGCTTCTAAGAGTTGTTCGGCAATATCTTCAGGGCTGTCCCAGTAGAGTTTCATCTCAGTATCCTTGCTCTTTTTCTCTGTTTTCTCTATCTCCGTCTCTACACCTTCCCCAGCTCTTTCCCTCCCAGCACATCACCAATCGACTTATCCATAATCCGTTGGGCAAAGGGTGCAGAGAGTGTCCCTAACTCCTCGATCAGATCGCGCATGCGATTATAATCTTCACCACTCTTCGCTTCTTGCAGAGCACTCACAGCCCCACGAATCTGCGCTTCCTCACCAGGCACAAGAAACGCAGCATATTGATGCAACTGTTTCTCTGTCACATGGAGCAGCGTGTCGGCCTCGGTCCGTGCTTCAATGACCAATCTACGAGTGACATCGTCTTCAGCAAAATCAATCGATTCTTCGAGGAGCCGCTCGATCTCTTCATCCGTCAATCCATAGGAAGGTTTCACTTCAACCGACCGCTCATGGCCAGTGCGCATGTCGGACGCTGCGACATTGAGGATACCGTTAGCATCGATCATGAATGTGACTTCCACTCGTGGCATCCCAGCCGGTTGTGGATCGATCGGCACTTTGAATCGCGCGAGGCTGCGGCAATCCTGAACTAACTCTCGCTCGCCCTGCAAAACGTGAATATCGACGGCAGTCTGGTCATCAACCGCAGTGGTGTACATCTCCTTCACGCTGGTTGGGATCGTCGTGTTGCGTTCGATCAGGCGGCTCATTACCCCACCCATCGTTTCAATGCCGAGCGAGAGCGGAACAACATCAAGCAGCAACATGTCCTTGCGGCGTCCTGCCAAGGTGTCCGCTTGGACCGCAGCACCAAGTGCAACGACTTCGTCTGGATTGAGATCGGTGAGCGGCTTCCGGCCAAAGAACTCACCTACTCGCTGGCGGACCAGAGGCATACGCGTTGAGCCACCAACCATCACCACGGCGTCAATCTCATGTGTCTCTAGTGCGGCATCTTTCAACGCCTGACGACACGGAGCCAAGGTCCGCGCGACGATATCAGCAATCGCTACATCTAACTCCTGGCGCGTAAGGCTCCGGGAAACATGTATATTTTTCTCTGGCACCTCTAATCGTAGTTGCGTTTCATTGTGGTCGGACAGCGCACGCTTCGCTTGCTCTGCGACATGGCGGGCGTTGCTGGCGACCTGGGGATCGTGCCGCAATGCCTCGGGAACGCTGCCCAAAAGGAATTGCTCAGCCAGGCGTTGATCAATATCGTCGCCACCAAGTCGTGTGTCGCCATTCGTCGCGAGCACTTCAAAGATGCCAGTATGCAATCGTAAGATTGAGATATCGAACGTTCCACCGCCTAGATCATAAACAGCGATGAGTCCTTCTTCTTTCTTATCGAGCCCGTACGCGAGCGAAGCCGCGGTCGGTTCATTGACTAAACGCACGACTTCAAGTCCCGCCAGTCGTCCGGCATCTTTGGTCGCTTGCCGTTGCGAGTCATTAAAATAAGCAGGAACAGTAATCACAACCTTATGTACTGGTTCCTTGAGGTACGCCTCAGCTCGGTCGCGTAATGCTCGCAAGATAAAAGCCGACACTTCAGGGGCGGTGTACGGATGACGAGGCAAGGCAAAGCGAACAATGCCGGTCTCGTCAGCAAAGCGATAACGGCGACGATCTTCGGCACTAACGTGCTCCATACCAAGACCCATAAAGCGCTTGACTGATTGGATAGTTGTAAGCGGTTGGTCAGCGAGGAGCGTTTTAGCTTCTTGCCCAACGACAATTTGACCGTCTTGGAAAAACGCCACCACCGACGGCAAAAGGGGATCGCCGGTGTCTGGGTCAGGGATCACACGAGGGATGTCGCCATCCACAAAGGCAATCAGACTGTTGGTGGTCCCAAGATCGATACCAACTATGCGGTCCACAATGCCTCACTCTCTTTTTCCACATCGCGCAGCAAAGTACGCAAATACGCAATCTCCGATAACAGGCGTTTCAATTGCGCGAGCAGGTCTTGCGAACGCGGCTCGTCATTCCATTGCGTCAAGTTCTCAGCTAATGCCGTGCGCAATACCTGCATTTGTCCGTCAAGGTCAGTGCGGATTTCTGCAATGTCCGCCTTGACCTGTTCTCCTTTTCCGGCTTCCCGTGCAGCTCGAATATCCGCGAGTTTTTCTTGTACCTCGAACACCAACACTGCCAAAGTTTGAGGAACTCGGTTGTTCTCCTTCCCAAGCGTTTCGCCTTGGAGTTCGAGCCAGTATTGCCCACGCTGTACCAGATCACGCAGGGTGCGATAGGCACGATTCAGAAGTACGGTATTTTTCAAACTTGCATCTTTTTCTTCTGTCGTGCCGGTTTGGTAGAGATCGGGGTGGAGACGGCGACTCAAGTCGTAATACTGCTGTGTCAATGCAGTTTCATCGATCGTCGGACGTAGCGGAAGACCAAAAACGCTAAAGTAGTCGATCTGAGACGGGAGTAGTTGGACCGCATGACACTCGGGGCAGAAGAGCGTGGCAGGGTGCTCATGCGCACATCGCCAACATCGCAGAACAGCAACAGTAGTCATGCATCATAACAACGGCTTACACCGAGAACGAGCTGCCACACCCACACGAACGTTTTACATTGGGGTTTTGCAGTTTGAACCCTGAATCCATCAGCCCGTCAGCGTAGTCGAGTTCCGTACCGCGGAGATAAATGAAGCTTTTGCGGTCAACCAGCACCTTGGCACTATCGCGCTCAAAGATCCGGTCGCCATCGCGCTGGACATCGAGATCCATCTTATATGACAGCCCCGAACACCCACCCCCAACGACTTTCACTCGCAGCCCTTGCCCTTCTTTTTCCTGTTGGACAATGAGCGATTGAATCTTCTTTGCCGCGTTCTCACTGATTTCAATTGTCGCTTGAGCCATGCTTTTTCCCTTACTACTCTTGCCTACTCGGCTTCAAACTGAAAGAGGAGTCACTCTCGTACTCTAATGATGAATTCTGAGTGATGAACGATGAATAAAAAAGCTATTCGGTCCCCCATTCATCATTCCGCGTTCCGCGTTCATCATTTCCGAAAGTGGACCTTACGGGTCTACGATAAGATGCAGGGCAGGAACTGTCAAGGGAACCTGCTACTTCGTCTGGGTATTCTGCCGAGTTAGGTCCGTCATGGCACGAAAGCTTGCATCCAGGGAAAATACACACGTGTCCGTGGTTATGCCTCCTGAGATTACCCGTAGTCGGCGGGACTGACGCCTCTGCTGTCTATTCGTCACACTGATAATCCTACATTTTGCATTAGTACAGACAAAAGCGAACGCAGAAACCGTCCAGTGTGAGAGCGTTCACTCTGCGCAATCTCTTCAGGAATACCAACAGCGATGATCTCTCCGCCCTGTGCACCACCTTCGGGACCAAGATCAATAACAAAGTCAGCGATCTTGATGACGTCCAGATTGTGTTCGATTACAATAACCGTATGTCCACCTTCCACTAACATCCCCAGCACTGTCAATAAGCGCTGAATATCGGCAAAGTGGAGGCCAGTGGTTGGTTCGTCAAGAATGTATAACGTATGGCCAGAGGGTTTGCGACTCAGCTCCTTGGCTAGTTTCAAGCGTTGCGCCTCTCCTCCAGAAAGCGTCGGCACGGGTTGTCCCAATTTGAGGTATTCAAGTCCCACATCACGCAGTGTCTCCAACTTGGGACGTAAGGCAGGAAGGTCTCCGCAGAAAGATAGTGCCTCGTTCACTGAGAGGGCAAGGATCTCAGCAATATTTTTTCCGCGAAATCGCACTTCTAGGGTCTCGCGGTTATATCGCGTCCCACGGCAGACATCGCAAACCACATACAAATCTGGGAGAAAGTGCATCTCAACCGTCACCACACCATCGCCTTCGCACGCTTCACACCGACCACCTTTGACATTGAAGGAAAAACGTTCTGGTCCGTAGCCACGGACACGTGACTCAGGCAATTGGGCAAAAAGGTCACGTAGAGGATTGAAAAGACCAATATAGGTTGCAGGATTCGAGCTCGCGGTCACGACTGATTGGCCTCTGATCAACGCAAATCACGTTCTTCAACTGTTGCCAACCAGAAACTTTCATTCCCTGCTCTTTTACGTGTCGCTTGTTCAGCAACAGTGCAAGGGTTGGATAAAGTGCGTCCAGCACCAATGAGCTTTTGCCCGAACCAGAAACTCCCGTGACGCACGTCAATGTACCGAGGGGAAATCGTGCAGTCACATTCTTCAGATTATGCACGGTCACATCAACGAACGTGAGCCATTGGCGTGCAGGGCGTCGGCGTTGCGGTAATGGAATCTTAGTTTCTCCACGTAAATAACTTCCTGTGATTGAGGCCGGCGAGTGCATCACTTCCTGAGGTGTTCCCACCGCCAACAACTCGCCACCGGATTCACCCGCTCCCGGACCGAGATCCAAGAGATAATCCGCAGCGAGAATCATCTCACGATCATGTTCGACTACAACCACGGAGTTTCCCCGATCACGTAACTGCCGCAGTGCATTTAGTAAGCGTTCGGTGTCACGCTGATGTAACCCGATTGAGGGTTCGTCAAGAACATACAAAACACCAGACAGTCCACCACCAATTTGCGTCGCTAGTCGCACGCGCTGGGCCTCGCCACCAGACAGGGTCACAGCCGGACGATCCAACGTCAGATAATCAAGGCCAATGTCGAGAAGAAACCGCAACCGCGTCTCAATTGCTTGACACAAGGGTCGCGCGATGGCTGTTTGCTGGTCATTTAAGGGCAGTGAAGAAAAGAACGCGTAGGCCTCGGCAATCGACAATCGTGACACCTGCACGATGTCGCGCTCAGCAAGACGAATGCCCTGACCTTCCGGTCTGAGCCGGGTACCGTGGCAACTGGGACATAGAACGATCTCTCCGTCTCCTTCTTCACTTGCTACCGCTCCCCGTGTCTTCTTTAGTTTTTTCTTCACCACCTGCGTCCCCAGGCCATCGCACTCAGGACACGCGCCTTGCGGGCTGTTCGGTGAGAACAAGGCAGGAGTCAGTTCAGGATATGAAAACCCGCACGCCGCACACACCAGATGCTGAGTAAACAAGAGTTCGTCACTCTCGCCTACGAGAATTTTCACCACGTCTTTGCCGTGCCGCAAGGCAGTTTCGAGCGAGTCGGCTAGTCGCTGAGCAATACCGCTTTTGACAATCAGGCGATCAACAACAATCTCGAATTCGCTCGGTGGTTTGCGGGGAAATGACGCTTCCTCAGCGAGGTCATACTGAGCCTCGCCTACTCGCACCCGCACAAAACCCGCTTGCCGTAGTTCGCGGACAGTACCGACAAAGTTTGCAGCACTCGTCAGTCGGATCGGTGCAAGGACATGAATACGGGTACCTTCGGGAAGGTTCGCAATGTGATCGACAATCTGCGGCACGCTATGACGCGTAATTACTCGTCCACATTTCAAACAGTATGGGGTTCCAACACGCGCGTAGAGAACTCGCAGATAATCGGCAATCTCAGTGACTGTCGCGACGGTTGAACGTGGCGAGGTCGTTGTACCACGTTGTTCGATCGCAATGGCCGGTGAGAGTCCTTCTATATCATCGACATCCGGTTTCGCGCGTTGGTCGAGAAACTGCCGTGCATAGGCCGAGAGCGATTCGACATAGCGTCGTCGCCCTTCAGCATAGAGCGTATCAAATGCCAGCGACGACTTCCCCGAACCTGAGACACCGGTAATCACCACAAGTTTGTTACGCGGAATCTCGACCGAGAGGTTTTTGAGATTATGTTCGCGTGCGCCGCGAATGCGTATGGAGTCCACTGTTGTTAGCGAGATTTCGGCACCACTTTTTCAGCAAAGCAGACGAGAATGCTCAGCCCCTAGAGTGAATTGAGCAGTTTGTCAAGGAAAGCATATCGTAAGAAAGCACATCAGCCTGACAACAATAGACAGGGTTACCTCTCTAGGATTCTTGGGGCGAGACGTCATACGGCACGAGCAGAAAACCAAGAATCCGGAAATCACTGTCCACCGTTACCACATGATGAATACTGCGCCTCTGACAGAGAGCAAACGAGGTACAGTCAGTAAACGAGAATTTCTGATCGTGATACTGACGGAAAAGATCCCCAGCGCGCTGACGAAGATCTTTATCGATACTATGACATACCAGTAACCCCGAAGTCTCCAAATCGCGAAAATTATCCAGCGCAGTGCAGGCCGTGGCATGGCTGATATGATAACGGAGGAACGTTACGGTTTCGTCGATGATGTAGTCGGAGGTATGGAGAGGCCAGGCTGTCCCACGTATCACCAAGGACAGGCAATCCTTGAACATCACATGCGCATTGTCAGATTTATCGAAGTACGCGACCCAGCCGCCAGTATCGACAAAGAGCGGCTGCGTCATGGCTGCTTTCCGTACAGCACCTCATCGACCCGTCGCGAAGCGAGTGGATCACCAGATTCTCCACAGCCGGCTGCCGCGAGGAAGCGCTGACGCGCGGTTTCCTGATCTGTCATGCTCGGCTGTACCTCAACGTCTTGGGATACCACCAGAACAACTTCCACAGGTCCTGGAGGCAAAGCAACTTCCATATCTATCCGCAGCCGTCGGTCTTCTCCAACCACGGATCTCGTTTTGAGGGTTTCCATTGAGGTTTCCTTTTTTAGTCTTCAATACCATGTCCCTAGAGTGAAGTCGAAGGGAAAGAAGGGCGCTACACACACGGATTGCAAACTGGCCAATGGCTCAATGACTCAATGGCTCAATGACTCAATTCCTCCAACAGCGCCTTCGCCTCTTGCAAGTCCTTGGTGTCAAATCCTTCGGTGAACCAACCGTAAATCTCGGATAACATCTTGGTGAGCTTCGTTCTGTCTTGCCTTGCTGCTGCCACAACCGGCTCAAGCTCATGGTCGCGCGCAGTTCCAGGGACTTGGCTTGTTGCTTCCGAGCAATCTCGATGGCCTTCAGAAAACACGCTTCGGCTTCGCCTTGGGGGTCGGGGGTCAGGGATTGGGGTTCGGTAACTGACAATTGAGAACTGACGACTGACAACTGCTTTCGACTTTTGCCTTTTGCTCCTTCGACTGTTGATTTCTTGGACTCTAGACTCTAGACTCTGGACGCTAGACTGAGCGAGCGTAAGCTCGCCTTGCAGCCGATACAGCTCCGCCTCGTAGTACACGCTCCCCAGTCTTGTCCACCAGCAGCCAGCGCCTCGGCCAGCACGGTCAAGTCCTTCTTCGACCGCCCTACTTTCCCATACGCCTCGGCCAGCAGGGCAAGAACGCGGCCGACCAACTCTGCCCCCGTGGCCCGGAGGCCGCCAGGCCCTGCCGCATCTGCGCAATGCCTTCTTCTACCTGCCCCTGCTCGGCCAGCGCCCAGCCCCGCACCATCGTCCCAACGCCAACCAGTACGGAAACCCCTGCTCGGTTGACAAGCGTCATCCCGCCTCTGCCCGCTCTCGGGCGAGTCTGTCCCTCCCGGCGGAGAGATGGAACATGGCAGCAATCCCCAAGGCAATAGCCAGACTAAAGGGGTGAGCCAGCTCCTGCGGCCAGGGCCAGGGCCTCGCTGGCTCCGCTTCAGGGCCTGGTCCGGATAGCCCAGATACCACAGGGTCCAGGCTGCATAGGAGAGACACCCCCACCCTGGGGTCAGCCGTAGAGAAGGCAGGAGCGCGGTGCTGCTGGGGGTCATACAGGGCAATCGCCTGCTCCACGTGTGTCCGGGCCGAGGTCGAGCTCTCCAAGCAAGTACAAGGTCCACCCCAGTGCCATGTGGGCCTACCAGCAGGAGATACGGGTCTTGGACGCTCTGGGCCAGCCGCATCAACTGCTCTGCCAGCTCAAGCGCCGTCTGTAACTCCCCCCGCGATAATATAAAACAACCGCAGTCCCCACAGCACCGGGAAGAGCTGAGGAGTTTCCCCAGCTGCTGGCACAGTTCCCGGGCCCGGGTGTAGGCTTTTTCCACTTCTGGGGCCCCATAGCCCTTGATAGCGATCAGGGCATCACCCAGAGTGAGTTGCAGGGTGAGTTCTTGCTGGGCGCGCTCGGGAGTGTCCGGCAGGGTCTTGAGCAACTCCAGTCCCTTGGTGAGGAGAGCTGATCGCTTCCTGGTAGGCCGAGCGCCGCAGCGGCATTCTCGCCCGCCTGTTGCAGATACTGGACTGCCTTGCGATAGTCCCGCCCCTGCTCAAAGTGCGCCGCCAGCTCGGCGGCAATCTCTCTGTGTCTGCTCTCCATAGCCCTGCTCTTCCCGTTCGCCAATCTGCTGATGCACTCGCTGCCGCCGTCTCGCTGTGAGCCGATGGTACAACACTTCTTGATACAAGGCATGCAGAAACCCATAGCGCGCTGCTACCGTCCCATCCGGCCACTCGGCAGTCCCACTCGCCCGCAGGAAGTGTTCCCGTCGCACCAACGCCTCACACTGTTCCTCGATCCCATCTACCTCCGTCTCCAGCCCCGGCGGCCACCGCGGCGGCGGAGAACTCCGCCCCGGCCACGCTGGCCACCTCCAGCAGGCGCTGGGTCTCGGGACTCAAGCGCTCAATTTGCTGCCCGATCAACTGCTGGAGACTCTCCGGCACCCCAGCTTGCCACCTCCTCTACTTCCTCCTTCAGCTCCCACCGGCCATCGCTTTGCACCAGCACGCCTCGCGTCACCAGATCATTAACCACGTTGACCATAAACAGCGGATTGCCATCCGTGCGCCGGTGAATGATGCGGGCCAGCCGTTGTAGGGACGTTCGGATGCACCCTCACCCCGATCCTCTTCCTGCAAGGGAGAGGAGAAGCAAACCTCACTGCCAGATATTTCGCTATGTCTTCTTCGTTCAGAAAGTCGAGCAGCAGTTCCGTGCAGTAGCCGCGCGTAGCTGCAACTCTTGCTTCACCGCTCTGAGCGGATGCCCCTGCACCAGTACATCCACCGGCCGGTAGGTCCCGATTATCAATAGACGGGCGGGCTCCCGTCGCCGCGCCACAAACGCCAGCCAGTCCAGCGTAGAGACATCACTCCAGTGCAGGTCTTCTAACCACAACACTAAGGGGCGCTCGGCTGTCAGCTGCTCGACCGCTTCGGCCAACTCCCGCAGCATCCGCTCGCGGGTCGCGCCTTGGGTCTTCCGCTGGAGCATGTTCCAACTCGGTTGCGGTGAGCAAGGCAGGCATCTGCACCAGCCACGTCGGGGCCTGCTGGCTCAACAGCTGGATGAAGCGTTGTCCCTCAGCCTCGCGCCCGAGCCGCCCGAGGGCTTCCAAAAGCGGCAGGTAGGCTTCGCCCGCCCCATAGTGTTCGATGCACTGCCCCTGTCCCAGCCAAAGCTCGTGTTCGTGTTCGTCGGCAAGACGAGTCAGAAATGCGTCCACCAGGGTCGTCTTGCCTATCCCCGGCTCGCCTGTCACAAAGACGATTTGGCGTTCTCCATTCAGGGCTTTCTCCCAGTACCTGTAGAGTTGGGTCAGCTCCGCCTCTCTACCTAGCAAGCGAGTAGGCAGTTGACTGCTTACTGCCCAGCCTAGCTCTGCCTCTGCCTACTGGATACCTCCTGAGTGATGGTGGCGGGCGATGGCGCAGCATGCTCCTCAGGCTCCCACATCACCCGGTAGACTCGCACCGGCTCGGCAATGTTCTTGACCACCCGCTCGCCCAGGTCTTCATACCTTAGGGCTAGCTTGCTCTTGACGTGTTCGTGCACGGTCCCGGAGACACAGATGCCTCCAGGCTCCGCCAGGCTCTCGACGCGGGCCGCAATGTTGACCCCATCCCCGTAGATCCGCCCTCCTTCCACTACTACGTCACCCAAGTTAATGCCGATACGAAACTCCATCCG
Source organism: uncultured delta proteobacterium (assembly GCA_963733195.1). Lineage (GTDB taxonomy): Bacteria > Desulfobacterota > Binatia > Bin18 > Bin18 > VGTJ01. The sequence continues at coordinate 20,980 of CAVTCR010000083.1, forward strand.
GCGCTGAACAGGGCGATCGGCGTTCTGGACTTTGAGCGCCTTCTGAATCTCGATCGCACACTGCACAGCGTCTACCACACTGGCAAATTCGGCCAACAGGTTATCGCCAGGCGAATCCACCACTCGGCCCCGGTGCTGTTGGATGAGAGTAGTCATAACTTCGCGGTAGGCGGTGAGCGTATGAATGGTTGCCACCTCATCTTCACCCATGAGGCGGCTGTAGCCTTTGACATCGGCACTCAGGATGGCCACCAGCTTCCGTTCGAGCTCCCTCACCTCGTCCACTCTCTTCCGATGCACAGTCTCAGTAGGCGTCTTGGTCCGACCCTGTAGGTCGTTGAGCTGACCGATGAAGCGAAAGCCCCGCCGGTGGACGGTCTCGATGTAGCGACGTTCCTGGGCTTGGTCCCGCAATATCTCGCGGAGTTCTTTAATGCACGACGTCAGCGCGGCATCACTCACGACCGTCTCCGGCCATATGGCCTGAAAGAGATCGTCTTTCGTCACCAGTTCGCCGGCATGGGTCACCAGGTAGCGGAGGACGGCAAAGGCTTTGCCCGTTAGCCTCACTTCTTGTTTTCCTCGCCACAGCCGCGCCTCAGTAAGGTCAAGGCGATAGAGACCAAAGCTAAGCATTTGATCTGTTTGCATTTTTCGTTTCCGTCCGATCCTCGAAAAATCCCCAAGAAATCCCCAAGTTTTCCTCTGACTTCCTGGTCTCGGGTCACTATCCTCCTGGCACAAGGCACACGGGATTGCAAGCGACGCGTGCCTGGAAAGAGGGAGGTGTCTCATGGTGCAGGATCCAGAAGGGCAGGCCCCGTTGTCCGTCCACTGTGCGTTTGTCGTGCATTTCCGGGTGAACAGCGATGTCGCCCAGGGGCGACTCGCCGGGCGGGTAGAGCACGTTGTGTCAGGGCAAAGCGTGCATTTTGCTTCATTGGAGGAGCTACTGGCGTTTATTGCACGGGTGCTGGAGACGGGGCGGGCGCCGCCACAGGAAGAGAAAAGAGGCCAATGAACACTCCACGAGACCAGCATCTCCCACCGAGAGCAGGGTCGAACTCGGGGAACACAAAGAAAACACCAGGCATAATTTCCACATGGAAAAAAAGCTTGCCACACTTAAAGCGATATTACTTTTCGACTAGCCATTGTGGGAAGTCAGTCTCGACACTTGCCCATGCGGACGCGGTCGTCGATTGGAACAAAATCGCCATTGACTACCGTCAAAGCGGGCGGTCATCCTCTCATGGTCCAAGCGCTCGAAATCGCCATCGTGCACGCGGCCATCTATGACGCCGTGCAAGCCTTCACTGGGACGCTACGCCCCTTACCATGTCACTATCCCCGGTGCGAGCGGCTCTCCCATCGCCGCCGTCGCCACGGCTGGCCACGATGTCTTGCTCGGCCTCTTCCCCACCCAAGCTGCAACGTTAGCCACCAAATACAGTGACTACCTCGCCAGCCAGGGTCTCTTGGTCACTGACCCAGGAGTTGTGGTCGGCCAGCAAGCTGCCGCTGGTATTCTGGCCTTGCGAGCAAATGATGGCCGTTTTCCCTCTAATCCGCAGTGTCCGAGCTTTACCACGAGCACTGACCCTGGGGTTTGGCGCCCGACCCCGTCGTTTCTGTCGGGCTACCACCATCCCTTGCGCCCCCCCTTGTTCCCTGGCTCGCATGTGTGACGCCCTTCACATTGGAAAGCCCTTCGCAGTTCCGCGCTGGTCCTCCCCCTACGCTGTCAAGTAAGCGCTACGCCAAGGACTACAACGAGGTCAAAGCTTTGGGTGCCCGCTTTAATAGCACCCGCACTCCAGAACAGACCACCATCGGCTACTTCTGGGCCGATAACCCCGTCCCCGCTTGGAATCTGGTCGTACAGAGTCTCGCCCTTGCGTACGAGCTTGACCTCAGCGACAGTGCCCGCCTCTTTGCTTTGATCAACTTCGCTGGCGCCGATGCCCAAATCACGGTGTGGGACACCAAGTATGCCTATGTCTTCTGGCGGCCAATCACGGCTATTCGGGAAGGGGATAGCGATGGTAACTCCAAGACGGTGAGTGATCCGACGTGGGAGCCGCTGATCAACACGCCCAACTTCCCGGAGTACACCTCCGGTCATGCTACCCATAGCGGCGCGGTGACCAAAATGCTGGCGCTGTTCTTTGGCACGGACAAAGTGAGCTTTACTGTCACCAGTGCCAACCCCAACCTCATGCCAACAGAGACAACGCGCACTTTTACCCGCTTCTCGGACGCGGAGGAGGAGGTGATCGAGGCACGTATCTATGCAGGGATTCACTTCCGAACCGCGGACGAGGTGGCGCAAGTGCAAGGGAAACGCGTCGCCAAGTGGGCCTTCAAACATTTCCTGCGACCAGCTGGTCGGTGAACGGTTGGGAGATTGGGCAAAAGTACAACGTTGCCTAACACCACTCTGGGATCGTAGGGCGCGTAGGACACACCGACAAATGGCGCGGGTCACACGACCTGCGAGTGCTAAATGAGGAGGAGCTATGCAATTCGCTTGGCGCAACAGGCGCAGTCGTAATACTTACGCTTTTAGGATTGGTGGGAACATCCTGTGTGGCGGGGCAACACCAGCTTCCCAGCCAGCGGCAGACTGTAGGTCCGACCTCGCCAGCGTCAACGGCCACTATGCCGACAAAAGTGCAAGCACGTTCTAGTCAGTTGCCGTTACATTTTCAGGTAAGGAGACGCGTGCCGGGTCAGGACCACTGGCAAAGCAGTGATGTGTCGTGCAGGTCGCGACCGGAGGTGGTGCGCTTGCGAGTCGAGTAGCACGCGAGACGAAGAGCGTAGGGCGTGCACTGCGCACCCTACCATATCTTGGACTGAGGGCGGGCGTTATTGCGACACGAGGTCACAAGTTGTACTGCTGAACGAAGGAACATTGATTCAGCCATGGTGTCGTGCCACTTGTCTCTGCACGGCGGGGGCGTCACTGGTAACGGTGGGGTCTCAAGCACGTCGTCAACGTTGGAACGGCGAGTCGCACGCCTGACCAACTGCGGGGAATGGTGGGTAAGGGTAACGGAAGTGAAGCCTCGGGATTACACATCGTGACGCGCGCGGAGCTTAAGCGACTCAACGGCTCCAGACCCAAAAGGGGAAGGGGAGCAGGTGCGGGCGATATTAACGGTCGCCTGCCGCACGTGTGGTCTCCCCCGGTGTACAGAGGCGCCCTGTCCCCACCCGTACAACTGGTGAAACGTGATAAGCCGGATTCACTCTGGAGGGCAGCACAACGTCGAAGTCTTTCCAGTCGCCCAACCGTAAGAGCGGGGAATGGTGGAGCCGGTAAAGGACGCGGGAGGAAGCGAAGGCTCGGCGGTAATCGTCGAGATAGGGGTTCCAACTTTGCCTACGCCGAAAGGCGGCAGACTTCCTGCGGGTGTGAGCGGACGGGAGCGAGGTAGTACACCGGTAAACCAAGGGTCAGTTTCTAATGAGTAGTCACGAACTACAAGCGGCCTTGGGTCGGACAAGAAGCAGGTGGCACGGGATCAACTGGGCGGCCTGTTATCGTCGGATACGGTCCCTGCAGCAGCGCATCGTCCAGGCGGTACAGGCAGGCGCGTGGCGCAAGGTCAAGCGTCTGACCTATCTGTTAGTGCACTCGTTTGCCGCGCGTGCCATAGCCGTCAAGCGAGTCACTGAGAATACGGGTAAGAAAACACCCGGAGTCGATGGCGAGGTGTGGAACACTCCGGACCAGAAAGCGCAGGCGATAGAACGGATCGGCCAGTGGCGGGGCTATCGCCCATTGCCCCTGCGCCGACTCTACATCCCCAAGAAGAATGGCCGCCAACGCCCCTTATCGATCCCTGCCATGTCCGACCGGGCACGACAGGCGGTGTACCTCCAGGCGTTACAGCCAAGTGCCGAAACCACGGTGGACCCCAATTCGTACGGGTTTCGGCCCAAGCGCCGGTGTGCGGATGCCATTGACCAGTGCTTTAAGGTGCTGCGGCAGCAAACCTCGGCGTCCTGGATCTTGGAAGGGGATATCGAAGGCTTTTTCGATAACATCAGCTTCTCCTGGCTTGAAACCCATATCCCGATGAACAAGCGGGTGCTGGGCAGCTGGCTCAGAAGCGGATATAGCGAACGGGGGCAACTGTTTCCCACCACGAGTGGTGTTCCTCAAGGGGGTCTGTGTTCGCCCGTGATCAGCAATATGGTGTTGGACGGCCTTGAAGCGGTAGTCCACGGGAGTCCGGGACAGCGTCGCAAGCACCATCTCCATTATATTCGCTGGGCCGATGACTTCATCGTCACCGCCAGTTCACGGGAGGTTTTGGAACACACCGTGCGGCCACGCATTGAGACCTTTCTCGCCGAGCGTGGCGTACGGCTCTCACCGACCAAGACCCGGATTACCCCCCTGACAGCAGGGGTTGAGTTCTTGGGACAAACGATCCGCAAGTTCGCCCGGCCACACGGCAAGCCCGCCAAGCTGCAGATCACACCGAGCAAGGCGAGCCTCCAAGCCGTGAAAGCCAAGATCAAAGCCCTCTGTCACCACGCGCGCACGCCGATGGAACTCATCGATACCTTGAATCCTGTCCTCCGAGGCTGGGCGAATTATCATCGCCATGTGATCTGTAGCAGCACGTTTGCCCGCCTCGACTCCTTTGTCTGGCACCGCACCTATCGATGGGCCAACCGACGACATGCGAACAAGACCGGGCGCTGGATCACCGACCGCTACTTTCCCCATCAACCGGGGAAAGCCTGGCGGTTTACGGATCCTCGCACCGGGCGCCAACTCCTACGGGTGCAACGGACGATTATGCCTCAGCGTCATCTCAAGGTCAGAGCGACCGCTAATCCCTTTGATCCTGCCTGGGCGGCGTACTTTGAACACCGGGACCGCCAAATGGCGCAGCAGGCCGCGTCCCCGTTTCGTGCTACAGTCCTGCGACAGCAACAAGGGCTCTGCCCCAACTGTCGCCAGGGCATTCAAGAGGAGGATGCTCTCGACCTCCATCATCGCGATGGCAACCACTTGAACAACCACCTGTCCAATCTGCTATTCTTACACCCGAATTGCCATCGGCAACACCATTATGCACCAGATACGGAAACTGTCTCGTCGCGTTCCCGTGGGAGCGTGGCTCATGCTTGAGCGCAGTGCGGTGAAAGTCGCACGCTGCGTTCTGAGGGGGGAAAGGAGCTGCGAAGCTCCTGACCTACCCGGCGGCCGACGAACCGTTAATCCATAGCAAGGAGGGAAAAGATGACGAAGAGGCTGAGTAGTTTACTGTTAGGCTCTCGAACAGGGGTGGCCGTTACTCTCATCTCAAATAGGAGGTTCCTATGAATACGAAGCAGCTTGCCAAATTGTTCGCTTTTACTCTAATCATGCTCACTAACGGAACAACGTTGGCTCAGGGGGGTAATACTGACCTGGGAACAACGCAGGAGAGCCTGTCATCTTCGGGTCAGGTCGTGCGTAAATGGAACGAGATCTGCCGCGCGCAGGTCTCCGTCGTTAACAACAACGTGCGCAACGCGCGGCAGCTCGCCATCATGCATACCGCTATGCACGATGCCGTGAATGGCGTCGAAGCACGATACGAGCGCCATCTCTCAACCCTCTCGGATCTGAGTGCCGACGCCGAAGCCGCGGCGGCAGCGGCCGCGCACAAGGTGCTGGTAAACTTCTTCCCGGCCAACCAGGCGGCCTTGGATATGGAGCTCGCGAACTCGCTGTCGACGATTCCGGACGGACCGGCGAAGACGGCGGGGGTTGCGCTCGGCGCGGCGATCGGACAGGAAGCGTTCGACGCGCGCATTAACGACGGCTTTAGCTCCGTCGATCCGTTCGTGCCCCTCGTCGGCCCTGGGTTCTGGCAGCCGACCCCTCCAGCTTTCGCTCCGATGATCGAGCCGCAGTTCCAGAACGTCACGCCCTTCGGGGTCGAAAGCCGCGATCAGTTCGAGGTCAAAACAAAGAAAGCACTGAGCCTGACGCACGCGCAGTACACGGCAGAGTTCAACGAGGTGAAAGAGATCGGCCGGATCGACAGCGCCACGCGCACGGCCGACCAGACGCACTACGCCCACTTTTGGTACGAGGGTTCGCAGCAGGGCTGGAGCAGGATCGCGAACATCATCTCGATCAACGAGAACTACGATCTACATGAAACCGCACGGCTGCTGGCGTTGGTGAGCATGTCCATGTGCGACGGCTTCATCTCCGGCTGGTACTGGAAGCGCGTCCACGCGTTCTGGCGTCCGGTCACCGCGATCCGCGAAGCCGACACCGATGGCAACCCGAACACGATCAAAGACTCGGCCTGGGACTCACTGCGGCCGGCCCCTCCCGTGCAGGACTACCCGTCGACCCACAGCGTCCTGGGCGCTGCTGCCGCCGAGGTCATGAGGCGGTTCAGCGGAACCGACAAACACGAATTCTGCTTCGTGTCGCTCACGTCGACGCCAGCCGGCTCTGAGCGCTGCTTCGACAGATTGTCGCAAGCCCGCGACGAGAACGCCGACTCGCGCGTGGTGGTCGGCATCCACTTCCGAACCGCTGTCGAAGAGGGGGTCAGGCTCGGCCAAAAGATCGGCAAGTACACCATCAAGCACAACCTCAGAGCGTTGAAAGGCCACAAGGGCGACTCCGACTTCGACTAATGTATCTATTTTCTCTCCTCGGGGGGTTTCTCAATCGAGCCACAAAAGATTGGGGCACATTGTAGGGGCGAATCTTGTGATCGCCCACCGGCAGGCTACGCCCAGCAGGGCGAAACACAAGATTCGCCTCTACCCACTGCCGTTCGTTTTCTGCTTGATTTCTGTAATCAGCGTCTTGAGATCCACAAAGCGTACAGCCGCAAGGTCTTCAACTTCACGGGTAAAGGGTCGATCGACGTCCGCAGTGAGAATTGGCGCAGTGAGAATTGGGGTCAAGTCTTTACTTTAACAGCTAGTCACTAATTGTTTTACATAACGGCTTGTAGATCTGTGCTTTTTCTCTTGACGGACCACCACACGTAGACAAGTGAGAGGCATCGTTCTCATTCTTCTTTGGGTCTCAGCCTCAGGCAGTCGCACTTGCTTGCATGCCAACGACAGTAAAGCGAGTGCCGATTTATGCCGCCTGATTTTCTTGTACGCGCTCAATCAGCCACATTCTCACCAGCGTACTGAGGGGAGGCATTTCTGTTCCGCGACTTGTTTGAGTTGGGTAAGCAGCGCTTTCTCGACGCGAAAGCTTAACTTTGCAGTCTTTCGTGGATACTGCTTCACCCCGACTCCTTCCAAATGGCCTGCGGCAAGCAGCTCTTGAGTGGAGTACTGCTCATAATAACGAGCCTTGGCTTCGTACGTCGTGCGGGATGGCAAAGGGGGAATGGAATACTTTTCCTTCCGTGTCATGATCTTATCGTACCCTAAATCAGACCACAAAAGATTGGCACACAGGGTCTGTCACCCTGAGTGCAACGAAGGGTACTCTTAGAGAGATTCTTCGCTCTGCTCAGAATGACACGAGTGAGGGGCCACGTGGTGAAGTGTACGAATGTCATGTGGTTCGATTTAGCCCTGCTTAGCGAAATTTCGGCATCACTTTCTCAGCAAACCGGCGCAGCGAAGCCCAGACTTCTTCTCGTGGTAATCCACCAAGGTCGGTGTAGACCCAATAATGGGTGTTACCGACTGCCTCTTTTGCTTGCGCCACACGATCGATACATTCTTCCGCGTCACCACAGATCGCCAGCGTCTGCCGAGCGCGGTCGAAGTCGACGTGTTCTAAGAACGATTTGACCCCAGCAAAGGCTTTGAACTGTTTTGCTTGCTGGTAGTCCTTCTCTTCGACCAAGGTGGAAACAAAGTGGAAATAGCGCAAGTAGTGTTTTGCCCACACGTCCTTCGCTTGTGCAGAGGATGTTCCCACATAGCAATGATTACCAGTAGAAATGGAGACCTGCGACGGGTCGTATCCAGCTTCTTGCAAGCGCTCGCGGTAGAGTTTGACAAACGGGGTAAAGGTCTGGATAGGTGCGAACACCGAAGCCAACAGAATGTTATAACCGTGCGCACCCGCAAGCTCGTAGGACTCAGGCGTTGGTCCGGCCCCAATCCAAATTGGCGGTCTAGGCCGTTGCACTGGGCGAGGCAACACCGACAGATTCGGCAGCCGCCGGTATCGGCCTTCGTAAGACAAGGAATCTTGGGACCACGCTTTATCAATAATCTCGATGCCTTCGGCAAAACGTTCCCGGCTGTCATCCATAGAGCGCTCGAAGCCATCGTAACTGGTCTTCTGGAATCCACGGCTGACACCAAAGTCCAGACGCCCATTACTCAGCACATCGACCATCGCATAGTCTTCAGCCAGACGAACAGGATCATGCAATGGCAGCAAAGCCACCGCAGTGCCGAGACGAAGCCGCGTCGTCCGCTGGGCGACCGCAGCAGCAAACACCTGCGGCGATGGACACAGATAGTTACAGAAATGATGCTCGCCCATCCACACCGAGTCAAAGCCAAGTTCTTCAGCGTAGGCGATTTCATCAAGCAGGAAGCGATAATACTCCTGGGGTGAACAATCCTCTGGGTAGTAGTCAAACAGCGTGAGCAGACCAAAATTCATACAGTCGCTCCTCCGAACAAAGATACTCAGCCCCTAGAGCGAATTGGGAAGTTTGTCAAGGAAAGGGAGGCCAGGATAAGGCCATAGGCCGTTCCCGGCGTAGTGGACTATCCCTTTTTCCACCGCAGCACCGGATGGCGCGCGGCGCGGGTTTCATCGAGACGGCTGACGGGAGTCAGTAACGGTGCGTTTTTGAGTGCGTCGGGGTTGTCTTTGATTTCTTGCGCAATCGCGAGCAGTGCATCAGCAAATTCATCAAGCGTTTCTTTGCTCTCGGTTTCGGTCGGCTCGATCATCAGCGCACCACTCACAACTAGTGGAAAGTAAATCGTCGGTGCATAGAAGCCATAATCCAGCAGGCGTTTCGCAATGTCGAGGGTTTTGACGCCCGATGCGGAAAACGAGTGATCGGAGAACACACATTCGTGCATACTCGGCGTTTCTTCAGCAATATCGTATGCGTGCTCTAAGCGTTTGCGCAGGTAATTCGCATTGAGCACGGCCATCTGGGTGGCCTGCGAGAGTCCATCGCTTCCCATCGCCAGGATGTACGCATAGGCACGCACGAGAACACCAAAGTTGCCATAAAAGGAACGAACTTTCCCAATCGAACGAGGAAAAGCGTCGCTCCAACGATACTGTCCGTTTTCGTTGACAACGCGCGGCACTGGCAGGTAAGGCTCAAGAATTTTCTTCACCCCAACCGGCCCTGCTCCCGGTCCTCCACCACCGTGCGGTGTGGAAAACGTCTTGTGTAGATTGAACTGAATAACATCCGCTCCCATATGACCAGGTTTCGCCACACCCATTAACGCGTTCAGATTAGCACCATCCATATAGACCAACGCGCCACGCGCATGCAGCACTTCGGTGATCTGGACAATCTCACGTTCGAACAGTCCTAGTGTATTGGGATTCGTCACCATCAGTGCAGCAACTTCATCGTCAACGAACTTTGCGACGGTCACGGCTTCAAGCATGCCACCCGCACCAGTAGGGACTTCAGTGACGGCATAGCCACACAATGCGGCTGAAGCTGGATTAGTGCCATGTGCACTACCAGGAATCAGGACTTTCTTGCGTTGACGTCCCTGCTCTTGATGATGGGCACGAATGAGCTTCATTCCCGTGAGTTCGCCCTGCGCTCCAGCGGCAGGTTGCAAACTCACGGCATCCATCCCGCTTATCTCGGCCAGTCGCCGTTCGAGGTCATAGAGCAACGCCAAAGCTCCCTGCGCATACTCGTCGGGGACTAGGGGATGAAGCTGGGCCATTCCTGGGAACCGAACGACCAGTTCGTTCACGATCGGGTTGTACTTCATCGTACAAGAGCCTAAGAGGATACAATGTCGTCGCCGCACTCAGATTCCACTGCGACAGGCGTGTAAAATGACGGACGACTTCGACTTCGCTAACTTCGGGAAAGCCGTCCAGAGCCTCTCGACACAAGTCGGCAGGAACATCGAGGGCAAGTTCACCTGCTGGTAGATCATCTTCCGGTAAAGAGTAGCCTATCCGTCCTGGCGAACTGCGTTCGAAGATGAGCGACTCATCAAGAAGGATGCGCTTACGCTGAGGGCCAGGGGCCAGGGGTCAGGGGTCAGTCGATGCAGCTGGTACAGCTTCGTTTTGTCTCGCCATATTTCTTTCCTGTCTTTACAACCCCTAACCCCTAGCACCTAACCCCTGCCCTAGCCGTTCAATGTCCTGCCGCGTATGCACCTCCGTCACACACAGAAGCAAGCTATCCTTTAGTTCCGGATACCAGTCCTCGAGCAACAGCCCAGCAATGAGCCCTTGCTCCTTCAGTCGCTGCCACACGGTTCGAGCGCTTGGTACAGTCAAGACAAATTCGTTAAAGAACGGCGCAGAAAAGCGTTGGTGGCAGGTGTTGTTTTGTAGCAACAGATCTCGCGTGTAGTGGCTTTTCTTCACATTACGTTCGGCAAGCTCACGCAATCCCTGTTTCCCCATCGTGCAGAGGAACACCGTTGCCGCGAGGGCGCAGAGCCCTTGGTTGGTACAGATGTTCGAGGTGGCTTTTTCGCGGCGAATATGTTGCTCGCGGGTCGAGAGGGTCAGCACAAACCCACGTCGTCCATCATGATCGACTGTTTCTCCGGCTAATCGACCAGGCATACTGCGCAAAAACCGCTCGCGGCAGGCGAAGAGTCCAACACCAGGACCACCGTACGACACAGGGATACCAAAGCTCTGCCCTTCTGCTACCGCAATATCTGCACCAAGCTCACCAGGAGGTTTCAACAACCCTAAGGCCAGTGCTTCAGTCGTCGCTGTCACAGCTAGTGCACCAGCGTTATGAGCCGCTTCACTGACGCAAGCAACGTCCTCAATCACACCAAAAACGTTAGGATAGCCGACGACGACACAGGCAACCGTATCATCAAGACACTGGACTAGTTTTGCCGTATCGATGCGACCGTCTTCTCCCCACGGCAGTTCAATGATCCGTACCCCTGGAACGCCTTCAAGGTAGGTCTGAATCACTTGGCGATATTGTGGGTGCAACGAACGCGCGACCAAGACGGTCGCGCGCTGGGGCAAAATGCGTTTCGCCATCAACACTGCTTCTGCGGTTGCCGACGCACCATCATACATACTGGCGTTTGCAACATCTAAACCGAACAACGTCGCAACCAACGACTGAAACTCGAAAATCGTTTGCAGAGTGCCCTGACTCACCTCGGGTTGATAGGGCGTATAGGCCGTCGCAAACTCAGAGCGCTGGATAATCTGATCCACCACCACCGGAACGAAGTGAGGGTAAGCACCAGCTCCAAGGAACGCCACGGTATCAGGACCAACACGGTTGGCCGCCGCGAGTTCAGCGAGGCGAGAACGCACTCCAGCTTCAGATAACCCTGGGGGCAAACCGATTGCCGCTTGCGAACGCAGTGTTTCTGGCAAATGAGCAAATAGCTGAGCGAGCGATCCAGCTCCGATGGTCGCAAGCATAGACGCAATGTCACTATCAGTATGTGGGATATAACGCATAGGCAGTCTAGGAGTCTAAGGGTCTCGGAGTCATAGAGTCTACAAGTCAGGGAGTCTTTGGGTCTACCAGTCTGTTGGTCTTTGACTCTTAGACTCTCGGACTCCCCGACATAGAGACGTTTTCACGCTTCTTCAACAAATTTTTGGTAGGTCGCGGCATCCATCAGTTCGTCTACTTCTTGCGGATTGCTCAATTGCACGCGAATCATCCAGGCTTTCCCATACGGATCGGCATTCACGACCTCGGGAGTATTCGGGAGGTCCACATTCACCTCTGTGACTGTGCCGCTCACAGGGGTGTAAATGTCAGACACCGCTTTTACTGATTCGACGACACCAAGGGTGTCATCTTTGGTCAACACTTTGCCAACTGCAGGTAACTCGACATACACGACATCACCTAGTTGCTCTTGCGCGTAGTCGGTAATGCCAATGGTCGCAACGTTACCTTCCACCGCGACCCACTCATGTTCCTGCGAGTATCGCAGCTCCTTCGGGAACTCCATAACCACCTCCGTCTACTCATCCCTTGCGATAAAATGGTTTCTCCACTACGTGAGCATGTACGCGTCGGCCACGGATCTCAACCGTTAATGGTGTACCAATCGCAGCACACGTAGGAGAAACGTAGCCGAGCGCGATCCCAAAGCCAAATGTAGGCGATTGAGTACCGCTCGTCACGATCCCTACCTTCTGCTCGTCGTGCCACAACGTGTAGCCATGTCGAGGAATGCCAGTTTCATCCATACTGAGACCAATAAACTGTTTGCTTATTCCTACCGTCTGCTGTTGCAAGAGCGCATCCCGCCCAAGAAACGAAGGTTTTTCAAACTTAACGAGTCGCTGTAACCCCGCTTCCAAAGGTGTCGTCTGCGCATCGATGTCATTTCCATACAGCATATATGCAGCTTCGAGGCGCAACGTATCACGCGCGCCGAGACCGATCGGCAGCAGCCCGGAATCTCGGCCAGCGTCGAGGCACGAGTTCCATACGTTAACGGCCTGCGCTGCCGCCATAAATAGCTCGAACCCATCTTCGCCGGTGTATCCTGTCCGCGCGACAAGGGTGGGAACTCCAGCTACCTCTCCAGTTGTAAACCAGTAGCGTCGGACCTGCGCGAGATTAAGTGGGGTCAGACGTTGAACGATCGCGCTTGCCGTTGGTCCTTGAACGGCAATAAGCGCGTACTCATCACTCCGGTCTATCATCGTGGCCTGCGCCTGATTGTGTTGTAGCATCCACTCGAAGTCTTTGCTGATGTTGGACGCGTTGACGCAGACGAAGTAGTTCTCCTCCGCCCTGCGGTAGATGATAATGTCGTCGACAATACCGCCGTTTGGATAACACATCACTGAATATTGCGCCTGGCCAAGCTGGATACGTGCTACATCGGTCACAACCAGGTCCTGAAGCACTTCCAGTGCCCCTGGACCACTTACCTCGATTTCCCCCATATGACTGAGGTCGAAGAGCCCAGCCTTCGTACGTACAGCATGATGTTCAGCAAGGATACCACTGTATTGTACGGGCATATCCCAACCACCGAACTCGATCAGTCGGGCACCCAAGGCCCGATGGGTATCGTAGAGAGGAGTGCGTTTCGGCATATTTTAGCTCCGAGGTACGAGTAATGAGCGGAAAATTTGAACTCTTCGTTCCTAGTACTCATCACTCTTCACTTTTCACTCATCACTCTTTCTTCGCTTGCCGCTCCGCCGCTTTCAACGTATTCGCCAATAACATCGCTACAGTCATCGGACCAACTCCCCCAGGTACCGGAGTAATAAATGCAGCACGCTCTTTCGCCACAGCGAATTCAACATCACCTTTTAACTTATTGTTAGTCAACCGGGAGATCCCGACATCAATGACGACAGCCCCCAGTTTGATCCATTCGCCTTTAATCATCTCAGGTTGTCCAACCGCTGCAACAACCATATCCGCCGCTTGGATCTCACTCGCAAGATCGACCGTCTTCGAGTGACAACAGGTGACAGTTGCATGTTGTTCTAACAACATCAACGCTACTGGCTTGCCAACTAACATACTCCGACCAATCACCACGGCCTTTTTCCCGGCAACTGCCACACCAGTATGTTCAATGAGTCGCATCACACCAAGCGGAGTGCATGGGCGTAACGCCTCTTCACCTAGCAGCAATCGCCCTTGATTAAAAGGATGCAATCCATCCACGTCTTTTTCCGGTGACAACGCGAGAATCAACGTACGTTGATCCAAAGGTGCAGGTAGCGGGAGTTGCAACAAAATGCCATGCACTTCGGTCCGTACATTCAGTTCTGCAATGAGCCCCAACACTTCTGCTCCTGAGGTTTCAGCCGCAAAACGATAGGGGAAAGATTGCATGCCGACTTCATGGCACGCCTTCTCCTTAGTGTTGACGTACACGCGCGAGGCAGGGTCATCACCAATCAGGATGGTTGCCAAGCCGGGAACATAACCATGCTGGGTACGAAACCGGAACACCTGTTCTTTTGTCGAGAGGCGAATCTGCTGGGCTAATGCTTTACCATCAAGAATCGTTGCCATAATCTGTTCAGGATACGAGAATCGCTTCCGTGCTGTCAAAGGAAGCAATATAATGGCTGCATGTTAATTGGAATCCCAAAAGAAATTAAGTCAGAAGAAACACGAGTCGCTATCACTCCGAGTGGCGTTGCCGGGTTGGTTGCTCACGGCCATTACGTGCTGATCGAACACAACGCGGGCAGCGGTAGCAGTATTCCTGATGATCTCTATCACGCAGCCGGAGCTAAGATCCTGCCAACCGCGCGAGATGTATGGGAGCAGGCAGAGATGATCCTGAAAGTGAAAGAGCCGTTGCCTACGGAATATCCGCTGCTGCGACCAGGGCTCACTGTCTTTACCTATCTCCATCTTGCCGCTGATGAAACACTCACGCGTATCCTTTTAGATAAACATGTGACCGCTTTGGCATATGAAACGATTCAACTCGAAGATGGTTCTCTGCCCTTGCTCGCACCGATGAGCGAAGTCGCCGGGCGGTTGGCGATCCAGGTTGGGGCGTGGGCGTTACAGGCACAAAATGGTGGTCGCGGAGTGTTGCTGAGTGGCGCCTCTGGTGTCAAACCGGCACGCGTAGTGATTTTGGGAGCCGGCATTGCTGGGACCAACTCTTGTCAAGTCGCGGTCGGGGTTGGAGCCAATGTGAGCATTCTCGACATCAATCCTGCCCGCTTGCGCTACGTCCACGATATTCTTGGCGGTCATGTCACCACAGTCATGTCCAATCGTGCCAACATCGAGGAAGAAGTCCTCTCTGCCGATCTGGTGATCAGTTCGATTCTTGTCCCTGGGGCACGGGCACCGAAACTGCTGACCCGTTCATTGTTCCGCAGCATGAAACCCGGAGCGGCCTTCGTCGATATCTCTATTGACCAAGGGGGCAGTGCAGAAACCTCGCACCCGACCGCCCATCACGCTCCCATCTATCAGGACGAAGGAGTCGTCCACTACTGCGTAACCAACATGCCAGCGATCGTTCCGCACACTTCAACTTACGCGCTGACCAACGTCACGCTCTCGTACGCACTGGAATTAGCTGATAAAGGACTAAAGGCGTTGCAGACAAATCCAGCTTTACGTCGGGGGTTAAACACTATTCAAGGACAAGTGGTTCATCCAGGTGTCGCCAACGCCTTTAATTTGCCGTGTGCGAAGGTGGAGGAGGTCTTGGCAACAACAGAGATGTAGGTTGGGCAAAAGCGCAGCGTTGCCCAACAAGAAATGCCGTAGAAGAAGTTGGGCTTCGGCGTTCCTTCAGCCCAACCTACGAAACTCAAACTTCACACCTTCTGCGCCCGCTCAACAATCGGCCTAGTCCGCTGAATCCATTCTAACCCTTTGCCGTTGGCAATTTCCGTCGCCATCGGCTGTGAGAAAAGGACGACCCGCGTAGCTCCCACATCACGATACTGCTTCAATTTGTCTTCTGATAAGTTGCCATTCTCTGCGTCAACAAATGGTGAGATTTGCCAGCCATCAGAATTGCGGCCAGCCTCACGAGCCAACTTTCTTGCTGGGTCAACGTAGACATTTTTGAGCGTCTCCGGACTATCTACCAACGGACACAATCCATCGCCAAAGCGGGCAATACGCTCAGCAGCTTTAGGACCGTGCGCACCCAGCAAGATTGGCGGCCCGGATTTTTGCACCGGTTTAGGCTCGCAGTGCACCGCCGGAAAACGCACCAGTTCGCCTTCATACTTCGGTTCAGCTTGGGTCCAACACACTCGCATCGCTTCGACAGTTTCACGCAGTCGTTTCCAGCGCACTCGGAAACTGGTACCCATCACTTCGGTTTCTTCCTTCAGCCATCCCGCACCAATGCCAAGCAGCGTCCGTCCGCCAGAGTAACAATCCAAACTGGCAATCAACTTCGCCGTTATTAACGGCTCACGCTCGGGTAGTAAACAAATACCAGTAGCGAGTTTGATTTTCTTCGTTGCCGTTGCCGCGACGGTCAGGGCGATAAACGGATCATGCCAGCGATTATAATGCTCAGGAAGTTGTCCACCCCCAGGAACTTGGGTTTTGTAGCCGAACGGAATCACAGGATGTTCAGGAATCCAAATGGAATCAAACCCTGCGGTCTCAACCTGACGAGCAATTTCTGCGAGGTTTCCTGTCGTCGCTGTCGCAGGAACTAAAATACCAACATTCATACGTTGTCCTCCTTTAGAGAAATACATTCTCGTCTTAATGCAAACGACCGGCTGCGGCAAGCAAAGCGGTGTTTCATTGACAGACATACTCGACGAACGATACTTTCAGCACATGCCGACATTAACCAAGCCAGAAACTGCACCTGTAGACCGACAACTGCCCTACGCACTTCGTGCACTGCAACATCGCAATTTCTGTTTGTTCTTCGCTGGTCAATTGGTCTCCCGCACGGGCTACTGGATGCAAGGCATGGCACAAGCATGGTTAGTCTATCGTTTGTCACACTCCTCGTTCATGCTCGGCTTCGTCGCGTTTGCTGGGCAGATTCCCGCCGTTGTGCTCGGCCCTTTTGGTGGTGTCGTCGCCGACCGCTTTAGTCGCTACAAAATCTGCTTCTACACCCAGATACTCTTCATGGCACAAGCCTTCATCCTTGGCGCATTAACGACAAGCGGCTTGATTACCGTATGGCAAGTGCTCTTCCTGGCCTTCATCGCTGGAACGTTACAGACATTTGAGATGCCTGCACGCCAAGCCTTTCTCCAAGAGATCGTCGGCAAGGAAGATTTGACCAGTGCGATTGCTCTCAACTCAGCATTGGTAAACGCCGCCCGTATCGTCGGCCCTGCCCTTGCCGGTCTTTTGGTTGCTCAGTTTGATGAGGGTGTATGCTTCACAGTAAATGGCATCTGTTATCTCGCCATCATTGGCGGGTTCATGGCGATGCGGGTGCCGCCAAGTGCACCTCACGCATCAAGTGCCTCAGTTTCAAGCTTCATTCGCGAGGGCATGGCGTACGCTTTCCACACGCCAGCGATTCGCCTCCTTTTAGTGCTCATCGGTTTAATCAGCTTGTTAAGTACGCCGTATAGCGTCTTGATGCCGATTTTCGCTAAAGACGTTTTGCATGGAGGTCCAGACGCAATGGGCCTCCTGTTAGGAGCTGCGGGCGCGGGTGCGATCGTTGGGGTTATATTTCTCGCGCGACAACGCGGTACCGAGGATATGGGACGTTTCATCACCTTCGCACTGATTCGGTTTGGCATTGGCATGATTTTGTTTTCGATGTCACGTAACTTCTGGCTTTCCATGCTGTTGTTGCCGCTGATTGGCTCAGGATTCATGGTGCCAATGGCAGCAGCAAACACGTTGTTACAAACATTGACGCCAGATCGGCTGCGTGGACGAGTAATGAGTTTGTTTCTAATGATGTTTATGGGGACACCGCCATTGGGGAGTTTGCTTGCCGGTTCGCTCACCCCGCATATCGGTGCGCCGTTAACCGTCGGTCTGACTGGGGTCGGTTGTCTTTTTGCCGCGCTATGGTTTTGGTTGCGTGCGCCAGTGTTGCAGCAGGCTGCGAAGAAACCGAGAGCGGACACGACATGGCAACAGCGAAACCGGTAGAGAACGAGTCATGAGTACCCTCCATGAAGATTTTCGCCGTTTCGTCTGTCAGACCTCACCCGAGCCAATGGGAATTGAGGTCGAGCGCGCACACGGCTGCGTGATCGTCGATAAAAATGGCAAGGAATATCTCGACTTTCTTTCCGGTATCGGCGTTGCCAGCATCGGGCATACGCATCCCGCAGTCGTGAATGCGGTCAAAGATCAGGCAGAGCGATATCTCCACGCGATGGTCTACGGTGAGTACGTCCAAGAGCCACAAGTACAACTCGCTCGAGCGACTGGCTGAAGTCGCGCCGTCACCACTGTCAGTGACATACTTCACGAACAGTGGCACCGAAGCAATCGAAGGCGCACTGAAAACCGCTCGCAAATATACTGGTCGCTCAGGATTCGTGAGTTTCTTTGGCAGTTTTCACGGCGATACGTTTGGCTCGTTGTCCGTTGGTGGTAATCCGCTCTATCGTGATCCGTTTGAACCACTCTTACCAGGAGTGACGTTTCTGCCGTTTAATGCGAAAGCTGCGCTAGCAAAAATTGATAGCACTATTGCTGCAGTCATTATCGAGCCGATTCAAGGTGAAGGTGGCGTACGTATTCCTGACGACGACTTTCTCTCTGCACTTCGTCATCGTTGTAATGAAGTCGGCGCGCTCTTGATCTTCGACGAAGTCATTACTGGCTTTGGTCGAACAGGAAAAATGTTTGCGTCAGAGCATTGGCAGGTGACGCCAGATATTATGGTCCTTGCCAAAGCACTTGGTGGAGGCATGCCTCTCGGAGCCTTCATCAGTACACCGCAGATTATGGCCACGCTTTCCACTGATCCACCATTAGCACATGTCACAACTTTTGGCGGCCATCCAGTATGCTGCGCGGCTGGGTTGGCGTCGCTGAACTTCATGCTGGAGGCCAACCTTCCGCAACGTGCGCAGGAAAAAGGTGAAGAACTTATCATCCAACTCCAATCTCTTGTTGGTCACGGTGATTTCACTAACGTTCGTGGTCGCGGGTTATTGATTGGGATGGATTTCGCTACTCCCGAAGCGACTAAACACTTTGTGCAAAATTGTTTTACTGCTGGCCTCATCCTAGGTTGGACATTGCATCGAGATACGGTCGTGCGGCTCGCTCCACCTCTCATCATTTCTTCAGCCGAGATTGATCGAGCGGTCACCATCATGCACGATGCTCTTCATCAGTAGTGATAAGGAGATATTCATGGCAGAAAACAACGCTACGCCGTTGACTCCAGAAGTGTTTTTCACAGAGAAGATCGCCCCACAGTTCCGTCGTCGCATTGACGATTTACAGCGACAAATCCTGACGTTGCAACAACAGATCCAGGAGCGATCGTCGGCAAAAGGGACGGTTCGCATTGTCGTCGAAGGTGACGGTGGCGGCACGTGGCATTTGAATGTTAGGAACGGCGAGATGAAAGCAGAAAAAGAGGCGGCATTCCCGCCGGTGATGACGGTCTATCAGTCACGAGCATACTTTGACTGGGCAGCCTCCCTAGCGACCGATTCTGGACTGTTCGGCCCTGGTGGACGCAACAATCAAGGCGAGCTCACCAAATCTCGCTTTGAGCGTTTACAGAAACTCAAAGGCCTTTTGCAATTCATGTTCACCAACTTACCCGATGGCAGTGAGCAGGGGTTCCAGATTCACTTTGGTGATGAAGAGCGACCAGACAAGCCACAAACCGTGATGTCGATGAAAGCTGAAGACGCGCAAAAGATGGCCCGTGGCGAAATCAACCCACAAATGGCGTTCATGGGTGGGATTATTAAAGTCACGGGTGATATGGCACTCGCTATGCAGTTTGGTGCGGCGATGATGTGATCTTCTAAAAAAGATGGGGAGTTGTGCAGGGACAAGAACAAAGTTTTTTTCTTCTTGTCCCGCACTGTGATTTCAGGAATATAATCACAAACTGTCTGTCAAAACAGTTGTCAAACGCAGCTGCACCGAAGCACGCGACTCAATCGCGTTGGGGGAGAATCTTTACGTTGACGCTCCAGTCGCAGGGTTCCAAAGAGGCACATGCCTTTTCGGTGCCGAGATACAAGTGACACCGACCGAAGTCGTCAGCGCCATAGCAGAACGTTGGGTCCTGCAGCGGAACAAACTGGGCTGTCTTCTCCCAGTTGCACGGTTCGAGGTGTTGGCATGACTCTGCAGTCCCCGCGAACAGGCGACATTCGCCGAAGTCGTCAGCTCCGTAGCAAAAGACCGGCTCCTGAAACTTCGGAACAGACAGACCGACATTAGCGGTCTGGGCGCTCACGCTGCTACCGCCCAGCGTCAGACCGAGCATGAGGGCCGCTCCCGTCAATATAGTTGCATATCTGATAGATGCCATGATTATTCCTCCATTCTCTCGAAAAATTTCGTTATACGAAGTTAATGCCATTGGCCACTCCTCGCAGTGTCGAGACAAAACCGGAGCGCGGTTCCGTGCTCTCCTCGCGCGAGTTGCTGGCTGCTTCTCACTCTTTCGGGGTGTTCGGTTATGTCATGCGTCGCCCCACCTTTCTGCGGGCGTTTGATAAGGCCCGCGGGAATCATGAAATCTGCTGACAGCAATAGAGGCATGAAAAATACGGGCGCTTGGTGCCTTTGTGGCGGTCTGAGGTTACTTCGCCACCCAGGCGTCGTCGAAGGCGCTCCGGAGAGCGCTACATTTTATGGATTTCGGCAGTCGTTATTTATACAATCCATCCCGCAAAATCCTTCGGCCCTACAAGAGTTTGCTCAGGCTGCGTAATCTCAGAGTATTTCATCTGTGACTATAACCTCACCAGATGTGCAGCATTACCAGGATAGCACTATCGTACTGACGGACAAGCCGCCCGTAGCACACAAGCAGAGAGTGATTTTATGATATTCACATCTTGCCGTAGTGTTTCCATCGGTTTTCGTCCCAGGTATTTCTTGCTTCAGCACGAAACGTTTATGCACAACACTAATTGGCGTACATATTCCCAAGGACCTGCTCTTGCGCCTCACTGCGAAGCTCACTTAACGACTGACCCTGTTGAGTGAAATAGACTCTCACCCGACCGTCAGGTTCGTTGAGAGTAAAACCTGAATCGATGAACGGTGATGCTCCCATCAACTGCGAAATATCTGGCCGGTCACCGTTGTCAGAGGCAAAACTGGCGCGACAAAACCGCTCGCCACACTGCATATCCGTGAGAGTGATCCCAGGCACTTGCGCGAGGCTCGCTCCCATTTGCTCTACGGTCGACCTCGTCGCGTCGCGGTCGAACTCCCCTGTGACCAACGCCGTGTCTAGCCACTGACCAAAGTCGTCTTCTAAAAGTCTTTTCGCTTTTGTTTTGTCGATGTCTTTGTTCGCCTCGGACTCGTCTGGTTCTGAGGCGGTTTGGTCCTGAGCGTGCTTGCTAGCGAGAGCTTCCATGTTGCGGAGTTTAGCCTCAAGGCTGGTGATCTTCTCATTCATAAGTGCGAGTTGCCGTTGCTCTTGGGGCGTGGGTTGGGTGTGGCTCTCCTCGCGAATCGGTGTATTTTTCTCATTCGAGCGAGAAGTCGAGCTGAGGGCCGGGGTCACCGTTTCTCCCTGGCTGGGCAAAGGGGGGTCTGGCAAAAAGTAATAGGCTGCGCCTAGGCTTGCGATTGCGATCGCGGTTACGGCCAAAACGAGGTTGGTTCGCATACAGAATCTCCAGTAGTGAATGGTCGACGACGTGCTAACTGAGTAAGAGAAATCCCGCACTGTGGAAAAAGGACTTTGCCTCGAGCGTCCCGGTAAAGATCGAGCGACCGATCCTTACCGGACTTCACCCGTCACCGGGTGAATAGCACCGCTCGTTAGTTGTTGTAGCAGTAGGCAGAGCACACAACATCGGCGTTGGTCGGTTCTTGGGTGCTTGCACCTATGATTGCTTCAAGCGTCCAGACAAGAGAGCCTCGCGTTATCCGACACGTAGTCCGCTCGCCGTTTGTGTCGATTTCCTCCATGGCGACCTGACTGAGGTAACAGAAATGCGTATTGCTAGTCGCCATGTTGACGAAAAACGCTCCCGGGACATTGGACCGGACCAGCGTCCAATTGGTATGAGGGCTGACGGCCCAGGCCGGAACAGAACCCAAAGTCAAAAACAGAGAAAACAGCAGTGTAAACATTCTACGTTTCGTGTTCATGTGAATTTCTCCTATAAATAGTGTGTACTGGTCGTGAATGCCCTTAACGAATGAGTCAACCGAGCGTTTTGCTGGGGGGCCATCTTTGTCCAAATGTCCTTCTCATTATTTTTCTCCTTTGCCCGTGAGGTTGTTGAATAACCGAAGCGTCACGGGCTTATTTGATCCTTACTGCTGTAATTATTTCTCTCGCAAACTATGGCCTCCTTTTGCCAGGTTTTTCTGATCATGTAGTGTCTTGAATTGTTGTACACGGAACCGACAGTGAGAAGGCTGTTCTCTACGAGATGATCTCTCAAAATGTGACAATGGCGGAAAGAGGAAACGGGCATGCCTATGAAGAATACCCGAGATGACGAGGGTTGTATGCGCTCGTGTTAACGTAACAAACGGCCTTTGCGCACGGGCAAACGATCTACGCGTTCCGCCAGTCGTTATTTTTACACTCCATTCCGCAAAATCCTTTGGCCCTACAGGAGTTTGCTCAGGCTGCGTAATCTCAGAACCTATCACTCCTGCAGTAGTAGCGGTAATGACTTTGAAATAGATCTTCATGTTGACTAACGGCATGTTGTCCTCCAAGCAAATAAAGGAGCTATCGGATTTAATGGTTCTAAAGCGGAGCCACAGAAGGTTCGTACATTTTATCTCTCATGGTGAGAGATATTCTCGCTCGTACTGAGCCTCTCGAGGACTTAGCATGAGCGGTTTTTGTAGGCTGTGTGCCAATATCGTGTGGTTCGATTTAGTCAGCAGGCTCTAGGTCTTCGGGTATACAAAACGATACGGTCTTGTAACAAACCACAAACAACCCCGCTTTATCGTACACTGGCATCTCAAAGGGGGTGGCTACCGAACCAGTAGGACAGGGTGTGACTATACCAGGTTTGCTGTCACAGAGAGACCCGCCTTTGGCATCACGTTTGAGTTTTAATCCCTTCAGGTGAGATGCTCGTTCTAATCCTGTCTTTGCCGTCAAAAAGCCAGTATCTGTTAATACCTGAATGCAGAGGTCTGCCGGATAGGGAGTGGAATGCGTCTGATTGTACTCATCGGTACACTTATCAACACAGGCGGCGTCATCAGGAGCGCATTCGTTCGCGCAGAGCCACCAATCGTCGTAGTCGGCAGCGGCGAAGACGGGGGAAACCGTGAACAGGGCGACAATGAAACCGAGCATACAAGCTTTCACTTTCATATAGAGTCCTCCAGAGGTTTGAGAGTTCATTGAGTTTGCTTCGTGGGTATTTGCGCGTTTCGTATTTGTGTACATGATGCTTTCTCCTTTTGGGTTTGTGGTGGTTGTCTCGAAGGCTTTTATCCATATGATGAGTTGACTACGGGGGAGCGCGGTTCTCTTCTTTCAGCGGTACTTGGCTTTCGGCTGTCATTGCTCTTTTCTCCTTTCACTTGGGTCTACGGCGCGGGCAGTGTAGAGGATGGGAAAAGATCAATGATTACGGTAAGTTTGCGGTAAGTCTTTTGGTAAATTTTCGGTAAGCATATGAATGCAAACCAAACCGTTCGCTTTGGTCCGTTTCGCTTGGATGCTGCGAACGCACACCTGTGGCGTGGCTCAGATAAGATCCCGCTCAAACCGAAAACGTTCTCAGTGCTGTGTTATCTCGTCGAGCGGGCCGGTCAGTTGGTGACCAAAGAGGAACTGCTGAAAACGCTCTGGCCCAATGTTCGCGTCGGTGACGCTGTCCTCAAAGTCTGCATTCGAGAAATCCGCAAAGCATTGGAGGATCAAGCCAAAGCCCCCCAGTTCATCGAAACCGTGCACCGACGCGGGTATCGATTTATCGGGGAAGTAGTCAGTAGTCAGCATTCAGTGGTCAGGGTCAGAGGGCAAGAGACTAGAGACTGGAGGCTAGAGACCTGGTTCCCTCTAGTTCCTAAGCCCCCTTCAAGCCCACCCCAAACATCGTCGGTCGAGAGGCAGAACTCGCACAACTTCACCAATGGTTAGCTAAAGCTCAGAACGGTGAACGTCAGATTATCTTTGTCACTGGCGAGGCCGGGATCGGTAAGACTACTGTGGTCGAAGCGTTTTTGGACCAGCTGGAAGGGCAGGCAAACGTCCGCGTATCTCGCGCGCATTGTCTAGAGCAGTATGGTGAGGGGGAGCCATATATGCCGGTTCTAGAAGCCCTTGGCCAACTCTGTCACGAGCCAGGGTATGAACGCATTCTCGAAACACTGAGTCGCTACGCACCAACATGGCTTGTGCAGATGTCCAGTCTCTTAACTACAGAAGCACTCGAAGCCCTACAACCTCGAGTACTCGGTACCACCAAAGAGCGCATGTTACGAGAACTCGCCGAAGCGCTAGAGGCTCTCACAACTGAGCACACACTGGTACTCCAATTTGATGACCTCCACTGGAGTGATTCTGCAACCCTTGACCTCATTTCCTATGTCGCACGCCGACCACACCCTGCGCAACTGTTAGTGATCGGCACCTATCGACCAAGTGACGTGGAACGACGAGACCATCCACTCAAACCCCTGAAACAAGACCTCCACGTTCACCGCTATTGTGAAGAACTCGCAATAGCACCACTCTCTGAAACGGCCGTCGCAGCGTATGTAGCAATGCGCCTGGCCGTTCCTTCCTCTTCCGCTCAACCAGGGTTCCAACAACTCACACAAATGATCCATCAACGCACAGAGGGCAATCCGCTGTTTATGGTGAGTTTAGTCGACTATGTAACGTCACGAGAACTACGTGTCGACGAGAACGAAGACGGGAACTTCCAGCGCACTATGAAGCAACTCGACATCCCCGTCAGTCTTCGCGCTTTCATCGAGCATCAAATCACCAAGTCAACGAGAAAGCCCACCAGGTATTACAGACAGCGAGTATCGCTGGGAGGGAATTTTCCGCAGCCGCGGTTGCCGCTGGAAGAGAAGAAAGTATAGACGCGGTAGAAACAATATGTGAAGAACTCGCACGACAGACTCTTTTTTTGCAGCGCAGGGGAACAGACGAATGGCCGGACAGAACAGTAGCCGCACGCTACCGTTTTCTCCACGTCCTCCATCAGAACGTCTTGGCCGAGAGTATGACAACGCGGCAACGTATCATCCAACACCGACGAGTGGGAGAGCGATTAGAAGTAGCGTATGGAACTCGCGTGCAAGAAATCGCTGCCGAACTGGCGTTACGTTTCGAGGAAGGACA
The DNA here is from genome assembly GCA_963733195.1 of uncultured delta proteobacterium. GTDB lineage: Bacteria > Desulfobacterota > Binatia > Bin18 > Bin18 > VGTJ01. Next base: position 46,093 of record CAVTCR010000083.1, read on the forward strand.
AGACTATAATCGGGCGCTACAGTATCGTTGGCAAGCTGGGACCAACGCCACCCGACGACATGCGCACCAAGAAGCCATTATTCATTTCACCAAAGCCTTAGATCTGCTTGCCCTTCTCCCTGACACACAAGAGCGTAAACAGCTAGAACTTGGCTTACGGATCGTTCTTGGTGGCTCGTTAGTCACAGCAAAGGGACATGCTGCTCCTGAAGTAGAAGCTGTCTACGCTGAGGCACAAGCGCTATGCCAGGAGGTAGGCGATACGCCGCAGCTCTTTCCCGCTTTGGCTGGGCTCTATCGCCATTACGTCGTCCGAGGAACGTATGATATAGGGCGAGCATTAGGGAACCAGTTGTTGCATCTGGCGCAACGTACCCAGGAGTCAACACTGCTCATGGGGGCTCACGGAATGCTTGGGTATGTGCTGTTTTTGCTTGGTGATTTCAGTGTTGCCCAGGAACACTTAGAGGAAAGTATCTCTCTCTATGACGTACAACGACATCGCTCTATTGCCTCTTTGTATGGAGATGATCCTGGCGTTGCCTCCCTTGCCTTTGCAGCATGGACCCTCTGGCTGCATGGTTATCCCAACCAAGCACTGCAACGGAATAATGCTGCCCTTTTGCTCGCCCATGAGGTAGCTCATCCACATGTCCATGCAACAGCGCTCGGGCTCTCCGCCCAATTCCATCGTTTCCGACGTGAAGAGCAAACAGTTCAAGAGCGATCTGCCGATGTCTTGGCTCTTGCGACAGAATACGGCTTTCCCTTGTGGACAGGGGCAGGAACAGTCTCTCGCGGATGGGCACTTGCTGAACAGGGCATGCTCGAGGAAGGAATCTCACAGATCCATCAGGGGTTATTGGCTCTCCACACCATAGGGTCAGAGTCTCAACGTCCACACTACCTGGGGTTGTTAGCAGAGATATATGGAAAAGCCGGACAACCGCAGACAGGGCTAACACTCATAGAGGAAGCACTCTCGACGATAGACAAGACCGGGGAACGGTTCTGGGAAGCGGAGCTGTATCGGATAAAGGGAAACTTAGTCTTACAGTCCAGCGTTCAGCGTCCGGCGTCTGTGGTCGAAGATAGTTCAAAGTTCAAAGTTCGGAGTTCGGAGTCCGAAGTCGAAAATCCACGACCTGCATTCCCCAACCCGCAATCAGCAGCCGAGGCGTGTTTTCTGAAAGCCATCGACGTCGCCCAAAAGCAACAAGCCAAATCACTTGAACTCCGTGCAACAGTAAGTTTGGCTAGGCTCTGGCAACAGCAAGACAAGTTCAACAAAGCATGCAACACATTGTCCGCCATCTACAACTGGTTCACCGAAGGTTTTGATACCGCCGATCTGCAAGAGGCCAAGGCGTTGCTCGACAAATTAACATAAAGTGACGATAGGGTTTTCACCGCAAGTTTGGCACAGCAATGCTATGCCCAAAAAAGATAAGGGATAAAGGGAGCATGGGGAAACAGGCCCCAGCTTACTGCGTTATCATCTGTTGTCGAAACTTTGCCGGAGACAGAGCAGGCACCGGCGAGCTACGATAGTCACGTTCGTTACGTGTGACAATCCATTGGGCGTGGAAAGCAAGCGCTGCGGTTGCTTGCAGAGCATCTTCAATGTCTTTCATGGGCAATTGTAATGCCTGTGCAGCGTGAGAGGTGCCGACGGTCGGTACTTCAACATAACTCAGCACATCGTGCAGAAAGCCACGCACATCCCCAGACATGAGATATGCCAGAGTCGACAGAGAATGCCAGGCAACCGCAGCTTCACCCGGATTGTCCTGCGCCCACGCCATCACGTATTTACTATCAGCAAAAAAAGGCTCTCGACGAATGGCAAAATCCAGCACGACATTAGTATCAATCAGTATCCGCATGATCGGGAAGTCCATACTTCTTCCATAAATGTTCGCGACGCGGGTCACTGACGTCCCGCGGTATCAACTTCAGCTTCCCTGCCCACTTTTCCACGATATCCTCCGGCGCTTTAGCGGTGCTCCGGGTAACGGATATCAACAGGTCCTCGATCAATTGAGAGACGCTGGTATGTCGTTGATGGGCAGCCTGCTTGGCTTTGCGGAGAACGGTTGGGTCTATCGTCAGATTCACTCGTTGCTTCATATGCGCATTGTCAATAAAAATGCGCATTTTGTCAATGAAACAACTGAGCGCTACTTCCCACTGTACCGGGGCTTACGCTTCTCCATAAACGCGCGCGGACCTTCTTTCGCATCGTCAGTTGCAAGGATTTCCCGTGCCGCCGCATTCTCGATTTTGAAGCCTTCTTCGAGTGGTACTCCAAGCGCACTCAGCACCGTCTCTTTAATTTTGCGTACAGCAAGAGGACCGTTATCAGCGATCTTACGGGCCAATGCTTCAGCCTTGGCCATCACCTGATCTGCTGGAAGAACGTAGTTGACGAGGCCAATACGATACGCCTCTTGCGCATCAAACGTATCGCCGACAAGCATAATCTCCATTGCTTTGCAGTAGGGAATTTGGCGTGGGAGTCGCACCATTGAGCCAGCAAACGGCAGCAACGACCACTTTACTTCAGTGAGCGCAAAGGTTGATTTCTCTGATGCAACGCGGATGTCGGTCGCTTGAATCAACTCACATCCGCCCGCCAAACAAAATCCGTTGATTGCCGAGATGACCGGCTTGTACATCGCGATGCCACGCAGCGTTGCTTGCTGGCCGAGTTCGGGATGTGCCAACAAACGGTGATCCCATTCATCTTCCGGCTTTCGTCCACCAGACATCAGCGGCGTTAGTCGCCCCAAATCTGCACCTGCACTAAAAGCGAGGCCACCTGCTCCAGTAATAATCGCTACGCGTGCGGCGTCATCAGCAGCGTAATCTTGCCAGGCATCTGCCATGCGACAGAGCACCTCTGGACTAAATGCGTTTCGTTTGTCAGGTCGATTGATGGTGATGTAGGCAATGCCGTCATGTTTTTCATAGAGCAGGGCTGGCTCAGCCATAAGTCCTCCTTTAGTCGGCTGGGTAGTATCTGCTAACGTTTAGCAGCACGATCGGTGCTACGGTAGGACCTGCGGAGAAGCTGACAACTGAAAGCTACCCACTGATAACTTTTTCCTTGACACCTTCTCCTCCTGGTGCAACAAGAGAGCGCTTGCTGCGAGAAAAGGAGGGGGCATGCCGGAGCCGGCACGTGTCGATAATCCGCAAAAAGATACTGTTCCCGGTAGTCAGCCACCGCCCGAGGTCGGCGGACCGTACGCGTATTACGTCCTGGGTGTATTGTTCGTCGTCTATATTTTTAACTTTATCGACCGGCAGATTCTGGCGATTCTACTGCAACCGATCAAAGAAGATCTCAAGATTTCTGACACCGCTCTGGGTTTTCTCACGGGCTTTGCCTTTGCCCTGTTTTACACCTTTGCAGGCTTACCTTTAGCGCAAGTTGCCGACCGCTGGGTACGACGCAGCCTGATCGCGATCAGTTTGGCGACGTGGAGCATCATGACTGCCGTCTCCGGCCTGGCACGGGGGTTCACTGATTTGGCTCTCGCTCGAATTGGTGTTGGCATCGGTGAAGCGGGTGCCACGCCGCCGGCGCATTCACTGATTTCTGATTATTTTCCTCCGGAGAAACGAGCGACCGCTTTTGCTATCTACGCATCAGGAATCTATGTCGGTGTCGGCATCGGCTTCCTCGTTGGCGGTTGGATCAACGATCACTATGGGTGGCGCACGGCCTTCTTTGTCGTCGGACTCCCTGGCGTGCTGATGGCATTGATCGTGCGCCTCACTGTACGTGAACCGCCACGAGGGCTGAGTGAAGCGCATGCCCCAACAGGCCGACAATATACGATCAAAGAAGTCTGGCAGTTCTTTGGAAGGGTGCCAGCTGGACGTAACGCGAGTCTCGCCGGTGCCTTTCACGCTTTTGTCGGTTATGGCTTGGGAGCATGGATACCCGCATTCTTCGTGCGCTTACACGGGATGACTCCGGGAACATTAGGACAGTGGCTTTCATGGATCACCGCACTAGGTGGCTTGATTGGTGCGTTTGCCGGTGGCTGGATTGCCGACCGCTGGGCACGGAAGAATCCACGTGCTCGCCCATACGTTGGCATGATCGGTGCGTTATTATCGATTATTCCGCTATTCATCACACTCTTAGTGACAGATACGCAACTCGCCCTCCTTTTTTTATTACCCTACAATATTTTCACCACTTTATGGCTTGGCCCAACCGTGGCGATCGTACAGGAGATCGTCCCCCCAGCGATGCGCTCCATGGCATCGGCAGTCTTCCTCTTCATTGTCACGATCATCGGTCTTGGTGCAGGTCCGCAGGTCGTCGGTATTCTCAACGACTGGATCGGCACCCGCGACGCGATTCGCTATTCGTTGCTTTCCGTTGCCATCAGCATGAACCTCGTCTCGGCTTGGTTCTTCTGGCAAACAGCCAAAACCCTGGCGCAGGATATGGAAGCGAAGAAAAGGCTATAGGCTGTAGGGAAAACGGAAGGATAAAAGTACTCTACCCGGAAGCGCGAGCGTTTTATTCAAATCCTATTAGCAAGAAGATGCTAATAGAAATTATGGCAGATAGTAACGTACCCAGCGACGCTCACCTTCACGTCTCAGTGCTCTATGTGCATGCATTTTTTTCAGGAGAGGAGAGGCACAGTGCAGATCCACATGAAGGAGGTCGCGACACTGGGCGTTGTTAAGGGAAGTGTGCGCACAGCGCACGCTACACTCCTAACGCTCCTCCTCAAGCAGCGACGATTTCCACACGTGCATTGTAGCCGAGTTGCTTGAGCAGACTCTCGCACTCTTCCCATGTAAGGCCAAAGGCTCGTACGTCAGCGAGACCAAGACGGGCGACCGCATCACGGATGGCGTCGAAATGTTCCTCCTCGAAGTCGCCTTCCATCATCGCTGCGTTCGCCCAGGCAACTAAATCATCAAGGGAAAGCTGGTGATGCAAATAGGCATCTAGCTTACGCACCACTAGTTCGCGCGTTAGTTGCATCGCTTAATCCTCCTGAACCTTCCGATGGCCTTGGTCCACCGGATATTTTTCATGGATCTCGACCAATGTACCATGATCGTCATAGATCTCTTGCCAGAATTTCACTGTTTCTTCGTTGACATCAACCTCTTTCCAGTAACGTGCTTTCCAGCCGTACCGACCTACAACCTCGAACCAATAGCGCCGTCCGCCATCGGGCAACTCCTCCCAGTGGCCGAACTTGCGCTCGTTCTGCGATCGAGTACTCAAGTGCCCTACTCTCCGTCATCCGACTCATGCGATATTTTCTGGTGTAGCTGATTCGGCATAGTCATCAGCTTGTTACAGCGTACTCAACCGCCCGAGGATTTTCCATTCGTTTGGAAGCATCCAGAATCTCCAATCCGACGATGTTACCGTTCTTGTCATAGTCGAGAATCACACCTGGTTTGTCCTCGTCGCTTTCTTCGATGGGCGTGTTACTGAAAAGAATGCGTATGACATCCACCTCTGAGTCATAAGTGATTTTCATGACAACCTACTTGCTTTCAAGATGCTCGCTGCTCCTCCTCCGCTAGTGCGTGCGACTCTCCTTTTGCTACCTTCTGACGTTGCTTGAGAATGCGAGAACGCTCACGCCAAAACGCTAGCTCTTGTTCCGGCGTCATATCTTTGGTCTGCTTTCTTACGTTTTCCGCTCCTCGATGCTTCATCTCGACGCAGTCAAATGTCTTCGCTTTCATAACAGATCACCTCCAGAGGAGAAGAAATACCAATATGAGAATACCCCTTCAGCGTCTTGACGGCATTACGGCTTCTTTCCTGTCACTTTTACCGCAAACCGGACAAATGTTTCACAACGCTCGCAATCTGGTGAGATCGGGCAATGCTTCGACAATCAGCCGTGCATGAATTCTATCGACATACGAATGACCAAAGTTTTGTTGAAAAATTTGATTTAAGAGGGTCTTGGGTTTTCGTGTTTGCTCTGAATTCTTGATGTCTGCGAATTTTGACCGGGTGCGTTGGACGAGAAAGAACTTAGGACAGTGCTCGGCCATCGGCAAGCAGCCATGCTTCTAACTCCTCTTCGATGCAGACCAAGGACACATGGGAAGACCTCGACTCCTAGCTTTGGAGAGAGAATTCAGAATCGATTCGCGGTCTTCTTTACGGCACGGCTTCTGTTTATTGGAACGCCAAGGCGGGTGAAGGTCCCAGACGATGACGACTCGTTCGCATCCTTCGGCCAGCAGATTACGCAGCAGCTGCCACACTCCAGTTACTAATTTGCGCTTGTTATCTAACGTCACATGGACGATTTCGAGACTGGGATGAAGCAACCGCGCCAGATGTCGGCAGACCTGGAGGTCGGCCCCATCTGGTCCACACTCAAAGATCATCCCAACCTTCACGCCTCTGCCTTCCTACGCAACAAATCCATGGTGTAGAGTCGCCCAGGGCTAAAATCCTTCGCCCATTCTTGGAGTGAGTCTCGATCTGCTGGTCGGGTAAAAGTCGGCTCGCCGTTCACCCGATCAACCAACACAATGTGTGACAGATCAAGTAGATCGAGCAGGTAAGGCGAATGTGTAGTCAGGATGACCTGAGTACGACCAGATTCAACAGCATTGCGGATCTCGTCCA
>CAVTCR010000084.1:0-58711 GCA_963733195.1 uncultured delta proteobacterium
AGAGCAATACGATGAATGAAAAAAAAAAAAAAAAAAAAATGAATTGAACTGTGAGAGCTGACAACACCGCTATTCGTAAGCGGCAATTGATGATTCCAGGGTACTCGTTACAAACGCCCGCAGAGCAGTTCTACGCCTTGGTTGCATAGATCACATAAAGTGACTACCTCGCTCGCCTTCATCTAAACTTTGCGACGGAACCTTTCTGTGTCCTCTTGTGAACTGGCAACACAACCGTATTCACTGGTCCGGTCCCTGTTCCCCGTTGCGTAGAGAGACGGCGCCTCGCCCTCGCCCACGTCTTCGCGCCGCGGGCTTTCGCCTCCCTGCTTGCGTGTTCAGCCCCAAGATAGTGGCAACGTGGGCGGTGACGAACTCGCGCCACGCCCGGTCGCCTACCAGCTGCGGGTGGAGCGTATCCATATGGTGCAGCCCCATGAGGAACACCATCACGGCACGTGCGGTGAACTCCAACTCTCGTGCCCCATCCTGGGCTCCGACCGGCAACACCGGCTCAATAAGGGCGCGAATACTCTGCATCGCCGTCTCATTGTAAGCCGAGAGCAGTCGGTGCACCTCCGGGTCGCGCCGCGCCGCCGCGTGCACCTCCAAGGCGAGCTGGCGCACTAAACTAAGGGCGGGATCAGTAAAGCGCGCCGCGACCTCAGGCAGCCGCCGGACGTGCTCCTCCCCGCCACCCCGCTCGAAGGAGAAGGGCAGCGCCGCCAGTGCGCGCTTGATGACCTCGAGGAGCAACTCCGCCTTGTTGGGGAAATGGCGGTAAATCGCGCCGGCCGTAATTCCGCTGCGCTCCGCGATCGTCGGCATCGAGGTGCTGGCGTAGCCGTGCTCGGCGAAGAGGTGGGCTGCCGCAGATAAAATGCGCTCGCGCGTCGGCGCGCCAAAGACAGACTTGCCACGACGCGTTCGCGCCGCCTCCGTCGGGACGCTAGGTGAAAAAGCTGGGAACGAATCCATCGGCGCCTAGTGTACGCACCTGGCCTTGACAAGTAAATAACCATTTACTATTTGTAAGTGAATATTCATTTACTCTGTTGCACGACGCACGGAGTCTACTAATCCCGTAAAGGAGGGAGTTATGCCGCAGTTCGATACCATTATTAAAAATGGCACGATCGTCGATGGGACGAGGGTGCCCCGCTACAAGGCCGATGTGGGAATCAAGAATGGCAAGATCGCCAAGATCGGCCGGCTCAACACTAGTGATGCGGCGAAAATCATAGACGCGACGAGCCTCATCGTTGCGCCAGGATTCATTGATCTGCACTGTCACTATGACGCGCAGTTACACTGGGATCCCTACTGCACGATGGGCAGCTGGCACGGCGTCACCTCGGTCACTAATGGGAACTGCGGGTTTGGCTTTGCCCCGGTTCATTCGAAAGATGCGGAACGAGCAATGCGCTCGATGGAACGCAACGAGGCGATTCCGTTCAGGACGATGCAGGCGTCAATGGCTTTCGATTGGGAAACATTCCCGCAGTGGATGGATCACATCGACCGTCTGCCGTTAGGCATCAACATCTCACAGCTTGTACCGGTCACACCGCTAGTGGCCTACGCCATGGGCGGTTTTGCGGAAGCAAAGAAACGCTTGCCTAACGAACAGGAGGTGACGAAGGTTGTCCAGCTGTTTCATGAGGCGATGAATGCCGGCGCCGTCGGCTGGGGCGCGCAACGTCTCTTCCCCGACAGCTTTGCTTCAGTGCAACGCGACTATGATGGTTCGCCGATGATCTCCGATGTCTTGCCGGATGATTTCTACCTCAAGCTGGCCAGAGCGCTTGGCGAGCACAACGCGGGTTGTATCCAACTGACTCAAGCGAGTGCCGCGATTCATGATCCGTCGCGCGGTCCCAAATATGATTTTGACTTCAACGCCCGCTTGTCGGAAGAGAGTGGCCGACCGGTGTTGTACAACGCCATTGCCATTAACGACAAATATCCAGAGATGTTCCGCTCGCAACTCAAATGGGTCGAAGAAGCCAATGCCAAAGGCATTCAGGTGTTCGCGCAAACTGCCTCGCGGCTAGCGACGCATCTTTCTTTTACCTTCGAAGACTGGAACTTGTTTGACAACAGCCCGGTATGGCGAGATGCGACGTTGGGAACAGTGGAAGAGAAGAAAGCCAAGCTCGCCAATCCCGATATCCGCCGAGCCATCAGAGACGAATACGATTCGGGGACGGTACCGATCGAAATCTTTGGGGAAGTGCCCAACTACACCCTCATCGCCACGCAACGCCCTGAGAACAAGAAGTATGAAGGGATGACAGTGAAGGAGATAGCGCAGCGCGAGAACAAGCACCCACTGGATGCGATGTTGGATATCTCAGTCGCCGATGGTTTGAAGACCGAGTGGCGCACGGACCTCATCAATAAGAATGAGAGCTATACCCGTGAAGTGCTGAATTCACCGTATACTGTGCCAGGCGTGTCGGATGGTGGCGCGCATCTGAAGTTTATCGTCGCGGGTGCTTATCCTACGGAACTGCTCACGTGGATGGTACGAGATGCCAATCTGATGACGTTAGAGGAAGCGCATTTCCGTCTCAGCGCGCTGCCCGCCTGGTCGGCTGGTTTCCAGGATCGCGGTGTCCTTCGCGAAGGACTGGCAGCAGATATTGTGATCTATGACTTGGCGAAGCTGAAATCAGGACCATGGGAAGTGCTGCATGACCTCCCTGCGAATGAATGGCGGCGAGTCGTAAAGCCGGAAGGCTATCGCTGGATTATGGTCAACGGTGGTGTGACCTTCGAAGACGGGAAGTGCACTGGGTCTACGCCGGGGAAGCTCTTGCGAAGCGGACGCATGGCGTAACGAAGAAGGCAGGAAAGGCGAAAAGGGAAAAGGCGGACACAACGGTTTCTTTTTTCTGCTCATTTCCCCTTTTCACCTGCTGCGCTGCGGCGAGGAGACACACGGAACCCCACACGAAGCTGGCATCCGGCAGGGTCACCAGGATCTCAGGGGGTGGGTATCCGGTCGTGTTTCTCCGTAGATGAGTAACTAACCATTAGAGATTTTCTTTTCATGCGGTTTCTACTCCGTGCGAAACCATCCGCAGCATGCAGAGACAGCACGTCAAGAAACATACAGGAGGGACACTTTGGCAAATTCTCTACAACAACACACCGGAAACCAGTACAGGACCGATCGAGCAATATGACGCGATCGTCATCGGTGCTGGGGTGTCCGGATTGTATCAACTGTACCGCTCCGGCTAAGTAGTACGGGAGCTCGGGCTCTCGGTGCGCTGCTATGAGGATGGCAGCGATGTGGGTGGCACCTGGTATTGGAACCGCTACCCCGGCTGTCGCTTCGATTCCGAGAGCGAAACCTACGGCTACTCGTGGTCGGAGGAACTGCTGCAGGAATGGGACTGGAAGGAACATTATTCCGGTCAGCCGGAGAACGAAAAATACCTCAATTATGTCGCCGATAAATTCGACCTGCGGAAAGACATCCAATTCAATGCGCACGTGACCTCGGCAATCTACGACGAGCAGGCGAATCGCTGGGACATCCAATTGGAGAGTGGCCAGCGTGCCCGGGCCCAGTTTCTCATCGCGGCAGTCGGCCTCTTGTCCGCTCGGTACACACCGCCGTTTGAGGGGGTCGAGAGCTTTAAGGGTGAGTCGTTTCATACCTCTCGATGGCCGAAGGAAAAAGTGGACTTTACGGGCAAGCGCGTCGCGGTCATCGGCACCGGCGCCACCGCGGTACAGCTCATCCCCGAAATCGCCAAAGAAGTCGGTCATCTGACCGTCTTCCAGCGTACCCCCAATTACTGTGCGCCGTGCCGGAACTCGTTCGTCACCCCAGAGACCCAACGCCAGTGGAAGGCTACCTACCCAGAGATTCATAAACGGATTCGCCAGACGACCGTCGGCCTGCTGCACGAGTTCGACCGGCGCAAGACCTTCGACGTCCCGCAGGAAGAGCGGCTGGCATTCTATGAGGAGTTATGGGCGAAGCCCGGCTTCACCAAGTGGTTGAGCAACTTCCATGACATCATGACCAACGCGGACGCCAACGAGGACTTCGCCGAGTTCGTGCGCAACAAGATCCGTGCCCGGGTCAAGGATCCCGTGGTCGCGGAAAAGCTCGTGCCAAGGACCATCCCTTCGGCTCCAAACGCATCCCGTTAGAGACCAACTATTACGAAGCGTACAATCGCGACAATGTCCTGCTGGTGGACGTGCGCGAGGCCCCGATCGAGCGCATCACGCCCAAAGGCATCAAGACCAGTGAGAAGGAGTATGAATTCGACGTCATCATCTATGCCACGGGGTTTGATGCCGTGACGGGATCGTTGACGCGGATCGATATTCGCGGCGAAGGGGGACAAACGATCAAGGACAAGTGGGCCCATGGGCCGCGCAACTACCTGGGGTTGCAAACCGCGGGCTTCCCGAACTTCTTCATTGCCATCAACACCGCGTTTTGTAACTACACGGTTTGCGCCGAGTCGATCGTCGAATGGATTACCGATGCCATCCGCTATGTACGCGAGAAGGGCTTTCGGAGTATTGCCCCCAAGCCGCAGGTGGAAGACGCGTGGATAGAGTACATCAACAAGGTGGCCGCCGGCTCGATTTTTACGAAGGCCAAGTCGGCGTGGTTTATGGGCACGAATATTCCTGGGAAGCCCCGCGCTGTCCTGCTCAACCCCCTCCCCGCCCCAGCCTATCGGGCCAAGTGTGCCGAGGCAGCGGCCAAGGGCTATGAGGGATTTCAGTTGCAATAAATAGACTGGCTCATGTTCAGTATTTGTGTTCCTTCTGTGAAGATCATGAAGAAGCCGCGCACCATCCGGCGCTTGACCAGTGCGGTGCTGCGGCGGCAGTGGAAGCGGCGGCTGGTGCAGGATCTGGGGTTCCACGTCGCGCATGAGCTGCTCGGCATGCACCTTAACAAGTCGGCGTAAACTAAGCGACTTAGGTACTCACAGTCACAAGTGAAGGAACATCTACACGCCGGGCTATATCCTCACGGCGAGAGGATACGGAAATGGAACGAATGACCAAAGAAGAATGTATGCAGGTCTTACGCAGTCCGGTGCGGACCGGCAAGCTGGCCACGGTGCGCAAGGACGGACGGCCCCTCGTCGTACCGGTATGGTATGACCTGGAAGGGGAAACCGTCGTCTTCATGACTGCGCAGGACTCGATCAAGGCAAAGAACATGCGCCGTGATCCTCGGGTCAGTTTGTGTGTGGATGATGAGGTGACGCCATTCGCGTATGTCGAACTCGAAGGCACAGTCGTCATGTCCGATGATGCGGACCAAGTGCTCTATTGGGCGACGCGTATTGGGGGGCGCTATATGGGGCAGGAGTTAGCGGAGACCTATGGGAAAATCAACAGCGGCGCAGGGGTGCTGATCGTGCACGTCACGCCGACGAACATACACGGATATAAAGATATTACGGGTCGGTACCCGCAGCCGGCGCAGTCGCAAAGACCTTCGCGGTAAGCAGAGGCGACAGGGGGTAAGGGAGCAGGTCTTGATTTATAAGGTAGAGTATTGTCAACGTTAAGGCAAACTAAAATGTGAAGACTTGACCCTCTCCCCCCTTGAGGACTTGGTGTTCTTCCTCGTTGTGGTTCCGGTACTCCTGCCAGCCGGCGCCTCGCTATTCCTTCAGAAGGCGGCCAACGCGATGACCCTCAAAGACTATCACCACCTCTACGCATAGTCTCCCAATAGTTTTGCAAGCGGACTTCGTCTTTCTGTGGCAGGCGCCAACGTCTATCAGGAAGGAGTGGAAGTCTCCCCTAAACCAACGCCCTGTTTACGCCACGAGAGAAAGCCTTGTCCCATTTTACGAAGATAACGGCAGAAAATCACAAACAGATAGTGAAATAGTCATTGATGAATTGCGGTAGCATTTTTCCGAACCTGAGATTCTCGAATTGGGCTGGCGGCTGGCGATCTTTATTGGCCAAGGACGATTGGTGTACGTCCTTGGCCGCGATAATGTCGGGAAAGTCATGCCCGCATTATGTTATTCATAAATCAGTGCGGCTGATTACCATTAAGGGACAATGCATGATAGGTGTCCACACCGCTGAGGGTATTCGTACTGTCGTTTGGGGTGAGAAAAAAGGAGGAAGCGATGGCTGAGCAGACGTTGTTGACAGGATATAAAGTGCTGGATTTTACTCACGCCCTTGCCGGACCTACGACCACGCGGTTGATGGCCGAGATGGGCGCGGAGGTCATCAAGGTCGAACAGGCTCCTTATGGCGACCCAGCCCGGTTGACGCCAGTCGGTCGGCACAAACGCAGCGCCTATTTTGTGCAGCATAATCTGGGCAAGCAAGGGATGCGTGTCAATCTCAAGACGGACGCTGGCCGGGAGATCATACGCGCGCTTGTACCGCAGATGGATGTGGTTGTAGAGAACTACAGCCCTGGCGTGATGGGCCGCATGGGGTTCGCCTATGAAGACCTGAAGCGATTGAACCCACGTTTGGTCATGTGTTCAATCTCGGTGTTAGGACAAACGAATCGTGGTCTCAGCATAAGTCACGATTCCCATATTCGTGAAGAAAGGAATCTCTGATGAAAACCGGCTACATGTTGGCCATGCAAAACGCCCACGAGGGGATGAGCGATGCAGAGATGATACGCAACGAACTGCGCATTGCTGAGCAGGCCGAAGCGTTTGGCTTCGACGTCATCTGGTGCGCCGAGCACCACTTCGACCACTACTCGATCGCCCCCGATAATTTCCAGTTGCTGACCTGGCTTGCCGCCCGCACCAAGAAAATCCAGCTTGGCACCGCCGCCGTGATCCTGCCGTGGAACGACCCGTTGCGTCTTGCCGAGAAAGCTTCCGTCCTTGACGCGGTAAGTGAGGGTCGCTTCGTACTCGGGCTGGGCCGTGGTCTCGCGCGCATGGAATACGAAGCATTCGGTATCGACATGAACGAAGCACGTGATCGCTTCGACGAATCCGCGCGCATGATTGTCAACGCGCTCGCGACCGGGTTTATCGAAGGGACCGGATCCTATTATCCGCAGAAGCGGACCGAGATCCGACCAAAGCCGATCTACTCGTTCAAAGACAAGCTCTACAGCGTGGCGATGTCGCCGGACTCTATTACGGCCGCCGCGCAACTCGGCGCGCGTATGATGTTCTTTATCCAATTCGCGCTTGAGCGGCATCTGCCCATGGTCGAATCGTACCGGCAGCAGTATCTGCAGAAACACGGAACCAGCGCCCCGCCCCCGCACGCCATCGACTTTGTAGTGTGTGATCGTGACGCGGGCCGAGCGGAGGAGCTGGCGCGGAAACACTTGTCGGCCTATTACCTCTCGCTCCTGCGGCACTACGAGCTGCTGGAAGGCTACCATGCGGAACTGAAAGGTTACGAGTCCTACGGCGCAGCCGCGCAGCTAATCAAGAAAATGGGGCTCGAAGGGGCAGTCAATGACTACATCAGTCATCAGGTGTGGGGCAAGCCACAACAGACTTCGACAATGAAGCGCGCGGCGTTAAAGGGGAATAGAGTGGAATCTGGTGATGAGCTTTGGCGGGATACCGTTCGACGTGGTGGAGGCAAGCACGCGTCTCATCAGTAATGAGGTCCTGCCCGAGTTGCAGACGTGGGGCGAGGACCGCAGCCGACCGGTTCGTCAGAGCGCCTAGCGTGAGCATGATGTCAAAGTGAGACATATACAGTCGCCAGGGGTTCTTCGGTTCAGTGACCCGATGATGCAATGATCCAATGATGCAATACTTTTGCGGCGTATGGTATTAGCGGAGAGCGTCATGCAATTCTACAATTTGTCGTAGTGTTGCGAAGTGGCTCAATCGGACTAATTGAGCCACGCCCTGGATTTTGCTGTGCTCACTTGCTCAATGCCTTTTACTTCGTTGCGAAAATGGAGCATAGAATTAAGTAAGTTGGTCTATAATCGAAAAGGAGGAACAATGTCATACGATCTGATCATTCGCGGAGGTACCATCGTCGACGGCTCGGGCTTGCCACGCTATCAAGCCGACGTCGGGATCAAGGGTGGTCGCATCACTGCGATTGGCAAAGTCAGCGGGCCTGCTGACGAAGTCATCGACGCAGAAGGACATGTCGTCGCGCCAGGTTTCATCGACGGCCACACGCATATGGATGCGCAGGTCTTTTGGGATCCACTCGGGAGTTGCTCCTGCTGGCACGGCGTGACGTCGGTCGTCATGGGCAATTGCGGCTTCTCCCTGGCCCCGTGCGCCGAGAAGGACAAGTTGCTGGTGATGCGTAATCTCGAGCGTGCCGAGGATATCTCGCCGAAGGCGATGGAGGCCGGCATCAAATGGTCGTGGGCGAGCTTTCCAGAATATCTGGACGCGGTCGACCGGCTGCCCAAGGGCATCAATTATGCCGCATACGTCGGTCACTCTGCCCTGCGCACCTACACGATGGGGGAGCGGGCGTTTAGCGAGGAAGCGACCCCCAAAGATCTGGCCGCGATGAAACGCGAATTGCGCGCCGCGATCAAGGCGGGAGCCGCCGGTTTTAGCACCTCGCGCTCGAGCGCGCATCAGACGCCCGATAGTCGCCCGGTTGCCAGCCGGCTCGCGACGTGGGACGAAGTGCGGGCGCTAGTTGGGGTGATGGGTGACCTGAAGGCCGGGGTCTTCGAAATCGCGCAGGAAGACGCTCCGACCCCCGAACGGCTGCACAACTTTATTGACCGCTTGAAGGCGCTCGCGCTCGAAAGCAACGTGCCGACCACCTTCGGCGTCGTGCAGTTCCGCAAGCTACCGCATGATTGGCGCGCGTTTTACCAGTGCGTGGACGATACCATCGCCGCCGGCGGCAAAATGCTGGTCCAAGGCACCAGCCGATGGATCAGCACCCTGCTGTCCTTCGAGAGCACGCTGCCCTTCGATCGTACACCCGTGTGGAGCGATCTGCGCAAGCGGCCGCTGGCTGAACAGGAAGCCGCGCTGCGCAATCCCGACCTCCGTCGAGCACTGCTGGACGCTGCCCGCGAATATATGGCCCAGCCGCATCGCTCCGTCGGTGCCGAGGCGCGCAAACCCGATTTCGATTCACTCTTTGTGATGGACACGCCGCTGCCGCCGTATCGTTCGGTCGCGCAGCTCGCGCGGGAATCCGCCAAAGATCCCCTTGATGTCATCATTGACCTGTCGCTGGAGAAGCATCTGCAGCAGTTCTTCATTCAGCCGCTCGTCAACGAAGACCAAGATGTGGTGCTGGCGATGATGCGGCATCCGCGATCGGTCGTGACATTCTCCGACTCTGGCGCGCATGTCTCGCAGATCATGGATTCGTCGATCCAGACCCATCTACTGGGCTATTGGGTGCGCGAGCGTCAGGCGCTGACGTTGGAGCAGGCAATCCGCAAGATGACCTACGATCTCGCCTCGTTCTGGGGCTTGCAGGGACGCGGGCTCCTACGCGAGGGCAACTTTGCCGACGTGGTGATCTTCGATCCAGAAAAGGTCGGGCCGCAGATGCCGACCCTCGAACACGATCTGCCTGCAGGCGCCCGACGGCTTAAGCAGAAGTCGGACGGGATCAAGGCGACGATTGTCAACGGCGAAGTCCTGATGCGCAATAACGAGCACACCGGCGCGTTGCCAGGCAAACTGCTGCGCGGTCCGTTGGCTCCCAGCGCATAGCAGGGAGCAGCCTGCGGAGGATCGGGGCAATACTGTTCGGCATTATTCCTGCACGTCTGGTACCAGGTCTCTTCTCCCTCCGGGAGAAGCCTGTCCTGCCTGCGCCAGTGCCGCAGGCACAGGTGAGATTGTCGAAGGGGTCAGGATGAGGGGGTAAAAAAGAGGGCTTCCTTCTTTGATTCCCTCACCCTAGCCTCCTCCGACTACGCGAAGGACAAGCTCTCCCAGCGGGAGAGGGAATTGCAATACCCAGTGCCAAAGTTCGTGCCGATTTCAAATTTACAGCTCGCCCTGTGTAAGCAAGACTGCATTCTCGCTTGGGCTCGGGAACGTGTGGGTTTGCTTTCGCCTTTCATGCTTGACAATACCCCCACGATCTCCGCACACTCCTGGTTTCCCACCGTCTGCTTACTGGTAGAGGACGACACACCGGACCTCGATGCTCCAACGGGCTGACGCGTTGGGCGGGGTAGCCGCATCCTCAGGAGCGCGCCTCTTATGGGCCAGGCCCCCCGCAGGATTGCTATTAGAATCCCAGCGAGGCCAGCGGACCGCGATCCACGACCGGCGCACGCTTTGTCCCAGCACTCAATGTGACCGAACCGGGTGTGCGCTCAAACGGGTCCGGCAGATCAATCGCCCGCGCGTGCTCCTTGAGTGCCGGTATCACCTCTTCCGCGAATAAGCGCATGCTGGTGCGCCGCTCGTCATCACTATGTGGCCCTTGAAGGCTCAGAATAATGAAGATGCCCACGCGCAGGGTGCTCATGATCCCCTTGATTTTGGGTATGACAGTCTCGGGCGTGCCGACGATCACCTGCATGTTCTGCTGCCCGCGCACCAGCGCCGCCTGCAGCTTGCGCCGGATTTCGGCGTAATCTATTTCGTCTTCAGCCCCCTGCATCTGCTCCTTCAGCTTCTCGCCGCTGATCCCGAGCCACGCGCTGGTCTGGGTCTTCGCCAAGGTGCGAATGGCCGCTTTCGAGTTGTAGCCCGGCGGCATCATGAATTCCGCTGCCGAGAACGCATTCTGCCCACCACCGTAGACGAACCCCGCGGCCGCTTGCTGTGCTTTTTCCTCGGTCTCCCCTAAGGCCGTCGCGACCATATAGCCGAAATTCTCCGGCCCGGCTTGATAGCCATGCTTGGCCGCTTCGTCCGCGTAGAAGTCCCACAGATCACACGTGGGCCGCAGCGGGGTGCCAAGACCAATATAGGGATACCGATGCGCGGCGCACCACTCGACGGTCTCCGGGCTGAGCGTCCCGGGAATCCACATGGGCGGATGGGGTTTTTGGTAGGGCAGCGCCCACGGATTGACGTGGCGATAATGAAAATGTTTCCCCTCGTAGCGCCACGGCCCGGGGCGCGTCCAGGCCTGGACGATAAAGTCGTGCGCTTCGTTGAACAGCTCGCGGTTGTACGCGGGATTGGCATTATTGAAGAACTGCTCGCTGCCCGCGCCGCGCACCCAGCCGGTGACCAGTCGGCCGCGCGAGATCAGATCGATCTCTGCCAGCTCTTCGGCCATCCGCAGCGGATGCTTGATGACCGGCAGCGGATTGCCAATCAGCACCAGACGGGCACGCCGGGTGCGATAGGCCAGAATGGCCGCCTCGACGTTCATCACCGACCCCATGCAGATCGGGTTGCCGTGATGCTCATTCAGGGCGAGGACATCGAAGCCGAGGTCCTCGGCGTAGCAATATTCGTCGAGGTAGTAATGGTAGTCCTCGGCCGCCTTTTCGCGGTCGAAATGCTGGTTCGAGACGGCGAAGAACGCGCGGTTTTTCAAAATGAGCTCTTCCGGCAGCCAGCGATACGGCCGTTCGGTGAAATATCCTACTTGCATCTGGGTGTCCTTCGATTGATTTTGTTCGGCTCAGCATTTCGTTTGCGGCCCGCGAACACTCCTACTCTTGCTCGCTCTCCTGTTGATGCCTCGCGACTTTGCTCGTCGCTCCCGTCGCACCGCTGGTCGCCTTCTGGTCGGCGGCGATACATCTGCGTGGCACCACCAACTTGGTCAGGAGAGGTGGCTGCCAAGCTCGCGTCGGCCTTGGCGATGTTAACCTGTGGCCGGCGGGTGACCCAGCCACCCACACAGCTTTGCACGTCGCAACTGCACGCGTACCGGCACTCCACCTCTGCTCTGAGAACCTGACAGGCCATTCCGTGGACGTCAAACCGCGCGCAAAGGTCCCGCAGGGCTCTTTCGTTACGCCACAATCAATCAGACGTTGCCGGACCAAAGAGGTACGGATCGAGCGCAGCCTGCGCGGCGATACGGTACTTGTGCCAGCGGCCACCGCCATAATAGGCCAGGCTTCCGGGCTCAGCGTCGCCGTGCCCGTTGTAGTACGACAGACAGTCACGCAGCGGCGCACTCATGATGTCTACCTGGCGGCAGTGCTCGGCGTACTCCTCTTGCGGCTGGCGGTGAACGTCGACGATGGCCTCGCCTCGGTCACGCAGGGTCGACAGCATCCACACAAGATAGTCGCCATGGGCGTCGATAGCGTCGGTGAAGTTGAAGCTGCCGCCGCCACCCTGGGGGCCAGTGACGACGAAGAGGTTCGGAAAGCCCTTCACGTGCAGACCGAGAAAGGTCTTGGTACCCTCGGCGTCCCACGTCTCCTTGATGGTGCGGCCGTCACGGCCCACCGTCTTTTCGAATAAACCACTCGCCATCCATTGGAACCCAGTCGCATAGATCAACACATCGAGGGGATACTCAACCCCGTCGTGCACGACCCCTTCGCGTTGATATGACTCACGCCAAGTGGTGCCGTGTCCACCAGATGGACATGCGGCAGGTTGAACGACGGCAGGAATTCGTCGTGGAACGTCGGTCGCTTGCACCCGTACGGGTAGTACGGCTTAAGAGCCGCAGCGGTCTTGGGGTCTTGTACGATCGCGCCTACCCGAGCGCGGATCTGCTCCATGATCCGGAAACTCGTGTTCAGCTGTTTCTGCACCAGCTCCTCGGGCGTCAGCCGGGTTTCGTGATGCTTGCGCTCTCTAAAATCAGCGACCCGGCCAGCGAGGTAGTCGTCGTTGGCCTGGATCGCCGTGCGGCCCTCGGAGATACGGGCGAAGCGCGCCCGGCGAGCGCGCGCCCAGCCCGGCTCACGTGACCACTCGTCGATCTCCTGCGGCGCTGTTTCGCGCTGGTCGCGTATATCGATCGTTGACGGCGTGCGCTGGAACACGTACAGCTCACCGGCGATCTTTGCCAGTTCCGGAATGACCTGTACCGCCGTCGCCCCGGTCCCGATGATTCCGACTCGCTTCCCGTCCAGCGCCACGTCGTACTTCCAACGCGAGGTGTGGAACGCCTCACCCTGAAACGTCTCCATGCCCTCGATACGGGCCAGCTTCGGGGTTGTGAGGATCCCGTTCGCATAGACCAGGTACCGTGCCCGCATGGCGTCGCCGCGGTTGGTGTACACGATCCAACGGCCAGCTTTTTCGTCCCACTCGGTCTTTTCCACCGTGGTGTGGAACAAACAGTGATCATAGAAGCTGAACTTTTCAGCCATTTTTTGGCAGTACTCGAAGATCTCAAACCCCGAGGCAAATTTCATCGTCGGGAAATAGCCCATCTCCTCCAGTAACGGGAAAATAACTGTATGACTCGACGTCACAGGCAATACCCGGATACCGGTTCCAGTACCAGGTGCCACCGACATCGCCGCCCTTCTCACAGAACCGCACGTCGGTAAACCCCGCCTGGCTCAGCTTGTGCCACAGCAACAGCCCTGCGAAGCCGGCGCCCACCACCAGGATTTCGCACTCGTCGGTCAGGGCGTCGCGAGCAACCGGAGCCGCGGAGTACACGTCCTCCAGGTACTTGCTGAACTCGCCCTCCATCGCCATGTAGTCTGCTGCCCCCCGGCGAGCCTCCTTGAAGGCACGATACTTCGCCTGCTCCTCAGCGTTGAATACCGCGCCCGGCGGCTGCGGCGGAAGCGTCTTGAGCGACTCGTCTCGGGTGACCGAGTAGCCTCTCCCGACCACATCGTCCATCGTGCTCGCAGCACGGGTGTTGAAAATCTTGAGTCTGGTATCGGGGTCAATCCGGATCGACATCGTCTGCTCTCCTCTATTCGCATATCGCTATAGGGCCACTTACCTTAATCATTCCTGCGGGGGGGATCCTGGTTGATAAGGAACCGTCCCGCTTCGGTAGGCGTCTCTCTTCTATCCTTCGAACCGCTGGTTTCCAGGACCTCGACGGCGAGGATCCCGTAGTTTCTACCCTACCGTGCGCCAAATATCTAGGTCGTGATGAGCCGTGCCAAGTAGTGGGATTGGCAATTTATGGAAGGGGCGATGGTGCCGCTCCTACCCGGAGAGCACTAAAAATCAACGCCCCAAAACCTCTCCCTTGGCTTGCCTTTTGGCACGTCCTGGCGCATCGTTGCTCCAGGAGGGACACGCATGTTGGTCGGCTATGCACGGGTCTCGACGCTGGAGCAGAAGCTCGATCTCCAACGTGATGCCTTACAGCACGCGGGCTGTGATCGCATCTTTACCGATGTCACCAGTGGAGCGCAGGCCGAACGGCCTGGCTTAGCCGACGCTTAAGCCGTCAGGAGTGCGGTAATTCCCTCTCCCGCCGGGAGAGCTTGTCCTTCGCGTAGTCGGAGGAGGCTAGGGTGAGGGAATCAAAGAAGGAAGCCCTCTTTTTTACCCCCTCATCCTGACCCCTTCGACAAGCTCACCTGTGCCTGCGGCACTGGCGCAGGCAGGACAGGCTTCTCCCGGAGGGAGAAGGAACCCGGTGCCAGACGTGCAGGAATAGTGCCGAACAGTATTGCTAGAATAGGTCCCTTGAGTCTTCACAGTTCCTTGAGTCTGTAGGGTAGGAGGACTCAATAGCCCCAAGAAACCCAACAGACCCTATAGGCTTTGTGTCGCTGACAGCTGTCAGCTGAACGCTATTCGTAGGAGAAAGCGAACAAACGCGAGTAAAGGAGGGAAAGCGTATGCTTCACGGGAAAGTGATCGATGGCGATGGGCACATCTTAGAACCGCCGCAGCTGTGGCAACAGTATCTGGAGAAGAAGTACAAAGACCGGGCGATCCGCATGGAAAAGGATCAAACCGGAGTGGAGTACCTGGTCATCGATGGGCGGCCCTCAGCCCGACTCCGTGCCATGGGACCGGCGGTGGCCGGCAACGGTCAGGACTATGAGAAACTGTGCAAAGCGGGCAACTTTGGCTACTTCGATGGTCCCAAGGGCGCCTACGAGCCTCATGCACGGCTGCGGCATATGGATGAACAAGGTATAGACGCTGCAGTACTCTTTCCCAGCCTTGGCCTGGCGTGGGAGAGCGAGGTCGACGATGTCGAGCTGGCGATGGCGTACGCCCGGGCCTATAACAACTGGATTCTGGATTTCGCGTCCGTTGATCCGCATCGCTTGGTTCCCATAGCGCTCATTACGCTCAAGGACCTGGATGAAGCGGTGAAGGAGGTCAAGCGAACCGCCAAACTGGGAGCGAAAGGCGCCTTTATGCGAGCGGCGCCGATCACCCAGATACCGTGGTGGGACCCGGTGTATGATCCGTTCTGGGCGGCGCTGGAGGAGACCGGGTTACCCGTTGGGATGCACGTGGCCACGAACGAATACTTTCTGGGCCACCAGTGGAAAATGTCGGAGTCGGTCATGGCGGTGAATAGTGCCCTGCATTTTTATCGCCAAACCTGCATCCAGTTTGATGTACAGGCGGCATTTGCCTCGTTGTGTCTGGGGGTGTTTGACCGTTTTCCGCGACTGAAAGTGCTGCTGTTAGAGACCGGCAGCGGCTGGATCGCGCATTTTCTCGAGCGGCTCGATACCAAACATAAGCTGCTGGGCTGGAAGACGAACATGAAGCAGAAGCCGAGTGAGTATTTCCAAAGACAGTGCTGGATCTCATTCGATCCAGACGAGACTACACTACCAGCTATGATTGAGCACTGTGGCGCTGAGAAATTCCTTTGGGCTTCAGACTTTCCGCATTTCGATGCCAGCCCCGAGCCCGTCAAGGAAGTGAAAGAGGCGGTTGCCGCACTGCCAGTGAGTGTGCAGCAAAAGATCCTCGGCGATAACGCCGCTGACGCGTATCAACTCTCCTGAGGAGAACTATTATGGCAAAATTTGGCGTGCTTATTCTTCCCCGCCCTGAAGCTCCACGCGAGGCCAAGCTGCTGGAGGAGATGGGCTTTGACATTGCCTTGATTCCGGACTCCCAGGCCTACATCCGCGAGGTCTACGTTACACTCACTGCTTGTGCAGTTCAGACGAACAAGATCATGTTAGGCCCTGGGATCACCAATCCATTCACCCGCCATCCGTCGGCAGGCTAAGACGGCGTATGAGATTGCCCTTGAAGTGTTCGGCTCGGGCGAAAACCGTCCCATCTTCCACACCATCGCCGCTACTTTTGAAACCCTCGCCCACCTGCATCTTCTGCTGCACGAAGGCAAGGTCAGGCGGCTAGAAGAAGGAGAGCGCATTCGCTTTCTGGCGCAGTGAGCGGTGAAATTGGCGCCAATCAGCCTCTCTCCGATAACTCGTCCAACAACGCCTTTGCCTCTTGCAAGTCTTTCGTATCAAACCCTTCGGTGAACCAACCGTAGATCTCGGCTAACATCTCGTGAGCTTCGTTGAGTTTCTGGCGTGCTTCGTGTTGCGTGTCATGAAGCACGTGTTGCGTGTTACGTGGTGCGTAATCCCCGACCTGGCGTTGTCGTAAGCGGACGAGGCTCATCACCGCACGCAGTTCGAGTGACTTGGCTTGCTGACGGCGAGCAACCTCGATAGCTTTCAGAAAACACGCTTCAGCTTCACCTTGGGCGGGTCGGGGGCGGTCGTGACTCTAGACTTGTCTTGACTTGGTTTGACTTGCCCTGGACTTTTTGGACTGAGCGTTAGCTCGCCTTTAATCCGATACAGCTCTGCCTCGTACCAACACTGACCAGTGTTGTCTACCAGCATCAACGCTTCGGATACCGCACGTCAGCCCCTCTTCGGCTTGTCCTGCTTTCCCGCACGCCTCTGCGAGCAGAGCAAGGTAAAGTGGTTGTCTTATCCCCGCTCCCATAGCCCGAAAGGCAGCCACAGCTTGGCGTATCTGCGCAACCCCTTCCTCTCCCTGTCCCTGCTCGGCCAGCACCCAACCCTGTAGAACACTCTCGCACGTCAGGTAGTACACAAATCGCTGTTCAGCACACAGCTGAATCGCCGCTGCTGCTCGCTCTTGGACGGCTTGCCTCTCCCGGCGGAACTGATGGAAGGTCGCAGCATAATCCAAGGAAAAAGCGAGCATAAAGGGATGAGATAATTCGTGGGCTAGGGTCAGCGCCTCCTGGCTCCTCTGTAGGGCTTGGTCCGGATAACCAAGCACCCACAGCACCCAGGATGCATAGGATAGACAATGGACTCCAGGGTCAGTCCCATAGAGAAAGGCAAGGGAGCGGTGTTGCTGGAGGTTATAGAGGGCAATCCCCTGCTCAAGATGCCCTCGGGCCGAGATCGAATTCTCCAAGGTGGAACAATAGGCTCCCCATCGCAAGGTGGGCTTCCAGTAAAAGAATCGGGTCTTGTATACTTTGGGCCAGGTTGTAGAGTTGTTCCCCTAGTTCACGTCCCGCTGAAATTCTGCCCGCACCAAATAAAACAGAAACAGTCCCCACAAGCATTGGGAAGAGCTCCGGAGTCTCGCCTACCCGCTGGCACAGTTCCCGGGCCCGAGCGTAGGCTTGCTCCACTTCTGGGGCAGCCCAACCTTTGGTGGCTTGGAACGGAGTGGCCAAAGCGACTTGTAACGCGAGTTCTTGCTGAGCGCGCTCCGGGGTATCTGGCATGAGTTTTGAGCAACCCTAGTCCTTGAGTGAAATGGTTGATCGCTTCCACATTAGCGGAACGCTGGGTGGCTCGCTCCCCTGCCTTCTGCCAATACGGAATCGCCTGCGCAATGAGGTTTGCCTCGGTGTAGTGATGAGCCAGCAGCTCAGGCTGGGTCTCTTTCGTCTCGGCAAAGCGGCTCTCCAACACCTGGGCTATCTGCCGGTGATACTGCTGCCGTTTGCTCTTAAGCAGTGACTGATAGGCCGTGTCCTGGATCAGGGCATGCTTGAAGAGATACGTCGCTTGTGGAGGCACCCCCCGCTGGTACAGCAACTCTGCGTCCACTAACTGCTTGAGGGAATGCTGTAACGCATTGGCGTCGACTGGCGAGACGGCCTGAAGTAGATCGTAGTTAAACTCTCGGCCCGATGTGGCGCCCAGTTGAGCAATCTCTTTGCCGCGCCGAGCCGATCGAGCCGCGCCATCAGCGAATCTTGTAGTGTGGCGGGAATCGCCAGCGGTGGCAGCGGACCAGTGAGTTCGTAATGCCCATTCACTTCTGTCACCAAGCCTGACTCCACCACCATCTTGGTGAGTTCTTCCACAAACAACGGCACCCCATCGGTCTTGCTCATAATCTGTTCCATAATCTCCGCTGAGTAACGCTTTGCCACCAGTGATCTTGTTGACCATCGCTTCGATGTGCTGCTGTCCCAACCGATTGAGGGTGAGCTGCTGAGATACGAATGCGCTCCCCACGGGCGGCGCGAAGTCTGGACGATAGGTGAGCACCACCAGCAGCCGGCGTCGTCGGCACTCGCTGGAGGAACAAGCGTGAGGACTTCTAGCGTCGACGGATCGGCCCAATGCAGATCTTCCCAGGCACAAGTACACCGGTTGTTGCTTTGCTGCGGCTTCCTCACGATCCACGCTACTAACACCTCTTGGGTTTTTTCCTTCTGTTTCTGCGGACTGAGTGACAGCGGGTGGAGCACCGTCAGGATGTGGCAGGGACAACAAAGCGGCCAACAACGGCAGCGCCTCGGCTTGAGGGAAACCGATAGCTGCGCGAGGGCATCTAAGCTTCTGGCAACTTTCTCCTGCGGCTGAATCCTCCGGCACGAAAGTGTAAGAGTTCGTTGCACGTGCTCGATGAATAGGGCTAGAACGCACTGTTCTGAGGCGTACGGTGAGCAGCGAAACTCCATACGGCGTGCGCCTTCGCCTGACGCGTTCTTTCAATGTCCTCCACCAACCGCGATTTACCGATGCCGGCTTCCCCATTCAGCAGAACGATCTGGCCCTCGCTCCGTCTTTGACCCGTTGCCACCGGTCCTGCAACAGGCCGTATTCTTCCTCACGTCCAACCAGTGGCGTTAAGCCTCCTGTCTGACCACCTGAAAGCGACTCTGCGACCTCGCTCTCTTTCACCACACGATACAGGGTCAGTGGCACCGCGACGCCTTTGAGGTCCGGCTGCCCGCGATCTTCACACACAAACAAGCCTTCCACGAGCGATAGGTCGCGGCACTGATCAGCACTTCATCCGGTTTGGCTTGCCTTGGACACGCGCAGCGATGTTCGGCGTCTCCCCTAAGGCCAGCCGTTCTCGTGTGCTCCCCTGCGCCAATCTCGCCCACCACCACTGGCCCGGTATGAATGCCAATCCGCACCTGTAACGGCGGCGTAACCTTGAGCTCACTGACTGCCGCCACGATCTCCAGACCACTGCGCACGGCACGACCGCATCGTCTTCATGGGCAGCGGGATAGCCAAAGTACACCAGCACGCCATCGCCCAGATATTGCGCGATATGCCCCTCGTAGCGCGCGATGACCTGATGACAGGCGGTCTGATACGCCACCACGCGAGCATGATAGTCTTCGGGGTCGAGCTGTTGGGAGAGCGTCGTGATCCGACCAGGTCAATGAACATCACCGTCAACTGACGGCGCTCGGCTTCGGCTCTCGTCGGCGCAAGCGGCTGAAGGGAAGCAGCAGAAGACTGCGGGCGTGTTGGCTGGCCGGTGAGCGGAGTGCCACAGTCCCCGCAGAACTTAGCGGCCGGCCTCACCTCAGCGCCACAACTCGGGCAAACCCGCACGAGCTTGGTCCCGCACTCCTCACAAAATTTCTTCCCCTCGGGATTCGCAAACCCGCAGCTCTCGCAACGCATGCTGCCTCTTTACTCCTTCGGGCGCTCCTGTACAAGTTTCGTAGCCTGGATGGAACGAAGTGATGCGAAAAGCGCCTATTCCTTTCCTTACTTTGCTACGCTGCACGCTGCCCCGTCTGGTCCTTCCCAATGCCAAATCCTGTATAGGGCCGCTCGTAAGGGCCCTGGAACGCCAGCCTGAGCGTGGAATTTGGTTCCTTCCTGGAAAAAGACCGGTCAAGAATCAAGCCGCAGTCTCAAGACGAAGCCGAGGACCAATAAGACGTGAGCGTGCAGGAGCAAGTTTGCGAATTTCGATAAAGGCGAGAGATTGTCCTCTTTCCCGTGTCTTCTCGGCGACCTTCCGGCTCCAACGGTTGTACTCTTG
This sequence comes from uncultured delta proteobacterium, assembly GCA_963733195.1. Taxonomy (GTDB): domain Bacteria; phylum Desulfobacterota; class Binatia; order Bin18; family Bin18; genus VGTJ01. The sequence goes on from CAVTCR010000084.1 coordinate 20,061, forward strand.
ATCACCTTCAAGCTGTAAGACAAGCACGACGCCTTGAGGCAGACGTTTGAGAAATTCTGGGTGGTCGAAAAGATATTGATTAAACTCTTGAATAAGGAGGGCGTGTTGTTCTTGAATGCGCTTCCTCACGGATCAGTCCTCCAAAAATGTCCTGCGATACTCTTGTCAGTTCGTCAAGATGTCTTGTTGAGCAAACGTTCGCGCTTGATTGAAGTCCATGCCCAGGGGAGTTTTCACCTGCTTTCCGTCTTTTGTATAGAGATCTCGGTGCGCGAAATCATGAGCAGTATCGTAACGCACCACGGGCATCCAGCGCTCAGCGAGAAAGACCTCACAGTTGCACGGAAAAAGCCTTGACCTGTCCTCTCTCAATACGATGCCATACTCGCATACGAGCGTTCAGCTCAAGCGGAATAATGAACTCCCTCTCCGTCACGCAGTCATCGTAGAGAACTGCTGTTGGAGGAGCAAGGAGCCATCTCAAGTGCGCCAGCCATGCTGGCGCTTTGTTAGTGGGAAGCCACTCTTCCGATCACGAAGAGAGAAAGAGGATCGTGCGTGATTGTCCATCCGTCTTTAACGAGAGCATTCTTGAGCACAGGTAGAGGCATGATGCACCGTGCCCTACAATGTTATGGCGGTTACCAGGGAATTAGCAGGCACCGGGGTTACAAATTCTCTTGAGCTTTTTGAAGTCGAGGTGGTATAAGGTGAGTTCGGTGGCCAAAGCTGCCGGACCTGCCTTAGGGGAAATGGCGAAACGGATAAGGGATAAAGGCTAAAGGCAAGATTAGAAGACCTTTGTTCTCAATGACTCAATGACCTGATGACTCAATGATTCAATTCTGCAATGACCCGATCACCCGACGACCCAATAGCGCAATAAGAGTGCCTGATTCATAGCGTGCGGATATCTTGCACGGTGATCAAGATGTCAATCTGGTTGAGAAGCTGCTTCAGGTGCTCCTTGAACCTCTTGAAGAACCGCTCTGTTTTTCTATCACCAGAAGTGATTATTTCGATCTTGATAATGTCGTCTACGAACTCCACCCCTCCATATTTCCACTGTCCTTGGTAGGGAGCGGCATGTGAACTGACGGTCAGCGCACCAAAAGCAGCAATCAACTCTTCACGGATTTGCTTAATCTTCTCAGCTTCGATCTCCCTGCCGTCGTTATATTTCAAGGGCAGGTACATTTCATACTTTTTCATGCCGCGAGCGGAGACTTAGGCAGGTGCACGTTTTTCGCCGCGAGTTTCTTGAAGGGAATCTTTTTCTGCTTCAGCAACTTGATATGCTCCGCCGCCACTCCATAGATATTGTCCGGTAGGCAACTCACCGGCATTCCACTTTTTGCTAACAGTAGAAAGCCCGTAGCGTCATATTTTTCTGGGATATGGATGTAGATCATACGTGAGGCGAGGCTAGGAACTTTGTGGCTTGCTGTCAAGACAAGGAACGTACTACGCGTTTTCCCTGCCGCCATTTCTCCTTTTCCCTTTTTCGTTCGTAGTACTCTTGCTCACCTAATGGTTAAAAAGCATCTGCCTGCGCAGCAATGCTATCCAGGTCGGCTCTGGTGTATGATCCCAGACTTCTGTAGTTCAATTCGGTGTAATTCTTTATCCACCGATAGGAGATCTTCAGGGCTTTCTGGTATCGTTCTTCAGCTTGTCGATACACTGAGGCGCTTTGTCCCGTGTCCTGCAACGCGGCGAGGATGCTCTCGAACTCCTCCTTAAGCAAACGTTTCACCAGGGCAAAATCGTGGGCCTGACGTGTGGAGGCATCTCTGGCCCCGTGCCGGATGCGCTGCGCGATCTGCGCCACCGAGATCCGCGCGGTGGCTAGATCTTCCATCAACGCGGGGTGGGTCCCGGGTTTACCGACCAGGGTATCAATCCCTTTTGCCCCCCTCCCATTCAGCCACCCTTCGAGGTATTCCAGCAGCATTCTGGCATTGCGGCGCGTCCCCTCGAGTGTGATGAGTCCTGCTGGGACCTGGAGTGAGAAAGGATAGTGGTCCGGGTTCGCCATCTCCGGGGTCGGCTTCCAGCCCGACGCCTGGAGCGCCTTAAACGGTTCGGCCGCGGTCTGCATATGGAAGATATGCGCCACCCAACCCCGCACGAACCCCTGCCGCGCCTCCCACTCTTTATCCGCCCGGATAGCTGCGGCCGCCGCCTTATTGACCGCTTCATCCTTGCTCGGGAGTGCCGTAGCCATGCCGCCGATCGGAATGGCGCCGCGTTTCAGGCAGACCGCCACTAGACGGCGAAAAATAGTCGCCAGAAACTCGGTCGATTTGATATCGACGCCGAAGCGGTCGGGCCAGACCGCCGCAGGATCGGTCATAACGAACTCAAGGATGCTAGCCTGAAAATCCCAGCGAGCGGCGTTTAGCCCAGCTCCGTAGGGTCCCAACGCAAACAGTATCTCCTCCATCTGATACGCCGCCGGCAGCGACTCGATCAGCGGAATGGCTCGGATGACGGCGTTTTTGAGAAAGTCCAAGTGCTCCTGGCTTGCGGCAAAGAACTCTTTCCAGAAACTGGCTTCGGCGGCAGCTTCCATTTTCGGGAGGTAGAAATAAATGCCCTGCCCTCGTTCGGCCTGCGCCCTACCGGCGTAGAAAAGTGTCAGTGCGGTCCCAAGGATACTCGCCGGTATCGGATTCCCATCGACCGTCACCTCCGGTTCATCCAGAAGCAGCCCGCGTTCCCGGTGCATGAAGAAAGGGAGTTCGCCCGGCTCGAGCCTGTACTCTTTGCCCTTTTCAGCGTCGTGATACCGCAGGGTGCGCTCGACTGCTTGTTTTCGGTTCAAGGCTGCCCGCACCGTGTCCTCGAAACGATGTCCGGCCGAATCCTCATCATCGTCCAGATCCCCTTCCGCCCGAATTCCTTCTGGTCCGGGATTGAGCCCGTTGATGAACATGCCCGTCATTGCCGCAGGACCGGAAATCTCAATCCCCGGCTTCTTCAACTCGTCAGGCACCGGAGCAACCTGCCACTCCCCGGTCTGAGCTTCGGTGCGCGAAGGGTAAGTGGGCAGCACGCCTTCGTGCAGCGCGCGCGCCAGCACTGCGGCGCGTTGCTGGCGAAAGAGGTGGATTTGCGGCGTGAAGCGTTGATGGAGGAAGACCAGATAATCCACGAACGAGGGAGTAAAGAGCTCAGTAGCCCCTTCGACCGCAGCAAAGCTCACCCGCGCCGCCGTCGGGCCTGCTGGACTCACAGCGGTCAAGGGACTGCGAGTGGAATCGACTGCCATAGCGCCGTCTCCTTTTTTCGCTTGTTATGCTGCTCTGGCGGGGCACCTGTCAATTAGGCTCCGAGGGTGTGGTTGCCATCCTGAACAAGATATGAAGCACCATCCTTTAACCCAACGCGAACGCCACATCTAAAAATTGGACCTGTACCGAAGAGAGTCGCCAGCCCGAAGCCTGGCAATTCTCCTCGATGCGGGCCAGTGTATTCGATTTGGGAATGACGATGACATTGGGTCGGGAGGTGCACCAGTTCAGCGCCACCTGCGCCAGGGTCTTCTGCGTGTAGGTCGCCACCTGCTCCAAGGCTTGCATCCGTCGCATATAGACCGCCACCTGCGGAATGGCTTGCATCCGCCAATTCTGGGGGAACCACGAGCGGGTTGCTAAACGTCCATCATCTAACGGCGTATACGCGATAATCGTGATGCGCTGCATGAGACAGTAAGGTAACACATCTCGCTCAATCTCCCGGCGGTTGAGGTTGTATAAAACTTGGTTGGCGACAATCGGATATTTGCTCATCGCTGCCTGCGCCGCACGCAACTGATCGAGAGAGAAGTTACTGACCCCGATGAATCTGACCAGCCCCCGATCGACCAAGGTTTCCATGGCGCGCATGGTCTCCTGAATGGGCACTGACCAGTTCGGCCAATGGATCTGGTACAGATCAATACAGTTCGTATCCAGCCGACGCAGACTGGCCTCTGCCGCTCGTAGCACGTCGTCGTAGTGCAGGTGGTCTGGCGACACTTTGGTGGCAAGGAACACGCGCTCACGCATGCCTTTGATTGCCTGACCGACGACGTCTTCTGTGCCGTAGATTTCCGCAGTGTCGATGAGGAATGCTCCGAGCTCAATAGCTCGTCGCAAGGGCTCAACCCCCCCGCTATACTTCCACACCCCCAGTCCAACCTCCGGCACCATCACGCCAGTGTTGCCGAGTGGTTTCAATTCCATGGGAATACCCTCCCTTCGATACGCCAGAACCTCTAGGGATAATCCATCGTACGCTCTTGTTGGGAAGCCTCCTCTGCAGGCCGCAACTCATCCACCACGCCTAGAAACTCTTCAAAGGGCAACGCCGGCAGCGTGCGAACCTCATAAGTCCCATGGCCGGCTGCCAACACGCCCCGGCGAAAGAGGTGTTTGATCGTGTCTCTGTCCGGCACTTCAATGATTGACACAAAGTCGTATTCTCCCAGAGTGGCATAGAGATCCACGACCTTATAGCCCGTCTGGGCAAAGAAGATTTTCGTCTCCTCGTAGATTGCTCGGGCTTGCTCGATATTCATTGCACCCTCGCGGGTGAGCTTCAACAGGACAACGGCGCGCGCCATAATGTCACCTCCTTTGTTCCCTCTGGACCGGCTGCCGGATAGAGAGCGCGTGTGGATGGGCCAACTCTTTAGATCATCTCTTGATTCTTCAGCTTTTGATCACCTCACTTAAAGTTCCATCGGGTAATTGAACAACAGTAAGAGACTTCAGTATTGCTTGCTCCGACAGGCTGCGCTTGACCTCGTAGCTCCGCACGGTCGGCCTGCCCATAAACAACGGCGCGATTCGGGTGAAGAGTTCGCGCGCGACCTCCCCATCAGCATACGCCGCCAGATCCTCCTTCGTCTCCCACGTACTGATCCCAACGACCTCGTGATCGGTTTGTAGAAGCTGAGCGAGCAGACACCCACGGAGTGGCTTCACTCGCTCAACGAACTCGTTCAGCACTCTTAACGCTTCTTGCTCCTTACCCGTCTGGATCGTTCCATAGAACAGCCGCGTGTGCATATGCTCCTCCACTCCTGAACGAGTGCTACCTTTTCACTCACTCAGGTATACAGGAAGTTATAGTGTAGCGGGTGGCCAGCCCAGCAGGGGACAGGTGTAATGGATGATCACGACGTCAATGCCGGGTTCCTGGTCTAACCCCATTTTCTTAGGATCCCACATCACGCTTCACCTTTCTTAGGTGTATCGTCCCTTCTTTATCTCATATAAGGCGACGGAGGCAAGAGTTAAAATGCTACTCGGTGAGCGCCGAGGAGTATATGCAATGGCTGGAAGTGCAGGTGTCCCTGCTGAAGCAAGAAAGTAGGGTGGGTCGTGGCCCACCCTACACTGATATCCCCCCACCGAGATTGCTTCGCGAAGTTTATCCTGAGCGTAATGCAATGGAGCCGAAGGGCTCGCAATGACAGCCCCGCATCCTCAGTGTGGCGGTGTACTAGATGCTCAAGCGGTAATTCTGCGCGTTATTGTTGTCCCAGGTTTCAAAATCGTCGTCGGGAATAGGCGAATTGGTACGGAGCAATTGGTAGGAGTACTCAACTGTTGCGCCCCGCGGACCCCATACTTTGGCAACATAACGCCGCGGTAGGGGCACGGTCTGGATCAGTTCGTAGATGGCATCATCGGCAATGCCTTCTCCCTCACGGTCATGCCCGGCTCCCGTCTCACTGGTTGCAAGGTTAAGCCCGGTGAGTTTTGCCTGCGTCCAGTTCTGTGCTGCCCACCCGTTGACACCCCAGAGCAGTCGCACCTCCGTGATCCGGCCTTGAGCGTCAACATAGGGAACTTCCTGCGCGACAATCTCTTCAGTAAAGATTGGAGAAAACTCCTCTCTTCCGCCCCGCACAAATACAAAGCGATAGTGCAATTGATAAGAATCTTTATTACCGAGATAGCGAGGAATCTCGATCACTCCCTGGCGGAGACGAGGAGTGGTGTTTGGTACCACCGACAAGACCTCAGTCTCTTCCTGCCCATCCCACTTTGCCGCCTCGCCTAACGCTGACCACGTATAGCGGATCTCGACCATCTCGATCCCAGGTTCCTGATCGACCCACGTCTTCGTCAACTGAAACACAGTCCACCTCCTTAAACGGTCTGTGTCACCGCTTGTTTTGCGCGATTCCGCTTGACTTCATAGCTGCGGGCGGTCGGCCTCCCCATAAACAGTGGAGTAATGCGAGTGAACAACTCACGGGCGATTTCACCATCCGCATACGCAGCAAGGGCCTCCTTGTTTTCCCAGGAACTGATGCCTACGACTTCGCTGCCGTTTTGGAGGACTTGACCAAGCAGACAGCCGGGCTCTTGTTGTATCCGGTCAACAAATTCGCGGAGGATAGCCATGGCCTCCTGCTCTTTGCCGGTTTGAATCGTGCCGTAAAACAAACGTGTATACATCATACTTCTTCCTCTCGTTTCCTCATTTCCCATTTCAGTCCGATATTATAGAACTGGCAGTTCGCGAAAGGTGTGAGAAAGCGGTAGAACGGTATACCGGCGGAAAGGATATAAGGAGGCAAGGACGTGGAGCTGACTCCGTCTTCCGGCGTTAGCCCGGAATGACGAAGAAGCAAACCCGTTGCGTATTTCGTACGCTGGTTACTTAAAGCGTATGAACGACATACCCCCAGTAGTCTTCCCATCGCTCGTTGCGGTTCGGGGTCCACATTGCGCCGACATGCCAACGCTGGTGCACTTCAGCTCCCTTGGGACCATAGATTTTGCCGACATAGCGACGAGGCAACGGTAATGACGCCAACTTCTCCGAGCGGATACGCGAGAAATTCTCTTTGTCTTCCGTCCCGTAGAACTTGTGGGAGCGGTGCGTATCGTCCTCGCCAAAACGCGTAATGAACTCCGGCACTTCAGTCGGCTGATATTGTGGGGCATCCCAATCGTAGAGGCTCCAGAAGATACACATACCGCCTAAGTTACCCTGGAAGTCAACGTATTCGACTTCTTTACTGACAATCTCCTCGGTATAGAGCGGACTCTGCTCGCGTTTGCCGTTGCGGAACACCTCATAGTAGTGATGAAAAGAATAGTTCTCAGTGTAACCGGCGGGGTTGGACGGATCCTGGATCGCCTTGGGCAAGCGGATCACTTTACGGCGCACACCATCGTCGGGAAGCTCGACACGCTCGGACGCCGATTGCACATAGTCTCCGGATTCGGCCACGGTCGTTCCCCCCATGCCGCGCACGAGCACACCGCCACGTGGCATAGCGCGGGTCTCACGGTGAGCTTCCCAATCAGGAGGTTGTCCGAGGGGCGTCCAGGTATAGTGAATGTTGACGAGCTCAAGGTCTGGCTCGTTATCAAAGTAGCTCCGCTTAATGTAGAACGACATAGCTCTCTCCTTTTGCTTGTCCCTCGACGAGATACTGTGCACACCCTCGTTTGTCCTGTGTACCTGCCAGTTTCGCTTCCTCCCGTACCACGGACACCACCGCTTTGCAATGTTAGAAAATCACCTCCTAAATCGGACCGCAGAAGATTTGTATACTTCCTTACCTATCGTGGGACCTTTCCCGCTCGTCCTGAGCGTACCCTGAGTTTGTCGAAGGGGAAGTCGAAGGGCTCCTCAGAATGACAAAGCTTGCAAAGTTCCGGCCTACTGAGCTAGGCGAAAGACGGCAAGAGAACGGGCCTCTAGAGCATAGGGTTTTCTCGCGCGTATCACTCGTTGAGATCGCCGACCAGTGGCCTCTCTCGTGTCAAGCACCAACTCCCAGTGTCCGTCGTCGCGTTGGAGTGGCAGAACGAATGAAAGCGGTTCGTAATGACCATTGAGCAGGATCAATAACGTGTCGTCGTGAATGCGTTGTCCACGTGTATCAACTTCCTCTATGGCATCACCGGCGAGACGTAGCACAAGGCTACGAGTATGCCAGTTGTTCCAATCGTCCTCGGTCATTTCTTCCCCATCCGGGCGAAACCAGGTGAGATCCTTCACTTCCGACCCGCGGATACGCCGGCCATGAAAGAATCTCCGTCGCCGCAGCACTGGATGCTGATGAAACAGGCGAATGAGGAACTTGGTGAACGCTAACAATTTTGTTGTCCACGGTCGAGTTGCCAATTCACCCACGAAATGGCGTTGTCCTGACAATAAGCGTTATTGTTCCCTTGCTGCGTTCGTCCGATCTCGTCGCCCGCTAGCAACATTGGCACACCTTGTGATAAAATCAATGTTGCAAGAAAATTGCGCTGCTGTCGCGCTCGTAATGCAAGGATCGCCGGGTCGTTGGTCTCGCCTTCAGCTCCACAGTTCCAGCTCAGGTTGTGATTATGACCGTCACGGTTGTCCTCGCCATTGGCGAGATTGTGCTTCTCGTTGTAACTCACGAGGTCTCGCAACGTGAAGCCGTCATGTGCCGTAATGAAATTAATGCTGGCATGCGGGCGCCGCCCTCCCTCCTCATAGAGATCACTACTACCGGTCAAGCGATAAGCAAGGGTACCTACCAACCCACCATCGCCTTTCCAGAAACCCCGCACGGTATCGCGATATTCGGCATTCCATTCTCCCCACAACACCGGAAAGTTGCCAACTTGATAGCCACCCTCGCCGAGGTCCCACGGTTCGGCAATGAGTTTGACCTGTGAAATAACTGGGTCCTGTTGAATGATGTCAAAAAACGCTCCCAACCGATCCACCGCATGGAGTTCCCGCGCCAAAGCTGCTGCCAGGTCAAAACGGAATCCATCGACGTGCATCTCCAAGATCCAATAGCGCAGGCTGTCCATGATGAGCTGCAACGTGCGCGGATGGGTCATGTCCAGAGTGTTACCGCAGCCGGTGTAATCCATGTAGTAGCGCGGGTCGTCGCCTGCCAAACGGTAATACGCAGCATTGTCGATGCCGCGAAAGCAGAGCGACGGCCCCAAGTGATTGCCTTCAGCGGTGTGGTTGTAGACGACATCCAAAATCACCTCGATACCCTCGCTATGGAGGGCCTTCACCATCGCTTTGAACTCCGCCACTTGCTGCCCATTGGTCCCTTTCCGGCATAGCGTGCTTCCGGTGCAAAGAAGCCGATCGAGTTATAGCCCCAATAGTTAGTAAGACCACTATCAAGCAGATGTTTGTCCACAACGAATTGATGCACTGGCATCAGCTCGACAGCGGTAATGCCCAGCGAGTGGAGGTAATCGATGACTTCAGGACAAGTCAAACCAGCATAAGTGCCTTGGATCTGCTTAGGCACATCAGGATGACGCGCCGTGAATCCCTTCACATGCAATTCGTAGATGATCGTCTTGTGCCATGGAGTACGTGGATGCGTATCGTTCCCCCAGTCGAACGTTGGGTCTACCACCACACACTTCGGCATTCCTCCAGCACTGTCTCGTTCGTCATATGACAAATCAGCGTCTTGGTGTCCGATCGTGTAACCAAACAGTGCGTCACTCCAGCGGACGGTACCAGCGATAGCTTTCGCATAGGGGTCCAAGAGTAACTTGGCCGGGTTAAAGCGATGACCTTTTGCTGGTTCGTAAGGACCATGGACGCGGTAACCATAGAGCTGTCCTGGCCGGAGACCCGGCAGATAAGCATGCCATACGTGATTGGTATGCTCTGGCATGCGGATGCGAGCGGTTTCCTGGTTTCCTTCCGGTCCATCGAACAGACACAACTCAACCGCAGTCGCGTTCTGCGAAAACAAGGCGAAATTGACTCCTGCTCCATCCCAGGTAGCGCCTAACGGATATGGTTGCCCCGGCCACACATTCATAGGTTCAAGACTCAAGGTTTATTGGGTCATTTAGTCATCGGGCCATTGAGGAACACCGCTTTCAATTACTCAATGACTCAATCGCCCTAATGATCCAATTCTTCTACCAGCGCTTTTGTTTCCTGCAAGCCTTCATTGAGGGGGATGGCGACCCAGCTTTTCTTCCTCTTGCCGAATCGCGAGGATCAATGGTCGATTCATGTCGAGGGCAACTACGGTAGCGCGCCCTGTAGCCGTCTGGCCAACTACGCGGACATTCTCCCAACGAAAATGCTCAGGCCACCGCTCTTGTCGAGGATGGTAGAGTGTCACCTCTTCTCCAGTCTGTGGGTCAGTCGCGGTCTGGCGCGCGGCCTTACGCAGTGAGCACGACACGCAGGCTAACGCCAGATTCTCCACGATTGTCTGTCCGCCTGCTGCCACAGGAATAATATGGTCGATATGAAACGTTGCTTCTTGTCCCTCCTGGGAAAGCCCGCAATATTCACAGCGTCCTATGGCGCGTTGGCTCACAAGGCGTCGTACCTCGGCGGGAATATACCTCATTGGTCATGAGACCCTTCGTGCCAAATCCGCTGCGCACGGAGACGTAACAGCGACAGGAGTTCGGCGAGGTTCGCTAGCCCTTCAGCTTCCGAGCGTTCAGCAGAAGTCAGTGTTTGCCCTTGATCTTGACGATCCAGTAATTCTTGGAGTCGCTCGTTGACACCCGTAGGCAAGGTAAAGGTGGCGAGATCGGTCGGCATCTCAAGTTCCACGAGAACATGCTGAGGCATAGAGTAGGTCCCTCCTCGGATAAGCGCCATGATCGTAACCCATCTGACGAGCCACGACCAGCCGTTTCGTATTCGTGTAATGTTTCAATGACTCAATTCTTCTAACAGTGACTTCGCCTCTTGCAAGTCCTTGGTGTCAAACCCTTCGGTGAACCAGTCGTAGATTTCGGCTAACAGCTCGTGAGCTTCCGTCTTCTTACCTTGTTGTTGCCACAGACGGGCAAGGCTCGTTACGGTGCGGAGTTCGAGCGATTTCGCTTGCTGCTACGCGCAATCTCGATCGCCTTAAGGAAACAAACTTCAGCTTCCTGGACTTTAGACTTTAGACTTTGAACGTTGGACTGGAGCGTAAGTGTCTCCCTTGAGTCGATACAGCTCGGCCTCGTAGAAACGCTCTCCAGACTTGTCTACCGAAGCCAGCGCCTCAGCCAACAAGGTCAATCCTTCTGCTAGCTTGTCCTATTTCCCCATACACCTCGGCCAACAGCGCAAGATGATATGGCGCGTCGATTCTATTCCTATGGTCCCGTAAGGCGTTCATACCTTGGCGCATTTGGGCGATCCCTGCTTCTATCTGCCCTTGCTTAGCCTGCGTCCAACCTTTTAAGACAGCACTCTCCATTGAGAAGAACGGAAACCCGTGCTCGGTTGACAGGGTAATAGTTTCCTCTGCTCGCGCTTGCATCTGGTCTCTCTCTTGGCGAAAGTGGTGGAGCATGGCAGTGCGGCCCAAGGCATAGCGAGGTTGTAAGTGTTCGACAGCTCTCGGGCTAAGGTGAGTGCCTCATGTGCTCTCTTCAGGGCTTGGTCCGGATACCCAAGACGCCACAAGGTGAAGGCTCCCCAGGAACGACTCACTACTCCTGGGTCATTCCAATAGAAAGCGTCGGCATAATGTGGTTGAGGACCGTAGAAGACAATGCTCTGTTCTAGGTGTTCTCTGGCTGAGACTAACTCTCCCAAGAGAGTATAAGCACTGTCCCAGCGCCCGGTGGGCTTCTATAAGTAATGTCGTGGTCTTGTATGCTCTGGGCCAGCATGAGGCACTGTTCCGCCAACTCCCGCGCAGTCTTACACTCCACCCGTACAATATGAAAAGAAAACAGCCCAAGCAGAACTTGGAAGAGTTGTGGGGTCTCACCTATCTGCCGGCATAGCTCCCGAGCACGGGTGTAATTTTTCTACTTCGGGTGCAGCATAGCCTTTGGTGGCCGTTAGTGGCCCGCCTAGAGCAATTTGTAACCGCTGAGTTCTTGCTGGATATGTTCAGAGGGAATCCGGCAAATAGTGAATTTTTTTTTTTTTTTTTTTTTTTAAAAAAAAAAAAAAAAAAAAAAAGTGTGAGTTCTTGCTGAGCGCGTTCTGGAGTGTCCGGCAACATCTTAAGTAACTCTAACCCTTTGGTGAGGTGAGCGATCGCTTCGGCATTAGCCGAGCGCTGAGTGGCTCTCTGACCCGCCCGCTGCCAATACGGAATAGCCTGCGCGATCAGGCCCGCCTCGGTGTAATGATGCGCCAGAAACTCGGGCTGGGTCTCTTTTGTCTCAGGGAACTGCTTCGTCCAACACCTGGGCAATCTGCTGATGAAACTGCTGGCGGCGGCTCTTGAGCAAGGATTGATAGGCCGTATCTTGCACCAACGCATGTTTGAACAGATAGCGCGCCTGCGGCGGCATGCCACTCTGAAAGACCAGTTCGGTCTCCACTAATTGCTGAAGACCCTGTTGTAATATCTCCTCATGGCAACGGCGAGACAGCATGGAGTAATTCGTAAGTGAATTCGCGTCCCAGCGTCGCCCCCAGTTGGGCAATTTCTTTCGCTGGTCCCAAGCCGATCGAGCCGGGCCATCAACGCATCTTGCAACGTGGCAGGAATGCCGAGAGTGTAGGGATGCCGGACCAAGTCCCTCTCACTCTCCAGACTCACTAGACTCTATGGACCCAACAGACTCCAAGACGGTTTTCGTCAACTCCTCCACAAACAATGGCACGCCATCCGTCTTGCTCACGATCTGGTGCGATTACTTTCGACAGGAAGCACTTTACTGCCCGTGACCTTCTCTACCATCATCTCGACATGACTGCGTCCCAGCCGACTAAGTGTGAGCTGACTGAGATAGGAATGCGCGCCCCAGGGTGGGAGAAACTCAGGGCGATAGGTGAAGACAGCCAACAGCCGCGTTGTCGGCACTTGCCCCAGAAACAGCGTGAGCAATTCCAGCGTCGATGGGTCAGCCCAATGCAGATCTTCCCAGGCGTACGTCATAGGATGTTGCTTGGCCTCAGCACACAGCCACGCCACTAGTGCTTCGTGGGTCTTCTCTTTCTGCTTCTGGGGACTGAGGGTGAGAACGGGAAAGCCCTGCAGGATGAGGCAAGGAGAGCAGTGCAGCAAACAACGGTACGTCTCGTGTAGGGACGACGATGCGTCGCCCCTACCAGCTTGTGCAGCTTCTCTTCAGACTGATCCTCGGCTCGAAACTTCAGCACACGTTGCAGATGTTCAATCACCGGTTGCAATGCACTGTTCTGCGTATACGGCGAACAGCGTAACTCCAAACACCGTGCACCCTCTCTCTCGACAGTCTCTTTGAGCGCTTCCACTAACCGCGATTTGCCAATGCCGGGTTCCCCACTGAGTAGCACCACCTGCCCGGTCCCATCTTTCACCCGCTCCCAGCGTTCGCGTAACAAGCCAAATTCGTGGTCACGGCCAATCAGCGGCGTGAAGCCTTTACGCACCACGACCTCAAAGCGGCTGTGCGCCTCGCTCTCTTTCATGACACGGTAGAGTGTCAGTGGTGTCGCGACGCCTTTAAGTTCTGGCTGTCCGCGGTCTTCAGACGCAAATAAGCCTTCGACCAGCCGATAGGTCGCCGCGCTGATCACCACTTCGTCGGGATTGGCTGTTCCCTGGATACGTGCCGCAATGTTGGGGTCTCCCCCAACGCCAACATCTCCCGCTTCTCACTGCTGCCAATCTCGCCGATGACGACTAACCCGGTGTGAATGCCAATCGCGGACTTGTAAGGGTGGTGTATACGCCAACTGGCCCACGGCCGCTACGATCTCCAGCCCGCTGCGTACGGCGCGCACCGCATCCTCCTCATGCGCGATGGGATAGCCGAAGTACACCAACACGCCCATCGCCCAGATATTGGGCAATATATCCCTCATAGCGTGCGATGACCTGCGTACAGGCGGCTTGATAGCCTGCACCACTCGGGCATATAGTCCTCGGGATCAAGCTGTTGCGAGAGGGTCGTGGACCCCACCAAGTCACAGAACATCACCGTCAGTTGACGACGTTCGGCGGTAGCGTCTAGGGTCTGGCGTCTAGAGTCTAGGGTCAAAACGGTGGAAGTTCGCTCTTGCTCCGCTGACTCTCGACTCTGCACCCTGGATCTGGACTGTCTTCGCTGTTTCCCTCTTTAGCCTTTTCGCCTTTCGTTCCCCGTCCGTCCAGACCAGAAAGCGGCCGTCTTCATCAATCGCGAGTCGCTTAGCACCAATGAGTTCTTCCTTGAGGTCTTCCAGATACTCGTCATCCAGAGCAAACCGCCGCTTTAAGCCGCGGTAGGAGACGCGCTGTTCTTGCCGGAGCAGTGCTATGACCTGCGTAAGTACTTCATCGAAGGTCATAGCAAGTCCCCCCTCTGACTTGACCTCTTATCTGTCATGCTCTCGGACAGGCAGTTGCTTTTTGTCATCGAACGTCAAGGTTCAATGTCCAACGTCTTACGTTTTACGGATTACGTTTTCCGTTTCACCCATCACGCCTCACGCACACGGTGACAGTTACTGTCGCCCGTAGATCACATGGACCCCTGAAGGTTTGAGCTGTCCAGTCTGAAAATCCGGCGTGTGCTGGAGTTGCCCGTCGGGAGAGATGTCCTGCACCTGTGACATGCCAGTAAAGACGTAGCCCATCTGCGCCAGTTGGCAGGACTGTCCTCGCTGCCGGTCGGTGTTGAACAACAGCAAGGCTTTCTCTTTGCCGTCGCGCGACGATTTCACCAAGGCAACAACCTTGGAGTTGCCACTCTCTACTCGCTCGATCGGCCCTTCCTCGTTAAACACACGATACAAACTCTTTAAGTGATTCACACCCGCAATAAACTCACTAATATCCCACTGTGAAGCTTCCCAATCTTGCGGTTGCGTGTTGACCACGTCGAGTCGCTTACGAAAGCCGTACTCAAAGCCGATGGGTATCATCACACCGGTGGAGAAAAGGCTGAGAAGGCATAGCGCAGTTTGACGGCTTCCTTATCTCCATGGAGTTCGGTCGCCAAACGCTCGGTATCGTGCGATTCAGGAAAACTAATCGAAGGAACGAGAGGCGCGGTCTGGCGATACTGCTCAAGGCACCAAGGTTCGGTAAAATCCCACCACTTTGAACTGTTAAAGATGAAGTCGAAACCCGACCGTGCAAGCCGTACCGTGTCCTCGAACGGACAACCCAGCGATTCGGCAACAAAGAGAGTGCCGGGATGCGACTGCTTGATCTGCCCAATCAGAAACCGCCACAGCTCACCTGGTACCTTGTAAGCTGCATCACAGCGAAACCCACGAACCCCAAGGGCGGCATAGTGCTCGGTCAGTTGCAACCAGTAACGCCACAAACGATCACGGTCGGGACTGCTCGCATTGTTAACCTCAACCAAATCACCCCAGGTGACTTTCTTGTCTCCATCCTTGGCACTCGGATGTAACGGCTTGCCATCAGCTCCACGCTTGTACCATTCTGGATGTTCTGTCACGAGCGGTGAGTCAAACGCAGTGTGGTTAATTACCAAATCCATCATGAGCTTAAGGCCAAGTCGGTTGGCTTCCTGGATCATCTGCGTGAGCTGGGTCATCGGCGGGTCAGCAGTAGCGTCATCGACCAAGCGCGGATCAATGGCATAGTAGTCTTTGATGGAATACAGGCTGCCGGAGTAACCCGCGTAGTGGAAAGCGTTGATAAATACCCAATCGAAACCGAGGCGTTGCGCACGCTCCAGATGCGAGGCCCACTGGGGTAGCGGACCGGCCAACAAAGGAAAAAGATTATAGATACGTGGGCCAGGGGGGAAATTTGCAGTGCTCATTGTTTCACCTGGCGTTTTCTATGTTCAAAGTTCAAGGTTCAATGTTCAAAGTCAAAGACAAGTTTAAGGCTCAGCGTCCCAAAAGGTTCAACCATGAACGTTTTGGAATCATTGGTTACATGTACTTGCTAGCATGTCCGAGGTGCTCAGATATTTCATCAGGCCAGCAGTCGCCGACTGACTGTTATTGTCCGTTCGACAAGCTCCCGAAACTGCGCGTACAAATGTGGAGTTGGTCAATGGCGCTATAGAGTTGTTGCCACGAACTTACCACAAGTCCTTTGGCTAAGATAAAAATTGTAGAAAGGTTCTATTTTTACCACCTCGCTCAAAGCCTCGGCGATATTTGACATGATGGAAACGACAGCACGACGAATCTGATCTCGAAGACCGAAATCGCGAGCAAACTGCCCAGTCCCTGTAATCTGGTAGACATCTTTTGTCAGTTCGCGCGCCATCTTCCAGGCATCGATATCTTCAAATCGCTCTAGCCGTGCCACTTGTTGCCCCTAACCTTAAATTCTAAACCTGAACTTTGAACCTTAACCATTGAACCTTGAACTTCCTTATTTCACCTCAATCGGAATCCGCTTGGCGACAAGGCCTGGTGACGCAGGTACGGTGATCTCCAGGCAACCGTTGGCATAACTCGCTGTTATGCGATCCGCAGACAGACCCTGGGGGATGGAGAGGCTACATTCAAACCATTCTTCGGTGCTTTCCGTAGAAGCGGCATTGCCGTTCTGCGTCGTCTGACCGACTATGCGTGCACCTTTGAGAATGAGTTGATCACCCAAGAGTAAGAGGCCCATCGCTCTAGGGTCTACCTCTGACAAGGCAACACGGAAAATGAGCTTCTCATTCTCACGACTGCTTTCGACAACTGGCGACCAGGTGCTTGCCTGCGTACTGTTGCGAAAGAACATCTCCCAACCGTTAAAAAAGCGCACGAAGCGACGGTCCACTTCAGAAGACAGCGAGGTTGCCTGCTGTCCCATCGGTTGCGCATCATCAACGTCCGTTGACACCGCACCATGCGTCACAGTTTCTCCCCAGAGAAACGTCAGCATGTCCTTGAGATGCGCCCGCCAGCTTGTCCAATTGTGCCCGCCGATCAACTCCTGATAGAGACATGGGCAGCCCTGCGCTTCCAACAGCGGGATAAGTCGTTTGTGAGCCGGAATAAATTGCGGTTCGTATTTCCCCACATCGTAGTAGAATGCAAGCGGCATACGCAGCTCAGCTACCAACGCTGACAGTCTTTTTGCTTTTCCCCAAGGGTTTTGTGAGGCCCCAAAGCGCTTGAGCATATCTGTGACAAAAGAGGCGGAGCGTTCGCCTTCCATTAAGAAAAGCGCACTCGACTGTCCAGCGACTTTGGAAAATAGATGTGGCCGCGATAAACCCAGATACGTCGAGATGAGCCCTCCCATCGACGCGCCCAGCACGCCTCGTCCCTCACGTCGCGCTAGCGTGCGGTAGGTTTTGTCGATGTGGGGAATTAGCTCTGTCTCCGTGAAGCGACCATAATCCTCGTTGGCCCAGTATTCACGAATACGATCGATCGGATCAACCATCACCGCCATGAGCGGTGGAATCTCTTGATTGTGAATCAGGTTGTCCAAAATGGTCGGCAAGCGCGCTCGTGTCAGATATTCACCGCCATCGTGGACATAGAGCACAGGAAAGCGCTCGTTCACACGATCGTCATAACCAGGCGGCAGGTAGACATACACGTGCCGCTTGTTGTGTAGCACGTCACTGTCAAATTCAAACTCTTGGACGTGCCCGTGTGGAACGCTGGCACTCACTTCGAGTTCTGGCGGGTCACGCAGATCTCCAACGACGAAAGACGAGTTCTTTTCGCCGATCCCGTTATCAATACTGTTCGGACAGAAGGGATCAAGTTCCCATTCTCCATCGACGATCAACTTGTACTCGACACGCACCGGCCCTTGAAAATCCATGGTGCGATAAAAGATCCCCGTTTTTCCCAGTGGGAGCAGAGGTGTACCACGGCGGTCCCATTGATTGAACTCGCCAGTGACGGCGACTTGGCGGGCTTCAGGATCGTAGTAGACAAAATGCACAGACGATCCATCGATCATCGGCGAGCCAACCGCCTTGAGGACTTGGATGAAACGCTCAATTTCGTCGTGGAGTTCATTCTCCTTGGCTTGTTCCAACCGTCGTCGCCAAGTCGGAAAGGTTGGTGCTGCCTCTTCACGTATGGTTTCCATGATCTTCCACTCTCTTTCTCCCTCAGCCTGGGAATCGTTCCGCAGACAAAAACTTCACTTCGCGTCGTAAGCTTTCATCAGTAGTATACTGCTGGATCACCTCTCTGAGGCGACCGAGGTGTTTATCTTTGCTTTCGACGTTGGTGGGAAATCCTAGATCTGCCAGATTACTCGCCGAGACCAACAACTCGCGCATAAAGTCGAGTTCCGAACACTCTAGCTCCCACGTGATCCGCAGGGCCTGATCCAAAGAGGGATTCTCCATTGTCTGGCGATGGTACTCGGCAACACGCGTCACTAAGTCACTGATAATGTCGAGCGGCAAGAGGAACGATTTGGCCTGAAACACGCCAGAGAGCAGGCCTTTGTTGACAGCGCGAATCAGCGCGGCATGTCCGCCTTCTTCAAGCGCCATCGCACTCCACAATGTCCGCAGTTCGGGGTTTTGTCCGAAGGCGGCGGCGAAATTTACATAGATCTCCCCGACTTGAGATTCGACTTTCGCGTGGGTATCAAGGATCTCACTGAGCGGTGGGACCTTGTGCTGGTGGGTTCATCGGCTTTTTCCTCGGTACTCATGGCTTCCTCCTACGGCTGCGCAGAGGCAGCGCGGCTATGTCTCTTATACAAGAGCGAGGAAAGGCGAGTAAAGCGTGTCTCTAAGAAGACGACAAATTCCCGTAGCGTGCGCCATGCGCACGAAAGAGGATAGGAAATCATGGCGCAGCGCACGCTACCGTGAAAGTGTACAATGTCGGTGATTCGCTTGCGCAAAGTGCGGGTTATTGAGTCCCGACCTCCGCCTCAACGCAGACAGGCGTGACCCTATGACCCTCGGCACGGGTGAGGTCGGCTTCCTCAGCCGCGCGAAACTCATCTGCTGGCGCTTCGCATCGCAAACATTGGCGAAAAGCTGATTCGTAGAGGAAACGTTCTTTGTCGGTCAATTGGTAGCGGGCAAGAAAGCGATCATTGACAGCTTTCTCTTCTGGAGTCATGACGTAGTGCACCCAGCCGCATTCCGGGCAAGTCAGAAACCGCCTGTTCAACAAGACAGCCCGAGAACCGGAAGATATTTCGCTTTCGCTAGACGACATCAGGCTCGTTCCCTCTCTTTGGTCATACCACGGTACCGTGGGCGGAGCAATCTTTGTAAAGGGAGAAGCCTTTAGCCTGCAGGCTATAGCCTTTCTTGTTCCTCTTGACCATAACCGGTAGCGGACGTAAGGGTACGCCATGCAGACGCAGGATTTTTGCCAGTCTCCGGTGCATGTCTGCTGCTCCTCATTACGTTGCAGTGTTACCGGCCCTGGGATTGATCTTTTACGTCAACCTTGAGCAACGTCGGTTGGCAGCAACCCAGGTGCAGGACAATGCCCTCCGTTTCGCACGTCTTGCTGCCGCCGAACAAGCACAACTCGTACAAGGAACACATCAACTGTTGGCAGCCTTGGCGTATCTTCCGGTCGTGCGTAACCAAGAATCCGACTGGAATGCAGCGCGTTATTCGCTACTCTGCTCAAACACTATCCGGCTTATGCGAACTTGGGTGTGATCCCGCCTAATGGGGAACCCTTCTGTAGTGCGGTGCCCCTCACCCAACCACATCAGACACGAATGCTTCACTATGCGTGGTTCCAGCGTACGGTCAGCACTAAAGAATTCACTGTTGGTGAATACCAGAAGAGCTCAGCCACAGGAACCTTCACCTCGTCCTCGGCTATCCCATTCTCGATGACGCAAATCAGGTGCAAGGAGTCGTGGCGGCGGCACTTGATCTCGGCCGACTCAACCAACTCGCCGCGCAGGCACAACTCCCCCCAGGATCCACCTCACCGCAGTTGATCGCAACGGCACGATTATTGCTCGCTATCCTGACCAGAGCGCTGGCTCGGTCAAGCATTCCCAGAAGCTCCGCTCATCAAAGCCTGTTGACGCAGAGAGAAGGAACCGCGGAGTTGCAGGCGTAGACGGGATCCAGCGCTTGTATGCATTCGCTCAGGCGCATGACGGGCAGCCGATGTCGGGCTGGTCCGTAAGTATCGGCATTCCTACCGAAGTGGCGTTCGCGGCTGTTCATCGACGCCTGATACGCAACTCGATCACTCTGGGATTGATTTTCCTCTTCATGGTCATCACCGCCTGGATCGGCAGCGACGTCCTTGTTTTGCGCCCCGTCAAAGCACTGGTACGTGCCACTCAACGGTTACGCTCAGGAGACTTAGAAGCACGAACGGAAATTCCTGCTGGGGATGGAGAATTGCATCAATTAGCCACTGCCTTTGACTCTATGGCCGACGCCCTGGCCCAACACGAGGCTGAGCGTACACGGACGGAGGCAACCCTACAGCGTTTGTCCCGTAGCTTGTTAGAAGCTCAGGAAAGCGAACGACGTGCGATCGCACGCGAGTTACATGATGAGTTGGGACAGTCTCTCCAGGCAATAAAAATCAACTTACAAACCGCTCAACGCTTTCCCCAAGAAAGAACAGATCGGTTGATGGAGAGCATTGAGCTT
This sequence comes from uncultured delta proteobacterium, assembly GCA_963733195.1. GTDB lineage: Bacteria > Desulfobacterota > Binatia > Bin18 > Bin18 > VGTJ01. Next base: position 40,487 of record CAVTCR010000084.1, read on the forward strand.
GTCGACCATACTATTCAGCAGGTGCGTGCGTTGTCGGTTGATCTCCGTCCTTCGCTTCTTGACGATCTCGGTCTTGTGGCAGCCCTGGAGTGGTACATCGACCGGCAAGCTCAACGGTTCGGATTCATCGGACGCTTTGTCGCCACACCTTATGATCTACACCTCAATTCCACAGCCGAAACCACCTGCTTCCGTATTGTGCAAGAAGCACTGACGAACGTTGCTCGCCATGCTAAGGCTACGCACGTGTGGGTTGAATTGCAGCAACAAGCCAAAGAATTACATCTCGTGATCCGCGACGACGGAGTGGGATGTGATGTCCATGCAATGCAAGAGCGTGCAATCCAAGGTGCAAGCTTTGGGTTGTTGGGCATGCGCGAGCGAGCAGAACTGACAGGGGGAACATTTACCATGCACTCCGCACCAGCCCAAGGAACAGAGATTCACCTCTGCTTTCCACTGCAGTCAGTCTTGCTGATGGATCAGGCACCACACACACCCACTCTGCACACAACCGTACTGAAGGACGACGTGAACCATGCAACCAGGGTGCAATATAAGGAATGAGCAATGAGTCAGGCACCAATTCGGGTACTGCTGGCCGACGACCACGCCTTGTTTCGAGCTGGCGTGCGTATGCTCCTCGAACATATGGATGGCGTTGAAGTCATCGGCGAAGTGGCTGATGGACGCGAAGCGGTGCGGTTAAGCGGAAGCTTGCAGCCAGATGTGGTGTTGATGGACATCACGATGACAGGGCTCAACGGCTTGGAGGCCACAGCTCAGGTAGTAGCAGACTGTCCTCGGACACGGGTGATTATCGTGTCGATGCATCTGAACGAACAGTATGTGATGCAGGCTGTACGTGCTGGGGCTGCAGGCTATTTGTTGAAAGATGCGGCCTCGAATGAACTCGAACAAGCGGTGAGGGCTGTCGCTCGTGGCGATACCTACTTAGATCAGGCCGCATCAAAGCATTTGCTTACAGCGTATCGTGGACGTCGTGAGACCAAAACTGAAAGTGAGGAACATGAGCCGACACCCACCGATGTCCTCACGCCTCGGCAACGAGAGATTCTACAGTTGATCGCCGAAGGACACACCACCAAAGAGATCGCCTCATTACTGCACCGCAGCGAGAAAACCATCGAAGGACACCGGTCGCGACTGATGAGCCAGCTCGACATTCATGATGTGGTTGGACTGGTGCGTTATGCCATCCGTATTGGGCTGATTCCGCCGGATCGATGAGTTTGCTCTTTTGTAGGCCGGGATAAGGCAATAGGCCGTTTCCGGCCATCATACCGGAAACACTACGCTTATTTCGACCTCTCTTGGAAGGGCGGCTCCTGCCTTGTCGCTTTTTGCCTACAGCCTATAGCCTTTTTCTTTGGCCTCAAGCCTTTTTTAGAGGGTTTTCCCTCTAGTCGTTTTGCAAGCTTCCCTCCCTCGACTTTGCAGGGTTTGCCGACTGGCTTGGATCACCGATGTTGCGTAGATTAGGACGCATGAAGAGCACTGAACCAACCGCGCTGCGCATCCTCCTGGTGGACGATAGCCCCGCCTTCCTGCACGCAGCAACGCGAGCGTTAGCTCCTGACTCACGCATCGACATCGTTGGCAAAGCATCGTCAGGGCACGAAGCGATAGCTTTGGTGCCTCAGGTCCAGCCCGATGTCGTGCTGATGGATGTCGCCATGCCAGGTATGAACGGCTTCGAGGCCACGCGTCAGATCAAGGCCCAACCGAACCCACCCCGTGTATTCGTACTGACCTCGCACGACCTGGCCCACTATCGTACCGCAGCGGAAGCAGCGGGAGCAGATAACTTTGTCAATAAAGCGGACTTCGGTACCGAGTTACTTCCACTGATTGATAACATGCTCGCAGAACGAGCGATATTAGAATCGTAACATGCAAGGTCGCGTCAGAGGGGAATCACACCATGTTAGAAACGAACAAACAGACGAAACAGCAACACACAAGAAGGTATCGTCGTGTCAGACCTAGACGGAGTGGTGATTGCCTGGCGGGATGGACTGGCGCGTCGTTTCTCCTGGGATCAGCTTCGTCAACTAAGCATGAATGAAAAAATGAGCGGGCAAAGTGCGCAACAAGAATTCGCACTTGTCCAGCGCGCAGCCTAATAACCCTAACTGATTTAGAAAGAGGAGGTTCCCATGTCGTTTTATATGAAGCGGTCATATGTCGATACCCAGCCGGGGATCGAACTCGTCAATATTCATTACACCTGGACACCAGTCGGACAACAGCCCAATTGGGAGGCTCATCGTGAGACACGTGCGATGCCCCGTGGTGGCGTGCTCGTGCGCGGCATGGGCGGCACAACTCTTGATGAGACAGGGAATTCTATTCAGACCGCGAGCCAGACCGTGGAGTTGCCCGACGATGGCACCCGGCGCAAGGTGATCCGTGTCCCGTTCGACGTGTGGGACCCGGCCCAGAACGCGCATGTTGAAAACTATGACCTGCATCATTATTTCGAGGTCTTCCGCGAGGGCAAGCGGGAACTGAGCCCTGTCTACACGGAAGAAATCGTCAGCCAGGAAGTCGAGTTTGTCGATCAACAAGGCACCCTGGGCGGAATGTGCATCTACTGGAGCCTCTACGATTGGGACGCGCCGCAATATCAGCCCACCGAATCCCCAGAATTCATCGAGAAATACGGCGAAGACAGTCCGTATCGCTCGTTCAAGTTCTATGGGTCGCCAGATATGGAAGAATTTAGCCGCATACGGACAGAGATGTTAAAGACGTTGCCGACGCCACGACGCTTCGTCGGCAAGATTCGTGGGCCCAAGGGGGCACAAGTTGTGCAGAGCTGGCACGTGGGCGGCATGTGGGTACCCAACAAACTTGAGCGCTGGGAAAGCTACTGGGGCAATAACGTCCGCACGCTATAAAAAATGGCAACGGATAAAGGATAAAGGGGAAGGGATAATAAGGAAGAAATAAGTTTTTCTGAGGTAACTCTAGAAAGTGTGGAAACGGGAGTCAGGCGGCGTATCCTCTCGGGTGATCTAACCCACCGGGCTATAACCCGGGCAGAGAAGGAGGAAACGCCATGGACGAAGCCGCACCCCACCACACCAGAGCCAAAGGCCAGCAGGACCTGGGAGCACTTAGAAGATTTTGTCCGCGAGCATGTCCAGCAATTCATCCAAGCCCTGTTAGAAGAAGAAGTCACCGAGTTATTAGGGCGGACGAAATCAGCCCGGCGGGAGGCCGTCGATGCGGCCCCAGGGTATCGCAATGGCTATGGCAAACCCCGACGGCTGACGCTTGACCAACGGGACCATCACCGTACGTCGGCCCCGCGTCCGAGACCTCAACGAGCGGTTTGTCAGTCGGGTGTTGCCGCTGTTCAAGCGCCAGACCAAGGAGGTCGGCGAGCTGCTGCCCCAACTCTATCTCCATGGGTTAGCCTTGGGTGACTTTGAGTTAGCGTTACGCGGGCTCTTGGGTGAGGGTGCGCCGCTATCTCCGGCCTCGCTGCTGCGGCTGAAGACACAATGGCAGGGAGAGTATGAGACATGGAAGCAACGGCGGCTGGATGACCTGGAAGTCGTCTACATGTGGGCCGATGGGCTGTATGTGAAAGCGGGGCTGGAAGATACGAAAGCGGCACTGCTGGTGATGATCGGAGTCCTCACCAACGGCCAGAAAGTCGTCTTAGCGGTAGAGAGTGGGCAACGAGAGTCCAAAGAGTCGTGGGGGATGATGTTACGAGACTTACGCAAGCGGGGCCTCAAGCCCTGGCGGTGCACGATTGCCGATGGGCATCTGGGTTTGTGGGCGGCATTGGGTGAGCAATATCCGACACTCGCAGAGCAAAGATGCTGGAACCATAGAATTATCAACGTCTTGGATGCGATGCCGAAGAAACACCAGGCCGAGGCACGTACGCTGCTGTGTGCCATGCCCTATGCTGAGACGCAAGCGGCCTGTGAGGCACTCCGAGCAGAGTTCACCACTCGCTATCGGAAGTTGGCACCTAAGGCAGTGGAGCGGCTGGCTGATGATTGGGAACGGCTCGTGACCTTCTACCAGTTTCCCCGCGAGCACTGGCCGCACTTGCAGCACGACGAACGTCGTCGAGTCGCCCTTTGCCACGGTGCGGCTGCGCACCACGGCGGCCAAGCGCTTCAAGAAGGTCGAGAATGCGACGGCGTTGATCTGGAAGATGTTGCAGGTGGCCGAATCTACGTTCCGCCGACTCAAAGGAGCGGAGTTATTGCCTGCCGTGTATGCGGGCGACGCAGTACGTGGATGGCATGAAACGGACCCCATGAGCCTGCGACAGCGGCTAGCAGCATGACCAGGTGAGGGAGACGGCCTGCGGGTTGTCCTGAGGCAGGCGAAGGAGTAAAGAGGCCGGAGGGCAGGCCATGACTTTCGATGAAGTGCTTGGGCAGGTGCAAGAGCTGCTGCAGCGTGAGAAGCGGGTCTCCTACCGGGGCTTAAAGCGGCGGTTTGCCCTGGATGACGAGTATCTGGAAGACCTCAAAGAAGAACTCATCGGCGCCAAGCGACTCGCGGCCGATGAAGACGGGCGCTTTCTGGTTTGGACGGGAAGCCTCGCGCAGTGCCAGGTTCCACCTTCCAGTTTCAGGCTCCCAACCCCTCACGCCTCACTCCCCACCCCAGCGGCCTACACGCCGCCACACCTGGCCGCGCGCATCCGTGCCGAGCAAGCGGCGATGGAAGCGCGCGGAGCCATGGACGGCGAGCGCAAGACGATCACGGCCTTGTTTGCCGATCTCAAAGGCTCGACGGCACTTGATCGAAGGGCTCGATCCCGGAAGAGGCCCGGGCGATTATTGACCCTGCGTTACAGCTCATGATGGATGCCATCCATCGCTATGAGGGCTATGTGGCGCAAGCGCTAGGGGATGGCATCTTTGCGCTCTTTGGCGCGCCCATTGCCCACGAAGATCATCCCCAACGTGCCCTCTACGCCGCTCTGCGCATGCAGGAGGAGATGCGCCGGTATAGCGATCAGTCACGTCTCAAAGTGGCTATCCCCCTGCAGATGCGCGTTGGGATCAACACCGGGGAAGTCGTGGTGCGCTCGATTCAAAAAGATGACTTGCATACGGACTATGTCCCGGTGGGCCATGCCACCAACCTGGCCGCACGCATGGAACAGATAGCGACGCCGGGCTCGATTCTGGTCACGGCCTACACGCACAAGCTGACGGACGGCTACTTTGCGTTCAGGGCGCTGGGCCTAGCGGAGATCAAAGGGGTCGAAGAGCCGCTCAACGTCTACGAAGTGCTCGGCGCAGGCCCGCTCCGAACGCGTTTCCACGTGACCGCCCGCCGGGGCCTGACCCGCTTTGTCGGGCGGCACAAGGGAACTGGAGGCGCTCCAGCAGGCGCTTGGGGCAAGCGAGAGCAGGCCACGGGCAAATCGTGGGGGTGATGGGCGAGCCGGGGCTGGGGAAATCCCGCCTGTTCTATGAATTCAAGCTGACCGCGCAAAGCGGGTGCCTCGTCCTGGAAGCCTACTCCGTCTCGCACGGGAAAGCCTCGCCCTATCTCCCGGTCATCGAACTGCTCAAGAGCTACTTCCAGATTCAAGCTGCATGATGACGAGCGGACAGCGGCGCGAGAAAGTTGACGGGAAGGTGCTTGATGCTAGACCGCAGCCTGGAAGATACCCTCCGTATCTGTTTGCGCTGCTGGGCATCGACGACCAGCCACTGCCAGTTGCAACAGATGGACCCCCAGATCCGGCGGCGGCGGACGTTTGAGGCGGTGAAGCGGCTAGTCTTGCGTGAGAGTCTCAACCAACCGCTGATCCTGATCTTTGAAGACCTGCACTGGATCGATGGCGAAACTCAGGGGCTTCCTCGATGCGCTGAGCGAGAGTGTGGCCACGTGCCAAGATCTTATTGCTGATGAACTATCGCCCCGAGTATCGGTCCGAGTGGGGGCAGAAGACGTATTACACGCAACTGCGTCTCGCGCCGTTAGGCAAGGCGGAGGCCGAGGAGTTGCTCTACCTGTACTTGTTGGGCAAGCGACGCGCAGCCTCACCGCCTTAAAACACCTGATTCTGGAGAAGACCGAAGGCACGCCGTTCTTTATGGAAGAGGTGGTGCAGACGTTAGCCGAGGAAGGCGTCCTTGGCGGCGAGCGTGGGCACTACCGGCTTAGCGCAGAAGCGCCGCCGGCATCTGCATATCTCCCCGACCGTGCAAGGGGTGTTGGCGGCGCGCATCGACCGCCTGGCTCCTGACGAGAAAGCCCTGCTGCAGCACCTCGCGGTCATTGGTCGTGAGTTTCCCTTGAGTCTGGTGCGCCAGGTTATCCCCCAGTCCGAAGAGGAACTGTATCGGCTGTTGCCAGCGTTGCAGCGCAAAGAGTTTCTCTATGAACAGCCCGCGTTTCCCGAGGTGGAGTATATCTTCAAGCACGCCCTCACTCAGGAAGTGGCCTACGGCACGGTGCTCCAAGAGCGGCGCAAAGCCCTGCACGAGAAAATCGCGCAGGCGATTGAAGCCTTGTACCACGCAAACCTCGAAGACCATTACAGCAACCTGGCGCATCATTACAGTCGCAGTGGCAATGCCGCAAAGGCCGTGGAGTATCTCAGCCTAGCGGGACAACAAGCGGCGCGGCAGTCGGCGCACGCGGAAGCCATCACCCACCTCACCGCGGCTCTTGCCTTGCTCAAGACCCTGCCGGACACCGCCGCCCGAGCCCGCCAAGAACTGACCCTCCACCTGAGTCTCGGCGCTTCGTTGATGGCCACGAAGGGGTATGCTGCTGCCGAAGTGGAACAGACCTACACCCGCGCGCAGGAGCTGTGTCTGCAAGGAGGGGAGCCGCTCCAGGTCGCGCAAGTCCTGTATGGGCGGTGGGCATTTTACGATGTGCGAGGGAATCACACCAGCGGCGCGCGCCTTGGGGGAACAGTTACTCACCATCGCCCAAAGCCAGCAGGATTCCACCCTATCCCTCGTGGTCCATGCAATGTTAGGGGAAACGTTGCTCTTTCGTGGAGAGTTCACCGCCGCGCAAGCGCATTGTGACCAAGCTGGGGCTTTCTACGACTCCGGGCACCACCGCGACCTGGCCTACCAGATGGGACAGGACCCGGGATTACTGGCGCTGGGCGATGCCGCGAAGGCCCTCTGGTATCGTGGCTACCCAGACCAGGCCTTGGAGCGCGTCCGGCACTGTGCTCTCCTTAGCCCAAGCCCTGGCGCATCCCTTGAGCTTGGCGGAGGCGCTATGTGCTGTGGCCCACGTGCATCTGTTCCGCCGCGAGGGCCAAGAGGCCCAGGCCCACGCGGAGGCGGTACAGACCCTCACTCACGAGCAGGGGTTTGCCTGGTGGTGGGGCGTTGGGATGAGCCTGCGGGGCTGGGCACTCGTCGAGCGTGCCGCGCAGTCGGGTGCCCGGGAGCAGAGAGAAGCAGGACTGGTGCAGCTCCGGGAGGGGCTGGCTGCTGTGCGGGCCACGGAGGCAGAGCTGTGGGTCCCATTATTGCTGGGCGCGTTGGCCCAGGGCTCTGCGCAAGGCGGCCAGGCAGAAGAAGGGCTGAAGGTGATCGCCGAGGCGCTGGCGATGGTGGAGAAGAATGAGGAACGCTGGAACGAAGCCGAACTCTACCGCCTCAAGGGGGAGCTGACGCTGCAACAGAGCAGTTCAAAGTTCGGCAGCGAGCAGGCAGCAACTCAGCCCCTCACATCGAGCACCCAAGGGCCGAAGGCGAAGCCGAAGCGTGCTTTCTCAAAGCCATCGAGATTGCCCGCAAGCAGCAGGCGAAGTCGCTGGAACTGCGCGCGACGATGAGCCTAGCGCGCCTGTGGCAACAGCAAGGCAAGCAACGCACGAAGCTCACGACAAAGGTTAGCCGAAATCTACAACTGGTTCACGGAAGGGTTTGACACCAAAGATTTGCAAGAGGCGAAGGCGTTGCTAGAAGAATTGGCCTGAAACAAGGAGTATGGAAGTAAAAGGAAGAGAAACCAACAACCCTCACCCATGAGTAGATTGCTGCTGTATCTTTTTACACACTATTTGACACTATCATCCTTTGTCCCTTATCCATTGCCCTGATCCCCCATGTCCCCATTTTCCCTACGGCCTTGATTGCGGTTACAACTGAATTTGCCACAGCCTGCCGTCCTGTAACAACCACATCCCATTTTCAGCGAATGGATTGTAGGTCCATCGCTGACTCAAATAGACACTGTAGAGTGCGCGCGCGCCCACTGGCCCCCAGATCTGGCCATGAAAAATGCTGCGGCAATGGCAGCTCGGCAATGCGTCGGGAGCGCCTCCCCCACAGGAGATACTCTTTATCACCGGCTTCATGTTCAGGTGGCACCGGGGGACACTGGTACCTCGTCGGCAATCCCTCCACACGCATCGGCACGCGGCTGCCGTGCGTAAGTCCGTCGAGGCTGTAATACAGAAAAGCGTGAGTGAATTCTCCTGTCATATCACTATAGGTTATCGTTTCCGCGCGGATTTCTTGTACCGTCACTTCGGTACTCCAGCTCCTGCCGCGCTGGAGTACCTCACAAAACGAGTGGAGCAGAAATCGCGAGTCTACATCTACATTGGTGGCAAGAAGCTGAGTGCGCGAGAAAGGTGGAATCACCCAAAGCGGACATGAGCGAACTACCGGATAGGTCGCTGGCTGAGGAATCATGACGGCCGTGGGATGCGCACGCTTCCAGTTGGGCGGCTGCTCCCGACGCGTCGTGGTCCAATGCAGCACGACCATTTCAATACTGTCTTCAGGATCTTGCCACTCTTTGCGGAGGAAAAACATGACAGTCGCACTCAGTAGTCAGCAGTTCAGTTGTCAGTATTGCTAGTTTCGTCGCCCCTTCTCCATCGGCAGGCGCAGCCTGCCCTACATCGAACCCGAAAATCCGTAGGGCGGGCTCTGCCCGCCGACGAGCAGCAATCACAATCCAGCTCTTGCATTTCTATAAGCCTGGTCCCTACCCTCGGTCGCCCCCCAGAAACGACTGAGGTCGCGCTCAGGGAATGGTGCGTTCTGCTGTTCCATCTCCTCCAGCCCGTGCAGTTCCTCCTCGGATAGTGTCTCGCCCGCCAGTAAACACTCCGCCCAGGTACAGCACGATTGAAAGTTTTTGCGATGGAGAGCAAAACGCTGTCGCGCATGATCCGCGGTGTTCCCAGTACTGATCATAAACGGCCAATCAGAGGACTGGAGCAACAAGAGTTCACGCCCGCACTGGCGGACGATACGGGTCAATTGCTGATCGATGACCTTATCCTGTAACTGCTGTGTGAGTTGCTGCATATCGCACTCGGCCTGATAGAGGTCGTGCCAGAGTTGGCGTGTGCCAGGCTGCCACCATACACGATGGTCACCACCATCTCCCCAGGAAGACTCATTGAGTTGTACCGTGCGCTGTGGCGGAGACTGACGCAAATACTCTTGACACGTAGTCAGAGTAATGTCGCCGTCGGTTGTGATCTGCCGTAAGAGTTCAGAGACCCACTGTGGACCTTCAAACCACCAGTGACCAAACAGCTCGGTATCGAATGCTGCGACGACCACACCGCGCTCACCTGTTTGCTGCCAATGGCTACGCAACCGTTCACGTAGCACCTGAGCAAAGTGAGTCGCGTGTATTCGGACCTGGGTAGAAGCCCACTCCGGCATATACGGCTGCTTGTAAGCTAAATCAGCCCGACGATCAGTAATCCGCCAGTACCGCAACCCGCCCTCGCGTTGCTTTTTATGAAACTCCAGATACACCGGGTCGCCGGGATAGCCGCTGTCGTGTTGCCAGACCCGCGCGCTCGTCTCAAAGTCGCGGGTGAACAACGCTACCGAGGCCGAGGAAGAATCTCGTCCATCGACCCAATGCAAGCGACAAGGGGAATGATGCGCATAGTCGGGCGCACTGCCTCTGAGCTGGCGTGCATCAACGATGAAATATTGGAGACCAGCAGCAGCCAGGAGTTGGTCGATCGCTGGCCGCTCAGTGGTCGGTAATTCTGCGATATCGTCGAATGGTGGTGTCCACTGCATGGCTGGTCGGTACGCACATTCTGGTAACCAGAACCCGTGCGGGTGTGTGCCGAAGTGCCGTCGGTACGAGGCTGTACCGATTTCAATCTGCGTGCGGACACTGCTATCGAGTGCGAGTAGCGGCAGATACGCATGCGTAGCCGCAGACGTGAGCACTTCGACTTCTTCGCGCTTTTGCAACCGGCGGAGTGCACCAATGATATTACTCGACAGCTCACCGACGAAGAACGTCGCTGTGCGTCGATAAAACTCGGCCCACAAACCCGCGAGCCGTGCCAGGTGGTTGTCGTTGCGTCTGGTGAAGACACGTTGATCCTCGTGGGCTGCTTGCACCTTTTGCTCCACGTAGGCGAGAAATTGGGGCGCGAAGTGCGGGTCCGCTAGTTGCTCGAGCAACACTGGCGTCAGTCCAATAGTCACTTTAGGCGATATTTTACGTAGACTGAGATGGGTGAATACCTGTAAGAGTGGAAGATATGACTCCGCTACCGCTTCAAACAACCACTCCTCCTCTAGTCGGTTGTGGGTCAGCACATACGGCAGATGAGAATGAAGGACAAGAGCAAACGCACCGATGGGTTCAGGCATAGATTCTCGAAGATTAAGACAGGCGCGGTTTGGCGGCTAGCAGTTGGCGGTAACGATCGACATAACGCGAAGCTGCTGAGCGCTCCCACGAAAAGTCTTGCTGCATGGCATTCTGTACCAACTGCCGCCACGCCGCACGATCACCAAACACGCGCAGGGCCTCGGTGACAGCAGCGAGCAATGCCTCACCACTCGCCTCTTGAAAAACAAAGCCGGTCCCCTGTTTTGTAACAGTGTTGAACGGCTCGACCGAATCCCGCAGGCCGCCAGTTGCCCGTACGATTGGAATGGTACCGTATCGCAAACTGTAGAGCTGATTGAGCCCGCAGGGTTCATAGCGCGACGGCATAAGGAAACAATCACTGCCAGCCTCGATTTGATGTGCCAGGGCATCATCAAAACCGAGACGGACGCCGATCTTCTCAGGATACGTCGTACTCAAGCGAGTCAGATAGTCCTCATAGGGAGCGTAGCCCGAGCCCAAGATCACAAAGCGGACATTCAGCGTCAACAAACGATCAAGCGCAGCGGCGACAAGATCAAATCCCTTCTGGTCGACGAGTCGAGAAATCATGCCCACCACAGGGGTGTCGAGATCTTGAGGGAAATTAAACGTCTGCAATAGCGCTTGTTTACAGGCGACTTTGCCAGTCAGATCCGTAGCATCATACCGCGCGGCAATCGCTGGGTCATGCTCTGGGCTCCAGACCGTATAGTCAGCACCGTTCAAAATGCCGGTCAGCGCATTGCGTCGTGCACGTAAAACCCCATCGAGGCGAAACCCGAGGTCTGGGGTGCAAATCTCTTCGGCGTAACTAGGGCTAACTGTCGTCAGGCCATCGGCGTACAGCAACCCCGCTTTCATAAAGCTCATCGAGCCAAAAAATTCGACACCATCCGGTTGAAAGAGCTGCGGTGGGAGTCCAGTGAGCGGAAACGCCCATGCTGGGAATACACCTTGATAGGCAAGATTATGCACGGTGTACACCGTCGCTACCGCAGAGAGTCGCGCATCAAGCCACGGGAGCACACGCAGATAGGCAGGAATCAGACCGGTTTGCCAGTCGTGGCAATGAACGACGTGCGGGAACGCCTCGAAGCGGGCCGCCAAGGTCAACGCCGCGCGACAGAAGAAGGTGAACCGAATCGCATTATCAGGATAATCTCCATCCTGAGTGCCGTAGAGCCCAGGACGGCCAAAGAACTCATCTTGTTCAAGGAAATAGACCGGCACAGGGTGATCAGACTCTTCGCTGCCTTGGCAGAGGACTCTGCCACACCCGTGTGGTTCGGTTGCCGACAATCAGCGGCACTTGCAGATCGCTAAACGCTTCTGTGAGTGCAAAATTTCCCTCACGAACTGTTTGGTACATTGGCATGACGACCCGGACGTCATGCCCGAGCGTGGCCAACGCTTTCGGCAATGCACCAACCACATCACCCAAGCCACCGGTCTTGGCGAACGGAGCCACCTCGGCAGAAACAAACAGGATACGCAATGGTTCGTCCATGACTCTCGCCTCGTTACGGTTGAGAACCTGCTCCCTCCTATAGTACGGTTTGGGGAAAGAACAAAGGGAGGTGGGAGAAGACCTACCGTCAAGTCAATCCTGCAGGACGCTGAAAAGCCTGCAATTGACATTAGGGACGATGACAAGCCTATAGGGTGGCCTCGGGAAAGCGTCTTTCTCTAGCCGGCAGATTCGATGGCGAAGGAGCTTTTCGCAGCCCAGAAGGAGTCTCATTATGAAGGCACGCATCTTGGGCATGATACTGGCTGGTGGCGAAGGGTCCCGTCTTTTACCCCTCACCCGCGACCGCGCCAAACCGGCAGTTCCGTTTGGTGGCAAGTACCGCATTATCGATTTCGTCCTCTCCAATTTTATTAACTCAGAAATTTATTCCATTTACGTGTTGGTACAGTTTAAGTGTCAGTCGTTGATCGAGCACCTGCAAGAACGCTGGCGCTTTGGCGGAGTCTTGGGTGAGCACTTCATCTCCTCTGTACCGGCACAGATGTGGAAGGGACAGGTCTGGTATCAGGGCAATGCCGACGCCGTGTATCAGAATCTCCACTTGATCGAAAACTTTCAGCCGGATTTTGTTGCCGTCTTTGGCGCCGATCACATCTACCGCATGGATATTCGTCAGATGATGACCTTTCATCTGGAACACCAGGCAGAAGTCACGATTGCTGCTTTCCCGGTGCCAGTCGAAGAAGGGTCTGCCTTCGGCATTCTCCAGGTCGAGAAAGACGGGCGGATTACCGGGTTCGAGGAAAAGCCCGCCCACCCAACCCCATTGCCTCATGACTCGCGTTATTGCCTTGCGTCGATGGGAAACTATTTTTTTTCCACTCCTCTGCTCCGAGAACTTTTAGAAAAAGACAAACATCAGGAGGAGAAGAATAATGACTTTGGTCGTGACGTCATTCCGCCGCTGATCGAACACCATCGGGTCTACGCGTATGATTTTCGCAGCAATCGCATTCTGGGTGAGCGTGATGAGCAGTCGCCCTATTGGCGCGATGTGGGTACGCTGGACGCCTATTACGCCGCGAGCATGGACCTGCGCGGGTCGATTCCGTCCCTCAATCTCTACAATCCTGCGTGGCCAATCCGTAGCGGCGTTTCTACACTTCCACCAGCGAAATTTGCCAATGATGAAGGACGACAGGGAATCGCAAGTCAGTCGATTGTTTCGGAAGGTTGTATCATCAGCGGAGCAACAGTCGTCGATTCGGTATTGGCGCCGGACGTGTTCGTGCAGTGCCATGCTCATGTAGAACAATCGGTGATTATGAACGGCTGCCGCATCCGACGCCATGCACGCGTACGCCGGACCATTCTCGACAAGAACGTGGTCGTGCCGGAAGGGGAAGTCATTGGCTGGGACCTTGAGCGAGACCGCCAACGCTTTACGCTCTCAGAGGAGGGGGTTGTCGTTGTCCCGAAGGGCTATACTCTTTTGCTTGACTTGTGGTGACAAAATGAAGGAAAAGCACCGCGGATACCAACGTTGCGCTTCAAGATGATGGAGTTTCCGTTCCTGTCATTCTGAGCCGTAAGCGAAGAATCTCTCAGAGAAAAGAGACCCTTGGCTTCGCTGCTCAGAAACAAAATCTTCGACCCGTCCGTCCACGCGTGGCAGCTCGTCATTCCGGGCAAGGCCAGAGGCCGCGACCCGGAATCCAGGGACAAAACTGGATTCCCGCTCCCGGTAGAACCTGGGACAAGCTCCGCGGGAATGACGGCCAAGGAGACACCCTCTGTTTCTGCCTCCACGCTTAGTTCGCCGTGCTATGGAGGGCTCGTAATGACAACCTCTAGTCAATCTGACTGAGCACCAATACAATATCACACATGGACATCTATACTCCCGACTGGGTGAGAGACGCCGTTTTTTATCAAATTTTTCCTGATCGTTTCGCTCGTAGTTCGCGTGTAGCGAAACCTGACTACCTTGAGCCGTGGGACGCACCACCAACGTTACGGGGGTATAAAGGCGGTGACCTGTACGGCATCATCGAACATCTCGATCACATTGAGTCGTTGGGTGCAAATGCCCTGTATCTGACTCCGATCTTTCAGGCCGCGTCAAACCATCGCTACAACACCCATGATTACTATCAGGTTGATCCTATGTTGGGTGGCAACGCAGCTTTGCGCGAATTACTCACTGTCTGTCACGCTCGTAACATTCGTGTGATTCTCGATGGCGTGTTTAACCATGCTGGTCGTGGCTTTTTTCCTTTCCATGACTTACTGGAAAGTGGGACGCAGAGTCCCTACCGTGATTGGTTTCACGTTCAATCCTTTCCACTGAACGCCTACCACCCGTATCAAAAGCCTGGATATAGCGGCTGGTGGGGATTAGCCTCATTGCCCAAGTTCAATACCAGAACACCCGCTGTGCGTGAGTTTCTGTGGAACGTCGCCACGCACTGGTTGGAGTTTGGAGTGGACGGGTGGCGTTTGGATGCGCCCAACGAAATTGATGACGACAGCTTTTGGCAGGAATTGCGCCGTCGCTGTCGCGCGGTCAACCCTGACGCCTATCTTGTCGGCGAAGTCTGGGGTGATGCGCAGCGCTGGCTGCAAGGAGATCAGTTTGATGCCGTGATGCACTACGAACTGACTCGGTTGCTTTTCGGTTTTGTCGGGGCAGAGAACACTCAACCACGAGCAGATCAGTAAGGGTGCATATAAACAGATCGCGCCGTTGCGAGCCGAAGAGTTTGGCGAGGCGATCGACCAGATGTATAACAAATACCATCCGGCGGTCACCGACGTGCAATTCACGCTGTTGGGTAGTCATGACCCAGCCCGAGTCCTCACCCTTTTTGACGAGGACGAATCCGCGCTACGTCTGGCACTCTTGTTCCAGATGACGTATCCAGGCGCGCCGTGTATCTACTATGGCGATGAGATTGGCCTCACCGGCAACCACGATCCAGACAATCGTCGCGCCATGCCGTGGAACACACCAGACAGTTGGAACACGGAATTATTTGCATACACTCAACGCTTGATCCGCTTGCGCCGTGAGCATGCCGCGTTACGACGCGGAAGCTTCAAGCCCTTGGTCGCTCGTGATGGCGTCTATGCCTATGCCCGAGTGTTAGAAGATGAATGTTGGATCGTCGCACTCAACGTGAATCAACATGCAGTGAAGCTGCACATTCCGATTGTCGATCTCCCACAGTTTCATGGTGAGTGCTGGGAAGTACTAAGTGGACAACGAGTACATATCGAAGATCAGCAACTGACCGATTACGACATTCCAGCTCGTGCCGGCGTGTTACTTGGGAATGGGAGACGGCCATAGATCCTGATAATGTGTTTCGTGCTTCTACGGTAACTGACAACTAAGAGCCGACAACCTCCGGTTCGCTATTTCTCCATTTCTTCCTTTCCTTAATGCAGCGATGTTTATGCAGCCTGATGTAATTTTTCTACTTGTTCGTCCAATGTTCGTAAGACGGTTTGAATACCTTCCACCGCGGGTTCCTCAAAGAGCGGTTCACCACACTGCGGACACAGCCAAGCTGGCAGATCTTGCAGTACAATCACATAGCCTTTGCGGCTATCGGTGAACGTCGCCGTTCCACGTTGTAACTCTGCTTGGCAGTGAAAGCATTTCATTACGATTCCTTTCTGCGTTGCCGCTTGGTTTCATCCCATTCCGTAGCATCCGGAATGTAGGCCGTGATGATAGCAAGATACTCGTCTTTTGGTGAGCAGACTACATGAATGATCCGCCCTGGGGTAGGCTCTCCTCTCAACAAGCAGCTGTGGCCGCGTATATCCTCAGGATAATCTTCAATCACATCTGCTTGTAACACGACTTCTCGTACTTCCGCCGCAGTAATCATCCGGTCAGGTTTGTTCATTTGCCGAATGGCATGAGGAAGGAACAGCAACTTCTTTGCTGCGGTTGTTCGTATACGATCTTTGATCATCCCGGTCTCGTATTCTCCCTTTATGCTAACTCACCGAGCAGCTCCTTCGCCTCTTGCAAGTCTTTTGTATCAAAGCCTTCGGTGAACCAGGAGAAGATTTTCCCTTCTCGTCTCGAAATCATTCTTGACCTTTGAGATCGTCGAGAACAAGCACTCGGAGTTCTATCGAATGTTTGAGTGCAGAATCATTTTCGTCAAAAAAGCTTGGCATCCAGCGGTCAATGCCGCCGCGATTTGCAGTGCATCCGGGGTGCGGAAACGATAACGAGCACGCAAATCGGCTGCACGCTCAGCAATGACAGAATCAATAGGGAGCAGTTTGAAATTGCGGCTATGGAAGCAGTAGGTCTCGGTACTCTTGTTCGACTGTCGTGTTACCTTTCTGCTTTGGCTGGGTAAGCACCTCGGTTAAGGTCACCATCGAGCTGTATCCCAGCATCGCTCCAGTATCTACGCGCCGGATAAAGTCACGCACGATATCCCCATAGATAGGATGGCGCTCCACAAAAGTAGATCAACGGCGCGGTGTCGAAGCCTAAAGCGGTGACACCAACCAGGACATCATCAGCCTTGCTCATGGTCGATGGTCCCACTCTTTGCGCAGCTCATTGACATACTCTTGGGCGTCAATTCCCTCCCATAATTCCGCTCCAAGACCTTCGAGTTTAGTAAACTTCGCTGACGAGGTTCTTCAGTCATTGTCGTTATAGCCAAATCGTGAGCAATTATCGCTACCAGGCGTAGCCGTTCAGCTGTGGGTAACAGTTTGATTTGCTGCTCGTACAATTGTTCAGCAGTCGTAGTGCTTATTCACATGCAACCTCCCATATCCTTTCTACGATAGAGATCGTTAATGATTCAATGGCTCAATCACTCAATGACTCAATTCTTCAACAGTTCTTTCGCCTCTTGCAAGTCCTTCGTATCAAACCCCTCGGTGAACCAGTTGTAGATCTCGGATAAATGGGGTGGAGCTTCATGTGCTTACCTTGTTGTTGCCATAGACGTGCGAGGCTGGTGGCGGCACGGAGTTCGAGCGACTTCGCCTGCTGGCGACGAGCAACTTCAATCGCTTTTAGAAAACATTCCTCAGCTTCGTCAACTTTGAACTTTGAACCTTGAACTTTGAACTGTTGAAGCGTCAGCTCGCCTTTCAGCCGATATAGCTCGGCTTCGTAGTACCGTTCCTTAGTTTTCTCCACCATAGCGAGCGCCTCGGCCAGAAGGGAAGCCCCTCTTCGGCCTTCCCGAGTCTGCCATATGCCTCAGCCAGAAGACCAAGAAAATGCGGTCGCAGGAGGCCTTACTCCTCTACGGCCTGTAAAGGCCTCAAGACCCTGCTGTATTTGGGTTGACCCCCTCCTCTCCCGGTGCCGGCCTTCCGAGCAGGTCTGTTGGTTCAACTCATCGCCCCGCCCCGGAATCCTGTTCCCATAGTCAGCCAGAAAGGAAAACCCTGGTCGGTTGCGAGCGCGATGGCGGCCTCTGCTCGCTCCGAGCCGCCTGACCTTCTCGACGGAATCTGATGGAACCAACACGAACAGCTCAAAGCAAACCCTAGGGTAAAAGGATGAGAGAAATCACGAAGTAAAGGCAAATGCCTCCTGGACCCTCTTCAGGGCCTGGTCCGGATAGCCCAATATCCACAAAGTCCAGGCAACATGGACGCGCAAAAATACGCCAGGGTCTTGGCCGTACAGGAGGATATTCGAGCGGTGTTTCCCGGGGTCGTAGAGGGCGAGCCCCTGCTCTAAGGTGGCGGGCTAGGAGCCAGCTCCCCCAAGAAAAACAAAGTCAATCCCAAGCGCATAGCAAGCTTCGACAGAAGAGCCGGATCCTGTTCCCGTACTGGGCGAATGTAGACACTGCTCACCCGACTCCCGCGCGGGGTGGAAGTCCGGCTGCGTGACATAAAACGTCCACAGTCCCCGCAGCACCGGAAAGAGTTGCGGGGTCTCGCCGATCTGCTGACACAGTTCGCGCGCTCGCGCGTAAGTCCTGCCTACTTCCGGGGCGCCGTAGCCCTTGATGGCCACGAAAACATGACCAAGTGTCGTCTGTAAGACTAGCTCTTGCGAAGTTCGCTCTGGGGTATCCGGCCCTGAAGGTCTTCAACACCAC
>CAVTCR010000085.1:0-22590 GCA_963733195.1 uncultured delta proteobacterium
CGGTGATCGCCGACCAAGAAGGGATCTACGATGCCAACGATCCCAATGATCGCCTGCTGCTGGGGCTCAAAGGGATTATGAGTGAAGTGGAGTTACAAACGATGCGCAACCGCTTGGATCGCGGACGGCTCAATAAGGCGCAACGGGGCGAGATGTTTCATAGTGTGCCGATGGGCTACGTGCTGCTGCCCAGCGGGGAAGTGGCCTTTGATCCTGATGAGCAAGCGCGGACGGTCATGCAGTTAGTGTTCGCCAAGTTTGCCGCAGTGGGCAGCTTGTACGGCGTGTTTCACTACTTGATTGAGCACGATATCCGCCTGCCGGTGCGGGCGCGGACCGGTGCGAACAAAGGGCAGTTAGACTGGCGACGGCCCTCGATTCATTCGTTGGCGCAAACCTTCCACCATCCGATCTATGCGGGTGCGTATGCGTATGGACGCCGCTTACATCTCCCTTCGTCTGCAAGCGGGAGCAGAGAGAAGCGGTCCGGGACGTGGGTGCCGATGGCCGAGTGGAAGGTGTTACTCAAAGACCACCTGCCGGCGTATATCAGCTGGGAGCACTTTCTGGCCAACCAGGACCGGCTGCGGCACAACCAGAATCGGCCGGGACGCCTGGGCGCGCCGCGCAGCGGCGTGGCTTTGCTGCCGGGGGTGTTAGTGTGCGGCACCTGTGAGCGGCATATGCAGGCGTCATATCATGCCTCCGGGATCGGCAATTACGCCTGCCATCGGCACTATGTGGAAGCGACCGAGCCCCGCTGTGCGGGCCTTGCGGCGGCGGCGCTTGACGCACTCGTCTCACAGCAAGTGTTACGGGCGTTAGCACCGACCGCGGTCGCCTTGAGTCTCCAGGCCCGACAGGATGTCGAACAGGAGCGCCAGCACCTCCATACGCACTGGCGGCAGCAGCAGCGCCGGGCGCACTACGAGGTGCAGCTCGCGGAGCGGCGCTACCAGACGGTGGATCCGGAGAATCGGTTAGTCGCGGCCAGCCTGGAACGCCGCTGGGAAGACGCGCTGCGTCTCGAACGCCACCTTCAAGATGAGTATGACCGCTTTGTTCGGGAAACCCCTACGCACGTCAGTGAAGCCGAGCGGCAGCGCATTGCCGCGATGGCGGCGGACCTCCCCGCCGTGTGGCACGCGACCGATACGACGAATCGAGAGCGCAAAGAAATTCTCCGCTGTGTGATCGATCGCGTTGTGGTCCACGTACAGAGTCACAGTGAGTGTGTTGCTGTGACGATTCACTGGGCGGGCGGAGCCACCACGCACCACGAGGTGCGGCGCCCCGTGGCCACCTATGCCCAGTTGCGCGACTTCGAGCGTCTAATGGACCGCGTCGTGCAATTGCGGCAGACTGGCCACACCACCCAGCACATCGCGGAGTGTCTGAACGCCGAAGGCTTTGCGCCGCCCAAACGCACCGGCGCCTTTACCCTGCCCGTCATCTACCAGTTACTCAAACGGCGGGCCTTGATCGGCAATGAACGCTCCCATAACGAACTGTTAGGACCGGACGAGTGGTGGTTGACCGACCTCGCCCGCAAACTGGCGATGAGCCACTTGAAACTGCGGGACTGGGCGATGCGCGGCTGGCTGCATGGCCGCAAGACGCCCCTGCAAGGCCGCTGGATTCTGTGGGCGGACCATGATGAAGTCGAACGGCTACGGCAGTTGCTGACGCAAAGTCATCGAGGAGTGAATGCTTATACGAGCATACTGAAAACGCCCAAAGCCCTCCCTCAAGCAGCCTCAGCCGTGCCCACCCCTAGGCCAGAGTGAGCTAGAGTTCAGATCAATACCAGTAAATAATGGAGACACTATGACTGCTACATCGATAACGCGTACAAGGGCCCGAACATCGCCGGTATTGACCCGGAAACTGGACAGCTCACCCGGCTGTTTCATCCTCGCCAGGACGAGTGGGGCGCACATTTCGAGTGGAATGGTCCCATGGTGGTCGGCCGCACGGCGATCGGAAGGGCAACCATCGACGTACTCAAAATCAACCTCCCCGAACGCGTGGAACACAGAAGGTTACTCCTCGCCAGCGGTATTTTGCTAGGCTGAGGGTTGCTATGAGCATCAGCTTCACCAAATACTGTGACAGCGCCCGGCAAGACGGGTGCTGTAGGAATTTCGTGCCCGTAGCGCCCGCGACATAAGCTGCCTCTCAGCGTCCTTCCCCTCAGTTCACAAGGGGTAAGAGGGGGCACAACGTCCCCCATTCCCAGCCAAGGATCACATAGAGTGTTTCAGATAGCGTGCGGCTTGAAAGTAGGGAACGCACGAGCAGACAAGCTGCCCATTAGAAAGCCATAAAAGACGCAACGTCCCTTAATTTTCGCCGGGCGGAGTGATCCAATTACGCAAATTAGGCAAGTCTGACATCCTTACACACTTCCTGCTATCAAAGATGACAAACAGTGAGAGAACCGAGAGAACATCGCTCATAGTCCTTCAGTAATGTTGTGAGGAAGAAGCCGACGCTGCCAAAGTAAAGCCCTGACCCCAAATCTGCGGACTGGGCTCCGTCGCGGAGTAAACGGTTCAGGCAGAACCTACCATTTTGACTCGTTTGTCCAGTCCCAGGCGTGCTCATAAGCTCCTTTAACCATCGTATCAATCCGTTGTCGATACTCCGGATCTGACTTCATTCGCTTCCGATGTTCGACACCACTGTCGTAGAGGTAGGTGGCAGCGTCGAAGACCGATTCAAGATCGATCGGTCCAATGCCTATTTCGCCAGCCGCGGCCCGCGCCAAACTTTCTTCTGCACTTGCTTCGGAAGATCCAAAAAGAGTGAAGACGAACCCGATAACGGGCAAGCTTTTCACTAATCTCTTGCCGCCTAGCCTTGCTATGCTTCGTTCTCGGGCAGCACTTGTATTCGGTCCAGGTACGATTTGACCTGTTTTTAGATCGATATCTGCATCCTTAGCCGAAAGATTCACCGACCCATTCTTGGGTCGACAGGCAGTCCCTTTGAAGAGGAGATCCCTCCTGCCTTGACCTGGTCAAGATGTTCACGAGTCATGTATTCCGACTTTATCTTTGCTTCTTCCATTGCGTCCTGAGCAGCAACTGAAGATTCAAGAGTGCCGGGGGTCTTCCCTTCTTGATTCGAGCTGTATTTCGTCCAGCATATCCTCGTGCGCTGCATGAAAATCTGTGTCACGGAATGTTCCATCTGGTGGTCGGAGCCTTTAGCATTCTTTCCCTGAGCTGGCATGGCTTTTATATTCTCAGGATCATTGGCGATATCATTTGGAATGCCAGATGTTTTGTTGTGTCGGGCTGCTGACATATGAGCCATCTCGTCCCCAGGTTGCGGCTTACCAATACCACTAGGATTTTTCTTCGGACTATTTGCATGCCTCCTTGCTTTAGCTGCGCCTGCATTTCCTTTCTTTCTTGTATCGACAGGGTTGTCTTGCTTACGCTGTTCAGCCTTTGGAAGTTCAGTTAACTTAGATTCATCGCTTCCGAAACCCATTCTGTCTACAAACCTCAAAGGATTTCCCTTGGTAAACGCATACAAATTAGTTCCATCGACCATTCCAGCTCTATCGCAACTTGCCCACCTCCCTAGCCACGGCGCATAGTACCTTGCCCCGTGATAGCTAAACCCCGTCTCCTCATCCCGCTCCATGCCCGTGTACCGATACTGCTTCAAGCTCACCTCGGCGGCACTGCTCATCGCCTGGAACGATGTTGTGCCATAGGGATGGTATTCCTCGTAACTGATGAGTTCTCGGCGCTCACATCTAGTTCTAAACTCGCTGAGCCGAGGTGATTGCCAAGCTGAAATCGGATTGTGGATTGTGGATTGTGGATTGATTCTCGACAGTCTTGGTTTCGACGAGAGCAATACGTTGCTTGTCGTCCATGATGTGCAGCGTCTCACGCTCCAGCTTCACGGCTACGCTAGTGCCGTTATATTCGCGGTAGATTTCAAAGCCGCCGAGATACAGGCGCTCATGCTTGTGGGTGCCATTCTGGGTCTCGATCACCTTACGCACGCGTTGCCCACCGCTTTCATAGACGTACCTGAATCCACGGGTAAGCGTTAGCCAAACTGTAAGTGAGTAAGCCGTCCGATCGCAAAGTGCCAGACGGCTTGGTAGCGATAGCGATCAGAGAGCATCAAGAAGCAGCGGCGCGCGGTATGGACAATCTTCCCGGCCAAGTTCAGTAGGTGATGCCGAATCGTCTTGATCGTGGCCTGCTGATACGCTGGCGGTAACACCAAGCGTTTGAACCACGCCAGCAGATTGAAGGCGAGTTGGCCGATGAGCAAATAGGCCCAATTGGCGTGGAACTTTTGCGTCGGGAGCTTCTCCAAGCCAAAGCCGCTCTTATGCTCCTTAATGGCATTTTCCATCGCCGCATGCTGGAGGTGCCAAACCACCAGTGCGCGGACAGACCGCACTTCGTCATTGGTGACCGTGGCATGATATTTCCAATACAGCTCCCCCGTCTTGTGCACCGCCAACTCGCGTTTCACGACATACCGATACGGCTGTATCCAGCCAGTCGGCTGATAGCGCAGTTCCGCCACCTCCGCCAAGTCATACTCGGGGAGCAGGTGCCAGCTTTGCTCCGGGAGTGCCGCAATTGCCGCTAGGAGCGGGGCTGTTTGCTCAGCGGTAATCGTAAAAGTGAATCTATGAGCTTCGCACCACTCCACCACGCTTTTGCTATAGAAGCCACTATCGGCCCGCAGGTACTTGGTGGATGTGGTCGGGACTCGTTTGTAGGTTTCCCGTAAAAACCATACGATGTTGCGGGCAGTGTACGCACTGCCGCGCCGCAAATGACTGAAGAGCAACTCCCCTTCTTCGGCCCAAAACGCCAACAACGGATGATACCCAATCTCGCCATTGTACGCCTTGGTCGAGCCCTCTTTGGTAGTCGAGCATTGCTCATAGATGCTAGAGTCCAGATCAATCGTGCAGGTGGTGGACGGCTGGTGCGCCCGCACCCGCTGCTGCAGTCGTAAGTGCACCCGTTGCAAATCGTACACATCCCCGATGTCGAATTTTCGTAAAAACTCGCCTGCCGTCGTCGGGGCAAGCCTCGTCTCCGCGTCCAACAACTCTTGCGTCCCCGGATCGCCGCGCAACACCTCCAGGTCACTCAAATGCGCTCCGCCTATAATCAGATTGTAGACTAACCCACTAATGGCTTGTCCTTCGCGGTATCCGCGCTCCCGGATTTTCACTCGCAGTTCCTCGTCCAACACACGCTCGACTCCCAAGCGCCGGGCAAAGTCCTGCAGCAGCACCGTACCCGCGTGGCTGGTGAGTTGCTCCTGACGAAAACAGATGTTGAACTTGCCCACTTTTCCGACTACCTTCGGCTTGTTCACTTGCTGGGTGCCTCCTTCACACGAAAATGGGGAATACGCAACCACCATTTTTGCCGCGAACGGAGGCACTTTGCTAGCTATGAGAATTGCACCCCTTCTCTATTACCCGTGGATTCAGGGACGTAATAGGCCGTGCCCCCACCGCCCAAATCCACCTGCTGCAACTGATCTTTCGAGTCCCACACCATCTTCATGTTATTGATGGCGGTGATGCAGCCATGCACGTCGTTGCCCTGCGCGTCGGTGTAGGTGTAGGTCTCGTCGAAGTTAGGGCCATTGCCAACCGGTCCTTGTGAGCCGGTTACTCTCCTTGGTCGGTTCGATCAGGCTGGCGGCGTCGTATTCGTAGCCGCGCGTCCAACTGCCGCCATTGGCGCTGTGGCGCATGAACTGGAAGTTGCCGACCGCATCGTATTCGTAACGTTCGTATAGTTACGCATCGCCTGCATATCGTTCGGGTGCGCACGCAGTCCGGCGAAGGGAAAGTCGCGCCGATTGCCATCCGGCAGATTGAAGTCGATGCGCCGTCTGCCCGATATGCTCGCGTCCTTAGGCTTCGATCAGCCGGTAGATGGCGTCGTAGGTATAGGCGCACACCGGCTGGACCGGTTCGTTGTTGTGGATGATGGTCTGTAGCGCGGCGTCTTCGATGCGCGTGATATTGCCCACCGGGTCGTAGGTGTAGTGCAGGTCTTGCACGACTGCCGGATCGGTGAAGAGCTGGAAGCGAGACCATTCAGCCCGACGGGGCGCGTTGTCCGCAGCCTGGTCAGCCGGAAGGTGAGCGGGTCGTATTCGTAATGGGTCTGCGCGCCGTTGCCATAGGCGATCAGTTCGCGCTGCCCTTTGGCGTCGTAATCGATGTTGGTCACGAACGGCGTTCTGGCCGCCGCGCCGCGCAGGTTCACATCCACCTTGTCGAGCAGATTGGCTTCGTTGTAGGTCGGGCGATAGATGCTGTTGTCCGGCGCGGTGACGGCAGTGGGGCCGGTTGAGCGCGTCGTAGGTCGTGCTGCTGGTAAATGTGCCGTCGTTCGGATCGGGGTTTTGCTGCCAATCCACGGCCTGCTGATAGTTCGGGCAGCAGTTCGCGCCGACCGCGCAGCAGATTACCCTTGAAATCATAGGCTTCGCTGGTGACCACGCCGCCCCGTCGAAGACCTGAAAGACGCGCGTCCGGTGGTTGTTGGCCGCGCCCTGGCCTTCGCCATACACCGTGCGCGCGTCCAGCCGTTCGACACCGTTCTCCGTCACGAACGTTCCCGTCGGGCGGCGCAACGCGTCGTAGAGTGATGCGCCGCAGGAAGCCCCGGCTGTCCCAGGCGTAGATCGGCTTGCCAGCCACATCGTTCAGCATCCAGCGCTCGCCCGCCTCCATGCTGGCCTGGTGGATACGGTTTTTCGCTATGTCCTCGTCTTTCCCCGGCCCAGTCATGTCATAGTCATAGCGCATAACGACGCGATCTCTCGCATCGATGACTGCGCGCTGGTTGCCTTCGATGTCGAAGCTCGATACGGGTCGTAGTACTTTTCCTCTAGTCGTTTCGATGGTATTGTCCGGCTATCTTACGCTTAAACTTGTTGTGAGCAATTGTAAAGAAAGTACGACCGAGTGTAGTCGGCGTGGGCGACAGTTGGCGTTTCCGCGTGGACAGCCGCTTTGCGGGCGGCATCTTGTTCCTGTGGACCAAGCGCACCACCGTGGCGCTGTGCGTGCCAGGTGGGTAAGTAGTCAGTATCCAGCAGCTGGCGGAAGAAGTCACCCACGTCAGGGTCGTTCTTCGGATCGGTCTGCAGCACCGAGTCATTCGCATCCCACGTCTCCTGGCGCCAGGGATCAAAGACGACTTTCTCATAGGTGTGGTTGGGATGAAGCGTACAGACTACCTGTCCGGTAGGGTCATAGAATAACGTGGGACTCACGCCGTGTTGCTCAATACCATGGCGGTGATCAGTGCTGAAGAACGGCTCAAACTGCCGCACTGCTTTCCCTTTATTGTTGTATACCGTCGTCCCAGTGCCCACCCAGCGCGGACTGACCACCGGACCGCCTTCGATCACCGGTCCGGGCTCAGCCTGGATCTTCTTCTGGATCTCCCGCCGAAGCCGTCGGAGTAGGAGAAGCTGACCTGCAACTTGGAGTGTTCAGCGGGCGCCAGATCGCTCATATGTGTTTCGCGCGCGATGGTAGCGGCGAACGGCGGTTCACCCAGGCGGCGGAAGCGGTCAAGGTCATACACGATGCGCGTCGTTGCGTGCTTCAGCAGGTCGCGCACGATCTCGGTGACTTCGCTTTCCTTCGGGTCAGCTGATGGTCGTCGCGGTTGCGCGATGAATACATCCAACTCCGCTTGTGTCAGATCAGAAGCAAAATTTGCCAGCGAATCGCCTTTCGGGTGACCGTCCGGCTCATTCTCTTTCCCCATCACCGCCGTGCCGACCACCAACCCCAGCACGTCGAAGGCAACCTGACTACGGTTACCATTGGGGTCGGGCATAGTAGAGGGCTGCAGGACTCGGTAGTCGTTGGTGGCGGACATCACATTGGTCAGGGGAGCAGGAAGCGCATCCCTGACTGTTTCCATCAACAAGGCGTACACGTCAGATTCGGAGATAGTGACATTGCCGAACGGGTCCTGGGCACGGGTAGCCTGAAAGAATTTCTGCGCGTCGAAGCTGGCGCGTCCTGCCGGTATCCACCAGTACTCGGCGATGCCCCCGTTGCCTTCTGCGGTGGGCTGATTCGGATGGGGATGATACCCACCTTCCTCTGCCAGATTGATGCCCACTGTGCGCCCTTGATAGACGTGCTGCAACAGCGCGTTGGTGAATGCCGCCTGGTAGGCCTCATAGGGCAAGGCCAACGACTCGACCTCGCCTAGCGGTAAGCGATGGGCGAGAGTGACGACAGGGTCAAGCTGATCCGGATCGGCATCCGCCCGGTAATAGGTGCGTGTCCATTCGATGATCCGCCGGCGCACCTCTGTGTCCGTCTCGGCACGTGTCCATTCATAGGGCATGAAAGACTGCGTATCGACCGCGATTGACGAGTCCAGGATTCCTGCAAACTGCTGCGCCCCGAAATGGGGCTGGCCGAACTGCCAGTGCATGCCGGTAATGTCATAGGTGCGGGTTTGGCACGGGAGGCTGGCATAATAGTAGGCTGGCGTGGTTTCCGTGGGAGCATGGTACGTATTAATGAAATCTGTCCGGGTATAGACCATGTGGGTTTCGCCTTGTTCAGGCAACCCATCGGGTACCACCCGTCGTGGATAGCCGATGGCCACACTGTCGGTGACATTGCCGTGGTCGTCAATCCCGAGGGTGAGCGTGTGACTGATGCGCGGATCGGCAGGATTGCGCTCGTAGTGATAGCTGAGGGTCTCCAGTGGCGTGGTGAGATAGACCGCGTGGGTGTTCCCGTTCTTGGGCTGGAGAGCGTGCACCCGGTACCGGTTCTCCGTAACCACATACGGGTGATCGGCTTTGTCCGAAGTGTCGCGTCCGTAGACTTCGGTACGCAGCGTCGCGCCGTGCAGCGCTCGATACGCCTCATGGGGTGTGGAACCAAGTCCTTCAGTGCCGTCGGCCTGAACAAACACATGGTCGTCAAGGGCAAAGGCGTCCGGGTCGCCCTGGTAGTATTCGCGGCGGTACTGGCGCGTCAGTTCCCAACCCCCAACCCCTAAACCCCAGCCCCTAGCTCCCGTTCTGGTCGGTCGTAACGCCGAACTGTCGCAGCTACACACCTGGTTAGAGAAGTCTCTACAGGGCACGCGGCAGATAGTGTTTGTGACAGGCGAGCCAGGGATCGGCAAGACCACGCTCGTGGACGCGTTCCTGCACTCACTCACCAACCAGGGACTGTGGATTGGCCACGGCCAGTGCATCGAACAACACGGAGCGGGGGAGGCCTTTCTGCCCGTGCTCGATGCGCTCGGACGGCTGGCAGGCAAAGCGGGAGGGGCCCAGCTGATTGCGCTCCTGCGCACCTATGCACCGATGTGGTTAGTGCAACTCCCCGCGTTCATTGACGAGGAAGAGCTAAAGACATTACAGCGCAAGGTGCAAGGAGCCTCACGTGAGCGCATGCTGCGCGAAATGGCGGACACGCTGGAACGATTGGCGGCTGAACAGCCGGTAATTCTCGTGCTGGAAGATTTGCACTGGAGCGATGTGTCGACGTTAGATCTGCTCGCCGTCAGAGCACCAAGTCTTTGGAACTGGGGCGACGACAAGCTTGAGTCGGTTATAGCAGCAGCAAGGTAAGAAGAAACAAGCACACACGATGTTATCTCAGGTCTACAACTGGTTTACCGAAAGATTTGAGACAAGGGATCTGATAGAGGCAAAAGCGTTCCTTGACGAGCTTTCCTGAACACGCCCAGTGCGTTTACGGACACTTTGGGGATCTAATGGGCTGGACCACTCCCCCTCACACAACGGCCTCATAATAGGCCACAATGGCTACATCATTACAGGAGTGAGAGGGAGGAGCCACAATGAACTGTACAACGCTCGGGATAGATCTGGCAAAGCAGGTATTCCAACTCCATGGGGGCGATGAGCGCGGGATCGTCATCGCCATTCCGAAGTCGAACAGTTCAACTCGGGTTACCGAAAATTGCCAAGCATCCGGCTGGCGTGAGTGTACCGGTAAGCTTCCCTGTTCGCAAATGCGCATGAGCATCAATGAGAGCCATAAGATTTCGTAGGATCCCTTCATTTCCTCCCATAGCATAACGCCTTTGCGCCGAACACCTTGCGATACTCCTTCACGGCCGCCGCCGGCATCTGGGTTTCGTCGGCGCGAGGCGGCGACGCGCCGTCCGAACAGATAGCCGCCCGGCAGGCGATTGATCAGCCACTTCAGCCCGAACTTCACTTTGCCCTTGCCTTTGGTGATCGCGCGGGCCTCCGTGATGCCAGTGTGAAGGATCTTCTCGGTCGCGACTCTGCCCGTCTGCATCCACTGCTGGATCTGCGGGAGCAAGGGGCGGGCGACCTCGACCATGCGTTTCAAGGTGGCGGCGGCACCCTCTTTGACGCGCCCGCAGCGCGCGCTCACGTGCTGTGAGCACTCCCTTCGTCCTCGTGATCAGCGCTTCGCTCTGCTCGACGATCTCGGCAAGAATCTTCTTCTTCTCCTCTTTTGTTTTGGCAAACAGATGATGGTGTTTGACGCCCCGGTAGACCTCCTTGACTTGCGCGATCCCCGCTCTCGCCGCCTTCACGCCCCCCGCGCTGAGCTTCTTCAAGGCCCGCTCGATCCGCTGGGCTATGCCTTTCAAGATCCCGGGCTCGTGCGGGTAACCGATGGCCGGTTCCTGCACGGTCGTGTCTGACGAGAGCGTCTTGCCGTCCGTGAACTTCAACTGCTGCCGCGGTTTTGATGACCAGGGCGGTGACTGCGGCCTTGCCCGCCGCGCCCAACGCCGCTTCGGCTCGTGCAATCGACGAGTGATCGCGAATCTGGTTTCAGCTCCCCGTCCTTTAGATCGAGAAACCGCCGCGCCACCACGCTCTCGCCGATGTAGTCCTCCATTTGCCGCGAGGCATAAGCTCTTGACCCACATCAAAACCAATAAGGGCGCATACAAGTGCACCGGCCACGACCGCCCGGGCCCGCCATCGACATTTTTGCCGGCCGCCCGCCAGTGGAGAGACCATCACGTCGGTGATGGCGGCCCAATCCAGCGCCTGCTTCAGGCGCAGCAAGGGATGATCGTCTCCGACAAAGATCGCGACCCATTCTCCTTTCACCGGCTGGCGCACCAGCGCCAGTCAGCATAGAATCGCTCCGTTCTCACATGACATCCTCCTGTCTTCATCACACAGGCAATGTCATCGAGAATCCGAGCGCTTTTCAATCCCTTCAAGGGTGAAAAGCGCTCAACTATAGCGGCTCAGTTCTGCGACACGCTAGATAGGCAATCGACGCACTGAGCAATTTCCCTCCGAGTCGGCGGGCACTGCACGAAGCGGTTTTTGCGGCGAGCGAAGCATAAACAACGAACACGACAACTCAAATAGGAGGACTATACTTAGGGATTGGCTACTTCTTTGCAAACAACGACACCCGATGAAACGCGATAGCGTCGTGATTGGGTTTGGCGGAAGGAAAATCTGCACCAGTGCGAAAGGTGAGTGTGTTAGTTCCGGGAACAATCCACGCCGGATCGAGGTGTAGTTCGTATTCTCGCCAGCCACGATATAAGAGCATACGCTTCACCAAGCGTTTATTCAGAGATATCTCAAGGGGGAAACAGGCAAAGCCTTTCTTTTGGAGAAACGGGCGAGCAGCAAAACGCATGGAGTAGCCGTGCTGATCTTGCAGCGATACTTCCACACTCGCCTCACCACGCCGCATCCAAGTGATTGGTCCGATTGCCTCTTGGCCATTCTCCCCCCATGCACCCTGGAGGAACATAGGTGCCCCTGATCCACCAAAAGAGAAGGACATTAGAGGTTCTTGAGCGGTCTCAAACGCTGATGGAAGATGGATACGTAGCAACGGCACAAAATAAAAAAGCGGATAGGCAAGAAGCAGGCCGCTAACTGCCGCAACGATAGGGCGAGATCCACTCCATCCAATCGGACGAGAGAGCGTCGCACACAACCATGCTACGGCAAGAGGCACTGTGCCAATCACATCACTCAACCAGTGATGAGCTAGATAAAGCCGCTGGCCAATGACCGTGCAGGCAAGACTACTCAGAAGAATTACTCCACTGACCTTCGCGCGACGGGAGACTGGCTGGCGAAGCAGCCAGAAGCTCATCGTTCCAGCGAGAAAAACTGCTCCCGCCGTGTGTCCACTAGGAAAACTGTTCCCAACCAGCAATGACGGAATGACGCTCGGTCGAGCGCGCTCGAAAACAGTTTTCAACAACTCCGCGAGAAATCCCCCAACCACCACAATTGTTGTCCCGTGTACGGCTTCAGCCCACCGCCGCTGATAGCACAAATACCCAAGCAGAAGCATCACCAATACGATGAGCGCAACAAGAGGCCATTCAGAGGAGAGCACACGGCTGAGGTCGCAGCCTCTCTGACGCTCAATCCAACCGTACACCATGATGTCAAGAGGTAGAAGCGCTAAAAGGATACTTAGCTCTCCCAGTACGAGAACCAAAAGAAGGAGGGCAAGGTGCTGTGCGCGATTATTTGTCAAAGGCTTGAATCGCTTCAGCGCGCGCCCATTCTATATTGTGGCGGTGGCGGTTGGCCATTTCTTTGAGGAACGCAGCAATATCTAACGGTGGATTGAGAGCTAACGCTTGCTCGACTTTACGCGCGACCCATGCCTGTCCGCGCGATAACAGGCTCATCTGGTCATCGAGGTTGTCGAGACTCAGGACACGCTCAACGAAATCTCCGATCGTGGTTGAGGGAACTCCTCCATGCAAACGGATCAGTCCTTCAAGGATAGAAGCATCGCTCATCTCAACTTCGGTAAAATTTGCGAACAATGCCATCAGTTGTGGGTCGGCGGTTTCCTGCGACATCGCCGTGAGCAACTTGTGGCCAGCTCGTTCGGCTTCGAGGAGTTGATTGAGGAGCGATTCCAGTTCGGGAGTCATACAAGGCTCCTATGTTCTAACACTCAGAGATAAATTCATATGACAGTTTGTTTACAAGAGGATGACAACCCTTAACTTTTCAGCAGGGCTTATCTTGGCGCAGACCGAAGACGGCGTCAAACCGGGGGGAAGAATGAAAAGCGGTTCCCTATCTTTTTACATGGCGTAGAATTTCACGAGCGACTTCAAGAGTCGCCGCGACCTCAAGAGAGACTCGGTTATTCTGTTCCTCCATGCGAAGTTGGTCCTTTCGGAGGGAATACAAGATACCGGACATAATGACGAGAGCTACAACAATGACGAGCGTGTTCAGATACGTCAGGATCATAAGATCCATAAGAATTTCCTATAGCCGAAAACATACCGCACTTCAGAAAGGCACGAAAACCAAGTGAAAACGATCATTCTCCTCATCATCTCCAACATTTTCTGACCGCTGCCTGATATGGTCACCTGAATTACAAGGAAACCACACTCTAGAAGGTGATTCTCATTAGTTGGCGGTGTTCTTTGTCTTTAAGAAGTGGTAGGAAGCAACGTATCATCACAAAGGAGGATAGTATGACAAACGTACTCGAAGAAAAAGACGCCATCCACGAAACGATCGCGAATTACTGTTTTCATTTCGACGGAGCAGAGTTCGACAAATGGGTTGATCTCTTTGCTGAGGACGGGACGTTTGATGCCGGGTCACGTGGCGTTCACAAAGGCAAAGAGGCGTTACGAAAATTCCTCAAGAACATTCCACTGACCGGCGGCAGTCCGATGATGAAACACTGCGTGATGAACGAGATCATCAAAGTTGACGGGGAGAAGGCGACAGCCAAGAGCTATATCGTCGTGGTGCGATCAAAAGGCGAAGGGGCGTTGGTAAACGGCTTAGCCGGACGCTATGAGGATCAACTCGTCAAACAGGGCGACCAATGGCTGTTCAAGAGCCGCAAAGTGCACTTCGATTTGATGGGGGATATGCGCTGAGGCTGGGGGAAAGGGATAAAGGGGAAAAAGGAGAAATGGTTACAGGAACGGTTTTTCCATTTTCTCCCTTTTCCCCTTCTCGCCTTTTGCCCTACTGTAATGGAGAAGTAGTTCGTATGACTGGTTATGAGGAGGAGTCTCATGCGCGCTGTCTTTATTATGCTAAAAACCGACCCAGGAACGTTAGCCGCGGTTGCTGATCGTGTGACTGAACTTGAGAGTTTCTCAGAAGCGTTCTCGATTTCGGGAGAATACGATTTATTGGTGAAATTGTACGTCGAGAATTTTGACGACCTTTCACATTTAGTCACAGACCAGATCCAGAAGATCCCCCATATACGCGAGACGTTTACTATTCTCACGTTCCACGCCTTCAAGTAGGAGCCCCGAGATGCGCATCCGTGCTGACCTCAGCGAAGCAATTGCCCTGCAAACACACGAATTGCCGTGGGAGCCGTCGCCTGCACCAGGCATCGAACGTCGCTATCTGTCTCGTGATGAAGAAAAAGGATTGGCAACGACTATTGTCCGCTACGCTCCGGGTGCCTCATTTCCTGCTCATACGCATTTGACTGGAGAAGAAATCCTCGTCCTCGAAGGCACCTTCGCCGATGAGAATGGTACCTACCCTGCTGGAACCTACCTCCGCAATCCGCCCGGTAGCTATCACCATCCCTATAGTCCCGACGGTTGCATCATTTTCGTCAAGCTGGGTCACCTAAAGTAATAGCTTGTCCGGTAGAAGCATGGGTTATCGTGCTCCGCGTTGCAAATACTGCTGTGAGTAGACTTCAGGCGTATTGTGCGCGACATCTTCGCTAAAGTACCACGCAGCTTGCCATTGCTCGAAGGATTTTGTCCCTGGTGGTGATTCAAAAGTTGTCGCCCGCGACTGTTGCACATCTCCCCATAGTCCATTCGGCATGTAAGCCCATTCATCAATTACTGTGTCTTTCCCGGCAATAGGAGGAATAGGCGGATAGTGCACATATTGTTTGGGATAGTAGAAAAAACAGGGCAGGAAGTACCGCCATAATTCTCCACGCCTGTCGTACATCTCTTCCACCACCGGAGCAAAGAATTCTTGGTCGATGTACAAGATCCGTTTCGAGTACGGATAGTGACCAGCAACTACAACGCCAGGGACTCCTTCAACTACCCACACCCGTCGTTTCTCCCATTGCACACACGGAAACGCGGCGAGGAGTCCGTGCCGTCCGTCGCGGGGTGCGCACCACGCTGAACGGTCGCCATACTTTCCACTATGAACAACAGCGAGAATCTCCTTCTCGGCCAGCACACGGAAATTCCAGTAGTTGAGTTTCGCGTTGAATCCCCAGAGCGAATCAGTATCAATATCCGTCCCCCAGGTCACATCCCCACGTCCCCCATTCGTCGTACGATGCACCCGGCGAGTGATGGGATTGTAGACATATGTATCATCAGGAGAGTCTGGCGCAGCATAGCGACGGAAGAGGGTCGCCATTCCTGCTTTGTCGGGTGGACGAGACAACGGTCCCCACAGTTCAGAATAATGGAGTGAAGGATTATGCGGGATAACCGGCTTGGGGTCAGTGTATAAACGCCCGAGCCACATCATCCGCCGCCACAGCGATTCATAGACTCGCTCAACTCGACCGTCACTGCCAATTAACTCTATCAGCATCTCGGTCCCCATGTTGTCAATCGAAAAAGGATTTTGCTGGTAGTTCCATAAGATCTTCGCCCCAGCCATCGGATCTTGTAGGTCAATCTGCGGAAACGGACAGCCCGCCACATAATCAAACATTTGCCCACCATCCGCAGCCAGTTTTACTTGCGCCGCGTATTTATCCGTCGCCTCGCGGTACGCACGTGGCCAGGAGATTTTCTTGCTGTCGATGATGGACATGCGCATACCACGCTCGACCATCCAGCGTGTTGCAGGAGTCAGTAACGCTTCGGCCTGCGCAGCGTTTTCCTGAGTAACGACGTCTCCAAGCTTAACATCAGCCTGGTTCTGAAAAGGAAAGCAGATCACCAGTAGGGTAGCAATGAAAAAGATGGACTGCCGACTCAGCCTTTTCATAATGCCTCCGTTTCCTCCTCTTTTCTACTGCTGAGGGTCCTTCGAAGCAAGTCAGCCCCTCGTCATGGAATAAACTCCAGATCCTCGGGCACCGGCAAGGTGATCGGCACCTCAAAAAATGGGGCATTTTCGTCCGGATCGATGACCACAGTTCCATCCGTCATGAAGAAGATGGTGGACGACAAGGAAAAATCAATTTTTTTCGGCATAATACTGCGTGGAAAACGTCACTATGCCGCTTCACCCAGTCATAGACATCGTTCCTTTACTTGGTGTCGCTCTCACCGCCCGTGCCGCGTTGTTAGAGCCGAAACACGAGACTGCGTTTCGCCTTTTTAACGGTTTCTATGAAGGCTGTTCTGACCTGGTTGCGGACCTCTACGCGCGAACAGTTGTTCTTCACGACTATACAGAGCCAGCAGAGGAGGCCTCGTCGCATCTGCAGACCATCAAGACTGTACAAGAGTATCTGTGCAATCAGTTACCATGTGTACAAGCTGTTTTGTGGAAGCGCCACCGTTCCATGAGCTTGTCTGAGCGGCAAGGAATCATCCTGTACGGCGAGCGATTAGACAGGCACATCCGAGAGCATGGGGTGCGTTACGCTATCGACCTACAAATGCACAGCGACGCGAGTTTTTATCTCGATACACGTAACCTGCGCGTCTGGATACTCCAAAATCTCGCGGGTAAATCTGTACTCAATACCTTTGCCTACACTGGCAGCCTTGGGGTAGCAGCGACAGCCGCTGGAGCGAGTCGCGTTGTGCACCTCGACCACAACCGCTCATTCTTGAACGTCGCGAAGGATTCTTATTCGCTGAACGGGTTCCCGATTCACAAAGCCGATTTCCAGGTAAGCGACTTCTGGACGCAAATTAACGTCCTTAAACGACAGAGTGAACGTTTCGATTGTGTGCTTCTCGATCCGCCCTTTTTCTCAACAACAAACAGAGGGACCGTCGATCTTATCACACAGAGTCACCGCGTAATTAACAAAGTCCGACCACTGGTGAATGACGGTGGTTATTTGATCGCGATCAACAACGCATTGTTTGTTTCTGGAGCTTCGTACTTGCGATTGCTTGAAGAACTCTGCGCTGATGGATATCTGTCGGTCGAAGAGTTGATCTCAGTTCCATCGGATTGCACTGGATACCCCCACACGATCGTAAATCCTCCGCCAATCGATCCTGCACCATTCAATCACTCGACGAAGATTGTAGTATTGCGGGTGCGACGCAAGAAAACGTAAGGACGTACGGCGATACACCCTACCGTCAGGAAAACTTCGGCGCCCGTTTCTCCAGAAACGCGCGCATTCCTTCGCGTGCATCGTCAGAAAGAAATACCGCTTCCTGGGCGTGCTCTTCATATTTTAAGGCATCAGACAATGTTCCGGTCGCACCGACATACGTAGCCCGCTTAATGTGTGCCAACGTACTCGCTGGACCGCTCGCAAGTTGTCGCGCGAACGCCATAACTTCATCACGAAACGTCTCATCAGGGCAAACACGATTGAGAATCCCGATCCGTAACGCTTCGGCGGCGTCAACACGGTCCCCACTCATCATCAGTTCCATTGCTTTGGCAGTGCCGACTAGTTGCGTGAGCAAATAGGTCCCGCCCCAATCCGGCACTAAGGCGATCTTCACAAAGCTTTCAGAAAAGCGAGCGCTCTGAGCAGCGAAACGCATGTCACAGGCCAATGCCAGATTGACCCCCGCTCCCGCGGCGGCACCGTTCACCGCAGCAATGACTGGCTTTGTCATCGAGCGAATCAGATTCACTACCTGTGCGCCAATCTTCATTCGTTGCGGGATGATAGAAGCATCATTTTTGGCCTGCATTTCAGCCATGCTCGCGATATCGCCACCAGCACAGAACGCTTTGCCCGCACCGGTAATGACAATACAACGAACCTTTTTATCTGCTTCTGCTTGCTGCAACATTTGCAGCAAATCTTCGCGCATCGTGCCGCCGAAGGCGTTCATGACTTCGGGACGGTTGAGTGTCACAACAGCAACACGATCCGTGATTTCATAGAGAATGTGAGTAGGACTCATACTTCCTCGCGGGTATGGTTCCCTCTCCCAGAGGAAGAGGGGCAGGGTGAGAGAAAGACGTAACAGAACCTACCTACGCCTTCGCACTTGCTCGTGCCGATACTTCCGCATGCCAGCGGGCAAGGTTGGCCTGGTCTGGCTGAATCGCAATTTTCGACACACGACCAAAATCAATTGCGCACAGCGCCGTGATGTCCGCAATCGTATAGCGGTCACCGGCAATGAATTTGCGATTCGCGAGTTCATCGTTTAATCGTGCTAGTCGTTCTTCAGCGTCTTTCTTCTGCGCTTCGGCAAACTCTGGTGTCTGGCGAATTTTTCCTTTGAAGAACTCGTGTCGTTGACGAAAGGCATTAGCGATAGGAATCAGCAGTTCAAGTTCCATACGTCGCTGCCACATCTCAACGATCGCACGGTCTTTCGCATCGACGCCCATCAACGGTGGATTGGGATGCAACTCTTCAAGGTAACGGCAGATCGCAACCGTCTCAGAAATGCAGGTTCCGTCGTCGAGTTCTAGGACCGGAACAGTTCCCGAAGGATTTTTCTTGCGAAACTCTTCTCCACGATTGATGGCTTTGACAAGATCGACTTCTTCGTAGGGAATCTGAATCCCTTTTTCGGCCACAAAGACACGAACGCGACGCGGATTCGGCGCAGTCTTGCTGTCGTAAATTTTCATAGAGCCCTCCTTAGTGTGTACGATCGACAGCACTTTACGATGGACAACCACATGGAGCTAGAGGAGTGATCATTTTCAGCCCTCTGTTCCATGCATGTGAAACAGCTACCTTATGATTTATTTTGTCGAGTCGTTCTTTACAGTTGACCACCTTCGGTCTCACGCGAATCCCAGCTCCATCGCCGCTAACATCTCTAACACTTCGTCACGTTTGAGCGTATGGAGCGGCGCAGAGCGGAGATCACGGAAGTAGCGTTCCAACGGATTGCCTTTCAGATAACCTTGCCCGCCAGCAATACGAGTTGCCAGATTTGCGACTTCGAGCATGTTCTCTGCCACAAATGTTCTCAACATTTCGATCGTTGGCACTTGACGTTCACCGTAGGGACGTTTCTCGGATATCTCCCGCGCGATCGTATAGAGCATCGTACGGCAGGCTTCGAGCCGATTGTACATCTCCCCTATAGCGAACCGGTTCCATGGTAGATGCCCAACAAGTTGCCCACTCTTCCCCTTCTGCACTTTCCGTGTGCGTGCATAGTCTAGCACGTAGTTGTACATCGCTTGGCCAATGCCAAGATAGACGGCAGAAAACGAGAGACAGTACCAATGGGCAACTTGGCTGAATTCCTCGAAGAGGTGCCCTTCTTCGCCGATCAGTTGGTCAGGTGTTGCAAAGACATCACGGATCATAATGGTATGACTGCCAGTGGCACGCATACCCATGGCATCCCAGGTTTCGATAACCTCAAGCCCCGGCGTGTCACGCGACAGGAGAAACGCACAACCGCCGGAAGCTGATCCACTGTAACCTTCGAGGGACGTGCTAATACCGAAGTAATCGACAACCGGAACAAGCGTGGAAAACACTTTCTGCCCGTTGAGAATATAACCACCTGAGACTTTTCTCGCCATAGTCTGTGGGGAGAGAATCGAACGGGCACCACCACCTTCGGTATAGAATCCATTCACCAACATCTGCTTACGCCCGACATTGCCAAGGTACAACTCTTTCTGTGCTGCAGTCATGAACGGCGTATAGAATCCGACCGTATTGCAGTGCATGTTGATAGCAAATGCAGTGGCTGAGCACCCCTGTGCTAGTTGCTCTTGAGCGAGGACGAATGTTAATGGTGACGCTCCCCACCCACCGTATTCTTTTGGAGTCGTCATCGTGGTGTAACCCACCTCCTTGAGGCGAGCAATGTTCTCAAAGGGAAAGCTGCCTTCGCGGTCGTGCTGTTCAGCCCGTGGGGCAAATTCTTTCGCAAGTTCTTTGGCAATTCCTATGATACGTTCTTGTTCTGAAGTTAGGTCAAGAAACATGGGAACCTCCGGACGCAAAACACGAGGCGACACAAGAATACAGAATGAAAAAGAGTTTCCTTCCCCCTAATCCTTGCCTCTACTCTATCTCTTATATTCTGCGTTCTTGCCTCACCACGTTTTCCATTTTAGTAAGCCTATTTCCCCCGAAACCTCGGTTTACG
Organism: uncultured delta proteobacterium; assembly: GCA_963733195.1. GTDB lineage: Bacteria > Desulfobacterota > Binatia > Bin18 > Bin18 > VGTJ01. The sequence goes on from CAVTCR010000085.1 coordinate 20,244, forward strand.
CTTTTCTATAAACGCCTGTACGCCCTCACGGAAATCTTCACTCATATACGCCATAACGGTCAGGTCGTCGCCATCAACCGCACGGCGATGTGCCTGTAATCGACGAATTGCTTCTTTCGTCACTCTCAGCGTTATCGGTGCGTGGGTCGCGATTTCCTGAGCGACTGCTGAGACATGCTCGAACAAACGATCTGCAGGAACAATTTCATTGATGAGACCGAGTTGGTGAGCATCGCTTGCCGACAGTAGTCGCGCACGAAACAACAACTCTTTTGTCCGTGCCGGTCCAACCATATCTATGAGTCGGGCATAGTTCGCAATCGACAAACAATTCCCTAATGTTCGTGCAATCGGCACCCCAATTTGACTGTCTGGCGTGCAGTAGCGTAGGTCACAAGTCAAAGCAATCACTGCGCCCGCGCCCGCGGCAGGACCAGTAATCGCAGCAATCGTTGGTTTAGTCACTTGCTCAAGGCGGCCAATGACTTCATCCAACCGCCGCTCATAGTCCAGTGCGTCTTCTTCTGTACGGAAATTCTGAAACTGGCTGATGTCAGTGCCAGCAACAAACGCCTTGCCTCCTGCTCCACGGAAGATAACGGCACGGATCGTTTCATCACGATCAACCTCCTCACATACTTCCATCAAGCCATCATACATCGCCCAGGTAATTGCGTTCCGTGCTTCAGGACGATTGAAAGTCACTATGGCAATGCGCCATCCCGTTCAAAGAGGAGTTCGGACGTACTCATAGGTGCTCCTTCCTGCTTCTTCGGTCCCTCTGAACTCATATGAACTTGATTTCATTTCTTCTGTCATATGGTATGGGTTTTCACCAGCAGAGTGTAAAGGAGACTCATCATGGGACGACTACGACAAATATCAAAAGCCGAAGCTCCACCGGAAGTGTTGGAAGTTTATCGTCAGTTCTTCGGGGACCGAGACCCCGTGGCTGAACCAGGGACGGCGACCGGAACTCCCGGTGACTATTGGACGACGTTTGCTCTGGTTCCGGACCTCTTCTTGATGGCAAGGAATTCACTCATGGGGCTGTTACAACCGGGCCGTAAGCTCGATCCTCAACTGCGCGAGCTCGCGATTTTACGCACCGGCATCGTCGGCGATTCCAAATTTGAATACTCGCAGCATATGAAAGTGGCCCGCACGGTCGGGTTATCCGAAGAAAAACTTGCTGCGATCAAGGGATGGACAACGAGTGATCTCTTCCCGCCAATCGAGCGTGCAGTGATGGCTGCGGGCGATGAGATTCTCTCACTTAATCGGGTTGAAGATGAAACCTTTGCTGCGTTCAAACAACACCTATCCGACCCCGAGATTCTCGAACTGTTCGTCGTCATGGGACTGTGGCGGATGCATGGGTTGATTGTTCGTGCCTTACACCTTGAGTACGATAACGATACGACTTCCCGTCTCACAGAAGTTCCGGCTCCAGAAGCAAAATAATCGCCGAGGAAGGATGTAAAATCATGAAAGAGTTCAAAGATCGTGTCGTCGTTGTTACCGGTGCCGCCAGTGGCATTGGTCGCGCGATGGCCGAACGGTTTGCTACGGCAGGGATGAAAATCGTACTTGCTGATGTTGAAGAGAACGCACTCAAAAAGACTGAGAGAGAAATGCGCGCCCAAGGCGCATCGACACTCGCCGTCGTAACGGACGTGTCACAAGCGACGCAAATCGATGTGCTCGCACGTAAAACGCTCGATACTTTCGGTGCCGTCCACATCGTCTGCAACAACGCCGGGGTCGGTGGCGATATGGGTACAACGTGGGACCAGGCCTTAGAGAACTGGCAGTGGGTGATCGGCGTCAACCTGTGGGGTGTTATTCACGGTATACGGACGTTCGTCCCAATCATGCTGCAACAAGGCACTGAAGGACACGTCGTCAACACTGCGTCGATGGCTGGCCACCTGTCTGCTCCTTTCATGTCGGTCTATGACGTCACCAAGTTTGCGGTCGTGACAATGTCCGAATCGTTCCATCTAGAACTGCTGATGCAATCTTCTCCGATAAAGGTTTCCGTTTTGTGTCCCGGATTTGTCAAAACCAACATCATTGATTCCGCACGTAACCGTCCAGCGCATCTGGTCACACCAGAGAAGCCGATACCGGAATCTCACCAAGCGTTTATCGAGATGGCCAGATGATGATTAACGCCGGTATGCCGCCGTCGGAAGTCGCCGAGAAAGTCTTTCAGGCAATTGTGAATGAACAATTCTATATTTTCCCTCACCCCGAGTTTCTACAGTTTGTTCGCTCACGGATGGAGAATATCCTCGCCGGAACCGATCCGACGTTTAATCCGCCCCCGATGCCGGGAATGCAG
>CAVTCR010000086.1:0-69917 GCA_963733195.1 uncultured delta proteobacterium
CCATGCCTGTCCGCGCGATAACAGGCTCATTTGGTCATCGAGGTTGTCGAGACTCAGGACACGCTCAACGAAATCTCCGATCGTGGTTGAGGGAACTCCTCCATGCAAACTGATCAGTCCTTCAAGGATAGAAGCATCGCTCATCTCAACTTCGGTAAAATTTGCGAACAATGCCATCAGTTGTGGGTCGGCGGTTTCCTGCGACATCGCCGTGAGCAACTTGTGGCCAGCTCGTTCGGCTTCGAGGAGTTGATTGAGGAGCGATTCCAGTTCGGGAGTCATACAAGGCTCCTATGTTCTAACACTCAGAGATAAATTCATATGACAGTTTGTTTACAAGAGGATGACAACCCTTAACTTTTCAGCAGGGCCTATCTTGGCGATAGACTCGAAGACGGCGTCAAACCGGGGGGAAGAATGAAAAGCGGTTCCCTATCTTTTTACATGGCGAATAATTTCACGAGCGACTTCAAGAGTCGCCGCGACCTCAAGAGAGACTCGGTTATTCTGTTCCTCCATGCGAAGTTGGTCCTTTCGGAGGGAATACAAGATACCGGACATAATGACGAGAGCTACAACAATGACGAGCGTGTTCAGATACGTCAGGATCATAAGATCCATAAGAATTTCCTATAGCCGAAAACATACCGCACTTCAGAAAGGCACGAAAACCAAGTGAAAACGATCATTCTCCTCATCATCTCCAACATTTTCTGACCCCTGCCTGGTATGGTCACCTGAATTACAAGGAAACCACACTCTAGAAGGTGATTCTCATTAGTTGGCGGTGTTCTTTGTCTTTAAGAAGTGGTAGGAAGCAACGTATCATCACAAAGGAGGATAGTATGACAAACGTACTCGAAGAAAAAGACGCCATCCACGAAACGATCGCGAATTACTGTTTTCATTTCGACGGAGCAGAGTTCGACAAATGGGTTGATCTCTTTGCTGAGGACGGGACGTTTGATGCCGGGTTACGTGGCGTTCACAAAGGCAAAGAGGCGTTACGAAAATTCCTCAAGAACATTCCACTGACCGGCGGCAGTCCGATGATGAAACACTGCGTGATGAACGAGATCATCAAAGTTGACGGGGAGAAGGCGACAGCCAAGAGCTATATCGTCGTGGTGCGATCAAAAGGCGAAGGGGCGTTGGTAAACGGCTTAGCCGGACGCTATGAAGACCAACTCGTCAAGCAGGGCGATCAATGGCTGTTCAAGAGCCGCAAAGTGCACTTCGATTTGATGGGGGATATGCGATGAGCAGGGGAAAGAGATAAAGAGGAAAAAGGAGAAATGGTTACAGGAACGGTTTTTCCATTTTCTCCCGCTTTTCCCCTACTCGAAATTTGCCTACTTTAATCGGAAGTCGTTCTTATGACTGGTTATGAGGAGGAGTCTCATGCGCGCTGTCTTTATTATGCTAAAAACCGACCCAGGAACGTTAGCCGCAGTTGCTGATCGTGTGACTGAACTTGAGAGTTTCTCAGAAGCGTTCTCGATTTCGGGAGAATACGATTTATTGGTGAAATTGTACGTCGAGAATTTTGACGACCTTTCACATTTAGTCACAGACCAGATCCAGAAGATCCCCCATATACGCGAGACGTTTACTATTCTCACGTTCCACGCCTTCAAGTAGGAGCCCGAGATGCGCATCCGTGCTGACCTCAGCGAAGCAATTGCTCTGCAAACACACGAATTGCCGTGGGAGCCGTCGCCTGCACCGGGCGTCGAACGTCGCTATCTGTCTCGTGATGAAGAAAAAGGACTGGCAACGACTATTGTCCGTTACGCTCCGGGTGCCTCATTTCCTGCTCATACGCATTTGACTGGAGAAGAAATCCTCGTCCTCGAAGGTACCTTCGCCGATGAGAATGGTACCTACCCTGCTGGAACCTACCTCCGCAATCCGCCCGGTAGCTACCACCATCCCTATAGTCCCGACGGTTGCATCATTTTCGTCAAGCTGGGTCACCTAAAGTAATAGCTTGTCCGGTAGAAGCATGGATTATCGTGCTCCGCGTTGCAAATACTGCTGTGTGTAGGTTTCCGGCGAATTGTGCGCGACATCTTCGCTAAAGTACCATGCAGCTTGCCATTGCTCGAAGGGTTTCGTCCCTGGTGGTGATTCAGAAGTTGTCGCCCGCGACTGTTGCACGTCACCCCATAGCCCATTCGGCATATAGGCCCATTCATCAATCACCGTGTCTTTCCCGGCAGTAGGAGGAATAGGCGGATAGTGCACATATCTTGCGGGATAGTAGAAAAACAGGGCAGGAAGTACCGCCATAATTCTCCACGCCTGTCGTACATCTCTTCCACCACCGGGGCAAAGAATTCTTGGTCGATGTATAAGATCCGTTTCGAATATGAATAGCGGCCAGCAACCACAGCTCCGGGGACTCCTTCAACTACCCACACCCGTCGTTTCTCCCATTGCACACACGGAAACGCGGCGAGGAGTCCGTGCCGTCCGTCGCGGGGTGCGCACCACGCTGAACGGTCGCCATACTTTCCACTATGAACAACAGCGAGAATCTCCTTCTCGGCCAGCACACGGAAATTCCAGTAGTTGAGTTTCGCGTTGAATCCCCAGAGCGAATCGGTATCAATATCCGTCCCCCAGGTCACATCCCCACGTCCCCCATTCGTCGTACGATGCACACGGCGAGTGATGGGATTGTAGACATATGTATCATCAGGAGAGTCTGGCGCAGCATAGCGGCGGAAGAGGGTCGCCATTCCTGCTTTGTCGGGTGGACGAGACAACGGTCCCCACAGTTCAGAATAATGGAGTGAAGGATTATGCGGGATAACCGGCTTGGGGTCAGTGTATAAACGCCCGAGCCACATCATCCGCCGCCACAACGATTCATAGACTCGCTCACTCGACCATCGCTGCCAATTAACTCTATCAGCATCTCGGTCCCCATATTGTCAATCGAAAAAGGATTTTGCTGGTAGTTCCATAAGATCTTCGCCCCAGCCATCGGATCTTGTAGGTCAATCTGCGGAAACGGACAGCCCGCCACATAATCAAACATTTGCCCACCATCCGCAGCCAGTTTTACTTGCGCCGCGTATTTATCCGTCGCCTCGCGGTACGCACGTGGCCAGGAGATTTTCTTGCTGTCGATGATGGACATGCGCATACCACGCTCGACCATCCAGCGTGTTGCAGGAGTCAGTAACGCTTCGGCCTGCGCAGCGTTTTCCTGAGTAACGACGTCTCCAAGCTTAACGTCAGCCTGGCTCTGAAAAGGAAAGCAGATCACCAGTAGGGTAGCAATGAAAAAGATGGACTGCCGACTCAGCCTTTTCATAATGCCTCCGTTTCCCCTCTTTTCTACTGCTGAGGGTCCTCGAGGCAAGTCAGCCCCTCGTCATGGAATAAACTCCAGATCCTCGGGCACCGGCAAGGTGATCGGCACCTCAAAAAATGGGGCATTTTTGTCCGGATCGATGACCACAGCTCCATCAGTCATGAAGAAGATGGTGCAGACGACAAGGAAAAGTCAATTTTTTTCGGCATAATACTGCGTGGAAAACGTCACTATGCCGCTTCACCCAGTCATAGACATCGTTCCTTTACTTGGTGTCGCTCTCACCGCCCGTGCCGCGTTGTTAGAGCCGAAACACGAGACTGCGCTTCGCCTCTTTAACGGTTTCTCTGAAGGCTGTTCTGACCTGGTTGTGGACCTCTACGCGCGAACAGTCGTTCTTCACGACTATACAGAGCCAGCAGAGGAGGCCTCGTCGCATCTGCAGACCATCAAGACTGTACAAGAGTATCTGTGCAGTCAGTTACCATGTGTACAAGCTGTTTTGTGGAAGCGCCACCGTTCCATGAGCTTGTCTGAGCGGCAAGGAATCATCCTGTACGACGAGCGATTAGACAGGCACATCCGAGAGCATGGAGTGCGTTACGCTATCGACCTACAAATGCACAGCGACGCGAGTTTTTATCTCGATACGCGTAACCTGCGCGCCTGGGTACTCCAAAATCTTGCGGGTAAATCTGTACTCAATACCTTTGCCTACACTGGCAGCCTTGGGGTAGCAGCGACAGCCGCGGGAGCGAGTCGCGTTGTGCACCTCGACCACAACCGCTCATTCTTGAACGTCGCGAAGGATTCTTACTCGTTGAACGGGTTCCCGATTCGCAAAGCCGATTTCCAGGTGGGCGATTTCTGGACACACATTAACGTCCTTAAACGACAAAGTGAACGTTTCGATTGTGTGCTTCTTGATCCGCCTTTTTTCTCAACAACACACAGAGGGACAGTCGATCTTATCACGCAGAGTCACCGCCTGATTAACAAAGTCCGACCACTGGTGAATGACGGTGGTTATTTGATCGCGATCAACAACGCATTGTTTGTTTCTGGAGCTGCGTACTTGCGATTGCTTGAAGAACTCTGCGCTGATGGATATCTGTCGGTCGAAGAGTTGATCTTAGTTCCATCGGATTGCACTGGATACCCCCACACGATCGTAAATCCTCCGCCAGTCGACCCTGGACCGTTCAATCACTCGACGAAGATTGTAGTATTGCGGGTGCGACGCAAGAAAACGTAAGGACGTACGGCGATACACCCTACCGTCAGGAAAACTTCGGCGCCCGTTTCTCCAGAAACGCGCGCATTCCTTCGCGTGCATCGTCAGAAAGAAATACCGATTCCTGGGCCTGCGCCTCGTACTGCAAAGCGTCCGACAAGGTACCTGTCGCTCCCACATATGTGGCACGTTTGACGTGTGCCAACGTGCTCGCTGGACCACTGGCAAGTTGTCGCGCGAAAGTCATGACCTCATCACGAAAAGTGTTATCAGGGCAGACTCGATTGAGGATCCCGAGCCGTAGCGCTTCTGCAGCGTCAATGCGGTCCCCACTCATCATCAGTTCCATTGCTTTTGCCGTACCAACCAATTGCGTGAGCAAATAGGTCCCGCCCCAATCCGGCACCAAGGCGATCTTCACAAAGCTTTCAGAAAAGCGAGCGCTCTGAGCAGCAAAGCGCATGTCACAGGCTAAAGCCAGATTGACTCCCGCTCCCGCGGCGGCACCGTTCACCGCAGCAATCACCGGCTTCGACATCGAGCGAATAAGATTCACTACCTGTCCGCCGACCTTCATACGCTGCGGGATGATAGAAGCATCATTTTTGGCTTGCATTTCAGCCATGCTCGCGATATCGCCACCAGCACAGAACGCTTTGCCCGCGCCGGTAATAACAATACAGCGAACCCTTTTATCTGCTTCTGCTTGTTGCAACATTTGCAGCAAATCTTCACGCATCGTACCGCCGAAGGCGTTCATGACTTCGGGACGGTTGAGTGTCACAACAGCAACACGATCCGTGATTTCATAGAGAATGTGAGTAGGACTGATACTTCCTCGCGGGTATGGTTCCCTCTCCCAGAGGAAGAGGGGCAGGGTGAGAGAAAGACGTAACAGAACCTACCTACGCCTTCGCACTTGCTCGTGCCGATACTTCCGCATGCCAGCGGGCAAGGTTGGCCTGGTCTGGCTGAATCGCAATTTTCGACACACGGCCAAAATCAATCGCGCACAGCGCCGTGATGTCCGCAATCGTATAGCGGTCACCGGCAATGAATTTGCGATTCACGAGTTCATCGTTTAATCGTGCCAGTCGTTCTTCAGCGTCTTTCTTCTGCGCCTCGGCAAACTCTGGTGTCTGGCGGATTTTTCCTTTGAAGAACTCGTGTCGTTGACGAAAGGCATTAGCGACAGGAATCAGCAGTTCAAGTTCCATCCGTCGCTGCCACATCTCAACGATCGCGCGGTCTTTCGCATCGACGCCCATCAACGGTGGATTGGGATGCAACTCTTCAAGGTAACGGCAAATCGCAACCGTCTCAGAAATGCAGGTTCCGTCGTCGAGTTCTAGGACCGGAACAGTTCCTGAAGGATTTTTCTTGCGAAACTCTTCTCCACGATTGATGGCTTTGCCAAGATCGACTTCTTCGTAGGGAATCTGAATCCCTTTTTCGGCCACAAAGACACGAACGCGACGCGGATTCGGCGCGGTTTTGCTGTCATAAATTTTCATAAGAGCCCTCCTTGGAGTGGATAAAATCGCCAACACTTTACGATGGACGACAACACGGAGCTAGAGGAGTTCTAAATCGGATTTTCCTACTCGTCCACAAAATCTTTGAAACGAAATTGTTCCACGCCGATGAGTGGTATTTTCGTTGCACTGAATAAAGCCCGCCTTCCGATCCTCGGGGTAATGTGTCCGTCAATTCTCGCACTCACCGTGTGACCATCATCAAGTCGTGCATAGACCCACCAGGAAATTCTTGGAGAGGACTTCCTTGCAACAGTCTCAAAAGAAACGATTGTACCTGTCACTTCACGTGCTTCCCTCGGAATGTAAACAAGAAAAAACACAAAAGCAAAAACAGCGAATAGTGCAATACCAGCAAAGCTTGCGAGAAGCAGAGAACGCCGCTCAATCTTATCAAATTCGCGGAGGCGCTTTTGATTACTCGCCATGTTTGGCTTCACACAAACCCCAACTCTATCGCCGCCAACATCTCTAACACTTCGTCACGTTTGAGCGTGTGGAGCGGCGCAGAGCGGAGATCACGGAAGTAGCGTTCCAACGGATTGCCTTTCAGATAACCTTGCCCGCCAGCAATACGAGTTGCCAGATTTGCGACTTCGAGCATGTTCTCTGCCACAAATGTCCTCAACATTTCGATCGTTGGCACTTGGCGTTCACCGTAGGGACGTTTCTCGGATATCTCCCGAGCGATCGTGTAGAGCATCGTACGGCAGGCTTCGAGCCGAGTGTACATCTCCCCTATAGCAAACCGGTTCCATGGTAGATGCCCAACAAGTTGCCCACTCTTCCCCTTCTGCACTTTCCGTGTGCGTGCATAGTCTAGCACGTAGTTGTACATCGCTTGGCCAATGCCAAGATAGACGGCAGAAAACGAGAGACAGTACCAATGGGCAACTTGGCTGAATTCCTCGAAGAGGTGCCCTTCTTCGCCGATCAGTTGGTCAGGTGTTGCAAAGACATCACGGATCATAATGGTATGACTGCCAGTGGCACGCATACCCATGGCATCCCAGGTTTCGATGACCTCAAGCCCCGGCGTATCTCGCGCCAGGAGAAACGCGCAACCACCAGAAGCTGATCCATTGTAACCTTCGAGGGACGTGCTAATACCGAAGTAATCGACAACCGGAACAAGCGTGGAAAACACTTTCTGCCCGTTGAGAATATAACCACCTGAGACTTTCCTCGCCATAGTCTGTGGGGAGAGAATCGAACGGGCACCACCGCCTTCGGTATAGAATCCATTCACCAACATCTGCTTACGCCCGACATTACCAAGGTACAACTCTTTCTGTGCTGCAGTCATGAACGGCGTATAGAATCCGACCGTATTGCAGTGCATGTTGATAGCAAATGCAGTAGCTGAGCACCCCTGTGCTAGTTGCTCTTGAGCGAGGACGAATGTTAATGGTGACGCTCCCCACCCACCGTATTCTTTTGGAGTCGTCATCGTGGTGTAACCCACCTCCTTGAGGCGAGCAATATTCTCAAAGGGAAAGCTGCCTTCGCGGTCGTGCTGTTCAGCCCGTGGGGCAAATTCTTTCGCAAGTTCTTGGGCAATTCCTATGATACGTTCTTGTTCTGAAGTTAGGTCAAGAAACATGGGAACCTCCGGATTTCCGCAAAACACGAGGCGACACAAGAATACAGAATAGAAAAAGAGTTTGCCTCCCCCTAATCTTTGCCTTTACTCTATCTCTTATATTCTGCGTTCTTGCCTCACCACGTTTTCCATTTTAGCAAGCCTATTTCCCCCGAAACCTCGGTTTACGCTTTTCTATAAACGCCTGTACGCCCTCATAGAAATCTTCACTCATATACGCCATAACGGTCAGGTCGTCGCCATCAACAGCACGGCGATGTACCTGCAATCGACGAATTGCTTCTTTCGTCACTCTCAGCGTTATCGGTGCGTGGGTCGCAATTTCCTGAGCGACTGCTGAGACATGCTCCAACAAACGATCTGCAGGAATAATTTCATTGATGAGACCGAGTTGATGAGCGTCGCTTGCCGACAGTAATCGCGCACGAAACAACAACTCTTTTGTCCGTGCCGGTCCAACCATATCTATGAGTCGGGCATAGTTCGCAATCGACAAACAATTCCCTAATGTCCGTGCAATCGGCACCCCAATTTGACTGTCTGGCGTGCAGTAGCGTAGGTCACAAGTCAAGGCAATCACTGCGCCCGCGCCCGCGGCAGGACCAGTAATCGCAGCAATCGTTGGTTTAGTCACTTGCTCAAGGCGGCCAATGACTTCATCTAACCGCCGCTCATAGTTCAGCGCATCTTCCTCGGTACGAAAATTCTGAAACTGGCTGATGTCAGTGCCAGCAACAAACGCTTTGTCTCCTGCTCCACGGAAGATCACGGCACGGATCGCTTCATCACGATCAACCTCCTCACATACTTCCATCAAGCCATCGTACATCGCCCACGTAATTGCGTTGCGTGCTTCAGGACGATTGAAAGTCACAATGGCAATGACGCCATCGCGCTCAAAGAGGAGTTCTGACGTACTCATAGGTACTCCTTCCTGTTCTTCGATTTACTGGGAACTTATCCGCGAACCTTGATTTCATTTCTTCTGTCATATGGTATGGACTTTCACCAGCAGAGTGAAAAGGAGATGCATCATGGGACGACTACGCCAAGTATCGAAAGCCGAAGCTCCACCGGAAGTTTTGGAAGTCTATCGTCAGTTCTTTGGTGACCGTGACCCCGTCGCTGAACCAGGGACCGCAACTGGAACTCCTGGTGATTACTGGACGACGTTTGCTCTGGTTCCAGACCTCTTCTTGATGGCGAGGAATTCCCTCATGGGGCTATTACAACCGGGACGTAAGCTCGATCCCAAACTGCGAGAACTAGCGATCTTACGCACGGGTATCGTCGGCGATTCCAAATTTGAATACTCGCAGCATATGAAGGTTGCCCGCACGGTCGGAATCTCAGAAGAAAAACTTGCGGCAATCAAGGGATGGAAAACGAGTGATCTCTTCCCGCCAATAGAACGGGCAGTGATGGCAGCGAGCGATGAAATTCTCTCACTCAATCGGGTTGAGGATGAAACCTTTGCTGCCCTCAAACAACACCTATCCGACCCGGAGATTCTCGAACTGTTTGTCGTCGTGGGACTGTGGCGGATGCATGGGTTGATTGTCCGTGCCTTACACCTTGAGTACGATAACGATATAACTTCCCGTCTCACAGAAGTGCCGGCTCCAGACACAAAATAATTGCCCGAGGAAGGATACGTAAAATCATGAAAGAGTTCAAAGATCGTGTCGCTGTTGTCACCGGAGCCGCTAGCGGTATTGGTCGCGCCATGGCCGAACGGTTTGCTACGGCAGGAATGAAAATCGTGCTTGCGGATGTTGAAGAGAATGCACTGAAAAAGACCGAGAGCGAATTTAAAGCCCAAGGCGCAACGACGTTGAGCGTCGTGACAGACGTGTCGCAGGCTGCGCAGGTTGATGCGCTCGCACGTAAAACGCTTGATACGTTCGGTGCGGTCCACATTGTCTGCAACAATGCCGGGGTCGGCGGCGATATGGGCACGACCTGGGATCACACGCTCGAAAATTGGCAATGGGTGATTGGCGTGAATCTATGGGGTGTTATTCACGGTATACGGACGTTCGTGCCGATCATGTTGCAGCAAAGCACTGAAGGACACATCGTCAACACTGCATCGATGGCTGGCCACCTTTCTGCTCCATTCATGTCGGTCTATGACGCAACAAAATTTGCCGTCGTGACGATGTCCGAATCCTTGCATCTAGAACTTCTGATGCAATCTTCTCCAATAAAGGTTTCCGTTTTGTGCCCCGGATTTGTCAAAACCAACATCATTGATTCCGCACGTAACCGTCCGGCCCATCTCGCAACGCCAGAGCGACCAATTCCAGAATCGCATCAAGCGTTTGTCGAAATGGCCCGAGTGATGATTAACGCCGGTATGCCACCATCAGAAGTCGCCGAAAAAGTCTTTCAGGCCATCGTGAACGAGCAGTTCTATATTTTTCCTCACCCTGAGTTTCTCCAGTTTGTTCGCTCACGTATGGAGAATATCCTCGCCGGAACCAATCCGACGTTTAATCCTCCGGTGCCGATGCCGGGGATGCAGGAAAACAAGTAAGCATGAGTCATGAAGTCGCCGTTAGGCTAGGGACCCTCTGTGGCGAAGGTTACGTCTTACAGAGTCGGCTTTTCGGCACGGGTATAAGGAAGATGATGTGCTACGAATTGCTACAAGGTCGATATTCCAGAATCCGTAGCCAGCGAGGAATTCCCGATAGCGTATGAGATCTTTGGACGGAACGCTGCACGGCGACTATCTTCATGTTATTTACCGAATAGTTATCCGACGGTCGCTGGTTGGTGTTTCATATCATCCGTATGACAGAGGCTCACAAGAGGCGTTACAAAAGGATACTAGCCATGAAAAAACGAACCCAATTCATTCCACCCCTCCCACCGGATGCAACCGATGAGGAGATTATTCGTTGGACGGACCAACATACAGACCTCGGATCACGGCTGGATGCTGGGGATCTCAGAGATTGTAGAGATCATTCCGATTGAGCGTCTTCTAAACGCAAGAAGCCACGGAAGCATGCTCAGCTTACTTTACGTGTTCCCTCATCAATGAAGAGTGCTCTGCAAAGGATCGCACGACGACAAACGACACGCGCATCGACCCTCGCGCGCAGATGGCTAGCCGAACGACTCCAACAAGAACTCCAAACCCAAAGGCGCAGCAAACCACGACGGTCCCGCCTCCGCGCGTCTTCATAAAATTAGCGTGCAGTCATCGAGTGTCGCTAGTTACCTACGAGAAAAATTGAAGGAGGAGCAATCGCGATGAGCTTATGGACAACTGAAGTCGCTAACCATGTCGTGGTGGCGACCTACCTCAATCCACCAATGAATTATTTCTGCGCAGAGGGTGCGCAAGAATTTTCGGCATTGATCGAACAATGGCGGTCGCCGGATATTCGTGCTGTGGTTTTAACAGGAGGCATGCCAGGGAAGTTCATCACGCATTACAGCGTGGAAGAACTGGTCGATCTTGCCAGTAATCGCGAAGCAATGCGTGTAGCAGGAACATCGCTCACGACTGGTTATCACGCGATGCTGAAACGCATGCGTGATCTGTCGAAGCCCATCATCGTAGCCATGAATGGCGATACTATGGGTGGTGGGTTTGAGTTAAGTTTGTCCTGCGATATTCGCATCGGACAAAAGGCCGACATTCGTTATGGACTGCCGGAAGTGAAACTCGGCATTTTCCCTGGTGGCAGCGGTACGCAACGATTGTCACGCTTGATCGGTGCAGGGCGTGCGATCGAGTTTGTGCTGCGCTCACGTATTGTCCGTCCAGAGGAAGCGCTAGCGATGGGGCTCGTGCATGAGGTGGTGGATAATGCCCTCGCACGAGCGAAGGAAATTGCTGCAGAGATTGCCTCCTTTTCACCGATTGCCGTTTCTCGCGCCAAACATGCAGTCTACATGGGCAGTGATGTCCATCTTGCTGCTGGTCTTGATGTCGAGAGTTCAGCGTTTCTGGAAACCATGCTCTCTGAAGATGGTCTTACAGCAATGAAAACCTATATTTCATTGCCGTATGAAAAACGGCGCGACTGGCTAGAGAAACCTGTATCACCAGAGTACAAGGGCAAATAACAAAGCTCAGAAAGGAAAAAACGATGAGTGTACTCGTTCTCGTTCAAGGCAATCCCAAACCTGATAAGGCGGACATCCTTCAGCAATACCAAGCCGTCGCTCGCACAGTCATCGGTAAACACGGCGGTCAACCAGTCGCTCGTGGAAGTGGTATTGGCACGCTGCATGGCTCGCGAAAATGGCAGATCGGTATCGTGATTCGTTTTCCTGATGAAGCTTCTGTGAGAGCCTGGTACAACGACCCTGAGTACCAAAAGGTCTTGCCGTTACGCGACGAAGCCTACGGTAACGATCTTGAGATTACGATGTTTCAGGAGTAGCGACCTTCATCTTTGCCCTCTCCCTTCGAGGGAGAGGGCATCTCTGAAAAGCTGCTACAGAATAAAATCAAGAGAGCGAGAAGTGAAAAATCCTCGCTGCATTGTCACACGTCAACTTACGTAGCTCGGCTTCCGGCACGTCAGTGAACATGGTCGATAAAAATTCGCGCGACTTCGGCCACGTCGACTCTGAATGAGGGAAATCATTGCCCCACATCAGATTGTCAATCCCGATCCGATGACGGAGTTGCACCACGACATCGTCTTCCTGAAACACAGCGAACAAATTGCGCCGCCAGTAATCGCTCGGGAGTAAACCTTCCTTTCGATTGATACCCACGATACACCGGACGCTCTTTGTAGGTATAATCCATCTGTTTAAGCCAATGCGGTACCCAGGAGGCTTCGTGCTCGACTGAGCCAACACATAACCGCGGATAGCGCTCGAAGACACCGGAGAAGATCATATCCGTCAACGAATACCGCACCCAATAATCTTGCGTGGGACGCAAGCCCGCAGGGGTGAACGTCTTAAAACTAACGCTGATCTCACAACCTGGCACATTGGCTCGCTGCGTCGCGAGATGCATCAAGAGTGGAATATCGAGATCCGCCGCCTTTGCCCAGAGTGGATTATACACAGGATCTCGGTACGGTTGGCCTGGAGTCGGGGTCACAGGAATAAACATCCCAGCCAGCCCGAGCTTGGCACTCCGTTCCAATTCAGCACAGGCTTCCGCTACGTTATCGACATTCAACATGCCAATGCCTTTTAGGCGGGCAGGGTGCGGTTTGCAGAAATCGGCAATCCAATCATTGTAGGCTCGGCATAAGCCTGAGAGGAGTTCGCTGTCCTCGATGTGGTACCAAAACAGCCCTTGGCTCGGTTGAACAATCGCACCCCAGATACCATCGAATTCCAACTCCTTGAGCATCGCATCTGGTTGATAGGCACCTTCACGTACATCCTCCCAGATGCCAACGAAGTCGATTTTCTCTGGATCATCGAAGCGCCGTCCAGCTTGCGTTACGGCACCAAGTGTGACGACCTGAGTGTCACCGAGAAACCAGGCATCTGAATCTTTGCCGTCGGCTGTCTTTTGTCGTTTGATATATGGTGCACGGTCACGGCATTTACCAGTCATACGCGAGGTATACAGGTCGGGTGGCTCAACGATATGGGTATCGCCGGAGATGATTTTGTAAGTGGTCATGAAGTTTCTCCTTTATCATTTGGCCGCTCTCCCTCGACTTATGGGCTTGTTATTCCCGCGCAGGCGGGAAGCTGGCTTTTATTTCCGGATTCCGGGTTGCGATCTGCGGCTCCCGTATCAAGTATGGAGCAGACTCGCCCGGAATGACGCTGCCATGAGTCGATATGTGTCGGTCAAAATGGCAGAGACAATAAATTACAAATTGTTTTTGTAATCGTTCTCGACAAACTCATCAAATTGTTTGATCGTCTTTTCATCACCACCCATTTTCGTGACGAGCAGCTTGCCAAATGAAATCTTGTAGTGTTCCGGCCAGTGCTCTGGTTGCCAGACATGAGCGCGAAGAAAGGCTTTGGCGCAATGGAGGAAGCATTCTTCAATAGTTACACGAATAGCAACGACAGCAGGTTTTCCGCGTGCCGACAAGCGCTCCAGAATCACCGGATCGGCGGTCAACTCAGCACGGCCATTGACGCGGAAGGTCTCGCCAGTTCCTGGAATCAAGAAAATTACCCCAACACGTGGATTCTGCAAAATATTCTGCAGACCGAAGATCAATTTGTTGCCACTCCGATCGGGAATCAACAGTGTGGTTTCGTTCTCTATCTCAACAAACCCCGGACCGTCCCCTTTGGGCGAGACATCCATATTGCCCTCAGCATCCGCAGTAGCAAGAAGCAAGAAAGGGGACTTTTTGATAAACCCTACAGCAGTCTCATTCAGTGACTTCCAGAGTTTCAATGGAACGATTGGTGATGGCTCCCCAATGCGGGCACGGAGCTGTTCAACGGTAGTAATCCGGTGTGCGTCTACGCTAGACATGAAGTGGTCCTCCCTTTCGTTAATTCAGTCGCAACAAACGGCTCGCATTGCCTCCGAGAATTGCGGCTTCTGCCTCTGCCTCTAATTGCAGCGCTTTGACCTCAGCCACTGGGTGGGCAATACCAGCCGGAAGCGGATAATCTGTTCCTATCACTAAGCGTTGATGTCCATAGGTGGTGATCAAATAGCGCAGCATGTAAGGATTAAACGTAATGGTATCAAAAGCGAATTGTTCAATATAACTCGACGGTGGTCGCGGAATTGCCTCGCGACATTCTGTGAGTTTCTCATACCCCATATCAAGTCGCCCAAGGATGCTGGGGAGCGCACCTCCCGCATGGTACAACAGCACGCGCAAGCGCGGGTGTCGTTCGAGGATCCCACCATAAATCAGCAGTGCTGCGGCCAAACCAGTGTCGTACAAATTCCCCACTAGATTTCCTAGCGCATAGCGAGCCAAGGCTCCTTGCGGAGCAGCTTCAAAAGGATGCATGCAGACGACCATCTGTAACGCTGCCGCAGCCTCCCAGAAGATAGCAAATTGCGCTTCATCGAGGCCGTGTCCACGGATATTCGGCGGGATCTCTACTCCACGGAGTCCAAGCTTATGAGCGCGTTCCAGTTCTTTCACTGCTGCTGGAGGATCTTGCAAGGGCACCGACGCCAGTGGTGCGAAGTGTTGCGGATAACGTTGACCAATCGCAACGAGTGCATCGTTGTTGACTTGCGCGATCGCCAATCCCAGTGCTGGTGTAACGTCTGGATACATCACAAACGGCACACAAGAGAGCGCTTGTAGATCGACCCCTTCGGTTGCCATATCGGCGAGACGGGCTTCAGGGTGGGTGATTTTGTCATGGATAGGTCGTAAAGCAGATTCCTGAATCAGGAAAAATCGCTTGCCCTCCCGTTCGATGATGCGCGTATCGTAGCGTTCTCCTTCGCGTTCGAGAAATGCAAGCACTTCTGGTGCGACAATGTGGTTGTGCATATCGATAACGCGCATACGGGCCCTCAGTAATAAGTTCCTATAGAGACGCTCCAGCAAAATGTGGAGTTGATAATGGCAGGCGCAGCCTGCCCTACGCGGAACTCACGAACACAGGTAGGGCGGGCTGCGCCCGCCACGGTGTGCTCAAGCAAGCATCCACATCTAGTGGGTTCTCCCTATAGCTATCCCCCAATCTCAACGCCAGATACCAAAGACTCGGAAACCGGTAGAGACCCAGGAAATCACATGCCAGATCACTTCCATCTGCCGATTTCCCATAATCCCGGCTGCCACAATCCAATTCCGTAGCTCGTGATCGCCGTTGTTCTCGATGTCGGGCGAGTCGTAGTCGGCTATTAAACTAGCTTGCCCACGCTCGAACCAACGCATTTTCTCCATATTGCCTTCTACGTCCATCCGCATCCGGTGGTATTTTTTCGTCAACCAGGTATGTGACCACGTCGAACTTGGACACACTAGCACCCGCTCAGGACGGCGCAACAACACTTGTCGAATCGTGCGTCCCATTTCATATAGTCGCCGCGAGGTTGGAGCAGGTGGATATCCAGTAGCCGTGCGGGCTTCGATCGCTTCGCCTGATGCCATCGTGCCAAAGATGTTCAAATCAGTGCCGTAACAATTGATGAACAAGGGGATGATCGGATACTGACCATTCTCATTGTGAAGAAAGAGTTGAGTATTTGTATGAGCGTGACCCATGCCGTTTTTCCAGCGGTCACTATTGACATCGTTCGACGAGGCGATGTCGATACCATTGCGAATGAGTTCATCACGAATAGCGACCGCTAACTCAGAGTGACACGGCCAGAGATACTGGTGGTCTGGCGCCACCCCCCAGGTACGCTTGATGTACTCAGCATCACCAGGAAAGCGCGACATATAGAAAGGTTTGGCGTCAATCTGATCGCCAACGTACATCACATAAGGTGGGATATTATTGGCTTGAAAACACTGCGCCTGGTCATCGCCGATAATGAGAATGGCATCCGGCTTCACTTCATCAATGTAGGCACGCAACCGGTTGAAGGCATCCCAGTGCAACCGATGATGCTCACGTGCTACAGCTTCTGGATCGTTGCCCAGTTGTGCGAGGGCTTCAGGCGGATCTTGAAATGGACGCTTCTCGATACGCTCAACGACTTTCATTAGCACTTGCCGCAGACGCAGCATGTTTTCCGGTGCATTCATCATGTAGGGAACATGCGACATACCGATGCCGAGAATTTCGCCCATGATTAAACCTCCATCGAAAAAAGGTAGATCGCGTAAGACTGTTTGTTTCAGCTGAGAGTTACGCAATACGCTTATAAGATGATACTAACTTTCCCCTGCGGCCGTAGTGCATCGAGATCAAGAATAGCGCGCCGTTCACGAATTTTCAGTTGCCCGTTGTGTTGCACAAGCTGGTATTCATAACGCCCAACGTAGGTGTCCATCTGTTCCATGCGGATGCGATAGACAACAAAGTTCGCCGTCACAGAGAGAGTGTCCCCGTCAATCTTACGAATACGAACATTACTGATCATGCGCCGCGTGCGTGAATGCGGATGCTCAGCATGAGCTGATTTGCCCAGCAATTGCTTCACACGCGAGCGAAGACGTGTCGCATCATCCGCAACCAGAAAGAGTGTCGTCTTATGATCGCCATCCGGCATGTCAGTCGAAGGGACATAGTACGACGCATCCTCGGTCAGCAGTTGCAACCATTCTTCCAACCGCCACTCGTCAAGCAACGCAGCTTCTTCGTAGAGGAAGTCTTCGATTTGCTGGCGGGTAATAGTATGAATGTCCGTCATTGAGGTCATTTCAGTTCGACTTGAGTTCCTAGTTGTCATGCGCGTCTGCTGTCATTCTGAGCACGTTCAACATTCCGCTCATGCTCTGGATCGTTCACGGATGACATCACGTACCGAATCTGACTGGCGTTACAGAATGACACATCCTTCAACTTACGCTACAGTCAATCACGCTGCCCGTGACGCCACCATCCGCGCCGGTGTAACGTCAGGAGATCATGCCACCGTCGCCAGAATTCTCGTATTTGTAATTCATCACTGGTCACCGGGTTGGCGCGTTTCATACCGCGGGAAATATCAGACCAAGCCACTTCTTTATTGGCAAACCCTTTCTGACACGATTCCAGCATTTCGACATCGTCAGGGGTGGCGAACCCGCCTGGCCCAAGGAATGTCAGGAAATTATCGAGTCGCAACGCACGATCCTCAGGGCTTTCCTCTTTCACTGCAAGTGCCCACGCCGACACTTCCATATAATCCGGCGAGACTGGAAAGAAGGTTCGTACCGTCACCGCCATAATGTCGTTGATAACCAGATTAGGAAAGATCAACAGATTGCGGCTCGTTTGCGCGACGCGATACGCCCATTCTTTGCCATAACGGTCAGTGAGTTTTTGTTGCATCGCCTCGAACTCGGCTTTCTTGGCTTCACCAAAATATGGAGCCCAGCGCGCCACTGGTCGGCCCCACGGTGGCTCGTATTCGATTACGGCATGACCGTTACCCAACGCTTTTCCTTCACCGTGTAAACGGGAGATCGACGGCATGTCCATGCCACCGATCTCCGCAAGGAACGACATATAGCGCTGATGGGTAGGCATCGCATGGTAGCCATCGAAGCTGTTCTCAACCAGGAGCTTCCAGTTGGCGCGCATGCTGTAGGTTTGCGCGCCTTGGACAATTTCCATTCCTACTTCAGATTGGTCACATACGAGGTCGAGATATTCTGTCGCCCCGGCGAGATAATCGAGCAACGACTCACTGTGTGGGGTGAAGTTGATGAAGATGAATCCACGATAGATTTCCATCCGCGCTGGCACACCCAATCCCAACTCTTTGCGGTCGAACGCTGCGCTATAGGCATCCTCACCTGGGACCCCGACCAATTCGCCACAGTTATTATAGGTCCACGCGTGATACGGGCATTGGAACGTACGAGCATTCCCACGCTGTTCGCGGCAGACCAACGTCCCACGATGGGTGCAGGTATTCAGCAAGACTCGTACTTGACCATCACTGCCACGCGCCAAAATAACCGGGCGACCAGCTACACGGCGGGAACAAAAGTCACCAGATTGGGGAATTTCAGATTCATGCCCGGCATAAATCCAGCAGCGTTCAAAGACCCGTTCGTGTTCAAGAGAGAGAATCTCCGGACTGCGGAAGGCCTGGCGATTGACACGAAACAGTCCAGCTTCGCGATCGTCGATGATCAGATTCTCAAGCGCAGTGGGAGTCCATTCGAGGCCTCCTTTTTACGATGGTGAACGGAACATGCCCCATGTCGCACGTGTTACGTATTGCGTGTTTCGTGGTACGTAACCAGACTTTCCATTGTTCCCTTCACGTTTCACGCACCACGTTCCACGTCTTATTTCTCCGGCGTCCATGCCCAATACCGTGCTACTGTCCCTGCATCTACGCGTAAATCCATCCCCGTAATCATCTCAGCGTCTTCTGACGCAAGAAATGCAATAGCTTTGGCATAATGGCGCGGGCTTGGCAACTTGCGCATCGGCGCGCCTTTGCGGAACGGCTCAAAAAGATTGACTAGTTGCTGGGGATTCTCCATCGGTCGCCCCCACCGTTCTGCCCGTTCGATGCTTTCGCTTGGATCAGTCGCAGTGGGAGTCAGGCTATTCACACGAATGCCATAGTCGACCAGTTCCATTGCCACTGAACGAGTAAAATTCAGTAGTCCACTCTTGCCAGTACAGTAGCCGACATTGCGCGGTTGTCCCTGATGGCCGGCAGTTGAAATGATATTGATGATGTTACCCTTGCGACCCTGGTCGATCATCAATTGCGCAACATACTTGGTGAACAGGAAGGTGCCAGTCAGAATGATCGAGGTTTGCCGCGTCCACTCGGCCAGCGACATATCGAGCACGCCTTTTTGATTAAAGATGACGGCACTGTTGACGAGGATGTCGATCCCACCAAAGGCCGTCTTCGCTCGCTCTACGGTCGCTTTGACCTGGGCCTCGTCAGTCACATCGCAAACGACACTGATCGCCTGCCCGCCGCGTTTGGTAATCGCTGCTGCACATTGGTTGGCGTTGTCTGGATGAATATCTACACAGACCAGCTTGACTCCTTCACTGGCCAGTCCTTCAGCAATGCCACCGCCGATATTCGGACTCGTCCCTGTCACCAACGCGACTTTGTCTCTGAGTTTCACAGAGTCACTCCTTGTGTAAATTTCTTCATTACGGACCGCGTTATTAGTCTTCCTAGTCTTTCGGTGTAGACCAAAAAACGAGAGAAATGAGGCACTGTATAATTCAGTCTTCCGTAGCTGATCCAAAGGCAGTGTTCACAGCCTCTGGCGTGTCAACCCGGGTCAACCAAGAAATCTGGTCAAAATCTCGATCAAAGCTGGCAATGATGGCAACCCCTAACTCTCGGCATCCTACAGCAAGGCATATCACCACTCCCAGGCGATAAGTCCAGTCAAAGAATCCAGATGTGATGCGGGGACGGTGCGCAAGATAAAGTTGGCAGATTCTTGAACATGAGCTTCTGTGGTGCTCTCTTTGACTCCCTGCGCCTTCAAGAACCGCACGAAATCCAACACTTCTACTACTTTCTCTCTTGGCAACTCATCGAGAGTACGCAGGACTGCCTGCTTGAGATTTTGTTCGGGTAACATCACGTTTCCTCTCACGTACGATCAATAATGGCTTTCGTTGTAACACCAACGACCGCTGCCAGCCAGTTGCATCCTGCTTACTTCAGCCCCGCTTTGCGCAACGCGGCAATATGCCGCTCCAACACCGCTGGATCTTTGATCGGCATTCTCTGCTTGTGAACTTCCAGTGAGAACTTGGGATTGAGTCGCAGCACTTCGGCGGCTTCCGCCCGCGCCTCGGCAGTTTGGCCTAACTCGCTGTAGACCGCAGCCAGCATGAGATGGGCAGGCAGAATGTTGGGATAGCGGCTGAGGTAGCGCTGCAAGGGAGCACGCGCCTCTTCGTAGCGTCCCGGCCACCGCATAGGCAGTGCCGACGCTGGCTAAGTGGGCGTCCACAACAAGGGCTTCAGGCGCAGCGCCTGTGCGGCGGCCTCCAGGGCGTCCTCCGACCGGCCCATATGGCTCAGCACCTCCGCCAGAGCCGCATAGCTCCCTGCCTCGGTAGGAGCAAGGGCCACGGCCCGCTCCATCTCCGCCAGGGCCTGGTCATACTGCTGTTGGTAGAGATAGATCCAGCCCAAGACTATGTGGTTCCAGTGGAGGGAGTCATGGAGGGCCAGGGCCCGTTGCCCCGCCGCCACTGCCGGCTCCAACGTCTGGGCAGCTGGGCTCTGTTGAGCGACCCACTGCCATAGGTAGCTGCCAGCCAGGTGAAGGTGGGCATACGATAAAATTGGGGTCCCGGCTGATGGCTTCCTTCAGCGTGGCGATCGCCTCGGCATACCGCCCGGTCATGCGGTAGGCCCAGCCCAACTAGAATAAGTACCAGGGTGGACAGCGGGGGTTGAGCCGCATCGCCTGCTCCACTGACTGCAGAGCCTCCTCTGGCCGGCCCGCGAAGTTCAGCACCTCCGCCTGTACGGCATAGCTGTCCGCATAGTTGGGATCGAGAGCGACCGCCCGTTCGCCCTCGGCTATGAGCTTGGTCATACTGCTGTTTCTGCGGCATAGACGATGCTCAAGAGCGAATGGGCTGTCGGCAGGGAGTCGTCCAGGGCAAGCAGCCTGTTGCGCGAGCGCCAACACGCGCTCCAGGGTCTGGGGGTCCGCACTCCAGCGAAAGCCCCACTCTATCCAGTAGGTCCACACCCAGCTACGCGTACGCCTCGGCATACTGTGGGTCCAGGGCAATGGCCTTCTCAAACAGCTGCCGCGCCTGGGCATTGGCCTCTTTCGTGAAGCGGCAATGATACTCCTGCCCGCGCAAGAAGGCATCGTAGGCCTCCAGGTTGTCGGTGTGTTTGCGCACGACGTACCCTTGCTCTTGCAACGTGAGCTGCAGCTTCAGCGTGGTCACGATCTTCTGCACGATCTCATCTTGGAGCGCGAAGAGGTCTTGCAGCGGACGGTCGTAGCGCTGCGACCACAGGTGCCCGCCGGTCGTGGTATCAAGTAACTGGGTCACGATCCGGATGTGCTCCCCCGCCTTCTGCACGCTGCCTTCCAGGACGTAGCGTACGCCCAGTTCTTTCCCCACGTCTTGTATATTCACCGGTTTCCCCTGGTACGTGAAGGCCGTGTTGCGGGCGATGACGAAGAGGCTGGAGATGCGGGAGAGGTCAGAGGTGAGCACTTCGGTGATCCCGTTGCTGAAGTAGTCCTGCTCGGGATCTTTACTCATGTTGTCGAAGGGCAGGACGACGATGGAGGGTTTGTCGGGGAGCGGCAGCGCCGCTGGCGCGGCCTGGGAGCTGGGGGCTAAGGGCTGGGTGCTGGTAGGAAAGGAGAAATAACGGACAGTGACGAACGTTGCCGCGATGAGCACCAGCCCCGCCAGCAACAGTCCTCCCCTGCGTTTCAGTTGAGCAGCCTTGATGGAGCGTGAGCGCAATCCAGGACCCGGTGATTTCCAGATTCCGCTGCGCTTCATCTCCGTTCGTGCTGAGCGTGTCGAAGCACGGCTTGCTCGGCCAGGGTCGCTGCGGCTTCGTCCATCACTACCCGATACGTTCGTACCGGCTTGGCGATGTTCTTGACCGTCTGCTCACCCTGATAGTCGTAGTTCAGCGCAAGCTTGTTCTCGACCTGATCGTACACCGTGCCAGAGATGCAGATCCCACCGGGAACCGCGAGGCTTTCCAACCGCGCGGCGATGTTGACCCCATCGCCATAGAGTCGCTCGCCTTCGACGATCACATCGCCCAAGTTAATGCCAATGCGAAACTGCATCTGCCGCTGTTCCAGGCAGCTCTGCGTTCTTCTCTTTGAGTGCGTGCTGAATCTCGACTGCGCAGCGCACCGCATCGACCACACTGGCGAACTCGGCCAGGAGATTATCTCCAGGCGAATCCACCACTCGCCCACGGTAGCGCTGGATGAGGGAAGAGATCAGGGTACGGTAGGCGGTGAGGGTGCGGATGGTGGCTTCTTCATCGTCGCCCATGAGACGACTGTAGCCCGCGACATCCGTGCTGAAGATCGCCGCCAGCTTGCGCTGCCATCCCGACGGAGGTCGTCTGCTCAGGCATGGCTCCTCCTCTTCGCGGCTGATTATCCGGCTGATAGCTTGCCTCTGTCAATCGCTGGACGTCACTCGTCCGTACGAATCATACTGAACTCGCACGAAGTTAAGTATCTTCTTATTGGTGGTTACGCCAAACTAGAATCGGACTACACGACATTGGCACAGTTCCTCACAAAATGCCCCCGCACCTGCTGACGAGATGCATCTTGGCTTGCGACAGGCTCAGGACAGGCTTTGCGAAAGGGGGCATTCGGGTTCCCTCCTTTGAAAAAGGAGGGACAGGGAGGATTTCACAGCAAGTGCTACAGTGTACGAATCTTCTGTGGTTCGATTTAGTCCTCAATAATCGACCGTAAAATCGTCCGCCAACCAGCCGCTGTCAGTCGACCCTCTAAGCCATACGGTTGGAGATCAGCGACCGTGAGCATGCGAATCACCTTCCACCCTCCATCTCTGTCGTCTCCTGGAGGGCGTGGCCCGATGATCAGCTCGATCACCGCCGGTGGAAGGTTGAGACTGTTCGCCATGTGTTGGACATATTCTTCTCTACTGATACGCGCCATAGTGCTTCGTAGTGTATTCACTTGACCCCCGAGGTCAAGGCGAGGTAACGTCTCCTTGCCGATCAATCCAATCAGTCTACAGAAGGAGGAAGTTTTTATGGCACTGACATTAGAACTGGCGGAAAAGTTTATCGCAGGCGCGAAAGCAAAAGCGGTCAAAGAAGGCTGGGGCATGAGCTTGGCCGTTGTGGACCCAACCGGCCATTTAGTAGCATTTTCGCGTATGGATACCGCGCGCTGGCTCACTGCCAGTGTGGCACCGAGCAAAGCGTTTACCGCAGCGACATTGCGTCGGACCTCGGCTGAAGTTGCAGAACTCGCTAAACAGCGTCCACAATTAGTCGAGAGTATCGCTAACCTTGCGGGCCGTCCGTTGCTGCTTGCTGGAGGCGGGCTACCACTGATTATCAAAGGAGAACTTCTCGGCGGCGTTGGCGCCAGCGGTGGCACCGAAGAGCAAGACGTCGAGTGTGCCCGCGCGGGTCTGGCCGCTATTGGAGCGGAGTAAAATTTTATTACGAGCGACCTTCAGCAGAAAAACGACGCTTCGGGTATGTCACTCTGAACGAAGTGAAGAGTCTCTCAGAGAGATTCTTCGCTTTCGCTGCTCAGAAACAAATCTTCAGTCCTCCGTCCCAGGCTCTGCCTGGAACGGCAGTAGTCAGGAGACTCCGTCTCATTCCGTCCCCAGGCAGAGCCTGGGGACGAGCACGTGTCCCGTTTTTACTTGAAGGCTTAGCGCCCGCGCTATGGGCGACTCAGAATGACACATCAGGAACGTTATATCGTAAAGTGAGATTACCAGGTAAGGAGGGAAGCATGCCCGACTCTCTCAAGATCGATTTGAATGTCGAAATTCCTTTACGCGACAGCGTCAAAACCCGTGCGGATGTCTATCGCCCAGACGACACCAGCAAGCATCCTGTGCTGCTAGCACGATTGCCGTACAGCAAA
Organism: uncultured delta proteobacterium; assembly: GCA_963733195.1. Lineage (GTDB taxonomy): Bacteria > Desulfobacterota > Binatia > Bin18 > Bin18 > VGTJ01. Next base: position 23,843 of record CAVTCR010000086.1, read on the forward strand.
GACCTTTCACCGATTTCACTGTCACTGCTCAGCCCGATTCGTGCCGCCAAAAAAGGCTACGTCGTTGTTATTCAAGACACGCGCGGTCGCTTCAAATCAGATGGTCAGTTTTCGTTGTTTGTTGGTGAAGCTGAGGATGGTTTTGACACGGTTGCATGGTGTGCCGCGCAACCGTGGTCGAGTGGCAAGGTAGGAATGTACGGCGCGTCCTACTTCGGCGCGACGCAGTGGCTTACAGCGACAGCGGCTCCACCAGCATTGAAGGCGATGGTACCGACGATCACCTCCTCTGATTATTACGAAGGTTGGACCTATCAAGGTGGCGCGTTTCAGCAAGGCTTCATCCAGTTTTGGACTGCAGGCATGGCTGCCGAGACGATCACTCGGTTGTCCGATGGTCCACCTGACGCACGCAAGAAACTTTATGGTTCGATCTTCGACATGCCCGGAGCGTATCGTCGCTTGCCACTTGCTGATTTTCCTCCAGGGACCGTGCCCGGCTTGATGGATCACTATCAAACCTGGCTCAAGCATCCTTCACTGGATGAATACTGGGAACAGTATACGCATCGAATCCAAGTATGAACAGATCGATACTGCCGCTTTACACATCGGTGGCTGGTACGACATTTTCCTTGAAGGAACGCTACGTAACTTCATTGGCATGCAGAAACGCGGCAAAAGCGCCTGGGCGCGGCAGAAGCAACGCTTGATTGTCGGGCCGTGGTTACATGGGTTGTTTGAGCGTGAAGTCGGCGAGCAGGATTTTGGTCCTGGTGCGTTGCCCGATGCCGTTGATCTTGGTGGACAGCATTTGCAATGGTTCGACCATTGTCTGCAAGATCAACCTGATAACGGCGCGCCAGTGCGACTATTTGTGATGGGGACCAACGTTTGGCGCAATGAAAATGAGTGGCCGCTCGCTCGTGCAGTACCGACACGGTACTACCTTACCAGTAACGATGCGGCTAACAGTCTTCGTGGCGATGGTCAACTCACCACTCAACTTCAGTCTCATACAGCCAGTGACAAATTTCTTTATGACCCAGAACGTCCGGTGCCAACCTGTGGTGGCTGTACACTCATGGCTGGGCCACTGAGTGCTGGGCCACGTGATCAACGTAGCGTTGAAGAGCGGGATGATGTGCTGGTGTATACCTCTGTTCCTCTCGACAAACCGCTTGAAGTCACAGGCACGGTTGAAGCTGTCGTGTATGCATCCACAGATGGGCGAGACACTGACTTCACTGCCAAGTTGGTTGATGTGGCCTCTGATGGTCGTGCGATCAATCTTTGTGACGGTATTGTCCGTGCACGTTACCGCAACTCGTTGCGTCACGCAGAATTTCTGGAGTCAGGAAAAGTATACGAGTATCGTATCCTGCTCGGCTCAACCAGTTTCGTTTTTGCGCCTGGTCACCGCATTCGCCTAGAAGATCTCAAGCAGTAATTTTCCACGTTTTGATCGCAATCTGAATACTGGTGGTGACATTGCGACTGAGACGATCGGACGTCCGGCAGTACAGCAGGTGTTTCACGGTGGAACGAGGGTGTCACATGTGGTGTTGCCGATGGTACCGCAGAAGACATAATGACGTAAAACGTAATACGTGACACACGCTGTTTCGTGATGCATGAAATGCGATCGTAATAGGACGATATGGAATCCAACCATGACCAAAGTCTGCATTTCCTTCGCTGGTGTTGCAGCGCTGAGTGGCTTTCCTGAATTTCCCGCCGCTGCGGCTGAGCAACTCCAAGCAGAGTTCCCTCAAGCGAACATCGTGCTTGTTCGTGAGCCCGACCCGAAACGACGTCGAGCTATATTTTCTGACACCGATGTGCTCTTCGCCGTTCGGTTCAGTCCCGAAGATTTTGCCGCCGCCAGACAACTCAAATGGTTACATCTGTCCTCTGCCGGGGCAACACATGTGCTGTTTCCTGAGATGATAGCAAGTAACGTGCAAGTCACAAACTCACGGGGACTTCATGGTGTTCCGATTGCCGAGCATGTGCTCGGAGTTATGATCATCTTGGCACGACAACTCCATCAGGCCTATCGCATTCAACTCGAAGGACGCTGGGCGAGGCGGGAAATGTTCGACCTATACCCTACTTTCCGTGAACTCTCCGGCGAAACTGTTGGGATTGTCGGCTTGGGCAGTATCGGTCTTGCCATTGCTGAACGCACGAAAGCCATGGGTATGCGGGTCCTGGCCACTAAACGGAGTGGTGGTGCGAAACCTGCGTGTGTTGATGAATTGTTTGGGCCAACAGATCTACATACGCTGCTGCGAGCTTCAGACTTTGTCGTCATTGCCGCTCCGCTCACTCCAGAAACTCAAGGACTGATTGGTGAGGCAGAGTTACGAGTAATGAAACCAACCGCCTTTATTCTCAATATTGGTCGCGGTGCCATCATTCAGGAAAACGTTCTCATTCGTGCACTCAAGGAAAAGTGGATCGCTGGTGCAGGACTCGATGTGACAGAAGTCGAACCCTTACCAGCAGAGAGTGAGTTGTTCCGTTTGCCCAACGTTTTCTTGACGCCGCATTATTCTGGATTCCGCTCGAATTATTGGCAGCATGCTTTGGCAATCTTCAAGCCCAATCTGAGCAAATATCCTGCAAGGTGAACCGCTCAATAACGTCGTCGACAAACAGGCGGGGTACTAACGACGTGAAACGTAATGTGTGAAACGCGATGCAGACTGGATTCTGACTTCTGAATTCGGGTACCCTTTTTACGTTTTACGATTTACGTTTTAATGAAGCGCAATTTCTAACGAGAGGAGTTACTGGAATGAATCTGCAAGGTGCTGGCGCAATCGTCACTGGCGGAGGGTCTGGTCTAGGTGAGGCAACGGTTCGTGCGTTTGCCGCCAAGGGAGCAAAAGTTGCAATTTTCGATCTGGCGAAATCCAATGGAGCAGCAATCGCTAAAGAGCTGGGTGGAGTTTTTGCTGAGGTTGACGTCACCAATAATGATCAACTCGCTGCTGCAGTAGACAACGCAGTCAAAGCGTTTGGGGCAGTTCACATTGTGGTCAACTGTGCCGGCATCGGTACTGCGGGAAAGACCCTTGGTAAAGGAGAAGTACCGCTTGATCTCGAACCGTTCCGTCGCACGATTGAGATCAACTTGATTGGCACGTTTAACACGATTCGTCTCGCAGCCGCGAAGATGGCGAAGAATACACCGAATGTTGATGGTGAACGTGGAGTGATTATCAACACCGCCTCGGTTGCCGCATTTGAAGGACAGATTGGTCAGGCAGCGTACTCTGCCTCGAAAGGTGGAGTCGTTGGGATCACCTTGCCAATTGCACGTGATCTGGCGAGTTACGGAATTCGCGTATGCACCATTGCTCCAGGGATTTTTGAGACACCAATGCTGATGGGCTTGCCAGAAGCAGCACGTCAAGTCACTCGGCGCACAGGTTCCGTTTCCGTCACGTCTGGGCCGTCCGTCCGAATATGCGCAACTTGCCTGCCATATTGTTGAGAATCCAATGCTCAACGGTGAGACCATCCGCCTGGACGGCGCGATTCGCATGCAGCCGCGCTAATTAGTATTATTCCCGAGTCCAAGGCACGCCTGGTACGTTTATAACAGGCAAGGAGGTGACATGAAACGTACCGTTATCATGTATAGTGTGTGTGCCTTACTTTCTCTCTTCCCTCTTTCCGCGTACGCTCAATGCCCTATGCAAACGAAATGGCTGCAGCGCCTGATTACCCGCCTGCAATCAGAACCAGTGCGCAATCCACCGGCTAAGATTCTCCGTTATACCTATTCCCAGAGGTCATACTACTACGTACCACCGGCAGCCGGAGATCAATTCAGTTCACTGTACAACGCAGTTGGTAAAGAAATTTGCGCACCAGATGGCGGAATCTCCGGCGCTGGAGATGGCAAGTGCCCAGCTTTCGTCCCCAAGCTGTTGAACTCCCGTACGCCTGGTGAAGTTGTATGGCAGGATGCACGAGAGAGCACATCGAAGGAGACGCAAAAACCGGGGCTTAAAATTCAAGTGAAATAGGAGCGAGAGCGAAGCTGCTGTAGACGAGAGTGTTATAGATAGTCGTTCTCAGGTCAGGATATCTACCTTCTTGAGGACTTCTCGCAAGAGCCTTATGGCTGTTTGCGACACGCGAGGCTATCGCGTGTCGGTATTTTCTTGCCCAGGAGTCAAATGAAACAAAAAGTGATAACTAGTATACTGGATCTTGCGTCTCTGCCTGAGGGCTAGGAGCGCGCGGCGTGGAAGTAAACGCCTCCCGGTAGACGGAAATCTCAACTCTCCGGTTCAGACTTTTTCCTTCCGCCGTCTCATTATCGGTCACCGGTTTATCTTCACCGTAGGACACGGTTGTCACACGAAAAGGATCGATACCTTGTTCCGTCAAATACAGTGCGACACTCGCGGCCCGCTTCTGTCCTAGCTCATAGTTTTTCTCTTCAGAGCCTGTTGCATCTGTGTGTCCTGCTACTAAGAATACCAAGCCCTCGGCATCTCCTAGGTCACTTAAGAAACCAGAAACTGCCTGTTTTCCATCCTCCGAGAGACTGGAGGAACCGGAAGTAAACTTAGATCCACCTTTGAGATTCAAGACAAACTGTCGTTCCAAACGCAAATTGTTGAAGCGCGCAAGTGCCTCATTGGCTTTCGTATCGACCTCTCCTATACGTTGCTCTGTCACTGTTACCCGCTGGGCAAGTGGCGTCATCTGTTCGAGAACCCATTGTCGTGTTGCACAACCTGACAAGCTTCCTATGAGCATCACATTAGAGCAAACCGTCCAGAACCTTTTCTTTCCATCTCGTGCTTGCATAACATTCCATTCCTTACCTAGCGTTTTTATACGGCATGTTGCTAGTCTTCATGTCTTCTTCTTTTGCCCTGAATCACGGAAGGGGCAGATGTGTCCTCTATAACACTGCTCTGACTTTTAGCCAAACTACACAATCTTGCTTTCTACCGCAGAGGGCGTAACCCTGTATGTTAGATGCTGCGGACTGTACGTTTCAATCCTCCCAATCTTGAGGTTAGTTGCTACAGAGCAGGATAGGGGTTGATTTGTATATTTTGACAGTTTCAATGCTCACCCAACCGGTGAGGGTCGGATGCTACGTGCGCAACATTGGTATTAACAATGCCTCGCGGTTGAGTTTCGACGCTGGGCACTTAGAACTCCAGACGCAGAGACGCTCAGACCTTGTCTTATTGCATCTCCTCCAACACCGGTTCAAGGATCTTCCACACGTTCTCTGCCACGATCTTATGCCCTGCGGGCGCAGGATGAATCCCATCAGGTAAATTGAGCTCTGGAGACCCCGCCGACTCCTTCTAACAGGAACGGCACTAACGCCACACGGTTTTTCTTTGCTAGCTCAGGAAAGATGCCGCGAAATTGCGTGACATAATCTCTTCCTAAATTTGCTGGAATCTCCATACCCGCAAGTACAATTCGTACAGACGGATATTTATCGCGCACTCGGTCAATGATCGTTTGGAGATTCTGTTTCGCCTGTGCAACTGGGAGTCCAAGCAGACCGTCATTTGCCCCCAATTCTAAGACAAAGACATCAATCGGCCGCTGTAACACCCACTCAATCCTTCGCACACCACCAGCGGTAGTCTCGCCACTCAATCCTGCATTCACTACCTGAAAGTCCCAGCCACGTTGCTTAATTTTCTCTTGAATCAGCGCAGGAAATGCTTGCTGTGGATCTAAGCCCAAACCCGCCGTCAAGCTGTTACCAAAGAATACGATGGCTTTGCCTTGGCCACCATTTCTCGTACTATGCTGAGGTGCATCGGCACGGCACGCAGACACCCAACCACCAAGAACGAATACCAGAGTGAGAAGCGAAACCTCTTTGAGACGAAACATATGGCGGAATCTCCCATTCTCGACGTACAACAGGTGAGCAAAGTGTATCATAGCGCCCGCGATACGCTCACGGTCCTTCGTGGAGTATCGTTTACCCTCGACGCAGGAGCAACGTGCGCTATCGTTGGTCCTTCTGGTAGTGGCAAGACGACATTGCTTAGTCTGTGCGCCGGGCTTGATCGTCCCAGCTCGGGAACGGTTGTGCTCCAAGGAGTTTCGCTCAAGCTCTTGAGTGAAGAAGAACTGGCAACACTTCGCAACACTACGGTTGGATTCATCTTTCAGACTTTCCAATTACTTCCGACATTGACTGCGTTAGAGAATGTTATGGTCCCGGCAGAATTACGTGGCGACAAACACGCGAAAACCCGTGCCGTTGACCTGCTCCGGCGGGTTGGGCTGGTTGACCGACTCCATCATTACCCGGTGCAACTCTCTGGTGGTGAGCAACAGCGGGTGGCCCTCGCGCGCGCGTTCATCGGCCCTCCTCGTGTCCTCTTTGCTGACGAACCGACGGGCAATCTCGACGCAGAAACCAGCGAGACAATTATTCACTTCTTGTTTGAATTGAACCAAGACGCCGGCACGACATTGCTGCTCGTCACCCACGACATGGAACTCGCGCAACGCACCCAGCGCATCATTCATTTGAAGGGAGGGGCCGTCACTTCCGATACCGCAACTCCCACCCTACGACTTCCTTCACGGTATGTATAAAGGCAGCACGGCACTCACGTGGATCGGGCTGATGGCCTGGCGCGATAGTCGTGGCAGTCGGCAGCAATTAGTATTGGCAGCCACGGCGATCACGCTCGGTGTTGCGGCTTTTGTCGCTATCTCCTCTTTTCGCGTCAATGTCCAAGATGCCGTCAATCAGCAAGCCAAATCGTTGCTTGGGGCAGATCTAGTCATTAGCAGTCAGCAGCCCTTCTCGGCTGACGCGGAGGAGATTTTTACGACCATTGCTGGGGAACAATCACGCGAAGTGAACTGTGCCTCGATGGCGTATCTGCCGAAATCAGAAGCGACTCGACTCGTAAATGTGCGTGCGTTGGCTGGTGACTTCCCCTTCTACGGGTTTCTCGAAACTGTCCCACGTGAGGCTGCACAAACATTTCGTCGTGGGCTCAGTGCGCTGGTTGATGACAGTTTGTTACTGCAATTCGATGCGCAGGTTGGTGATCCGATTAAAATCGGCGATCTGACGCTACACATTGTCGGACGCCTCAAAAAGATTCCTGGCGAAGCCGCGGCCGCCTCTTTGATTGGTCCACGTGTGTATATTCCGCTGGAGGTGTTGGAGCAGACTGGGTTACTGCAAAAAGGCAGTCGCGTAACATACAAGGTATACTTCCGACTTCCCCCACAGGTGCAGGTCGAGCAACTACTGGCACCGATTGCGCCCCAACTGAATGCACTACGATTAGAGAGCGACACCGTCGTGAAACGTGCAGCACGCGTGGGCAAGGTCATGGACAACCTCTCACGCTTCCTTAGCCTGGTTGGCTTCCTTGCTCTGCTCCTTGGCGGCATCGGCGTTGCCAGTACCATGCACGTGCACATGAAAGCTAAGTTGCAAACTATTGCGTTGTTACATTGTGTCGGCGTACAAGCCCAACAGACGTTCGCCATTTATTTGTTACAAGCGGTGAGCATGGGACTAGTTGGTGGACTCTTAGGTATCCTCCTAGGAATGAGTGTTCAGACTCTCCTTCCTACGCTGTTACGCGATGTTTTACCCGTAAAGATTGCGGTGGCTGTATCCTGGAACGCATTGCTCCAAGGATTCCTGGTGAGCGTGGTGACAACGTTATTGTTCGCGGTATTGCCACTACTTTCTATCCGGCAGGTATCGCCACTGCTCGCGTTTCGTAGTGCCTATGGGAATGACAGTCTGCCATCTATACGTCGTGACCCACAACGAATCGTTATCATTAGCTTGGTTTTTCTTAGTATCTGCGCCTTCGCCTTCGCGCACACCGAACGTTGGTCACAGGGCCTGTGGTTTTGCCTTGGCTTAGCGTTGACATTCGGCTTACTCTTTCTCGTCGCCAAAGTGCTCATTGTGGTTGTGCAGCGATATTTCCCCTCTTCGTGGCCCTACGTCTGGCGTCAAGGGCTCGCGAACCTTCATCGCCCTCACAATCAGACACATACTTTGATCCTCTCACTCGGTGCGGGGACATTTTTTTTGATGACCCTCTATCTACTGCAACAGGCGTTACTTCAGCAAGTGATTCGTACGAACGATGCTGCACAACCGAACCTCGTGCTCTTTGATATTCAGAATGACCAACGGGAGAAGATTCGTGCAAGTGTGCGCTCCCTCAGATTACCGGTGTTGCAGGATATTCCCCTAGTCACTATGCGGTTGTCGACGGTCAAAGGGCGGAACGTAGCCGACCTGCGTGGCGACAAAGAGCTGAACCTGGCTGAGTGGGCATTACAGTGGGAATATCGCGCGACGTATCGTGACCATCTTCTTGAAACTGAGAAGTTGACCAACGGAGCCTGGCAAGGACGAGCAGAAAACGGCACTAGACCAGTACCGATCTCCCTCGAAGAGGAAGTCATCCGTGCGTTGAAGGTAACTATTGGTGATGAACTGATTTTTGACGTACAAGGGGTGCCGGTCACCACAATCGTCGGCAGTATTCGCAAAGTGGACTGGCAACGGGTGCAGACGAACTTTTTTGTCGTATTTCCTGTTGGAGTATTGGAATCTGCTCCGCAGACCTACGCCTTGGTGACGAAAACGACTTCAGCAGAGCAATCGGCTGCCCTTCAGCGTGCAGTCGTTCAGCAGTATCCGAACATTTCCGCAATTGATCTCAGCATGCTACTCCAGACTTTGGAAACGATTCTGCAACGGATTTCGTTTGCCGTACGTTTCATGGCCTTCTTCAGTATCGTCGCCGGACTTGTGGTGTTGCTGGGTACGGTACTGACAACACGAGCGCAGCGACGTAAGGAAAACGCATTACTCCGGGTGCTCGGCGCTTCACGCAGTCAGATTCGTCAGATTCTGGCGATCGAGTATCTGTTTGTTGGCGGGTTTGCTGGCATAACCGGATTACTGCTGGCGTTCATCGGTAGCTGGGCGCTCACCTACTATCTCTTCGAGGTAACGTTTGTTCCAACGGTGCACTCGTTCCTACTCGCGTTGGGAGTTGTCATGGGTGTCACGATGATAACCGGCATGCTCGGTAGCCGTGGAGTCACTAACCGTTCACCGTTAGAAGTGTTGCGGAGCGAGGGATGACAATCATTCAAGGTGTTGGACTCTCCAACCTCGCTGCATCAGATATTCAGAAATATCCTGACGATGACATTCACTCACCCGTTGTTCAGCACACATGAGACAGAACGGTGGGGCAATAGCTACTAATCGCTCAATTAGTAAATCCCCAGCGCGTTCCAGCAATAGACGGTAGCGCTCACGCCAGCGCTCATCGTCCCTGAACAGATTGCCAAGTTCGGTGAGGGACACGTAGTCGATCCCTCCCTGTCGCAATAATCCTTGAATGCCCTTCTCTGGTGACTTCGCTTGTGTGTATACGCCAATGCTGGCACGGTCTGGACGGAGACGGACATCAACAACAGTTTTGACGTGATGCGCCTGGAGGAGTTGCAGAAACTCTTGTGGGTGCCGACCGCCATAACCAATAGTGAAGAACTTCATACCGACACAGCTCTCAGGCAGACTACATCAAACGACATGAGATTCGTAGGTGTCATTCTAAGCCGTTCGATGAGCTCACCTGTGCCTGCGGCACTGGCGCAGGCAGGATGGGCTCCGCGAATGATCACTTAGAACGATATTTCGTAGAAAGGAAAAATGGTTAGTGTGGCTGGACCCTATACTCTACTAACTCAGTCACGCTCTTGATGGGAGTCCCCTCGCCTTCATCACTTATCGCGCGTACCAAACCGACCCCTGGGGCGTACCATTCAGTGTGATGTAAATCAAACGACGTCAGTTTTTTGGTCTTGGGATCGGGAAGCTGGTTAGCAGTCACCGTCTCAACTCGCAAACAGTTACGAAACACCCCCCCAACAACGCGGACTTCTTCTGGATCAATCCGCGCCGTGGCAACGGAACTTGAATGCTGCCGCCCGCTTAGCGGCCATATGTCCGCTTGCGTCTGTATTGGCCAGGTTGCCTCTCCCAGATACGGGCTCGGAAGAATCTGCTCTGCTCCCTGGCCAAGTTTGGTATCCCAGACTTTCGTACCATTGGAATCGAGCCACGGGTAACGATGCAGAAAACCGTCCTTGCGAAAGTATGCAACCGTACTTTTCGCCTCTGGTGCGGTGGTTGTTAGCGGTTCGTACTCCTCGGAAACGACAAACGACTTCCCGCCGGGGAGTTGTAACCCATCATCAACAACGGTCTCGGTCATGTAGTAGATATAATCCCCACCAGAAAACACCACCAAATGCTTCCAGCGGTTGTTTTTTGCCAGCGGGAAGAAATCAGGCACCTCGGGAGATTTGGGCGCCAGCGTGAAAGCAACTGCTACGACCACGAGGAAGAGAGAGGAGATTGTGGTGAGCGTTTTCAGCATGTGGGTACTATACTGTGTGGGGTGTCGTCGAGCAACACAAAAATATCAAGAAACCAGTTTTCACAAATTGCCCCGTTGGGGGTCTTGTGTATATGTGATGGGAGCAATGAGCGTTCGACAACAACAGGAACAGAAGCTCCCCTTTGTGGAGATTGTCTCCCTCCACCAGGAGGCGGTGTACGGGTATTTGTTACGTTTCACTCGCAATGTCCATGATGCGCAGGATCTGTTTCAGGAGACGTTTCTGCGAGCGTATCGTGCCTACCCTGCACTCCCAAGAGATGCTGACGTCCGTGCTTGGCTTCTGCGGATTGCAGTGAATGTCTCAAAAAACTATGTACGTGATCGTCAACGCCGCACCAGGGTATTAGTCGATGAAGAACAGGGACAAGGCAATGATAGTTCAGTATCTACGAAAAGCACCACAGATACGGAGCAAACCATGATTGCACGTGAAACAGCCCGAACTCTCCTAGCAACGATTGAGACTCTGCCGTTTCATCAGCGATCAGCATTGGTTCAACGGCAATTTGAAGGGCTCGATTACGACACGATTGCGAACAATCTTGACTGTTCCCCAGAAAGTGCACGAGCACATGTCTACCAAGCCTTACGCAAACTCCGTCTTTCACTCTCTTCGGATAATTCGCAGTCAACAATTCTTCCTCAGCAATCGTTCGCCCCTTCTCGTCAATCGGAGTAACACTATGCGAAACAATTCTGTACGTCGGCTTCTCTGCGGTTTTACGGAAAATGATCTCATTGCCGAAGCTTTTGGCGAGGCTCCATCCCATACGAGTCTTCGCGTCCGTACGCACTTGCTTGGTTGCACTTCGTGTCCTGCGCTGTTGGAACAATACCGTTCTTTACACCAGCAATTGATTGACTTATCAAATCAAGGAGACTCTATGCGTGGGTTACCAGAAGCTCGGCGTGCTCTTGATCATCATTTTACGAATCAGACCCGCCCTCGCCTGTTCCTTGATGTATGGCACTCTCCCGTGGGTGATATCCGCATCGGTAAGACGGACAAAGGCGTGGCACTGGTGGAGTTTGTCCGGTCAGATGAGAAGAAATCACCGGGTGATTCTTTACAGGAAACATTTACGATCGAGCATGACAGTACAGCGGTTGCCGACCTCACCAGAAAGTTGGAGGACTACTTCGACGGGAAACGACAAAACTTGGACTGGATCGTTGATGACACTTTGATGCGAAGCGATTTTCAACGTGAGGTTTTACGAGCCACCACCGAAGTCCCTTATGGTACGGTAGTAACGTACCAGAGCATTGCCGACACAATTGGTCAGCCTAAAGCTGTGCGCGCAGTAGCGCAGGCGCTTCGGTACAATCCGATCCCTATTCACATCCCGTGTCATCGTGTGATCGGCAGCGATGGAACACTCACCGGCTATGCAGGAAATTTGACAGCCATCAAAAAGCAGATTCTCGCAGTCGAAGGCATCCCGGTAGTGGAAAATGTGAAAGGACTCGTAATTGCCAAAGAACGGATGTATGTCGGCTGGCGGCATGACCGCTGCTTCTGTCTCCCGCGTTGTCCGTCGCTTAAGGGACAATCAGCTGGGGACCGAGCGTTTATTCCCTCACGTGCACGCGCTGAAGTGATGGGATATGCCCCATGTGACGTATGTCAACCACACATGCATGCATTGTGACTAATTAACAGGAGGAGTTATGGCAGGCATTGATCATACGATTATCACCGTCAACAACTACGAACAGGCGAGTCGTTTCTATGGTTGGCTCATGCCAAAGATCGGCTATGCGGGTGGCGAACAGGACTACGGCAGTATGAAGGGCTGGATGGGAAAGGGTATGAGTTTTTGGATTAAGAAAGCAGACGCACGTTTTGCTTCCGACACATTCAATAAAGACCGGGTTGGCATCTGTGAAATCGCCTTCAAAGGGGACAGTCGTGCCCAGATCGATTCCCTAGCGAAGGACATCGAAGCGCAAGGTGGAAAAATTCTCGATCCGCCAAAAGAGTACGATTACGTTCCTGGTTATTACGCCGTGTTTTTCGCTGATCCGGATGGGATCAAGTTGGAAGTCGTGCATGTTCCGTAAGACAGCGACATTGTAGGGGCACGGTGATGCCGTGCCCTGTGACAATGCGAGTACAAAGAAAGAAGAGAACATGGCTGTCTTTGCTATTTTCACTTATGACGTGAAACCAGGGCGGATGGGCGATTTTCTGGCAAAGCTTGGGGAAGCGGCCAGTCCGAAGTTCAACAGCTCAGTCATGCCAAAATCGGTTCGCCTGTTCCGCAATACGGTGCCAGGGCCAGACTCGAACTCAGTCATTCTCTTTATTGAATATGAAGATATGGCCGCGTACGGTGCGCGCACGACGTTTGAGAATGGTAGCCAGGAGTGGAAAGCACTTTTTGCCAGCAAATCAGATTCTCCAGAAACGCTCGTGTCTGTGCAATTACTGACCGAATTCACTCCGCAGTAATGCGAAGGAGGTCCGAAGAGTGACTCCAGAAGACTTTGCCCGAAAGATCAACGAATGGGCCCGTGGGACTTATGATTGAGAGTCACGGCACAAGATTCCTCTCCGCTTCCGCGCTTGTGCAAACGCCCCCTTTGGTATACACAGCCCAACCATGAAACCAGTGATCGCCGTCGGTACTGGGCTGTTCATTGTGCTGCTCGGCTTCTTATCTCTGAGTTGTAACCGGTCCGAACCCACACAACCTTCACCTATCACACAAGCCCCTTCCACTGACAAAGACTCTCCTACCGACCAGCCGAACACTGGCTCTGCACCACAAGACCTGCAAAAAGATGTCGATGCAATTATCCACGCAGTGGAGGCACTGGATGTTCCGCAGGCGTTAGCAGGTTATGCAGAGGATTACACGAGTGGCACTGGTCGTTCGAAAGATAGCGTGCGTGAAGTATTGACTCGACTGCAAGAGGGCCATGTCAATATCACAGTGGAAAAGACGGAGATCGAAGAAGCTACCGCAGACAAAGCGAAGATGAAGACTCAGATTCGTCTCCGTTACAAAGATACTTTCCGTGATATGGCCGAAGGTGAAGTGATCGTCACTGATATTCTTCGTCACTTCTTGCGCAAAGAGAACGATCATTGGAAGATTTACACCGACGAGCGACTCTCGACCTATCGTGAAGGACGCTTTGGTGAACAGTCTCCAAACATACGGCTCGAGGTGCCGGCGAGACTACCTACGGACACGAGTTATCCCGTTACTGTTTCCGTTCAACGAGATGCGGACAAGAATTACCAAGTGATGGTTGGTCACTATCCAGAGGATCCTGCATTCCTTCCGCCTCCTGATGTTGTGACTGAGCTTCCCGAGGACGGCGTCTTGACGGCGAATCTGCCGCGCAACCAAAACGGTGAGAGCGAAATGGTGCGGATCACCGTGATTGTCGAAGATCGGGAAGGTAACTGGGTAGGCACAACGACGGTGTCAAAGTTTGTTCCCGGCCTACAGCAAGGAAAAGAAGACGAAGAGGATCAAGCTGTCATTTAACTGTTGATGCATTCCACGATGGCCGAGCGTCGCCCTCGTTTTTACACCTATGTGTATCGCCTTGTAGCCCAGGTGCCCAAAGGTAAAGTCGTCACTTATGGTCAGGTGGCAGCACTCCTTGGCGTTCCGCGTGCCGCGCGCGCTGTGGGGATGGCTCTTCGTTATCTTCCCCGTGAGCTCTCACAACAAGTTCCCTGGCAGCGAGTGATCAATTCCTCGGGAGGAATCAGTATTCGCGGTGACGTCATCCGCGTCGAGGAACAGCGCTGGTTGTTAGAGCATGAAGGCATCAGATTTGACCGCTCTGGGAAGGTCGACCTGAAAAAATATTGCTGGCAAGGACCGAAGCAGGTTAGACCACCAAAATGGAAAGCGAAGCTCTAAATTGAACGATAAAGGGTTGATCCAGCGGACTTGTCACCCTGAGTGAAACGAAGGGTCTCTCAGAGAGATTCTTTGCGGAGCCTGTCCTGCCTGCGCCAGTGCCGCAGGCACAGGTGAGCGTAGTCGAAGGGGGCTCAGAATGACACGCCGAAGGGCTGTAGCGTCAAGTGTACGAATGACATGTACTCTGGATTAGCCGACTTCTTTCCACTCACCAGTACGAAAAAACTCCTCCATCTGGTCGTAGTAGGGCTGGATATTGTACCCGCCGGTTTTTAGCCATTCGTCGTTATAGTAAGTGTGGAGATAACGATCCCCAGGATCACAGATCAGCGTGACAACAGAGCCGTGACGGTGTTGCTTCTGCATTTCTGCAATCAGTTGAAGAACACCAAAGAAGTTTGTCCCGGTTGAACCGCCGCATTTGCGCCCAATTACCCGATGCAAGAACCGCAGCGCAGCAAAGCTGGCAGCATCAGGTACTTCGATCATACGATCAACGATGTCGGGCAAAAAAGATGCTTCTACTCGGGGCCGTCCAATGCCTTCTACTCTAGAACCAGTTTGGTAAACTATGCTGTGATCTCGAGTCCGATAGAAATCGCCATACACCGAGTGCTCGGGATCAACAACACAGATACGCGTATGCGCGCGACGATAACGCACATAGCGTCCAAGAGTGGCTGAGGTACCGCCAGTGCCAGCACCACAAACAATCCATTCAGGAATTGGGTGCTCCTCTGCTGCCATTTGGGCGAAGATCGATTCCGCAATGTTATTATTGCCACGCCAGTCGGTCGCACGTTCAGAGTAAGTGAATTGATCCATAAAATGGCCGCCGGTTTCAGCAGCTAATCGCCGGGACTCGGCGTACACTTCAGCAGGGGTTTCGACCAAGTGACAGCGACCACCATAAAACTCAATGAGCGCAATTTTCTCAGGTGAAGTCGAGCGTGGCATAACAGCAATAAAACGAAGGCCCAGGAGCTGGGCAAAGTACGCCTCTGACACTGCGGTTGACCCTGACGAGGCTTCCACGACTACCGTATTTTCATGAATCCAGCCGTTACACAGCGCATAGAGAAAGAGCGATCGTGCTAATCTATGCTTGAGACTTCCAGTTGGGTGAATCGATTCGTCCTTGAAGTAGAGCGTAATACCCGGCACAGATGGTATGATCAGCCTGAGCAAATGTGTGTCAGCGGAGCGATTGAAATCCGCTTCAATCTTCCGTATGGCTTCGTTCACCCAATCACGTTGGAGCGCCATTGCCTCGTTCCTCCTTAGGTCTTGATAGTATTGTTATTTGTGGAAATGTGCGATGTCTACCGACACCATACCCGTTGGCCTGAAACGTATTCCGTTGTTTGCCGATCTTGATGAGAATAAACTACGAGAATACCTTCAGCTTCTCCAACCACTTTCTTTCCACCAAGGCGACTGCCTGATGACCCAAGGTGAGATCGCCAATAGTATTTTTTTCCTTGAAGAAGGAGCCGTTGATGTCGTCATCACCCTACCTGGCGGCAACGAGATGCTCATCACTACACTCGGCCCTGGGAGTGTGATTGGCGAAATGGCTCTTCTTGACGATATTGGCACTCGCACCGCCACCGTACGGGCATTGACTACGACAAGCGGATTTCTGATTGAGCGTCAGGATTGCCGGACGTTACTGACCCAAACCCATGAGATGACCTTTCCGGTGCAACGTCGCATCACCCTCAGTTTATGCCAACGGCTAAGAGAGTTGTTCGCCAAGATTATCAGTTTTGCCGTGCCGCAAGCTTCTCAGGCTTCTGAGGTTACGGGAGAACTCGACGCCTCGTTTGACACAACGCGCTATAGCTCTTCACCCTTGTCCTATAAAACGTTCTTGCCCCAGTTACCGTTCTTTTCCAACTTTCGCTCAGATGACATTGACCATCTCCTCGCTCAGGCGGCAGTTCTGGAATTGTCGCGCGAACAGATACTGTTCCGGCAAGGCAGTCCGGGTCGTGCTAGTTTCATTATCATTCGTGGCGCAGTCGAACTCATGAGTAACACCGAGCAGTCATACCCGCTGGGCGTTTTAGGGCCAGGTCACATCTGTGGGCAACTTGCGCTGATCGATCATACCTCGCATGAGGCAACGGCAGTGGTGCGTAGTCGCACGGTGCTGCTTGAACTGTCACAACCTGCCTTTGAGCATCTTTTTACTGCGAACTCGCGGATCGCAGCAAAGTTTCAGCATGCGATCATGCAAAGTTTGTTGATCGCCTTGGCAAAGGCAGATAATCATCTGACACGAGTGCTGAGTCAGGCCTCTCTCCGCAACCGCCATGGCAAAACTGGAACGTTAGTGGTCAAGATAATGAATCTCGACCGTCCGCTGTCCGCTCCGCATGTCAGCATATAACAGGCTGTACTCTGGCACTTCTATCCAGGCTGTGGTGTCGCGTGTCAACGGTTCAGAAGCGATCATAATCGAATCGGCAATATCACTGCCACCGATCATCCTCCACTCTCCGTTATACAAGCCGTATTCCACACCGCAGGTGTACCACAAACTGAGAAAGGAAAAATTAAGCTCATGGAGTGCCTCGGTCTCGGTCGTGTAGCAACCGAAATCGAAACAATAGCGGACCGCAACGATCTCCTTACCAGTTGAGATAAACAGGTTCACAAAGGAAGACGTGGTAATATCGCAGCGTTCGCGTACCTGTTGAATGATACTGATGACACGTTCGACTGCCTGGTGAATTTCACCAATGTCAGGACATGCTGTCGGATCTTTTAGTTGCGAGAGCAACAATGCATAGATCCATTCACTATCAGTGCTGCCGCTAATACGTTGGGCAATGTCGGGATGGAGATACTCCGAGAGAAACGGCTTCATCTCTCGGAAACGCGCAAGGTCACCATTATGGGCCATCCACAATTTTGTTCCGGGAAAGTGGAACGGGTGGACGTTCTGCGGAGCGATTTCTACATCTGGGCGGTACGCCACACCACGGACGTGGGCCAACACACAACTGGCCTTGATCTTTTGTGCGAGCCCTTTGAGATTACGATCGAAGATTGGTAACGACGTAGAAACATAGCTGAAAGGGGTTTCAGGATCATACGAAGTGCGATCCCACGCGCTGATGCCAAACCCAGCCAGATTGAGCATGCGTAGCATCTTCGGCATATAGGCTTGTTTGACTAACGAGTTATCCGGTCCGTAGAGCAAATGATCGAGAAGAACGGGTTGTCCCAGGTAGGCAAGCGCGCGGCACATAGTTCTTTTTCCTCAAGATAAGTGTCATTGCGAGGAGCCGCAGGCGACAAAGTAATCTCTTTTCGAGACAAAGATTGCTTCGCTGCGCTCGCAATGACAAGGAATCCAGGGCTCGAAGAATATATCTCTTACGGAATCAACACCAACTTTCCCACCGATCCACGCGATTCCATATGCCGATGCGCTTCTGGTGCATCAGCGAGCGCAAATTTCTTGCCGATGAGCATTTTGAGTTTTCCTTGCCCCATCAGTTGAAACGACTTCTCGATCCCTTCTTTGTGTTTATCTGGCATCGACGACACCGTGTATAGCACAAACCCACTAACTTTGAGTGAATTCTGGAAGAGGCTCATCAGGTTGAGTGGGTCAGGAATGCCACCTGCGCGGCCGTAGAGAATCAGATGCCCAAAGGGATTGAGACATTGAATGCCCTTTTCCAATGTTGGCTTGCCAACTGCATCGAGAATAAGATCGACTCCCTTCCCGTCAGTCAGTTTCTTTGCTTCCGCAGCAAAATCGTCTTTTACGTAGTTGATGACAGCATCAGCACCATACTGTTTCACCAGGTCAATTTTACTGTCACTCGACACCGTTCCGATTACACGTGCCCCAGCAGCCTTGGCGAGCTGGACAGCAACGATGCCCACGCCTCCAGCGGCGGAGTGGACGAGCACAGTTTGCCCTGGTGTTGTCTGATGCGAAGTATGCAGCATATGATATGCAGTTAGGGTCTGAATCGGAAACGCGACGCCATCTTCATAGCTGACAAAATCCGGCAATGGGATCACTTGCGCAGCCGAGACTGTACAGTACTCAGCGTAAGTTTTGACGCCGATCGAGGTCACACGCATCCCTGGTTTGAGGTGTGTGACCTCAGGACCAACTGCATCGATAATGCCCGACGCTTCCATTCCTGGGATATCCGGTAGCTTTGGTTTTATCAGATATTGCCCTTGGCGGAAAAAGGTGTCGGCGAAGTTAATGCCGATCGCGTGTGTCTTGATCCGTACCCAGCCTTTGCGGGGCTCAGGGACATCGATATCTTCATACTTCAAAACTTCCGGGCCGCCGAGTTCATGAAATTGAATCGCCTTCATGGCACGCCTCCTTCTGACAGCTTTCGTTTCTCGTACTACCGTAAGGCTCTGAGTGAAGATAGGTGGGGCGTCTCTTGACTTTCCCTGTAGAAGCGGTCAGCTATCAGCGTTCGGCGACAATTAAGAATTAAAAATGAAAAATTAAGAGTGAAGAAGAATAAGTGAAAAACGCAGCCCTGATTTAACTTTTTTCCATTCTTCATTCTTCATTCTTATCTTTAGTAAGGAGGAACTATGGGCATCGTTCGTGGCGAAGAACTGATTGGACAGGCATTTAAGAACGAAGGTGTTGATACGATTTTTTTCATGATGGGTGGACCAACCAGTGGCGCGGCAGGTTCGTGTCTCAAACTTGGGATGCAAGGAATTTATGTCCGCCATGAGCAAGCTGCTGCCATGATGGCGCATGCCTATGCACGCGTCACAGGCAAGCCGGGTATTTGTATTACACCGTCAGGCCCTGGAACAGCGAATGCTGTCACAGGACTGGCGAACGCGTGGGCTGATTCTGCGCCGATCATTGCGATCGGTGGGTCGGCACCAATGCGGGCGACGACGCTCGATTCTTTCCAGGAGATGGATCAAGTGGCGATGATGAAACCGGTAGTGAAGGCTGCCTATCGTGTCGATATCGCCTCGCGTATTCCCGAGTACATCAGCCTTGCGTTTCGTGAAGCCATGGATGGCAAGAAAGGTCCAGTCTATCTTGATCTTCCTGGTGACATCCTGTCCACCAAAGTCGAGGACGACAAACTCTACTGGCCGACCAATTATCGAGTGGATAGTCGCCCTGCAGGTGATCCAGCACTGATTCGCAAGGCGGTTGACTTGCTGGCAAAAGCCCAACGTCCGCTTCTTGTCACTGGCAGTGGAGTGTTGTGGGCCGATGCCGCCGCAGAAATGCGCCAGTTTGTCGAAGCCACTGGCATTCCGTTCTTTACCACACCACAAGGGCGCGGTGTCGTACCGGAAGATCATCCACGTGCTTTTCCTGCCGCACGTTCGCAGGCCTTCCGTGAAGCTGATGTTGTGCTGGTCATCGGTGCGCGCGCAAACTCGATGCTATCGTTCCTGCGCGCGCCGCGCTTTCTCGCCGGATGCAAAGTTCATCAACGTCAATCTCGATGGCAAAGAGATCGGCCATAACCGCGATGTTGCGGTCGGCATCATTGGTGACGCGAAACTCGTCTTACAGCAACTCACGGCTGAGGCAAAAGGAAAGATCGACGGCAAACAAGAAACAACCTGGGTCGCACAACTTTCCGCCAAGCAACGAACGAACGAGGAGCGCAACGCGCAATTGTTGAACTCAACGAAAGTACCAATTCACCCGTTGCGCTTATGTAAGGAAGTACGCGACATCATTACCCGTGACACGATTCTTGTCGTCGATGGGCATGAGATTCTCAACTTCGGTCGCCAGTCAATTCCGATCTTTGAAGTCGGTGGCAGTCTCAATGCTGGTCCGCACGGGTGTATGGGAATCGGGGTCCCGTTCGGTATAGGTGCGAAAGCTGCACGACCAGACAAGCCTGTCGTCGTTCTTAGCGGAGATGGCGCGTTTGGCTGGAACGGCATGGAGATGGATACGGCCATTCGTCACAAGTTGAACATCGTTGTCGTCGTGTCGAATAATGCTGGGTTCACCTCGCGCCAGACCGGACGTATGACCGCCAGCAACATGGGCCTCGAAAACGTAGGTCGTGAGCTGGGCTACCAACGCTATGACAAGATGGTCGAAGCACTCGGCGGCTATGGCGAGTTCGTTGAGAAGCCAGAGGATATTGCGGCAGCGATCAAGCGCGCGATGGCGAGTGGCAAACCCGCCCTCGTTAACGTCTGTACTGACCCTGATGCGCAGGCGACAACCGATATGGGGTTTGGAGGGTACTAGGCAGCTTCAAATCATGAGCAGCGAGTAATGAGCAGTAAAAGCATTACTCGTGCTTGCTCGAAACTCGTTGCTCACCACTCTTCACTCTCCCAAGGAGGTCGTATGAAATTCGGCGTTCTCTACGCATTCCGTAACCCACCGCAGTGGCATAAGCCGTTTCCCGATTTTTATCGAGCCCAGTTTGATCAGATGCAGGCAGTCGAGCAGTTAGGTTACGATGTCGTCTGGGTCACCGAGCATCATTTCATCGAGGACGGCTATCTGCCCTCACTTCTTCCCGTTGCCGCAGTGATTGCCGATCGCACCAAGCGGGTGCAGATCGGCACTTATGTACTGTTACTCCCATTGCACGACCCATTGCGAGTGGCGGAAGATGCCGCAGTCGTGGACATCATCTCGAACGGGCGTTTGTTGCTTGGCTTAGGCCAAGGCTATCGGCTCGAAGAATTTGAAGGTTTCAATATCAACCGCGATGATCGTCCTCGGATGACCGAAGAAGGCATCGAAGTGCTTATCGGTGCATGGACGCAAGACAACTTCACCTACAACGGACAACACTATCAGTACAAAAACATCACGCTGACACCGAAGCCGGTGCAGAAGCCATACCCACAGCTTGGGATTGGTGCACGTGGCCTCAAGCCGACACGACGAGCAGCAAAGTACGGCTGCCATCTGATGGGTGGCGCGTTTGGACAATATGACATTTACATCAATGCGCTCAAAGAGTACGGACGCGATCCAAAAGATTACGATGTGATGAATTTACGCCCGATCTATGTCCATCGTGACCCTGAACAAGCGTGGAAAGACGCAGGCGAGCACATCTTCTACTTGTTCAAGAACTACGGCAAATGGTTTGGTGCCGCAGGCGACCTTAAGAGTGACACGCAGATGGGCGCGATGAATGTTGCCAGTTTTGATCAGATCCGCGATACCGATTTCTGGCGTAATGTCGTCATTGCCGGTTCACCAGAACAAGTCACAGCACGGCTCCTGAAAGAACACGAAACCACACCGTGTGATCACTTCTTGTTTTTCGTTCTTGCCCGGCTTGCCGTATGACAAGATGTTACAATCGATTCGCTTGTTCGCAGAAGAAGTCATGCCACATCTACGTCCGTTAAAAACGCCGGCGAAAGTAGGATAGTGACCACCCAGGCCGGAAACGCCCCGCTGATTCCGGCCTACTTTCTTTCTCCCCTCATTCAAGAAGCCCTTCTTCACAGGCTCTGTGCAATTGCTTCCGCAAGTACCCTCCCCTGCTCCCCTGTCAAAGATTGCGCAGGCCATCCGATACCGAGGCCAGTGCCATCAGGATATTTGGGGATAATATGAAAATGCACATGCATCACGGCTTGGTGGGCAGTCGCACCATTGTTCTGCAGCACGTTGAATGCGACTGCACCCGTCACTTGCAAAACCGCTCGGCTAATCTTTGGTAAGACACGTCCAATAGCCGCCGCCGACTCGTCAGAAAGTTGATCAAGCGTTTCTGCAGGCTCCTTAGGAATCACGAGAGTATGACCACGACTCAACGGGCTAATATCGAGAAACGCCAACACGTACTCGTCCTCGTACACCCGAAAGCAGGGAATTTCTCCGGCAAGTATTTTTGTGAAGATTGTATTGGCCATAGTATTGTCCCTTCACCAGCCACGAACTACCATAGAGTATGACAGTTACAAAGACCTGCCGAGAGAATTTGCCTCACGCCGCTCTTCCCCTGGCGGGCGAATATGACGAAATTGCCAGAGTAACAACAAGTCATAAACGATCTTCAGCCCCCCAGCAATGAAGAACGGCGCACTCATGAACGAGGCATTAAACAACACACCTGCCGCCACAGGACCGAGCGCACTTGCACCGGTCCGAGCAAGAGTAATAATCCCGGAAGCTGCAGAACGTTCATCCGGTGCGACGACCGCCATGATATAGGCTTGTCGCGTTGGCACATCCATCTGAGCCGTCGAATAACGTAACAGGACCATTGCCGCTGCAAGCGGAAACGTCGGCATTAACGGCGTCAGTAAAAGAAAGACATTCGCTGGCAAGTGGGTGAACACCATCGTATTGACCAAACCAATGCGCGCTGCCACTCGCGCAGCAATAAGCGCAGAGAATCCAGCGAGCAGGTTCGCACCAAAGAACAGGCTTCCTAACGACGCGGGCTCGACACCAAAACGTGTGTGAAACCAGTATGCCAGCAAACTCTGCAGGACGAGTGCGCCTGCAAACGAGTCGAGGATGAATAACAATGACAGCTTCTGAATGATTCCTCGTGAACGGTGGAGGCCAAAGAAGCGACCGACCGATTTCCGCTCTGTAGGTTCTATTTCAATCCGACAAGACAGAAAAAAAAAGAACAGTGCAAGCAGTACTCCAAATCCCGCATACAGCGTGAATAACGTTTGGTAGCTTGCCAGCAGAGTATGGCCTGTACGTTGGAGTGTTGTAGCCAACGTCCCACCACTCCACGACCCCAATGCCGCAGCGAACGACCCAACAAGGTTATACCAGGCAAACATGCTCGTATGCCGTTCTCCTGGCGTGAGATGTGCCAATGCCGATTGTTCAATGGCAAGAAACGGACCGACTTCATGACCGGTTGGACTCAAGGTCCCAATGAATGCAGCAAGGATAAGAAAGAGCGGATTCGTCGTCAGTGCGAATACGGCACCAGTCAGCACCATAAAACCGGCACTAACCATGAGCATTCGTCGCCGTCCGATACGGTCGGCAACTTGGGTAATGATCAGAGAAAGAAGGGCATCGCCGACAAGCGTCAACGTCAGTAACAGGCCAATCTCACTCTCTGTCATTCCAACTGCGGCCAAATGCAGCGCGAGAATAATCGAAAGGAAACCATACGCGAATAAGCGGATGATACGCCCGCTGAAGAGCAGCCATGTATCTCGTGGCAACAACATTCCCGACACGTTGAACGTTCCCACCCTCGCCAAACAAGAACGAACCACGTACATTTCACATCGCAGTCAGAAGATAAATGTGGGAGAAAATTATGGTTCACGTATTCCAAGGAAAAGTCGCGCTGGTAACGGGTGCCAGCTCCGGTATTGGTCGCGCCACCGCCTTAGCCTTTGCTCGTGAAGGAGCGAAAGTAGTGGTGTCTGATGTCGTCGTTGAGGGCGGCAATGAAACTGTCCAACTCATTAGGAAAGCCGAGGGCGAGGCAACGTTCATCAAAGCCGATGTCGCCAACGCTGCTGAGGTTGAGGCTCTCATTCAGCAAACTATCGCAACGTATGGGCGATTGGATTGCGCCCATAACAATGCTGGGATTTCTGGCCCACTGACGACCGTCGCTGACACAGCAGAGAGCAAGTGGGATCGTGTAATCGCGATCAACCTGAAGGGTGTCTGGCTGTGCATGAAGTATGAACTGCAGCAGATGGCCAAACAAGGCAGCGGTGCGATTGTCAATACTGCCTCTGGGGCCGGGCTCGTCGGCATCGCTGGCGCGAGCGCTTATGTTGCCAGTAAACATGGAGTCCTGGGGCTCACAAAAACTGCGGCGTTGGAATATGCCAAACAGGGCATTCGCGTAAACGCCGTGTGTCCAGGGGTGATCGACACTCCGATGGTCCAACGATTGACTGATCGTCATCCCAGCGCAGCAGAAGCGATGGTTGCTGGGCATCCGATTGGACGCGTCGGTAAACCAGAAGAAATCGCTGAAGCTGTGATATGGCTATGTTCTGCAGCGGCGTCGTTCGTGACTGGCCATGCGCTGTCGGTCGACGGTGGGTATGTCATGCAATAACAGATAGTTAAGGAGTGTTTTCATGCCCAAGATGAAAGCTGTATTGTTCGATTTCGGTGGTACGCTTTTCGGCTATGAAGCCGTCGCTCCAGGTGAACGCGAAAGTGTGGTTGATATCGCCCGTTGGGCCGGGGCCGATGGTGAGCCCCGTGAAATTCTTCGTGCTTATCGCGGTGCGCTGAAAAACGTCTTCTATGAATATCTCCCACGTCCCTATTATCTGCACCGCGATTTGTTCCGTGATGTCTTACAAGCGATGGCACGAGATCTCGGCATCACTTTGAGCGAAGAGCACTTTGCTCGCTATCGCCAAGTCCAGTGGCAACGCCGTGAACGCGATTTCACCTTACGCGAAGGCGTGTTTGAAACGCTCACTGCACTGCGTGACCGTGGTTACCATCTTGGCATTGTGAGTAACATCGACGACGATCAGCTTGAGCATATGGTGAGCTTGAGTAAGATTGAGCCGTACTTCGACTCCATCTTGTCAAGTGAATCCGTGCAATCGTGCAAACCCGATTTGCGCATTTTTACTGAAGCTGTGGGGCGGGCGGGCTGTGCCCCCAGTGAAGCCTTCTTTGTTGGTGATTCCCTGCAGCAAGATATTCCTGGAGCAAACGCTCTAGGCATGCATTCGGTATTGATCTGGGATCGCACCGATAGTGATCCGCCGGCGAAGGAGGCGATACCGCGCTCGGTGATCCAAAAAATTCCCGAGTTACTCGACTTGATCCAACGGGTCGAATCATGAAATAACACGGGCAGCCACGCAATACGTAACACGTAAGAAGGAGGTATCGTTATGAGCACACCAACGAAAAAACCGTGACCGATTTCTGCAACGCGCTTCGCGACCGGAGCATGGACAAACTCGTCTCGTATTTGACCGAAGATGTGTATTACCACAACATGCCGTGGGAGCCGGTGAATGGACATGCGGGAGTCCGTAAAGTGCTTACGGCATTTGTTGAAGGCGACAAGATTGTTCTCGAAAAAATGGACATCAAAAACACTACCTCTTCCGGTAATGTCGTGATGAACGAACGCATTGAACACTGGGCAGCCGGGAACGTGAAAGTGCAGTTGCCGGTGGTTGGCGTGTTCACCTTTAACGACAAAGGCAAGATCTTTCGTTGGTGCGATTACTTTGATGCCAAGACGGTCCAACCAATGATGGACGTGTTGAAGTAATCAGAAAATTATTCTCATTCGTGCTTCGACAAGCTCAGCACGAACGGCCTAGAGTTGATAGTGTGGCTCTTTCTTCCGTTCGCCCTGAGCCTGTCGAAGGGTGAGCGAAGGTAGAAAAAGAGCCGCGCTATGAAATTCGGCCTCCACTACCAGTTACCCTGTTCCCCCGATCAATCACCTGTCCAGCGTTACCGTGACACTATCGAGCAGGCAGTTCATGCTGAACAGCTCGGGTTCGAGTCGATCTGGCCGGTGGAGCAGCATTTCAATGCCGACTTTTCCATCCTTCCCTCTCCACTCCTTTTGCTCGCATCGGTCGCTGCCCGTACAACCACACTCCGACTAGGGATCGCGATCATTCTTCTGCCATTGTCACATCCAGTACGTGTTGCAGAGGACGTTGCTACACTCGATGTGTTGAGTAACGGACGTGTCGAGTTCGGGATTGGACGTGGGGTGTTTCCTACCCACTTCGCCGGATTTAGTGTTCCTCAAAGCGAAAGTCGCGAGCGGTTGTTGGAGAATCTTCATGTCATTTTACAAGCCTGGACAAAAGAGCGGTTTTCCTTTCACGGACGATTTTTCGAGATTGAAGATCTCTCGGTTGTTCCGAAACCAGTACAGCAACCTCATCCACCGATTCTTATTGCCGCAAATACGGTTGAAACCTACGAGCAAATGGGCAAGCTTGGGTATCCGATTTTGACGGCTTCGCAGATCACTACCTACCCCAAGCTTCGTGAGCTGATTCCCCTCTATCGCCAAGCACGAGAGACAGCAGGACACTCACCGACTCGCCCTCAAGACATCACGATGTTGTCACCGACATACGTTGCTGTGGACGCCGCACAGGTTCGTCGTGAGGTGGAACCGAGCATCAAACATTTTCTTCAATCACTGATCAACGCCTTTCCTGTTAGTGGTGATGGCAAAGGCGGATCGAACAAGCTGTTACAGGAAGCGGCGGATCGTTTGCGCAAGACGACCTACGAGCAGGTGAATCAAGTCATGGGCATCTTTGAAACACCAGAAGCCTGTGTGGAGCGGATTAAAAAACTCCAAGAAGAATTCAACATGGGCCGTATGCTGTGCTGGTTTAATCCCGGTGGTCAGGTCCCGCACGTGCAAGTGATGCGCAGTATGGAGTTGTTCGCTGCTAAAGTCATGCCGAATTTTGGGTAAGGAAGGAAAGAACAATGGCAGTCAAAACCCCAAGCGTCGACGACCTAGCTCACGTCGCAGAAAGCCTTTCACTCAGTGTGACGACTGAAGACCTGGAATCTTTTCGTGGACTAATGGCGAACTCGATCGCTTCGTATTCGCGACTCGACGAACTCATTGAGCCCACCATCCCAGTCAAGTATCCGCGGACGTCAGGTTTCCGTCCGCAGCCGGAAGATAATCCCTACAATGCGTGGTATTGGCGCACAGACATCAAAGGCGCATCATCTGGTCCGCTCAAAGGCAAAACCATCGCGATTAAGGATAACGTCTGTGTGGCTGGTGTGCCGATGATGAACGGCTGTGCGGTGCTTGAAGGGTACGTTCCTGAGATCGACGCGACGATCGTCACGCGTATTCTCGATGCTGGCGGAACGATTCTGGGCAAAGCCGTGTGTGAAAATCTGTGTCTGTCTGGTGGTAGTCACACGACCGCTACTGGTCCGGTGCGGAATCCACATAAAGCAACACATTCGACCGGTGGGTCATCGAGCGGCAGCGGGGCACTCGTCGCTGGCAAGATTGTCGATATGGCGATTGGTGGAGACCAGGGCGGCTCGATTCGCATGCCGAGTTGCTGGTGCGGTATTTACGGTCATAAGCCAACCTATGGACTGGTGCCATACACTGGCGCGTTTCCCATCGAACTTACGCTTGATCATGTTGGCCCAATGGCGCGGACAGTTGCTGATGTTGCCTTATTGCTCGAAGTCATCGCTGGACCAGACGGACTCGATCCGCGACAACGTGCGGGACTCAAAGGTGAAGCATACACCAAAGCGTTGACTGGCAACGTGAAAGGGCTGCGTCTCGGGGTCGTCAAGGAGGGCTTCGGTTGGCCAGGATTGTCAGAAAAAGATGTCGACAAGAGCGTAGAACAGGCCGCGCAGAAATTCACGAAATTAGGTGCAACCGTAAAGACGATTTCTATTCCCTGGCATCGTGAAGGTATTCATCTGTTCACCCCCATTGCAGCTGAGGGAGCAACAATGTTGATGGTGCTGGGTAACAGCATGGGCACCAACTGGAAAGGGCATTACACAACTAGTTTGTTGGATGCGTTTGCGCGTGGCCGGCTCACTCGTCCGGACGATCTGTCAGAGACGGTGAAAATGTTCACTATGCTAGGCGTCTATATGCAGGACCGGTACCACGGACGGTATTATGCGAAAGCACAAAATCTCGGGCGGTCACTAACGGCGGCGTATGATGCGGCCTTCCGTGAGTGTGATCTATTAGTGATGCCCACACTCCCCTTAAAAGCCACCAAGATTCCCGCTGCAGATGCGAGTCGCGAGGAGTATGTAACACGGGCCTTAGAAATGATCGCCAACACCTGCCCATTTGACATCACCGGCCATCCGGCAATTACCGTTCCGTGTGGCATGTCAGAAGGATTGCCAGTCGGCATGATGCTGGTTGGACGGATGGGCGAAGACGCCACCGTGTTACGTGCAGCAGATACATTTGAAAAGCACGTGTATGCAGCACCAGTACCGAAGGGGGTGAAGTAGGCTCGACTTTCACCTTAGTCTCTGCAGAGTGGTGTGCATTGAGGCAGACTTTGAAGTCGGATACAGTTTGCACGTATGCAAGCAAAGAAAAAAGTGTCAGTGACTGTGCCTGAAGAACTTCTTGAAGAAGTCGATCGCGTCGCAGGGACCTTGAGTCGTAGCGTCGTCTTCGAGCAAGCTCTTATTTCCTGGCTCCGCCAACATCGGCAGGCAAACCTCGACCACGCCATTGAACGCTATTACAGCTCCTTGAACCAAGATGAGCGCGCAGAGGACGCGGCATGGGCCGCCCTTGGCAACGACACTGTTCGCGATTGTTGGGAGGAGTCTGACGAGTGACGCCAATTGTCGTTCCGATTTCCACGGTCCTACGCGAAGCACCAACTCATGTGAGATTACAGTAGTGGGTCAGTTTCCCGTTTCGGCTCAGGAGGAACTCTACGTCCTTGTCATGCTGAGGAGCCCCGCGACGAAGCATCTCTCAGACTGGCGTACGGAGGGGAGAGATTCTTACTCTGCTCCGCTTCGTTCAGAATGACATTCCCATGGCTTTACTGCCAAACTGACCCACCTCTCAATCTCCCGATCGCTCAATAGTTCACTAGTTTGATGACTCAATCTCTCAATTCTTCACTCCTTCTTCTCATTCTCAATTTTTCATTTTTAATTCTTAATTCATTTGAGGTTACCTCGCCTTGAAGTACGCAAGTGTTCAGACGTGGACTCCTTTGCTGAGTCCACGCAAACACGAAATCTTTGCCGGAACGTAGGAATCGCCTAAACAGTGATCTCGACTTGGATCTTATCCACAGTCACACAGGGCACCACTTTTTTTCGCCCCTTCGTTGTTTTCCGCAACTCGATGAGTCCAATATTGGCGAGGATGGCAAGGTCGTCGTTGATATTCTTGAGATCTCGTCCGAGCAACTGCGCTAACTCATAGATGGAACCTGGACGCTGTTCCTTAATGACATGCAACAGTTCGAGACGGCGGGGAGTGAGAATCCTCCGCATTGCTTCATAACTGGTGAAGTTGACATCATGAATCTTCGGGATACTTCGTCCAGCGGAGAGCTGCTCCATCGCCTCTCGGGTCTCGTGAAGCACGGTAGGAAGATCTTTGACGCCTATTTTGATATTGCGCACCTTCATACGCGTCCTTTCTGTATGTCCGTCAAGTCTCGCAAGAAGTCTTCCACAAGGGCAGCCGGAGAACGGAAAGTGTAGGGATACCCTTTCGCCTGTATATGTCGATGGTCTCGACCGTGCGCATTGTCGTAGCCGAGAATACGTTGCCCATCGACGATATACACCAAGCTGTATTTGAACCCATGCGGTTGTCTTGGGCTCTTGGGAACCTGCCAGACTTTAATCTCCACCAAAGAGCCGTCTGGTTCGACAACACGACGATGGATAACCAGTTTGGCCTTCGGCATAGGGGGTATTTAACACCCCATATGGGGGAGAGACAAGACAAAGGAAGCCGCGCACTTGGTGGCTTGACCAATAGCGCCACACATCCTTATAACCTCTCTCGGCACATATGCTGCAACACGGAGAAGGCACGGCATGCTGCGCCCCTACATTTCTCTATCTCAACTCTCTCTCATCTACGATATTCATCCCCACAATCGCCAATCGCTTGATACAAATCGCGTGACTTGCTCACCACCTTCTCGATCTGCGCATGATCTTCAGCATCGAGCGCGAAACCGAACGTTCGTGCATTCTCGGCTCGATGCTCGGCAATGCCAAGTCGCGTGCCAACAATCACTCCTCCCACAGCCGGACGATCAAGAATATAGCGCACCGCGACATTGGCGATACTCACGTGATGTTTGTCAGCAATCTGTTTAAGGGTAGCGAGGAGTTCTTGAAAAAGACTCCACCCTCCCCACGTATCGATCATCATCTTGTATTTTTCCAAGCTAACAGTATTGAGCTCACGTCCACGCGGTTCAGGTTTGCCGAGATACTTCTCGGACAATAGCCCACCGCAAACTGTTCCGTAGGTGAGTAACTGGATGTTGTGTTCACGACAAAACGGAATCATGGCAATTTCTGGGCGACGATCGACTAGCGAGAATTGCACTTGATTAGAAACAATACGGATACCATTGTCAGTGATGATCTTGAGGTGCTCAGTATCGAAGTTGGTGAGCGCCAGGTGACGAATTTTTCCTTCGCTCTGTAATTCCGCCAAGTATTTGAGTGCGTCGAGGTACCCCGGATCGTCGTATTCCCACCAATGAAATTGGAGAAGATCAAGCGTCGGAACAGCCATACGTCGAAGGGAGACATTGATGGCATTCTCGACAATCTGTCGAGTCATGCGTCCAGGCCGTGGTACCCATTTAGTAAAAGCTTGCACGCCGGACCATGCATCTGCTCCACGTGTAGCGATGAGCTGCCGGCGAAACTCACCAATGAAATCTTCAGCAGGACCGTAGTGATCGGCGAGATCCCAGGTAGTAAACCCAGCATCGATATAGTCGAACATTTCTTTGATTGCAGCTTTCGGATCAATGCGACCATGCGCGCCAGACACTTGCCACAAGCCGTTCAGTACACGGCAGATGCGCAGGTCAGGGGTGAGTTGCTGATAACTTTCTACTGGAAGGGACATAATCGCCTCCTTTCGCAGCCAAAGATAGGCACGTTGACAGCCCAACCGCAAGAATGCCAGACTTGGGCGGCGCAATAGGAGGGACACTATGCCAGAGACAGCCGAGTTGCGATCACAACGCATCGAAGCCCAAGAAGACGATCCGATTGAACTCCTCTATTCCCGTGGTTTGACCGACGGTCTACCGGTCGTGCCGCCCACCGAAGCGCGGGTGAGGCGTATGCTTGCAGCCACGGATCGTGATCCACAAGAACTCCTTGGCACCATCGGCCCTAACTATGGTCGTGCAACGGTCGAAAAGATCGCGATCAATGCGGTCATGGCAGGCTGCCATCCATCGTATTTTCCTACCGTCTTGGCAGTCGTCGAAGCTGCTTGTGAAGACCAATTCTGCTTGCACGGTATCAACGTGACCACGTTCTCAGCCTCACCGATGATCATCATCAATGGTCCGATTCGCCAGCAGATCGGAGTGAACTGCGGTCATAACGCGTTAGGTCATGGCTTTCGCGCCAATGCCACCATCGGTCGTGCGCTACGCTTGATGATTATTAATATCGGCGGAGCCAAGCCGCATGAAATCACCAAAGCAACAATGGGACACCCTGCACAGTACACATTTTGTGTGGGTGAGAATGAAGAAGAGAGTCCATGGGAACCGTTGCATGTTGAGAAAGGATTTCGGCTAGACCAAAGCACTGTGACGCTATTCGCTGGTCATTCGCCTTTGCAAATTAACGACCACGCTAGCCGCTGCGCTGAACAACTTGCACTATCACTTGGTTGGACAATGGCTGGGTTATGGAATCATAAGAACTTCCCATTGTTTTCAGATACCGTGTTGGTCGTGTGCCCAGAACACGCAAAGACTTTCAAGCAAGATGGCTGGTCGAAAAACGATCTGCGACAATTCCTTTTTGAAAAGATTCGCCGCCCGTTGCGTGAATTGCGTCCCGGTGTAAATGGTGGTGAAGGCGCTGGGGTCAGTATGCTGCGGACCGAGAGTAAGACAGATCGTGAACCACCGACTGACGATACGCTTTACCCCAAGTTTGCCAAGGCTGAGACTCTTACTATTATTGTCGCTGGTGGCACGGCGGGTCGGTTCTCAGCGGCAGTACAGGGCTGGGCAGGCGGCAATGCCGGGAGTAAGATTACCACTAAAGAGATTCATGCATAATTTGTAAGGAGGTGACTCATGGGAGAAATGTTTCTCGATCCTACGGATAAAGTAGAACGAACGCACAAAGTGTTCGCCCCACGGTTGGATACGCTTGAGGGGAAAACTATTGGCTTGCTCGATATCAGCAAGTCCAAAGGCGTATTCTTCCTCGATCGTGTAGAAGAAATCTTGCGTCAGCAGTACGGTGTCAAAGATGTGCTGCGTCGTATGAAACCAACAGTGACGCGTCCTGCTCCACAACCCATCAAGACCGAGTTGCAGGAAAAATGTGACGCCGTCATCGAAGCCCTCAGCGATTGAGGGGCCTGCATTTCGTGCAGTTCGCACGATGTTGTCTACTTTGAAGAAAAAGGCATCCCGACCGCGAATGTGACCACCACTGAATTTATCGGTGCTGCCCATGCCCAGTGTTCTGCTTTCGGCATGGCCCAGTACGAACCGATTCTGGTTCAGCATCCCATTCAGCCAAAGACACAAGAAGAAGTCCGTGCACTGGCGGATCAAGTGATTGATCAGGTCATTGGCAAGCTGCTCAAACAAAAAGTGCAGAAGGCGGCGTAACTGAACTGAAGAAAAGCCGTCCATGCTTCGACTTCGTCCTATGGACTGACGCTCAGCACGAACGGCTCAGCCGAAGCTATCAATAATTTCCGTTTGCCCTGAGCGTAGCGAAGCGAAGTCGAAAGGGTCCCACTTGAAACAGAATTCCTGAACCGGACACGCGTGGCAGCCCGTCATTCCGGGCGAGCACCGCGAGACCCGGAATCCAGGTGAAGAGAGATAGGGAGTCTGATACAGAGACGGTTCTCGCTCCTCTCGGATCTCTATCTCTATACGTCTCTATCGTGTCTGCGGATGCCCGCCCTACATCTCCAGGGCTCTAACTCTGTACGAGAGGAGCCCTTATTACTTTTCGCACCTTTTTTGCTGGCTTCCCCTCTTCCAACTATTGGTGAGCAGGCGCAAGATAGAAGTGTAAAATGCACCGCAAGGTGAAAGGAGCGTTCAGTTATGTCGTCTGCTTCCCTTGTCGAGTCTCCTCCACATCCTACTCCTGCTCTTCCTCCTGGCCCTTCATTACCCGCGCCAATACAACTTTTCCGGTGGCTTACCCGACCTATCCCGTTTATGGAGGAATGCGCACGGAAATATGGAGATTGTTTTACAATCCGTTTTCCCTCCGGCCCTGGAACGCTCGTGTTCTTTAGCAATCCGGATGCGGTCAAAGAGATTTTCACGAGCGATCCCGAACAACTACGTGCAGGGGAAGCGAACGTCATTGTCCGACCGCTCCTCGGGGACTATTCGCTTATACTGCTCGATGGCGTACGTCATCAGCACGAGCGGCGGTTGATGATGCCACCATTTCACGGTGAGCGAATGTATGTCTACGGTGAGGTGATGCAGGATCTCACTGATCGCACTATCGACACCTGGCCAGTAGGACAACCGTTCGCGCTGCATCCGCATATGCAGCAGATCACACTTAATGTGATTCTCCGCACGGTTTTCGGTCTGGCAGAAGATGCAACCCTGGTGCGCTTGCGCACGCTGCTCACGGAAGTGCTGGCTGCTGGAGCAAACCCAATCATGCTTGTTCCGTGGCTGCAAATTAACTTGGGTCCGTATTCCCCTTGGGGGAAACAAGTGCGACGGCGACAAGAAATCGATCAATTGTTATTCGCCGAATTTGCCCGGCGGCGTGCGGCTGATTTGGCAGGTCGGGAAGATATTCTCTCAATGCTGATGCAAGCACGAGACGAAGATGGTCAGCCATTAAGTGACCAACACTTGCGGGACGAATTGATGACACTCCTGGTTGCTGGGCACGAAACTACGGCCACCTCTCTCGCGTGGATGCTCTATCGCATTCTTAGTCGCCCTGAGGTTCTTGAAAAACTACAAACAGAACTGCGAGCAGTGTTTGGCACCGGCCCGGTAACTTCGCAACAAATCAATAAGCTCGAATATTTGGACGCAACGATAAAAGAGACGCAGCGGCTCAATCCTATTCTTCCGGTCGTGGGCCGACGCCTCAAAACACCGACAACTATCGGTGGACACACTCTGCCGGCAGGTGTAGTCGCTATGCCGTGTATCTATTTGACTCACCATCGCCCTACCCTCTGGCCAAATCCTGACGAGTTTATGCCCGAACGATTTCTCGGCAAAAAGCCGACGCCATGGGAATTCTTCCCCTTTGGTGGTGGTACTAGGTTCTGCCTTGGTGCTGGCTTTGCCACCTATGAAATGAAGGTCGTGCTTGCGCAGATCTTGTCGCGCACGACATTGCGACTTGCTTCCAAGCGGCCAATTCGCGTGGTCCGGCGTAGTATCACCTTTGCTCCATCGGAAGGAATGCCGGTCGTTCTTGAGAAACGGGCAGCGTAAAAAATAGTAATGAGTAAATTTCAATTGGGCTGACCAGGAACATTACCCTCACCCGCACGCGCTCCACCGCGCTCGCCGCGCATGACGAACACTTTCAAAACACTCTCTGAGGAAACCATGGAGTAGCGGTATTGGTATCTTTCTCCTTCAATAGTTGACAGATCGGTCCTGAGGGTGCCAGACTCGCAGAGCGAGGGTCTTGAGAAAGACTGTAGCATCTTTCCGCAGCACAACAGAAAAAGGAGGAATTGGTGGACAAAATCATCATCAAAGCCTGCCTCAACGGTGCACGAGGTCGGGAACAAAATCCCAACGTGCCGTGGACTCCAGCCGAGGTTGCCGCAGAAGCGAAACGGTGCAGTGAAGCTGGAGCTTCAATTGTCCATTTTCATGCACGTACAGAGCAGGGAGCCACAAGTTACGACCCGGCTTGGTATGCGGAAGCCGATCGCTTGATTCGTGCACAAACCTCACTCGTGCTTAATCACACCACCGCTCGAATGCCTGATGCTACCATTGATCAGGTACTCCACTACCTTCGAGATACCCCAGAGCCGGTAGATATGGTTTCTCTCAATACTGGCAATATCGTCTTCAATACGCCGCTCTCTCACGGTACACGGCACACAATTGCGATTCCGAATTCATACGACGACATCCGTCAAACGATTCTCACCTGTCGTGAACGCGGTATCGTGCCAGAGCCAGCAGTGCTGGATACCGGCTTCCTTACGAACGTTGCAACCTTGGTTCAAGACGGTTTGCTTTCTACCCCACCCTACCTGTTAGTTGAGTTCTCTGGCCGATTCGGTGATGGTTTTCAGATCATGCCGGGAACGCCCCGTAGTTATTTTTATATGACAGCTTGTGTTCATGACCTCTTTCCAGAGGCGTTTTGGATTGCCCACGGTATTGAGGATAGTGTCTTTACGATCGCCAGTCTCGCCATTGCTACTGGTGCACATGTACGGGTCGGTTTCGAGGACCGGGCAACGTTGGTTGATGGCTCATTAGCAAAAAGCAGTGCTGACTTTGTCACTTGGGCAGTACAGGTCGCGCGAGCACATGGGCGCGAACCAGCCACACCGCAAGAAGCACGGCGGATGATCGGACTACAAAAGTAGTTAGTAGTCAGCAGTCAATAGCCAGTCGGAAAAACCGAAGGGAACAGAATCTCACAGTCAGTCATGCCCTCTGTCAACAACGGCGAAAAAGCGTAGAGAGAAATAACCAAACGTATTTGAGACAGGATCTTACGCACTCCAGCCCTTAATCTTTCTCTTGAGCCAACAATACGATGGGGTGCCCACGCAGGACGTATGGAACGGAAGCTTGCCGCGATCTTCAGTGCCGATGTCAAAGGCTACAGTCGCCTCATGGGCGATGATGAAATCGCCACCGTCCGTACGTTAACCTCCTATCGGGAGGTGATGACTACACTGATCCACGCCCACCGGGGCCGCGTCGTCGACTCGCCCGGCGATAATCTGTTGGCCGAGTTTGCTAGCGTGGTGGATGCCGTGCAATGCGCCACCGAGATTCAGCAAGAATTCACTGTGCGCAACGCCGAGTTGCCTCCGCACCGTCAGATGGCCTTTCGGATTGGTATCAATGTCGGTGATGTCCTGACCGAAGATGGTCGCCTCTACGGAGATGGCGTCAATATCGCCGCCCGCTTGGAGGGGTTAGCCGAGGCCGGGGGCATCTGTCTCTCAGAAACCGCGTATACCCAGGTCAAGAATAAGCTGACGCTGAGCTATGAGTACATCGGGGAGCAGCAGGTCAAAAACATCGCGGAGCCCGTCCGTGCCTACAAGGTGCAGCTCAATCCTGGTGCCACTGCTCCTGAGGTGAGCGAGAAGACAGCAACCGTAAGACCAGGGACACAGCTAGGCCGAAATGACACCTCCTCCTCGTATGGACGAAAAGCCACGCTAACGCTGGGAGGTCTCCTCTTACTTGCCGCAGCGGTGGTGATAGCCGTGCAACATCTCTCTTTGCGCCCGCCTGCCCCCTCTGCGGCCATTCCTCCGACACAGCCTCTGACCCTTGCTCTCCCCGCCAAACCGTCGATTGTCGTCTTGCCATTCACCAACATGAGTGGTGACCTGTCCCAAGACTATTTTAGCGATGGGATGACAGAGGACATCACGACGGATCTGTCCAAAATCTCTGGCCTCTTTATCATCTCGCGCAACTCCGCCTTCACCTACAAAGGGAAAGCGGTGAAGGTGCAGGATGTGAGCCGGGAGATGGGTGTGCGGTATGTTTTAGAAGGGAGTGTGCGCAAGGCAGGGGACCAACTCCGGATTACTGCTCAGTTGATAGACGGCACGACCGGAGGGCATGTATGGTCCGAACGGTATGACCGCCTTCTGCGCGATGTTTTTGCACTACAGGATGAGATCACGCAGCAGATTGTGGCAGCTCTCCAGGTCGAGATAGGAGAAGCAGAGCTGGCACGGGTACGACATATCCCGACGGAGAACCTGACGGCCTATGACCTTTATCTGCGCGGCCTAGACTTGTGGTTCCGGGCCAACTACGAAACGAAGAAGGAGGCGAATGCGCAGGCGCGGCAGTTGTTTGAGCAGGCGGTCGAATTGGACCCACACTACGCCCAGGCCTGCGCTGGGCTGAGTTTGACGTATTTTACTGACAGCTTCTTACAGTGGAGTAGCGAACCCGCTCAAGCGCTAGAACGCGCTCTTGAACTAGCGCTAAAGGCTATCGCCTTAGACAACTCCTTGCCTTCCCCTCATACCACCCTAGGCGTTATCTATATGTGGAAAAAGCAGTATGAGCAGGCAATTACCGAGGGAGAGCAGGCCATCACCCTTGATCCGAACTTTGCTGAGGGCTTCGTGAATCTAGGGTGGATTCTCATTGCTGCTGGGCGACCGCAGGAAGCTGTCGACATGATCGAGAAGGCGATCCGCCTCAACCCTCGGTCTTCGGTCCGGTACCTCCAGGATTTGGGTATGGCGTACCGCGAAGTGGGCCGGTGTGAGGAGGCGATTGCAGTGACGAAGCAATTCCTCGCTGTCATTCCCAACTACGGGCCTGCCTATTATACCTTGGCGGTCTGCTACGCTGAGTTCGGCCGGCTGGAGGAGGCCCAGGCTGCGGTGGCAGAATTAGTGCGGCTCACGCCCTCTATGTCTCTGAACTGGGTGCGTCAGAATGTTCCCGCCAAGGATCCAGCGAGATTAGAGCGTCATCTTGCTGCCCTGCGCAAGGCGGGGCTCAAATGAATACGCCATGCAGCAGAAGCAGGAAAGGAAGATGGACAAAAGCAAAGAGTTGCTCACCGTTCAGAGCCATGCGGCCTAACGAAGTCCGCTGAGGGAGCGAACCATAGATGGAGATTTGACACGGTAACGAAAACACTAGGGTGTCTTCTGAGGAGCCCTGTGACGTTGCTCAGGATAAACACCGCGACGAAGTATCTCTCCCTATCATCCCCACCGAGATTCTTCGCTTCCGCTTCGCTACGACTGCTCAGAAACAAAATGCCGCCCAGTGCCCCCTGGATTCCAGCTTACGCTGGAATGACGCAGACGACATGCCCGTCATTCCGGGCGCGCACCGCGCGACCCGGAATCCAGGCGCATCCAGTTTCTGCCTCCATGCTTAGCGCCCCGCGCTATGGACGACTCAGAATGACACGCTCCCTCGACTTCAAAGAATGTGTTCGATCTTTTGCCTACCGTTTTTCCCACGGCACCTGTTTCTCGAAGGCATGACCGACTTGCAAGAGCGATCCATCTTCAAAGTGTCTACCAGTGAGCATGAGACCAACAGGGAGTCCATTCGATTTTCCACATGGCACTGTGAGTGATGGATGTCCTGTCATATTAAACGGTGCGGTGTTCCCCAACATCCGCCAACCGTGTTCAAGCCATTCGCGAATGCTCTGTTTATCGTTGTATTTATGCGCTTTCTGTGGTGTCGTTGGCATCACTAAAATATCAACCTGCTTCAGCACGTGATCATATGCTTCACGTAACGCTCGCCGTTGGTTCTGCGCTTTGGCGTACAAGCGTCCATGATAGGTTTGATTGAGATAGTAGCCCATCAGTACAACAAATTTCAATTGATGTGGCAAGTCTTGCGCGTGCGCTCGCAGTGACTTGCCCAACGCATTAGCAAAACTTTCGTTGTACAATCCCCTGGCGTGATACCCGACGCCGTTTCCATAGACCAATGCGGCCATGCCTTCGGCAATCATCGCCCAGGTAATACCGCCCGCTTCGCGGTGGGCGGGATCGAACTTCTTGCACCTCCGCACCAAGTTCGCGCAGAGCTTTCACCGCATCCCGTACTTTGGCATCGACGTCTGATTCTGACACCGGAGTACCAAATCCTTCCTGCACTACGCCCAGTCGAAGGCCACGAATGTTTTTGCCAATGGCTTCTGTATACGGCTGCAGTGACACCTCGTACTGCCGCGGGTCAAGCGGATCTTTGCCGGCGATCACTTCAAGGAACAGCGCAACATCAGCTACTGTGCGGGCCATCGGCCCCGTGTGGTCAAAGGTCGCATCGATGCCGGCGATTCCAGTGTACGGCACCAAGCTGTGCGTGGGTTTTAAGCCAACAACCCCACACCAGGAGGCAGGAATACGAATCGACCCGCCTTGGTCTCCACCAATAGTGAGATCGATATCGTCATAGTACAACGCCGCACCAGATCCGCCGGAAGAGCCGCCAGCAAGATGATCAGGATTGTGAGGATTGCGGGTTGGCCCGTACGCGCTCGTGTCTCCTCCGCCAGAAAAGGCGAAGTTGTCCATGTTCAGCATGGCAGTAATCTCACCACCAGCATCAAGAATACGAGTGATGATGGTGGCATCGATGTCAGGAACATAACCATCAAGCACCAGGGACGCACATGTGGTAGGAACTCCGGCAACACACACGTTGTCTTTAATGCCGATGCGCTTGCCAGCCAGCTTGCCAGACTTCGCTCCTTTCACAGAGCAGCGGCGAACGATCGCATTCAATGGATCTTCCTGACGACTGGGTCGTCTTCCAGGATCACGTTCACGATAGCTGACAACCGGCAAGTTTGACGGGGTCAGGTCGAGTTCGTTGAGGAGGGCAAACATGTCCGGGATCAAGGATTGATACGCCTCAAGTTCTTCGTTACTCAGCGCGAAATGATGTTGCGCAGCAAGACGGTGCAGGTCATCGCTTGTCGGTCGTCGCAGAGCCATAGCGTGATTCCTCCTTCACTGAGAGAGATAGCGCCTGCGCCGTCTCTCTCACGAGTCTTACAGTCGTTGATCAAATTGGAGAATAATGCCGTCGGGGTCAAGAAAGAGGCAGGTTAAAACTTTCTTGCCCGGCGGCTCACCATACGCCGCGGTGTCAGACTCTAGTGGCGGCACGAGAATAGGAACTCCAGCAGCTTTGAGTTTGTCTACACGAGCACGCAGGTCGTTCACCCAAAACGAAAAATGATGAATACCGACTTGGTCGAGCTTTATCGACTCACCTGAAGATGGTCCGACTGGTGCAGAGAGAACAATAAACGGCGCTTCTGGCCCATCTTCCCACCGCATGTAGACCGCGCGACGTTTTCCTTTTTTCGAGTCACGAAACAACGCCGGTAATCCGCCGACATCTTCCATGGTATCAAGCGTGACACGGAGACCGAGCAGGTCACGATAAAATGGCAATGAACGATCCATATTACTCACCCCAATAGCAACATGAGAAACACCTTGCATACAAGTTTCCTCCTTCCGCCGAACCGGAACTACAAGACGTCATCAAGAGTTCATGATTTTTCTCTTCTCTGTTTCACGTATTACGTTTTCCGTCCTTTATTTCCCCTGTCGCATCATCGCACCTACAGTGAAGGAATGCACGGGTAAGGGGCGGTTGTAGATGTTGCGACTGGGGATCCAGATCGTCGCCCGTTCGGCTTTGTAATCTACCCAACTGTTTCCTACGAACATAGGGACACGTATTCCACGACTGTGCGAGTTGAACTCTGGATGACCGAAGGAGAAAAAGAAAGTCCGCCAATGGTGGCCGTCTTTATCGAAGATCACCGAAACGAGCGGAGAGTAATGTTGACGATCGACATACAAACGCCGCCGGCCATAGGGATGATTGGGGACACGCGGCACCGCATCAACAACATGCACCCAACGCAGTTCCCACGGATCGATCGGATAACAACCACACTTTCCACCGAGTTGCACTGCTTCACGTTTCACGATACCGGGAGCAAGAATGAGCTTGGTTTCGATATATTGCCAGTCATATGCAGAAACGTGTCCGTCAAAGCCGGAGAATTCTTCACTGAGAAAAGTTAAGCCTTGAAACGCGTCGTATGGGTTATAGACGAGCTTGCGCGTACGTCGCGTTTTTGGGTCATAGAGCCAACGATCGTCGCCTAAGGTGTCCTGATTGTGACGAATGCCCATCGTCTGGGTGCCTTCCGAATCCGTCGGGCGAAAGGTCATTGAGTAATCTTTATACAAGATACCCTTATCAGCCCACTCGGAGATATTGTGTGCGGCATTAGGTCGGTGCATACCGTACATACGCATATACAGTGAACTGGAAGAACGGATCACTCCACCTGTATCGTTTAACAGTGACGTGGTTCCCCAACTTTGTGAGATGTCCGCACGATCGCGGTAGCGGAGATTCCAGCCGAGTTTGAGCCCGGCCTGCGGGTCTGTGGGATTGACCACAGGAAACGGCAATCCCGCAATATAGTGCTGAAGCAGACTATCGGTCCCAAGCGTGACCTTGTCCGCATGCTCGACAGTGGCAGCGATATATTCTTCTCGTATCGGAACGTCGGTCGTCACCTGGATAGTGATCTCGAAGTCTCCGGCTTGTATAGCTTTAAGGATCTCCGGCGGTAACACAGGCTCAGCTACTTGGACGTTGCTGGCCGTGATCGTCATCCCCGGAGTAATACCCTCCACTTGAGGACTCCCCTGGCGGTAGGGATAAAATTCCGCCAGGATACTTTCCTTGCTTAGGGTCGCTTGGGCAACTACAGAAGCGGACTCCAGTCCCAAAGACCAAAAGCTTAAAAAAAAGAGAAAGCAGGGCATAGTGCGCGGCGGATGTGTATCCACGACAACCCTCCTTTGTCTCGCTGCGTACGCCTTCTGTTCAGTGCGGATAGCAAAACATATCGCACTTGAGCCTAACCGACGTCAAGAGAAGCTGCGTAATATCAGAAAGGAGTTTCGCCATGGCACTACCGCTTGCTCACATTCGTGTTGTTGATTTAACCCGCGCCCGCTCAGGACCAACGTGTGTTCGGCAACTTGCTGATATGGGCGCCCAGGTCATTAAAGTCGAGCAAGCCGAAGATGAAGAGGGAGTCAACCGGCACAATTTTGACTTCCAAAATCTTCATCGCAATAAACGGAGCCTGGTGCTGAATCTCAAGGATCCACGCGGTCTCAAGATCTTAAAACAACTTGTGAAAAAAGCCGACGTGCTCGTGGAAAATTATCGACCCGATGTCAAGAAACGGCTTGGCATCGACTATGCGGATTTACGTCCGCTGAACCCGCGCCTGGTGTACGCAAGCATCTCTGGGTTCGGGCAAACTGGTCCCTACCAAAGTCGCCCCGGCTACGACCAGATTGCCCAGGGAATGGGTGGGCTCATGAGTATCACCGGACCGCCGGGGGGAGGGCCGTGGCGTGTCGGTATCCCTGTGGCCGACTTGAGTGCAGGGTTGCTCGCAGCACAGGGAGTCTTAGTTGCGTTACTTGAACGCGAGCACTCTGGGAAGGTCAATGGGTTCACACCTCGTTACTGGAAGCGATGATCGCGATGCTCGATTTCCAAGCCACTCGCTGGCTCATTGGCAAAGAGATCCCGCCACAAGCAGGGAACGATCATCCGACCAGTATCCCAACCGGAACTTTTAAGGTGAAGGACGGCTACCTCAATATCGCAGCGGGCGGGCAGCATATGTGGAAACGTGTGTGTACCGCACTCAGCGCTCCGGAGCTGAAAGATGATCCCCGCTTTGCTACACCTGGAAAACGCTCACGAAATCGCAACGAGTTGACTGTCGCCTTAGAAGAAAAACTGCAAGCAAGAACCGCCGCAGAATCGGTAGAGATTCTCAACGCAGCCGGAGTGCCGAGTGGGCCAATTCTGACCATCGATCAAGTGTTTGCCAACGAACAAGTACAACATTTGGGAATCGCCACTCCGATCGAACATCCGCAGCTCGGCCTGATTCGCATCTTAGGACTGCCAACGACCTTAAGCCGCACGCCTGGCGCTGTTCAGACCGCAGCCCCAGAAAAGGGAGAACCACAGAAGAGATTCTTCACGAAATAGGGTTCAGTACGAACGACATTCAACAGCTACGAACAGACGGTGTTACTCAATAACACAGGAGGGTAAGGATAGCTGTTATTCTCCACCTATAGTCACTCGTGCAGATTCAGCGACAGTTCCACGCGTGGATTTGTCCTTGAGGTAGTCGATAAACTCTTGGACAGCCGGCGTAAAGCGCCGTCCGCGTTTCGTCACAATGCCAAGCGGTCACATCAAGGTTTCGTCGGCAAATTGGATTGCCCGTAAGGTCTCGCCTTTCACCTCCTGAAGGATAGCAGGCTCAGGAACAATAGAGATCCCGGTACCAATTTCAACCACCCGTTTGATAGTCTCAATGTTGTCCATCTCCATAGTGTACTGCACCTTGATGCCGTGCTGTCGAAAGATACGGTCAAGTGCACGGCGCGTGGCAACGTCGCGTTCAAAGCCGACGAACTTTTCCCCTTGCAGTTTCTTGATCGAGACTTTCTGAAAATTGGCAAACGGATGCAACGGTGAGCAAATCAACACCAAGCGGTCTTCACGAAAAGAATTCCAAAAAGTGAAGGCCGTTTATTAGGATACGCAACAATGCCCAGATCAATCTCGCCGCGGTTGACGTCGTCGTAAATTTTGTTTGCTCGGGCATATTCGAGATGGACGGTCACATCGGGAAACGTACGCAGGTAGCGTTTGAGAGGAGCAGAGAGTTCGTAGAGCCCAACACTATACACTGTCCCCACCCGTACGGTCCCGGCCACCGCGCGGGAAAGGGTTTGCAAGTTATTCTCAATCTCTCGATACCGCTGCACGATTTCTTTGCTCACCTCGTACAGTACCTCACCGGCTTGTGTGAGGCGGGCATGTCCTTTGGACCGCTCGATCAACTCTCGACCATAGCGATCTTCAAGGCTGCGAATCTGTTGGCTTACGGCAGATTGCGTGATGAAATTCTTCGATGCAGCCAAGGAAAAGCTGCCTGTTTCCGCCAGATCACAAAAGACTTTGAGCGTTTCAATATGCATAATTCTAATAGGCCTGAGAAGTTTTTTTTATTTTACTTATATCCGAGATTTCGCTAGGGTTCTAGCTCAATTTTTAACACAAAACCCGTACGAACGAAGGAGAAGTCTGTATGTTTGAGCCAGATACGCTCTTGCCGGAGCAGTTCTTCACCCTCTTAGGGAGGAAACCTATTCAAGGTGAAAAACGCTTGCTCCTCGCTATGTTAGAGGATGCAGTGCATTGTTTTCAGACCTATGTTCTAGCCAAAAAGCCTCATGAACGTCGTCTTTTCCAAGAAGCCGAAGAGTGGATCGATTCGACGGATGCACATTGGTACTTCTCGTTTGAGAACATCTGCGACATCCTCGGAATCCATCCAGGTCGGATGCGTGATGCCCTCAAAGACTGGAAGGTTCAACAAGTTTCACAGTTACGACCAGGGCAACCACTAGTAACCATTCTCCCAGACAGCAAATTGCTCGCTGAGGCCTAGTTCTCCTTTTACTTCTCCTACTCCTTGTTTTTTCTGTTCACGCCAAGGCGCTCGCGATGAGCGCCCTCCTACTTTGACCTCCTACTTCTTCCAGCTTTTGTCTGTTTCTCTTGCTTCTTGTATCTTTCCTGGTGGTTCAATCCCGGGGAGGATAGATACGTCTCATACAACTAATCGTTG
Source organism: uncultured delta proteobacterium (assembly GCA_963733195.1). Taxonomy (GTDB): domain Bacteria; phylum Desulfobacterota; class Binatia; order Bin18; family Bin18; genus VGTJ01. The sequence goes on from CAVTCR010000086.1 coordinate 68,380, forward strand.
TAGAAGTGCGATTTTTCTCGAATTACAAGGGTTGGTCGAACAAAAGAATTCTGTCATCATGGGATGTAGTGGACCGAGCTTCGATGTCTCAATCGCACGGAAACTATTTCTGGAGTAGTAAGGAGGCATTATGCAGATTAACGTTGAGGGACGGAACACGGAGGTGCAACAGAGCTGGCGTCAGTTGATCGAAGGCAAGCTCGCTAAATGTGAGCGTTATCCGAACGAAATTACCCATGCTCGTGTTACCATCACTCATAGTCCGCATCATCAACAGGGAGATAATCAGGTCCAGGTCGTTCTCTCAGTCTCTGGCCGTACACTAACAGTGAAGAAGCACGGCGCCCAAATCCCCACTGTTCTTCGCTCCGCGCTCGCAGCAGCCGAACGTGAAGTCGAAGGGTATCACCAAAACCGCAAGCGGTTTAGCAAAAAACTTCCCACACGACTGGAAGAAACCAACGCTTTACCGGTAGTTTTGCCTCCTCAACAGACTCCCTCAACACCAGGCATACAGAGAAGGCGGACACGCTAAAGCAAGCCACAAAAGATTCAGACACTTTGCTACGTATCCCTTCAGGCTTGTCATTCTGAGCGAAGCGAAGAATCCTTCGACAAGCTCACCTGTGCCTGCGGCACTGGCGCAGGCAGGACAGGTCTCTCTGAGAGACCCTTCACTTTATTCCGGGTGACAATTCTGTTGCGTTAAGCTCTTGAAATGTAACAGCAGAGAAAAAGACGAAGAGACAAAAAGTCGCGGTCTCGATCAGTTCTCCTACCGCACCGAACGTGTCGCCGGTGACTCCGCCAAGTCGCGCGGTACAGTAGCTCATGATCCCAAGGGCAAATACTAGAGCCAACGCCATAGCAATGAGTCCATTCCACCCTCCTATGAATAAAGTCACCAAAAGTGCTACTCCGCTCGCAACAGCGAGTTCCCGAAAGACAACCCCCCTCACAAGCAATACACCAAGCCCGTCCTGACGAGCGGGAACAGCACAGTACGCGATAACCACATAGGCCCAACGGCTCAACACTGGTCCGATGAGAAGTGCCGTATTCCGGTCACTACCAGAGAGGAGATCCAACGCTCGGACTTTGAACAGGACGACGCCAAGAAGTGCGAGCGTACCAAAAGTACCAATGCGGCTGTCTTTCATAATTGCCAACCGATGTTCACGATCATGGCTACCGAACAACCCATCAGCGCTGTCAGCCAAACCATCAAAGTGCAAGCCTCGACTGAGTATGGCTAATACCGCAACGAGAATGAGGTTCCGCAAAGCAAGGGGACAAACATTCTGGAGCGCGATATCAATTCCCGGGACCAGTACCCCAAGGATCGTACCAACTAGCGGAAAGAACGCTGCAGAACGCCCGAACGAACGTTCGTCAAATGGCAGTGTCTTCTTGATCTGGATAATCGTGAGAAACTGGAGAGCCAGGAGAAACTCGTTGAGCACGCACGCTGCTATAGCACCTCAGAGAACTTCCGCAACGGCTGACATTTACCTGTCTCATTGAGAGACGTATACTGC
>CAVTCR010000087.1:0-20706 GCA_963733195.1 uncultured delta proteobacterium
TCAAGCGTGAAGAGGCGGCACCCACGTTTCCTACAATGAAACAGCGGCTGGAAAAGAAGGAGCTGGTACTTCGACGCGAGATTGAAAAGTTTCTGGAGGTTCTCAAGGTGCTCGGCACTCCCCTGATTGAGGAGCCGGCTGTCCATTTTGTCTATTACAATCCCACAGCGCATTATGTCGCTGTCAGCGGGGAGTTTAACCAATGGACTACTACTCCCATGACCCCTCTAGGACAGACAGGAATCTTTTATCATACGATCAGTTTAGCGGCCCCGCACGAGTCGAATATAAATTAGTCGTTGACGGGCAGTGGATAGTAGATCCTTGCTGTCACAACCGTGTCGACAACGGTATTGGGGAGCAGAACTCCTTCTTTGTGGTGGGAGATTTCCAGGAGCCGCCCGAACTGGAGTGGGTGCCAACCATACCCCATGGACGCGTAAAGGAATTCGATTTCACCAGCAAAATACTGAACAATCAGCGGCGGGTATATGTCTATCTGCCTCCAGGGTATAAGAAACATCCCTCCCAACGCTTTGCAACCTTTTATATCCATGATGGCGGTGAGTACCTCTCCCGGGCTCGACTGCCTACTGTCTTAGATAACCTGCGCCATAGCCAGAACATTCCTCCGCTGATGGCGGTGATGGTAGACCCAGTTGACCGTATGGCAGAGTACCGCGCCAGTGAGCTGTATGCGCAATTTCTGGAGAAGGAGCTAATCCCTTATATCGATCATCATTATCGTACGCGCGCAGAGCGCGAGGCTCGGGGTGATGGGCGCCTCAATGGGGGGACTCAGCTCGACCTACCTGGGCTTGTCGCGTCCCCATCTCTTTTCCAAAGTGGCTGGTCAATCCAGCGCCTTATTTCTGGAACAGGACAAGATTATCACTTTGGTGAATGGGTTAACTGCGAACACCAGCTTTTACTTTGATGTCGGAGCGTATGAGCCGCAGTTTATTCCTGCCCATCACCAACTCGTGCCGCTCTTGCAAGCGAAAGGTTGTCCTTGTCTGTTCCAAGAGTTGGAAGGCGGGCATAACTGGACGAACTGGCGCGCCCACTTAAAGGACCTTCTCACCTTTCTGTGGGGAAAGAAAAAAGCAGAAGACGTAGAACGGACGCCAGTAATCAAGAAGGCGAGGTCGCCACGAAAAAAGCCAGCTAGCAAGCGCCAACAGCTGACAAACTCTGGGACGTTATCTCAGCATGAGGCAGAAGCACGGGGGTGAACGCTGTGTGCCCCGCTCAGGAAGTCGTGTGAACAGCCTCTGTCCTATTTCTGGAAAAGATAGCGATAAAGAGCCAGCGTGTCACGCTCATCCTCGCAGGTCTGACCCTGCTCGTGCTCATACTGTCGCTGCCAGGGTCGCTGCGAGACGCGTTCGAGCGGGGCGGTTTCTATCTGTTCTCGCGAGCGTTTTTCGCGGATCTTCCCAAGCGCTTGACGGGACCAGGGCGCTTCCGGTTCGTGTTGCAGCCCGTCGTCGCGATCCTGCTTGGTAGTCGTGACGGTCTGCTCGATGCCCGAGCAGGCCGTCCACCATACCTCTATAACCGACTGTTCAATCGGGGACAGCGCCGCGAACTGTTACGGAGCAGCTTAGACGCCGTCGTAAATCTGCTGCTCATGGGCATTTTGCTTGATGCCATCGCCCAGTGGCTCATCCTCGGCGCTTCATATCCAGGTGCCGCACTCGTCATCGGCCCAGTATTAATTACGATTCCGTATGCGCTTGCGCGTGCGCTGGCAAACCGCGTGGCGCGGCTTCGCAAGTCGGTTACGACGAATGCTTGAATCCTTGTATGCTTCGGTGATCAGGCCAGAAATTGAACAAGCCTGAACCGCAATTTGAACGGTGTCAGCGTATCCTTGAACAGCGGCGTAATGCATCCTTGCGGGTGTGAGGTGGGTTTTGCAGGCCGGCACCGGAATCCGGAGGTTCAGCGAGCGCACAACAGCAAAAGAAGGGGGAACCATGACGCCAGCAATCCAGAGGGAGCCGGAAACACCCTCCATGGAGCGCGCCGGAATCATCGACGACAAGCCCTATTGAGATTCACAACTTCAATAAAAGGAGTTCCTATGGCTCTCGAACTCGAACGACTCACTCGCGTCATCGGTAGCGAAATCCATGGAATCGACTTGAATCAAGTTGATGCGGCAATGGCGGCCAAGATTAAAATCGCTCTGAACGAGCGCTTGGTGCTGGTCTTTCGCGACCAGTCGCTAACCCGCGAAACGCACAAGCGTTTCGCTCGCTTCTTCGGCACCGGCCAACTCCAGCGCCATGCGTTGTCGAGGTCCGGGGATCCAGAGATCCTCGATGTGAAGACCGACAAGGATTCGAAATTCACCGCTGGCGAAGGTTGGCACACCGACGTGTCTTGCGAGGCCGCCCCGATCAGTGCCTCGATGCTCTATCTCACTTGCATGCCGGAAGGCGGAGGCGGCGACACCTTGTTTGCAAACATGACCGAGGCATATAAACGGCTTTCGCAGCCCGTGAAGGCGTTCGTGCATACTCTCAAAGCGGTTCACGATGGTGCACTTCTCTGGAAGACGATCTACGGCATCGACCCGAAGCCCGGCACGACTTATCCGCGCTATGAGCACCCGGTGGTGATCCGACATCCCGACACTAGTCGAGAAGTGCTGTTCGTGAATCGCGGCTTCACCACACATCTTACCGGGGTATCTGCTCAGGAAAGTCGTTTTCTGCTCGAGATGCTCTTCAACCACATCGAGGCGTCACCGCAGATTCAATGCCGGGTGCAATGGCTGCCTAACACCATCGTGATGTGGGATAACGTTGCGACGCAGCATCACGCGGTCTGGGACTACTTCCCTCAGAGCCGCTATGCCGAACGCGTCTCGAGCCTCGGAGTCGAGCTATCGGCTGCTGCATGACTAACATGTGGCAGTCCCTCAAATCTCCGTTGCCAGCAATGGCGTTAAACCGTCCGGTCCCGTCCATCAAAGTGAACCTGCCGGTGCATCCTACTGTATGTGTTCCGGTACAGTTCCAGGCGGCGAATACCTTATCACCAGTGGCTGCGAGGTGACATTCATCGCGGGATAGGCAAACCGTCTCTCCCGGGCTCTGTCGAGCATCTGGCAGTAGATTTCATAATTTGCCACCGGCATAACTTACTCCTTTCGTATCCGTCTCCATCGGCGCGCCGACCACGTCTGGCGAAAAAGACTACTCGATGAAGCGGTTCAAGGACGCCATGGCACCGGTTCAATTTTTCACGTCGTCGGTTCAGATTTCGCATTGCACGTTGACCTCTCGTTCAAGGGTCAGTAAAGGTTCAAACTGATCCGTTAGCGTAAGAAAACAACACCAACGTACACCCACAAGCTAAGATAGAGCTGCGCTCCGCACTCTTTCACGGAAAGGTTAACAAACGGCTGTGATGAGGAGATTGCTATGGATTTACAGGAAGCGCGCCAGGCATTGCTAAGGGAAACACCTCCCGCAAGGTCTGAGAGTACTCCGCACGGACTGCACGAGCAGTTTTTCGAGAGAACCATTGCCCTGTTTCTGATTGCCGTACTGCTCTTCGCCTGCTTGCAAATCACTGCGCCATTCCTCCGGGCATTTACTTGGGCAATCATTATGGCGGTATCGACCTGGCCGCTTTTTTTACAGCTTCGTCAAAGGCTTGGTGAGAGAAAAAAACTGGCTGCCACTGTGGTAGCAATGACTTTGGCGTTGGCGTTCCTGCTCCCTGGAGTGCTGTTGGTTACGTCCTTAACAGACAGTATCCAGTCAGTCGCCGCACTCGCAACCGACCTCACCACGCTGAAATTGCCGGACCTGCCCTCATGGGTCACGGGATTACCCGTGGTTGGAGAACGCATCGATAGTGTCTGGCAAAGTGTGAGAACGGACATGAGTATGGAAAAACTCCGGCCGTACATCGTAACCGCAACCCAGTGGCTTTTGGCCCAAGGCGCTCAACTTGGACTGACTTTGCTCGAATTTGTGCTTGCCATAGTTTTTACTGGAATACTTTACGTTACGGGCGAAAGTCTCACTGCGCTGGTGAAGCAGTTCGCGACGCGGGTCGGTGGTGAGAGTAGTCTCAATTTATTGCCGGTGGCCGTACAAACCATCCGGAGTGTAGCGTTCGGCGTGATCGGGACCGCGTTGATACAAGCACTATTAAGCGTCGGCAGTTTTGTCATTGCCGGAGTTCCAGGCGTTGCCGTACTCGGACTATTTTGTTTCGTGTTCGCGATGATGCAGATTGGCACAGCTCTCGTCTGGATTCCTATTGCCATCTGGCTCGCCTATCAGGACCAAAAGGGCTGGGCGACCTTTATCGTTATTTCAGGGCTTTCCATCAATATCATGGACAACTTCATCAAACCCTATCTCATCAGCCGGCAAGGTGCAGGCGTCCCAACGATCCTCATCTTCATTGGCGTCCTCGGCGGCCTTATCGCCTGGGGGTTTCTCGGCATTTTCCTGGGCGCGACGCTCCTCGCTATCGCTTATACCGTGCTGCGAAGTTGGCTCGATCAGGCGCCGTCCGTGGCGACGGACTGAATATATGTTCGATTCAGTTCTCTCTCCCATTTTCAGTTTGTTGACGTCCGATCCTCGTGGGCGGCGGCTTGGCCTTCCCTGTATGTAGCCCAAGTGCGGCGATCTGCCTTTGCAACTCTGCGAATATAACATCCGCCGGCTCGGTTGCGTCCACCCTCACGAACTCGTACTTCAGGGCCAGCTGATCCAAGGTCTGAATCACACGCGCTTGATAGCGCACGAAGCTGTCGTACATGTTGCCGCCGAACCGCATATCCATGCCACTCTCCCAGTAATCGAAGACGCCTCGCCCACGGATTACACGAGTAACCAAATCTTTCACTTGTGGGCGCAGATAGTACACCGCATGTGGAATCAAGGCGAAGTCAGTCCCGTGTTCGATCCAAGCAGAATCCTCGCCACGCGCAATCGCCCGTGCAATAATAGAATAAATATAACGATCCGTGAGTACGACAAAGCCGGCGCGGAGCGCGGGAATGATTTCATTTTCCAGACGGTCCGCGAAATCGGTGACATAATAGAGCGTCATGGTCACCGGTCCCAGGGTGTTCCCTTCTTTGGCTTTTTTAATTCCCTTACCGGCCAGAGCCGAACGTGCCATGCCCGTATCGAGGACCGCATGCCCTTCCTGTTCCAGCCACTGCCGCAGACGCGTCACCTGCGTAGAGCGTCCGACCGCATCTGGCCCCTCGATGACGATCAAAGCACCGTGCAACTCCGCGCAGTCCACACCTGGCAGAGGAGTGTTATAGAATTGTAAGGGTCCCTTCGCTGCCATTCTTCCCTCGCTCGACGCTGTACAAGGCTCCAGTGTGTAAGCTCCTGCCTAACTTCTTCTGCACGATGTCTCGCATCTGTTGTTGCTGCTCTTCAATCGACAGCGTGGCGTCAATCACCTGAAAGCCCATCTCCTCCGTCATCGCTTCGTACTCGTCGAGTATCCGACCCTGGAAAAGACGAAAGCTCTCTTCGACCTCCCGACTGAGCCCGAGATCCATCCCAGCTTCGTAGTATTTGATCGCCTGGCGCCCGCCCAGAATGCGGCCCAGCGCCACTTCCAAGGGCGTCTGGAAATAGAAACTCAGGTGCGGTCGCGGCGCAAAGCTGTAGAGCCGGCGGACCCACTGGCGATCGACGCCGCGCGCCACATCACGGGCAAAGGCCGTGTAGGCATAGCGATCGGCACACACGACCGCTCCAGCCTTCAACAGCGGCAGAATGTAGCGTTCCATCCGGTCAGCAAAATCCGTGGCGTGCAGTAAACTGAAGGTCGTGGGAGTGAGCATCTTCCTCTTTTTACCCCGTTGCATCGTCTCACGGACCAGGGGAGAGGAGTTCCATTCACTGAACGCGACCGCGATCGCCTGCGAACGTAGCCATTGGCTCAGGAGAGAGAGTTGAGTAGATTTTCCTGAGCCATCGATTCCTTCGACCACAATCAGTTTCCCCTTGAAGCGATTCGGTGCGAACAAGGCGGCTGTCTGTTGATACTCCTGCATAAGGGTTGTTCGTGCTTTAACGAGTTCAGGGTAAATAGAAAGAGGGGCGTTCTCCTGAAATAGGTGTAATCCTCGCTGTCGGCCAGCAATCTACATTCAAGCACTGGTTCAACACGAGTGACAAACGGTTCAATTCTTTTCAGATTTCACTTCTGAACTTCCCTAGCAGGTGAAAGCTCCTGCAATTGCTTTCCGAGGAATTGTCATGTGCCTGCGGCGCGCCCTTAAGGATGAAAACGAAACCGGAATCTTGTCTTTCTTGATCCCCCTCACCCGGCCCTCTCCCATCCGGGAGAGGGAAATTTCAGGGGAATGACGAAAACGGGAGGACGTAGGATATAACCAGCAGTTAAGGATTCAGCCTAGCAGCATTCCGACTTGATCTATCACTATCTGTCTCATCAAGTTCAGATTTTTACACTTTTACTCTGATCCTGTCTTCGTTTCTCTATCTCGCAGTCTTACTGGGGCGAATTGACTACGATATAGGTCACACTGCCGCCACTGTAGGAAGGTTGATACCAGGTTGACCCGCATTGATAGTAGGACATCCCGTTCACCGACATTGAAGTACACGAACTCGACTGGGCGCTGAAGGCGGCGGCAGTCATCACGGACCCGATCGCCATGCCTGCTAGCACTCCCCCCGCCGCGTATCCTCCGTAGTGGTATCCTCCTCCCCATTCGCCATGGTAGTCCTCCCCGTATTCTTGCCAGTCTTCGCGGCTGTTCTTCCCGTATTCCTGTCGGTCCTCGCGCGCATTATTCCCGTAATCCTGCCAGTCTTCCCGGTTTTGATCTTGCTGGGTATTACGGGTGGATTGCCGCTCGCTGGCAGCGGTTTGGCGGTTCTGCTGATTTTGGGTCGAAGTGCCTTGCCTCTGACTGGCAGCGGCTTGACGGTTCTGCTGATTCTGGGTCGAAGTGCCTTGCCTCTGACCGGCAGACCCTTGCCGACTCTGTTGCATTTGGGATCGATTGGCCGACATTTGACTGGCAGACCCTTGCCGACTCTGTTGTCTTTGCGAAGCGCCCCCTTGCCAACTGCCACTGCTGGCGGCGCCACCACGAGAATAATTTGCACCGCCCGAACGATTGCCACCGAACGAGCCCGTACTCGCTGCACCACTCCGGGAGAAATTCCCGCCGCCGCCACCACCTCGACCCCCGCCGCCACCACTAAAACTCCGGCCACCCCCGCCACCACCTCGACCCCCGCCGCCACCACCTCGACCTCCCCGTGCTTCGACCTGCGCTGCGATAAAGATGCCCATCAACAATAGTGCCATCCATACGGTGTGACGTATCCACGTTTTCGTGCTCATGGCTGTACTCCTTATACTCATGCCCAGGCTCTGCCTGGGCATGCTGTGTTTTTGCAGATCTGCCTCACGTCACTCGTTCCTAGCCTCTACCTGGGAGAGAGCGATTTCTATTCTTTCATTTTTGCGTCAGGATCCATGCCGGCCACAAACGCGATCCGCACCGCCCCCTCGGCGGGAGTGAACACGAAGAGCGACTCCGGTGTGTCCGGCGTAAAGTTCCAGTCGTGAAAGTTCGCCCAGAATTGCGGCTCGCCATCCTCCAATTTATAGGTGACCACGAGCCGCTCCGGTACGGGCTTCTCTCCCTTTGCTATCCATAGCTGCATATCAACCAGGTCGTTGCGCAACGCGATATGATCGCAGGGCGTTCCATCGATTGTGGCCTCTTCCACCCAATAGGCCGCACTGACCTTGTCTTTTATGGTCTTGGGCAAATTGTTGGAGAAGAGTTCGGCCATCGGCAAGGGCATCTGCAGGTCGCGGGTAAAGTAAGTAAACGCAGCATCAAGGTCGCCGGATTTCTGCGCGGTCGCATACACTTTCTCATTCAGACCAAAGAAAGCGAGCTGTTTGCCATCGAACCGAAAACCGCGCTTGGTCCCATCCCGGTCGGTAATATCGACGGCAATCCGATCCGGGCGCTGCACGGTGATCTTGCGGGTCGCACCAAACTCTAGCTTTTGCCCCCAGACCTGGTCGACATCGTAGCCGATGTCCGCCGTGACACTATAACGTTGAGCTTTCGCCAGATAATCTGCCATCCGCGTGAGAGGGGCCATCGCTTTTGCGTCGATTGTCGACACGGTGGCCTTAGTTTCCTGGGCGTGCGCTGGCGTATTGCCCAACACGAGTGCGCACATCAGGGCAGGCACACAGCGCCACGTCACACGGTTCACTCTCCCGCTCCACATAATGACTCTATACATAGCAAATCTCCTTGCTGATCGCACCATCGGTCAATTCCTCACTTGCTCTCACTTGACACCGACATCTTTCATCGCAGTCTTGCAGCGCGTACTTACATCCTTCTCGTTCTTCTTCAGACACGCCGCCAACCGCCCTCCACCCGCTTCCACTGAGGCGCAGTGCTTCTCTAGATCCGCTTCACATTCGCTGGCAACGTAGGTCAAAGTCGCAATAGCGTGCTCAAGCTGCGCCGAGGCGTCGTACAAAGCATACTCGCACCGGCTCGAAAGCTTATCCTGGTACGCGTACAAGCAGGCAAGAACCCTCCCCTCACCCGGAGTGACCTCCTTACAGAACGAGTCGAGTTCCTTCTTACAGCCGTCCTTGACAGACGCGATTAAATCCTGCTGCGCCCAGGATGTGTTGAATGCACCGGGCAGCATGAAAAGCACCGCTACAGTCAACAGAAACTTTACCACTCGTCTCATCATCTATTCCTCCTCTAGGAAAAACTTGAATTCTCTTCGCATAGCTGTGGAGAATAATCAGTCAAGCCCACCGCTGCTGAACGGTGTCAGTGACCATACAAGATGCAGGGGGTCAGGTACATACTGACACGGTTCAAGTTGTGGTTCAGACGGTGCAATTTTCTCAATGAACCTTTCATTCGTCTGCTTGCTTCGCATACAGACTGACCAACCACGCGACAAGAACCGTGAGATACATCTGCCCACCCACCGCTTCGAGGATCGTCAATCCCTGCGCCGAGTCGCTCGCTGGGACGACATCACCGTAGCCGACCGTCGCAATCGTCACAAAGCTGAAATAGATGGCGTGCGCCAGAGTCGAGATCGCTTGCCGAGCCACCCCGAACGAGGCGGGCCAAGTCTGGTCGAGCAGCCAGTAGCAAACGGCGAAAATCAGACCAGCCAGCAGATAGGCATCCAAAGCAGCAAAGATATGCTCGGCGTCCACAATCCGAGCTCGCAGCGCATAGCGCACCGTGGCCGCCGTCGCCAGAAGGCTCGCCGCCACCCACAGAACCTGGCTTATGGGCAGCAGGGCTTCAACGCCGAGCACGGTCCGGACGCCGCGGGTGACGACGAACGCAATACCGAGTAATAGCAGTACCCGAATCCACCGCTCGTGCGCGGCGCTCGCGACCGCGGCCACGAGATTCACGGCCAGCAACAGCTCCAACGGATTGAAGCTTGATACAAGCGCCTCAAGTGCAGGATGAGCTCCAAGAGTGAGCAGCAGCGAGAAGAACAGCCAAGCGAAACGGTGGCGGCGATAGCTGCTGAGAACGGTCGTCAGCATACAAATGCCCGTCCCCGGCCATTTACTCTTGCCGGTCGGGCTCGCTCAGCACCTTTACCATGAAAGCCAGTAACTCTTCGAGCGAATGAAAGCGTGCGGCTTGGTAAGACACCAAATGCTCTACCCGGCCCTGCCACTGTCCCTGTTCGACCTTCGCGTCGGCATGAACCTGCACGACAAACGCACGCTTGGCTGGGAAAGAGACTCGTTGCTTTGATGACATCTATACTTTCCTACTTGTTGACGGGAAGTTCCTTACAGGCATTGTCGAGCTTGCCAGAAGACAGTACGTTTGTTGCCGGTTCAAATATAGAGGATAAGTTGCGTTTTCGGTTCAATTTCGGTTCAAATTTAAGCCGAAAGTGGTTCAAATGACCCAAGAAAACAATAGAGGCGCAACACTGTCTGAGTCAGAGTTGCACTTTGGGCCGTTTCGCTTAGAGGCAGCTAAGCAGCTGTGGCGAGAAGACCAGCTCATTAACCTGCGGCGGCAGTCTCTGGCCATGCTGCGGTATTTAGCCGAGCGACCACACCAACTGGTCACGAAAGAGGAGTTGCTCGAACAGTTATGGCCGGGGATTTATGTGTCGTCCACTGTGGTCAAGGTGTGCGTGCGAGAAATTCGGCATGCTCTTGGGGATGTGGCCACAAAGCCGCAGTTCGTCGAGACGGTGGGAGTGCAGGGATATCGGTTCATCCAAGCAAGCTACCTCCAGTTCTCAGTTCCAGTTGTCAGTTCCGCGTTTAGAGGCAGGAGGCGAGTTCCTCAACTGCAACTGATGAGAACTGGCAACTGCCAACCGGCTTACAGCCACTGACAACTGACAACCGGCGACTGACAACTCACTTTGTCGGGCGGGAGTACGAGTCGGCGCAGTTGCAGGCGTGGTACGCGCGCGTGCAGCAAGGCGAGCGACATATCATTTTCGTCTCTGGCGAGGCCGGCATTGGCAAGACAGCGCTGGTGGAGCGCTTTCTTGCGCAAGCGCAAGCGAGGGGGACCGTACGCATCGGGCGCGGACACTGTATCGAGCAGTATGAACACGGGGAAGCCTACCTGCCTGTGCTGCAAGCGTTGCAGCAGTTGTGTCGTGCCCCCGACGGCGACCAGGTGGTAGCCATACTACGCCGTTACGCGCCCCTCTGGCTTATCCAGCTCTCGGGGGTGATCGAGGGAGACGAACTGGAAAAGTTACAACGTCAGGTCCAGGGCAGCAGTCCCCAGCGGATGTTACGTGAATTCGCTGAAGCCATCGAAGTGTTGGCGACTGAGACCCCGGTGATCTTGTTTCTCGAAGACCTGCAGTGGAGTGATGCCGCGACCCTGGAGTTGCTGGAGTATCTGGCACAGCGCCAGGAGCGCGCCCGGCTGCTGGTGCTCGGCTCCTATCGACCAGCGGATACGGTGCTGAGCAGGCATCCCCTGCGTCGAGTGGCGCAGAGGCTGATTGGACGTGGGCAGTGTCAAGAGCTGGCGCTGGAATTGTTCACCCAAGCGGAAGTTAAAGCCTATCTGACCCAACGACTGGCCGGGAGTCCGGTCGTGGACGTCTTGGGACTGGTGATTCACCGCCGTACGGAGGGGAATGCTCTGTTTGTGATGCACTTTGTGGACTATCTGCTCCAGCAGGGCTTGCTGGTGGAGGCAGATGATCGTTGGGAGTTGCGGGTGGAGCCGGCTACGCTCGAGGATCTCATCCCTGACCACGTGCAGCAACTGATTACCAGACAGATTGAAGGGTTGAGCAGAGAGGTGCAGCAGCTCTTGGAAATGGCCAGTGTGGTGGGGATGAGCTTTACGGCCAGCGAGGTGGCGGCGGTCATCAATCGCCCGCTGGAAGCAACGGAGGCGGTGTATGATGAGCTGGCTAACCAGGGGCGATTCCTAGAGGTCCAAGGGCTGGCTGAATGGCCGGATGGGTCCATCACTGTTCGCTATCATTTTCGCCATGCCTTGTGTCAGCACGTGCTGTATCACCGCATCGGACTGGCGCAACGGGTGCGCTGGCATCGGCAGCTCGGCGAGCACTTCGCTAAGATGTACGGGGAGCATACGCAAGAGATTGCCGGCGAGTTAGCCTTCCATTTTGAGCGTGGGCGGGAGTACCGGCGCGCCATCCTCTTCTGGCAGCAGGCAGGGGAGCATGCGCTCCAGCAGAACGCGTACCAGAAAGCGCTTGAGCATGGCCAGGCTGGGATAACACTCCTCACGCAACTTCCAGCCACAGCGGAACGCGGGCAATTGGAACTCAAGTTACGTCAGATTGTGAGTAGTAGCGCTGGCGGTGATCCGGGGGTTCACAGATGACGAACTGGAAGACAACCTCCGCCGCGCCCAGCAGCTCTGTCGAGAGCTGGAGGATGATGCCACGCTTGTGTCAGTGGTAATAAGCTTAGCTCGACTGCAATTGTATCGTGCCAATCGCCCAGCAACTGGAAGAGCTGGTACGACAGGAAGAGGATTTGGCCGAGCGCCTCCATGATCCGCTGCTGCTGGTTCAGCTCCATACACAATTGGTGGCTAGCGAGACATTCCGGGGGCGACATACTCGTGCCGAAGAACATTATCAACAAATCCTTAGGCACTATAACCCGCAAGCTCACCGGTCTTCTCCTGCTTTCTTGGGTCAAGACCCATTCGTAGGAGCTCTCGGCGCCTCCGGTCTGAACCTCAGCCTATCGGGGTGGCTCGATCAGGGCTGGAGCCGTCTCGCGCAGGGACTCGCACTTGCGGAAGAGTATGCGCAGTATGTACTTTTGGCCAACGGGCTGTTGCTCGCCGTGCCGGTGAAGTCCCTTCGCGGCGAATATGAAGAGGCATGGCAGCTCGCCAAAAAAATGGACGCGCTCTCACGTGAGCATGATTTTTCACTGTATGTGCACCTTGGAGTCCTGCTCCAAGGCGGTATGGCAGTGCAATGTGGCGCGCTAGAGGAAGGGATTGCGGCAATTACCGGTGGGCTCTCACAGTATCGCGCCACAGGAGCCCAACTCTTCATACCCTATTTTTTGTCGTTACTCGCGGATGGCTATCGGCAACAGGGGAAGGTCGCAGAGGCACTGCAGGTGGTGAGTGAAGCCCTTAGCTTGACGACAACGAATTTCGACGTCTTCTGGGAGGCGGAGCTGTATCGGCAAAAAGGCGAGCTGACGCTCGCCCAGTCTAGTGTTCAGCGTTTAGAGTCGGGAAAGAAAATCAAAAATCAAAAGTCAAAAGTCAAAAGTCAAAAATTTCTGACCCCCAATCCCCGACCCCTAACCCCCAAGGAGAAGCGGAGGCGTGTTTTCTGCAAGCCATCGAGATCGCCCGCCGGCAGGAGGCGAAGCTGTTGGAGCTGCGGGCGGTAATGAGCTTGGCGCGGCTGTGGCACCAGCAGGGAAAGAAGAAGAGGCTCGACAGAGGCTGGCCGAGATCTACAACTGGTTCACTGAAGGGTTGGAGACGAAAGACTTACAAGAGGCCAAAGCGTTGCTGGCGGAGTTGGCATAAGGATCAGAAATTTAATAATTTCCCAACCTCATGGGAAGCCAAAGTCCGTGTCATTGCGAGGAGCTGTAAGCGACGAAGAATTGGGCATTGGCTTGCGGATTGACACTCAGTATCTGTTGGATGGCATAGGGAGAGGAGAAGTAGAAGACGGATCCTTCCCCAATCGCTTCTTGCCAGGCTGCTATGTGGATGTGAAGTCACGAATACACGAGGTCTCCTATTTTTTTATGACTTCTTTATCTCCTGACCAAAGAGAGACTGGCTGCTATACGTGGCACGGCACTCAGGCCGTCACACTGACTTGGGAGGCGCCCCTCTCAAAGGCATCCGGCCCCGGGCTCTCTGTCTCAAGGCGCGAACCGTTAGGAGTGTTTCTCTCCTGCTTCTGCTTGTCGTCGAGTCGTTCCCTGGGGCACGGTCTCCTCTTGGGTCAACGGAGCCGAACCAACTCTTTTTCTGACCTCATAAGAGCGTTGTTGCATCAAGACCACCGAAAGCCGCACGCTGAGTTTGCGCGCCACTGCCACAATAGCCACCCTCGCAGCCACCGGGCGCGGATGGGTTTGACAAACCGAGCGATAGAATTCCCGCAACTCCCCGTCTTGGCGGATCGCCGACCACGCGGCTTGAATGAGTTTGCTTCTGAGCCGTGGGTCACCGCTGTGGGTGATCGAGCCCCGGTCGGTTTTCTCCCCGGTGGAGTGCTCGGTGGGCACCAACCCCAGAAAGCCGGCCACCTGGCGGATGTTTTTCAGCTCGCGCCAATCTCCGATCCGCGCCAGCAACTGGCTCCCCACAATCCAGCCGATCCCACTGATGCTGGTCAGATACTTGAGACACTGCGCCAGCTCGGGATCGTGCTGGCAAAAACGACGGATCTCTCGGGTGGTCTTCACCACCTGCTTCTCACTAAACTCCAAACTGTCCAGCAACTGGTCGAGTTTGAAAAGGACCGTCGGGCGCGCAGGGCAGGTGCCGCAGTTGCTTTTTGACCAGCCCGGACCACTGACTACCAGGAGGCGCGGGAGGAAACTCGAGCCCTTCCAACAACAGCAGCGATTTAATCCGTTGCTTCATCCCCACCATCTCGCTGACAAAGGTATCGCGCAGCTGGGTCAGGTGGCGCAGCTCTCGGTACGGGACCGAGGGCACGTGAATGCTTTTGAGTTGCCCTCCTCGCAGTGTCTCCGAGAGTGGGCTGACTATTAAAGTCAACATATCCATTAAGGACCCGAAACCATCACCATTGTTCGGCCGGGACCACGGTCCTTCTACTGGTCCAGCGTGATCTTGGTGATTTTTCTCTGTCTTCTGCCCTGCTACTACTGATCCGTTCCGGCGGGTTCATGCTGAGGCGGGGTAAACTCTTCCCCTGGTACCTGTGCATCTGCTTGCTCACACCTCTGCCAGGCTTTTCTTCCTTCCGCCGCATCACGCTTGGTGATCTCTTCCGCTTGCGCTTTGGCTTTGGCAGCGTCCCCACCAACCAAGGGAGGCGCCTGCAGGTAATATTCCAGCAGGCCGAACCGAGCCTCGAGATTGTCCGGGTTTAGCGCTACGGCTGTTTCGAGGTGTTTTTTTACCTTGCGAGCTAAGAAAAATGCGTCACCTTCCGCATGCTGCGCTTGCTCTCCATACGTGCGTCCCAGCCAGAGATGATAGTCTGAATTACCACTGTCCAGTTGGACAGCTTTCTCAAACCAGGTCGCCGCTTGCTCATATCGCTTGCTCTCGAAAGCGAGGCGTCCGAGGTAATAAACCCCAGAAGGGTCAGCAGGGTACTGGCGGACAAAATCTTCAAAGAACGGCTGCGCCGCGGCGAACTGCCTGCTCTCAAAGAGATTCACTCCAGTTGTGATGTCTTCACTGGCCTGTACCGTAGAGCGGTTTTCAATTGGATTGACCTCGGTTCTTCCCCTCACCCCTACTTGCTGTTCTCGTACTGCCCTCTCTCCTTCGACAAGCTCCGGACGGGCTTTAGCAGGGAGGGGGAGAGGATGAGGGTCGTAAGCTGGGGAACTGGGGTACACGCAACCGCAAATTGCTGTCAGAGAGACCAAACCAAGAAAGGTGATAACTTCCCACAGCCGGCGGATAGAATTGTTGACCAGCCCTGGTGGTCGCACGTTTGAGATCCTTACAGTTGTCAATAGTGAATGAAGGCCATTATTTCTTCCCTTCGCCGTCCAAGCGCATGCACGCGCCAAAACGGCCTGCTATTCGCCCGGCGTGAGCTTGGTGATTTTTGAACCCTGCAAACCAAGCCCTGCCATCAGTCCCTTCTGGCTGAAGATAAAAGCGTAGACACCTTTTCGCAGCGTCGTCGAACTCATCGACTTCCCAAAGCCCTTGTCCAAGACGACCACGCTGGGCCCGGTCCCAATCTCCCATCCCCTGCTTTTTTCAAGATACGCTAGTGACGCATCATCCATGAACAGCAAGACGTAGCCGAAGGATTGCACACCGGCCTGTAAGCCATACGAGGCGGCGAGGGATCGATAGTACCCGACCGTCTTGCCCCCTTTGCGGCGAGAACGCCATCACCATATTGCCCACCGACGATAAAGCCGGCCTTGACGATATTGGGAAAGACGAGGACGCCCTTAGCCTGCTTCGCCAAGTTTAACGCGCCAGGCGTGGAGGCATACAACGTTCGTAAGGCCTCCGTGGCGTTGCGATCAATCTCGCTCGCACTCGCCGCCAGCACCACCCGTGCGTTCAGGGTGATCATCGTCACCGTCGCCAGCACCAGCGCAATCGCCAGCCTTCGATACTCCCTCGCTGCTCTTTTCTTCATATCCACTCTCCTTTGTCGTGGAACAGGCTCGGCGGGGTCAGGGGACCCACGCCGAATAAATCCCCAAAATAGTTTCTGCAAAACTACTCGATCACAAGGTTCAGATACATCGTAACCTCGGTTCAATTATGGTTCAAAGCGGTTCAAATTGATTCACTACCTCAGAAACGAGTAGCAAAGTGTGATATGAACCGACGCAGCAGGAACATGGTATCAATCGAGACTGTAAGTTATGGTAGTCCCGATTTTTACGGATGAATAGTCGGCGTTGGCTGTTGCCTGGCCGAGCGTGTTCAGTAGTGTTACGTCCGGCTGATGTTTACGAATCTTGGTAGCGGTCCTGCCCACAATCTCAATGGTGGTTTGACCTTCCTGCTCAATGACAATTTGCAACTCGACATCAATGGGGGGTTGGAATTAACGGACGTGCGGACGATTATTTCCTCGGCATTGGGCTGGCGTTAAGATTTTGAGGTACCCCATTATTGAGACCTCAGTAGTGATGCCGTTTAGGAGCGTCGGATATGAGTAGAAAGCCACAACCTATTACATTCCAGGCGTCAACGTCCCAAAACAATATGCTCCGAGAATCGCCGGACTTCTCGCTGGTTCTGGGCGGGCCGCTTTTCCAGCTTCTGTGCCGGTCACATCTGTCCGGCGATACGCTGGAGCTCATGCGCCGACGCATCATCATCATTCCGTTGCTCGCCTGGCTGCCGCTCTTGGTGCTTTCGGCGCTGGAAGGACGGGCGCTGGGCGGGAACGTGGCCGTTCCCTTCCTGCTGGACGTGGAAGCGCATGCCCGCTTTCTGGTGGCGCTGCCGCTGTTGATCGTTGCGGAACTGGTGGTGCACCAGCGCATGCGCTTCGTGGTGCGGCAATTCCTGGAGCGCAATCTGATTCCCGCGAGCGCCCTGACACGGTTCGAGGCCGCCATCGCGTCAGCCTCGCGGCTGCGCAACTCAGTGCTCGTCGAGGTACTGCTGATCGCTTTCGTCTATGTCGTCGGTGTCCTGATTATTTGGCGCCAGTACATGGTGCTCGCCACGGCCACGTGGTATGCGGTGCCGACCGTCGAGGGTTTGCAGCTCTCGCTCACTGGAGTGTGGTATGGCTACGTGAGTCTACCGATCTACCAGTTCCTGTTGGTGCGCTGGTATTTTCGCATGTTTATCTGGGCGCGCTTTCTCTGGCAGGTGTCACGCCTCGACTTGAGTCTGGTTCCTACCCATCCGGACCGTGTCGGCGGTCTGGGATTTCTGACCAACACGGTCTACGCCTTCATGCCGCTGGCGGTGGCGCACGGCGCAATGCTTGCCGGACCGCTCGCTAATCGCATTTTCTACCTTGGGGCTGCACTGCCTGAGTTCAAGCTCGAAATCGCCGTCCTCGTCGTCTTTCTGGTGTGCGTGGTGCTCGGCCCGCTCTTGGTGTTCGCGCCGCAGCTTGCTGAGGCGAAGCGGACGGGCAATCGCGAGTATGGCACACTGGCCCAGCGGTACGTACGCGAGTTCGATGCCAAGTGGCTGCGCGGCGGTGCGCCTGCCGATGAGACGTTGGTGGGGAGCGGTGACATTCAGTCCCTCGCAGATCTGAGCAATAGTTTTGAGGTGGTGCGGACTATGCGTATCGCGCCGGTAACGACTGAAGCCCTCCTTCGTCTCGTGGCCGCGACCCTTGCGCCGCTCGTGCCGCTGGCGCTCACCATGATGTCGCTGGAAGAACTGCTGAAACGGCTGTTGGGTATAGTGTTCTAGGAAATCCAGGAAAATGCGTCCTGGGAATTACACGCAAGCCCAAGCCGCGAGCGGGTCTCCTGACCCGCACCCACAGAGTGGTGCGGTCCAAAGACCGACGCCGAGCAAATGCTCAGGAACAACAGCGGGAGTCCAGCCATGGAGTCCCGCTGATCCTGGCCGGAGATGAAGTGCTGAGAACGCAGCGCGGGAACAACAACGGCTACTGTCAGGATAACCGGATCTGTCAGAACTCGCGCCAAATTTCGATCTTACTACAAGATATAGGGAGCTTTCATTCGTACAGCGCACTACATATAGTTATAGACTGTCTTTTTGGCGCGAAACCTGACAGATCAAAACTGAACCATCTGAACCGTAATTTGAACCATGTCAGCGTGTATTTGAACCCCGACGTAATGTATACCCATAACTTGTTGAGAGAGTTTCGCAAGTTCGCGCAAGAATTCGTCAGAGTAGAGGAAAATCAAATGGCCTTTTCCACACGATGTCGCGCGCCTCCTGTCGCCCATTTCAGGGGTAGGGGTTTTTTAAGCTGCAAGGAGAATCTTATTAGTCGCTCTTAGTTTGGTTACTTTAGGCGAAAACCGATCCTTGGCTAACGGGGATCAGAAAGGAAACGAGAATGAAGATCAAGCAACTGACTTTGGTGGCCTCGTTCGTGGTCGCGGCTGTCGTCCTCATAGGGGCTGTGGGCAGCGTCAGAGCTGCGGACGAGTGGTTCGTGCTCAGCGAGCAGACGATCAAAACTGCCGATCAAGGCGTGGATATCAAGAGCCAAGGGGGTCGGTGGGATAAGGACGTCAAGCAGGTAAGGATGAGCGTCGAAGGCGCTGACGTGCAGATCACGAAGGCCGTCCTTGGCTGGGACAATCGCCCCGACGACACGATCACGGATATCGGAGTCCTGAAAGCAGGCGGCTCGACGACGCCGAAGGATGCTCCGGGACGTAAGGGCCGGCTCAAGTCGGTGACGGTCGAGTACAAGATCGTGGGGAATGCACCGACGGCCGTGCTCAAGGTCTGGGGCTACGACTGAGCGGGGCGTGAACGCTGACCGGAGCACCTGCGCAGCGGGAGCGTGAGGGCGGCCAGGGAGAAGAAGGTGGCTTGGCGCTCTTCCAGCCGCTCATGCCCTTTGTCCACAATCTGGAGCAGGCCCAGGGGGATGCAGGAGAGATCCCCCG
Organism: uncultured delta proteobacterium; assembly: GCA_963733195.1. Lineage (GTDB taxonomy): Bacteria > Desulfobacterota > Binatia > Bin18 > Bin18 > VGTJ01. Next base: position 18,844 of record CAVTCR010000087.1, read on the forward strand.
GCTGTTGTGGGGAAGACCTGGCAATGGGGAGAAACGATCACGCCGGTCGCAAAGATCACGGGGGCGAATCCGGAACCGGACACGGTCCTCTTGACGGGGGAAGGCCAGCTTCACGCACGGGTTGACTGCAACCGCGGCGGCGGCTCTTAGAAGATTTTCGAGCGCTTGCGGCCGGCCTCATCACACCTGGAGTTGCATTCCGCCCGTTCAGATGGATTCTCAGCAACATTCCAATCAAGAAAGGGCGTGATTATGCAGTATGCCAAGGAATTTTTTGTGAACACGTTGGTTGGCGGCCTGCTCGTTGTCGTGCCGATTTACCTCGCCGTTTTGCTGCTGCTCAAAGCCATGAAGTCGGTAGCGGGCCTGGTGCGGCCATTGGCGAAGTTACTCCCGCCCTCGCTCCCCGCTGAGAATATCCTCTCGCTGCTCCTGGTGTTGGGTCTCTGTTTCCTCGTCGGGCTGGCCGTCCGCGCCCCAAAGGGGCGAGCGATTCGGGAACGCATTGAGAAATCGCTGTTCGAACGCATCCCCGGCTACGCCCTGATTCGGAGTTTGACCCAACGCCTGGCCGGCGAGGGTGGCGAGAACGTGTGGCAGCCGGCGCTGGCCGAGATTGAGGACGCCCTCGTGCCCGCCTTCATCATTGAGGAGTTAGCGGACGGGCGCTTCACCGTCTTCGTCCCCTCGATCCCCACGCCCCTGGCGGGCGCCGTGTATGTCCTGAGCCGGGACCGTGTGCATCCCCTGGACGTCCCCTTCACGCAGGCTGTCCAGACCGTCTCGCGGTGGGGGTCCGGGGCAAAAGATCTGGTGGCGGCGATGCAAAAGCCCAGCCTTGCTGAAGCCGCGGTGCGATCAGCCCGGGAGCTCGGCGGCACGCAAGTGACTCGATGACGGGCACTGACCCGCGCCCGGTGTTCTCCAGGACCAAGAGAGAGGAGTCGATCGTGAGAGCTAGGAGTCCTTACCGGTAACGTGCAGAAACCACAAGAGATCATGCCAATTGGCGCTCGCGATAAAATCACTATGGGTGATGTGGCCGCCTTTGACACGAATGAGGTCGGGCTAGCGAGCTCTGAAACTGCGATCTCCCCAGGGCTCAGCGCAACATCGCCGAGATATCCTGGCCGCACACGACTAGGAGACTTTTCTGGGCAAAACGATACGGGGAGCCTTCAACAGCGTCTGAGAGCGGCCAGGCTCCATGTTGCTTTACCACAGCTATGCAGTGCTATGAACGGGGAAGCTCAGACTGAGACGGGGTGTTGCCAAAGGGAAGAATTTAACAAGGAAATCATTTTGTGGGGAGTGAGATGGTATGTGGCCTACCCGATCAGTTATCGGCAGTGGGAGGAGATGATGAGCGAGCGGGGGGCAGCAATATGAAGCCTACGGCAAAGCGGCGTGAGGAGGTGCACCAAGAGTGTCGACAGCATGAGGCAAAGTCGGCCGCGGCGGCGGTGTCCGGGATCAGGGGGACACTTTATCGCGTTTGCTGCGCCAGGGGCGGCTTCGGCCGCTCGCCTCCCGTCGCGAGACCACGAGCCAAATGGCTCGACACAGTCCGCAAGGAACACAACATGAGCAACAACACCGAGAGAGAAGGGTGGATGAGGAACCCTGAAACACCACAGATGATGAAACCAAAAGGAGAAAGACACATGAAGCGAGTAATAGCGATCCTGAGCGCGTGCGGGTTGGTCTTAGCCCTTTCCCTGCCCAGCTGGGCGCAGACAGCGCTCCCGACCCATACGGTCACTCTGGCGGGCACCGTGGAGACCATCGACCATGGCAAGCGCGTCGTGAACATCAGGACGGCCGATGGCAAGTTCGAGACGATCGACGTGCCCCCAAGCGCGA